>CASDRU010000022.1 GCA_949283305.1 uncultured Spirochaetales bacterium | reverse complement strand
GAGTCGTTTCATAAAGAAAGAGTCTTCTAGAATACGCACCTGAAACACAAGTGCATCTCAGAATTTTTCACCTTTTCCATATGTGAAATTTCTATGGAAATCCAAATGAAATTCTTCGGTGTTTTCAGGCTAAACTAAACAGCCAGCACTGGTGATGGTATCCTGACCAGTCTGAAGATGATGGAAGTAATGCTTGCCAAGAAACTGCCCATGAGCAAGCTGGCTGAGCCGCTAAAGATCTACCCGCAGGTTCTGGAGAACGTCCGTGTGATCGACAAGAAAGCTGCACAGGATGATGAAGCAGTGCAGGCAGCAGTCAAGGCCGTAGCCGAGGCACTGGGTGACACTGGCCGTATCCTTGTCCTTGAGTCGGGCACTGAGCCTGTTGTGGGCGTGATGGTCGAAGCTCCTGACCACGATACCTGCCAGAAGTATGTGCCTCAGGTTGTGGAGACTATCAAGAGCAGAGGTTACGGAGGTTGAGTGCAAACCTGAAACGAGGATGCGGAATCCCTGAACCAGAAGTACGGCGAGGATGCGGTGTTCATCAATAAGGTGGTCATCAACGATATGGATTTTGAGGAAGCCTATAATACGGCCATTCAGCAGAAGTCCATCGCCCAGCAGAACGCTGACAAGCAGGTGGCGATCACCAACGCCGAGGCAGAGGCACAGAAGACTTCCATTGCTACGGATGCACAGGCCGAAGCGAACCGCAAGATTGCAGAGAGCCTGTCTGATACCTTGATCGAGTACCAGAAGATTCAGAAATGGGACGGCAAGCTGCCCACCGTCAGCGGCGGTAATGCACTGATCAGCATCGACCCGACAGAGTAAGCAAGTACACGAACCGAGGGCAGGGCGGAGGCTCTGCCCTTTCTGCATGAAATGGAGGATAAAGACTATGGCAGTTACGAAGAAAATCGAAATCGATGGTCAGAGGGTGGAGTTCCGAGCCAGTGCAGCCGTTCCTCGTCTGTACCGCATCAAGTTCGGTCGGGATATCTACAAGGATCTGCGATCCCTTGAAAAAAGCGTGGACGACGGCAACGAGGAGAGTTCCAGTCTTGACTTGTTCAGCCTGGAGATGTTCGAGAACATTGCGTTCATTATGGCGAAGCACGCCCATCCGGATCAGGTGCCGGACACCCCGGATGAGTGGCTGGAGAACTTCAACACCTTCTCCATCTATCAGATCCTGCCTCACTGATTGAACTGTGGGGTCTGAATGTCCAGACGGAGGTAGAGGCAAGAAAAAACCTCGCAAAAGTGAGCGGGTAATGACCACCCCGCTCTTCATGCTACGCTGTGTGCAGCTCGGTATCAGCATAGCCGACCTCGACCTGCTGACCATCGGGTTGGTCAACGACATGTTCACAGAGCGGCAGAACGATGAGTATCCGTATCAGGAGCTGGCATCGCAGGCTGATTTTGACAATTTCTAACTGCATCAAACTCGACGACCGTGCATATATTAGAAACGAAATAAGCACGTTCGTTGAATATCACTTGACTTTCGTGCTTATTTCATTTACAATATAAGCACGAAAGGATGGTGGTGATATGAATGAGATGACGAGACTGATTCAAAGCTATGACTACCTGACGCCGCGTATAGCAGGAAAATCTGGGGTATCAAAATTCAAATTCTATAAATATGTTCATGAAAATGGACTGGAGCAGGTCGGTCGTGGAATCTATTCTGCAAGTGAAAACTGGCCGGATGAATTGTATGTGCTGCATCAGAGATGCCCCAACGCTGTTTTTTCGCATGACGAAGCATTTTACTACCATAATCTAACGGACAGAGAACCGCTTGTGCATACGTTTACCATCTATAGTGGCTACAATTCGCACAGATTAACAGCAGACGGCAACTGTAAAGCCTACACTGTGAAGAAAGAACTCTTGGATGTCGGAAGAATCATCGTCAAAGACAATTGTGGTAATGAAATCCCGATGTACGATTTGGAGCGAACGATTTGTGATTTGATGAGAAGCCGTAATTCCATTGAGGCTCAGGAGTTCAATTCGGTCCTTAAAGCATATGTATCGAGGAAAGATAAAGATCTGAACCGATTGATGAAATATGCGAAACTGTTTCGTGTTGATAATGTGATCCGAAGATATATGGGGGTACTATTGTAAAATGCAGCTTACACCAGATCAAGTAAAGGGTCGAATTAAAAGTGTCGCCCAAAAGAACAAAGCTGATGCAAGAACACTGATGCGAATCTACATGATGGAACGATTCTTGGAACGAGTTGCGGTTTCGCAGTACAAGGACAATTTCATCATCAAGGGTGGAATGCTTGTGACTGCGATGGTCGGCGTAGCACTCCGATCTACGATGGACATTGATACCAGCCTCAAGAATCAAAATCTTTCTGCGGAGGATGCACTTCGAATTGTAAATGAAATCAAGGATATTGACCTCGGAGACGGTGTGACATTCGAGATCAAAGAAGTTTCCAACATTATGGACGAAATGGAGTATCCGGGTATTCGGTTCACTATGAACGCCGTAATGGGGAAGCTCATTACTCCAATGAAAATTGATATTTCGAATGGCGACGTGATTACGCCTAGGGCAGTTGAGTATCAATATAAGTTGCTGCTGGATGACCGGTCAATCAGTCTATGGTCATACAACCTCGAAACCATCCTTGCGGAAAAGCTTCAGACGGTTCTTGCAAGAGGTCTCCTGAACACACGCATGAGGGATTTCTACGATATCAGAACGCTGCTTGCTATCTATGAACAGGAAATCAATGCAGAAGTTTTAGGAAGAGCGTTTGATGCCACTTGCAAAAAGCGGAGTACAGAAAATTTGAGAACGGACGCACCGCAGATTATTGCAGCCGTTGAGAACGATGAGCAACTGCATACGTTGTGGAAGTCCTACCAGAATAAATATCCATACGCTGCCACAATCAGCTACGAGGACATCATGGAGAGCACAAAGTCCTTGCTGGGCATGATTCAATAATCTGAACCTATCTTACCTCGTCAGAGAAATCTGACGGGATATTTTTTATTTCTCTCGGCCTATTCGCCTTGTGCGGATGGGCCTTTACTTATGCCCCGAAGGAGGTGGTTATCCGCATGGCATCCAGAATCGCAGGCATCACCGTTGAGATTGGCGGCGATACTACAAAATTATCCAAGGCACTGGAAGGCGTTAACAAGTCCATTAAAACAACGCAGGCTGGGCTCAAGGATGTTAACAAACTCCTGAAATTGGACCCCTCCAATACCGAGGCAGTTACCCAGAAGCAGCGGATGCTGAAGGATGCCATTGAAGCCACCAAGGAGAAACTCAGCACCTTAAAGACTGCGGCAGAACAGGCCAACCAGCAGCTTGCAGACGGCAAGATCACGCAGGACCAGTACGATGCACTCCAACGTGAGATCGTGGAAACGGAGCAGAACCTCAAATCCCTGCAGGAACAGGCTGCTGTCACCAATACGACCCTTGCCAAGATCGATGCGGTGGGTGAAAAGCTCCAGACGGTCGGCTCTCAGGTCGAGGGTGTGGGTAAGAAGTTCCTGCCGGTTACGGCGGTTACTGGCTTAGGCACAGCGGCGGTAAAGACCGTAGCAGACTTCGACCAGGAAATGAGCAAGGTCTCCGCTATTTTCGGTGCAACAGGGGATGACTTTGATCAGCTCCGTGCCAAAGCTCGTGAGATGGGTGCCAAGACAAAGTTCTCTGCCTCCGAAGCTGCCTCCGCTATGGAATACATGGCGATGGCCGGCTGGAAGACCGGGGATATTATAGGGTATATATTCATGTTTGCATGGGTATTGCTTGCCATGTTTAATTGGTTATTTTTGTGTTTTTTAGAAACATGGAAACTTAGTTTCTTGTCCTGTATAAAAAATCTGCCATGCTTGCTACAGTTGGCACTGATGCTTTTTATTTTCCTTTGTGCATGGGTTGTAATCAGCTACAATGTATTGTCTGACAATTATTTGAGTTTTCCTGCATATTTGAAAATCATGTTGAGATCTCGTTTTTGCTTTAATTTAGAGAGAAACAAAGTTAAATGGGTATATGCTTTTCTGAATGGAAATGAACAAGATGAAGAAATACAGAAGCATGTTAAAAAGAAATTAGAAGAATATTCAGAAAACGGGTATGATGATTTTAATAAAAAGGCTAGTTTGTTGAAGGCCAAAAATGGTAAATACAAGAAAAGCGATATACGGATTTTCCTTACCCATCCAGTGCTTAATCATGTTCTTGAGCAGAGCTTAATGTATAGAGTATCAGTACCTGAAAAACTCAAAGGATCATGGCAAGACGAATATTATAACCAACGTATCAAA
The DNA here is from genome assembly GCA_949283305.1 of uncultured Spirochaetales bacterium. Lineage (GTDB taxonomy): Bacteria > Spirochaetota > Spirochaetia > Sphaerochaetales > Sphaerochaetaceae > Ornithospirochaeta. The sequence goes on along the minus strand of CASDRU010000022.1, from coordinate 26,101 downwards.
TTGGGTGAAAATATTATTATTGACATTCAGGGGATTCCCTACATAGAAAGGCCATATAAAGATTTTTCGTTTTTTGCCGATACTGACTGGGGAAAAATCAAACGCACAGGGAAATATACTTTAGGAGAGGATGATAAAAGAATACACATCATTTTGAAAGAGATGAATCAGTATGATTTATATATGACACTTTGCCTTATGGAAGATGAGAAACTGGAAGTGTCTATTTTATTCACAAAACATCAGAATGGTCTGTCTGTTTTTTCTTCTAAGGGTGATATTAATTATCGTTTTGAGCTTATTAAGGAATAGTTTTTTTAATCTATACGCCCCCAATACTTCCTAATCTTACCTCTTTCTCAATATTAGCCTTATGTGAGCAACATAAAGTAGTTATGCATCTTTATGTGGCTTTCATATCAAGGCTTTTCTTGATTGCAGGAAACCTGTCTATGAAGCAGATATTAGATGTTTTTCTTTTTTTGTAAATAAAGCTTTATTTTTTGCAGTATTACACTGTAGACTTAGCAAAGAAGAGGGGATTATATGGACTCTATTTCATGGACAATCATAATTCAGGATATTATTTCAGGAATCATTGCATCTATAATTGTTGCTGTTTTCGGATATATTTTCCTGCAGCATTATTCAAGCAAGCTTAATTTCTCAAAGAAAATGGAAAGCTATGGCATTTCAAGCTCAAGCACCAAAGCACAGACTCAGAAAGAGATTGCTGAAATGCTTAATAATGCAAAAGGGATAAAGATCATGTTTATCTCTGGAATCAATTATCTTAAAAAGCATAGTGAGAGATTGAAAGAATTTGCTGAAAAACCAGGACGCAGCGTAAAAATACTTCTTGCAGATGAAAACAGTCCTCTGCTTACTGATATCGAGGATCTTGAAATAAGCATTGGTGAAAGAGAAGTAGGTACGCATATAGCTTCAGAGCTTGATAAGGTTGACGGGTATTTTGCTTCCTCAAATGTGCAGATTGCACGCTATAATACTGAATACAGACTTCCATATGTAATTGCCATCTATCCAGATGGGACAGAGAAGGCATGGCTTACTGTAACTCTTCCTCCATACCGCTCGAGAGTTGACAAGTCTTTTGTGCTCAGAGGGGTGAAGAAGAAGGGAGCAGCAGATACTTCTGACGAATTCGATTTTCTTTATCAGCTAAACCTCAATTTTGATACCATATGGGAGAAGTGCCATAAAACATAATAATCTTATGTTTTTGATTTAACACACGCATTTCTTTCTCTTTGTGACGTCTAATCTCAGGATTTTCGCCATTCCTTTGAAGCCATTTGCAATATCCGCTACGTGACGCAGCATGAAGCTTATGTTCTTTGATTGTCAGTCCTACTACTCCTCCGCTGTTGACTACTGCTACGCTCTCAGAATCAATCAGTTCGTTAAGACATCGTCCTTCAAATTCAGTTTTTCCGCAAGCAAGGAATATAGAAATACGAATATGGAATATTAGTTTTCCAGCAAATATTGACTTTTAAAAATTCATTTTTTGCACTATAATGACTTTGCAGAGGTGAAATCATGAAAGAGTACGTAAAGCGTTATATTGATCTCGACAGAATCCTTGACCGAAAATCGGTATTCCTGATTGGCCCGAGAATGTGCGGCAAATCGATGTATGCGAAAAACGAGGTCAGGAAACCTGTGCTCTACTGGAATCTGCTTTCCAATACTCTTTATTACAGGATTGTCCGCAATCCAGCCTTGCTTGAAGAGACACTGAAGGCAGAAAATCTCACAGAAGGACTTGTTGTCATAGACGAGATTCAGCGTGCTCCGCAGCTTCTGTATACAGTTCATCAGTTCATTGAGGATACAGATCTTGTATTTCTTATGACAGGATCAAGCGTAAGAAAGCTTAAGAGAGCAGGTGTCAATCTTCTTGGCGGTCGTGCGCTTGAGAAAAAACTGCATCCACTCTGTTATCCAGAGATCAAGGACAGAGATAATTACACTCTTGAGCGTATATTCCATACTGGGTTATTGCCGGAAATGTATCTTTATCCAGCAGAAGCAGATGAGGCTCTTGAAGCTTATGAAGGACTTTACCTGGAAACAGAAATCCAGCTTGAAAATGAGGTTAATGATCTTCCTGGCTTCATCAGCTTCCTTGAGAAAGCTGCGTTATCGAATGGTCAACAGATCAATTTCTCTGCATTTGCTTCTGACGTGTGTGTGAGCCGTCAGGCAATAAAGACTTGGTATAAGATCCTTCTTGACACATTGATGGTGAAGGAAATAAAACCCTATGGAAAAACAAAGAAGAGGAAGGAAACATCCTTCTCCCGTTTCTATTTTTTCGATGTAGGAATTGCAAGAAGTCTTGCGCATATGACAGTCCCGACAGAGACGATGACTGAGTATGGTACTCTCTTTGAAACATACATTGCAATGGAGCTTGTTGCATACATTGACTATATGGGAATCCATAATACAGAGCTCACATATTATCGCACTAGTGATGGAAAGAGAGAGGTTGATTTTATCATCGGAGACGAAGTTGCAATTGAGGTAAAGAGTGCAAAATCTGTTACGGACAAGCATCTTGCGAATCTGAGGGAACTTAAAGAAGAAGGTATATTCTCCAAGTACATTGTTGTATCAAGGGAAGAGAGTCCAAGGATGCTTGACGATGGTATTCTCATACTTCCATGGAAGGATTTCCTTGAGAGGCTCTGGAATGGTGATATCCTTACAAAACACTAATTAGCTCTCAGAGACTCCAGATTATTAAAAGGTCAGCTACCGCTGCCCTGAAGGGTACCAGCTTGTAGCCTCCCGGCAGTACTGACGGCATCAAGCCTCCTGCCTTTGATTCCTGCAGTTTCCTTATCAGACTTGCAGGTGGCGTTACATCACCCCATGGCTGACAGAATATATCCATTCAGTCAGTTGTTTGATTTAGCATAAAAAATACCGAAGAGGGGATGCAGACGATTTCTTGGACTTAAGCGATAGCTTTATCTTCCTTGTTCTTTGTCCTGAACGTTAGTGGGGTGAGTCCTCCTAGTGACATCTTTATCCGCTTTTCATTTTACCGGTGGATGTAGGCATCGAGTGTAGTCATGAGATCTTCACTAGAACCCTCTTTCCTGTCCTTTCTATGCAACATTTCATGTCATCAAGTCATATGTTGCCAGAAAAGATAAAAATCTGGACTGGCTTATTGAATATGCAAAGCTGTTTCGACGTGGAAATATGATTCGGAGGCATATGGGGTGCTATAGAATGCAGTTTACACCAGAACAGGTTAAGGGAAAATCAAAAAATGTAGCTTGAATTTCATGCTGATATCTGTTACAACTTAGAAAAGCATCCGCAAAATAATAAAAAATGCGGATGAAATAAAAATGAATAGAGATGTAGGTATCAAAACTCGTGCTGAGTGTTTAAAAGAATATGGCTCTGATTATCTGATACAGCAAAAAGTTGAATCAGGTGAACTGTTTCGTGTTGGAAAGGCACTTTACTCGGATGAAAAGAGTGTGCCGGAAGTGGCAGTGCTGGCACATAAATATCCGAAGGCTGTGCTGACCATGTACAGTGCTTTTTATCTTCATGGCCTGACAGATGTCAGTCCGGAAAGATATGAACTGGCGACAGATAGGAATGCAGCAAAGATTAGAGACAGAAGAGTGAAACAATACTTCATTCCTTCTCATTTTGTGGAGCAGGGTATTAAGACAACAAAATATAAAGGATATCCAATAAGGATATACAATAAAGAGCGGATGTTGATAGAACTGCTTCGATATAAATCAAAGCTGCCTTTTGATTTTTATAAAGAGGTTCTTCTTAATTACCGGAAGATTCTACCAAAGTTAAATATCCAGGAAGTTCTGGATTACGCTATGGATGCACCGAAGAGTAGCAAGATCATGGAGATGCTACAGTTGGAGGTTCTGTGATGGCAAATTTGGAAGGAGGAAAATAATGAATAACAAGCAAATAGAGCGAGAAATCCCAAAGACAACTCCCGAATCAATTAGAGAAGGATATACTCTAAATAATCAAAATTCTCCCGCACCTAAACCGCCTAGAAATTTTGTTCCAGCAGGCAAAGATAAAAATACTAATAGTGATAAGTAAAATGGAAGACAGAGTAATCGAATACAAGCGTAAACTGACAAAAGATGTAGATGGCCTTGAGAGGGAAGTTGTCTCTTTTCTTAATACATATGGAGGAGAGCTATTCATTGGAATGAATGATGATGGTACCGTATATGGTATTGAAGATATTGATGCTGTACAGACAAAGATTGCTCAGCGTCTTGATTCAAATATCCAGCCTTCCTGTCTTGGCCTCTTTGATATCCATATCGAGAGACGAGATGGCAGGCACATTGTCAAAGTCGTTGTGTCTGCCGGATCCGAGCGACCATATTATCTCACAAAGTATGGTATGACATCTAAAGGCTGCTATTATCGTGTAGGTGCTTCCTGTCGCCAAATGACTGAAAGTATGATAAGAGAACTATATTCAAAACGTGTTCCAAGAACGATAGCGAATATAGAATCCCCAGATCAGGATCTGACATTTCAGGTACTTGAGATCTATTACAGGAATCATGGACTTACGCTTACAGATCAGTTTGCGAAGAATCTCGATTTCCTTACTCCTGATGGAAAATACAACTTCGTTGCTTACCTTTTCTCTGACAATAATCATCTTACATTTAAGGTTGCTAAATATGCAGGCACAGATAAATGCGATCTTATCGAAAGTTCTGAATATGGCTTTGGTTGCCTGTTACAGACTGCTGATAGAATAATTGACCGTTTGCATGTAGAGAATAGAACGTGGACAAGGATTACTTCAAGATATCGTCTTGAAAGGCATATGTTTGAACCAGTCCCGGTAAGGGAGGCTGTCATCAATATGCTTGTCCATAATGATTATACTCATGGTTACACACCTGTTGTTGAACTCTTTTCCGACAGGCTTGAACTGACATCCCATGGAGGACTCCCTGAAGGCCTTTCTGAAGATATGTTCTTTAAAGGAGTCAGCAGGCCTCGCAACAGGGAGATAATGAGAATCTTTCATGATGTAGACATGGTTGAACAACTTGGATCTGGGATGAATAGAATCCTTCAGTATTATGACAAGGGTATCTTCGAAATCTTTGAGGACACCATCAAGGTTGTTTTCAGGTTTGCAATGTCTGTAGATGACGCCATTCCGAATGGTTCACAAATGACTCGTGAACAGTCCGCGATTAGTCCGCGGACTGATGAAAAGACTGTGATTAGTCCGCGGACTGATAAAACAATCCGTAAATCTGTTTCAAAAGAAGCTGTAAAAGCTGACATTCTTTCTTTTCTTCGGAATAACCATACGGCTTCTTATCAGGAAATAAGCGATGCAGTAGGTGTTGTCAGAAGTACTGCAGGAAAATATGTGAAGGAATTAGTGGAAGCTGGATTACTCAGACGAGAAGGAAATAATAGGAGCGGCTATTGGAAGCTTCTTTGACTTATTCATTATGCGAAGTAATGATAGAGTAATGATTATATTGCAATAGCCCCAAATGCGAACATAGAGTCGCATTGGGATAATATAACTTTGAGATTCGAGATTAGCAGATAAAATCGAGGCTGTTTACTGTATATCTTGCAAGGTTTATCGCCAAATCAAGTTGTTTAGTGCTCTTTCAATTTTATCAAGGTAGTGCTTTCGTTCGATAATCATAGCGTCAAAAACCTACTTTTCAACTTGAAAAATGCGGATAAATGCAACTTTGTTTTGAGTTCAGATTAGCATATGTAATGATGTCTGGCAAAATAACTTGAACTATTTTTGCGGATAAGCGCAGTTTTAATTCGAGTAATAAATATGGACCAAAAAATAATCACGCACTTACGGCATTATGTATCCGCAAACTACTGGGCAGTGCCTGTTTTATATTTGCCAGTATGGATGAAGTGAGTCTTCTGCAGGACGGGATAATTCTCCTTTTCTCCGTTCTAGCCTGACAGGCCACACGGTGGCGGTAGATGATTGGCCAATATAAGGATGGAGAGAACCAGGGGAAACAATATTAAACAGCAAACCCGTGAGATAGCTGCCACCCGAATCACGGCATCATCTGCACGGGTAGTATCAATTGATGCCATGAAGCGGGAATACGGAGAAGGGGACAGCTGAAATCAATTCAGCATACCCTTGACGAGCCAAATTACTGCATGCCTGGTGCCGCTTTAGCCTCTCTGTACAGAAGGCGTGCTTTCTGAAAAAGAACAATGAGAATATGAAGTCATTTTTTCTTCTCAGGTTTTTCTGATCCGCTTACAATAAGTGCCTTCCATCCTTTTGAGTTCTTCTTCACATCACACCAGGTCCTTCTGTGCAGATCATAGCGCTTTAAGATATCACGCTTTCTTTCTTCGCAGATGGAAAGAGAAACATGCTCAAGCTCTCTGAAAAAGGATGAGAATGTACAGCGGGTTTTCTCACATACAATTGCAACAGAACTCAAATACATCTCACGCTTTCTCTCTTTTATCTCAAGGCTTTCCTTTACGCCCTCAAAATCATTTACCCTTATGCCCCTTGAAAAGACTTTTCCTTTAAAGGCACATCTCATGATTGCAAGAGATGAATCAAGGGAAGTGCATGTAAAGCATTTAAAATCATCTCTTTTTCTATACAGAGTCTTCTCATCATCAAACAATGATGCGAAGTCGGCAGGTGTTATCTCAAGCGCGTTGAGAAATCTTATAAAAGTATCGATCTGAGAATCAAAATAACCGTTATTTTTCTTTACTAGGTAATTCAGGTGTATCCCGGCATTTTTTAAAAAGGCATGCTTTGTCTGCCTTCTTGCAGCAAGAATCCTCTCAATTGTCTTTTCAAGCCTTGTCATTATAAGGCTTACCTCATCCTCCATTTTTACCTCCTCCTCATTTTTCCTTTTGACTTAAAGCATAGCATGGCAGTGCAGGGAAAAACAGTGGCATTCGTCACAAAGGGGGTTCACTTTCAGAAAAACTGACTTTTTTCACAGCAAGCGAAAATAATTCTTTATTTCTCTCTCTGCGCAATTTATCCTCTAGGTATATGAAAAGAGAAATTGCATATCCCGAGCTAGGGGAGAATGCAGTGCTGAAAACACTGCGTATTGAGGAAGTACACATTAATTCGCCATTTGACATCAAGAGTGCCGAAGAACTCTTTCCTGATTTAAAGGAAGAGCTGCTCTTTAAAATAGAGAAAGGCCGGTTCCGTGCAGATGTCGATACGATAAAAAGGCTTGCCAGCCTGTTTCTTGTTGATGTGTCGGTGTTCTTCTCAAAAAGAAGGTTCTTTCGGGAGAACTTAAACGAGAAGGGACTGAAGTATTCTATCTGGAGTGCAATCAGAGGATGCAAGAATGAAAGGCTGAGGATGCTCAGCAGGAATTATCATGGACTCTCGAGCAGGCGTCAGATGATGAGGTTTTTCTATTCGCTTTTGAAAGAGGAGGTGCTTGCACTTGACCATAGCGGGCTTGTCGATCTTCTTGTGCGGCTTAACTTCATAGTAATCCGCATCAAGGAGGGAAAAGTGTTCCATATTATACCGTATGACCTTTGTCCCATCCTCATCTTCAGTGATGACAACAAGAACAATGCAGAGAATGTATATGAAATGCTTTCTGCTTATTTCATGACAGATGAGATCATATTGGATTAGAATAATCTTATGAGAGTTCTTATTACAGGAGCAGCCGGATTCATCGGCTCCGTTTTCATCAAACATGTATCTTTATCCCAGCCAGAGTGGGAAATACTTGCTCTTGACAAGCTTGGCTATGCATCCGATTTAAGGAACATAGAAAAGGAGGTTGAAAACAAGCGCATAAGCTTTGTCAGGGCAGATATATCATCATTTGATGAAATGAGAGCTCTCTTTGATGATTTTTCACCAGATATTGTGATCAACTTTGCGGCAGAAAGCCATGTTGACAACTCAATAGAAAGTCCTCTTTGCTTCATTAAGAGCAATATAGACGGAGTAGCTGTTCTTCTTGAAGAGTCGAGAAGAAAAGGGGTGCTGAGATTCCACCAGGTATCGACAGATGAAGTTTATGGTGATATGGCAGTTTCTGAAAACAGAAGCTTTACTGAATCCGATGTTCTTAAACCGAGTTCTGTGTACTCAGCAAGTAAAGCATCTGCCGATCTTCTTGTTCTTTCGTATAAGAGGACATATGGCCTTCCCATCTCCATTTCTCGAAGCTCTAACAACTATGGGGCGTATCAGCATCCGGAGAAGCTTATTCCCAAGACCATAGTCTATGCACTTGAAGGAAAGAAGATTCCCGTCTATGGAAGCGGGGAGAATGTCAGGAGCTGGATAAGCGCAGAGCTGAACTGCCGTGCAATTGAAAAGATAGTTAGAAGCAAAAGAGCAGAAGGGGAAGTGTTCAATATCGCGGCAGGCTATGAGATATCAAATATCGCTCTGATAAAAAAGATTCTGTCTCTTATGGGTAAAAGCGAGAGCCTGATCTCATTTGTCCCGGACAGGGCAGGGCATGACAGGAAGTATTCAGTATCAAAAGCTAAAATCTCCAGCCTTCTTGACTTTCCTCTTTCGGAGGATTTTGATGATGAGCTGGAAAGAACCATCTGCTGGTACAAGTCCAACAGATGGTGGTGGGAAAATAAGATGGGAAATATCTGATGGAGTTTATCAGTCTCTCAAGAATGTGTATTTGCTGCCATCTTTTTCTGTGAGAGTTATGTAGTAATCAGCTGCCAGGGAAACAGAGTAGGAATACTCTCTCTCATCTATTGTGATAACTTTTGCTTCCTCGTCATAGGATGCATCAGCATGCAGTTCTGGATCTTCATCTACTTCAAGACTTAACACTCCTCCTTCTTTAAAGACAATCCTGGTTACATAACCATTCCTCATTCTGATTGACTCTTCCCCTTCAATGCTGTGCCACCTTGTTCCCTCAAGTGTTTCTCTGCTTTCTGTTTCCTCTTCAATCTGATTGAATAGCGGGAACATGTCGCAGGAAGTGAAGATGAGAAGAGCAGATGAAAGCACAAGCAGCAGAGCTGTTATGGCTGTAAATCTTTTCAAGTTTTTATCCCTCCTTTCAAGTTTCTCGTCAATTTCCTTAATCTCCAAAAAAGAGGAGCTAAGGCTCTCAACTTCTTTTTCAAGCTTTTCAATAAGCTCTCTGTTTTCCTTTACTGTTGCCATAGCTCTATCTTGAGCCTTCCTGCATACAACTGAAGGGATGTTCTGACGAATTCGTCAGAAAGCAGAATCAATAAAGAAAACTAAACCTGAAATATGGTGATAAAAAAATCCTTCAGGGGGTAATCCTGAAGGATGGATAGATTATATTGCAAATAATTATTATGGGTTTGCTGTAAACCAAGGAGTTGCAATAAGCGTGCCGTTATACTTTATATATGCATGTACAGCAGGCTCTTCTGCATTAGCGCTTCTATAGATTTGAGCTGTCAGTGCTTCTGCATTCTCGTTTGAAATTTTAATATTAACACCAGAGCTTCCTATTTCGTCATGGTTTTCGCTGTCAAAGCCCCAGCCCGCTGTAAAGCCGGTTTTTTCACAGCCGCAGTTGATTTTTATTTCCATGTTGTAAGTATATCCAGTAAAAGGGTATCCTGTTGTTTTTCCATTCGTTCCTGTAACATCCTGGTAGTTGCTGCCGTCTTTGTCTGAAAGCATTATGGAAAAATCATGGGTGTGGAGAATGATTTTTGCCTCTGCTCCTCCTGTTGCAGCTTTTATAACTGCATCTCCATAAGCAGTCGGTGTTACTTTTCCGCTTTGATCTACAGTTGCACTTTCACTTTCTACAGTATATGTGACGCTCTCTGTTGTAAAGCCATCAACTGGTGTCACATTTGCTTTGACAGTTATGCTCTCATAGCCGGATGCAACATCAACACCGGTCTTTTCCAGGACCATGAAAGTACGCTCCGGAGTCTCAAACTTTATTTCAGGAACAAAGGTGAGGGTTCTTTCTTCTTCCTCTCCAGTTTCTTCAATGGTGAGTGTGAATGTAACTTCACCTGGTTTATGTACAGTTACAATTCCATCACTTACAGAAGCAACAGCGCTGTCAGAGCTTATCCAGCTCTCACTGACGCCATATTCCGGTTCGTTGAATGAGAGTGTGTAGCTGTTGCTATTGTTTACAACAATTCTTTCATCAGCCTCTCCAGAGGGGAGATCAATTGTTGGATTTATCTTCTCATGAGCAAATGTTACAGTCTTCTCAGCTGTCTCTCCTGTTTCATTTATTGTTGCCTTTATTGTAACTTCACCTGGCTTATTGACAGTAACCTTTCCATTATTATCTACAGAAGCAACATCACTGTCAGTGCTTTCCCATGTGTAGGAGAGTGAATTTCCATCTTCACTATCGTGAGAAAGAGTGAATTCAAACACATTGCTTCCATTTGTGTAGGAAATATCATCTCCTGTTATTCCTTCAGGAGGGTTGATAACAGGATTTAATATATTTGCCATATAGATAATGGAGTTTGTCGCACTGTAGACTTTTCCGTCCTTTGTAATCTCGAGGGTTATATCAAGCTTGTTTTTTCCAAATGAAGCACCTTCAAAGTCTAAAGCTGTAAGAGCAAGCGTCCTTGCATCACTTCCGCTTGATATAAGCTCAGATTCAAGATACCATGCATAATCTGTTGCGCCTTCAACTGGCTCTATTGCAATTGAAAATTTATTTTCTTCACCTGCTTTTATGGTCTTAAATTTTTCAGGGATAGTGAAGTCAAATGTATTATTTTCAAGAACAGGAGGCTTTATTGTGATAAGAGCATTGTCTGTAGTTATTGCTTTTTCTTCACTTGCCTCTGACTCATAGTCCCCATCTACTGCTTTTACAGTGTATTTGTACTCTGTTCCAAGATTGAGATTAGAATCGTTATAGCTGTTATCCTCTACTGTAGTGAGAATGCTGCCGTTCCTTGTAATCTCATAGCCTGTTGCACCTGTAACAGAATTCCAGCTTAAAGATACACTTCTTTTTTCCTCGCTTTCGTTTACGCTCAGATTTTCGGGCTTTGCAAGACCGACAGAAACTTCTTTACTTTTTGATTTTCCGCTTCCGTCAGTTGCCTTTACTGTTATTGTATATTCCCCAGGATTCTTGAATGTGATTGTCTTATCAGTAACATTTATATCTGTCTTTCCACTATCTGATGATGTGATTTCATATTTACCAGGATTAGATGCATTATCTGGTAATACAGATACAGTGTAGCTGACATTTTCTCCTGCCTTGATATCCTCTTTTCCAATTGATATTGAAATTGATGAAATCGGGATGAGCCTATGATATTCATCACTGCTTATAAATTCATAAGCTTTTCCGTTATCAGCATGATTTGAGAATCTGAGTCTGTAGCTGCTATCATCAAGGCCAGTGAAGTTTACTGTTTTTTCTGTGCCGAAATCAGCGCTTGTATAGCTGACTTCCTTAGCCTGGGCAGTCTCATCGCCTTTTACTAAAGTGACAGTGATTACCCCGCTCTTTGTTCCCATATTCTTTGGAACAGTGAATGTTACATCAAGGCCTTTAGCAGTGGATACAACACTAAATTCCTTGACGTTGTTGATGTATTTCCCGTCATAGTCATCTAAAGTGAAGTTGCCGTTTTCTATTTCAAGAGTATCAGGCTTTGAAACAAGGCCCGGGACAATCTGAAGGGCAGAAGGGGAGAGTGTTGCAACAACTATATCCTTTCCATCCTGCTTTGTATAAATCTTGAAGTGGACAAGAGTACCGTTATCCTCTTTCAGCCCATCAAGGCTGTATATAAGGCTGCTGCTTGAAAAATTCTCTTTTTCAGCCCAGTGTATTGCATCCCCTTTTTTATAAGCATCTCCGCTGTCTGTTTTGACAAGAAGGAATCCAAGGGATTCACCTTTAATGGCCTTTGCAAGAGCATTATCGTTTTCACTGCTTACAGAGTCCCATTTAAGTTCTATTTCAACGCCTCCGCTTGCCGCTTCGCTGCCGCTTAAGAGCTCAAGCTGTATTTCAATAGTGCTGTTGCCCCAGGGCTTGATGTCAACATCATCTTTCTTGCCCTGATAAATCAGAGTCTCATCCTTATACGCCTCGACCTTTATTGAGTAGACACCTATTTTAATACCCTTAATCGTAAGGTCCGTGCTTTTGTTATCAAAAGAAATCTTCTTTTCTTCAGCTTCAGTTCCTTCATTTGGCGTGAGAGTGACATAATATTTTGTGATCTCAGAAAGATCTACAAGTTCTGGAAGAATGGATCTTGCTGTTTTTGAGCTTGCAAGTCTCAGCGTGATGCTTGCTCTGTCATTCCCATCATTTCCGCTTGCGCATGAGAAAAGGACAAATATGGCAAGAACTGCCATAAGACTTCTTATAATCTTTTTCATCTTATACTCCTGGCAGGGTGAAGTCTACTGTCGTGCTGTAAAGCTGTCCATCGATGTAATAATTCAGTATAACAGTGTTGTTACCTCTGCTTAATATTTCTTCATTTAAGGCTTTAGCTGTGTCTATGCTTATGCCGTCTATATTTGCCTCTATGTAATTGTTTTCAGAATCCACAGGAATCTGGTTAATAAACCATTCAGGCTCTTTTATGCTTTCTTTGTCTAATCCTTCTACAACTATAGTGACCTTATCATCAGTTATTTCCGGCTCTGAGAGGTATACATCTTTCTTTTCAGTCTCAGGCGGGTTTATTGTTATTTCCCCAGCCACATCGAGATCATATTTATCTGCAAAATTCTTTTCTGTAATCTCAACAAGATTCGGTATGTCCTGCCCGATATCAATGCGCTCAAGGTCAAATACCCTTTCTCTGGCGCCATCGCTTGTCACTCTTGCCTGCCAGAAGAACTCATATTCGTTAGCCATGTTCATTCTAAGAGCCATGCCGCCATATATGCTCTCTCCTTCTTTTGGCGTGAGGATGATTGTTCCATAGGCATGTTTTATATCGTAGCTTGCAACATTTATTGTGAAAGAGCCGCTCTGATAATAGAATTTATCGCTGCTTTCTCCCGGAGCCTGGACATATATGAATGTATTGTCCTCTTTTAAATAGAGTCCTCCATAGGCAACATCATAGTCACCGCTCTGCGTGCCCTGGATTTCATATGCACCGTATATTGGTACATACATGTTCCCCGAGCATGAAATAAGGAGTAATGATAAAGTCAAAAGAAAAGCAAACTTTTTCATATTTTTCTTTTATCGAACAAATCTATAATAAATTGTATGTTTTTTCTTTAATATATGCAATAGAGATTTGACTATTTATTACAGACTTCAAGATTATGTAAATAAAAAAGCCTGCATGGTTGTAATATTATCAAGATTGCTATATGATAAAAACGAACAAAATATATTTCATTTGTTCGATAATGATATGAACAAGATATTTAGAAACATTTTATATATATCTTTAGCTTTTATCATAACATCCTGTGCAATCGATGCTCCGGTTCTTCCTGACAGCACAAAAGTTCCGAACAGGATGCCGTCAACACCGGAAAACATCAGCGTAATAAACGGAAAAGATGAGCTTGTGATAACCTTTGATGCGGTTGAAGGTGCAACGGGATATAAGGCTGAACTTTCTTCCTTTTCTGGATATACAACGGGGACCAACGCGCCTGTGATGCAGCCGGATGGGGATACTGTTGAGATAAAGATAGACTCTTCTGACCTGGATATTGATCTGAATCAGGTCTTCATCCTCAGGCTTTATTCCTTTACTGATTTTGAAAGCGGGTTTGAAAGACTTGAATCCTATCCTACAGCACCTGTGTATGTTGCATTCAATCCGACTGAGGAGGGCATCTATTATTCTTCTCTCTTTGAGAAAGACAGCATCTCTCTTTTCTTCTCCTGTCCGACAGTTTTCTATGAACAAGAAAAGCTCTATGATGTCACGTACACAATAGAAATCAAAGACTCCCAGGATCCGAGCAAAAATCAGAAGTATGTCTTCTCGACATATGATGAGAATGAAGGAGTAGAAGAGTATGTTCCCTATGAGACATTCCTCAAACTCCCGATCAACGAGTTTGTCCAGAACAGAAGCTATGACTTTACCCTTACAATGGCAATAAAGGATGGTGAGAGTTATACAAAATCATTTACTCAGGTAATCAGCGGAGAATATGAGGTTGATGATATAACAGAAGCAGAAGCTACAAAAACTGGCACTGAGGGCATTGAAATCAGTTTTACTGTTCCATCCTGGTTCGGTTTTACTGAAAATCCTGAGGATCATACACTCTTTGCCATTGAGCGCTCAGTGAAGGGTGCAAACCAGTGGCAGATGCTAGCAGACGAGATTTCAGAGCGTAAAGATAATCCTGCCTTTGAAAAGACTGGAAGCATGACGTTCCGTTATTTTGATTCTTCTGTCGAACCTGGTATTGAATATGAATACAGGCTCTATAATGCGGCATTCATAGGAGATCTTGATGATTCTCCTCAGATTTACAAGGCATCAGGATATACGAGCCTTGAAGGAAGCATGTACTATCCAACAAATAATGTAGACGCATCAGTATCTGCTTCACTTGATGGCTTGTCTGCTGATCTTACATTCAAAGCAAATCTCGATGAAGCTAAGCCAGAAGAGCTTGAGTGGAAGATTATTGAGAAGATTATCAACCTTGAGACTGGTGAGAGCACGGAGGAGATTGTTGCCTATAGTGATAGCATGACTATATCTAAAGATTCTGGCATCTGGCAGTATGAATATACTCTGGCTCTCTATAAGGGAGAAAATCCTTATTACACTGTCTCCGAATTCAAGACAGATAAGGATATTATCCTCAACTCTGGATCGGTTACACCGCTTTTCTCATCATTGAAGGCAAGTGACAACAGAATAGGAGAGATTCTTGTCACGTGGAATGAGATAGGAGATGGTGGATATACCTATGAATATTCTGTTGACGGCAGTGCTTTCACTCCTGCGGAGGTGCAGAATGAAAG
Source organism: uncultured Spirochaetales bacterium (assembly GCA_949283305.1). Lineage (GTDB taxonomy): Bacteria > Spirochaetota > Spirochaetia > Sphaerochaetales > Sphaerochaetaceae > Ornithospirochaeta. The sequence goes on along the minus strand of CASDRU010000022.1, from coordinate 11,060 downwards.
CTTCAAAATAGTGTCAGATAACGGCCAGGAGAAAGAAATCAGGCTCAGGGCAAAAGACAGTTCTGACAAATGGTATGAACCAGATTACTCAGTTAAAGGAAGGGACTTTACTCTTCCTGCAGATCTTGGCCTTACTGCAAGTGATTATGAAAGTGCAACGGCTGTTATTATAAAGTGGGAATCCTCAGGTCATAAGACGGATGGAATAAGCTATTATGTATCTGATGATGACGGAAAGCTTTATGAGATAGCTGACTTTACTCTCAACACTCTTACAATCGATTATTCAGATGCAAGTTATGAAGAAAGAGAGAAAGAAAGAACATACAGCATAGTTGCAAAGAATGCTGAGCAGAACAAGGAAATTAAATCGACTTCTTCTGACAGTGGATCTGTTCTTTCATCTGTAAAGAATGTTTCTGCAACAAAGGGAAGCCTTGTTGCCCAGGTTGAAATCACATGGGATGAAGTTGAAGGAGCAGAGAAATATAAAATCTACAAATATTCGACTGATGCAAGCAAGGCAGTTGAAATAGGTGAGACAGAAACCACAACATTTACTGACAACGCTTATGACAAAGACAACAACAGCTACACTGTAAGGGCTGTTAATGCAGATGTTCTCAGCCTTCTTCCAGAATCATATGGCAAGGTTCAGAATTCTCTATATGATCAGGAAGATTCAAACAAGGGGTATCCATTCATAACTGACACAGTAAGTGATATAAAGATAAAAACAATATACAGCGATGGCTATTTTGAAGACTATGCAGTAATCAGCTTCAAGGTAAACTATCCGGGTCAGTCCGACTTTGAGATAACCCCGACAATGAAAACAGAGCCTGTGATCATATCAATAAAGGATCTCACACCAGAAGAAGAAGGAAGCAATATCTTAAGAAACGAAGATGGCTCAGTTGAGTTCGATAAGTCAACTGATACAGTCACAGCCCATGTAAGTGATGCTGGAAGAATCAACCGTGACAGTCTTTCAATAACATACACTGAAATCGCGCCTGTTCTTGTTTCTGATAGCGGTGAGGTTATATCAACAGGCTCTAGGGCAATCAGCAACACAGAATACAGAAGAGAGCTGAACAAATACGATATAGCCTATATCTACTCAACAATAGCATCTGATGTGCTGAGCCAGGCTAATTCTGCATTTGGCGGAGACTGGACAGTTGCTTGGTCTTTAAGCGTTGTGAGGTATTATACTGTTCCGGGAACCTCGACAACAGTAAGAAGAAACCTTCTTTTGGTAGAACCTGACGTAAGTGCGCTGAAGTTTAATGGTGATTATTCTGAAAAGTGGAATAATGTGACAATAAAGTCAGATGGCGATATAAAGCTTGATGCAGGTGATATACTCAATGCTGTTGGCGCAGGTGATGAGAATAGCACAACTATTTCATTTACTCCTGTCAACTGGGATTCTCATTCTATCGGATATAAGCCAAGGACAGTAAAGGCAAATAGTGTTTCTGTAAATGCAGATGGAAGCGGAAGCCTTGATATAGATGGGGAAAATCTTCCTATGAGTGAGGTTTCAGAGGAAGGGAGGATAAAAATATGAGGAAATATCTGTTTCTGATTATCACAATTCTATTTGCCATCCTCCTTTCGTCATGCAATTACTCAGTTCTCTCAAGCTCTGTTCCTGACTACAACGGAAATGCAAGCTTCAATCCAAATGCATATGAAGTCTTCACTGGAGAGGCTCCTAAGAATGTCACAGCAACGCAGGGAGTCTATTCAGACTATGTGCTTGTCTCCTTTGATGCTGTAAAGGGTGCAGGGGACTATAATATCTGGGCAAGCAGGGTGCTTAAGAGTGAGTATAGCGAAAAGACAAATCCAGATGAGCTTTCATGGTCAAGGCTTGTTGGAACACTTGATGAAACTGACTGGGGCTATTCATTCCGCCATCAGTTCTCCTCCGATGATTATAATGACTATGTGTATTTTTATCGTGTGGTTGCAAAGAGCGATTATTCCTATAGCTCTGTAAACCTTGGAACTCCAAGTGAAGCTGCAACCGGATGGACGCTTTCTGCTCCAGGCAATTTCACTGCAAGTCAGGGTACATATACAGACAGAATCAATTTCACATGGGATAGCTCTGAGAACATAAAGGGCTATGAGATTATCTATTATGATGAGACACAGAGCAGCTGGACAACGCTTGCAAGCGGAATTTCGCAGACAGCAAACGGATACTCATATATGCTTCCAAAGAGTCAGTATGGAAAAGAGCTGCAGTTTGCCATAAGAAGTATATCCTCAGCCGAGACAAGTGAGCAAAGCGGAGTAAGAACGGGATACACATTTGTTGAAGGTGCACCTCCTGCCCCTGAAAACCTCACAGTCTCAAATGGACACTATGCTGACAAGATCTTAGTTTCCTGGACAAAGGACAGGAATGCTGACCAGGGCTATACATATTATGTTAAGAGAAGCACAGCATCCTCAAGTGAGGTTGAAATAGTTTCTTTCCTTTCGGAAGAAATTACGGAAGGAGCATCTATTCAAAAGAATGGGAGAGAGATAAGCCTCAAGGACGGAGTATATACTCTGACAGACACTACAACGGCTGATGGCAATCCTCTTTCTCCAGACAAGGCAGAATCCTATCTCTACACAGTTTATGCAACGTATACACCAAAGGATTCTGAGGAGACTCTTGTCGGTATTGCAAGCAAGAAAGAAGGATGCTTGTTGCTTCCTCCGACAAATATAACTGTAACGCCTGATTATGAGGCCATGACAACGACAATTACAGTTTCTCCGCAGATTGGAGATATAGAAGGGCTCAAGTATTCACTATTTGGGCGCAGCAACAGCGGTGAGAGCAAGGCCAGAATTGCTCTGGATGGCGGATGGGAGTGGATTGAAGATAAGGCTGCAACAGGTGAAGATGTTGTTTTCACGCCGATAAAATACAATGAGGCAAAGCCATTCCATGAGTTCTGTGTAGTAGCAGTAAGAGGAGAGGAGTCAAGTATTCCATCAATGGATATGAACAAGGCCGAGCCGATTCCTGTTGATGATATCTCAATTGAGAATGTCTCTGTGAATGTAAACAGATTCAACAAGAATCTCAGTGCAAACGAAAATGGTGTTTATCCTGTATGGCTTTCTCTTGAGGAGCCTGAGGCATTTGAGCGTGTTGAGGTCGTGACAGTTGAAGATGAAAAAACACATGAATATGAGCCATCTTCTGAGATTGTGCTTTCTGACATTTCTCCGTCAGAGCCGTTTGAGAAAGTAAGAATCAAGGTTCGTCTTATCGGAGTATTTGGACAGGTTACTGAATATACTGAAGAAATAGATGCTTACGGTGCACTTTCAAGCGAGAAATATATTAAGCTCTTTGAGGCATTCTGTCTCAAGCCGTGGGAATTCAGGAAATCTGACATGCTGCCTGATGAAGTGAAGGAGAAATGGACAAGCGGATCCGGCAGTCCTGTTGCAAATGCAGTTGCAAATGAGAGCACAAGCGCGAACTTATCAGTACCATCTGCATACAGCTCTGGTGAGATGACATATAATGTATCTGCAAACATTGCAGCAATGCAGGGAGATATCTCATTCTCATATAAGAACTATTCAGAGTTCTCAGATGGGCGTATGGTGATTGTCTCTGGCTCTTATACAATGGGAGTCGGAATGAGCGGAAGCGGAAGCATAAAGAGAAATACTGACTTTAATGTAAGCGGTATGTATCCGGCCCTAATCAAGATATCATCAGCTTATATGAGCGTGAGCAACAAGGCTTTCAGCGGAAACTATTATATCCAGCAGGACAATGGCAATGATTATGAGCTTATAAGGGCGACAGTCAACGGAGGATGGAAGTGATGAAAAGAATACTTATCTTGCTGCTTGTCTTTCTGATTCCATTCTCCGCATTTTCTGCAGAGGAAGAGAAGAAGGATCTTGATCCTGAAGGCTGGTGGAATGCACTTTGGGAGAACTCGAATGTCTGCTTTGATCTTTTTGCAAGAAGCACTTTCGTGCGCGGAGGATTTACAGCCGGAGGGGGATTCTCAGGGGGAATAGAGACTGACCAGTTCCGCTTTGACATCTATGCGCTGACTGACTATTTTTTAGATCCGCTCGGGTCCATGGGTGCTCTTGCAAGAATGGAGTTCATGATAGAAGGAGGAGTTTCCCTTGGATGGAAATTCCTTAAGTTCTGGAGCTTTACAACATATGTCTCATGCGACATAGGATATTACTGCCAGTTCCTGGTATATCCTGGAAATGAGATAAATGAACTCAATTCCGTATTCAATGGTTTGATGCTCAGGCCAAAACTGATGACTGAGCTGGAGATAGCAAAATACTACTCGCTTTCTGTGGGAGTATTTTATCAGTTCCCTGTCATCCCCACCTACAGCGATTACAACGGATTCGGCATCCTTTTCTCAATCATGTGATTTCATAGCCGAGCTTCACGCCGTATATTTCTCTTGCTCTGTCCATGAGGGAGAGAACGGAGAGAGTGGTGCTTTTGGGCATTGAGATGCTTTCAATCTTTCCTTTTTCTATCATATCCCTTGCTTCAGCCACTTCATATTCAAAGCCGGTTGAGAGGTGAGAGAAGGTTTTGGAGGCATCAAGAACTGCACTCCTGTTGTCAAAGAGGTAGAGATCAAGGCGGGATGGGTTGTTGACATTGTCTACCTCGATGTACCCATCTTCTCCATAGATCTGAGCCTTTCTGTCTGTGTTTGTCCTGCTGTCAGCTCTAATTGATACGCACACTCCGCTTTCTGTTTTGAAAAGCAGTGTATCAGTTATGTCTGCACCAAGATCATTATTGTATGATAGTCCTGAGACTTCTGTTATCTTCTCATCTTCAAGTGCCATCAGGGCGAAGTTGATAGGATACACTCCAAGATCGAGCATCGCGCCTCCTCCGAGCTCAGGGCGCCTTATCCTTTCCTTTTCTGATACCTTGTAGCCAAGACTTGCGCTTATTGATGATACTTTCCCGATTTTTTCCATGTAGTCTGAAAGAGTTTTTCTGAAAGGCATATAGCGTGTCCATATTGCCTCCGCAGCATAAAGGCCCTTCTTTTCTGCAAGGGCAAATACTTCCTCAGCTTCTCTTCTGTTTACTGTGAATGCCTTTTCCGAAAGCACATTCCTTCCGCTCTCCAGAGCCATCATCATGTGGTTTTTATGCTCGCTTGTGATTGTCGCTACATACACAAGGTCAATCTCATCATCCCTGCATAGCTCCTCATAGGATGAGTAGGCAACCTGAGCATTGTATTTTTCTCTGAATGCCTCAGCCTTTTCACCGCTACGGGAAGCAACTGCATGAAGAGAATAGGGAGCGCCAAGGTCTGAAATTGTCCTTGCCATAGTATTTGCGATATTGCCGCATCCAAGTATTCCTATTTTGAAGGTCTTTTCCATGAGAAAATAATAAGAGATGGAAATGTGGGCTGTCAAAGGAAAAATCTTTTATCAAAAGCGAATAAAAATATATTTAATTATGTTTTCTCTGTTGTAGAATGGACACATGAGAGTTGATTATAAAACACTGGAGGACAATTTCAATAGAGTCCTTATCAAGCATAAAATGAAGAAAAGCGATGCAGCAAAGGTTGCACGCATGTTCGCACTCGCCTCTGCTGATGGGGTGCATACTCACGGGCTCAACCGCTTTTTCCGCTATGTCTCTATGATAGACAACAAGGAGATTGATCTTGAAAAGAGCATCTCACTTGTTGCTTCCCTTGGCGCAATTGAAGTATATGATGGAAACCTCGGACCGGGGAATCTGAATGCCATAAAAGCGACAGAAAGAGCAATAGAGCTTGCGCGCACTCATCATGTGGGAATAGTGAGCCTGAAGAACACAAACCACTGGATAAGACCGGGCTACTATGGCCTTCTTGCTGCAGAAGAGGGCATGGCTGCCCTGATGTGGACAAACACATGCGCAAACATGCCGGTCTGGGGAAGCCTGGAGGCAAAGCTTGGAAACAATCCTGTTGTGATTGCAATTCCTCAGGAGGAGGGCATGGCACCGCTTCTTCTTGACACTGCGATGAGCATGTTCAGCTATGGAAAGCTTGAGAAATTCGTGATGGATGGAGTTTCCTGTCCCGTTGACGGTGGCTTTGACAAGGATGGAAATATAACAAGGGATCCGGAGAAGATACTCTCTTCGCGTGCACCGCTTCCAATCGGGTACTGGAAGGGCTCAGGGCTTTCTCTTGCTCTTGATATGCTTGCTGCCCTCCTTTCATCTGGGCGCACTGTGAACATGATATCCCCAGAGCCTGAAATAGGGCTTTCGCAGGTGTTCATCGTATTTGACATAAAGAGCCTTCCTGACTGGAGGCTTAGCATGAAGAGGATGAAGGATGCTCTTATGGATATAAAGAGCAGCACACCAATTGACCCACACAGCCCAGTGCGCTATCCGGGAGAGGGGCTATTCAGTGAAAGGAAGAAGAGCATGGCTGAAGGCGTTTACTGTAACGATGAGCTTTATAAAAAGCTTTTAGATATGTAAGGGAGGCTTTTATGGCAAGAAGGGAAGCATTCGTCATGTTCCTTAAAAAGGGATATGAGGATGAGTATATAAGGCGGCACAGCCTTTTATGGCCAGATGTGAGAGACGAGATCAAGAAAAGCGGGGTATATGACTATTCAATATACCTTGACAGGGAAAGAGGACTGCTTTTTGCATACCAGATGACAGAAGGCTCTTCCAGTCAGGATCTCGGGTGTGCTGATGCAATTAAAAGATGGTGGCATTATATGAGTGATATAATGGAGACAAATGAGGATGAGTCTCCTGTAAGCATAAAGCTTGAAGAGGCTTTCCATCTTGATTAGGAGGTACTATGAGATACATTGCTGTTGATATCGGAGCAAGCGTAGGAAAGGTGCTTGCCGCAGAAAAGAGGAGCGACGGCTTCATTGATATAAAGAAGATAAAGAGCTTCAAGAACACTCCTGTATACCGCTCTGGTTTTCTTACATGGGATATTGAGAGGATATTTTCATCAATATTGGATGCGCTGAAGGAAGCAGGGGAGGCTGACTATGTTCTTGTCGATACATTCGGAGTTGATTTCGTGCTCCTTGATAATGCAGACTCCCTTGTGCTTCCCGCTGTCTCATACCGCGATGAGAGAACAAAGAGCGTAAAGGACACGCTGGATGCAAAGATGCTCTATGAAAGAACTGGAATCCAGAAGCAGAGATTCAATACAGTTTATCAGCTGATGAGCATAAAGGAAGAGAATCCTGAGGCTCTTGAGAAGGCTGAGACGCTTTTATTCATCGCAGACTATATAAACTTCCTGCTTACAGGAAAGAAGATGTGCGAATACACTTTTGCAAGCACCAGCAATATGATAAATCTCGAGACAAGGACCTGGGATGATGAGGTGATAAAGAGTGCGGGGCTGCCGCGCTCCATATTCCTTCCGCTTTCAGAGCCGGGTACTGTTGTCGGTCCTGTCTCTGATGAGGTGGCGAAGGAAATCGGATATAAGCCGACTGTCATGCTATCCCCATCGCATGATACAGCAAGTGCTGTATATGCATCCCTTGCATCGAGTGATTGTGCATTTGTCTCATCTGGAACATGGTCGCTTGTGGGCGCTCTTCTTGATCATCCTGTAACTGATGAGCGCTCATTTGAGGAGAATCTTACAAATGAGGCTTCCCCAGATAATAAGATAAGGCTCATCAAGAACGTAATGGGCACATGGCTTTTACAGAAGCTCAAGAGCGAATATCCTGAGGGCACAAGCTATGATGAGATAATGAGAAACGCAATGGATGCTGAGGATAAGGGAAGAATCGATGTCTCGTCAGACAGACTGTTAAATCCGAAGACGATTTCTGAGGAAATAGACCAGATGCTTCTTGAAAACGGCTACAGCGAGACAGAAGACCTTGCTGAGACAGCGAAGGTAATATATCTGTCCCTTGCTGAATATACTGTCAGGATGATAGAGAAGCTTGAAGAAATAACAGGAAGAACCTTCAGCGAGGTAAACATCGTCGGAGGAGGGGCAAAGGACAGATATCTATGTGACCTCATTGCCATGCTTTCAAGGAAGAAAATCATTTCTGGTCCATATGATGCTACAGCAATAGGAAGCCTTCTCTTTGCTCTTGTGAAGACAGGAGAAATGAAGGAAGAAGAGAAGATGAGCGTGATAAGAAGCAATTTCGGATACACAAGCTACACAAGGAGGACTGAGGATGTATAAGGATGCGGTGGAGAAATTCAAGGCATTTGGAATTGACACTGAAAAAGCCATTTCCACTCTCTCTTCAATTCCTGTCAGCATCCACTGCTGGCAGGCAGATGATGTGATGGGATTTGAGAAGAACAGAGGAGCACTCAGCGGAGGAATCCAGACTACAGGAGATTATCCTGGCAGGGCAAGGAACTTTGATGAGATGAAAGAGGACCTTGATTATGCTCTTTCCCTTATTCCCGGCAAAAAGAGAATAAACATCCACGCCTCCTATAAGACGAGCGACAGCACTCACGACAGGAACGAGCTTGATGCAGAGGATTTCAGACTCTGGATAGAATATGCAAGGGCAAGGAATCTTGCACTTGATTTCAACCCTACATTCTTTTCCCACCCGATGGTGAAGGACAATCTTACGCTCTCATCGCCTGATGAGGAGGTCAGAAGATTCTGGATTGAGCATGGAAAGAGATGCAGAAAGATTGCATCTGTTTTTGCAAAGGAGCTTGGCTCCTATTCAGTTTGCAATCTCTGGATTCCTGATGGATATAAGGAAATTCCAGCAGACAGGATAGGGCCAAGAAAAAGGCTCAAAGAGAGCCTTGATGAGATATACTCAGAGCCTCTTGAAGGCGTTATTGACGCAGTTGAGAGCAAGGTGTTCGGAATAGGTCTTGAGTCCTTTACTGTAGGAAGCAATGAGTTCTATCTTTCCTATGCATCGCGTCATAAGGGTGTTTACCAGCTGCTTGACAACGGACATTATCATCCGACAGAGATGGTGAGCGAGAAGATATCTGCACTCCTTGCTTTCTTTGACAAGCTTCCTCTTCACGTCACGCGTCCGGTGCGCTGGGACAGTGATCATGTTGTGCGCCTGGATGATGAGATAATCGAGATTGCAAAGGAGATAGTAAGATGCGATGCCCTGGAGCGTGTGCTGATTGCCCTTGATTATTTCGATGCATCGGTAAACCGAATAGCAGCCTGGGTCGTTGGAGTCAGAAGCACCCAAAAGGCGCTGCTTCTTGCACTTCTTGAGCCTTCTGATGAGCTGAAAAAGGCAGAAGAGAATGCTGACTGGACAAAGATGCTCGCACTTTCTGAGGAAGTGAAGATGCTTCCTTATTCTGATGTCTGGGAAGAATATCTAAAAAGGGAAGGTCTTGAAAGCGGATTTTCATGGTATGAGAGCATTATGGAATATGAGAAGAATGTACTTTCAAAGAGGATTTGATGATGGAAAAGGTTATAAGTGAATTCATAAAGCTGTGTTCAGATGGCTACGCACTCGGCTGGCATGAGAGGAATGGAGGAAATCTCTCATACCGCATGAAGGATGAGGATGTGAAGGAGACAAGGCATCTGATGAAGAAGGAAGGCCGCCACTATGATCTTCCTCTATCATGTTCAGGGCTTTCAGGTGAGTATTTCCTGATTACAGGAAGCGGAAAATACATGAGAAATGTGTCTCTTGCTCCTGAGGAGAATATAGGGATAATAAGACTGGATGATGATGGAAAAGGCTATACCATTCTATGGGGGCTTGAGAATGGAGCAAAGCCGACAAGTGAAATTCCGACACACCTGCTGAATCATGAGGTCAGAAAGAAAGTCAGCGGCGACACAAACCGTGTCATATACCACGCTCATCCTGCAAACATCACGGCACTTTCTTACACAATAGAACCCGATGCGAAAACACTTACAAGGATACTGTGGCAGAGCGAGACAGAATGTGCTGTCGTGTTTCCAGAGGGTGTCGGAATCCTTGACTGGATGATGCCGGGAAGTGTTGAAATCGGAGTTGAGACAAGCCGCCTCATCGGAAAATACCGTGCAGTAGTATGGGCCTTCCATGGCATCTTCGGGTGCGGTGATACGCTTGATGAGGCATTTGGCCTTATACACACGATAGAAAAGGCTGCAGAGATATACCTCAAGGCAAAGAGCGCGGGAATAATAAGGAGCATAAAGGATGAGGATCTTGTGAGCCTTGCTTCCTATTTCTCTGTCAATCTCAACACTGAGTTTATTGAGAATTGATTTTGAAATTTTATGCGCGGAAAATAAAGACAGCTACTGATGAGTAGTTCTCTTCGTATGCAACAGATTTTAATTATTTTTTAAGAGAACTACTTCCATCACAGACTATGAAAGCTTCTGGTATCTCAACAGAGTGCTTTCTCCTGTTACATTTCCAGTGCATCAGCTTTTAGCAGAAAGTCAAATAGGTTGATTATCAGAATACCATTCTCCGTGTGTCTTGGCTTGATTTTGTCTCTTGTGATTACGATTTTGCCGAATGAATCCCTAATCATGGAAAGGGATCTTAGTTCCTGTTCCAGCTTTCTTTCATCAAGCAGTGACAGTGCAGACTGTATGTAATAGCGTTTTCCTGCAAGATTTGCAATGAAATCAACTTCATACTACCTTTTTCTGTATATTCCGTCATCAGTCTTATCTTTATGCCCTACGATTCCGATATAGAAATCTGCACAGATAACCCCTGTGTTTACGCAGGGGCTGAATGTGCAATTCATCTTACCTTGTTTTTTCAAACTTTTCATACGGCAAAGCTGTATGAATCTCAGCTTTTATGCTACAATTAATACATGCAGAAGGCGTATTGTTACAGGCTCTATCCAACAGCAGAACAAACTCAGATGATGACCCGCATCATTGGCTGCTGCCGCTTCACTTATAACCGCCTTCTGGAATACTGCTCAAAGTCTTATAAGAGGAGAGGAGAAAGTCATACATCCTTCGATTTGAATAACTTCATATGCCATACTCTCAAGAAAGCATACCCAT
>CASDRU010000021.1 GCA_949283305.1 uncultured Spirochaetales bacterium | reverse complement strand
TATCTGCTGATGGAGGTTCACATCCTTCAGGGACATATATCGCATGGTATAGAAAAATTCGCAGCAACTGTTCATCACAGGCTTTTGCCTGTCTGTAAATTATCATTGGTTTTTATTGGGCTTCCTTTTGATTGCAAGCAGTCTCATGAAATCAGAAATATGGGATCTCCTCTTTGGATTATGTTGACAGGACGTGGATTACTGCTATTATACCAAATCTTAAAATTTAATTCGCCTCGTCAGCAGATTTTTGTATAAAAGAAACCCTGAAACGAAAATCACACTATAAAACGAAAATACCTATAGGGGTGGCTAAAGAATATGAAAGCACATAAGAGGACTGATTTTCCTTACCTGCATTTTCTTGTTGATCACTATGATGTCGTTTGTGTAAATGTGATATCTGTTTCTTAATTTCTTTTAATATAAAGAATAACACCACGAGTTGTGATTTTGTTGAGATATGCCTCAGAATCCCGATTGTATCAAAAGTGTAAACATCAAATGTGTTTGAACGCTCTTGATGATACAATCGGGCGAAACTTTCAGAGGGACTAAATTCAGCAAAAGTGGCTAGCCTTCATGCCGCTTTATATTCAGCTACAAAGAACTCGCTATTCAGTTCCTTTGCCTTCGTTGCAATTCTCTCGATATTCTGCATAACCTCGTCGGTATAATATTTCTCTCCGCATTGGACGCATTCCAGACAAGGAACATTCTTGATGATGATTGTATACTCACCGAGTACAGCTACATATGTTGTTGTAGATTCCTTGAGTTCTTTTCCGCGGCAATATGAACACATATTATTTCCTCCTTGTCCTGAAATCTGGCTCAAATTTATTTAGATTGGGCCGATACACTGATATTATAACAATTTCTTCTTCATCTTGTGCAACCACAACATGTATTGGTTTTTTATTGACTATCCCCAATATGAGGCAACTTGGGAGAGGAAAATCTTCTGGATAGTCTTCTATAATCTCTCCTGAGCATATTGCGCTTAGCACATCAGATCTCGAGATGGATCTTTCCATCATCCGTTGAGCAACATGAGCTGACCACCTTATCCGCCTAGCAGTTGATAGCTCTTTGATTCTTTCTATATCCATTAATTCCCTCTTTGGAGTTTTGCTTACTTAAGTCAATAATATCATATCAGCACTGCGAATTGTGTCGAGTTTGGAAACAATGATGGCACCTGGACATGGTGCTATCTTGATGTGCGTTAGGCACTGACGAAGGCCAAGGAGCTTCTGATGAAGCTGGAGCCTGATGAGCGGCTTGTTGTCGGAACGGCTTATTGCGGCCAGAATCTGAGGACAGGAGAGATTCTTGAACTTGTCCCTTCAGAGGATGATCTGGTAATCGGCGGGGTTAAGTACGGGGACTACAAAGAAGAGCTCCTCAGGATTGAGCCTGCGGATTTCAGCAGCTGGCCGGAAGGGACTCCGGAGCATATCTTCGGAGATGTGTGACGGAAAGAGGTGGGGTAGATATGCTCCGCCTCACTCAAATTGAACCCTGAAACGAAATTCACACAATGAAACGAAAATACCCATAGGGGTGGCTAAAGAATTAAAAAGCACAGGAGGGGGTAGATTTTATTCCTTTGCATCTTCTTGTAAATCTCTATAGCGGTGCTTATCTAAAGATAATGCCTGATTTGTAATTTCTTATAATAAAAAGAATAATGTCAAAATCTCCTTAGTTGCAGAGATATGCCTCAAAATCCCGATTGTATCAAAAGTGTAAACATCAAATGATCAAGAAGAGCAATTGCGATATATTAACATGCTTTCTGTTCCCATCATTTAAGATTAATAGTAGATGCATTTTTGCAGAAAAATACAATCAATGAAGAATGTCAAACTACTACCAAACTGGATTTGTTGTGGCTATAGCTTATTTTTCCCATGATAACGAAAGTCTCCTCTTTTTCTCTGCACAGTCCCTGAGATAAAGATTGATGAGATTCTGATAGGATATCCCGACATCGGTTGCCTGTTCTTTGAAATATTCTATTGCATCTGCATCGATGCGTATTGTAATCTGCTTCTTGAGCTTCTTCGCATATGGATTCTTTATGCCTTTGCTGAAATCGTAATTATCCTTCATTTCCATCTCCTGCCCAACTGGTTTTCGTATTGTTTTCTTTCTTCATTGTTCGCCTTGCGAGCTGATATAATCCTGATCTCCTCATCATCTTTGCGATAGCAGTGGCAGACAATTAAGATCCGGAATTGGCTATTCCTTCCCATCATCACGAAGCGGTCTTCTTCAAGTGAATGATTATCATCGGATATCAGCAATGCATCCTCATCGTAGAACACTGTCAGCGCCTCCTCGAATGAAATGGAATGCTTCCGTTTGTTCGCACGGTTCTTATTCGCATCCCATGAAAACGAGATGTTTCTGTACATTCATCCTCCTTCATTATAATATAATTAAGAATTATTGCAAATATATTTATATCAGCCCATATTTCATAATCGAGTAACACCCGTTGTCCATGAATACCAAGTGATTGAGAAGAGCAATTGCGATATATTAATATGTTTTCTGTTTTTTAACATTGACTAAATCAGGCCTTTAGCCTTAAAGCTCAGATAGCCAGCACTCGAGATTATGAGGTGATCGAGAACAGAAATTCCCAAAATGGAACCGGCTTTCACGATTTTCCTTGTCATGTCGATATCCTCACTGCTTGGATTAAGACGGCCTGATGGATGGTTATGAGCAATTATTATCGCACTGGCTCTTTTCTCAATCGCATTTGAGAAGACTTCTCTGGGGTGCACTATCGTCATATTTACAAGGCCGACTGTAACGGTCTCTGTGTATATAATCTCATGAGCACCGTTTAAAGCAACTACTATAAGATGCTCCTGGCTTCTGTCCGAGTAATGTCTTATTGAGTTATAAACATCCTCAGGACTCTTTATCTGCACGCTCTGCTTTGCAATCCTTCTTCTTCCAAGTTCTAAAGAGGCTGCGATGATTGATGCTTTTGCATTCGACAGTCCGTTTATCGCACTGAGCTCTGAGAACATTATCGATGATTTTCTGTCAAGGAGTGCAAGCACATCAGAGCTTATCTCCTCAAGACTCCTTGTCCTGCTTCCGTTCTGGATCAGCAGCATTAAAAGCTCCTTGTCGCTTAATGCCCTTATTCCGAGTCTTCCGATTTTTTCTCTTGCGTCTTCTTTCTTTTCACATGCTTCCATACCTTACAAGAAGATTCTTTCAGCAGGTTGGACAAAAATGAATTCAGATTATTGTTTTTTCTAATTATTTATTCTCACTTGCTGATGCCCAATTCATGTGAAATAATTTTTTTCAGGAGCATTTTATGAGGAAGAAATTGTTTTTGCTTTTAGGGCTGCTGTGCCTTTTAGTACTCTCATCATGCGGTTTCAATGCATCTGAAGAGTTTGATAAAATCCTGGTAAGCCTTACAAAAGGAGAGGCTCTGGAAAAAATCCAGAGCATGGTCGAGAAATATAATGTCTCTTTTTACAGCGAGATTGAAAAGCTGGACAGGAGCTATCAGAACAAGAGAAACCAGCTTGACAGAAAAGAAGAAAACCTTGAGGCGAAGCTGGAGAAGGTCTCAAGCTGGAGCGAGTTTGAAAAAGTTGCATCTGAGGGTGAGAAACTTGAAGAGGAGATGGACAGGGCCAGAGATAAGTACAATGCGGATATTGATGCGCTTTATGAATACAGAATAAATAATCTTTCCACAGAATTTGAAAACTACATTACAAGATTCCTGGATGCAGAAGATTCATGGAATGCTCTTTCATGGGGTGATGATTATTTCTCAATCGATGTTCCTGTCATATATAAAGCTGGTTCAGAGGAAGTCACACGCTCCCTTTCCCGCTCAGAGATAGAGGGAAGGTATGTCGATATAGAAAGCGACATATATGGCTACCTTTCTGATTCCGTGATAATCAAGGATGTCAGCAACGAAAGCGGAGAGAGCATCAGCAATCTTGACAGCTATCCTCTTTCTGTCCCATTTGGAAATGCATTTGATGTAAATATCTCAATTCCTGTAAGCTACAGCTACAATGGAATTGGCGGAGATAGCGAGGTTCATACATACGAAGCAGAGCTATCTGATTTAATTGATATCCCGTCTCCAGATGATGAGGGGTATATAATCCTCGGATACAGCACAGAAAGCGGGTATTCTTCAGACTCTGAGCTGTACAACTCAGATAATCCTGCAAGCGCTCTAGACCTGCTTGATAAGACACTTTATGCCCAGTATGTCAGTTTTGATACGGATTATATAATCCAGGACCTCAATGGGGATAAGAACGGAAAGCTCAATTACGGTGAGACCGTCAATTTCTATCCTCTTATTATGAATACAGGAACGATCAGTGCAGACTTGAAGGTCTCTGTCGAGTGTCTGAGTGAGGAAGCAAAGCTGGAAAAGATAGGTTCTCCGGATAGTTATGAGAACTATGTCTATTCTTCAAGGATGCTTATTGCGGCAGGAGAGGACTCATCTGTCGTACGCTCAAGAGATAACATAAATGACAGTTATTTTGAACGCAACATGCCTGATAACCGCTACCAGATAAGTGTTCCTGTAACAGAGGATATCGAGGCTGTTGATGTCCTTGTCAAGGTCAGCGCAGGAGAATACACATCCCAAAAAGTTGTTAGCATTCCTGTTGCAAAATCAGGTTTTGATGCTGAGATTGTAAGCTACAAGATTCATGATGAGGCAAATGAGGATGGAGTAATCAATCCCGGAGAGAGCATTACTCTTGATGTGCTCTGGAAGCTCAAAGATGGTTCTGACAGCGCATATAATCTTACAAGCATAATGAGCTCGAGCGATGAAGGGATTCAGATAAATACAGGAAGAGCAAGCTATGCAAGCATTGAAGAGGGCAAGTATGTCTCGCTCTACGGATCATCTTCAAGTGAGAATAATGGAACAAGATACCTGAATGCAGAGGGCAAGGGAAGGTACAAGTTCACAGTAGGAAGCTCAACAGAGCCAAAGAACATCACGCTCACATTCACACTTTCAACTCCTCTCGGAGCAAGCTCCTCAGACAGCATCACGCTGCCGATAAAGTACACGGATGCAAACATAGTTCTTGAAAAATTTGATTTCCTTGAGACTGACGGGGATGGAGACAAGACAATCAACCCGGGTGAGACAATCAGAGTAGGTTATCTTTTCAAGAACACAGGAAAGAGTGCGCTCAAAAATCCTAAAATCACATTCACCACCGAGACAAAGGGAGTGCAGATTCTTTCCCAGGCAACCAGGAGCGGGGACTACTGGAACTCAGGACGACGTGTAAGCACATATTATTTCAATTCGTCTGCAGACACGACAAACACATCAAAGGAAAGAGGAATCGAGATAAAGGTCAGCCCTGATTATGAAGCAGGAACTCCAATCGTCATCAAATGGACTGCAACCGGAATCGGATGTCCGGAAGGGGGCTGGAGCGGAGAAATCGAGCTTCCCGTTGTGAGTGTCAGAAGCAATCCAGTAATCACGCGCTATCAGATATTCGATCCTGATGAGAACAATGACGGCATTGCAAGCCCGGGGGAGACAGTATCCCTTGACTTTGCTCTGCGCAACTCGGGAGAGGCAAGAATAAGGAACCTTTCATGGACACTCTCAACAGACAGCGAGTATATAGATATTCCTAACAAGGGACCATTTAAATATAACAGCGAAATCAGGGCAGGCTATTATCTTCTTGCCGCAAAAGGGAGAACTACGAGCTCAAGTCCTTCCAGCCTCTCTTCCTCATCGAACATGAAGATAGAAGTGAAGGATGATGCTCCAGAGAATACTGTAGCCCATGTGAAGGTCAGCATGAGCGATGGAATCAATGTGTGGGAGAGAACAATTCCTGTTGTAATCAGGAAGCCGGATTCGAAGCTCTCAGTTGAAAAGAGCGTGCTTATTGATTCCATAAACGGAAACGGAATATGTGAAATCGGGGAGGTTGCATATCTTGATTTCGCAGTTTTGAACAGCGGGAAGAGCAGTGTTAGTGTTAAGGCAACGCTTGAAAGCAACACAGATGGCGTGATTGTCACAAGATCCAGCTACGATTACGGCACAATCAGCGGGAACAACATAAAGACAATTCTATCAGGAAAGAACCAGAGTACGGAGCTTAGGAGAGTTTCGATGAGCAGCACTCTTTCAAACAAGAGCGCCAACTGCCTTTCCTTCCGCATTGCAAATGATGCTGAGGAAGGGAAGACCGCATCGCTGACACTCACGCTTACAAACGGTTATGATGAGTGGAAAGTGCCAATTTCATTTGAGATAAAGAAGCCTGAGCTTGGACTTGATGCATCAATTGGCTATTACAATAAAGACAGCTTTGAGAAAGTATATCCAGGAAAGGAGTTTGCAGTCCGCATTGAGGCTGAAAACACAGGAGTCAATGCGATAAACGGACTGAAGATGTACACATCAAGTGAGAGCGAATATGCATCGGGCTTTGAAAAGGTATGGGACTTTGAGACAATCTCAAGCGGAAGGAGCAGGAGCCTGAGAAGCTCTGATGACAACAGGATAAAGATTTCAAAGGATGCACCTGTTGGAGAGGAAGTGACAATGGTCTTCACTTTCAGGGACAACAGCGGACTTGAAAAGTCATTTGAGAAGACTTTTACAGTCGGTCCAGAGCGCTTTGACCCGGTAATCCTCTCATCAAAGGTCTACGGGCTTAGTGCAAAGGGTGAGGAGAAGCTTGAAAAGGGCGGATATGCATATATAGACATGGCTGTAAACAACATCGGTCCTTTAAGCGGGAATGTTAGAGTTGAAGTAAGAAGCGCTGACAGCGATATTACTGTAAACACACCAGTGATAAACATCGGAAATGTCGACAGCGGATATACATTCCTTTTGAGCAACACCTCAAGCCGCTACAGCTGGCAGAACAGGAACAATGCTGTTGAGGCAATGCAGAACGGGCAGGGTGCTGAAGTAAGGATTTCTCCAGAGGCATCTGATGGTCTGCATAAAGTTGAAATCCTTATATATGACTCAGATAATCTTGTGCACACAGAGGAAGTGAATATCCTCATAAGGTGATCATCATCCTCCGGAGAAGTCCACTCCGGAGGATTTTTCTGCTAAAATAGCGCTATGAAGAAATACAAGATAGGGGAAATAGCGGCAAAGCTGAACCTCACGATCAGAACAATAAGGTATTATGAGGAGGAAAATCTGATTAAGGTCTCTAGATCCAGTGGGAACCAGAGATTCTACACTGAGAGGGACATAATAATCTTGAAGAGAATCATCGAACTCAGAAGCCTTGGATTTTCCATTGACGAGATAAAGAAGGTAATCAGGCTCAAAAAGGCAGATGAGAGCGGAAACAGAAGAAGGGAAGAGCTGATTAAGGCATACAGGGCAAAGCTTTCTCAGGCGCTTGAGAAAAAGAAGAAGACAGAGATATACATCAGTGAGCTGTCCTGGAGGCTAAAGCAGCTTGAGAGCGCAAAAGATAATTTCACATCTTGCCCGGGAGAGCTGTGCAGCACATGCGCATTTAAAGACAGGTGTACATTCTACTCTTCTGAGACTATCAATTAATCCTTCTGTACTCATTGAGCGCACTTTCAATCTCCTTTGCCATAATCTCTTCTGCCTCCTTGATATTTATCTTCTTATCCACAGCATCCTTGATGGTCTTCTGGAAGGAATGGTAGATCTGGTAGGCAGAAGGAATCCAGAGTCCCATTACCTTGTCAGATGATTCTGATATTATCTCTGGAGCAACACTGAAAAGGGGATTCTCCTCTAAAAAACCCTTCCACTGAGGATTGTCATATACTCTTTTGTTCACGGGAACATAGCCTGTGTTCATTGCAAAATAAAGCTGTACATCTTCACTAATAAGGTACTCAGCTGCTTTTTTCACACCATCCTTTTGAGAAAAGAATGCAAGATATCCTCCTCCTATATTCTCTCCTCCAGTTGCATTTTCATTCACAAGCGGAGCGGGCGAGACAGAGAGAACAAAGCGTCCGTTGATTTTATTTATCATGTTCTCAAGATTGGATGAAGAGAGGAAAACAGATGCGGTCTTTCCCGTCAGGAACTCATCCTCAGCACCGCTTGTTATGCTGTTAAGAGCACCTGTTTCAGAAAGCTCTATCCACTTTTCAAGAAAGAAAATGAACGTTCCGTTATCGTCAAAGAGCACGTTTTCCGGTATTCCGTCATGGCCGTTTCTGTTATCGGTTATGTAGCACCCGCCGTTCTGTGAGGAGAGGAAAGTGATCATCTCGTATGTGGATGGGACAGATGAAAGGATATATGCTCCGGTTTTCTCCTTCATCTTTTTCCCTGACTCTGTCATCTCATCCAGAGTGGATGGGATAACAAGGTCTGCTTCTTCATAGAGTGAAGCATTAGAGTACATCAGAAGGGCTGAGGCAGAAAACGGAAGTCCTATATGCACATCTTTATATGAATATTCTGAAAGTGCCTTGTCAAGGAGTGCTGATGTGTCAATCTCAAGCTCTTCTGGAGTCACCAGAAAGCGGCTTCTTGACATGTCAAGCGCGCTTGTAGCGTCCAGTATGGCAATGTCTGGAAGAGTTTTTCCTCCAGCTGATTCAGCACTTTTCACCTTTGTAAGCACATCGCTTGCACTGCCCTGATAAACAGCATTTATCTTCAGGTCTTCGTGCGTGCTGTTGAAATTATCAACTATATTTTCAAATGCCGCTGCCTTTGCTCCCGTGTTTGAGTGCCATATTTCTATTGTATTCTCATCTTCTTTTGCTCCGAATGAAAAAATGGATGAGATAAAGAGAAGTGATGACAGAAACAGCAATACAGATTTTTTCATTTTTTTCTCCTATTAAAACAGAAGACTCTCTTCTGTTGCTGAAAATATTCTTTTTCTCATGCTGAGTATCAAAAAAAGGCTCAGAATGAAGATGAATGTGATTGAGGCAAATACTGCTCCCATATTTCCATCCTCGATAAAGCCAAGCTGGTTTATTGCAATCTGTAGCATCCTGCTTTCCTCGCTTGAAGATACAGCCAGGGGCCAGAGATATGAGTTGAACTGGTTTAAAAAAGCCTGGATGAAGATAAGAGCTATCGTGTTGCGGATGAGAGGGACTATTATTTTTATGAGAATCACATGATCATCAGCCCCGTCGATTTTTCCTGCTCCAATCAGTTCTCCTGGAACAGAGGAAAGAGAGAGATGGATTATTATGAAAGAAGATGCTGAGTATATGCATGCGACGATAATGCCTGAAAGCGTATCAAGAAGAGAGAGTGCGGCTGTTATTCTGTAATTAGAATGCAGAACCACATCCTGAGGAATTAAAATGGGGATAATCAGAATTGCCGATATAGCCTTCTTGAAACGGAAATTCATATTGCTTATCGCATAGGATGCGGGAAGTATGATCAGTATTCTCAGAGCTCCTGTCGCCATTGCCACAAAAAGTGTGTTGATCAAAGGTCTCAATAAAGAAGAGGAGTCAAATATTGCCTTATAGTTTTCAAAATGCAATGCTGATGGGAAGAACCTGGCAGGAGTGGAGTAGAAGTCAGAAGGAGAGAAAAGAGAAAGGCAGAGTGCATGAAACAGTGGAAAAATGAGCAAGATGGCGAAGAATACAACGAGAGCCTTTTTAATCATGTTTCCTCCTCTTCGCAAAAAAAAGCGATGATGAGATGCTGAGGCTGAGCATCAGAGTTGAAATTGAGTTCGCATATGAATAATTCATGTTGCTGAATGCTTCAACATAATAAAAGAACATTATGCTTTCCGTGCTTCTGAAAGGACCGCCTGATGTCAAAATCATTATGGGAGAGGAAATCAGAAGAGCATCCTTTATTCCAAGCGCGAGCACAAGGAAGATGGCTTTCTTTATCAAGGGGATTTCTATTGAGAAAAAAAGCCGGTTTTTTTCCGCACCGTCAATCAGAGCCATCTCTATAATGCTTTTGTCAATGGATCTGAAAGATGAGTAGAGTATTATATAATTTACTGCAACATCAAGAAATAATGATAAAAGCACAAGAGATGCAAAGGATCCGGAGGGGCTGTCGAGAAAAGAGAAATCCAAGCCCAGAGTACGGCTTATTATCCCGCTGTTTGAGAACATCTTCCTGAAAACAACTGCAATGAGAGCAAGAGAGAAGGAAAGAGGAATGATATAGATGTTCCTGAAAAACAGAGACATCCTGTCATCCTTTCTTGTAAGAGATGCAAGGACAAGGGGAAAAAGCGTATTGATAGGAATGAATAAAAAAGTGAAGGTCAGCGTGTTTCTAACAGCGAGAAGAAAATATCTGTTTTTAAAGAGGCTTATATAACCTCCTGGTGAGAAAAAAGATAAGAATGCGGATGAAAGTGCTGGCATGATGAAGAAAACAGTTGCCAGGGTGAGGGAAGGAAGAAGATATAAGTATGCCTTTCTGTTATATGTCATCTAGGAAAATATAACCTGAAGATAAGGGTAAAATCAATATGAAATTTTAATAATTTCTTGTATTACAAGAGAATATATTACATATTAAAACATTACGTAAGCTTTTTAATGTAAGGCATCTGATGCTAACTCATTGTATTTCATGAAAAAAGAAGGGCATGAGGAAAACCCATGCCCGTGATTCTCAGAATGCTCTTTAGCATTCTTTTCCGTACACCTCAAGCTGGATCAGAGCTGGGAACGGGGAAGGGTCATCTGCCTTGATAAGCGAATGGAGTGTAAGAGAGCTTATCTTCCTCTCCTTTATATCAAAGCTCTGGGCCCCGTCTTTCTTGACGAAATTGAAGACTTCCGTGCTTCCGTCTGAGAATGTGATTTCAGCGCTGTCCCACCATGCATCATGCGGGAAATCTGCACGGTTGTAGAACACAATCCTGTCAACAAGCACTTCCCGGCAGAAATCAAGATACATCTCAGCCTTCGGGTCCCTGTTGATTCCCCAGCTAGACCATGGCCACCTGCCGTGGTTGTTTGCAGCAATTATGCCGTCCATTGCGTTGCGGGAAGCAAACACGCTTTCTCCTCTTGTCTCGATATTTGCCTTGCTGTGAGGGAAGAATGAGCTGTTCTCGTGGCTGTCATATGGATTTAAAGCAAGATTCCTGTATCCATATTCCCAGCTGTATGCCTTTCTTATCCACAGGAAATGGATATCGCCCTTGAATGCGGCAGGATGGTAGCAGTCATGCTTCTGTCCAAACGGAACAGTGAGGCTGTAAGCACTCCCGTCAGTGTATACTGTGCTTCTTCCAAGGACTGCATCAAGCTGGATTGTCACAAAGCCTTTTCCTTCTGCGGTGACTTTGATCACATCTCCTTCCTTGTATTCTTCTTCAAATACGAGGTACGCTTCGTTTTCCTGCTCTGCAGAGCGGTATACAGATCCTTCTCTTATGATTTCAATTTTCACTTTTTTCTCCTTGTTCTCTATATGTTATTACCCATTCAAGATTTTTTTCAAACGATACCAGACATCTGTAAATCGGGCTTTTCCACATCTTCATCAGTCTCTGGTCGGAAATCTCAATGATTTCTTTCTCAATCTTTCCCGCACCTGTGAAACTTATTTCAAAGGAAGGAAATGAGATCCTGTTTTCACTGACTTCAGGCTCCTCCTGGGTTATTATGCTCAGGCATGGAGGAAGCGATGAAGATGTCTCATCCTTTACCTTGATGCTTTCATCCTTGCGGTTGAAGAATACGGACCTGACGTAGCTTTCGATTCTCTCATCACTGTAAGCCTTCTCAAGATGGAATGAGATGGAAGACGGACTCACCTTTCTTTCTGTTGCACCAAACTCCTTTCCTGCTTTCTGCTCGATGGGAGGAAAATTGACCGTGTTATGATAAGTGCTCCTCATCGGAAAGAGAGTGTAGCGTTCAGGAGAGAATGTCTTTTTTGTGTAAGTCTCTACACCTATGTCTATTAAAAGGGGTTTCTTGCCCTTATAAAGAGTGATGGATCCCACATCATTGTGATTGTGGCTGTCGTCATTTGAGCCGCTCTTTACAGCAAGCGTGATATCTTTTTCTCTGTATATGGTAAGGCCCACTGACGGAAAGTCTGTGAAAGAAAGAGCTTTCCTTCTTCTGTTTTCCCCTTTATATGTTCTTATTTTCCTGTCAGAAGAAAGGGCAAGAAGCATGTAAAAGAGATTGTAGTTGTTGTCCTCCTCTCCCTTATATGTCTCTTTTATGTAGTCCTTCCTCGCATGAGCCATCATCTCTTCATTCCTGCATTTCTCTGCAAAAAGGAATTCACGTGCTGAAAGCCTTCCTGCCTTCGGTGAGCAGTCAGCAAAATTGAGATAGATATCGTCCTGGACGAACACCTTCTCAATATATGAAGCGATGTTTTTGATCTTCTCATTCTCAAAAACCGGCGTCATAGCTCCATTTGTAACTCTGTCCAGCAGATAGAGGCATCCAAAGAGGGCAAGTCCTGCGGCATGATAATAAGATGCCCCTTCATCGCAGCATCCGTCCTTTTTGTATTCATCAAGCCACAAGTCTATTGTTCTGACAGCTTTTTTGATCACAAGTGAGAGCTCTTTTTCAGAAAGGGGAAGAGAAAGAGCAGCAACCAGCACGTTCTGCGTGCACCAGATGCTCCAGTTATTAAGCTTTCCGCATCCTCCCATCCACCAGAAATGGTCCTCAAGATATGGTTTGATTATCCTTCTCATGAGCTCAAATTCGATGTCTTTTTTCAGAATCGGATCGATTTTTGTTCCAAGGACCTCTTTTACAAGAGCAAGTATTTCTCCGCTTTCGCATGCAAAGAGATCCAGAACAGGACGGGATATATCGGGAGTCGGAAGCTGAGGTGTGTCACGGATGTAGCTGTTATGTGCCGGAATAACCCATGCTGGCTCGCTTAAAAGGCTGTAGATTCCGTTTTCTATCTCAGAAGTAAATCTTCCCTCATTCTCAAGAGCCTCAGCGCATGTAAGGACGCTGAGCTTCCTGCGCTTGAAAAAATACAATGTCTCATGATGCTTTCTGTCCCCGGTTTCAAGAAACTCCCGGAACAGAGGAAGGCTTATTTCGCTGTAGCCTTTTTTCATCATCGAATATGCATTCTTTATATAAGCTCTTCTTGTCTTCTCATCCACTTCCTCATACAAGGCGCGGTTTGAAGAAGAGAAGTCAGAAAATGAGGCAGGTGTGATTCTGCAGCCTTTCAGCGCATTTTTTACCAGATGCATTTCCATTCTCCAGAAAGTCTCATCAGGGCCTCGAGCCAGTAATAGTCTCCCCAGGACACAGGCTCATCGACACCGTTTTCCGTACATGTGTTGTACGGGCTCTTCTTGCTGTATGTGCCATGCTTTATCAGTCCGTTTGTGCTCATGTCGTCCTTGTCGGTCATGCATGTGTCATAAACAGCCTTCAGAAGCTCTTTTGCGATCATCTTGTATTTCACGCTCTTTTCATACATGTTGAGCTTCTCATAGCTTTCTGCAGCCTCAAGGCATCCGCATGCGACAATTGATGCGCTGGATGAATCCCTTGGCTCATCGCCGGAAGTGAAGATCAGATCCCAGTAAGGAATCTTATCCTCAGGAAGCTTTGAGAGGAAATAGTCAAGTACAGCCTCGAATTTGTCAAGGTATTTCATCTCCTTTGTGTGGCGGTAGCTGAGTGCCATGCCGTATACACCCCATGCCTGACCGCGTGCCCATGAAGAATCAGCCTTGTAGCCCTGGCATGTTTCTCCTCTTACAGGTGCTCCTGTATCCGGGTCCATGAAGAATGTGTGGAATGTGGAATTGTCGCTTCTGAAGCTGTTTGCCATGCATGTTGCAGTATGAAGAAGTGCAGTTTTCCTGTATTTCTCATCCCCCGTTTCATCACTTGCCCAATAAAGGAGCGGAAGATTTAAAAGGCAGTCGATTATATAGCGGTAATTCTCTTTTGCTCCGAATGCGCCCCATGCCTGCAAGAACTGTCCTTTTTCCTGCCATCTTCTTAAAAGCTGGTCAGCGGCTTTGATTGCGGCATCCCGTGCCCCGGCGCTTTGTGTGAGCATGTAGTCATATACGCAGCTTGGGGTATAAAGGAATCCCATGTCGTGATGATCAACAGCAATCTTATTGTCAATTCTCTTTCTGAAGCTTTCAGTGAATATCTGGGCAACCTTCTTTATCTCCTCATCCTTTGAGTACTCATATATGAGCCAGAGCTCTCCCGGCCAGAATCCTGTTGTCCATTCAACATTGTCTATCGGGTAATAGAACCCATCCTTTCCCGCCTCGCTCTGACAGAAGTAGGTGAATTCCTTTAAGTTCCTCCTGATAATTGCATATGCATTATCCAGTGCCCTGATTCTCTCGCTTTCACTCAAGAGTTTCTTTTCCATAGTCATTTCTCCTTTGTATTTCCTAAGCTGTCTATATATTCGCTGGGCGAAACCCCTGTTACTTTCTTGAACACCTTCGAGAAGTAGAAGGGGGACTCAAAGCCAAGAGATGTTGCAACACTGTAGATCTTCGCATCGCTGGTAGCCATCATCTGCTTTGCCCTTGTTATCTTCTCCTTTGTCACATAATCGACAAAACTCATGCCGCACAGGCGCGAAAAAAGGCTTGAAAGATATGCCTGGCTGTAGCCGAAGAGATCAGCCACCTCTTTCAGGCTCAGCTTTCTTGAGATATTGTCGATGATATAGCCCTGAATCTTGTTTATCTGGATCATTCTGTAATCCTGTCGCCTTTTCTCCAGTTCCTCTATAAGGCCTTTTTTCAGATGCTCCAGGAAAGTGATGCAGTCGCTGCTGTTGCGGGCAAGGTAAAGCGAGCGGTAGCCTGATGCAGAGTAGGGCCTGAAAATCTCCTCAAGCATCTCCTCGCACTCAGGAATGAGGTTGGCCGCCATATAAAGGACGTTTGAAGAGATGTCCATTGCACTTTCAAACAGTATTTCATTGTTTCTCATGTTCTCAATGAGATCAGTGAGCACCTGTTCTATCTCCTCACCCTTGAGCTCTTCAAATGCTTTCTTTATCCTCTCGCGGTATTGAGAGAAATCTATATCATTTCCTTCAAAACTCTCGTTCTGCCTGTGTGTGGAAATAAGAATCTCGTCACTTTCGGTTTTCTTCGTGCTCAGCACTTTAGCTCTGTGAAATGAGCTTGAAATCTGCAGGATGCTGTCAACAGCGGGCCCGACAGATGATGTGGCCCTGAGGCTGAAAAGGGATCTCACATTCTCCTGGGCAGATCTCAGAGCCTGGAAAATCTGGTTGTAGTAACCCCCTGCATCTTGAGCATTGAAAGCAAAGATCACAGCCGCATGGGAAAGATCAAGAGGGACTATGTGATTTTTCATATAGCGGCTGATTGAATCTGAAAGGAGAGTGATTGCTGATTTATAAAGTGCCACTGCCTGGCTTTTATCCATATTTTCAGAAATTTCGATTTTGGTGTAGGAGACAACGTATTTTGAAAAAGAGATGTCAAGAGCGAGGCTTTCTGCCTGTGCCTTTATATCCTCGTCATCATTGAGCTTGAAAAGCAGGCGGAAGAAGAAGCTCTCGATAAGGCTTTCAGAGCCTTTGAAGTCATCAGAGAGTATTTTCTTCTTTTCTTCCCGTGTCTTCTTTGCTTTCTCCAGCGCTTTTAAAAGATCATTTCTGTTAAGCTCGAGTTTCACAATGTAGTCAACGACATCAAGGCCTATGGCCTTTTTCACATAATCGAATTCCTCGAAACTTGTGAGCAGGATGAAGCTCGGCCTGTCTTCTGCATCCTTCAGGCTTTCAATTACATCAAAGCCATCCATTACAGGCATCTTTATGTCAGTTATGACAATGTCCGGCTTCAGACGTTCAATCTCGTCAAGCAAAACCTGACCGTTCCTTGCCTTTGCGACAATCTCATAGCCTTCCTTTGTCCAGTCGATCAAGGAAGAGAGCCCTGCGAGGACCACAGGCTCATCATCTGCAATTATCACACGGCTTATCATCGTAACTCCTTACAAGGTGCAGGATGCAGGATGTGCCCACACCCTTCTTGCTCCATATAGATAGAACGTCTCTTCCATTATACTCATATTTCAGCCTTTTTGTTATATTCTCGATGCCTATATGGCGGAACATTGCATCACTTTTTCTCTCTCCCTTTGCCTTGGTGTCAAAGCCGACTCCGTTGTCTGCAACAAGGACCGACACATGGGAAGGAAAGCATTTTGCAACAATCGCAACGCATCCTTCTCCCTTTGGCTCAAGGCCATGGAATATGGCATTCTCAACAAGGGGCTGGAGTGTGAAACGTGGAATCCTGATATCAAGAGCACTTTTTTCAATCCTCTTGATGTAGGTAATTGTGCTTCCGTAGCGGTAACGCATGATTGTCATGTAGTCATCAATGAACGAGAGTTCCTCTTCAAGGCTTATCATGCCTCCCTGGCCCTTGCTTGTCACCTTCATCAGGCGCGAAAGAGAGAGGACCATTTCTGCTATACCGTCAGCATGCTGGAGCGTTGCCATCCATTTTATCGCATTCAAAGTGTTGTAGAGAAAATGCGGGTTTATCTGACTTTGAAGCATTTTATACTCAAGTTCGATTTTTGCTCTCTCATCCTCAACGCGGCGCTCAATTAAAGTAGTCACTTCCTCTGATAGGTCATTTATTCCCTTCCCGACAAGCCCGAGCTCATCGCTGGTCTCTATGCTCTCATCCCTCGTGTAATCTCCGATTCTTATCTTTCTGATTTTCTGCGCAAGCCGGACTACCGGGCGGTACATAATCCTGTCAAGATAGGCAACCATCAGTGCGATTATCAGGAGGGCAGAAAAGACCATCATCGGGATTATGTAGCTTATTGATGTGAAGCCGTCAAAGAGATTGGGTTCGCTCAGCAAAAGAAGGAGGGAGTATCCGTCATCTGAAATCAGCTGTTCAATCAGCAATCCGTTGTACTTATAAACTTTCTCTTTGTCTGAAATGGAGTAGAGAAGCCAGGAATTGGGGTCCAGAAGAAAATCATTCTCGCCATAGCGGATGACCCCGTTTTCTCCAACTGTGTATGCCGCTCCGTCAGTGTATATCGCATATGATATATAAGGCTGGCTGGTATCGCTCATTGCATCAAGGACTTTTGTAACGGATATGGCTGCAGTCACATAGCCCAGAGTGAGCCCTGTGTTGTAGTCTATTATCTCCATGCTCATCCTGCTCTCAAGGTCCCCTGAAAATGAGAGCTCTGAGTAGCTTGCATTGCAAAACAGGTCACTTGAGGCCTCTATTTCTCTCAGGACCCTTTCCATGTTGAGCGGCTTCGAGTTTGATATGTCGTTTCCGACCTGAATAAAACGTGTAAATGATGAGTCTGAGACAACTATGCGGTTTATGTAAAAATATGAAGGGTTTGCCTCGATGAAACTGCTTATCTCCTCATAGCTGTCAAACCATGAAAGGGAATCGCCGCTTCTGAGGCTGCTCTTCAGATTCTCATTTATGCTTACCCTGATAAGAAGTTTCTCGATATTGTCCTTTATCGTGTCAAGTCTCATCATGTATTCAGAAAGCTGTGAAAAACTGTCGCTGATGTATCTTTCCCTGTATGTTCTGTTTGATATGTTTATCAAAAGGAGGGAGAAGGCGGCAAGGAGAATCATCATGATCACAAGCGAGAGCGCGATGATTTTCCTTCTTATACCCCTTTCTCTGTTCATATTACAGATTGTACTAAAAAAAGCTCTGCATGTAAAAATCTTGTTAAAAATTTTAATAAAACAGTAAAAATTTTACATGTTAAGCGCTCAAATCCGGTTTTAAGCTGGTTACAGTAAAAAATACGGAGGAAATTAATGAAGAAGCTTTTAGCAGTTTTACTTGCTCTTGCAGTCATCTTCTCATTCGCATCCTGTTCAAAGGATGAGAGTGCAGCTTCTGCATCTGCAGAAAACGAAGAAACAACACTTACATGGGCAGTCTGGGATATCGCACAGACAGCATATTACCAGCCGCTTATCGATGCATATGAGGCAGCAAATCCGAACGTCAAGATCGAGATGGTTGACCTTGGTTCATCAGATTATTCCAACATGCTTCAGATCCAGCTCTCTGGTGGAGAGACATATGATGTAGTAGCAGTCAAGGATATTCCTGGCTACAACAACCTTGTGAAGACAAATCTTCTTGTCGACCTCACACCTTATATGGAGAGAGATGGAGTAGATGCTTCCAAGTACGGTGGAGTCGTAGAGCAGGTCACAGTTGACGGAAAGGTCTATGAGCTTCCGTTCAGAAATGACTTCTGGGTAGTATTCTACAACAAGGATCTCTTTGACGCAGCAGGCGTTGACTATCCTACAAACGACATGACATTCGAAGAGTATGATGCTCTTGCACGTGCAGTCACAAGCGGAAGCGGTGCAAGCAAGGTCTACGGCGGACATTATCATACATGGAGAAGCGCAGTCCAGCTCTTTGCCATCCTTGACGGAAAGCACACAATCGTTGACGGCGGGGACTACAGCTACATGAAGCCTTACTATGACATGGTTCTTGCTCAGCAGGAAGATGGAATCGTAATGGACTATGCAATGCTCAAGACAAGCAACACTCACTACTCTGGCGTATTCTACAACAACCAGGTAGCAACAATGAACATGGGTTCATGGTTCATCGCAACTCTGATCCAGGAGATTGAGAAGGGAACAACAGAGTGCAAGAACTGGGGTATCGTCAAGTATCCGCATGCTGAAGGCGTAGAGCCGGGTTCAACACTTGGAACAATCACAGCACTCGGTATTCCTACAAACAGCGAGAACAAGGACGCTGCATGGGACTTTGTCAAGTTCGTGACAGGCGAGGAAGGAGCTGAGGTTGTAGCATCAACAGGATCATTCCCTGCAATCACAACAGATGCAACAACAGAAATCATCACAAGCATTCCTGGCTTCCCGCAGGACGAGAACAGCGCAGCAGCACTTGAGGTTGCAAACCTCTACCTTGAGATGCCTCTGCATGACAAGAGCGCAGAAATCGAGGTTGTGCTCAATCAGGTACACGATGAGATCATGACAGGCAACATCTCTGTTGACGATGGTCTTGTAAAGATGGGAGAGCAGGTTGACGCAGTACTTGCCAACTGATGCTCAGAGCCTAAAATGATGCCGTGCGTCGGTGCACGGCATTTTCTTTCAAGGAGCTTATAATATGGCAGAAGAAAAACTACCTGTAACAGATATAAAGGTTGTAAAGAGCGCGGCAAAGAAGAAAGCTGAGGTCCAGAAGCAGATTGTCGCCTACTCATTCATTGCTCCTAACTTCATCGGCTTTGCTGTCTTCACGCTTGTGCCTATCATTTTCGCATTCGCACTTGCATTTTTGAACTGGGACGGAGCAAATGCAATCACATGGGCAGGAATAAGCAATTTCACTTCTCTCATGGATGACCAGCAGTTCAGATCATCGTTTGTAAACACGGTAATCTACTCAATCGGAACGGTTCCGCTGACACTGATTGCATCTCTTTTCCTTGCAATCGTGCTCAACCAGAAGATCAAGGGAAGGAATTTTTTCAGGACTGTGTCCTTCTTCCCTTATGTTGCATCCCTTGTCGCGATCACGGCAGTATGGAACATGATCTTCAATCCGGCAATGGGACCTGTAAACGAAATCCTCATCCGGCTTGGAGTAGAGGATCCTCCAGGATGGATTGCCGATAATGACTGGGCAATGTTCACAATGGTTCTCTTCTCGATCTGGAAGTATATGGGATACTACATGATCATATACCTGGCAGGTCTGCAGGGAATCAACACAGAGCTATATGAGGCAGCAAGCATTGACGGAGTAAACACATGGCAGAAATTCTGGTATGTTACTCTTCCTCAGCTCAGGAACACGACATTCTTTGTCCTCATCATGCTTACAATCCAGTGCTTCAAGGTATACGACATTGTATTCATGCTTGCAGGAGGAAGTGCCGGAACACTCACACAGGCAACGACTGTTCTTGTCTACGATATCTATAACAGGGCATTCAGATACCTCAGATACGGTCAGGCAAGTGCCGAAGCCCTCGTGCTGTTCATAATGGTACTTATCGTCACTATCATCCAGTTCCGTCTAGACAGGGATAAGAAATAAGGAGGCCGCGCTATGATGATTCAGTCTACAGGACAGAAAATCCTCAAGGTCCTGCTTTATATTTTCCTGATTGTTACAGCATTTTTGATGCTTATTCCGTTTGTATGGATGCTCAGTGCTTCCTTGAAGCTGAACAAGGACGTGTTCACGTTCCCGATTCAGTGGATTCCGAGCAATCCGAGATGGAGCAACTATGCAGAAATCTGGGAGAGAATCCCTCTTGCAACATACTTTTTGAACACAGTCAAGCTGACGCTTATTGTCACAATACTGCAGCTTTTCACATCAAGCTTTGCAGCATATGCTTTCAGCAAGCTTGAGTTCAAGGGCAAGAAGGCTCTCTTCTTGGGCTATATAGCAACAATTGCAATGCCATGGCAGGTGTACATGGTTCCTCAGTTCATCATGATGAGAGAGATGGGCCTGAATAACACGCACCTGGCAATCATAATACTCCAGGCATTCTCTGCCTTCGGAGTGTTCATGATGAAGCAGTTCTATGAAGGAGTTCCGACAGAGCTCTGTGAGGCAAGCCGAATTGACGGAATGACAGAGTACGGCATCTGGGCAAGGATAATGCTTCCGCTCTCAAAGCCGGCACTGGCAACACTCACGATCTTCACATTCGTGAACACATGGAACGACTTCCTTGGTCCGTATCTTTATCTTACAAGGGATCACCTCAAGACTATCCAGCTTGGAATCAGATCCTTCATCGGACAGTATTCAAGTGAATACGGCCTTATCATGGCAGCAAGCGTTGTCGCGCTTGTTCCTGTTCTCGTCGTATTCCTCGCACTGCAGAAATACTTCGTTGAAGGAGTCGCATCAAGCGGTCTTAAAGGCTGATTGGATTTTCGGGAGAATTTATATTAAGGTGAGCAGGATGTTTTCTGCTCCCTTTTTGTTAACAGATTATTAATCAGTTTTCCCTGTCACTCTTCATTTTTTTATGGTAGAATTTGAATGTTCAGGAGGAATAGAAATGAAACCGACATTATTGGTTCTTGCAGCAGGAATGGGAAGCCGCTATGGTGGAGTAAAACAGATAGACGCAGTAGGTCAGCACGGAGAGACTCTCCTCGATTTCGGTGTATATGATGCAAAGCAGGCAGGATATGGAAAGGTTGTTTTCATCATCAGAGAAGATATTGAGCATGATTTCAGGGAGCGCCTTTTTGACAGGATTGCACGCAACATGGATGCAGAGTATGTGTTCCAGACAAAGACAAGCCTGCTTACTGACAGGGAAGTCAGGGATTCTGTAAACAGGAAGAAGCCTTGGGGCACAATCCACGCGCTGCTCTGTGCACGTGATGTCATTGACACACCGTTTACAGTAATCAACGCAGATGACTATTACGGCAGAAGCGCATACATGCAGCTGGGTGAATATCTTTCAAAGCTCTCAGTTGACGATACTAACCATGCCATGGTTGGTTACATGCTTGAAAACACAATGAGCAAGAGCGGATCTGTCAGCCGCGGTATCTGTACAGTCAAGGACGGGAAGCTCACATCAATGGTTGAGAATACAAAGATTGAATATACAGCAAACGGAGGTATCGTATCCCACATGGACTACGGTGATGACGTGCTGACAGGAAAGGAGACAGTATCAATGAACTTCTTCGGCTTCACGCCAAAGGCATTTGAAAGCTTTGAGCTTTACTGGTCAGACTTCATCAGAAAGAACAGGTTCGAAGAGAAGAAAGAGTGTCTTCTTCCAAATGCCGCGGGCCTTATGGTCCAGAAGGGCGAGGGCACAATCGATGTGCTTACAAGCCAGGACAAGTGGTTCGGGATGACATATCCTGAGGATAAGGCGATTGTCATGAGCGAGATTAAGGCAAAGATTGACAGCGGATACTATCCTGAAAAGCTCTGGGAAAAATAAGAGCATAGAACACCCAGTGAGGCTGCTTAGGCAGCCTTGTTTTTTTTCAGTGCTGCTGTGTCACATCCTTATTGAGTGCAACATACTGGGCCATGCTGTTGTTTCCTTCTCCAAAGACATGGATTGTCTCCTGGATGATCATGAATGCTGACGGGTCGATAATGTGCACGAATCTTGTGAGCTTGGCAATCATGTTGTTCGGAATGACTGTCATGATTATGGGCTTGTCGGCTCTGGAATACATGCCTTTTGCATCTATTATGCTTCCTGATTTATCAAGGTCGCTGAGTATGAAGGCTCTGATCTCCTCAACCTTTTCAGATGTGATCAGTACAGTCTTTGCATAGTTTGTGCCCATGTTGAGAATGACCTTGTCAACCATGATCTGCATGACATATGCAACGATTATTGCGAACATTGCCTTCTCGATTCCGAATGTGAATGCGGACATCAGGATGATTACGCCATCGACCAGGAAAAGTGATGTTCCAAGAGAAATCTTGCCGTATTTTGCAAGAATCTGTGCAAGGATATCTGTTCCCCCTGTGTTCGAACCGCTCTTCATTACCAGACCTATTCCGAGTCCTGCTGTGACTCCTCCAAACAGGCAAGAAAGCCAGACATTCATATCGCGTGAAAGGTCGAGGATTCCATCATAGCCCAGAAGATAGCCCCAGAAATTCGTCGCAACTGAAAGGAGAACAGAGCCGAGTACGGACTTGAAGCCGAACTGCTTTCCGAAAAGCCAGACTCCAACAAGGAAAAGCGGTATGTTCATCAGGAGCATAGACAGTCCGAGATCCCAGCCGAACATATGATAAAGGATGGTCGCTATACCGCTGACACCGCCAGGGGCAATCTGGGAAGGGTTGGTGAAGATCGTGATTGAGAAACCCGTGATGAAAGATCCAATCACAATGTATGTATACTCAAGAGCCAGATATCTTTTGTCGCTGGTCAATTTCATCTTATCCTCCAGCGGGTATTATATATATTTTCCCCAAGTTTGTTCAAACAGGGGATGATTTCCTTTCCCTTGCGTTTGGAACAATTGATTAAGAGGCATCACTTTTTCCTTGATAGTATTGCCTCCTTTAGGCTAAAATGATACAAAGACGACAGAAAAAGGAGCTTAGTTTATCCTATGAAAAAGATTTTATTGACTTTATCTGTTTTACTGTTCTCTGTTGCAGCTCTCTTTGCTGCACAGGAGATGAATGTAACATGGCAGTGGCTTCTCGATGATCCAGAAGTCCAGTATTACCGCTACCAGCTGGATGGCACTCTTGATGACGGCTGGACAGTTGTCTCTGCAGACATTTCTGAATATACCGCAACTGGTCTTGATCCGTATTCAGACCACACTCTATATCTTGAGCGCTCATACGATGCAATCAACTGGTCAGAAACAGCTTCATCAACAGCAGAGGCTCTTCTTGTTCTTCCTGTAGAGGAGGAAGTTGTTCCAGCAGAAGAGGAGGAAGTTGTTCTGGAGGAGACTGCAACTCCTGTCATAACACCTGCTGAGGAGACTGTTGTTCTTGAGCCTGCAGCTCTTGAGCCGGTTGCTGTTGCAGATGAGGATGAGAGCCGCTTCGCATTCAGCCTTCTCATGAAAGGCTCCGTGCTCTTCCCGATTGATTATGAGAATTTCAAATTTGATCCATATGTTGGTGCAACTCTCAGCTTCGACTTTGCAAACATCATCACAGTCGGTGACAACTTCGGCTTCGGACTCAGATGGGACATTGAAGGAAATCTCGTGAATGTGCCTGCTGTAAAGGATCTCTTCTCAAGTGCAAAGGAATTCTTTGACATTGACAACTATGATGCATCACTGATGACAGCACTTATGTTCACAGCAGATGTACGCGCTGGATTCTTCAACCTCAATCTTGGAGTAGGTGGAGGAGCCGGAATGTATAACGGAGAGGCAGAGGGAACAATCGGACAGGACTATAAGCTCAAGGATTTCAAGATTGGAGATGCATCTTTTAAGAGCGCAGCATTTGTACAGGGTGCTCTTGGAATGAGATTCTACATGGGTTCATGTTTCTCACTCGGACTTGAGGGTGTATACCGCTTCATGCTCCCGTCAATGACTCATGTCGTTGATGCCGGTCTTGTGATGGGCTTCACATTCTGAGAAAGTGGAAACGCTTTTTGATTATCTGAAAACTACAGGGGACCTCAGTTTTGAGGTCCTTCCTTTTAAAGAAGAGGATTACTTTGTATTAAGCAATCTTGTGTATATCCGCTTTTCTGCATATGTGAAAGAGAGTGAGAGCATAATGCTTTCTCAGGCAGTGGAGAGAGTCCTTTCTGATGGGGATAAGGCAGAGAACTGGAGAAGCAGGAAAAATGATTACCGCTTTCTTCTCTCAATCTCTCACTGTCCGCGGTATATGAATCTTCTGCTCACGGATTCTGTCAATCTCTTTTCATCAGCAAAGGCAGTCCAGTACTATTCATTCACGCTCCATGGGGGAGGAAAGAGCATCATATGCTATAAGGGCACGGATCTGTCCCTCGCAGGATGGAAGGAGGATTTTGAAACTTCCTATATGAAGCGTGTCCCTTCTCAGCATTTTGCGACCCTCTATCTGAAGAGGATAGCAAGAAAGTATGATGAGGATATAATACTTACCGGACACAGCAAGGGAGGAAACCTTGCTGTCTTTTCTTTTTTGAATTCTTCTGAAAACGTTAGGAAAAAAGTCAAAGGGGTGTACAATTTTGATGGCCCCGGGTTTCTTCCCTCATCTCCAACAGCACTGAAAATGAAGGAGGGCGAAGACAGGATAATGACATATGTCCCGTCAAGCAGCATGATCGGCATGATAATGGAGCATGCTGAGGAGTATTCTGTAATCGCATCATCATATTTCTCCATATTCCAGCACGATCCCTATTCATGGCTCTTTGAAGGTAGGAATTTCTGCTACCTTGAAAAGAGAGACAGGCACTCTCTTTTCTTTGACCGTACAGTCTCAGCATGGCTTGAGAAAGTGACAATCGAAGAGCGCATGAAGTTCACAGAGATCCTTTTTTCTCTTTATGAGAAGGCAGGCTACAAGGATTTTGTTGGATACTCAAAGAAGGTGCTCACAGATGCTCCCAGGATGGCAAAGCTCTATATGAAGCTGAGCTGTGAGGAGAAGAAGGTTGTTTCATCGATGGTCAGATCACTTATAAGGACATTTTTGGAGCTTGAAAGGAAGAAAGGTTCAAGATGATCAGAAATAAGGGCAGTAATGTGTTTTTTGGTAGGCAGAGCAGAAAACAGGGAGAAAGCATTCTAAATGACAAAGTGCTCTGAATATGATAGAGTTAGTTATCTGAAAAAGATTGTTTGAGGTTTGAAAAAAAATATGAAGGACAGGTATGTGGAATCCTGTATAGGCTATCTTAGATTCGGTTACGATTTTGATGGTCTTGATTTCCCGCAGCTTTCTGAACAGCTGTTTACAAAGATACTGGAAGGCGATGAGAGTGCCGATGATGCAATTGAAGACTACAAAAGGAGGATGAATCTTTCTGACAGTTATGATGCATCTTTTGATGAGTTTTCTCTCTATCCTGATACAAGGTGCCTTGTCAACTATTTCAATATAAAGGACAAGAGCCTTCTGAAGAAGGCTGAGATGTTCATCTCATCTGTGAGAATATGTGAGCTTCTTGAAAAAGGACAGGATGATGCTGTAACAGACTTCAATTATCTCAGGAGCCTGCACTCTGTCTTTTTCGGGGACATATATCCGTCTGCCGGAGCAATCAGGACAAAGAGCATAAGCAAGAAGACAGAGTTCTGCCGTCCTGAGTACATAGAGAAAATGGGGCAGGAGATTTTCAGAAAGCTTTCTGATGCATCATATTTGAAAGGCATTGAGGATCAGGATGATTTCATCAACGAGCTTGCATATTTCATGGGCGAAGTTGAAGCACTTCATCCATTCATGGAGGGAAACGGACGCACAAGTCGCTTCTTCTTCACGACCCTTGCCCTGAATGCCGGCTATGAGATCCACTGGGAGAATGCGGATGCAGATAATTTCCTTGAGGCGAACATAGCGGCAATTGAGGGAGACTATCAGCCTCTTGTTGACGTGCTTGAGGAAATAATAATCAGAAAGGAGGACTGAGTATGGGCGCTCTAATTTTCTTCATAATCGTAATTGCACTTCACTTTACCTGTCTTGTGAAAAAATGGGAAATCATGAAATCAGTCAGCAAGGCCCTTATCATCCCATCTCTTTTTGCTCTGTTTTTATCTGTCGCCTCATCGCTGTCACTTGTAATTTCAAACTGGCACTTTATAACGGCGGCCCTTTTCTTCTATACCCTTGGAGATGTGTTTCTTGAATTCAGGGCAAAGGAGATTTTCTTTGCCGGTGTGCTCTCTTTTGCATTCGGGCATGTAGCATATATGATATATTTCCTTCTCTCCGGATTCTCTTTCCCTCTTTTTGTGCTGTATCTTGGAATCTGCTACTTGCTTCATAAAGCGCTTTTCGAGAGCTTTGTGATAGACAAAAGAGAAAAGGACTGGATTAAGTACACAGTATACATCTCCTTTGTATCATCCCTTGCTGTTACAGCAGGAAGCGCAAGCTGGAACGGTATCTGGATTGCGCGTATTATTGCGCTTCTCGGATGCATATCATATGCCTTCTCTGACTCGCTTGTGATCTACCGCATTAGAAAAGTTGACAACAGTATTTCCAATGAGGTCCTCATAATGATGAGCTACATTGCGGCAAACGCGCTTCTTCTTTCCTCAATACTTCTTAAGTCTCCAGCAGCGTGAATTCATTTTTCCTGTAATTGATTATGCCCTCTTTCTTCATCCTTGAAAGGACTGCAGAGAGGGCAGAGCGGTCTGTTGAGAGGTATCTTGCCATCTCTTCCCTGTTATAAGAGAGCCTTATGGTCCTGCATCCCTGACGCTCTGATTCTTCTTTCAAAAGTGAGAGGACCTTGTCCTTTATGCTCTTTTCCATAAGGTGTTCAATCCTCTTTGTCAGATACAGATTTCTCTCTGCAAGAATCTTTAGAAGGTTGTTTACAGCCTTTATGTTCTTCTTTATCTCTGCTGTGTCCAAAAACACAACGGATGAGTCTTTGATGGCAGAAATTTCTACAGGACTTTCTCTTTCAAGGATAGAGAAGGCCTCGGCAAAGACATCCCCGCTTTCGGCTAGCGATACAGTATTCTCATTCCCATCCGCGCTTATTCTTGTAATCTTAAGCAGTCCGGATTTCACGAACATCACAGATGTATTGCTCTCCTGGGCCCTGATAATCACAGAGCCTTTCTTGTAAAATCTTTCCTCTCTTATGATCTTCCTGATCTCCTCATCAGCAAGAGAGGAAAAGAGTGTGTCAGTATTTGAGAGTAAGCCCATCGTCCTTCTTCTTCCTGATGATCTCTGAAAGCTTTATCTTGACTTTCTTCTTTATGATGTAGCACTTATGGATCTTCCTGTCCCTGTAGTCCTCTCCGATTGTCTCCTCGCTGATATCGCGCACTGAGCAGGATGAGAGAATCTCCTCATCCATCTTGAACTTCCTGTAGTTGGTGCTGAATATGAGCTCCCCTGATGGGGCAAGATGCATAAGCGCTGCCTTTATGAGCTTCTTATGGTCTCTCTGCACATCAAGAGTTGCTCTGTCCTTGCTGTTTGAGAAAGTAGGAGGATCAAGGAATATGAGATCGAACTTGTCATATGTGGAATAAAGGTAATCCATTACATCTGACTTGTAGAAATAGTTGTCCATGGTTGTTGTAAACTTGTTGATCTTCATATTCTCCAGCGCCCAGTCAAGATAAGTTGCCGAAGAGTCAACGCTTACAGTCGAGACAGCTCCTCCCTTAATTGCGTTAAGCGTTGCAGTTGCTGTATAGCAGAAGAGATTTAAGAATCTCTTGCCATCGCTTTTTTCCTGTATGAGCTTTCTTACCTTTCTGTGGTCAAGGAATATTCCTGTATCCAGATAATCTTCAAAGTTGACAAGAACAACAAGTCCATTCTCATGCGCGATATAGAAATGGTTCTTGCTCTCAAGCTTTTTGTACTGGCTTGCTCCCTTCATCCGGCTTCTTGTCTTGACGAATATGTTTTCCCTGTCAATTCCTGTTGCTCTCTCGGTTGCTGCAATCAGCTCTTCCAGGCGCCGCTTTGCATCTTCTTCCTTTATAGTATCTGGAGCCTTGTATTCTGAGAGGTTTATCCATTTGTTCTCATATATGTCGATTGCCGCAGAATATTCCGGCATGTCCGCATCGTAGAGCCTGAAGCATGTCACTTTTTCTTTTTCCATTGCAGGATAAATGCTGTTCATGTTCTTTTTCAGGCGATTGAATGCCATCTGGGCTCCGGGGGAGAGAGGCTCAGCAAGCCTTTTTGCCCTTGCTTCCTCTTTTTTTCTTACAAGAGCATCTCTTTCCTCATCAGT
Organism: uncultured Spirochaetales bacterium; assembly: GCA_949283305.1. Lineage (GTDB taxonomy): Bacteria > Spirochaetota > Spirochaetia > Sphaerochaetales > Sphaerochaetaceae > Ornithospirochaeta. The sequence continues at coordinate 30,952 of CASDRU010000021.1, read as the reverse complement.
GAACACATGATAATGAGCAATCTGGCAGGTAAGTTCTCCGTTATAAAGAGTATTTGTTCTTTCTGCCTTTAAAGGTATGTTTGAAAGAACTTCCTGGTTTTCTGTTATTATAGCGCAGTCCCAGCCCTTGAATGCAGAGGAGAGTGTTAATCCGAACTGGCTGTAGAGCTTATCTATATCATCACTCTTCATCCTCACGCCATACGGGGGATCTGTGACGATACAGCAGAATCCGCTTTTCTCAATCTCGTTTTCGCTGTATTTCCTGAAATCCTTCTCTATTGTTTCAATGAGATCAGATACTCCGGCATTCTCAGCATTCCTTTCTGTATAGGACAATGCTTTCTGAGAGATGTCAGATGCGATTATTCTTCCCCTGTATTTCTTCCTTCCTTCCTCTCTGATCTCTTCTGCCTCTTTCTTGATTTTGTCAAAAAGGGCTTTATCGAAATCAAAAAGCCGGGTAAAGGCAAAGGCTGAATCTTCTTTGCCCAGCCCAGGCGCTGCATCTGTTGCAATCAAGGCGGCCTCTATTGCAATGGTTCCGGATCCAGAGAAAGGATCGAGGAGTGTGAAGTATTCCTTTGCCCTTGCGCTCTTATACCATGAGGAGCGGTATAAAAGCGCCGCGGCAAGATTCTCTTTCATCGTTGCAAGAGTGCTTTCCTTCTTCCATCCCCTCACAGAGAGATTTTCTCCTGAGTAATCAAGATACCAGATCACCTTTTTCTCAGATGCATGGATATGTATTGTAATATCTGGATTATCTACATCGACATCCGGTCTCAAACCGCCTTCTTTTTCTTTTATGCTGTCGCAGATACCGTCCTTTACTTTCTGGGAAGCATATACTGTGTTCTTTATATAAGGACATTTTACAGCAGTGCATGTGACCTTGATTTTCTTTGATGAGTCAAGATACTCATGCCATGGAATTTCCCTTGTTTTATTGTAAAGCTCATCAGAGGATGTGACTTCCTGGTCAAAATAGATTGCTAAAAGCACTCTTGATGCAATCCTTGTTGAATATACAAAGCGGTATGCCTCTTCCTTAGTTGCTTCAAACTCGATTCCGGCCTTGCTTTCCCTGATGTTTTTCAACCCGGCTCTCTCAGCTTCACTTCTCAAGAGATCTGCCATATTAAGCGGGCACTGTGCGAAGAAAATCATTTTGACCCCCTGAGGGATAACACCTCATCTTTTGTATAGCTGTATGTGCTTGCGCAGTTGATGCATTCAACAGTAAGGGGGAAAGTGGAGGAGAGGAACTCTTCTTCATTTTTCTCCATCATGCTTTTGATGTATGGCAAGAATCCTTCCTTGCTGCACGGGCATGAAAATCCGACAAGGCTCTTCTTGATAAGACGTGCAGAAAAGCGTGAGAACTCACGCTCTATGTAAGTGCCAAGCTTTTCTCTGTCCCTTATTGCCTTTGCAAGCGGAGCAAAGCTCATGCTGTTGATTTCCTCAAGCGTTTTCTCATCAGCAGATGGCAGGGCCTGGATGAATATTCCTCCAGCTCCATCGATATTTCCTCTCTCGTCATATGAGAGGTCTATATAGAAAAGCGACGGGGTCTGTTCACTCTGAGTAAAATACATAGCAAGATCCTTTGCAAGATTGCCGTACTCCATCATCACCTGGCCGGTAAAAGGCGTTTTAGAGCCTTCGAGAATCTTTGTCACGCTTAAAAATCCAGGACCGTAGAGGAAGGAAGTGTCAAGGCTCTCAAGCGGCTTCTCAAGTGCTATGCTCTTGGTTGCAAGATAGCCGCGCACTGCGCCGCTTGCCCAGCTTTCAATGCTCATTCCCTTCACAGGGCCTCCGCATTCAAGCTGCAGGAGCACGCGGTCGTTTCCCTTGACGGTGGAGCTTAAGAGAGATCCTGCGATATAGCCCTGTGAAAGGATGTAGGATTCAAGAAGTCCCAGCGAGAAATTGGCCTTGACCTGATTGACCATCTCTGTCGCATTTACTATTGAAAGCCTTATGCTTTCATCTGCAAGCAAATATATTTCCTTGTGATCCATCTCTATATTCTTGAGATGCTCAAGGAGTTTCTCATCTTCAATTCTTTTTTTAATCACAGTCTGAGGATACTCAATTTTGCCTCTTCTCTCAAGGGGAAGAGTATTGACATGCTGTATTCTTGGTGATATCTTTTTGATATCAGAAAGATAAAGGAGTATTGAAAGAAAAAATGACAGATGTAAAAGAAAAGCCTGTAAAGGCAAGAAATGGTTATAAGGCACTTGTTCTGCTGATTCTGGCACTTAGTGTATTCACCCTCTTCTTTGTATACGGGTGTATTGATGCTTCATCAGAAGATGATGCTTCATCTCTTTTCATAACATCACTTGTGCTCTTCATCATAGCCTGGATTGTATTTCCCATCCTTATGGCAGGGCTCAAGACAGTCAAGCCCAATGAGGCATATGTATTCACGCTCTTCGGCTCTTATTATGGAACACTGAAGGATGAGGGGTTCTGGTTTGTCAATCCCTTTGTTGTTGCAAATGACTGCAGGAAGAATGAGGAAAAAGATGATGAGAAGAAGAAAACGCTCTCTCTTTCCATCGGAGTGCAGACAGCAATGCCCCATAGCACAAGAAAGACAGTATCGCTGAAGGTGCAGACATTCGTGAACGGGATACAGAAGGTCAATGACAAGCTTGGAAACCCAATCATGATTGGTGCAGTTGTAATCTGGAAGATAACTGACCCGACAAAGGCTGTGTTCATGGTCGATGACTACAAGCAGTATCTTTCAAATCAGGCTGACAGTGTGATAAGAAACATCTCAAGGCTCTATCCTTATGATGATATGAGTGAGGATGAATCAAGCAAAGAGACTGAGATGACTCTCCGTGGCTCTTCCCAGGAGATTGCAGAGAACATGAAGGCAAGCCTACAGGAAAGGGTAGAGAGTGCTGGAATTGAGGTGCTTGAGGTGAAAATCAACCATATTGCTTATTCTGAGGAGATAGCACAGGCAATGCTGCAGCGCCAGCAGGCTGTTGCGATAATCGCAGCCAGAAGGAAGATTGTCGAAGGTGCAGTATCGATGGTTGAGATGGCCCTTGAGGAGCTCAAGAGCAAGGACATTGTTGATCTTGATGCAGAGCGCAAGGCCCAGATGGTCTCTAATCTTCTTGTAGTGCTGTGCGGCAACAAGGATGCGCAGCCTGTTGTAAACAGCGGGAGCATATACTGATGGCTGATGAGAAGATGAGAAAGCAGGTTCCTCTTAGGCTTTCAAAGAATCTCTATGACGATCTGATGAGGTGGGCGGAAGATGACTTCCGCTCACTAAACGGACAGATTGAATGGATACTGACTGAGGCCGTGAAAAGAAGAAAGAAGAAAGAAGAGTCTTCATGAAATCAACACAGAAAATGGTGACTTCTCTCCCTCTTTCTTCTTTTCATGTCCTTTTTTATCTTATAAATTTTATTCAGGAAAAAACTATGAGAAAGATAATTATTCTTCTATTGATTCTAATCCTGCCGTTTTCCCTTTTTGCAACTGACTATTCAGAGATCATGGCAAAGGCAAAGGAAAGCAGCAGAACGCTGGAGAATGCTGAGATAACATATCAGAACAGCCTGCTTGATAATGAGAAGGCCTCAAGATCTGAGGATGTAAGGTACAGCGTAATTGCAGAGGCAACTCCGATAAACACCAGCTTTGACAACATGGAAAACGGAAGCACGGAAGTATCTAAACTCAGTGCATCCATCGTGATTCCATCCTCATCAAGTGTAGCAACGAATGAGGGTATGAGCAATGCCACAACAATAACAGTATCATCCCCTCTGAGCGCAGGATATGACGGAGCATTCTCAATTTCACCGAGCGTGAGTGCATCTCACACATTCAATCTCTCTTCATCAGAGGGGAAATATAAGAAGACTCTTCAGGACAGCCAGAACACACTTAAAACTGAACAGACATATAAAAATGCGCTCCTGTCCTTTGAAAAGAGCATAATTTCACAGATGCAGAGCCTCCTTTCTACAGAAAAGAACATCAGGACAAGTGAGAATGCGCTTGAGAGTGCAAAGAAGAGCATGGAGGATATAAAGACTCTTGGAACATACAGCGAGGGCAGTGTCAACTGGAGGAAGGCTGAGCTGGATGTCAAGAAGGCAGAGAATTCACTTTCAGCACTCTATGAGCAGTATGAGAATGCAAAGGAGCAATTTTATACAGCAACAGGGCTTAATTGGAGCGGCCTTGAGAACATTCCGGAGCCGAATCTGGAGCTTGTAAGCCTTGAAAGCGGCAACACTGATGTAAGGCTCAGCTACATTGATTCTGAGCTTGCACGTCTTGAAGCTGAAGGAAGCGCTGCAAGCACCCTCAGCGTTTCAGGCTCCCTTGGTGCCAGCTATAAAAACAGCAAGGCAAAGGCCGGGGATAAAGTTCAGAATACTGTTACAGGAAGTGCCGGAGTATCATACAGCGGCGGCAACTGGAGCATCGGAGCAGATGTGACTCTTACTGCGACAAAGGATTTTTCCTATACTCCGCAGCTTACAATTTCTGGAAGCTGGAGCAGTCTCTCAACTTCAGACATCACAGAAAAAACTGAGGCAAACAATGCAATAAAAGCATCAAACAACTACATAGATTCGCTTACAAACTACACAATAGAAGGAATGAGCCTTGCTCAGAAAATCAATGCCTTCAACCTCGATTATGCTCTTTTGAAAGAGGATCTTGAATACCAGAGGCAGAGCTATGAGCTTATAAAGGAAAGCTATGATGCGGGGCTTGCAAGCGAAAGCGAGCTTGAGAATGCCGCCCTTGCACTTGAGAATGCAGAAGCAGATGTAGAGATAAAGAAGCTTGAGGGTCTCGAGCTTGAATATGATATCCTCATTTATTCACTTTAAGGAGAAGTTTTGAATTATGGAAAACAAGGATCTTAAAAAGGAAGAAGAACTTAATGTCTCGAAGATACAGGAAGAGAAACTGAGGGCCGCGTATGCCAGCAGAAAGAGGAAAAGAAGAATAAAGAGGATCATCTCATGGGTAGTCGTCATCGTGATCCTTCTTACCCTTTATGTCATGTATTCACAGTATCAGAGCGACAGGGCCGCACAGGCTGCTGCTATGAGCCGCACTGTTGCAAGGGAGACCCAGGTATACCGCACGAGCTACCAGGTGACAGTTGATGTCTCAGGTTATGTTGAGCCGAAAGAAATCCAGGAGGCTGGATTCAGAACATCCGGACCTGTAACTGCAGTGTATGTGGAAGAAGGAGATATAGTGAAGGAGGGTGACCTTCTTGCAAGTGTCGACAACACAAGCCAGATGGCAAGCCTGAAGAACATCGAGAATCAGCTTGAGAGTGCAAAGCTCACAGGATCCTTGAAGGAAGTCGAGCTCCTTGAGCTTCAGAAGACTGCTGCTGAGAGAAATCTCGATTACACAAACATATATGCCAACTTTGACGGTATTGTGACAAAAGTAGATATCGCAAGCGGGGACTATTATGAGGCTGGAGCAGGTGCGGTGATAACAGTAATCGACAACTCATCGCTTACTGCCACAATCGAGATTGACGAGATTGACATGCAGTATGTGAGCGAGGGCATGCAGGCAAGCCTCACATTCGACAGCCTGCCGGGAGTAACGGTTCCTGCATATGTGTCATATGTTCCTATGCTCGGCCGCTATTCAAATTCCGGAATCGGAGTTGTAGATGTCGAGATTACCATTGACAATCCTCCAGAGGGTGTGATCCCTGGCTATTCATTTGAAGGCAACCTCAATGCAGAGGGAGAAGAGAGCATGCTCGTCTGTGCTCAGGCTGCCGTCACAACAGGACGTGGCGGAGTCTCCACTGTAAACAAGAAGATGGAGGACGGAACAAGCCAGAGTGTGAATGTAAATGTCCGCTACCTCGGAGAGAACCTCGTCCAGATCATATCAGGAGATATCCAGGAAGGTGATGTCCTGACATATGAATCAAAGAGCGGCAACATGATGAACATGATGTTCTGAGGTGATTGATGAATGATTATGTAATCCAGATTTCTGACTTGAGGCGCTACTATCTTGTGGGAGAAGATGTTGTAAAGGCGCTGGACGGGATAAATCTGAATATTGAACGCGGGTCTTTCACTGCGATAATGGGGCCCTCGGGAAGCGGAAAGAGCACTCTGATGAACATGATAGGCTGTTTGGATACTCCGACAAGCGGACTGCTTTCAATTGACGGGGAAATAACCTCTGCAATGGATGAGGCGGAACTTGCCGATCTGAGAAACAGGAAAGTAGGCTTTGTCTTCCAGCAGTTCAATCTGCTTCCCAAGCTCAACGCGCTTGAGAATGTAATAACACCTCTCCTTTATGTCGGAGGAATCGGACTGAAGGAGAGAAAGGAGAGGGCAAGTTTTCTTTTAGAGAAAGTAGGGCTCAAAGACAGGATGAAGCATCTTCCCACTGAGCTTTCTGGAGGACAGAAGCAGAGGGTTGCAATTGCACGTGCACTTGTGAACAATCCTGCGATACTGCTTGCAGATGAGCCGACAGGAGCCCTTGACAGCCGCACAGGAGAGCAGATAATGGCACTCTTCCAGGAGCTGAATGAAGAGGGACGCACCATTGTTTTCGTAACACACGACAAGGCACTTGGAAACAAATGCCGCGAGCAGGTATACATCCATGACGGGAGGATAGCAGATCACGATGTTTTTAGAGAATATTAAACTTGCCCTTGCAAGCATGTTCCATAACAAGATGAGAACCGCACTCAGCCTCTTGGGAATAATTATCGGAGTAGCATCCGTTGTCGCTGTAATGAACCTTGGCCAGTCTGTGAGCGGGAATATAAATGAGTCTCTTGAGATAAGCGGCATAAACATGGTGACCATAATGCCGATGGGATCAGCTTATGAGACAAAGATCTTTGATGAGAATTTTCCGACAACGCTGAAAAAGAATGTCGAGGGAATTGATGAGGTCCTTCCAATTGCCACAAGCTCATACAACATCCGCAACGGACAGAACATAGAGCAGGCGAGCGTGATTGGAGCATACTCGGCATATTTTGAGGCAAACTCGCTTTCTCTCAAGGACGGAGAGTTCTTCACTGCAATGGACAATATAAACCGACGCCAGGTCTGTGTGATAGGAGAGGAGCTTGCAGATGATCTCTTCCCTGCTGAATCCGCTGTCGGAAAATATATCTCAATCTTCCGCGCACAGAGCAAGAGATATCTTGTTGTCGGAGTTCTTGAGAGCAAGGATGACACGCTTGGAAACAGCTATGACTACAATGTGTTCATTCCTTATAACACATACGACCAGAGGCTCCGCCCGATAAGAATGCCGAGTCAGTATGTCGTTACTGTAGATGATACTACAGACGCAATTACTGTAAGCGATGCAATTGACGAATACCTTCAGAGCGTGATGGGAAGCGGGGATAACTACATGCTTTATTCTCCTGCAAGCATAGTTGAAATGTCGAATGAGATCATGGCATCGCTCACGCTGTTTTTATCCTGCATAGCCGGCATCTCGCTCATCGTAGGCGGAATCGGGATTATGAACATAATGCTTGTTTCCGTTGTCGAGAGAACAAAGGAAATAGGAATAAGGAAAGCACTCGGAGCACGGCCGAAGACAATACAGGGACAGTTCCTTGTCGAGTCTACCATTCTAACGCTTTTTGGTGGTATAATCGGAATACTTATAGGAGTTGGCCTGTCATATCTTGTTGCAGACTATGCATCTTGGAGCCTTTATATTAGCTGGGGTGCAGTAATATTCGCCCTTGTGTTTTCCATGCTGGTCGGTATCTTCTTCGGATGGTATCCTGCAAAGAAAGCGGCAGGTCTTGATCCGATAGAAGCACTGAGCAGAGAATGAAAAAAAAGAAAGAAGGATTTAAAAACAAGGAAAGAAGGAGGCATGCCCTGTTGCAGGCAGGCCTCTTTCTTGCATTCTTACTTCTTTTATCCCTTGTTCTCCTTCTTTCCAACCTCATATTCCGCCAGACTGAGCTTGAGGCCAGGGCAAGGGCGGAAATTGCATTCAATGACATTTTCCTTTCCCTCAGCGGCGGGGGAGTTACTCTTTCTGCAAACATGGAGAGGAACAATGTTCTCAGCCTCGGAGTATATACCCAGGCAGGAGAGCTCCTGTTCTCGCGTGGAAGCGTGTATCCCCGTCTTCCTTTCTCCGTTTTCAACGAAAGCAGGAACATAACAAGCATAAACGAGGAAGAAAACAGGATAGAGTATACGAGGATAATAGCGGCGGGAGTCGAGTTTGACACATCTTCCTCTCTGATCCTGCCATCCCGCCTGAATGAGAGAAAGCCCTCAATCCTTTTTCTCTCTTTTGACGCAACAGAGTACCGTGAGAGGATCAACAGGGAGAGGGTAATATCTTTTCTTGCAATTGCCCTTACAATAGCCCTTTACATAACTGCCCTCATAATCTTCCGCCAGAACAGGAAGTACAAGGCGCTCCTTGTCCGTCAGGAGAGCCTTGTGAGGCTTGGTGAGGCATCACGCACACTTAATCATGAGATAAAGAATCCTCTTTCTGCAATCACAATCCAGATTGCGCTTTTGAAGTGCACTCTTCCTGAGGATGCTATGGAGGATCTTGCGATAATAGAGAGGGAGACAGCGCGTCTTGTCGAGCTTACTGAAAAGGTCTCTGATTTTCTCCGCAGCGGAGAGGGAAAGACTGAAGAGCTGGAGCTCTGCTCTTTCATTTCCTCTCTTCTTCCGCTTTTCAAGGAAGAAATAGTATTTGAAAGCTCTGGTTTGGAGAAAGCATATGTTCTCTTTGACAGGGACAGGCTGAGAAGCATATTTGAGAATGTGATCAAGAACGCGGTGGAGGCATCGCGGGAAAGCGGCATTTATGATATAAGAATAAGCCTCAGCGAAGGCAGGAAAAACTACAAGGTAGTTGTAAGCGACCGCGGCTGCGGAATAAAGAAAGAAGATGAAAGAAAGCTCTATGACCCGTTCTTTACTACAAAAGTGCATGGATCTGGAATAGGGCTAGCCATTTCACAGCGCTTTCTGGAAGCAGCCGGGGGATCAATCGGAATCAAAAACAGAGAAGGTGGCGGTGCTCTGGTTACAATCACGCTTAAAAAGGAGATGAGATGATAAGAGTCCTTCTTGCTGATGATGAAGAGAGCATCAGAAGCTCGCTTAAAAAGTATTTCAGGATAAAGAACATAGACCTTGAGACAGCAGAGAACGGAAAAGAGGCACTTCTGATGCTCAAGAGCATGAGTTTTGATGCTGTCATCAGCGATCTGAGGATGCCTCAGATGGACGGGCTTGAGCTTTTAAAGCGCACAAGGGAAGAGGGCATTGACATTCCTTTTATCATGATAAGCGCCCACGGGGAGATAAATGATGCTGTCAGTGCATTGAAAGAAGGGGCAAGTGACTTCATTGTAAAGCCCTTTAATCCAGAAGAGCTCGTCATAAAGATAAGCACTCTTTATGAGAACATGAATCTCAAGAGGATAATAAACCTTGAAAAGAAGGATTTCTCTTTAATCGGGGAGTCTGAGGCGATGATGAGGATAAAGAGCCTGATAATAAGAACAGCACCTGCTGACTCAACTGTACTGATCACCGGAGAAAGCGGGACTGGAAAGGAAGTGATTGCAAGAGAGATTCATAAACACAGCAGAGTATCCGGCGGCCCGTTTGTTGCAATAAACATAGGAGGGGTCAATGAGAGCCTGCTTGAAAGCGAGCTCTTCGGATATGAAAAAGGTGCATTTACAGGTGCAAATACAAGAAAGACAGGGCTGTTTGAGGTTGCAAACGGAGGTACGCTGTTTCTTGATGAGATAGGCGACATGCCTCTTTCCTTGCAGGTCAAGATACTGCGCGTGCTTCAGGAAAGGAAGATACAGAGGCTCGGATCTACTGAGGAAATTGAGATTTCTGCACGCATAATAGCTGCAACCAACAAGAATCTTGAGAATCTTGTTAAAACAGGTGCATTCCGAGAGGATTTATATTACCGCCTCAATGTAATAAGGATAAATGTCCCACCTTTAAGGGAAAGGAAGGATGATATATCCCTTCTTGCCGCATATATAATATCTAAACTGAATAAAAGCATGGCGCGGAAGATCAAAGGCCTCGAGGACGGTGCACTTGAACGACTTAAAGGCTATTCGTTCCCAGGGAATATCCGGGAGATGGAGAACATAATAGAGCGCGCTTTCATATACACTGAAGGCGATTATATAAAGAAAGAGGATATTGAAATCAAGGAGAAAAAGGCTGAAAGGGAGGAAGGTAAGGCGCGGACCATGAAAGAAATTGAAAGGGAGGCGATTGTTCTTGCACTCAAGAGAAACTCAGGAAACCGCACCAGAGCAAGTGAGGAACTCGGAATTTCCCGGCGAAGCCTGATAAACAAGATAGAAGAATACTCAATTAAGGACTGAAAGAAATATTATCAGTTTTTCAGACAGCAGACAGGCACCTCAAAAACTCCGTCCTGTCTTCTTATTGCATAGCCTCCAGTTCCTGTGAGGACCATGAGAAAAGACGGCTTTGCCATTTTTTCTGTATCTATTTTTGAAGCAAGACGCAGTAGATTCTTAACTCCCTCCTGAACGAGGCTTTCTCCTCCGAGCTTGATCTCAATCAGGCCATATGAACCATCTCTTCGATGGAGAACGGCATCACATTCCAGGCCTGATTTATCACGATAATGAGAGATGAAACCATCTAAAGAATCAGCATAGACACGGAGGTCCCGAACACACATTGTTTCAAACATCAATCCCATAGTATTCAAATCCTTTATTAGGGCTTCAGGTCCAATGCCCAATGCAGCTGTTGCAATTGAAGGATCGATAAAGTATCTTGTATCGCTGGTGCGTATTGCTGTTTTTGAGCGCAAATTCGGATTCCATGCCGGCATGTCTTCTATGACAAATAGTTTTTTCAGTGCTTCTACGTATGAATATACGGTGCGTTCATCAAGAGAAGGGCTGTCATTTGGTCTCATGTCATCACGTATTGTTGTGAGAGGAACCTGAGTTCCCTGCATGCGTGCATAGGATTTCATAAGATGTTTTGTCCTCTCTGTGCTTCTTCGAGCGCCATCAACGCGATGAATGTCCACGTTTACTATGGCATCATAGTAATCAAAAGCCCTTCTTAAAGATGTTTCCTTGCGTTGCAATGTTGCACGTGGCCATCCTCCACGGCAGATAAAATAAGCGATATCGTCAATATTGCTGCTGTTCATTCCTTTTATATCGGTCTTCCCGTTAAATAACTCATTGAGGCTGACACTGCCGTTAGAATCTCCGGATTCCCACAGAGACATTGGCCGCATAATAATCTGTGCAATTCGTCCTGTTCCGGAATGTTTCCCCCTATTTGCTTCAGGAGGCACTGCTGATCCTGTTAGTATGAATTGACCATCAAGCTTCCTTCGGTCAAGAGTAAAACGTACTGCATCCCATAGTTTTGGTGCTATCTGCCACTCATCGATGAGTCGAGGAGTATTGCCTTCAAGCAGCTGTGATGGATTGATTTCTGAAGTTCTTATATTCAAATCAACATTTTGAGGCTCATCAATATAGATTATGCTTTTGGCAATTTGTTCAGCAGTAGTTGTTTTTCCACACCATTTTGGTCCTTTTATCAGAACAGCTCCCATGCCTTCAAGCTCTCGAGCCAGAATTTCATCTGCAATTCTTGGTTTGTATTCTAAATTCTGTATATGCACTATAAGTTATTCTCCCAATCATAGAGTATAGTTTGCAATGTAATTAGTCAAGTTGGCATTTTTCTATTAGTCAAGTTGGCAGTTTTTTATTAGTCAAATTGGCGCATTTTAGAGTTAATCTTTAATGAAAGCCCTTCTGCTATAATTCAGGCAAGAAGGGCCTGCATTCTAGAAAATCGAGAATAAGGCGAATATGGAGGATGTGAGGCTTGCAACAAGGGATACAACCGTAATCTGTGTGTTTATCGAAGGTCCGGCAGTATCCTTAAACGGATCACCGACGGTATCTCCGATTACAGCTGCCTGATGGGCATGGCTTCCTTTTCCGCCTTCAGCACCAGCTTCCGCATATTTCTACGCAGTATCCGAAAACGTGTGAATTAGTACCGAAAATGTCGATTGACGGAACCTATGCTTCCGTTTATCATTATAATCGGAACTAGAGGTTGCATTTATCATGTATATTAAGCGGGTGACAAATATAAAAGAGAAGCTTCAAAGGAAAAGCCAGTTTCTTTTTGGACCAAGAGCAACAGGCAAGACTTCTTACATCTCAAACGAGCTTTCTGAAGAGATTGTGCTCAGATGGGATCTTCTGAACACACGCCTCAGAAGAAGAGCTGAAGCAGATCCAGGGCTTTTATATGAGCAGGCCGTGGCTGCCAGCAGAAACGGTGGACTTATCGTAATCGACGAGATACAGAAAGTACCTGAGCTGCTTGATGAAGTCCACAGGCTTATTGAAGAAAAAGGATTTCGCTTTCTGCTTACAGGTTCAAGTGCAAGAAAGCTAGTAAGATCCGGTGTCAACCTTCTTGGAGGCAGAGCTGGCAAATGTCATATGTTCCCGTTCGTTTACCCGGAGGTGATGGATATTGATTTTTCTCTGGACCATATTTTCTCATCAGGTCTTCTTCCCTCCGCATATCTTTCAGAAAACCCTGATAATGTTCTTGAAGATTACATTGACAGTTATCTTTATGATGAGATTCAAAGCGAAGGTGTAGTGCGCAATCTTCCTGCCTTCTCAAGATTCCTTGAGGTTGCCGCCGTCTCAAACGGAGAAATACTCAATTACTCCAATATTGCAAATGATGTAGGGCTTTCCAAGACATCAATAAGAGAATGGTATCAGATACTGACTGATACACTGCTGGGATTTGAGCTCAAGCCATTTATGAAATCGAAGAAAAGAAAAGCCATCGGAACTGCAAAATATTATCTTTTTGACACAGGGATTCTGCGCTCCCTTCTCAATTGTCCCCCACCGTCAGAGACGCAGACAGAATACGGAATGTTTTTTGAAACCTTCATGATTAATGAAATAAGTGCTTATCTGAGTTACAGCGGGAAGGATAGAAGAAAGGTTCTTTCTTACTGGAGGAGCACAAGCGGCTACGAAGTCGATGCTCTTATTGGAGATGATGTTGCAATTGAGTTCAAAACAGCAAAAAAACTTGTTCCACGTGATCTGCGCGGCCTGAGAGCTTTTAAAGAAGAGGAGATTGCGAAAAAACATATCATAGTGTGCAGGGAAGAAAGAAAAAGGCTCATTGATGATTGTTTCATGATTTATCCATGGAAGGACTTTCTCTCGGAGCTCTGGAGCGGAGATATTGCATAATTCAGCCTCTTGCCTGGCAGACTTTGGTCTTAAAGAAAACCCTTCTGCCATAATTCAGGCAGGAAGGGTCTTCATTCTAGAAAATCGAGAATAAGGCAAAGATTGAGGATGTGAGGCTTGCAACAAGGGATACAACCGTAATCTGTGTGTTTATCGAAGGTCCGGCAGTATCCTTAAACGGGTCACCGACGGTATCTCCGATTACAGCTGCCTGATGGGCATGGCTTCCTTTTCCGCCTTCAGCACCAGCTTCCACATATTTTTTCGCGTTATCCCATAGTCCACCGGAGTTTGAGAGCATGAGAGCCAGAAGAAGCCCGACTGTGATGTTGCCAAGAAGGAATCCGCCGATAGCCTCGCTTCCGCCGATCAGGCCCACGACAAGGGTTGTGACAATGCACATTAACCCTGCAGGAATGAGCTCCTTGAGAGCTCCTATTGTTGCAATGTCTATGCACCTGTTGTAATCAGCATCCGCTTTACCCTCTTTTAGCCCTTCTATCTCGTCAAACTGCCTGTGGATTTCCTTGACCATCTTCTGGGCATTTCTGTCAACGCCAAGGATGAGCATGGCAGAAAACAGAGCAGGAACTGCAGAGCCTACTAGGATGCCGAAGAACACTTCAGGGGCCATCAAATCAAAGCCTGTGAGAACAGGCAGTCCCCTTGATAAAAGAGCCTCGTTTGTTTCTGTCAGGAATGCTCCCAGCAGTGATATGACAGTAAGACCTGCAGCTGCTATGGAAAAACCTTTAGTCACTGCCTTCACTGTGTTTCCGGCACTGTCAAGTTCATCAGCAGTCTTTATAGCATTCTCTGAAAGTCCTCCCATCTCCGCAAGTCCTCTTGCATTATCTACAATAGGCCCGTATGCATCGTTTGAGATTATCATGCCGACAATAGAGAGCATTCCGATGGCGGACATGGATATTCCGAAAAGCGCGTAGCCTTCTCCCATGCCCTGGCAGAGCTTGTATGAAATGAGCGCGGAAAATGCTATTCCTATTATCGCAGGGAATGCGGAGATAAAACCGTATGAGATACCCGAGAGGATTGTGAAGGCGCTTCCGCTTGAACTTGCCTTTGCAACCTTTTTCACAACAGGGCATCTGTCGTCCGTAAAATAGTTTGTGCTCAGTCCTATTATCACACCGACAATGAGTCCTGTGGTGCTTGAAAGCCATATCCTGATTGAAAATCCATCAACAAGAAGAGTGATTATAAGAGTAAGGATTATGAAAATTGCTGTTGTGGTGTATGTCGATGCGTTGAGCGCTCTTGTAGGCTCACCTTCCTTTTTCATCCTTGCACATGCAATTCCAATGCAGGATGCGATTATGCCGACAAATGAGTAGGTGAGTATCATGCCTATGTTGTTGTAGCTTCCGTTCAAGGATGAGGCAATTACGACAGATGATGCGAGGGCTGCAACATTCGAATCAAAGAGATCTGCACCCATTCCTGCAACATCACCTACATTGTCTCCTACATTGTCAGCAATCACAGCAGGATTTCTCGGATCATCTTCTGCTATGTTGAGTTCCACCTTTCCTGTAAGGTCAGCAGCAACATCTGCAGTCTTTGTGAATATTCCGCCTCCGGCTTTTGCAAAGAGGGCAAGAGAGGATGCTCCAAATGAGAAGCCGAGCACGATTGATGCATCTGATGTGATCATGAGCACTAGGGCAACACCCAGTAGCGAGCATCCTACAACAAGGATTCCCATCACTGATCCGCCTCGGAATGCAATTAAAAAAGCATCTTTCATGCTCTTCTCGCTTGCCTCTGCACAGCGTGCGTTTGAAAGGGTGGCGACAAGCACTCCAATTCGTCCTGCAAGGGCAGATATCGTAGTGCCGAGGATATAGCTTATGCCCATCATCAGGTTATCCATCACATTCCCATTCCAGATGGGAGTGGGAAGAAGAAGGATAATGAGGATGAAGAAGATGAAGGCAAAGCGGAAAAGTATCCTGTATTCCCTCCTCATGAAGGTGACAGCACCTTCTTTGATCAAGAGCGAGATTCTTTCAATTTCCTTGTTCTCAGTCTTCTTTTTCTTTACCCAGAAATAGAGATAGAATGCAAAGAGGAAAGAAAGAGCAACGACAAGAATGGATAATCCATAGAAAATTCCTGTATTCTCATCCATAAATGCACTCCTTGAAATAATTATATATCGCTTTTTGATGTTTGTCGAAAAAACAGAAATGTTGTAATTGCAACAGAATACTTTATCCTTCTGTGATAAAGTCTTTCTGGGAGGATATAATGAAAAAGACAATACTTGTTTTATTATGCATGCTTTTATCCCTTTCTCTTTTTGCCCAAGGGCCGAAGGAGAGTGAGGATGTTAAAGAGACTGTCACGATGAATGTAGCAGCTCTTAAGGGGCCCACAAGCATGGGGCTTGTTGAGCTGATGAAAGAAAGCGACGAGGGCCTGAATTCTGACGGCATAGACTATACATTCACCTTAGAGGGCGCTCCAGATGCGATAACGCCATCTCTGGTAAACGGAAAGCTTGATGTTGCGGCAATTCCTGCAAACCTTGCATCCGTTATTTACAACAATACAAATGGGGGCATAAAGGTCCTTGGAATAAATACTCTCGGAGTGCTCTATATTGCTGAAAACGGAGAGAGCGTTTCTTCTGTTGAGGACTTGAGGGGAAAGACAATCTATTCAGCAGGAAAGGGCTCGACTCCAGAGTATGCCCTGACTTATATCCTTGCATCTGCCGGACTTGAAATCGGCAAGGATGTGTTCATCGAGTGGAGAAGCGAGCACGCAGAGTGCCTTTCTCTGATGCTTGCAAACGAAGGAAGCGTTGCAATGCTTCCCCAGCCTTTTTTGACAAGTGCATTAAAGAGCAATCCTTCAGTGCGTGTTGCACTTGATCTAAACGATTTATGGGAAGATGAAGTGGGAAGCATGCTTATTACTGGAGTAACGGTTGCTCGTAGCGCATACGCAGAGGAAAACGGGGAAGCTGTGGACAGATTCCTGTCAAGCTATGCTGACTCAGTTGAATTTGTCAACAGCAATATTGAGGATGCTGCAAAGCTTATCGGAGAGTATGGAATAATTGCAGAATCTGTTGCTCTTGATGCAATTGAAGGATGCAACATAACATTAGTGACAGGAGAAGAGATGAAGAGTGCTCTTTCTGCATACCTTGAGATTCTCTATAGCCAGAATCCAAAGAGCGTGGGAGGCGCCCTTCCTTCTGAAGACTTCTACTACTGACAGACTTCACACTTTATATGCAATAATCTTCTGGCTTGCACTCTGGCAGATCATAGCGCTTTTAGTTGGCCAGAAGATTCTTCTTGTAGGACCGGTTGAGACTCTGGAAAGGCTATTTGAGATGCTGGGGGAGAAGTCATTCTACCTTGCGCTCCTGTTTTCCCTTTCCAGAATCCTTCTCGGCCTGGTTTCCTCATTTCTTCTTGCAGCTGTTTTTGCATTCTTGTCCTACAGGGTGCGCATTGTCAGAAGTGCACTTTCTCCTCTTATATCAGCGCTTAAGGCAACACCTGTTGCAAGCATCACGATATTGATCCTCATATGGATATCGAGCAGGAATCTCTCTCTTGTGATTTCTTTTCTCATGGTGTTTCCTATTGTATATTCGATCCTTCTTGAAGGACTGATGAGCGTTGACGGGAAAATACTTGAAATGGCAGAGGTGTTCCACATCAGGAGAGCAAAGAGGATAAAGTACATATTCCTTGTCCATCTTGTTCCGTTCATAAGAAGTGCAATCTCCTCATCCCTCCCGCTCTGCTTCAAAAGTGCTGTGGCAGCAGAAGTGATAGCAATTCCTTCATCAAGTATCGGAAGCATGCTTTATGATGCAAAGCTCTATCTGGATACAGCAAGCCTATTTGCGCTCACCGTTGCGATAATCATACTCTCATTTTCATTTGAGAAAGGTCTTATAAGGGTCTCGGAGAAAATCCTTTCAAAGATTGAGGGAAGCCTATGATATTGAGAAACATAAAAAAGAGCTTTGGAAAAAAGACTGTACTATCTTCCTTTTCCCTCTCAGTCAGGAAAGGTGAAAGAATTTCTCTATATGGCGAAAGCGGGGAGGGCAAGACGACCGCTCTTGATATAATGCTCGGGCTGATAAAACCGGATGAGGGTGAAATCGATCTGGAAGGCGATACTCTTTCAGCCGTATTTCAGGAAGACCGTCTTATAGAGAACATCAGTGTGATAAATAATCTTATGCTCGTAACTGAGGACAGGGACAAAGCCCTGGCAATGCTTTCTTCACTTGGCCTAGAAGGCGAGGAGAACAGCAGGACAGAAAGCCTTTCAGGTGGAATGAAAAGGAGGCTTTCAATTGCCAGAGCGCTTTTATACCCGTCAAGCATCCTGCTTCTTGATGAGCCGTTTACAGGCCTTGATGATGAGAACAAGAAAAAATGCGCCACCCTGATCCTGAATAATTCTTCAAACCGTGCAATAGTGCTCGTGACTCACAGCAAAGAGGATGAGGAGCTTTTAAAAATAGAAAGAAGGGTCAGCATTTCGAATTCCTGATGGAAAGAGTAAGCTCTTTGCGCTATAATCACAACATGCTTGATAACACACAGATAAGCCAGATAAGGAGTCTGGCTGAAAATACAGACCGGCTTGTCATATCAGATGATATATACAAAAGCGATGAGTTCAAGTCCTACAGTCTCAGGATATCCGATACAAGAGAAAACAGCTTTTCTCTTTTCTACTCCGATGCTGATATAAAGGACAAGGATCTCATTGACATCCTTAGTGAGCGCAGAAGTCCTTATATGCTCTCCCTTGTTGAGATACTTATCAGGGATATAAACGAGGTTCTCGCATCGGAGAACATCGCGCTTGATGAAGAGGAAGAAAAGGATCTTGTGAGTCTGAACAAGCCTGTGATAATGGTGACAAAGAAAAAGGAGGATACGAATGAGTGAGAAACTTCCACACTGGAACATGAGCGTGATTTATCCATCAGTGGAGTCTGATGAATACCAGAATGACATGAAAGCCTGCTATGCGCTTCTAGATAAGACAGATGAGATGATGAAGAGCGGGGAAAGATTGAAAAGCGTCATCTCCAGCCTCAATGACGCGCTTGAGATTCTCTCCAACGTCGCACCGTATGCGCACGCGCTTCTTTCAACTGATACTTCCAATGCTCTCTATACTGCGGCTGTGAATAAAATTGACGATCTTTATGTCAGATATGATGCCACAAACAAGGCATTCATACGCTATGCACATGAGCATAAGGATGAGTATAAGGAAAATGAGGAGTATTCTCTTCTCTTTTCTGAGATCGAGAGTCTTGTGAGCCATCAGATGAGCCCGGAGCTTGAAGCTCTCGCATCCGAGTTCCTTTCTGTCTCCTCCTCTGCATGGGACCGTCTTCAGGCAAGTGTGACAAGTTCTATTGAGAAGGGCGGAAACACTCTGATTGAGCTCCGCGGCATGGCAACAGATCATGACAGGGCAAAGAGAAAGGATGCGTTTGAAAGAGAAATCGCTGTTCTCAAAGAGCATGAGACCGCTCTTTGTGCGGCCCTCAACGGAGTAAAGGGAACAGTTCTGCTTCTTGAAAAAAGAAGGGGATGGGCAGATCCTATTGACCGCTCTGCATTCTCTTCCAGAATCTCAAAGAAAGCTCTCGATGCGCTTATCGGAGCACTTGAGAAGTCTCTTCCTCTTTTTAGGAAGTACTTTGCCATCAAGGCAAAGCTTATGAATCTGGATAAGCTTTCATGGTTTGACATAGTTGCCCCGGTCGGAGAGAGCGGAAAGAAATACAGCTTTTCAGATGCGAAGGAGATTATCATCTCATCCTATTTTAAGTTCTCACCTGAGATGGGAGATTTTGTGAAGAATGCATTTGAGAACAACTGGATTGACGCAGAGCCGAGAAGAGGAAAGGTCGGCGGAGCTTATGACACATCATTCAAGAAGGCAAGAGTTTCCAGAGTGCTCTGCAATTTTGACGGATCCTATGACAGTGTGACAACGGTTGCTCACGAGCTTGGGCATGCATATCATGACTATGTTGTGAAGGATATTCCTTCTCTTCTTTCAGATTACCCGATGACACTTGCAGAGACTGCAAGCATATTCGGAGAGACAGTTGTCTTTACTCAGATGCTCAGCCATCTCAGCCGCGAGGAAAAGCTTCCTGTAATCGAGCAGTTCGTGCAATCGGCGGCGCAGGTATGCGTTGACATCCTTTCACGCTTCTATTTTGAAAGGAGCATGTTCGCTGAGAGAAGGAAAGGGGAAGTGACAGCAGAAAAGATGTGCTCTCTCATGCTTGATGCACAGAAGGCCACATACGGTGATGCTCTTGATGTCTATCATCCGTACATGTGGGCAGTTAAGAGCCATTATTATGGTGAGGAGTTCAGCTATTACAACTACCCGTATGCGTTCGGACAGCTCTTTGCTCTCGGTCTTTTCAAGAGAAGCGAAGGAAAGAGCGATTTTGCATCCGAGTACAAGAATCTTCTTTCAAAGACAGGCATGATGAGTGCAAACGATGTTGCACGCCTTGCCGGCATTGATATCGAGGATGAAGGATTCTGGCTTGAGTCAATTGAGACAATCTCATCTTATATCGATGCTCTGGAGTCCTATCTTTGATAGCAGGACGCCTTGTAGAGAATGCTCTTTCTCTGACTCATGAGAAAGAGCTAACTTATCTTATATCAGGAGCTCTTCCCTCAGAGGATGTAGAGATAGAAGAAAGAAGCAGGAAAGCAGGCACTGTCTTTGCATCCGTTCTCTCTCTAAAGAAGAAAAGCGCGGACAGGATAGATCCCGTCTGCCCATATTATGATATATGCGGAGGATGCGATTTTCTAATTGTAAATGAAGAGAGGAGCGCATTTTATAAGACTGAGATAGTAAAGGACAACCTCAGACATATAGCAGATGTTGAGAAGTTCAATATGCTTTCTCCCATCTATGGCTCCTTTAACGGCTACCGGCATCGCTGCCGCTTTCATGTTGATGTGAGGAAAAAGGAGATAGGTTTTCTGAGGAAGAACTCATCTTCCCTTGTTCCTATTTCCTCCTGCATTGCACTTTCTCCAAAGCTCAATGAGGAGCTTGCGAAGAAGGACAACATTCTCAAAGCAGCTCATCAGATCATGCTTGAAAAAGGTGTAAATCCAAAGACACATCTAGTGGAGGTTCCTGCAATCTCAAATTCAGATCAGGTGAGTTTTTCTGACAGCGAGATAGATGTTCTTGGCTATAAGGTGAGTGCGAATGTCTTTTTTCAGTCAAATCCTGCACTCCTTCCTTCAATGCTGTCCTTTGTAAAGGAAAATACAGCAGGTAATTCCGTTATGGATCTCTACAGCGGGGTAGGAACTTTTTCCCGTCTCTTTGAGGGAGAAGATAAAAAAGTCTTTGCTGTTGAGAGAGAAAAGCGGTGTCTTGCTCTTTCAAAAAAGAATGCCCCTTCTGCAATGAGCATCACAAGCGATGCCTCACTTTATTTAAAGAAAAACCAGGGGCATTTTGATACTGTGATAGTTGATCCGCCGAGAACAGGACTGGACAGAACTGTCATTGAGGCATTGAAGGCCATGAGAAGCAACAGGATCATATATGTGTCATGCTCATCTGTCACTGCTTCGCGCGATTTGAAGATCCTTCTTGATGTATACTCTCTTTCTTCCTGCCGTCTCTTTGATTTCTATCCCGGAACAAGCCATACTGAAACAGTGTATGTCCTTGATCTCAAATAATGCTGCTAATTCTTCGCTTCTTGAATTGTCAGCAGTCTCTTTATCTCATCATATGGCAGGGTTGTAGGGTAGTTTATGAATCTCATCCTCGAGCTGCTCTATATTTTCTATGATTGTGTCAAAAGCCGGTATCTCCCCATACAGCATTTCTTTCATGTTCTCATAATCATGCCTCAGAGACGGAATCCGGAATCCTGGAGGAACCAGCTTGATTGTCGGAGGAACGGCATTTCCATATTTTGCTCAATTTCTGGGATAGAATTTCTCCTTGAACGCTATAACATCTTCCAGCAGTCTGATATTTTCGAATGCCTTTTTCTTCACGAAGGTCCTTGTCATCATGAATATGTCGTAGTAATGTCGTGCGTACCTGGCAGGCATGCTACTTTTCAAAGGACGATTTGCCTCATGATGCAGTATTGTGGCCTTTTCCCAGAAAGTCCTTTCTGGAAGCACTGTATCCACGCTGATTGATAAGTCAAAGAAGGCATTTGGAAAAACCTCGAGAATATATGGTTTTATCTCTCGTTTTTCTGTTGGTGTCCATGCAGCCAACGGTCCGATTTCCAGCCTTATTGAGGGAGAGAGATATGTGCTTTCATAAATGTGCGGATACCTGAATACTATTGTCTGCGGATCTGAACTATCAATTGAGATGTCTACATAATTGCCGAGTTTCTTTTCGATGGATCTTTTCAGAGCTGGCAGAATTTCGGAACATATGTACACTGCGGCTTTATTATTTGCGTTAATGTTGAATTTTCCTTGCGCTGTAGATGAACGGGTTTGCCATGGTTCATCCTCAGAAAAACCCAACATCCTCCAGTCAAGAATAAGGTCTATGTCCTCGGAAAAACGCTGTATCAACGCATAGGCCTTTGAAAGGCTGGTGCCTCCCTTAAAATGGAAAATGCCTTTCAAAAAAGGTCTGAGAATATCGTATGTAGCATGAAACAGACCCACAGATCCTTTTCTATCGCGATAGCGGACATTCCGAGTCTGTTTGCCGTTTCCGTACAGATGTCTTTGAGGTCGTTTTTCCCAATTGTCAACAGATTTTCCATCATTCAGGCTCCTTACTTATTATCCTTTCCAGATAAAGTTGCATCCATGTGAAGGCGAACCGAGACTCCTTCCTTATCGCCTCCCTATCTTTTTCTGTAAGCAGGCTTTGCAGTCTGCGTAGATGCCAGTCCCCTATGTTTTCAGGACCGATGGTTTTCAAGGCTTGAATAATTAATGCTGTGATTGCAGAGAAAGGCCCTATCTCTTTGGAGGAGCGGTGCAGGAATTCTATTGATGTCTTTCCCCATTCATATTTGCGGTTTGGTCCAGACGAAACGTAAACCGTCCGCATCGGAATCTGAGTATCTAAACCAAGGATGTTCAGGGCTGCATTTCCAGCAGGGCTGATACTCCAGCCGTTTTCTCTTACAAGGGCTTCTGCGACGAGATAGGGATCTGCAGAAGCGTATGAATTCAAGATTTTGATGTATTTGGGCTTCTGATAAATACCTTTGCATACACGCTTGAGCACGCCTTCTTTGACAAGCCGGCTAATGCATTGCTTCGTATTATTCTGATCTGTTATTCCATAAAAATCTCGTATGGTGAAGATGCTGCCGTCAGGTACGGCCATGATCTGCTTCCTAATCGTCTGCATCGCATTCATATAATTCCTCCGTTTATAACTATAAAATAATATTTTAGTTACATTTTGTAAATGAAAATTTTTCCTTCCAATGGCTGATAGAACAGGAAGTTCTTTTCTTGTGCATATGCCATGAATATGTGCTGGGTGCTATTCAGCTTTAATCCTGCTGGAAAGATGGGGGAAGAAATTTAGTTTAGCTCATACACGGGAGGATTTGGTCTAGATGAGATAAGCTGATGGGAGGAATTCAGAAGGAATACATATGCTGATTTTACCCCTGCTTGTTTGCAGATTAATCTCGTTGTATTCTCTTGTATCCTTTCTCTGATGGCCTCATCTAATCGTCTACCAGCCATGGTTATCATCATTGAGCCATTTCAAGCACCTGTCTTGGAGTATGTCCATTATCTCTTCTTTATTTGTTGAGCGACGTGCACTTTATAGAGTGAAATCTAGCTTAAAAATCCCTCAGCTGTTGTATTTTATGTCCTTTGCGATGCTTATGTCATAAATCTTCAGGTTATCCATCACATCTTTTTCTGTAATTCTTGAAGATGATGAGAATACCACGCTCTTTTCGCTGTCAGCAAAGAGTTCAAAGAAGTTGTCTGAGAAGCTTCCGTCAAAACCGTCAAGAAGCAGATGCACTGCAAAAGCAGGTTTATCAGTCTTAAGCCTTATTGAGACAGTATTGTCGTTTATGACCCTGATTGTATATGTAATAGCCGGTCTTATGAAAGGCAGGGTAGCAATATCATCAAGAAGCAGAGTCAGCTCTCTGTGAATCTTTGCAGACTCGACTCTCACAGTGGCAAATTCCTTCTTTGTATCCTTGTTCCTGAGATTTACATTTGCAACTTCAAGGGCTGTATGGGAAGGAGCCTTCACATTATAGAAATACTCGTTCTTCTTGACCCCCTCATATGTCATGAAACGGAGCTTTACCTCGCACTCTTCATCCTTGTCCCCGTCATTGGAGATGAATACCCTGATTTTATCCCCATCCTTATACATTATCGGAACAAGGTCAGCAAAGAAGCGGCGAGCAGCATAGTGGCTAGGCCTTAATTCGCCATCGATTGTCATTGTCGAGAGAATGTTGTCATAAAGCACACCATGCTTCATGTTGTCAGACCTGGATTTCAGTACCCAGCGCTCAAGGGAAATTGCATCAAGACATTTGTCAAGACCTGTCTCGGAGTGGACTCTCGCTTCATATATGTCGATGTTGCTTTCTCCCGTCATGAATGAGGGGTGGAAGAGGAATGAGGGGTTTTCCTCATTATGGAGTACTATTATTCCCATCACGTCAGTCATGAAATAGAATTCATGGTTCTCATGCCCTGACGGGATATAAAGTGCATTTATGTTCTGGCTCTTCGCATTCTGCAAGAGCTTTTCATATCTTCTCTTATCTGGATATATCGTGATGGGCCATATTGCGCCCATTATGAATATTTCCTTGCCGTTGACATAAAGGGAGCCGTTCCTGATTTCTGTTGTTCTGAAGGCAGTGCGCCTTGTGAACTCTATTTCACCTACCTTTATCGACGCAGTGTATATCTTCTGCTTGCCGTCTCCAGAGATGTTCCAGAGCTCAATCTTCTCCTTCGGTATTGTGAGAGGTATGGTAAGACTCACTTCGCCTTCCTTGATGGAGTAGATTTTATCACTGGTCTCACCAAGAAGGGAGTAGACAATCCTTATGTCCTGGTTCTTAAAGCTTGACAGCGTGAGATGGAAGTTCACGCACCATGTGTGCTCATCAAGCTTAACAGGGCGCAGTGTTGCATTCTCAATTGCGCACTCTGTTGAGAAAAGAAGCTCGACAGGACCAGAAAAGGAAGAGGAGGTGATTATCTTTATATGGTTCTTTCCTTCCTTTATATATTCCGTTATTTCCTTTGAAGGGACATTCTTTCCGTTTATCTCTAAAGACAGGCATGAGTCCATCTTGATCACAGAGCGCATTTTCAAAAGAGACGGATCAAGGACAAAATCCTTTTCAAGAACCCATTTCGTATCGCTGATGTATCTTACCTTGTCAGAAAGAGCCTCATGCTTTATGAGCTCAGTGTATACAGAGTTGAGGCTATCAATCTCAAGGCTGTCGTTTTTGTCAAAATAAGATGTATATTTTCTGAGGCTCTCCCTGTCAGCAGGATAGAGCTTCCATTCCTTTGTAAGTACTGCACTCTGGTTCATAGCTATATGATAGCAGAAAGAAGACAAGAAAGACAGAAGAAAAATGCTCAGCCGACACCCAGGTCTGTGTTGTTTATGAGAAGCTCTGCCTTGCTGCTGGTTTTAATCAGAGTGGGAAGCTCATTTATGACATAACGCCTGAGATCTTCATCAATTTCAACACTGCGGCTGTTTTTGCAGAACAGGTTTATAGAATAGTACTCAAAATACTTTTCAGCTGTCTCTATATCGCTTATGACATCACTCTTGCTCTGTCCTTTTATTCCGCATAAAAGGCACACTCCGTTAAAATATCTTGCAATATCTTCTACAGTCACAGATTCAGCTATTCCTTTGTTCCACAAAGAGCGTAAGGCTGGATTGAAAGTCTCTACACCGCAGCGGAACTTCACTGAGCATGGAAAGAAGGAAGCCATCTCCTTCAGACGGTCCTTATACATATAATGGCATTCAAGCCAGAGCACCTTTATGTTCTTTTTCTCTACTACAGAGCGTATGTAATTTAATGTCTCGTCATCATATTCAAAGCAGGATCCGCTGTTTATGATATCCAGCACGCCATAAACGCCGCTTACTTTATCAAGTATGCCCTTGTTGAAGAGAAAGGGGGAGCTGTCATAATCAAGATAATAGTCGCAGAATGTGCACTTCCTCCAGCGGCATCCGGTGCCCTTTAAAAGAAGCATTTCCCTTTTCAATCCTTTTTCTATGACGCTGTATCTATTTAAATCCATAATTTCTCCTCAGATATCCTATAATCAGATAGGCACACGGCGTTCCGATTAATGCCTCTATAAGGGTTTTTGCTATATACTGCAGCACAATCATCGAAAGAAGGTCTTCCAGGCTCACTGTGCCGTAAAATGCGATTACTGTGAAAATAAGAGTATCAAAGACATAGCCGCATATTGAAGAGAATATGGTCCTCAGAAAAAGAAGTCTTCCATCTTTCTGTCTTTCCTTCATCTTCACAAGCACTTTCGCATTCACAAGCTGTCCTGAAAGGAAGGCAATCAAGGATGCAACTGTTATCCTGGGAACATAGGAAAAGACTTCTGTATATGATCTTTGCATGCTTTCCATGTATTCAGGATAGGGAAGGATGATTCCTATTGATGTGAAGATTATCAGGGCGACATTGCAAAAGAATGTTGTGATGATGACCTTTCTTGCACTCTTGTAGCCCCACACCTCTGCAAGAACGTCAGAAAGCATGTATGCAAACGGGAACGTGATTGTTCCTGCATCGAATACAGACAGGCCGCATATCGTGATGACTTTCACTGCCATCAAATTTGCAGTAAGGTAGAGCATCACAAGCAGGGATGAAATGACAGTAAGAGGCGAGAAACTGCCAAGCCGGTTTTTTGAAGGGTTTTCCGTTACCTTGTTCATATTAAATTTCCTTATAAAACTCAGCTATTATCCGAAAAAGAATAAAGATAATCAAGCACAAAAAAAGGGAAGCCTGTCAAAGCTTCCCAAAAGGCAAGTATGAAAAAACATCAATAAAGATAAGATACTCCTACAAAGCCTGAGATGCCGAAGCCGATAGACTTCATGTTCATAAGCTCACTCTTTCCGCTAACGCTTCCTTCCTGTCTAGAACTTTGCATGAAAGCTGCAAACGGCATTGAGACATTGAGGCCACCTCTTACAGCAAAGCTTTCTGCGAATGCATAGTTTACAGCAATCTGTGTATCTACTGAGATTGTATGGATATTTATAGCCTCCTTTACTTTTACTCCGCCATCTGAAGCTTTATATCCTACAGTTATCCAGTCATATCCAAGTCCTGCTGCAAAGTCCATTGAAAGCTCTTCTGTAATATCGAGGTTGTAGTCAAACATTACTGAGAGTCCAAGATCAAAATTGATGAGATTAGCTTTTATCCCTTCACGTTTTGCTGTATCAACAGCTAGCTTATATAAATCGACATAATTAGAGTATCCATCCGTCAAAACTGTCGGCATTGCAAGATCTACTGCATATGCAATACCCATATCTCCGTCAGAAAGGAAGTAGTTAGCACCGCTTAATGTGAAATCAAGCTTCTGGATTTCCGTCGGGTCAGACTTTTCTTCTGTGCTGTAGAGGAAAGTTCCGCCATATCCCATTGAGAAGTCGACTCTGTTGTCTGCTGCGAAAACAGGGAAGACAAGAACGAGTGCCAATAAAAGCAAAGCAATTTTCTTCATTTCAAATCTCCTTATAAGAAAATTTTCTGCTTTTATCGTAGCTTACTTGCCCCCTGTCAAGTTTTTTGTACCTAGAGTAGAGATTTTTGAGATTTCATTTATATCAAGCCCAGATTTTCAAGGGTTTGACACGAAAAGGATGAAAAGAACATATATTCCGTTTAAATATTGCCAGAATCACTTTGAATTGTAATTTTCTATTATCTGGCTATAGAGATCTCTTACTTCTTTAATTGCCTCTTCTTTTTCTCTTGCAATCTCTATTGATGCAGTTTTGCCGACTTTTCTTCTCAGTTCATCATCAGAGAGTATCCTCTTTATGCTCTCGCTGTATGATATGACATCATCTTCTGATAAAAATGCATTATGATCATCTATGCATCCTTCGGTGCACACTGCGCCCTTTGGAAGAAGGGAAGGAAGATTGAGACAGGAGGCTTCCTGGACGACAATAGGGGCCGCATCATAGCGCGATGGGAAGCAGAAGAGATCTGCTGATGCATATATCTTCTCCATTAAGTCCCGGTCTGTTATTGTACCAGTAAAGATTACACAGTCTTCAAGACCATTCTTTTTCACATATTCCTTATATTTGCCGCTGTCAGGACCATCGCCGACAGATATGAACTTGACAGAAACATTCTCATCTCTCAGTCTCTTCACGCATTCGAGGACAAGATCAGGATTCTTTTCCTTTCTCTGCTGTCCGACAAATAAAAGCACTTTCTCATCCTCTTTTATCGCAAAGTGCTTTCTGCCTTCTTTCCTGAGACTTTCCAGCTCTTCATCGCTTTTACGTCTGAACTCTGTGAAGTTCCTTACAACCCTTATTTCTCCTTTAAAGCCATAGCTTTTCAGCACATCTGCTGTGTTGCTGTTCACAGCCCATACCTCATCTGCAAGCGAGAATGAATGGATTATGTATTTGAGTACGAGATTCGTGATGAAAGTGCTTTTTACAACTCTCTTTATGTCTTTCTTGAACTGAGAGTGGAATGTCATGACAAGAGGAATGCCTTTTTTCTTTGCAATCTTTGCCGCCAGGCGCCCTGTGTAGAAAGGGGAGTGAGCATGGATTATGTCAAAGTCAATAGAGTAAAGCTGATGCTTTGTTTTTCTGGAGACAAATCCCGCTCCGTATGGGGATATGACAGGAAGAGGATGCATTACAAAACGCAGGATCCTGTCTTCTCCTGTTTTCCTGTCATACTCAAATCCTTCTTCAGGTCCACTGACAAGTGCCCAGCATTCATCTGAAGGATTGAGGGCGCTGAAAGTATGCTTGTAGTCATATACAATACGGCTTACACCGTCCATTACAGGCGGATATGATTCATTGAATAGTCCTATTACCATCTATTTCCTCCCCTCATGGATAGGATAATGATAGCAGAAAGATCTGTTTTGTACAAAAACAGATTGTTCGATATCATTAAATTGCAAGAAGAGATTCAAGCCGTGGCTGATAGCTCTGCCATATGATAGAATATATATCCCCAAAAAGGAGGTTTCAGGATGTACAGGGCTAAAGTTTCGAAATGGGGAAACTCTCAAGGCATAAGGATTCCTGCAGAAGTGATGAGACAGAAAAACATGTGCATTGGAGATGAAGTGCAAATTGACACATCAAACAGCGAATAACCAATAAATCATAAATTTTACAGGAGGCATCATGCTCATCAGATTCAAAGCAAGCAATTTCCGATCCTTCCGAGAGCCAATGGAATTTTCCATGAAAGCTTCTTCGTACAAGGAACATCCGGAAAATACAAAAGAGCAACCCATCGGTGGAAAGCTTTTAAAGTCTGCAGCTATCTTCGGAGCAAATGCTGCAGGAAAATCGAATCTTATAAGAGCGATTACGGCCGCTCTTATAATCATACGCACATCAGAAACAAGGCAGGTCAACGAACATATTCCGTTTGTTGAGCCTTTTGCCTTCTGCAAAGAAGCAAAGGAAACATCTTTTGAATTCGAATTCACAATGGATGAAAGCAGATACATTTACGGATTTTCTTGCACTCAGAAAAAGATTGTTGAAGAACATCTGACAGCATACAATTCTCAGAGACCTGCAAAGATATTCAAGAGAACAGCAAAGGGATATGAATTCTATAGCAGCGAAGCACAAAAGCAGCTTATGCCTATAACTGAACGAACCACTGCTAACAAGCTATTCCTTGCCACTGCCACAGTATGGAATGCCAGTCTGACAAAAAAACCCTATCTCTGGCTTAGCAGTTATATAGATGTCTTTGATTCAAATAACCCCATGCTTCAATCGCTTGAGCTATATGAAAAAGATAAAAGCGGACAACTCAGATTATTTACAAATAACCTTCTGAGAGAAGCTGACATAAACATAAGCAATTTCACAGTTGAAGCAAAGAATATAAATAATCCGCCTTCTTTCATGATGAATATTCCCATTCCATCAATGCATAAGGAGTATATAGTAAGGGCAGAACATATAGTACGAACTGACGGAGATAATCATGCTATATACCATCTGCCATTGCTTGCTGAATCAAAAGGTACGCAAAATCTGTTTTTCTTGAGCCCTTGGATTAAGAAAGCTCTCGATAAAGGATATGTATTCTGTGTGGACGAGCTCGATTCAAGTATGCACCCTGCACTACTGCTTTATATTGTCAATCTTTTTAATTCTCCTGAAACGAATCCAAAAGGTGCTCAGCTCATCATGACAACACATACAACAGATCTCCTTTCCACAAGCATAATGAGAAGGGATCAGATTTACTTCGTGGAAAAGGACAATAATACAGGGCTTTCAGATCTGTATTCACTCAATGATTTCCCTGCACGTACCAGAGAAGATATCAGGAAGGCATATATTGCGGGTAGATTCGGTGCTGTGCCGAACATACTTTGAGGTACAATCATGGCAAGAAGAAAAGAGACTCCATCAAAAAAGAGGACACAGAACAAGCTCATATTATTTGCCGCAGAAGGGCATAATGCTACAGAGACTCTTTATAAGACATACCGCCAGAAAACCTGCCAGGCTTGTCCTGCAGGATGAATGCGGCAAAGTTCACTTCGTCTTGTAGAAGGCAATCACATGGCCACAATCCGGACAATAGTATGCAGCAGCCTTCTTTTCCAGCATCAAGCAAGATCAGACATTTTCAGTGTGCAATTCAAATTTGAATATTACGTTTGTGTTGAAAGGCATGCTCCCCGATGAAATGACTGTTCCTTTTGCCATCTCTTTGCCACAGATTGGACAATTCATCATTCGGTACCTCCGATGTTCGCCTTCTGGTTCTCTATGTATTTTTTCACGCTTTCTTCCGTGATTGCACCGACACTTCCGTAATAGCATCCTCTGGACCATAGTCCGGATCCCCAGAACTTGCGCTCCTTCAATTTTGGGAAGGCTGTGAAGATATGTACCGCAGAGATTGATTTCAGAGTGCGCGCTATCGAAGAGGGCGCGTCGTCAGGAGAGGCCTCGAGAAAGAGGTGGACATGCTCAGGCATGACCTCTATAGCCTTGAGAGTCCAGCCATACTCTGTACAGGTCTGTGCCAGTATGGTTTTCGTCTCCACTTCCACCGCTCCGGTGAGCACAGGATGCCTGTACTTCGTACACCATACGATATGATACTGCAGTGTCGAGACCGAATTGTTGTTATTTCTCATATTGCCTCCTATTATAAGGAATGGTATGATTGTTGTATGCGAAGGTCAATCACTGTTTTTCCCAGACTATCTGATAAGGAAGTAT
>CASDRU010000020.1 GCA_949283305.1 uncultured Spirochaetales bacterium | reverse complement strand
GCCTATGTAGTTCTTGATGGTCTGTTCCACATCACCGGAATATTCCAGGTGGAAGTCGATGAACAACTCCTCCTTGATCCATCCATTCAGAGACTCGTTGACAGGGAACATGTCATCACCTCCATATATGATTAAAATAGCATGAGAAAGGCTTCAAAACAGCTAAAACGTGCGACTATAAAATCATAATATATATTATTTGCATAATATAATCGCACAAATTGGGGTCAAGACAATAAAAACTCCTTGAATTGCAAGGAGTTAATAGCATATAGGTCTATTCCCACTCAATAGTCCCAGGCGGTTTTGAGGTTATGTCATAAAGGACTCTGTTCACTCCTGCTACCTCATTGCATATTCTTGATGCGCAGCGCTGCATCACATCATATGGCATCCTGTACCAGTCGGCTGTCATGGCATCCTCGCTCGTCACAGCACGCAGCGTACATACCTCACGGTATGTTCTCTCATCTCCCTGAACACCAACGCTCTTTACAGGAAGGAGATCTGCAAGTGCCTGCCAGATTTTATTGTAAAGACCTGCTTTTCTTATCTCCTCAATGAAGATTGCATCTATATCTCTAAGTGTATCAAGGCGGCTCTTTGTCACCTCTCCTATGCATCTGACTCCTAGTCCAGGTCCTGGGAACGGATGACGGTTTACGAGCTCATCAGGAAGACCAAGCGCCTTTCCAAGGCTTCTGACCTCATCCTTGAAGAGATCTTTCAGAGGCTCAAGAAGCTCCCATTTAAGATCCTCAGGAAGTCCTCCGACATTGTGATGGCTCTTTATTGTGCTTGAAGGACCTCCGAGCACACTTCTTGACTCAACAACATCCGGATAAAGTGTCCCCTGTGCAAGGAAAGAAATATCGCCGCACTTTCTTGCTGCGCTGTAGAAAGTGTCGACAAAGAGCTTTCCGATGATTTTTCTCTTGCTCTCAGGATCAGTAATTCCCTTGAGTGCAGAAAGGAAAGCTTCTTCTGCATCAGCATATTCAAGCCTCATCTTGAAATGCTTTCCAAAAAGATTTAGCACATTCTCCGCCTCATTCTTTCTCAGCATCCCGTTATTGACGAAAACACATACCAGCTGATCCCCGATTGCCTTATGTATGAGAAGGGCCGCAACAGACGAATCGACGCCCCCTGAAAGCCCGCACAACACCTGACGGGATCCGACCCTTGTCCTTATTTCTTCAACAGCGCTGTCTATGAAAGAGCCCATGTTCCAGTCATTCTCTGCCCGGCAGATATCAATGACGAAATTCCTGATCATGAGGTGTCCTTCCTTTGAGTGGACAACTTCAGGATGGAACTGAAGGCCGTAGAATCTCCTCCTCTCATCTTCAATTGCCGTATAAGGACAGTTCTGCGTATATGCAACAGTGTCAAAACCATGAGGAATGCGCACAACGCTGTCTCCATGGCTCATCCAGACACTCATATCTTTCACTCCCTTGAAAATAAGTGAAGGCCTTGTCAGGTTTATGTTTGCTATCCCGTATTCTTTCTTTTCCGGACATACAACTTCTCCCCCAAGCATTACAGACATGACCTGAAGCCCATAGCATATTCCGAGAATCGGGATGCCCATTGAGAAAACTGCTTCATCCGGGCGAGGAGATGAAGGTGTGTTGACGCTCGCCGGACCGCCTGAGAAGATTATTCCCTTAGGCTGCAATGCTGCAATCTCTGAAGCCTTTGCATTAAATGGCAGAATTTCAGAATAAACTCCGCACTCTCTAACCCTGCGTGCTATCAACTGGCTGTACTGAGCCCCGAAATCGAGAACAACAATGGTGTCGTGGTGTCTTGCTGCCAAATCATTCCTCCTGAATCAGAATCTGAAATCGTCTATTTTCCTGTATGCCTTTCTAACTGCCTGAGAAAAAATGAGGCCGAACACAGCTCCAAAAAGGGACTGGGCAATATTTACAGGAACTTCTGCAAGAGCAGTCGGAAAATCGATGAGGAAAAGACCTGTAAGCAGGAAATACCCGCCGCTTACCACAATGACAGCAACACAGGCTGCTGCTATCTTGCATATAAGACTCACATTTTCCTCCCCTTCTTTCCTTCCTGTTATCAAGGATACCAGAAAAGCCTCAAGTCCGTGAACTATGAAACTTATAATGGCCCAGGATGCAAATCCTCCGGCAAGGTCGGCAATTGCAGTTCCAAGCCCTCCTGCGACAAAGGCAGTGACAGGTCCGAATGTGAATGCTACAAATGTGACTGCCACATCTGTAAGGCTTATGTATCCGTTTGTTGCAGGGATGTTTATTCTTAGCGCGATTGTGAAGAATGCAACGATAGCTGTCGTAACAGCCATCATGCTTATTCTAAGTGCTGGAGATTTCTTGAGCATAATATCCTCCTTCAAAGCAGGATGAAAACCGTGAAAAATATAGCGAAAATAAATATTTCTGTAAAGGCTTTTGATGACGAGCCGCACTCAATGATGGAACTTCTTTTCCCATTTTCAAACCCTCTTTCCTCAAGTATTGCAGCTGAATCCGGTATGCGCTTCAATGCGTCCACAGTAAGGGAAACGAGAATGGATGTAAGAGGTATTTTCCTTCCATCCCCTTCCCTCGATTTCTGGGCAAGCCTTATTTCTGAATATTTGTCAGCAAGGGATGGAATAAGAGAAAGAGACAGGGAGAACATGAGCCCTGCCTTATATGGCAAATACATTTTCTCAAGTGCACGGGTTATCATCTCCATTCTCTCTGTCTTCAAAAGGAGGGAGAATATTGAAGAAATTGAGAGAAAGCGCAGAAGAACCTTCAGGGTCTCTATGACACCGGAGTCTGTGAGGACAGTGAACTCTCCTATTGTAAAAAGCGCTTCGGCATTCCGGGCCCTCAGAGGAGCAAATATTATTATGCACAAAGAAAGAGGCAGCAGGCTCTTGATAAGAAGCACCGTGTTTTTGACCCTTATGCTTGAGAGGCTTAAAAGCATAATCATAATAAAGAGAACACTCAGCTTGAAGAGACTTATATCCATCACTGCAAGGACTGCAGTCAGCACTGTGATTATTATCTTTGCCCTTGAATCTATTTTGTAGTAGAAGGAGTTTCCCTTGATGTAAGAGGAAAGTTTCATGCCAGGGTACCGTCCTTGAGCTTTATTATGTTCTCTCTTGCAAGATAATTCTCATCATGAGTTATCAGTATCACGCCAGATTCGTTTTCAAGAAAGAGATTTATTATCTTCTGGCTTTCCTTGTAGCTTAAAGCAGAGTCAAGTTCATCAAGGATCACGAACGGCCTCTTCAATGCATAGAAGACCGCACTCTGAACCCTCTTTGCCTCCCCGTAAGAGATCTCATGTATGTAGGATGATGGAGAAATGGAGAAAAGAGACATTATTCTGTCTTTCTCTTTCTCGTCCTGGACAACAGAATCCAGCTCATCTGAGACTGTCGGCAAAAAAAGAGACGAGTAAGGATTCTGAGCAAGATAGCTTATTTTTCTCCTTCTCTCTTTTTCCTTCAGTACTTTTGAATCAATGAGGATTTCACCCTCATCTTCTTTTATGAGCCCTGAAATCACTTTTGCAAGCGTGCTCTTACCAGATCCATTGTCCCCGCTTATTATGTAAAAACGCCCTCTCTGGAAAGAAAGATGCTCAATGCTCAGATTGAAAATCCTTGCACACTCCTTTCTTTCCGTATGCGCTTTCAGATTCCTTATTACAAGGCTGCCTTCAACTGCTTTTTCAGTAACTGAAATCTCCGTCTTTAAAACAGAAGGAAGAGGAACAAGTCTCTTGTTCTTTATCGTATAGACTGCCGTGAAGAAATCATCATAGCAGGAAATGTAATGGGAAGAGAGGACTATTGCATAATCCTTCTTGGCAATCTCTCTTTTAAGAATCTCACGGAAGCGGGAAGACAGCTCATCAAAGGACTCGTCATAGATTACAAGTCTGGCATTCTGGCTGTCGGCTGTTGCAAGAGAAACCCTTCTTTTCTCGCCCCCAGAGAGCGCAGAGGGGTCAGCATCCTCCAGAGAAGAAAGTTCATATGTGCTTTTAAGATACTCAAGCTCTCTCTTCATAATAGCAATCTCTGTATTCCTGTTTTCAAGGGGAAATGCTATCTCTTCGTTTATTGTGCTGAAAAGCATTGAGGAGAGACTGTCCTGGCTCACACGGGAAATATATGTGCTGCGCTGGGGAACATCAAGAGACGAAAGATCCTTTCCGTCCATGATGATGCTGCCGCTTGTGCATCCGTCGTAAAACTTATCAAGAGCTCCCGTAAGAGATTTTGCAAGTGTGCTTTTCCCGCTTGCGGGCTCTGCAAGAATGAGAATGCGCTCACCCTTTTTGATTCTTAGATCAATATTCTCAATCACACTCTCGCTGTAGGAGACTGTGTAAGAAGAAAGCTCAAACATCAAAGCCTGACTTTATTTTCTCATATTCACTTCTGATCATGTTCTCAACAAGATCAGGAACATTCCTCAGCTCTTCCTCGCTCATGTTTTCTGTCTTTACAGGAGCAAGTATCTTAACAAGCACGGGAACGCGCTTTATGAAGTACTTCTTGTTCTCAAAAAGATATCTTGTATTGAATATGACGACAGGAACGATTTCGGCCTTCGCTTTTGTGGCCATCTTGAAAGACCCGGCCTTGAATGAGCCCATCTCCATATCCTTGCTTCTTGTGCCCTCAGGGAAGATTGTCATTGCAATGCCTTTCTTTATGTTCTCCGCACCCTCAAGAATGGCCTTGAGAGATTCCTTTATGCTCTTTCTGTCAATGTAGACACAGTTGAGTTCCTTCATGACAATATTCAGTCCCGCTATCTTCTTGAGCTCAACTTTCCCAATCACCCCGCTCCAAAGTCCGGCATAGAATATTGCAGGGATATCCATCATCGAAAGATGATTTGCTATATAGCATACCCGACAGCCCTTTGAAGGAATATTCTCCTTGCCTTCGACACGAAATGATGCCCCAAAACAGATCCAGATCCACCAGATTGTTATGTAAAGCCAGAAATGAAGCCATTTCTCTGCTGCTTTCTTCATCCCGATCAGGCTGAAAATGCAAGACAGGATTGCAAGGATTACCGTCGGTATGAAAACAGGAAGCGTGAATATCACAGAAAGTGCTATCTTGATCTTTCTCATTTTTTCTTCCCCTTAAACATGCCCTTTATACGTGCAAAGAAGCTCTTCTTCGGTTCTGCTATCTCATTGAGGTTGATTTTCCTTGCATTCTCTGAATGCTGGATGACAATCTTCTTCTTTCCGTCCCTTGCTTTATCCTTGTCCTTGAGAACAGCCTTTTTCTTGTAGCTGTAAGAAGAGCTCTTTGTGGCTTTTCTCTCGCGCCCTGTGTATTTTTTCTTCTGTACCTTGCTCTTGCTCTTGTCGCTTCTCTCTCTTCTGTAGCGCCAGGATGCGGACTTGTCCTCAACCTCCTCAAGGCCGATTTCATCAGTCCAGAGCACAGGTATCTTCATCTGTATGTAGCTCTCAATTGCCTCAAGGCCATAGACATAATCCGGACATGCGAGTGTGATGGCAACCCCGCTCTTTCCTGCTCTTGCAGTGCGTCCGATTCTGTGCACATAGTTCTCATAATCCTCAGGAATGTCATAATTGACTACAAGCTCAAGATCATCTATCTGCAGACCGCGTGATGCGACATCTGTTGCAACCAGCATTGTGATGATTCCCTTCTTAAGATCATCAAGTGCTTTAAGTCTTGCACTCTGGCTCATTGAGCCTATCAATGCTTCAGCCTTGTAATCATTCAAAGAAAGCCGTTTTGCAACCTCAATTGCCTTCTCTTTTGTATTTGTGAATATTATTGCGCTCTTAGGATTTATTTTCTTCAAAAGCTCAAGCATTATCTTGAACTTTTCTTCCCTGGATACATGGAAAAGCTCCTGACGTATGTTCTTTACTGTTATTTCCTCCGGCTCGACATCGAGTTCTACTGGCTCGTTCATATGGCTCCAAGCAAGATTCCTCACCTTTGTGTTGAGTGTCGCGCTTAAAAGCATCGTCACTCTCTCCTCTTTGCTCTTCATATGAGAGAAGATCTTCATTATGTCATCATAAAAGCCCATGTCGAACATTCTGTCCGCCTCATCAAGGACTACAGTATCAAAGCTCTTGAAATCTATCTTGCCGCTTTTCAAAAAATCCAGAAGACGTCCCGGTGTTCCTACAATCAAGGCAGGATTCTTCTTCAGATCCCTTTCCTGCTTCTCATACCCAACGCCACCGTAAACGCAGGTTGAGAAGAATGAATCCATGTATTTGGAAAAGCTCTTTGCGTCTGAATAAATCTGAAGAGCAAGCTCCCTTGTCGGGGCAAGGATCAAAGCCTTCTTGCTCTCGTCCTTGGCAAACCGCTCAAGGATAGCAAGCAGATAGACAAGTGTCTTGCCGCTTCCAGTCTTGCTCTGCACCATGATATCAGATTCTGACAGAGCTACAGGGAGAGCTTTCTCCTGCACCTTGGTAAGCTCAGAAAATCCATGCTCGTCAATTGCCTTAACTATATTCTCATCAAGCCAAAGTTCTTCAAATTTCATTCCCATTCTCCAAGAAGTTCAGACAGCTTCTGAACAGTCTTAATATCTTCAGTTCTCACCTTCACACCATCAACGCTCTTTACGGGTATTGCCCTCATGCTTGTGGCTGTTATGAAGAGCGATGAGTAAGATGAGAGATCATCAAGCCTCACTGACTCAAAGACAAGAGGTATGCCCATATCAGAAAGGGCCTTCATTACTCCTGTTCTGGTCACACCTGAGAGCACTTTCTCATCCGCAGCAGTGTACACCCTATTATTCTTTATAGCATAGAAATTGCTTCTTGTGCCCTCTGTTATAAATCCTTTCTCATCTACAAGCAGAGCTTCAAAGGCATTCTTTTTCTCAGCATCCTTAAGTGCCATGTAAGAAAGAAGCAGATTGCTTGTCTTGAGCTGGGGCAAAAAACGCTCGCCGCGATATGTGGTGACTGCAACGCCTTCTGTATAATAGCTTTCAGGATATACGAAATTCTCTCTATGAGTAATGTACACCCATGCAGGATCTTCCCCAAGGACAAGAATACGGAAAGTCTCATTGAAAAGACTCTCCTCCGCTTTCAGCTCAAAAAGCCAGGATGTTATTTCACTGTCTGTGTATAAAAGATTCATGCCCACCCCGGTAGAGGAGAGCCTGAGTCTTTTCAGATGCTCAGCAAGGTGCACGAACTGCCCGTTCTTGAGCTTTACAGACTCATAAACTGAATATGAGTACTGAACACTCTTCAGGCTGAGAGGGAGGCTTGCCTCACTCTCATTTATAATAATGCCGTTTCTTATGGCCTTTCTCATCATAATGCTCCAGAAAGGAATATTATCTTTTATAGGGCAAAGAAACAAGATTAGATCATCTTGAGCACTTCTCTGGGCTTGCTTCCGTTTGCAGGGCCGATTATCCCCTCTTCCTCCATACGGTCAACATAGCGCGCGGCCTTGTTGTATCCTATCTTCATCCTTCTCTGCAGATATGATGCGCTTGCTTTCTTCTGCTCATAGACAATCTGCTTTGCTCTCTCGTATTCTTCTTCCTCGCTTTGAGATGCTCCATAATACTCATCATCAAAGGACTCTTCTTCCTCAGCGTTTTCTTCAAAGATGCTCTCATCAAGATAGTCAGGCTCGCCGTTTTCCTTTACCTGCTCGACAATCTGGTCAACTTCCCCGTCAGAGAGGAATGCACCCTGGATTCTCACAGGTTCAAAGGCAGACGGGCTCTTATAGAGCATGTCACCGCGTCCAAGCAGCTGCTCCGCACCCATCTCGTCAAGAATGATCTTGCTGTTCACGCCGCTTGCAACTGCAAAGGCAATACGCGTCGGTATATTGTTCTTGATTGTTCCCGTAACGACTTCTGCACTGGGGCGCTGGGTTGCAAGCACAAGATGTATTCCGACAGCACGGGCCATGGCGCAGAGACGGGAGATATACTCTTCTATATCCTTTCCAATCGTTGTCATCAAATCCGCATACTCATCCATTATGAGCACGATGTAAGGAAGCTTTTCTGCAGCCAGCTTCTCAGTCTTTATCTTCTCATTGAATCCAGAGATGTTCCTCACATTGTAACGGCTTATCATCTCATAGCGTCTTTCCATTTCCTCGACAAGCCATGCAAGGACTTTTTTCACTCTAGTGCCATCGGTTATCACAGGAGTAAGCAAGTGCGGTATACCATTATAGATCTTCAGCTCTACAACCTTCGGGTCGACCATTATAAGGCGCACGTCCCTCGGGCTCTTATGATAAAGAATAGTCGCAATCAGGCTGTTGATCCCGACGCTTTTTCCGCTTCCGGTGCTTCCTGCAATCAGCATATGCGGAGTCTTTGCAACATCTATTGATACAGGCTCACCTGTAACAGTGCGGCCAAGAATCATAGGAACCGCATAGCCTTTGCACTCCTTGTTTCTGTCAAAGGCCTCAAGCATGTCCTTGAATCCTATTGTAGCCCTTTTCTTGTTCGGCACCTCTATTCCAACAGCCTGCTTTCCTGGAACGGGAGCAAGTATTCTCAGGCTTCTTACACCGAGTGCATACTTTAAATCCTCCATCCTGTTCTTCACCTTGCTTACAGGAACACCTTCGGCAAGCTTGAGCTCAAACATTGTGACTGTAGGACCCTTTACAATATTGTCCAGCATCACATCGACCTTGAACTCTCTCATTGTGTCCAGGATCTCTGCGCTTCTGAATTTTGTCTCCTCGTCAATCGCGCTGTCTGCCGACGGATAGTCGACAAGCATCTCGCGGCGCGGAGGATTATAATGCATCCTGCTTCTCTTTCTTATTCCTGTAATGCCAAGATCCTGGCTGGAAAGCCCTCCGATGCCGATTGAGTAATAAATCTCATTCTCCTGCTCTTTTTCCTTCACTTCCTCGTCCGCATCGGGGTATTTCCCCTTATGCTTTTCATCAAGGGAAGGGACACTGCTGTTGTCCTTATAGCCACTAGATGCATCATCTCTGCCTTCATCGCTTCTCTCATCCTCTGTTTCATCATCTTCGGACACTGAAAGCACACGGGATCTCTGATTGATATCTCTAATAAACTCATCCTTTTCTTCTTCACTGTCCTTCTCATTCAGCATTCTGGCTTCAAAAGAAGACAGGGATGGAACTGGTGTTGAAGAAAGCTCTTCCATCTTCTTTTCTTCTATCCTGTCAGAAAGCTTTGGCCTGCTGTCATCTTTCCTTATATATGTGGACTCGTACGGTGTGCTCTTTATCTCTTCCCTTTCTGCCTGGAATGTGCGGCTCGGGACATAAGAGACATTGTTCACATCACTTCTTTTTTCCCTCAGGGACTCAAAGAGCTTGTAGCGGGGATGGTCCTTGCTCAGATTGCTCGGAGCTATCCTTGCCTCCCCCTTTTCCTCTTTGACTTTGCCTTTTTCTTCATATCCAATGATTGGAGAGCTGTTCTTTCTTGGAGCATCAGAAATCTCTCCAAGGCTCTCGATTGTGGCCTCAAGCATGCCTCCTTTTGAGAAATGGCTGCCATTTGTTATATCATATTTTGGCGTATACTCTTCTTTCTTTACAGAAAAGCTGTCTTCGTCTTTCTCTTCTTCCTTCTCGACAAGCTCAAGATTCTTTCTGAATATGTCCCTCGGGTTCTCTGTCACCCTCTCGACTTCATCTGTATGCTCAATTGTCGAGAAGCGGGGGATATCTGAAGCAGTGGGTACAGAAAGAGGCGTGTTTATATCAACTGCGCGAAGCGGTATGTCACTGTCCGGCTCAAGAGTCTCAGATGAGAATGACTCCACATCCTCTTCCTCCTCTTTCTCCTTCTTCTTTCTCTTTTCTGCCTTCAGTCTCTCCTTTTCAGCCTTTTTCTCCTCTTTGGCCAGCTTCTTCTCAAAGCGGCGTGAAGACTTTTCCTCCTCCTTTTCCTTTTCGTAGGCAATCTCCTGCTCGATGCTACTCTTCATCGCCTCCTCTTTTTCCCTCTTCCTGGCTTCCTTGAGCTCTTTCTTTCTCATCTTCCTTC
This sequence comes from uncultured Spirochaetales bacterium, assembly GCA_949283305.1. Classification (GTDB taxonomy): domain Bacteria; phylum Spirochaetota; class Spirochaetia; order Sphaerochaetales; family Sphaerochaetaceae; genus Ornithospirochaeta. Next base: position 18,836 of record CASDRU010000020.1, on the reverse strand, counting down.
TTGAAGGAATTCTGTTGAGAGCCTCTTCCTCATTTACAAGATTCTTTCTCTTTTCTCTCCAGGAGCGGTCAAGAGCTGTGGTGACATAATAGAGTGCAAATGAAAGAAGCACTTCAAGCACTATGAGGATTACAAGAAGAGGGAGCCGGGATGCGTTTATCCTGCTCATTATGAAGACAGGAGTCTCAGTCCCGCTTTTTAAATGAGCAAATACAAGGATGCTCATGTACATGAAATAAGTGTATATGAGGAAAATTATGCTGAATGGCTTCTTCCTCCTGAAAACAAGCAGCAGAAGTGCTGTTATGATCAAAAACACAGAGGGAGCAAGCAATGCCTTCTCTCCTCCTGTCACGGCAATGTTGGAAACCAGAGCTTTCCTTATCTGCTCTGTGCTGAAAGGAAGTTTTGACTCAAAATATGTTATTGCAAGCATGAATAGAGCAAACAGCATCATGCCCAGCGCTAAAAGTGTAGTGATTATCGCCTTCCTGCGTTTCATCAATCATTTCTCCTTATTATCAAGGCATTTCTCTCCTCATTGAGAAATGGAACTTTAATGCTTTTCATATCAAAGACAAGCCCCGTGTCCTCAATGCCCTTCATCTCCTTTTCAACTGCCTCTCTCTTGCCCTTATAGAACACCATGCTGCCACCCGCATCAAGCATCCTCAACAGGTCATCTATTACATCGGCTGTCGGATGAAAGGCACGGCTTGTAATTATGTCAAAGCGTCTTTTCACTTCTTTTATATCGCAGTTGAGGACGCTGACATTGTCAAGAAGAAGCCGCTTTGATGCAGAAAAGAGAAACGCTGTCCTTCTTGTCATCCTGTCAAGAAGCGTTATCTTCCTTTCAGGGAAGAGGATCGCAAGGACAAGACCGGGAAAGCCAGCTCCGCTTCCAACATCTACTATCTCGCCCGCAGTCCCATCAAATATCTTCCAGAGTGCGGCAGAATCAAGGAAATTCCTTATTATATTGTCTTCTTCGCTCTTATATCCTGTAAGCTTGAGTGATGGATTAAAGAGCATTATCTCATTCAGATATGTCTCAAAGCGGCTGAGAGTGATATCATCAAAATCTATTTCCAGCTCTTCAAGACCGGAGACAAGAAGCTTCCTATTCATTCTTCTTCCCCCTTATGAGGATCGAAAGGACTGCAATGTCAGATACGCGCACTCCGCTTATGCGGCTTGCCTGCCCGAGATTCTTAGGCCTTATGAGCTTGAATTTCTCCTTCGCCTCACTCGATATTCCCTCAGCACAGTCATAATCAAAGTCATCAGGAATTGCTATGCTCTCATTCTTCTCAAAACGGCGGACCTCTTTCTCCTGACGCACCATGTAGCCGGAATACTTTTCAGTAAGCTCAACTGTCTCCAACACGCTCTCAGGATAGGCATCAAGCTCAGCAATAGCAAAAGAGGATATTGTCACATCAGGCTCCCTCAGAGCCTCTCTGAGGCTCTTGCCATCCTTCCTTCTTGATGAGAGAATTTCCTTTATCTCATCCATTTGACGTATTTTTTCAAGCAGTCTCTGATGCTTTTGCTCACTTACAAGACCTGCATGAAACCCTTTTTCAGTAAGGCGCAGATCCGCTGTGTCATGGCGAAGATTCAGTCTCCACTCAGCCCTGGATGTGAACATCCTGTATGGTTCCTTTGTTCCCTTTGTCGTAAGGTCATCCACAAGCACTCCGATATAGCTCTCGCTTCTGGAGAGCACAAGAGGCTTTTCTCCCCTCAGATACTGGCATGCGTTTATTCCTGCAAGAATTCCCTGAGCGGCTGCCTCCTCATAGCCGCTTGTTCCATTTGTCTGACCCGCGACAAAGAGTCCTCTCATCTTCTTGCTCTCAAGGGATGGATAAAGCTCAAGAGGATCCATATAATCATACTCAACTGCATATGCAGGGCGCATCACGATGGCATTCTCGAGCCCGTCAAGAGTCCTTATAAATTCATTCTGCACATCCTCAGGAAGGCTTGATGAAAGCCCGTTCAGATACATCTCCTGGCTTCCGATTCCCTCCGGCTCTATGAAGATCTGATGGCGCTCACGCTCAGGAAAGCGGACAACCTTGTCCTCTATGCTCGGACAGTAGCGCGGCCCTTTTCCTACAATCTTTCCTCCATAAAGAGGACTTCTCGATATATTCTCACGTATTATCTTATGAGTTCTTTCATTTGTATATGTTATGTAGCAGTCAAGGCTTGGACGCTCCAGCTTATCATAATCAAAGGAGAAAGGAAGCATCACCTCATCGCCCTTTTGCACCTCAAGGCACGAAAAGTCAAGGGATGACCTGCTTACTCTTGCCGGAGTTCCTGTCTTCATCCTTCCAAGTGTGAATCCTCTTTTCCGGAGGTTTTCTCCAAGTCCCTTGGCACTCTCTTCACCGAGTCTTCCGTTTTCCCTGTCATACTCTCCGATGAAGATTCTTCCGTTCATGAAGGTTCCTGTTGTAAGCACAACTGTCCTTGCGCTTATCCTGTGGCCACGCTCTGTGAGCACATTTGTAAAGACACCATCCCTTTCTTCAATGTCGATGACAGTGTCCATGAAAAGATCAAGATGAGCCTGGTTTTCAAGGGTCTCCTTTGCAAGCCTTGAGTAGGAGAACTTGTCAGATTGCGCCCTGTATGCCTGGACAGCAGGTCCTCTTCTTCTGTTGAGAACTCTGAACTGGATCATGGTGCTGTCTATCAAATGTGCCATCTCGCCGCCAAGGGCATCAATCTCCCGTACGAGATTTCCCTTGGCAAGCCCTCCGATGGCAGGATTGCAGGAAAGCCTTCCTATTGCATCAAGGCTCTGTGTTATAAGTATTGTGTCATAGCCGCTGCGGCTCAAGGCGAGGGATGCTTCTATTCCCGCGTGTCCTCCGCCTACAACAATTGCATCATAATCTCTCATATCTACTTACCAAGACAGAAGGATGAAAAAAGCCTGTCCAGCACGTCATCTGTCGTGACTGTACCCAGCAGTCCATCAAGAGAGGAAAGCGCGCTCTGGAAACAGAGTGCCATTATATCCTCGCTTGTACCCGTCATGCCCATGCTTTCCTTCAGGATTGCTATGCACCTCTCAAGATCTTCCTTCTGACGTTCAGAATTGATTGAAGGCACGCTCTCATCCCTTTTCCTGCCGCATAGCAGACAGCGGGAAATGAGGGCAGTCACATCCTTTATCCCCTCTCCAGTTATAGAGGAGAAGGAAAGTCCTTCTTTCTTCGAGATATCACTTTTGGAGAAAATGACTTTTACGCGGTCAGTTTCCTGTGGAAGGGATGCATCACTTCCGTCAGTGATATATAAAATGAGATCGGCTTTGTCTATGAGAGAAAGACTTCTCTTTATTCCCTCACTTTCAATTTCCTCTTCTGTATCTCTCAGGCCCGCTGTGTCATACAGGCGGCAGAATATGCCGTTTATCATGACAGAAGCTTCTATATAGTCCCTTGTTGTGCCTGGCACAGAGGAAACGATTGCCCTGTTCTCTTTCAGGAGTGTGTTGAAAAGACTGCTCTTTCCGGCATTGGCCGCTCCGGCAAGAACGACCATCGCTCCATCCTGATAAAGACGGGATGAGGAATAGGTTGAGACTATTCTCTCCAGCTTTTCTATTATATCCTCAACTTCACTTTTTGGATAGCTCCACTCTTCAATAATCTCATCCTCAGCATAGTCAAGATAAACTTCAAGGGATGCAAGTATGTTCAAAATGCGTTCCTTGATATCCACAAGGGCAGAACTCAGAGATCCTGTAAGGCGGTCAAGAGCATCCTTCTGTGCATTTTCAGTCTTAGCAGATACGATTTCCTCAACAGCTTCCGCCTCTGTTAAATCCATGCTCCCGTTCATGAACGCACGGTATGTGAACTCTCCCTTCAGAGCCTGACGGAAACCGACAGATTCAAGAGCACGGGAAAGCCTGGCTATTGCAGGAAGTGAGCCGTGCATGGTAATCTCCACAGCCTCCTCCTTCGTATAGCCATGGGATGCCCTGTACACAGAAAGGACAACCTCATCTATCCTGTTTCCTTCCCTGTCTTGCATGAATCCATGAAGGAGGCTGTTGCTTTCAGAAGCCAAAAGCTTCTTCTTTCTTGAAAAGAGAGGTGCTATCATCTCGATGCATTTTTCACCGCTTGTGCGAACAACTGCAAGTGCAGACGGGGCATAAGGGGTGGCCAGAGCATAAATAGGCTCTCCTGTTGTATATCCAGTCATAGCCTGATGATATCTTTTCTTGAGGTTTTTCATCAACAAGTGTATTCTTTGCCCATGATTGACTTTAGCCTTCAGAAAAAGAGAAGCATTCTCTACCGCGACATAAGATCGTTCTTTGACGAGAGAAATTACCTTGAAGTGTTCACACCCACACTTTCAGATAATCTTATTCCCGAGGTCAACATAAAGAATTTCAGCACAAGATACATAAACGAGTTTGACAGAGAAAAAGAATACTATCTCATTCCCTCTCCTGAAATCTTCATGAAGAAGATGCTTGCTGAAAACAGCGGCAGCATCTACCAGATATCGCGCTGCTTCCGCAACGCAGAGCAGGTTGGACAGATACACAACCCGGAGTTTGACATGCTTGAGTACTACAGCATGAACTGTACCGAGTATGACTCAATCAAAATAACTGAAGACCTCATCAGGCATATAACAAAACCAGAGAGTCCTGAGTACATGAAGAAAAAGATGCTCATAATGACAGTCCGCTCTGCCATGATGGAATATGCAAAAGCAGATCTTGATGAGCTTCAGGAATATGAAAAGCTGAAGGAAAAGGCCGAGAACCTTGGCCTGTATGTGCCGGATTGTGAGAGCTGGGATGACACATTCAACCGCATATTCATAACATATGTAGAGCCAAACCTTCCAAAAGACCGAGCTGTGGTGCTCACATCCTATCCGCGTCAGATTGAATGCCTGGCTCAGCTTGAGGAAAACGGGAAATACCGCTCACGCTGGGAAATGTATATAAACGGGATTGAGATTGCAAACTGCTACAGGGAAGAGACAGGAAAAGAAGAGACAAAAAAGTATTATGAAAGAGAAAGAGGGAGGATAAAAAGACAGAGAGAAGGGAAAAATGAGGTGATTCCCCATACAGATTCTTCCTTTGCCGACCTCTCGATTCCCCCATCCAGCGGGGTTGCAATCGGTCTTGACCGCCTGCTGATGGCTCTCTACGGCATAGAGGACATCAAAAGTGTCATCCCGTTTCATTTTTAATCCTCTTGCTTGAAGCTTCTCTTTCTGATATCTTATCCTTCGGTAATAAATTAGTATTTCTTAATGGAGAATGAAAAGATAATATGATTAAAGCAGGACAGATTGAAAAAGGAACTGCACTTCTCATCAAGGGTCAGCCTTTCCTTTGTATTGAAAGAGAGTTTGTAAATCCTGGAAAGGGAAGCGCTTTTGTTCGTCTCAAGCTCAAGAGCCCGGCAACAGGTCAGACTCTCAGCGAGACAATGAAGACTCAGGACAATGCTGAGGACATCACAATCGAGGACAGGGATTTCCAGTATCTTTACAATGACGGAGAGAACTTCTCCTTCATGAACACAGAGAACTATGAGCAGATTGAAGTTCCTATGAAGAGCTTCCCTGATTACCAGTATCTTATGAAGGAAGGAGAGAGCTACAGAATCACAATGTGGGAGGAGCAGGTTCTCGATATCCAGATTCCTTCAAAGGTTGTATATGTTGTCACAGAGACAGAGGATGCAGCCCGCGGAGATACAGTTCAGGGTGTAACAAAGGATGCAGTGCTCGAAACAGGACTCAGAATCAGAGTTCCAGGCTTCATAAAGCAGGGCGAGAAAGTCAGAATCAACACTGAGACCAAGGAATACCTTGAAAGAGTGAACAACTGACAAAAACAGTTCCAAATAATTAACCAAGCCGTTGTTCATCGCAGGGTGGCAACGGTTTTTTTCATCTATGATGCAGACATTTTATCTAGAAGCCACCCCCATACAGGCATGACCTTGATGAGATATTTTCAGCAGCTATCGTTCCGCTTCCGTTGAATGTAAGGAATGATGAACCTATGGACATCCGGCATCAGCCTGCAGCTCGTCTCAATCCAACAAGAATGCGATTATCACTGCCTTCTATTTCGTGCATGTTCCTGATTATCTCGTGCTGTTCCAAGATAATTCTTTTTGTGTATCATGGCTCATATCTTGCTTTTCCTGATTTCATAAAACATAAGCTAATAAATTTTTGCATATTATCCAGCAAAACATAAGACGAATCAGAGAATGATAATGAGTATGGGAAAACTATCTGATCTTCCAAAGCTTCCTTTCCTGCAATCCATCAGATGCAGGGAAGGCACAATCTTATGAGCAGAGCAAAAGATTGCGCTGAAATAAGATATGAAGAATACAGAACAAAAGAGCACTTCGCTGGAGAAAAATCAGAAGCCTCCATCCTTCAGGATGCAGATCTACCTTCTGTCCCTGTTGTATTCCAGAAGATACTGGGTGAAACTCATGGAAGAGCCGAAGGTGCTCCTTATTGTCTCCAAGAGCGGCTTGACGCGGGAGAACATATAAGGCGTGAAGTTCCTGAATGTCTGGCAATAGAAATAAGAACCATCCTTGCCATGATAGCGCTTGCAACCTCCAAAACATCCTGGCATATAGCATTTGTCATCATTGCATTTTTTCCACGAATTGACTGTGCAGAAACCTATTTCCTTCCTCTTTTTATCCAGATCTGAAAAAGAAGATGTCAAAATCGAGCCAAGGCAGTACTCATCCAGACAATAGAAATCACAGGGATATACAGACCCGTCTGCCTCAAGCACATAGTTCTTCCCGCATTTGCCCCTCAGCTCGCAGGATTCGGGAGCAAAGCCAAGGAAAGTATCCATCATATCTTCAAAAAGCCTTATTGAGACATAATCAGTCTTGAGAGACTCAAACCAGAAATCAAAAAGTTTTTTCAAAAACTCGAGATAGCTCTGCCAGTCAAGCTCATACTCTCGTTTTTCCCAATTCAGAGGTGGAAGAACAGGAATGTACTGCTGGAAGCGGAAATTATGGCTTATCATGCTCTGCCATACATAGTTCACATTATCCGCAACTTCCTTTGTCACAACGACAAGGACATTGAAGCGGACCTGATTGCGCTCAAGTATCAGAGCACTCTTCAGAACACGGCGGCTTGTCTCGTTCTTATCACTGTCCAGACGGTATATGTCGTTTATCCTCACACCTCCGTCGAAAGAAAGACCTACAAGGAAATTGTTGTCATGGAAAAACGATGCCCATTTATCATCGATAAGAAGCCCGTTTGTCTGGAATGAATGATAGAAAGTGACATCTGGAGCAATGCTCTTTTCCTTTTCAAGAAGCCTTTTGTAGAAATCAAGAGAGGCAAGAGTCGGCTCTCCGCCCTGGAACATAAGGTGGGCATTGATGCATGAGGATTCTAAACGGGATAAGAGAGCATCAATCACATCATCGGATATTCTCTTGCATGTTTTCTCACTTCTGTTTCTCTCCTCGTCCTTGTAAAAACAGTATGCACAGTCCATGTTGCAGGAAGAAGAGACAGGTTTGATCATCACCTGAATAAGATCCTTTTTTGACATTTCCTACCTCCAAGTGTATTTTTTTATTTTAACAGATAAGAGTTTAAAAAACAAATGAGACTTTTCCCTCTCATGATTTCCAAATATAATTCATTTCATGGAAAAGAGTATAATAACCGTTGTCGGTAAGGACAAAGTAGGAATTATTGCAGACATCTGCATGCTGCTGAAACAGGAGAATGTGAACATCCTTGATATAAGCCAGACGATTGTGGACGGCTTTTTCAACATGATGATGATTGTAGACACCTCGAGCTGTGCTGACTTCTTCCTTCTCTCTGAGAAACTGGAAAAAAAGGGAAAGGATCTTAATGTAGAAGTCAAGCTGCAGAAAGAGGAGATATTTTCATATATGCAGAGGCTCTGATGATCAGTTTAAAAGACGTAATTGAAACAAACAGCATGTTTGAAAAGGAAAAGCTCGATGTCAGAACGATAACACTCGGGCTTTCGCTTCTTCCTTCAGTCAGTGATGATATGAAAAAGCTTGAGAAGAATATCTATGACAGGATAACAAAGAAAGCAGAGAACCTGATCAAGGTCTCTTCTCAGATAGAGAGGGAATACGGGATCCCTATTGTCAACAGAAGAATAAGCATCACTCCACTTTCCATTGTTGCTTCCTCTGCTGCAAGAAGCACAGATGATTACATAAGGCTTGCCAAAGTTCTCGACAGGGCCGCGGAGAATGTCGGAGTGAATTTTCTTGGAGGCTTTTCTGCTCTTCCTGTAAAGGGAATGAGCAAGGCAGAGGAACTGCTTATAAACTCTATTCCATACGCTTTGAGTGAGACTGAGAGAATATGCTCGTCAGTCAATCTTGCATCAAGCAAATGCGGAATCAACATGAGCGCAGTTGCTCTGATGGGGAAAATCATAAAGAAGACAAGCGAGCTGACAAAGGACAGGGACTCGATAGGATGTGCAAAGCTTGTAGTCTTTGCCAATGCACCGGATGACAACCCGTTCATGGCAGGAGCATTCCATGGTGTGACTGAGGGCGATGAGGTCATAAATGTCGGAGTAAGCGGTCCCGGGGTTATAAAGAAAGTCCTTGAGAGTGCTGGAAACGATGACTTTGAAACTCTTTGCGAGAAGATAAAGAAGACAGCATTCAAGATAACAAGGCTTGGTCAGCTTGTTGCCACAAAAGCATCAGAGCGCCTAGGCATCCCCTTCGGGATTGTGGATCTCTCCCTTGCCCCCACTCCGGCAATCGGTGACAGCATAGCTGAGATCATTGAGCAAATGGGCATTGAGAAAGCAGGTGCCCCCGGCACCACATGTGCTCTTGCTCTGTTAAATGACAGTGTCAAGAAAGGCGGCCTGATGGCATCCTCATCAGTTGGAGGACTTTCTGGAGCATTCATCCCCGTCAGTGAGGATGAAGCGATGATAAGGGCTGCTGAATCCGGCTCGATAAGCATAGAGAAGCTTGAAGCGATGACAGCTGTGTGCTCAGTCGGTCTGGATATGATTGCAATAAGCGGGGATATATCAAGCGAGAGCATAAGCGGGATAATAGCTGATGAGATGGCAATCGGGGTAATAAACGGCAAGACAACTGCAGCGCGTCTGATTCCAGCATGGGGCAAAAAGGAAGGAGAGTATATAAACTATGGAGGACTGCTTGGAAAGGCTCCTGTGATGAGAGTAAGCCCATACTCTTCAGAGCTCTTTATAAAAAGAGGCGGAAGAATTCCTGCACCTGTCCACAGCTTTAAGAACTGAAATGAGGACAGAAGATATATATAGATTTCTTGAAAAAGAGGATCTCTCAACGTATTCAAGAAAACTTGTGAAGAATCCGGACTACCCTATTTACGGAGTCCGCATTCCTGCGCTGAAAAGGATTGCAAAGACTTTAGAAGACAGCGATATAGAATACGTTTTTCATGAGGATGTGATCTTAAAGGGAATTGTGATAGCAGGAAAGAATATTCCGTTTTCAGAAAAGAAAAGCCTTATTCTCTCCTATTTGAAAGACCTCTCATCATGGGATGAGACAGATACTTTTGCTTCACTTTTAAAAGTTAAACAAAGCGAGATAAAAGATGCTTTCGCTTTCTTCTATTCTCTTCTTGAAAGAAAGGAAGTATATACGCGACGTCTTGCAATCGTATGGCTGAAAAACAACATGAGGAAAGCTGAGGATGCAGGCTTCCTCATAAACAGAATTGCAAGAGTTGCTGATGATGATTACTACATTGCAATGGCAAAGGCCTGGGCGCTATGCGATGCATTCATATATTATCCATCACTTGCCAGGCAATATGTGCATCTTCTCACAACCAGGGAAAAATCGATGCTGAAGGGCAAGATAAGAGATTCATACAGGATTCCTAATAATCTTGAAATCTGAAATAAAAGAGCTTGACAATATGTTTCTATTTACAGTAATGTTACTTTATAAAGAAACAAGAGGAGATCACGATGAACTTAAACCTTCCTGACTGCAATGGATTTTTCGGAGAATACGGAGGATCATTCATTCCAGATGAGCTTAAAAAAGTGCTTGATGAAGTCAGAAATACATATGAGAAGCTCAAGAATGATGAGTCGTTTATTTCTGAGCTTGACGAGCTGAATCATACATACTCAGGCCGTCCCAGTCCTGTATATCATGCAAAAAGGCTTTCTGAGGCGGCAGGAGGAGCTGAGATTTATCTGAAAAGAGAAGACCTCAACCACACAGGAGCTCATAAGATAAACAACGCCCTTGGTGAGGTGCTTCTTGCCAAGAGGATGGGAAAGAAGAAAGTGATTGCTGAAACAGGTGCGGGCCAGCACGGAGTTGCACTTGCAACAGCTGCATCCCTTCTGGGCCTTGAATGCGATATCTACATGGGGCAGATTGATGTCATGAAGGAAGCACCGAACGTGAAGAGAATGAAGATGCTCGGTGCGCGCGTCATAAGCGTATCAAGCGGCACAAGAAGCCTCAAAGACGCTGTTGATGAGGCTTTCAAGGCATACCTGAGTGACCCTGTAAGCCAGATTTACTGCATTGGAAGCGTTGTAGGTCCAGCACCTTTTCCAGAAATGGTGCGTGACTTCCAGAGCATAATCGGAAGAGAAGCAAAAGAGCAGATGATAAATAAAACCGGAAGAAATCCAGATGCAGTGGTTGCATGTGTTGGCGGCGGAAGCAACGCAATGGGGATATTCAACGCATTCCTTTCTGATGAGGATGTTGCTCTTTATGGTGTTGAGCCTGCTGGAAAAGGCCTTGATACACCCTACCACGCAGCAAGCATGGAAAAAGGAAGAAAAGGAATAATACACGGCTTTAAGTGCTATGTGCTGATGGATGAGAAAGAGAACATACTTCCAGTCTACTCCATCGCATCCGGCCTTGATTACCCTGGAGTCGGACCCCAGCACTGCTATCTGCGCGATATAAAGAGAGTAGTCTATGAGAGTGCCACAGATCACGAGGCTGTAACAGCATTCTATGCACTTTCCAGAATGGAAGGAATAATACCGGCCCTTGAAAGCTCACATGCAGTTGCATATGCAGTCAAGCTTGCCAGAAAGCTCGGAAAGGGAAAGAACATACTTGTGAATCTCTCAGGAAGAGGCGACAAGGATATAGACTTTGTACTTGAGCATTATCCGCTACGTGACTATGAACCGGGAGAGAAAGTCACTGAATATGATGAGTTCATGAGCCACATAATGGAAAAAGAGCATCAGTGATGCTCTTTCTCTGCCACTTTTTTCAGCGATAGGAATCCGTTTCCAAGGACTTCGTAGGCTCCTGTTACTATGACAAAGGCCGAGGGGTCCTCTTCATTTATTATGCGCGTAAGGCTCTGCAGCTGCTGATTAGGCACAATGACAAAAAGCACATCCTTGCCCTTTGCCGTATACATTCCTGTTCCATGAAGGACTGTACCGCTTCTGTGAAGCTCCTTGATCACCCTTCTTGATATTTCAGGTATATGATACTCGCTCAGAATATACACAGCTTTTGCAATATTTGTTCCAAAGCCCATTATGACGACATTGGAAGCATGGGAAGAGACAAACATGGCGATGATTGAAAACAGCGCTCCCTCAAGACCCATGACTATTCCGCCGCAGAGCACGATCACACCGTTTACTATGAAGCTGACTGTACCGAAAGAAAGAGGAGTATAGCGCCCAACGACCTGAGCAATTATATCTGTTCCTCCCGTGTTGCATCCGCTTTTTAAAACCAGCCCTATTCCCGCACCAAGGCACACACCGCCATAGATTGCACATAAAAGAACATTGATCCTGTCAGATGTATCAAGTATTCCCCTGTAATCTGTGATCCTTCCAAGAACTGACACGAAAACAGAGAGCACAGTGGATCCGATCAAGGCCTTGAGTCCATACCTAAGTCCGAAGACTTTAACTCCCAGGAGAAAGAGTGCGAAATTGCAGATGAACATGACAACACCCTGATCTGCATTCATCAGGTAATAGAATATTGTACCGACACCTGTTGCGCCTCCTCCTGTAATCTTTCCGGGAGTATAGAACTCAACAACTCCGAATGCGGCGACAAACGCACCGGCAATGAGATAGAAAATCTCAGATGGACGGGAGAAAAGACGGAAATTCTCCTTCTTCAGTTTTTCAAACATATAGCAATCTTACACAAAAAGGAAAGTGCCGGGCAAGCCGGCACCTGACTCTTATTTTACTAGCGAGTGCAGCGTCTTTCTCACACTGCCCTTTCCTTCAAGAAGCATGTTCAGATATTCAACTACAGTATCTGCGAGGCCTGCCTCGATGAGGTCCACGCCGAAGATATCCTTGTTCCTGAGCATCTTCTCAATATCTCTTAGGCTGACCTTCTTTCCGATTTCAAGGCAGGAAAGCTCAGCCTGAGCATATTCAAGAAGCGGATCCGGGCTTGGTGTGAAGCTCTCAAGATTGTCATCAAGAGCCATTGTATAGCGCATCCAGGATGCAAACACATAGGCTATTCCCTTGAGGCTCTTAACATCCTTTCCAGCTGTGATATAGGCCTTGATTGTCTCACCAAAGCGGATCGGGAGCTTCTGGCTTGTATCTGTTGCAATACGCTCCGGGCTGTCCGGCATGAACGGGTTCGGAAGCCTTACGTTGATTACCTCGTCAATGAACTTCTTTGGGTCAATTATTCCAGGGTTCACTACAACAGGAAGTCCTTCTGTGTATCCAATCCTCTTGATCAGCGCAACAAGATCCTCATCCTTCATCTCCTCTGAAATGAGGTGATAAGAAAGAAGGCATCCGTTTACAGCAAGTGCAGTATGCAGCGGATTGAGGCATGTGCATACCTTCATCTTCTCAACCTTGTTTACTGTCTCACGTGTTGTGAAGTATACACCTGCATCTTCAAGAGATGGCCTTCCGTTCGGGAATTTGTCCTCGATTACCAGATACTGGCACTCTTCAGCATTAACAAATGCTGCTGTGTATGTCTTCTTGTCCGTGATGATGACATCTGTATCCTCAAAGCCGTCCTTTTCAAGCATCGATGCAACTGATGCATCCGGACGCGGTGTAATCTTGTCAATCATGGACCATGGATATGAGACATTCTCTAATGAAAGATAATCGATAAAGCCCTTATCTACAAAGCCACGCTCAAGCCATGCGTTTGCAATTGTCTTGACTGCATTCTCAACCTTCTCGCCGTTATGTGAACAGTTGTCCATCGAGACAAGAGCAATCGGGTAAGCACCCTTCTCATAGCGCTTTAAAAGCAAGTATGCAAGACGGGAAAAGAGCATTCTCACACCTTTTCCAGGTCCGTCTTCAAAATCCTCTGCATAGGCACTGAAAAGCTCTCCCTTTGCATTCTTTAATGCATAGCCTTTTTCTGTAATGGTGAATGACACCATCTGAAGTGACGGGTTCTCAAAGACCTCGATAAAGCGCTCCCAGCTGGACTGAAACTCTTTTGCACACGGATGGCTTTCTGCCACGGATGCAATCACTTCCTTGTCAATTGATCCGTCTGCCTTGAGTGTCACCATGAGAGTAAGATTGTCAAATGGATGGTAAGCCTTGCTTATAATCTCATAGTCAAAGCCCTCACCTACTACAATGCCTGTATCCATCTTGCCGCTTTCAAGCAGAATCTGTGCAAGATGTGCAGGGAAGATTCTGAAGATATTTCCTGCACCAAAGTGAACCCACTGAGGATTCTTCTTTGTATTCTCAATCATTTTTGCTCTGTCAAATGACGGAATCTTATATCCCTTTTCTGCCCAGCATGAGCAGCTGAGATTCTTGTCATTCAATTTCATTTTTCTTTTCCTCCTTGAAGAACAGAGGATTTGTCCTGATTATTTCCCCTGTCTCGAATGTGAGCTTGAATATGTGCTCACCCTCAATCTGAAGTGCCTTCTGGATGTTCTTCTCTTTAAGTGCACCCACAAGCTCCTCATGCTGTGCTATGTTCTTCTCATACACTCCCTTCATCTGGAAGGAAAGAAGCCTCATTCTCCTGTAATGCCCGGTTTCCCTTGCGATTATATTCCAGCTTCTTTCCTTTCTCGCGGTCTGGAAGATGCTCATATGCATCTCGTCATCAGATGAGAAGAAGGCATTCTTGTCATCTGATTCAGCATCTTCCTTCTGCTTTGAGATTATGTACTCAAGCCTCTGGATATCAGAAGGCTTTGAGTACTCTATGAAGTATGAGAGCACGCTCTTTTCAAGCGAATGCCGGAGAAACCTCTCCTCGTCAACCCTCTCCAGGTCAATAAGGCTCACCCAGCATCCTCGTTGCGGATAGATGTCTACAAGGGACTCAAGACTCAGCCGGATAAGAGCATCCCGCACCGGGGAGCGGGAGATGCCCATCTCCTCGGCAACACGGTTGATGCTTATCTCCTCTCCTGGCATGAGAGCAAGGGAGAGGATATCGCTGCGGATCTTGTCATATACATCCCTTGATGCATTTCCTCTCACTTCTTAAGTCTCTTCTCGCTTTTATCTATTGCTTCCCAGAGACCGAGGATATACTCTGCGCCCAGTGCTCTGTCATAAAGACCATAGCCAGGCATTGACACTTCGCCCCAGATTGCTCTTCCGTGGTCCGGGCGTATAGGGCCGTCAAATCCTGTCTCATAAAGAGCCCTGACAATCTCATAGAGGTCAAAGCTTCCGTCACTTGAAAGATGAGCAGCCTCCTCAAACACTCCAGGTGAAAAATGATGAAGGTTTCTCACGTGTGCAAAGTGCACGCGGCCAGGAAGTGCCCTGATGATGCCAGGAAGATCGTTTTCAGGATTGCTTCCAAAGCTTCCTGCACAGAATGTAAGACCGTTAAACGGATCATCAACTGCCTTCATGAGCTTAAGAATCTTCTCCTTGCTTGTGATGATTCTCGGAAGCCCGAATACAGGCCATGCCGGATCATCTGGATGGATTGCCATCTTGATTGAGTACTTCTTGCATACATCCTTGATTCTGTTGAGGAAGTATACAAGGTTGTCAAAGAGCTTTTCCTCTGATACATCCTTGTACTTCTCAAAGAGCTCCTTTACATGTGCAAGTCTCTCAGGCTCCCATCCCGGCATGACATAGCCGTTTGATGAGTTGTTTGTCTGATCAAAAAATGTCTGAGGATCTATTGTGTCCACAACTTTCTGGTCATATGCAAGAACAGTAGCTCCATCCGGGCGGACTTTTGCAAGGTCTGTTCTTGTCCAGTCGAATACCGGCATGAAGTTGTAGCATACAAGATTGATGCCGCACTTTCCAAGGTTCTCGAGTGTTATGATGTAGTTGTCAATGTATTTTTCCCTGTCAGGAGAACCGATCTTGATTGAATCATGGATGTTGACGGACTCAATACCTGCAATCTTGAGTCCTGCATCCTCTACTTCCTTCTTCAGTGCCTGGATTCTTTCAACAGGCCATACCTCCCCTGCCGGGATGTCATAAAGTGTCGTGATTACTCCTGTAACGCCAGGAATCTGTCTGATCTGCCAGAGTTTGACTGAATCGAACTGAGAGCCAAACCAACGAAGTGTCATCTGCATAGTGCTGCTCCTTTTATACTAATATACTAATATATTAGTATGCCTTATTGTATTTGTAAAGCTTTTTTTCTATATTTTTCCTAGGAGCATTTTATGGTCATATCAATATGTGAGGATAAAAAGAGCCTTGGGATGAATGCAGCAAGAAAAGGAGCCCTTTGCATAGCTGAGACAATAAAGAAAAAGGGAGAGGCAAATGTTGCTTTTGTCTCAGGTCTGAGCCAGATAGAGACACTAAAGAATCTTGTAAGGGAAGATGTGGACTGGAGCTGTGTCAACGTGTTCCTTCTTGATGAATATGTCGGAATAGACAGGAAAGAAAAGACATCAAGCTCTCTTTTTATAAGGGAGCATCTTATTTCAAAAGTTTCCTCTTTAAAGTCATTTCATGAGATCAATCCGGATGAAAAAAACATGCATGCCACAGTAAAAGAGCTGAATGCAGTGATGAAGGACCACCCTCTAGATGTGTCATTCATCTGCATCGGTGAAAACGGACATCTTGCATTCAATGATCCTCCTGCTGATTTTGACACAGAAGATGCATATATAATTGTTGAGCTTGAAGCAAGAAGCCGCCGTCAGCAAGTGAATGAAGGATGGTTCAAAAAAGTGGCAGACGTGCCTAAAAAAGCAATAACGATGAGCATAAACGAGATTCTCTCATCTGAGCATCTGATAATCTCATGCCCGGAGCAGAGAAAGGCAAAGGCTGTTGCAATGGCACTCTTTGATGATATCACCCCGCTTTCTCCTGCTGCTGCAGTAAAGCGCGGAAAGGATACACATCTCTTTCTTGACAGGCAGTCAAGCTGCCTTATTTTCTCAGACAAAAGGACAATATGATGATTTCTTTCAATTCTGATTATCTTGAAGGGTGCACAGCTGAAATACTGGATGCACTGAATAAAACAAACCTGGAGCAGACAGAAGGTTACGGATTGGACAGGCACTCTGAAAGAGCACGGGAGCTCATAAAAAAGAAAATAGGAAGAAATGATGTGGACATCCACTTTGTTTCAGGAGGAACGCAGGCAAATCTGCTTACTCTCTCAGTGCTTCTTTCTCCATATCAGAGTGTGATCAGCGCAGACAGCGGGCATATTGCAATTCACGAGACAGGAAGCATCGAGAATACTGGCCATCAGGTGATAAGAGTAAAAAACGAGGATGGCAAGCTGAAGGCTGAGGATGTTCTTGAAATTGTCAGAGCTGCAGAAGAGGACTATACTGCACGCCCTGGAGCTGTATATATTTCTGAAAGCACGGAAAGCGGCACAATCTACTCTCTGGATGAACTGAAAGCACTGAGAAAGGCTACAAAGGACAACGGAATTGCACTCTTCATTGACGGTGCGCGCCTTGCATATGCTCTTGAAAGCAGCAAGGCAGACTTCACACTGCGCGATATAGCAGATCTATCTGATGCATTTTATATCGGAGGCACAAAATGCGGTGCTCTTTTTGGAGAAGCAATCGTAATATGCTCTGACAGATACAAGAAAGACTTCAGAAAAGCCATGAAAGCACGTGGTGCGATGCTTGCAAAAGGAAGGATTTTAGGCATACAGTTTGAGACACTCTTTACAGATGACCTCTATTTCCGCCTTGCAAGAGAGGCAAACAGAAAAGCAGATGAAATAAAGAATGCATTCAAGGACCATGGCATAAGACTTTATGCAGACAGCTATACAAACCAGCAGTTTGTCATTTTAAACGATGCACAGGCAGAAAAAATCAGAGCCAAGTTCTCATTTGAGGTCTGGGGAAAGGAAGGAAACGATACAATTGCCAGATTCTGCACATCCTGGGCAACTGGAGAAGATGCTGTAAATGCCCTCAAAGATGCAATAAAGACTCTCTGACTGCACTTTTTTCTGCACCTAAAAGGCTCTCTGCAAGCCGAGATACTCTCAACAGGCTCTCATCGCTTGCATGAGTGTACCTGTCATTGATGCTCCGGCTTCTGTGCCCCATTACAGACATCCTGTCCTCCTGCGATATGTTTTCATCGCGTGCAAGTGTTGAGAACGTATGACGCAGAGAATGGAATGTCAGGTTTCTTTTCCTCCTTACATCCTCACCTATTCCAATTTCATCAAGAAGACGGTAAAAGGCATTTCTCAGGCTCGGAGATGACATGTAGCCTCCCCTTGTCGATGGAAGCACGATTCCACTCTCATCAGCATTGGCAAAAAGCTCATCCTTAAAGCTCTCCGGGATGATGCAGGCCCTCTCATAACCTCCTTTTGTATCCTTTATTCCAGAAAATGGACTGTATGAGTTTCTTATCATGATCTTCACATACCCATCATAGGATGAGGAAACGAAATCAGATACATTCAAGGCCCTGATCTCTCCGCTTCTCATTCCCGAGAGAAGCGCAAGCTTTATTGAAAGGGAATAGGAAGAATCAAGGAAAGAAGGCTTTGTTGACAAAAAGGCCAGCATCTTCTCGCATTCATCCCTTGTAAAGCATCCCCTCACCTTCTCCTTGCGGCTTATCTTCATCATGCGTACAGCTGGATTTTCTCTTATCAGTCCTGCTCTGTATGCCTCTTTAAGCGGCAGTGTGAATGAAAGCACGATCAGCTGGATTGTGCCGCTGGCAAGGCTTTCAGAGTTGATC
This sequence comes from uncultured Spirochaetales bacterium, assembly GCA_949283305.1. Lineage (GTDB taxonomy): Bacteria > Spirochaetota > Spirochaetia > Sphaerochaetales > Sphaerochaetaceae > Ornithospirochaeta. The sequence continues at coordinate 562 of CASDRU010000020.1, read as the reverse complement.
AGAGCAAAAAGGATGTCATCAAGATGATGCGTCCTTACATCCTCAAGAGCAAGAGAATGGTCTATATAAAGAGAGACGTGCTTTCTTAAAAAAAGAAGCATGTTAAGCGCATAACCGCGGCTTATTCCTCTGCCTCTTCCCATATTGCGGAGCCTTATATATTCAGAGCTGTCATAATCCCAGAAAGCATCACAGTAATCAAGGAAGCTTATATTGCTCCTGGAGAATATCATGCCCTCATCAAGAGCTCTCTTTGCAATGATCGCAGCATCATCCCGTCTTCTAACACTCTCATAGTCCCTGATCCCCAGCCTCTCCTTAAGACAGTCTATGCTCTTTGCAGTGCCCTGCTTTCCTGTTGACCTGTCAACATAGCATACATACCAGTATGCTCCCCTGCTCTTTTTTCTCTTATAAAGATAGAACTCCTTCCTGTGTGCCATAATATCCTCCTGCACTTTTTTCTTCACCAGACGTGAAAAAACTACATCTGGGGTAAATATTTTAAGTCTTTTCTCACCGAGGAAGTATGAAAAAGATTCTTTCAGTACTTTTAGTATTG
>CASDRU010000019.1 GCA_949283305.1 uncultured Spirochaetales bacterium | reverse complement strand
CTCACCAAGCTCTGGTACACGGCAAATGAGATAAGAGCTCTTAGTGCAAAACCAAAGAATTAAAAGATTTTCAATATTTTTCTTAGAAGGTACTACAAATGACAGGTATTTCTAACCGGGAATAATTCCTGTAAGTATTTGTAGTACCTTATTTTATCTCAATATTTGCGAATATTTGCTTCGGAAAAAGGGTTATATCATAGCTTATGATGAATTGCCAAAACAAATATTCAGGAAATTTTATCCCAAGAAAATGATGAAAAAACGGGACTGCCTGTATATGTGTTTGCCTCTTTTTCACCACTTATGACCTTGAGAATCTCACTGGCCATCTCTTCCTGCTCCACTTCGCCGATATAAGTGCTAACCGGTGCAATCCAGGAGACAGCTGATTTTATTGTTTTCTCAATGTCTTTAAAGCGCATAAGACCGCCAGTGAGAAGAATCTGATCGACCTTTCCCTCTAAAACTGCGGCCATGCTCCCGATTGACTTTATCACCTGGTATTTCATCGCATCCCATACAAGGCGTGCATGCGCATCCCCGTTTTCTGCCATATGGTAGACCTTATCAGCACTTGAAGTATCAAAGTGAGATACGAATCCTCCGCTGCGTGAGCACATCGCCTCGACTTCCTCAGGCTTATGGGTTTCAAGGAAACGGGCAATCTCCATTGCAGGAATGCTTCCAATCCTGGTCGGGGTGAATGCTCCTTCTCCCCCTGCCCCCTCCGTGCCGTCAATCATGCGGCCTTTTCTATGTGCAGATACTGTGATTCCTCCGTCAATATGAGCGACAATCAGATTCAGATCCTCATAGCGTAAACCCTTTTCTCTTGCATGAAGCCGTGCAATGCCCTTCTGATTGAGCACATGGCTCTGAGCTCTTCTGTATACACCCTTTATCCCTGTTATTCTTGCAACATCAAGATATTCATCAACATTTGTAGGATTTACAGTGTAGGCTTTCCTGCCCGTCTCTTTTGCAAATATGTATGCAATCATGACGCCGAGCTTTGCAGGATGGTCACTTCCTCCCTTGTCATCACGTGTATCTGAAAAAAGGCGGTCATCTATTTCCATCACGCCCTCTTTCTGGGAATATGCACAGCCTCCGCGCCCGGCAAATACATCTATGGAAGAAAGAGGCACATCATGCTTTTCTAGCAGGGAAAGCACGACGTTTTTCCTCATTTCCAGCTGGTCATTTGTAGTGGGGAATATAAGGAGATCGGGAGCATCATGGAAGACACTTTCTGTAAAGAGATTTTCAAGAGAGTCAAATACGCTTACTTTCGTGCTCGTAGAGCCAGGATTGATTACAAGAATCCGCATCAGAAGTCCACCTTCAAAATATTTTCCAAAAGGTATTATAGCATGAAAAAACCAGCATTGCTGCTGGCTTTCTCTCTTATTCTTCCTCAACTATTCCTTTAAGGATCTTCTCTTTCTTCCTTCTCTTCGGACTGACCTTGTTCTCAACAAGGGTCACTATCCTTGTAAGGATTGCAGAGATGACAAAGTACATTATCGCTGTCACGATAAGAGGGAAGAATGCCTCGTAAGTCCTGCTTCTGACAAGATCGCTTATCTTGGTCAGGTCCAGAACAGCAATGTATCCTACAACGCTTGTCTCTTTTATCAGAGTGACCACCTCATTCCTGTAAATTGGAAGGAAGTGCTGTGCAGCCTGCGGAAGGATTATGCGGAAGAAGCTCTGATGCTCTGTGTATCCAAGTGCTGTGGATGCTTCAAACTGACCGCGTCCTATTGCATTGCACCCCACCCTGAGCATGTCGATCATTGAGCATGCGAACATCAGCGTGAAGCCCACAACTGATACCCATGTACCGCTTAGGGATGAGGAACCAAAGACTATGTAGTAAAGAATCATCAGAAGGAGTACTGTAGGCATGCCGTGAATGAGCCATAAGAAGAAATTCGTACCCTTGTTGGCAATCTTTCCTCCCTTGCGGCAAAGAAGATACACAAGGAAGCCGAGAATGGTTCCTGCAAGGATTGATGAGAGCGTAATTAGAATCGTTATTCCTGCACCCTGAACAAAGAGGACCCATCTGTTTTCCCTTATGAATGTCTTATAGAAGCTGTCCTTGAGAGAGTCAAAGAATCCTGCAGCATTATCATCCTCACCCTGAATAACAAGGCGGATCGGAGTTGTGTAGTACACATCAGAAAGAGTTCCTGTCTCATTTCTCTCTTCGCTGACTACAATATTCATTCCAATATCGTATTTTCCGCTCTCGACACCCGGAGCTATTGCTTCAAAAGGAACTTCGAAGAAAGAAGGAGTATATCCATAAGCGCGGCAGAACCTGGCGATGAAATCGACATCAAAGCCTGAGATATTTCCGTTGCTGATGAATGAAAACGGCTCATAGCCGCCTTCTACGGCAACATTTATTACACCGTTTTCTCCTGTGAATCCAGAGACATCGCAGGTATCGTTAATCGGGTCAAAGTCAGCAATCCAGTAATCATAAAGCTCATCAAGAAGCCCGTTCTCCCAGCTTTCTGCTATGAAAGCATTCAGTTCAGAAAGAAGCCTGTCCTGCCTTTCATTCTCTCCTATTATGCATGTTGCGTTTATATATCCTGCAGGCTCTTCAAGAACATCAAGATCCGGGTGGTTCTTCTTCTGTACCCCGTAGCTGACCTCTTCAATAAGATATGCATCAACCTTTCCGCTCTGGAGCGCAAGAATCATATCATTTGGCATTGTATAATACTGGAAAGTCGCATTCGGCACTCTGTCCATTATGAGCTCTTCATAAAGAACAGCAGTCTGGACTCCTATGTTCTTTCCATCCAGTTCCTCTATCGTCGTATATTCAGCTGCAGAGAGTGAGAAAATGGAGAAAAATACAAAAAGGGCAATTAAAAATCTCTTCATCCTTACTCCTCCACCCATCTGAATCTGAGAGAAATCATGTGCTCAAAGCCAAGCGGATCATCTGTTATGTCATCCTGACGGCTTTCTGTAGTGCTTTCATGAAGCAGATCAAGAAAGAGCTTGCTGTCCGATGTCGTGATATCGAATTTCTCACCCTTGTAGCATACGAGCATTGTAAGGATATCAAGCTTTTCTGAGTACTCGACCTTGACAAGCACATCCGGCTCATCAGAGTATGCAATGAGGTTGTTCATGCAGATTTCCTCAAATGCAAGCATGAGCTTTGTAAGTCTTTCGTTCTCGATGAGAAGCTTCTCACCATACTGATTAAGCTCATCGCTCATTGCCTCCATGTCAAAGTCCTGGCTCTTGATACGGTATGTAAGGGAAGAAAGACGCTGTATGAAGCGCTTTGTCATCTCTTTCTGCGGATGTTCGAAAATCTGCTTCGGAGTACCCTCTTCATAAATGTATCCATCGTACATGAATATGATGCGGTTGCTTATCTTGCGAGCAAAATCCATCTCATGAGTTACAATCATCATTGTTCTTCCGCTCTTTGCAAGCATCTTAATAACAGACTGGACTTCTCCGATCATCGACGGATCGAGAGCACTTGTCGGCTCATCGAACAGAATGATGTCTGGATCCATTGCAAGAGTCCTTGCAATTGCAATTCGCTGCTGCTGTCCGCCTGAAAGCTCATCAGGATAGTTATACACCTTTGAAGCAAGTCCGACCTGCTTTAACAGGTACATTGCCTTGTCATATGCCTCCTGACGGCTTCTTCCAAGGAGAGTAATCTGAGGATTCATTATGTTCTCAATGATGGTCAGATGACCAAAGAGATTGAAACTCTGGAAAACCATTCCCATCTTCTTTCTGATTTCATTGAGATTGCAGCCTTTTTCTGTGATATCCTGCCCGTCTACTATGATGCTGCCTTCTGTAGGCTCTGTTAACATGTTGATGCATCTGAGCAGTGTGGATTTACCGGTGCCCGAAGGGCCTATGATTGAAATAACATCTCCGTTGTTGATGGTAATGTTTATATCCTTCAACGGGATTGTGTCATCATCGAATACTTTTTTCAGGTGCTTGATTTCTATCATTGATCTCCCCAAAAAACAAATATGATAATTCGACTTAACTTGTCTGACTGAAATAATAGCAGAGAAAGGGGGGTGTATCTAGTGTAAAAATGAATTATTTTGCTATTTTTGTAATTTATTACTGCTCATGAAATTATTTTATAAAATAATGCAAAGCAGACATTTCTTTGTTTCATTCTGCCGCTCTGCCTTGTTAAATATTCATATTTTGATTTTCCTGCCCACCATTTTCCTGTTAGAATTCTTATATGTATGTTTATCCTTTTGCTCTTGGATTTTTAGCGACTTCGCTTGGCTCTGCACTTGTATTCTTCGTGAAAAAGGACATCAAGGAAGAGACAATGACACTCTTTCTCGGCTTTGCCTCCGGTGTCATGATAGCAGCATCGGTGTGGGGTCTTCTCACTCCTGCACTTGAAGAGAGTTCAAGCCTTTTAGTTCCTGTTTTTTCATTCCTTTTGGGAGGAGCTTTCCTTGTCATCATAGACCATGTTATTCCGCACATGCATCTTGACGGAGCTGTAGAGGGACCAAAGACAAGAATGACTAGAAGTGCGCGGCTTTTTCTTGCCATCACGATCCACAATATTCCTGAGGGGCTTTCTGTGGGGTTCGCCCTCGGTGCTGCTTTTTCAGCAAGTGCGGACATGAGCTATGCCTCAGCACTCTCTCTTGCCATTGCAATTGCAATCCAGAATTTTCCTGAGGGAGCATCAGTAAGTCTTCCGATGCTTGAGGAAAAAGGAAAGGCAAGGTCATTTGTCTTCGGCTCTCTCAGCGGTCTGGCAGAGCCTGTTTTCTCTTTAATCGGCTTCTATCTTGCACAGAGGCTGAGCATATTGCAGCCGGCACTGCTTTCATTTTCTGCAGGTGCGATGATATATGTGGTTGCAGAGGACTTGATTCCGGACTCAAAGATGGAATCCCATCCTCACAGAGGCGCGCTTTCCCTCATGCTTGGCTTTGCGCTGATGATGTGTCTAGATGTCGCTCTCGGGTAATCAGAAAACAGAGTTAACCACATGCGAAAGAGCATCGGTATCAAGATCATTGTAGGAAGAATGCCTGCTCTTTCTCATCCATTTTATCAGATGGCGTGCCCTGTTTGCCATGCTTGGATGAGGATCTGAGAATCCTCCGCCTGGAGAGGAGGAAAAGGCAAGCATGAAAGCAAGAAGGCCTTTACCCATGCCGCATGTGACAGCAAATTTATCAGCCTTATATTCACATCTCTTTCCTCCCAGAAGATAGCACATATAATGAACTGATTTCATGGCCAGCTGTATCAAAAACGATGCAATCATGAAAAAGGCTGCCACTATCGTGATTATAAATGAATCTGAATTCTCATTTGCAAAGGATGATGAAAAATAATAGGGAATGAGGACAATCCAGAAGAATACAAGGAAATTTGAGTCAGCAACAAGATTTGACAGGACATCATGATGCGCTATATGCCCCAGCTCATGAGCAACAACTGCCTTCACAACATCCTCATCAATCCACTCCTGATTGTTTTTCAGAAGTCCTGAGTTGATTGCGACCTTATTGTAATCAAATGCAAATGCATTCACCTCCCCGTCATCGACAATGTAGAACTTCATCCTCTTCGGGATATTCCTGCTCTTCTTTCTTGCCTCCTTTAGAACCTCGCTACAAAGAGAAAGTGCCTGGCTGTCTCCAAGGCGGTGCATCTTTGTCCCGAAATTCAGATATACCCTTATCCTCACAAAGAAGAAAAGCACAATTGAATATGTCAGGACTATCATGCCATACCAGCATAAAGAGGAGCTTATGTTCATTTCTATCGAGAAAAGAGAAAGCAGATATGAAACGAGGATCAGGGGGTCTGAAAAAAGATGGAAGATGAACAGGAAGACGGGCTTTGAGAGTATTTCATTCTGTCCTATGTATGAGAAAACGAAGGCTGTCAGAGCAAGACCTGAAAGAGTTGTAAGGAGCGTGTATGGACGCAGTACAAGACTCCAGCAGCCGCGGATGAGTATCTTCCAGAGAGCATAGAGATATATTGCAATACCGATTACAAGGGGTGAGAATGTCCTAATGTAGAATCCGACTGCAGTAAAGTAAAGAAAATGTGCGATGATATTTCTCACACTTTCGGCAATAGTGGAAAAGAAACTTTCAATGCGCGAAAAAAGCGCAATTCCGTCTGCGTATCCGAAAAACAGAAAAAGAAGATAAACTACAGTGAAAAGAATGAGAATCCCGATTATAAGAAGTGCAGCAAAGAACAGGCGCACAAAAAAGCCGCTTACTCCGCCCTTATCCCTTCCTGCATCCTTAAATGAAAGATCTACCATAAATCCCCTCATGAGAATATTAAAGCAAGAAACCCGTCTTTTCTACAAAAAAAATTCCGGAGCATTTACACTCCGGATAAAAAACTGTTTTTCTCAGATCAGCTTGTCCAGCTCAGCAAACACTCCGTCTGAGTATTCTGATGCATAGATCTTCTCGCCGTTTTTGAAAAGCACAACTGACGGACAGTCAGGAGCTCCGAGAATCTTCTGAAGCTTGTCGCTCTTGTATGTGTCGACAACTGAAAGCTCCAGTTTTGACTCATTCTTCTTGGCATACTCCTCAATAAGTGTGAGCACTGCCCTGTCATTCTCCTCTACTGCGTTGTAGAAGTAAGCAAGTACTATGCCTTCCTTCAGAATGCTGTTTTTAAGTGTGTTGATCTCGTCAACATAGCGCTCTGCCATATAACCGGCAACAGCTCCGTCTCCGACACTTGTAGATACCTGGCGAAGAGTCTTCTTTCTGACATCGCCTGCTGCAAAGATACCTGGAACATTTGTCTCCATATCCTCGTTTGTAACGATGTATCCACGGCTGTCGAGAGTAAGAAGATCCTTGAAAATGCCTGTGTTCGGAAGATATCCGATAAAGAGGAAACATCCGTCCACATCAACTGGCATGAGTTCACCTGTCTTGAGGTTTTTGAGCACTACTTTATTTAGAACCTCATCTCCCTCAAAGGAATCAACTGCAGTATTCCAGAGGAATTTCATCTTCTCGTTCTTCAAAGCCTTCTCGCGTGCGACCTCGTTTGCATCCATAATTCCTTCATCATGGATTACGGAAACAAGAACCTCTGATGCGAACTTTGTGAGGAACATTCCCTCTTCAATCGCCGCATCACCGCTTCCGATGACCATGACGCGCTTTCCTGTAAAGCGGGCTGCATCACATGTTGCACAGAATGATATTCCCTTGTCGCAGAACTTGTCCTCATTCTTTGCTCCTGTGAGCCTCGGGCGTCCTCCTGTTGCTACAACAACAGCCTTTACATGATAGTCTGTCCTGAATGTGGATACCACCTTATAGCTGTTCTTGTCCTCAACGCTCTTCACATCAGTGAGCTTGACAGCAACGCCGAACTTCCTGAACTGCTTGTCCATGAGCCTCATCAGCTCAGTCCCGTCAATTCCCTCAGGGAATCCAGGATAGTTCTCAATCTCACTTGTATATGTTGCAAGTCCACCGATTAAAGACTTCTCGATAAGGATTGTCTTAAGTCTTGCACGCCCGGCATAGAGGGCGGCTGTCATGCCAGCTGCACCTCCTCCGATGACTGCTACATCATATTCTTCAATTCTCTTTTCCATTCAGAAAACCCTCAGTTCTGAGCATTCCTTTCTCTGATCTTCTTCTCTTCCCACTTATAGGCTGCTACCCAGAGAAGCAGGAGAACAAGAAGCTGAAGGATGAGTGCCGGCATGATTCCGCCAAAGACCTTCGGCAGATAAACAGGACTTCCAGCTGTCAGGAAGCTGCCGCTTGCTGCACTGTTGTAAAGTCCGCCAAGCACTGTACCGCAAGCAAAGAATACGAATGCAATATAGTTCTGGACATAGCCTTCTCCCATTCTGACGAATGTACCGGAAGCGCATCCGCCTGCGAGAACAGCTCCGATTCCGAAAAGGAAAGATCCAAGAACAAGTGAGAGGCTCACCTTACCGCCAGGAATTGACTCAAGCTTTGAAAGATCAAGACCGTACTTTGATGCATGGATTCCGAAGAAGAGGATTGTTGAGAGCGCAAGAGCAACGATAACAGCTCTTGTGACCTTTGTCTCTCCTGTAAGACCCGGATCTCTGTATGCTGCTGTGAAGCAGAATCTTGAGCGCTGCATTACATAGCCAAGGCCCATTCCGACAAATATGATGCCAGGAGCAAGAGGATATGAAGGGGCAACTGCAAAGCTTACGATTATGATGATGACAGCAAGAACTGCACCAACTGAGATCTGGATAGTCCTTCTTGTCTTTCTCTGCTCAGCAGTAAGGCGCTTTCTGTTAGGTCTCTTGTTGCTGATCGGCGGCTCGAAGCATGCTCTGAGAAGCTTGCCTCCGACTGTTGCCCCGATGAACACGAAGAGAAGGAAGATCCATCCTGAGAGGTTGAACTGAGGAAGTGAGGAAAAGAGTGCACCGATGTTACATCCACCTGCGATCTTTGCTCCGAATCCCATCAGAAGTCCTCCAACAATAGCTGCTGCAGCCTGCTTCCAGTGCTTTAACTTTCTGATCTTCCACTGTGCGGCAAGAAGACAAGAAATGAGGGCTCCAAGAATAAGGCCCACATCAGTCATTGATGCCTGGTTGCCGAAGAACTTATATCCAGAAAGGCTTCCGTTGTACATTGCCCAGCTGTCAGCATCCACTCCGAAAAGTGAGATGAACTTACCGAACCATGTGAAGTAAGGACCGCTGGCACCCCATGTTCCGCTGAACAGTGCCATTGAGACAGCAAGTACCGTGATAAGTACTGCACCTGTATAATAAGACCATTCGTTCTTCAAAAGTCTTTCATAAAGAGTTGGCTTCTTTTCTTCTTCCATCTTGCTCACCTTACTTCTCTATGATTACTTCCCATTCGCCTTCGCCTACCTCATCGATATCGACGTTGTAGCCCTGGCTTCTTGCCCAGTCTGGCACATTCTTCATTGCGCAAGTGTGATCGATTCCTACTACAAGGACATCACCCTTGTTCATTGACTCAAGTTCTTTCTGAGTCTTCATAAGTGGTACGGGACATGCCTCTCCGAGGCAATCGAGATAACGTTCAGCCATATCATTCCTCCTATAGCTGTATTGTTTATTTGCATTCTCACTAAAAGAGAATGTTTTTCACTTTAAGTCAGTGAATTACAGTTTAACTCATTTTGCTATCCGTGAGAATTGCAAAATGCACAGTTTACAGCGTTTCCCTGTCAAAGAGTACAGACATTCTCCGGTTTTCCCTTGAGAAATGCCACGACATTGTCAAATTCTATTTCAGCTCTCCTCACCATTGCCTCCTTTGTAAGGAACGCGACATGAGGAGTTAAAAGCGTGTTCTTGGCGTTCAAGAGAGGATAGTCTGCATCAAGCGGGGGCTCTGTGTCAAAGACATCAATTGCGGCTGCTGCAATCTTTTCTTCATTCAAGGCATCAGCAAGCGCTGCATTATCTACAATCGGACCGCGGGCGCAGTTGATGAATATTGCGCTTTTCTTCATCTTTGCAATCTCATTTTTCCCGATCATGCCTTTTGTGGAGGCGTTGTTTGGAGTATGCAGGCTGATTATGTCCGATGTTGATAACAGCTCATCAAGGGATACATACTTTATTCCAAGAGCCTTCACCTCATCGCGCTCATGACGGGCATATGCGACAACAGTTGCTCCGAATGCAAGGAAGAGTCTGGCTGTCATAAGCCCTATGTGGCCGCATCCGATTATTCCTACCCTCTTTCCCCTGATTTCCTGTCCTGTAAGGCCATAGCTTGTTCCACCCCTCCTAACGCTGTCATCGCAGGCTGAGAAACAGCGGTAGAGGGAAATTGCCATGCCGATCACCTGCTCAGAAACACATATGTCTGAATATCCTGCGCAGTTGCATACCATAACGCCTCTTTCCTTGCATGCAGAAAGTCCTACATGATCGATTCCCGTAAAAGCCACTGCAAGCATCTTAAGATCCTCTGAAGCATTTACTACCTCTGCTGGATATTTATTGTTTGCAATCATGACGACATCCTGAGCAGAGCTCCTTTTTATCAGCTCGCTTATATCTGTCGTCTTATTGTCATAGTAAGTGAAGTTATGACCCATTTCCCTTATAGGGCGTGCAAGGGCTTCAATCATATCCTCGCTTACACCAAGCGGCTCTAAAAGACTTATATTCATTAATTTTCCTCCCTGTATTCAGTTCCGATCATCTTTGACGCGCTCATCATCATGCTCTGCCTGTTTATAGCAGAAATTCCAAGAATCTTGCTGTCAGAAAGATAGTAAGAGACAAGCGACTCCTCGTCCTCTTTTCTAACCACATTATCCGTCATTTTCCCTACGGTGAAAACAGAAGCTGAGGGGACAAGCATTGAGAAAACCGGACTTTCATAGTTCATTTCCGCCTTTATCGAAAGGGCTGAAAGAGAAGCAACGCGTGCGCTCTCGTTTGCAAAACTTATAAGAGACGGGCATAGAGCATTGTATTCAGCGCAGTCCCCGCATGCGAATATGTCTTTATCGCTTGTCTGGGCATTGCTGTTTATGACAATTGCCCTGTTCACCTCAAGTCCTGCATCCTTTGCCAAAGATACAGAACTTCTTACCCCGCAGGAAAGAAGCAGGAAATCAGAGTCCATTTCATTTCCGTCAGAAAGAACTATGGATTTCTCTTTAATGCTTTTTATGCTTGCATTCTTGATAAACGAAAGGCCAAGATTCTCAAGCCTTTTTTCCAGGAATGCTGATGCCTTTTCATCCAGCTGTCTGGAAAGAATGTATCCTGCACTCTCAATCAGCCTTACATTCACTCCTCTCCTTTTCTTGATTGCGAGAGCAGCCTCTATTCCTAGTACCCCTGCACCAAGCACAACGGGATATGAAGAGGATGAGAGATCTTTCTTTATCCTGACAGCATCACTGTAGCTTCTAAGCACATGGACATGATCCTGGCTTACTCCATCAATGTCTGGGATGAAAGCCTCAGAGCCTGTTGCGATTATAAGGCGGTCATAAGAAATGCTCTTTGCACTTTTCAGAACAACTGTCTTTTTATCCCTGTCTATTTTTACAGCCTCATCATTTATAAAGAGAAAGTTCTTTTCCCTGTATTTTTCCAGCGCATCTGGAAAGAAAGCAGAATCATCAAGCTTTCCTTCAATCAGCTCAGGCAGCCTCGGACGCGGATAAGGCGCATTCTTCTCCTTGCCGATTACTACAAGGAAAGTATCTACATTTTCTCTGATTATCTCCTTAAGAGCTCTCTCTGAAGCTGCTCCAGATCCTATAATTACTATTTTCTTCATTTTTATTCCTGTTTTTCCTATCTTAGCACAGGAAATTTCTGTTTTGTGAAAAAGAATGAATCCACAGAGCGTGGATTGCCACTTCTTTTCCAGAAGATTAGACTTCCTGTCATGGATACAGAAAAAATAGGGAAAATAATAAAAGCTCTGAGAAAGGAAAAAAACATGAGCCAGAAGGATCTGGCAGAGAAAATAAATGTAAGCAGCAAGACGGTCTCAAAATGGGAAACAGGGAAAGGATGTCCCGATATAACCCTTCTTTCTAAACTTTCTTCTGCTCTTGACCTTGATACCAACATGCTGCTTGACGGAGAAATCAGAAAAAACAGGACAGACACAGGAAAGATGAAATCAATCCGTTTTTTCATTTGCCCAGAGTGTGGCAGTGACAGTACCCGCTAAGCAAGCTTAGGGGCTTCCTGAGAGTATCTCAGGTCTTTTTCCTCGTTCTCAGAAACCATGCTTCTTATGCACATTGCTGTACACTCGTCCACAGAGGGCTTCTCCAGAGGCTTGACTTCGCCAGTGTCCCTGGCTAGAGCCATCAGGCCAAAGGATTTCAGATTGAGAGCCGCATTGCGGTCTCTATCAT
>CASDRU010000018.1 GCA_949283305.1 uncultured Spirochaetales bacterium | reverse complement strand
ATTGTCTCTGAATCTCTTTATCAGGAATTCTTTCTCAAGTGCATTCAACTGCTTTCCCATGCTTCTTCTCCATAAGAAATTATCTTACAGCTAAAGGATTATTTTTCTATCCTTTTCTGTCTACTTTTAGAGTAGCAGCAACTCAAGCTGGATGAAGGAGAATATTTATACATATTTATGGATATTTCATTCATAGCACTTGAAGCAAGTATTTCTTCATCGATAAAGCTGGACAAGAGCTGGAGCTTGAGACTCACATTTGACGCATCTCTATTGCTCAAGAACTATGTCGGCCTTGACATTACAACCAATCTTATACCTGATGAGGAAAAAGACAGTGTAGAAGATGCCTTAAAACAGATACAGAATATTGAGACAGCGTCCCTGGGCTTTGCACTGTCCGGAAGAATCGGAATTGCCTACTCTTACTGATGAAAAAGCCCTCAGGACAAGAAGCCCTGAGGGTGAAATTGGCATACTCTATATTAATCAGACAGCTTTTGTGATATAGCTTCTGATACTACCAAGTCCTGTGCAGACTTCATTTCCTGCAACAAGGGTCGGAGCCTGCATTACAGAATACTTTCTAGCCATATCAGGATTCTCCTCAGCATCGATTACCTTATACACTACTCCTGCCTTATCGAGGGCGGCCTTTGCTGCCTTGCAGTTCGGGCATGTCTTTGTTGTAAATAGAAGGACCTCTGAGCATTCTGGATGAACAGATACTTTCTCTTCTGCCTTCTTCTGCACTCCTTCATGTGTCAGCACGCTTGTACCGATGTTATAAGTCTTTCTCTCCTTGAATTCCTCAGTCTTACCGACGTTCCAGTTCTGAACCGGGCGGTAATAGCCTGTGATTCTTGAATAGACCTCAGTTGTCTTTCCGCATACAGGGCACTTATACTCCTCTCCTGAGATATATCCATGATCTGCACAGACAGAATATGTAGGAGAAAGCGTATAGTAAGGAAGCTCATAGTTATCTGCAATCTTCTTAACCAGGCGTGCGGCACTCTGCCAGTCAGGAAGGCGCTCTCCAAGGAATGCATGGAAGACTGTTCCTGATGTATAGAGAGTCTGGAAGCGGTCCTGGATATCGAGAGCTGTGAAGATATCCTCAGTGTATCCTACAGGAAGATGAGATGAGTTTGTATAATACGGTGCATCATCATTCATGCTTGCTGTTATGATATTCGGATACTGCTCCACATCATGTTTTGCAAAGCGGTATGATGTGCTTTCTGCAGGAGTTGCCTCAAGGTTGTAAAGATCCCCGTACTGCTCCTGATAATCAGAAAGACGCTCTCTCATGTAATTGAGGACATCTGCAGTGAAGTCCTGTGCTTCCTTGTCCGTAAGGTCCTTTCTGATCCAGTTGGCATTGAGACAGCACTCATTCATTCCGACAAGACCTATTGTAGAGAAATGGTTGTTGAATGTTCCGAGATATCTCTTTGTATACGGATAGAGTCCTTCCTCAAGAAGCTTTGTGATGACTGTTCTCTTGACTTTAAGGCTTCTTGCAGAGAGATCCATTATCTTGTTAAGACGATTGAAGAAGTCTTCCTTGTCCTTTGCAAGATAAGCAAGGCGCGGCATATTGATTGTAACAACACCGATGCTTCCTGTTGACTCTCCTGATCCAAAATACCCGCCAGTCTTCTTTCTGAGCTCTCTGAGATCGAGGCGCAGGCGGCAGCACATGCTTCTTACATCACTTGGCTGCATGTCAGAATTGACATAGTTTGAGAAATACGGAGTGCCGTATTTTGCAGTCATTGTGAACAGAAGCTTGTTGTTCTCTGTCTCTGACCAGTCAAAGTTCTTTGTGATTGAATATGTAGGAATCGGATACTGGAATCCCCTTCCGTTTGCATCTCCTTCAATCATGATTTCGATGAAAGCCTTGTTGACCATGTCCATTTCCCTCTGGCAGTCGCCATATGTGAAATCCTGATCCTTGCCGCCAACTATTGCAGGAACATTCTTGAGATCCTCCGGGCATACCCAGTCAAGTGTTATATTTGAAAATGGTGCCTGTGTTCCCCAGCGGCTTGGTGTGTTCACACCGTAGACAAAGCTCTGGATGCACTGCTTGACTTCCTTGTAATCGAGATTGTCCTTCTTAACAAAAGGAGCAAGATATGTATCAAAGCTGCTGAATGCCTGAGCACCGGCCCACTCGTTCTGCAAAATTCCGAGGAAATTGACCATCTGGTTGCAAAGTGTTGAGAGGTGGCTTGCAGGAGCGCTTGTGATCTTGCCTGGAATTCCGCCAAGTCCTTCCTGGATAAGCTGCTTGATTGACCATCCAGCACAGTATCCTGTGAGCATTGAAAGGTCATGGATATGGATATCGCAGTTTCTGTGTGCGTTAGCAATCTCCTCATCATAAATCTCGCTGAGCCAGTAATTTGCTGTAATCGCGCCGCTGTTGGAAAGGATCAGGCCTCCGACAGAATATGTGACTGTGCTGTTTTCCTTTACTCTCCAGTCGTTGAGCTTGAGATAGTTGTTGACAACATTCTTATAGTCAAGAATTGTTGAGCGCATGTTGCGCATCTTCTCTCTCTGCTTTCTGTAAAGGATATATGTCTTGGCGACGTCACCGTAGCCGGCAAGTCCGAGCACCTCTTCAACAGAATCCTGGATATCTTCAACAGCAATCTTGTTGTCCTTGATCTTCTTCTCAAAGGCACTTGTGACCTTAAGCGCGATGAAATCAATTACATCATCATTGTAGTTAGTTCCTGTTGCCTCAAAAGCTTTCTTTATGGCTGTGCTGATTTTTGCGATGTTGAAATCAACAATCTGTCCATCTCTTTTAAGAACCTGATACATAATTACTCTCCTTAGTCGTACCTGCTACTATAGCACAGCAAAAGAAGAGACGCAAGTAAAAACTCAACATAAAGCGCACTATATTTTTTAATGCACTATATATAGTGTTTAGTAAGAAACATTAATAATTTCGTATTCGTACGTTTTTTATTGTTTTACTAAGTATTTCCATATAACTTTCCAGCTCATATCTGGATGCAGGTGAAAATCCTTTTTCAATTGTATTTTCATTTGCTGTAAAGTTTTGCAGATAATAATTTTCAGCATTTCTGCACAGCAGCGCTATTTTCTCAAAACTTTCTCTGCTATGGAGCTCTTTTGTGACAGTTGTTCGGAATTCGTAATTTACAGGGTCTGACAGCAGATATTCAATCGATTTCTCTATCGTTTCTGTATTGATATTATCTATTCCTATAGTAATACCATATAAATCCAAACTGTTTTTTATATCCATTGCAACATAGTCAACAAGCTTGTTTTCAATGCATTCTTTCAGCACGTCAAACCTGTAACCATTTGTATCAAGCTTGATCTGCATGCCTGTTTTTCTGACTCTTTCCAGAAAGGGAATAAGATCATTGTTTATTGTCGGCTCACCGCCGGAGATGACTATTCCATCCAAAATCCCTTTTCTTTTCTCCAGATATGAGAATATCTCTTCATTATCTATAAGCGGGTAGTCATCAGGATTCAGTACAAGCGTTCCATTATGGCAGAAAGGACAGCGGAAATTGCATCCTCCTGTAAATACAAGGCATGCAAGAAGGGAGGGAAAGTCAACTGCGGTAAGTTTGTTAAAGCCATGGATTTTCATTTTAAAACCTCCACAATGTGCTCAGGAACAGGAACAATGCGCTTTGCATCTGATGAAAGAGATGCGACCTTCAGCTTTATAAAACAGATTTCATCCTCCCCTCTTCTGATTGTCTGGGAGAAAACAGCTGAAAACTTCTTGATCTCCTCTGCCGCTGTAACAACAGTCAGGACATCGTCCAGGAAGGCTGGCTTTTTGTATTCAATTTCCATGCTCTTCACAACGAAAATGACACCATTTTCTTTCATCTGGCTCTGATTGTATCCTATTGCTCTGAGCATTTCTGTTCTCGCATGCTCTGCAAAGTCCAGGTATCTTGCATGATAGACGATCCCTTCTGCATCGGTATCGGAAAAATATACTCTCAATTCATAGCTGAATTCTCTCATTCCACTCTCCTTGTAAAAGCTATATTAATGTCTTTTCTCTTGATTTTGGAAGAGATGAGAAGCTGAATCCGAAAAGAAAACTTGACAGAAGGCTACTGCCTGCTTTCCAAATGCTCAAGTCTTTCTATCTTTCCTTCAGATACTGCAAAGACCTGATCAAATCCAGAAAGGAAATCCATCTGGTGAGTGACAGATACAATAATCTTGTCCCCAATGGATGATAAAATGGATGAAAGATTATCCCTGTTTTCTTTATCAAGAGCACTTGTCGCCTCATCAAGAACAAGCACAGGATTATCCTGATAAAGCACCCTTGCAACGGAAATCCTCTGTCTCTCGCCGCCTGAAAGTTGCAGAGTGCTTACATTTCTTTTCTCATGAATATCCAGATTCCTTTTCCTGATAAACGAAAGGGCATTTACGCTCTCAAGAGTTTTTAGAACCTTTCCATCATCAGGAGAAGAAGAGAAAGCTATGTTCTTTGCAATTGATGTATTAAGCATGCTGTAAGACTGATTGAGATAAGAGAAATTGCCGCGCCATGATAAAAGGTCAGCTTCCTCGCTGCTGACTCCGTTCAAGATGACTTTTCCCTCAGTCGGCATATAAAAGCCCATAAGAAGTTTCAGTATTGTTGACTTGCCGCTACCGCTTTCTCCTACAAAGGCATATTTTTTCCCTTTTTCAAGAGTAAACGAGATGCCGTGAAGGACACTATTTCCATCGGGATAGGAAAAGGATACATTTTCAAAAGATATTCTATCTGCACCTTTCAGCACAATGCCTCCTTTTCTTTCTTTTCTCATGTCCATGACCTCTTCAGTTCGGCGGATGCTGGGAGCAATCTGAGACATCAAGACAGAGAAATTGGAAAATGCCACGAGCATCTGGGAAATCTGGTCTGCAAGAGGACGGGCAAGAAACACATCTGCAAAATCCATGTAGCCGGCTTTGGAAAGGAAATAAGCAAGAATGACTGCAGCCACACTGGTAAGACCGTCCGCCGATATGTTGTATATAGAATATCTTAAATTAGCGTATTTCTCTTTTTTGACAGTAAGAGAATATATCTCATCTGCTTTCTCCTCCACTCTTTTCAAAAAGAGATTATTGAGGCCGAATATCCTAATTTCAGCACTTCCGTTCAATATCTCTCTAGCAGAGGAATTCACATTTCCGCGAAGCGCTGCAATAGATGAGTTGAGAGAATCTATCCGCTTTCTGAAAACTGAAAGGAGAACAAGATTCAAAAGTGCGACAGCAAGGCAGAAAAATGCAAGGAATATGTTCACGAAAAACAGGAATATAAAGGAAACAAGCCCGGAGACCATTGGAATGAACACATAGCCGGAGAGTCTGACAGATACAGCCTTTGCACAGCGGGATGCATCATCGGTGATGCGGGCAAAAAGTTCTCCCAAATCCATCTTTATGTTTTTGTTCAAATCCGCATTATATATGCTTTCCAGCATTTTTCTCCTTACTTTTGCCTGCACATCCATCTCTAGAGAGCAGAACCCGGACTCAGTCAGGCCTCCAAGAAGCGCCATCAGGAATATAATGGCTATGTAAAGCAGTATGTTAAGAAGACTTACAGAAGACTAAGAGTCAATCATATCAAGAAGCTCTCTCATGAGTATTCCAACAGATGAGAACAGAACAAAGACAGAGATTCCGCTAATTAGAGAAAACAGCACATAGAGAATACGCTTTCTGCCCAGGAGGGAAAATACAGAATTGAATGACTTTATCTCAGCTCTTGTCATCTTTTCACCTCCTCAAGCCTTCCATCCCTCATGCGATATACTCTGTCAAAATATGATGTAAGCTCCTCCTGATGAAGTATGAATATGAATGTTCTGCTCATATAGCATGGACTCTTGAGAGCAGAAAGTATGAAGTCAACAGTTTCTCCATCCAGCGCAGAAAACGGCTCATCTAAAATAATCAGAGGACAAGAAGAATAAAGAGCCCTGGCAAGTGCAATGCGCTGTCTCTGTCCTCCTGATAGCTTTGATCCGTTGTCCTCAACGATTTCATCATAGTTCTTTATGAATTTATCCACAGATATATTTCAATAATTGCAAATTATCTGAATCTTTTTATGTTGGACATCATACGTCCAACACTCTTGCATATCCTAAGGACAGAGGTGATGAATATGGAAATGATAAGGATAATGACAAGAAGAGATGAAGATGGAGAAATAAGAAGACTTGGAACAAGGGGAGATGTGTTTTCTGTTGATGAGCTGAAGTACGAGCTTTATTTGAAGAAATTCTTCAAAGAAGATACCATGTTCTTTGAGAAAAATGATTTTGTTATTGCAACAGAAAAAATCGAGAAAGAACTGAAGATGCTCCTTGCGCTGTACCAGAAATATACAGGACATGAAATTGCAGGGAAAAACAGCAAGAGAGAATCTGCCTTTTCCCTGGCATCATCATTTGAGAGAATCATAATGTTCTATGCACATTTTCTTGAAGCCACGAAGCAGGCAGAAGAAGAAATTATTAAAAGCGCTGTATGAGAAAACCTGCACACACTGTGCAGGAGCCTCTCATTTCTTTTTCCTGTTTTTTCTCTCCTCTGCTTTTTTCTGGCTCTTTAAGAAGAAATCTGCCATTGTCCCGCCGCTTGAGGAGAATGTATTGTAGCTGGTCTTTCTCATCGGTTCACTGCCGCTTGTGTCCCTTCTGTAGTTTCTCTTTGACTGGTTCACTACAACAGTCTTTGTCTCGTATACAGCCTTAGGTATTACTGCACTTTTCTTTATGACTATCTTAGCCTTGCCGTCCGTGCTTGTCACACGCTTCACCTGAGGAGCAGTATCTACCTTGATTCTGACTATTTTCTCCTCATACTGGCAGGACAGGCTCTGACATATATAATGCACTGTTCCGTCGCTTTCTGAGCTCTTCATCATGTCCCTGCCGCAGTACGGGCATTTCTTTGTATCCTTGAAAGAGGGGGAGAATGTGAGAGTGCTCTTTTCAACTTCACTGACAAGCTCCCCTGCCATCTTCTTTATGTCCCTTATGAAGATCTCTGGATCCTCTTTGCCCTTGCTTATCTGCTCAAGCCTCCCCTCCCAGATGCCCGTGAGTTCTGCAGACTGAAGGACAAGAGGAGAAAGACGCACAACTTCCCTTCCCTTGGCTGTAGGAACAAGGTATTTGCCGTCCCTTTCAACATAATGGTTCTGAACAAGCTTTTCTATCATGTCAGCTCTTGTTGCAGGAGTTCCAAGTCCGTTCTGCAGATTTCCCTTTATTTCCTTGTCATCTACAAAGCGTCCTGCATTCTCCATGGCAGAAAGGAGTGTTGCATCAGTATAGCGCTCTGGCGGGATTGTGCTGCTCTTTCTTATCTTCACGCCCTTGAGCTCAACCTCATCGCCTTCTTTGAGCATTCTGAGGGCAAATGCGCTATCCCCTTCATCCAGAGCCGGCGCACTTGATTTGAGACCTGCTGATTCACTTACGCTTCTGTAGCCTTTTCTGACAGGAACAGTAAGCCTTGTTTTGAATATATTGCCATTGACCTCAATCTTTGCATTCGTGCTTTTATATTTATAGCTTTCTCCAAGGACCTCCAGAAAGCGGAGTGCAATCAAACGCCAAAGCTTCTCCTCATCTGATGAGAGTTTGGAAAGATCCACCTTTGTCTCGGTGGGGATTATTGCATGATGGTCAGAGACAAGCGCGTCATTTACAAAGCGCGGATTGTCTGAGATAAAGCCGCTAGTAAGATATTCATCCACCTGGTATGAGAACACGCTTTCTCTTACTGCTTCGATTCTCTCACGCAATGTCGGTACTATATCTGCTGTTATATAGCGGCTGTCAGTTCTCGGATAAGTGACAATCTTATGAACCTCATAAAGTCTCTGAAGCGTATCGAGTGTCTCCTTTGCTGAAAATCCAAGTGCCATGTTGGCATCTCTCTGAAGCTCAGTCAGATCATAAGCTTGAGGAACAGGATCCTCCTTTTCCTCTGTGACAAGGCTTATTACCCTTCCTTTTGCATCTGCTAAATTCTCAAGCTCGGCTTTTTTCTCTTCGCTTGTGAATCTTATCGTGTTCTCTTCTGGATAGTAGCTTGCTGCAAAAAGTCCGAAATCTCCGTGTGCTGTGTAATAAAATGAGCCGAGGAATTCGTCAATCTCATCCTCTCTCTTTGTCATGAGAGCCAGCGTCGGGGTTTGCACTCTTCCAGCAGAAAGCTTTGCGTCATAAAAACATGTGAGAGCTCTAGTGACATTCATGCCGACATACCAGTCAGCAGCGGCCCTGCACTCTGCCGCGCGGTAAAGGTTGTCATAATCAGAAGAGGGGCGCAGAGAGGAAAAGCCTTCAAGGATGGCTTTTTCAGTCTGGCTTGAAATCCAGAGCCTCTCGCATGGCTTGGATGAAGAAGCAAGCTTTAAAATCCAGCGGGCAACAAGCTCCCCTTCGCGTCCTGCATCTGTTGCGATGACAACAGAGGAGATATCACTGCGCTCAAGAAGTTTCTTTATTGTCTCAAACTGAGGCTTTGTCTCCTCGATTACTTCCTCTTCAAGCACTTCAGGAAGCATCGGAAGATCCTTAAGACTCCATCTTTTATAACGCTCTGAATACCTTGCCGGCTCTGCAAGCTCAACAAGATGGCCAAGTGCCCATGTGACCACATAAAGAGGTCCTTCCATATATCCTTCTTCCCGGATACGGGATCCGAGTGTCCTTGCAATTTCCTTTCCTACTGAAGGTTTTTCAGCTATAACCAGTTTTTTCATAACATGTGCGAGTATAGCTGAAAAAACACAGTTTTTGAACTATAATGAAAAAAGAGGTGAAACATGTATTGTCCAAACTGCGGAAAATTGATTGATGATACTGCCATTTTCTGTTCAGAATGCGGCAGAAGACTGAAGGCTGAGACAAGCGTAAGTACAAAAGGAAGAAGCCTTGTCGCAGCAGGACTCCTGGGGCTATTCCTTGGTGTTTTCGGAGCTCATAATTTCTATCTGGGATACAGAAAGAAAGCAGCAATCCAGCTTGCAGTGACAGCCTTGAGCATGATAATCTGGGCAGCCTTCTTTTTTTCTTTCGCATCTTTCCTCTTTTCTTATTACTACCGCTATGACATGCATATTGTGCGCTGGTTTTTTGTGCTTGCTCTTACTGCTCTTGCTCAGTTCGGAATCTGGATCTGGACATTTATTGAGGCAATCCTTATTTTCTGCTCATGCATTCCAAATGCACGCGGAGAGAAGCTTTTATGATTGAAAAGGGCGGCAAATGCAATTGACGCTAGATTTTTCATGGCTTATCATAAGGTAGTAAACTAAAAAACAGGAGTTATACTATGGCTTACAGGATTACAGATACATGCGTAGCATGTGGAACATGCCAGGGTGAGTGCCCGGTTGGAGCAATCAGCGAAGGTGACATCTACAAGATTGATCCGGATACTTGTATTTCCTGCGGAACATGCGCAAGCGTATGCCCGACAGGTGCTATTGAAGAGGAGTAAGATTTACTTGTCTTTCATGAGCTCTCAGAAATGAGAGCTTTTTTTCTGTCTTTCTGTTATCATTCTCGTATGAATCCTTCTTTTTTTGAAGACAAGATATTCTCAGTCAGTGAAGTCTGCACCATCCTCTCCTCTTTCATCAGAGAGTCCCTTTCGGATATCAGGATAGAAGGAGAAATCTCAAACTTCAAGACAAACTCATCAGGGCACTGGTATCTGAGTCTCAAGGACAAGGACGGCAGCATGATAAACTGTGCTGTCTTCAAAAGCATGAACTACAGGATGAGAAAGCCAGAAAACGGGGATTATGTCACAGTACAGGGATCCTTCAACTTCTGGGATAAGGGAGGAAGCCTCACCTTTATAATCAGGAGCATGAAGAAAAAGGGAGAGGGTGACCTCCAGGCTGAGATAGAGAAAAGAAGACAGTATTATCAGGAACTTGGATACTTTGATCAGGAAAACAAAAAAAGTCTGCCTGCATTGATAAACAGGATCGCTGTAATCACAAGCCCAGCAGGTGCTGTTATAAACGACATACTCCGCGTTACGCTGCGCCGTGCACCGGGAGTGGACATTGTAATCCTTCCCTCCCCGGTTCAGGGAGAAAATGCTGCTTCAATCATTTCCTCTCGTATAAGGCAGGCAAACAACTTCATGCTTGCAGATGTGATCATTCTGGCAAGAGGAGGAGGATCCAAGGAGGACCTTGCGCCATATTCAGAAAGCGCTGTCATTGAGGCAATCCACAGTTCTGCAATTCCTGTTGTGAGCGCAGTCGGTCATGACTCAGACTTCCCTCTTTCTGACTTTGTCTCCGACATCAGGGCATCAACTCCCTCTGTTGCAGCAGAGCTTGTCACTCAAAGCGTGTTCAACGCCAGGGAAAGACATAAGAGCATCCTTTCACAGATTGCTCTTTTGATGAACAGAAGGCTAAGAGAAGCAGAGCGCAGAGTAAACGATCTCAAATACGACAGCCTGAGAATAAAGAAAAAAGCAGAGAGAGCAAAGCTTGCGCTTTTATCATTCAAGACAGCAGAGAGATCTCTGGAGGCAAGAATCTACAGTGCACGGATGAGTCTTAATTTCTCATCTGAGAACCTTGTAAAATCCATGCTCAGGATATTAGATGAGAGCAAGAGAGAAAAAGAAAGGCTCTCTGGCGGAATTTCTCTGATGATTGAAAATCTGCTGACGGCAAAGAAAAGAAAGCTTGAAAAGCTCTGCGAGCTGACTGACGCTCTTTCGCCCTATGAGATTCTAAAGCGCGGCTATACAATTGCAAGAGACAGGGACGGGAAAATCATAAGAAGCAGCAAGAATGCATCAGATGATATGATAATCCAGTTTGCTGATGGAAATATTGAAGTGAGGAAAAAGACATGAGTTTTGAAGAAGAACTGAAAAGACTAGAAGAGATTACAGAAAAGCTTAAGGATGAGAAGACTCCGCTTGAGGAAGCTGTAAGCCTTTATGAGGAGGCAGGAAAGCTCACAAAGAGCCTGAATAAAAAGCTTTCATCTATTGAAAGGAAGATAGAGATAATAACAAGCGAAAGCGAGGATGAGCTTGAAAGCGAGAGCTACGCACCTACGGAAGAGAAATAGTCTCTCCTAAAAATGAGATCTCAGAGCAGCAGAGATGAAGATGATCGCACTCATCTCCTCCATAAAGAGCATCCCCGGCTATAGCCCTGCCGCTCCATGCAAGATGGCTTCTGATCTGATGACGGAAGCCTCTTTTTATTTCAACCCTGATTTCATCACCAGCAAGTGAGAGGATTTCTGTCTCATAAAGAACATCAGTATCCCTGTTTTTCTTTATCAAGACAGGCCTTACTGCCTTTCTTCCCTTGCCGTATGCACGGAAATATGATGATATTATCTCGCCTTTTCTGAGTGTGTACGGGAAACTCTCGAAGCCTTCTGTTTCAGAGCTTTCCGACAGCTTGGCCACATAGCGCTTTATAAAACACCCTTTCTTCTGCTCTTCTATAATCTTTTTGTAAAACGAGTCATTGCGTGCGACCAGAACAAGACCGCTTGTTGCTGTGTCAAGGCGGTGAATTACACCACCCTCCCATGAATTTTTGCCATTCACAGACAGAATTTCAGGATAGCGCTGGGACAGAAGGAAAAGCAGGGATTCCTCATCATCCTGGCTCTTCAGCGGGACAGTCTTGACATTCCCGCTCTTATATACAGCCAGGTAATCCTTTTCCTCTTTTATGACATCAATTGTCACTGCGTGCAAACAGCCTCAGAAGATAGAGGAATATGTTGATGAAATCCAGATAAAGATCCAGAGCTCCGAGAATCGAGAGCTTATGCATGTCATCAGCACTTACTGAAGTGCCGAATGCCTGATTCATCGCACAGATCTTGTTTGTATCCCAGACCGTGATGCCTGTAAAAAGGATGACACCGGCACAGGAGATCAGAAGATCAAGAGTGCTTGAGAAGAAGAACATGTTGATAAGTGAGGCAGCAAGAAGCCCGAAAAGTGCCATTGTAAGATATCTTCCCCAACCCCTTACATCCTTCTTTGAAAATGCACCGTAAACAGATGCGGCTGCAAAGGTTGCAACAGCAGAAACAAGAGCCTTTAGAAGGGCTGTTTCGCTGAAGAAAAGAAGAATTGAGCTGAATGTCAGACCTGTTAATGCTGAGTATCCTAAAAACGCAAGGATTGCAGAGTTCCTGCTCATTCTTTCGATTCTTGATGAAAGATAGATTACAAGTGCTATCTGTGCAACCGCAACTAAAATGAGGGCGAACATGTTTGTCGCAACAACTAGCGCAATTCTAGTCATTGAGACAAGAACAGACACAGCTGCTGTCACAACAAGACCAAGAATCAGATAGAGATAGACACCCTTGAGGATGCCGTTCTCCCTGGCCTTTATATCCTGATAAATTTTCACATCGTTCATACTTAACTCCATTTGTATTTTATCATAATATGCAAGAAAAGCAAAACTTGCCCTGCTTCAAGAATAAATATAAACTAAAAAGAGTGAAACGTCTTTCTATTCTGCTTGTATTTCTTGTGTTTTTATTCTCATGCTCATCAATAAGCATAGACGGGAATACCTCATCTTCATCAGATGATGAGATTGTCTCCGCCCTCACGCTTCTTTTATCAGACACATTTTCGCTGACAAAGGAAAACATAAGCATAGCAAAAGAAGAGATTGCTGATGCAGCTGGAAATCTTGATCAGTATGAAAACTATCTTCCTCGCTTTGATGAGCTTAAAGAAAGCTATCTCTCATCTCTTTCTGATCTTGCAGAAAATGCTGCCAGGGATGCAATTGACTATCTGGAGAGCCTCAATATCGTGATTTCATCCAACAGCAGGAGCTTCATAAACGACAGGACACTCTCATCATTTCTGAGATCATCGATCAAGGAGAATGTTAGAATGCACATTGTATCCTATTTAAGGAGCAACAGTAGCGAGGCAAGAGCAATTTATGATGCTATAAAGACTGAGTGCGATATAATAAATGTGAATATGGAAAATCTAAGGAAAGTCGGAGCTGATTTATATCTGCCCCGCTTCGAATTCATAAGCTACTCATCCTTTGCAGACATGGTTTTCAATATCCTGTTTGACAGACTTGAGGAAAATGAGATGATTCTCAAGAACAGGCCTCTTGATGAGGATACTGATCCTCTTTACCGTGTTTTCTGGAGCTACTGATGGACCTATTTTCTAATTCTGAAAGCGTTAAAAACGAACCCCTTGCCTCCCGTATGAGACCAAGGACTCTCGATGAGTACGTTGGTCAAGAGCACATTCTGGGAAAAGGACGTCTTCTTCGCCGTGCAATCCAGAAAGACCAGCTTTCTTCTGTAATCTTCTATGGACCCCCGGGAACAGGAAAGACAACTCTTGCCCGGGTCATTGCAAATACAACAAAAAGCTGTTTTGCGACCCTCAATGCAGTCCTTGCCGGCGTAAAGGAGCTCGAGGCTGAGATAAATCAGGCAAAGGAAAGGAAAGACCTCTACGGAATAAGGACAATACTCTTTGTTGACGAGGTCCACCGCTGGAACAAAAGGCAGCAGGATGCGCTTCTTCCTTGGGTTGAAAACGGCACAGTGATTTTAATTGGAGCAACAACAGAAAATCCTTACTTTGAAGTAAATGCTGCACTGGTTTCCAGAAGCAGGATCTTCCAGCTGAAAAAGCTTACAGACAAGGATCTTTTTGACATAGCAGAAGCAACTATAAAAGATGAGAGTCGTGGGTACGGAAAATATGATGTCTGCTTTGAAGAAGGAGCGCTTGAGCACCTTGTGAAAGTGAGCAACGGAGATGCCAGAAGCCTCCTTAATGCCATGGAGCTTGCAATAGAGACAACAGGCGACTTCCCGCCAAAAGAGGGAGCAAGGATATATATAACTAAAGAGACTGCTGAAGAATCCATCCAGAAAAAGGCAGTGCTTTATGATAAGGAAGGCGATTATCATTTTGATGTCATAAGCGCATTCATCAAATCCCTCAGGGGAAGCGATGCAGATGCAGCTTTATACTGGCTTGCGAAGATGGTCAACGCAGGAGAGGATCCACGCTTTATTTTCCGACGCATGATGATTCTTGCAAGCGAGGATGTAGGCATGGCAGATCCTTTTGCGCTTACCTTTGTAACATCATGCGCAGAAGCCTTTGACAGAATAGGACTGCCGGAAGGAAGATTTCATCTTGCACATGCAGCAATCTATCTTGCAACCACAAAGAAGAGCAATACAACGCTGGGATTTTTCGATGCTCTTAGTGATGTCGAGAACGAAAGGGACGATGATGTTCCAAATCATTTGAAAGATCCCTCCAGGGACAAGGAAGGATTCAATCATGGAGAGGGGTATCTCTATCCTCACTCATACAGGGATCACTGGGTTGCTCAGCAGTATCTTCCATCCTCCCTTATGGGGAAAATATATTATAAGCCTACAGGCATAGGATATGAGGGAGAAATAAGGGATTCTGTAGTATTCCGCCGTCAGGCACAGCTTGAGAGCATCAGTGCAGATGAAGGTGAGGAAGTTCTCACATGGAGCCCCGGAGACAAGAAGAGGAATCTCTTTCTTGAGCGTGCAATGGCAGGAAGAAGCGCCGAGCTTAAGAGCTGCACAGAAGCACTTTTTTCCTCCGTGAAGATAAAACGTCATGACAATGCTCTAATTTTAAATGCATCAAGCGGACTGATGCTCTATCCCGTGATGAAGATGAACCCTGAAGGGCTGACAGTATGCCATGTGAGAAAAAATGACGAGAGGGACATTATTTCCCATTTCTGCTCAGAACTTGAAGAGCTTACAAGACCTGAGATCCTGGTCTCGCCAAAGACAGAGAATGTGTTTTCGATGCTCGAAGAAGGTCTTAAATTCGCTCTTGTCGCTTCAAGAAACATCCTTTTACGCCTCAAAGATGGAGAAAACATACTGAAGGAAATAAAGAAAAGACTGGAAGCTGATGGAATTTTTCTTCTAATGCAGGCCCTGCCCTCCAGATCCTCCCGTCTTTCCGATTTTACAGATGATCCTCAATTGAAAGAAGAAATGATGAAAGCAGAGGAAAAGATCTATTCATCATCAGAACTCACATGCTGGGACGAAAAAGATCTTGAAAATCTTGTTTCAGCATATTTCCCGTCATCTGAATACATGAAAAAGGAAAGCACTGAAAAAAGGAAGCTCACAGAAGCCATGCTATCATCATGGTGGGATAAATCATATTCAAGATATCTTGGCATAGATAAAAGAGAAAGCTATATGAGGAATCTCTCAGAAAAGCTTGTTGACTACAAAACCAGCACATTGCTTGTAAGAACTAATTCAGAAAAGCAGAGCAGAGAAACAGATGGTGCCTGGCTGAACGTTTTAGAAATAGTCAAGTAACTATTTTCTTGCAAATGCAGAAACAGGCAGCCTGATATAAGAGAACCTGATCTGATGAGAGAATATGCCGATGCAATGGACATGATAAAGAAAAAACACTACTGACTTTTCTCAAAAAGGTGGATTCTCTCCTGCTTTTTCCGCCTGTGTTTTCTCTTGAAGACCTACAAATGTTTTTTCTGCAAAGAGAATTTAAAATGGCACTCTGCTCAGAGTGCCGCGTGTTATCTTAAATTACCCTTATATCCTGTATCTCCTTGACATAAGGCTTAAGGAGATTGAGGACCTCCGCTGTATTTTCTGTTGCAACTTTAAGCGTGCATACACGGTTAGTGACATCTGTTCCCATGAACGTTCCAAATGCTATTATATCAAGGCCATGGTCGCTTAATGCCTTTGACACATTTGAAATAAGTCCAGGCCTGTCATCCACAAGGAATGTGACCCTCACTCCCCTGTTTCTTGCACCAAAGAGCTCTATGAGAATCTTGAACAGATCGCTTTTTGACACGATTCCAATCAGCTTTCCATCCTCAATGACAGGGAGGCATGAAAGATCCTGGTCAACCATGAATCGTGCGGCTTCCTCAACAGGTACATCCTTTGAGATTGTAACCGGATTCTTGCTCATGAGCTTTCTAACAGTGAGCTTGCTTAAAAGGTATGCCATCTCATGGATTGAAAGACTGGATGCAGGAGAAGGAGTTGCATGTAGAATATCCTTCTCGGTTATGATTCCAATAAGGTTTCTGTCCTTGTCGAGAACAGGAAGGCGATGAACTTTCTCTTTCTTCATCAGCTCGGAAGCTTCTGTAACATTCTGGTCCGGTCCTATTGTGACAGGGTTTCTTGTCATTCTTGATTCAACGGTCATTCTTAACTCCTAACATCAATTTTAAATCAAAATAGCGAAAAATGAAGAAAAATCATGCACCAAGATATGCTTTCTTCACATCCTCATTCTCAAGCAGGTCTCTTGAAGAGCCTGAAAGCACAATAACACCGTTTTCCATGACATATCCTGCCGTGGAATTCTTCAGTGCAAGGTTGGCATTCTGCTCGACAAGGAAAACCGTAACCTTATCTTCAGCGTTTATCTTCCTGATTTTCTGGAAAATCTCCTGTACAATGAGGGGAGCAAGTCCGAGTCCCGGCTCATCAAGCAGAAGTATTCTTGGACTGCTCATCAGAGCTCTGGATATTGCGAGCATCTGCTGCTCACCTCCTGAGAGGCTTCTTGTCTTCTGCTTTCTCCTGTCACGGAGAATCGGGAAGAATTCGTACATCTCCTCTTTCTTTCTCTCAATAATCTTGGCATCCTTTACCAGAAATGCTCCCATATCGAGGTTCTCCTCAACAGCCATGTCTGCAAAGACATGGCGTCCTTCAGGAACGAGGGCAATACCGAGTGCAGAAATCTGATGAGTTGAAAGATTCTTATGATCCTTCTTCTCTTTCCTGCTGTGGGTTTTTGCACTGGCTATCTCTTCTCCGTTATAGCTTATAGATCCGCTTGTAAGAGGAACCTGGGCAAGGATGGCCTTTAAAAGAGTGCTCTTTCCCGCTCCGTTTGCGCCGATGAGTGAAACTATATCTCCTTCATTTACGGAAATGGAGACTTTATGGAGGGCTTCAATGCTTCCGTAGCTTACACTTATGCTGTCAATTCTGAGAATCTCACTCATAGTCTTCCTCCCTTCCAAGGTATGCCTCAATAACCTGCTGGTTGTTTCTTATTTCCTCCGGAGTACCCTCTGCAATCTTCTGTCCAAAGGAAAGCACGGTAATCTGGTCGCAAACATTCATGACAAGCTTCATGTCATGCTCAATCAAAACAACCGTGATTCCGCTTTCTCTTATCCTGTTGATGATGTTCATCAGATGAGCTGTCTCGCTTGGGTTCATTCCCGCAGCCGGCTCATCTAAAAAGAGGATCCTCGGGCGGGACGCGATTGCACGCGCTATCTCCAGCTCTCTCTGCCTTCCGTACGGAAGGGATCCTGCAAACTCGTTGGCAACGTCCTCAAGATCAAAGAAGCGAAGCTCATCCATAGCCATCTGATAGACTTTCCTGTTCTCCTTCCGTGCTGTGAAATAGCTTTTCACAGCCTGTGCAAACCTGCCTTTGAAAGGATCCTTTCCGACTTTGAAATGAAGTCCCATCATGACATTCTCAACAACAGTCAGCTCTTTATACAGCCTTATGTTCTGGAATGTTCTGGCAATGCCGAGACGGCTTATCTTCCATGCAGGAAAGCCAGTAATATCCTTTCCATCAAAGATGATTTTTCCCTTTGTCGGTTTATCAACACCCGTTATCTGGTTGAAAAGAGTTGTCTTTCCGGCACCGTTAGGACCAATAAGTCCGTTTACCATGCCCTCTTCAACCTTGAAGTTTACATCAAAGACAGCAACAACTCCTCCGAATTCTCTTGTAAGATGTTCAGTTTCAAGTATTCTCATGCTTTCTCTCCTTTTCTGGATGGAAGCTTTATCTTCTTGACATAGCTTATCAGCTTCTCCTTCATGCTCCTGGGGTCTCCATAGCGGTATTTATCACGTCCAAGAAGTCCCTGAGGACGTGCAATCATCATGATTACCAGGATAAGGCCGAAGATTATCTGTTTAGCATGGGCTGGAATGATGTTTGTAAGAGAGAAAAGCTGCGGGAAATATGAGATGAACTGGATGATTATCGCACCAAGGATCACAGCCTTGTAATTTCCCATACCTCCGAGAACTACCATGCAAAGCACCATTACAGACACCATGAATGTGAAGCTGGATGGATTGACTGTGAGAGTGTATGCAGTCATGAAGCATCCGGCAACACCCCCTATTGCAGCACCGAGGATGAATGCTCCGATTTTGTATTTTGTCACGTTTATTCCGTTTGACTGAGCTGCAACCTCATCTTCCCTGATTGCAGCCATCGCCCTGCCAAGTCTTGAATGGGAAAGCTGCTGGAAAAGGATGTAGAAGACAAGAACGAATGCCCAGATGAGGATTATGAAAGCCCATTTGTTGCGCGAGGCAAATTCATAAGAGAAAATACTTGCCCTTGGAATACCCTGATAACCTACCGGGTTAAGGTTTGTAGCAACGTTCCTTATTATCTCACCAAGGCCAAGAGTTGCGATACAGAGGTAGTCTCCTTTAAGCCTCAGTGTCGGAACACCGATTAAGAATCCTACTATGCCGGCAACGACTGCAGCAACTGGAAGGGAAAGCCAGAAAGAAAGACCGAATGTCTTGCACATGATTGCTGTAGTGTATGAGCCGAGACAGAAGAATCCGGCATGACAGAGAGAAAGCATGCCTGTGCTTCCTGTAATCGTGTTCTGTCCGATTGCCATCATGGCATAGATTCCTGAATATATTAAAATGAGTAAAAAGAAATTCCACATATCAGACCTTCTCCCTCTCGTTCTTGCCAAGTATTCCATCCGGCTTTACAAGCAGGATTATGATGAGAACAGCAAAGGCAATTGTGTCCTTAAGTCCTGTCGGAATATGTAAAAGAGGAGCTCCAACAGATTCAAGGAGTCCCAGAAGCACTCCTCCAATCATTGCCCCCTGTATGTTTCCGATTCCGCCGATTACTGCTGCAACAAATGCCTTTAGGCCCGTCATCGTACCCATTGACGGATAAACACGGAAGTCAAATGAAGCAAGGATTCCTCCGACAGCTGCAAGTGCTGACCCTACTGCAAATGTGATTGAGATCACTCTGTTTACATTGATTCCCATAAGCTCGCTTGTGCTCTGATCAAGGCTTGTAGCTCTCATTGCCTTGCCCATCCTTGTCTTGTTGACAAAGAATGCAAGGAGAATCATCATCACAACTGAAACAATGAGCACAAGGATCTGATGCGGCGTGATGCTTACACCACCAAGAACAATCGGAGTGTTGTCAAAAGGATAAGGGAATCTTCTGGATGTTGTTCCCCACATCCATGCCGCAAGGTTTGAAAGTATGAATGATACACCGATGGCAGAAAGAAGCGGAGCAAGCCTGCTTGCATTTCTCAGAGGCTTATAGGCAACGCGCTCTATGAACATGCCCAATAGAGCACAGAAAGCCATCGATACGACCATTGCAATGAAGAATGAAAGCATGATGAATGCAGGATTACTTGAAATGCTCATCAGAGCCTGATATACGAAAAGTCCTATGAAAGCACCTACCATCAGGATATCACCATGAGCGAAGTTGATGAACTTCAGGATTCCATAAACCATTGTGTAGCCCAGGGCGATAAGAGAGTATATGGCTCCAAGAGTAAGGCCATTGACTATATACTGGGCATATAAGATTACTGTATTCAAAACCAGCCTCCATCATAAACTAAAATCTGCCGGGAGATGTCTCCTGGCAGACAGATTAAAACTTTTTATTATCTCAGTCGACCTGTACGATCGAACCGCTCTGTACCTGGAAAGCACCAACATAAACCGGAGTTGTTCCATCAACATCATAAACTCCCTGGCTTGCGACGAGGTCACCGTTTTCTGCAAAGTTGATTGTACCGTTGGCACCCTGATAGTCCTTTGTTGCGGCAAACTCATCACGGATTGCTGTGCGGTCTGCACTTCCTGCTCTCTCAATAGCAGCTGCAAGGATGTTCACTGCATCATAGCTGTTTGTGGCAAAGCTGTCAGCCTCATCCCCGTTGTATGCATCGCGGTATGCCTGCTGGAAATCAAGAAGAGCAGTTGATGCTTCAGCCTGTGCAGGGCCGATGTATACGACACCGTCTGTATAATCTCCTGCAAGATTGTAGATCTCAGGATCTGAGAATCCGTCGCTTGAGAGGAACGGAGCTGTTATTCCAAGCTGTGCAGCCTGCTCAAGAATCTGTGCATCCTCAACTGTATAGTTAGGAATATAGATTGCTTCAGGGTTTACATCTCTGATTTCAGTAAGCTGTGTCCTGAAGTCCTTATCTCCGACCATGCATGTTTCCTTTGCGCTGATTGTTCCGCCAAGAGAAGTGAAGATCTCTTCAACTCCATCAGCAAGGCCCTGTGAATAATCGTTTACTGCATAGAGAATTGCAAGGTTTCTATAACCAAGCACCTCATAGAAATAGTGAGCTGCTACCTCTGCCTGAAGTGAATCAGATGGAACTGTGCGGAAGATATAGTCTCCGACATTTGTAATATCCTTATGTGTAGCACTCGGTGTAATCATGAGGATACCGTCCTCCTGTGCTCTCTGAGCTACAGCAAGAGCCGGGCTTGTGAATACTGGTCCGATGATTGCGCATACATTGTCTGTATATGCAAGCTTCTCGTAGCTGGCAAGTGCCTTCTCTACGCTTCCTTCACTGTCTTCGCTTATGAGCTCAAGAGTCTTTCCTCCGACTCCACCGTTGGCATTGATTTCATTGATAGCGAGAATTGATGCATTTCGGCATCTGATGCCGTAATTGGCGTTATCACCTGTAAGAGGTCCGATAAAACCTATTTTATATGTATCTGCCTCTTCAGAGCCTTCACTCTTTGAGCAGCTTACAAAAAGAGTTGATACTGCCAAAAGAATTACAAAAAGTGCAATAAGTGTCTTTTTCATATATAATTCCTCCCTTATTATTATGAATTGATTATATTCACAAACCAGAATATTTATGCAATAGATATTCGCATCAAAACTCAAAAATTTTCCATATTTTTTCACATCATCTCTGTAAATCTTTATACCAGAAGAAAAAATGGAGACAAATATGAAGATCATGAAATGCTATTGCTGAAGGCTGTTATATATATTTATATATTGTTTAAATATAATTTTATTATTAAATAAATATCGTATTATTATGATTTCGATGCTTTTACTATTAAAAAAGTAGGACGGATGAAGTCCCGCTCCATTCTCGGCATCAGACGGAGAGCATCCTCAGAGGGGACAGGCTCAACAACCTTCTCGATACGGAAAAATGACGAGACTGTGCTGATGATATGACTGAGAGTTCTGTGATAATTCTCGACATTCTCCACAAACCAGGTGCCCTTTCTCTTTCCCTCCATCTGGTAATCTCCGAAAACAAAATGATTGTAGTCATCAAAATGCCCGCGATAGTCAAGTGTTGCCGTGGTAAGAGGATGCTCCTGGGAAAAAAGAAGTATTCCGTCTTTTTTCATCAACAAGTCTATCTGTTTCATAAGCTTCTCGAAATCCTTGATATAGTGAAAGACAAGGGATGAATAGACTATGTCATACTCTCCCTCCAGATCCAGATTGGATATATCTTTCCTGACATATCTCACATTGCTGTAGCTGTGTTTTTCAACTGCCTCTCCTATCATCTTCTCGGAAATGTCGACTGCCGTGACGTCAAAAGCACCGTTTTTCACAAAATAATCTTCCATCTTTCCAAATCCGCATCCAAGATCCAGAATTCTCTTTCCTGAAAGGGGTGGAAGAAGCTTTTTCATTTCAGGAAGCTCAAGAAGATCATTGTAATTGAGCCCTGCACGGAGCTCCATGTATCCGGAAAAGAATGCCGGGTTATCGAAAATATTCTGACTCATCTTTTCTTGTAGAAAGCACAGAATAGCCTGTACATGCTCTCAATATCATCGACACCCGCTGTCTCATAGCTCGAATGCATGGCAAGCTGAGGCATTCCTACATCGCAGGTTGGTATGCCTGCCCTGTGAAGAGAAAGATTTCCCAGTGTCGATCCGCCAGGAACATCTGAGTTGTTTACAAATTCCTGGTATTTTATTTTGTTCTCAATCATGAGAGCTTTGACACACGCTGCAGAATAAGCATCCGTTGTGTATTTCAAATTGGCAGAGTACTTTATAACAACTCCCCCGTTCAATCTGACAGTGTTCGTCACATCGCTCTTTGACTCAAAACACGGATGCTTTGCATGAGCGTTGTCAGAAGAGATGATAAGGGATTTTGAATACATTACAAGGCGCTCCTCATCACTTATGTCAAGTGCTGAAGAGATTCTTGAGATTGTATCAGAAAGGAATGTGGAAAGCGCTCCTTCGTTGCTTGAAGAACCGACTTCCTCATTATTGAAGAGAGCCGCTATGTTGATTCTCCTGCCGCTTTCACACTCAGAGAGGGCTCTGATTGAAAGATATGCAGAGCTGAGATCATCTATGCGGGCAGAAGAAAAGAATTCTCTGTTGAGTCCCCACTCCTCTGCCTTTTCAGTATTTGCAAGAAAAAGATCATATGAGAGAATCTGGTCCTTCTTGACTTTTAGGATGTCAGCAGCTACCTCAAGAAGATCGTCTTTTCCTCCAGGCAGGGAAAGAAGGGGCTGAACCTCATTCTGCATCGAGAATGAAAGACCTTCATTTGCTTTCCTGTTCTGGTGGATTGCCAGGGACACAAGTGAGCATACAGGGCGGGAAAAAGAGAACAGGCGCTCACATACCTTGCCATCTTCAAGCACAAAAAACCTTCCTGCTATGTCTGAAGGTCTGTCAAAGAAAGAATAGACAAGCATGCCGCCGTATGGCTCTACATTCAAAGTATTTCCTGTCACCTTCTTTATCATGGGATTCACTTTGACCTTGAATGTAGGGCTGTCTATATGGCTCGAGATTATGGAAAATGAATCAAAGTTCTCTGGAACAGTGAAAGCAATTACAGCACATGAGTTCCTTATGACGAAATACTTTCCTCCGCGGTTGATGGAAAAAACCTCATCCTCTCTCAGCTCATAAAAGCCCTTTGAAAGAAGATATTCCCTTATTCTGCTGCTTGTATGATAAACACTGATCGCACTGTCAAGAAAGGAATAAAGATCAGACTTGAGCATCAGACTCTCCTTTCAAACTCTTCCTGAAGCTTCTCAAGAGATTCATTTGACCCGCAGACCACAATGAAATCATCTTTTTTCAGCACAGTATCAGGGCCAACCACACCGCTTGCCCTTCCGTCAGATATCACGGCAATGATGTTGACATTGAATTTCTTTCTGAAATTTGTCTCAAGGACTGTCATCCCGTCATAATATTCCGGGACTTTTATCTGCACAATCGAGAACTCATCTGAAAGAGGAAGCACATCTAGAGTGACTCTGGATGAAAGCCTTATTGCAAGTCTCTTTCCGATATCTGTTTCAGGAAATATGTATTCAGCTCCTATTTTCTCGAGGATTTTCGCATGATCGCGAGAAAGGGCCTTGCATATTACTCTCTCAATTCCGAATTCCTTGGCATTGAGAGCTGCAAGGATACTGCTTTCTATATCCTTTCCTATTCCGATTACTATGACATCCGCATCCTGGATTCCTGTTTCCTCAAGCGCCTCCTTGCTCATCTGCTCTACGATGAAGAGCTCAGCTGAAGTATCCTGAAGAGGCTTGAGCCTTGCAGGGTCCTTGTCAATTGCAATAACGCTTTTATCCCGCTGAAGAAGCTCCTCAGCAACAGCAAGCCCGAACCGGCCCACTCCTATTATTCCGAAAATCTGATTGTTCTTTTTCATCAGCCTATAGCCACCTTTTCCTCAACATATTTTGCCTGCCTTGCTTTTCTGGAGAACACGCTTATAAGCGTGAGTATTCCAACTCGACCGGCATACATCAGTATAATTATAACAAGTTTTCCGCCAATAGAAAGCTCAGGAGTAACAGCCATTGAAAGCCCGACTGTTCCGAAGGCGGACACTGTCTCATAAAGCAGTTTTATCGGTGCGATATCAGGATCGGTGATTGTCATTATCAGAAAGCCTAAAGTGCAGAGCATTATCGAAAGCACAATGAGAATGAGGGCCTTCAAGATGACATCATAGCCGAGGCTTCTTTTGAATGAGGAAGGATTTCTTCCTGTGATTATCGAAAATCCTGCCTTGAATGAGACAAAGAAAGTCGTTGTCTTTATTCCACCGCCAGTGGATCCGGGGCTTGCCCCGATATACATGAGTATTATTGTCAGCACGATTGCCGCATTGGAAAGCATGCTCTGGTCATATGAGAAGAATCCTGCTGTCCTTGTAGTCACAGACTGGAAGAACGCATTGAGCATGTTGACCGGCATTGTGAGGCGGAATAAAACTGTCCCGACAAGAAGAAGTATTGCAGTCATCATGAGCACGACCTTGAAATGAAGAGAGAATTTCTTGCCTTTTCTGTGGTTCATAGCCTCAAGATAGATTACAAAGCCCAGTCCTCCGCAAATTATAAGGCCGGCAACAGTGAGGATGACAAGCGGAGAGTCATAATACGAGACAAGGCTTGTCGAGAAGAGATCGAAGCCTGCGTTGTTGAATGCGGCAAGGGATGTGAAGATTGCCACATAGATGGCTCTTGGGGTGCTCATATCCCCGTAAAAGCCCATGAAAAGAAGAAGAGCTCCTATTGCCTCAATTAAAAATGTGGTTGCAAGCGTGAACTTGAGCAGGAACATTATGTCCATTCTGTTGTCGCTTATAAGACTGTCACGGAGTATGCCCCGGTTGAGGAGGTCAACCTTCCTTGATGAGAGGGCTATAAGAGTTACAGCTATGACAGAGTATCCAAGTCCTCCGATCTGAAAGAGAACCATCATCACAGTTGAGCCGAAATAAGAAAGTGTCTGACTTAAATCGACAGGAGTCAGTCCTGTCACGCATACAGCGCTTGTTGCAAGAACAAGGGAGTCAATAAAGCTGAGACTCTTTCCTTCCTGATGCGAGATTGGAAGGAAAAGAAGAAATGTTCCAATTAATATGAAAACAAGGAAGCCGAGAGCCAGCTTCAGCGACGGTGATTGATGTCTTGCCTTTTTTTGCATAACAGATTTATTCTACATTCTTAATATTTTTCCTTCAAGAAGTGCTATTATTAATTCAGGAGGATCAGCAGTGACACTAATAATCGCATCCAGCCCGAGAAAGGGAAAGAATTCTGACGGAATTGCAAGGATAATCTCTTCCTGCAAAAAAGACAGCACTGTCATTTTTGCAAGGGATTATAAGATAAGCCCATGTATTGCATGCGAGTACTGCCATAAAAACGGGAACGGAAAATGTGCAATCAATGATGACATGGAGAAGATTAGGGCTCTGATGACAGAAGCTGACGAGATAATAATCTCATCTCCAATCTACTGGTGGAGCATCACGGCCCAGCTCAAGCTGATTATAGACAGAGTCTATGCATTCAGCGATAAGCTTGAAGGAAAGAAGCTGAAAGTGATTTTAAATGCCATGGCAGATGAAAACGATGTCGAGTACTCTCTTCTTGACTCTCAGTTCAAGGAAATGAGTGCATATATCAAGATGGACTATTCCTTCATGCATATCTCATGCCCTGAAGATGATTCATATTTGAAAAAGAGCGAGGAGATCAAGCGCTTTGCATTAAGCTAGAGAGCAAGAGTATAGCTTGTATCGAGCATGGAGAGTATCTCCTTTTGAGAAAGAGAGCCATCCAGGATTACCGTGCACCATGTTCTTTTGCACATATGCCATGCGGGAAATATTCTGCTCATGTCAACAAGGTCCTTCACATCCTCTCTTTTCACAATTTACCAGCAAGGAAGCTGCTGTCTTTCAAGGCGGCAGAGGAATTGCGTTTTTGCGATTTCTGTAAAGGAAAGAAAAGAGCTAAAACAAGCAGAAATCTTAAATTTTCCTATGTGATATATTATTGTTAAATAAATCGTTTTGTAATATAATCTTAAGTATGGAAACAGTGATTACAGCAAAGCTTTCTTTAAACGTGAATGCAGAGGAATTGAAACTCCTTGAAGCTGTCTCTTGTGCTTACAGGGATGCTTGCAATCATGTCTCCTCCATTGCCTTCTATGAAAAAGAGTACAATGCCGTCAATCTTCAGAAAATGAGCTATGCAGTTTTAAGAGACAGGTTCGCTCTTAAAGCCCAGATGGCAATCTCAGTTACAAGGACAGTTGCGGCAAGATATACAAAGGAAAACCGTATAAAGCTTGATAAGCCTGTTTTCTTCTCTTTACCACAGTGTGATCAGGTAAGAGGAAGAGACTGGTCTATTGATATTGATAAAGGAATTGTCTCTCTCAATACACTGGAGAAGAGAATAAAGGTTCCTTTTTCTTCAAAGGGATTTGAGAAGTATATCAATAAGGATGCAGTGTTTGGAGGAGCAAAGCTTGTCCTTAAGAAAGGCAAAGCTTTTTTCCATGTTTCCGTCACATTCAGCAGTCCTGATTTCATTGTGGATGAGAGAAAGGTTGTAGGAATTGACAGGGGGATAATAAACACGGCAGTGACTTATGACGGAAGAAAGACAAGATTTTATAAGGGAGCAGAAGTAAAACAGAAGAGAGCGAAGTTCAAGGCAGTGCGACAATCCCTGCAGAAGCGTAACACACCATCATCCAGAAGAAGGCTTAAGGCAATCGGAAAGAGAGAAAACCGCTACGTCAACGATGTCAACCATCAGCTGGCAAAGACACTCGTCGCCGAGAATGAAAGGGGAACGACCTTCGTTCTGGAGGACCTCTCAGGAGTGAGGAATGCGAGTTGCAGGGTAAAAAGGAAAGACCGGTATATAAGTGTGTCATGGCCTTATTATGACTTGCAGCAGAAACTGGAATACAAAGCCTCTCTTGCTGGATGCAGTGTGATATATGTAGATGCGAGACATACATCACAGACATGTCCTCATTGCTCTAATGTGGATAAGAAGGCAAGAGACAGAAGAAAGAGGCTCTATTGCTGTCCTGTATGTGGGTATAAGGGAAATGATGACAGAATAGCGGCGATGAATATCTACAAGAGAGGAGTGGATAAGATAAGACAAACTGACTGATGGATATATTCTTTCAGTCATGGGGTGCAGTCAATCATCCCACGATGTAACGCCACCTGCAAGTCTGATGAGGAAACTGCAGGAATCAAAGGCAGGAGGCTTGAAGCCGTCAGTACTGCCGGGCAGTTACAAGCTGGTGCCCTT
The DNA here is from genome assembly GCA_949283305.1 of uncultured Spirochaetales bacterium. GTDB lineage: Bacteria > Spirochaetota > Spirochaetia > Sphaerochaetales > Sphaerochaetaceae > Ornithospirochaeta. The sequence continues at coordinate 160,727 of CASDRU010000018.1, read as the reverse complement.
CAGGGCAGCGGTAGTTGACTCTCATGTTGACAATGCGTACAATGCTCTGGCTGTCTCCAGTTATCTTGCTCTTTCTCACGCTCATTATTATGCCATACCATTTCCTGGTATCGTTTCTGCGGAGAACCAGTGTATCATCGCCAAAGAGGGATTCTGCAGATGTTGAGTATATTTCTCTGACATATGCAAGTATTTCTTTTTCTAAGGAGGAATTGCTATGTATGTTTCTCAAAGACGAGACTATCTGGTCTATTTCCTCTTGAATCCTAGATAAAAGTGTGCCCGAGTACCCTGCAATCGAATAAGGAAGGAAAGTCTCCCCATCCTCATCATAGACTTCAGAAAACACTCTTTTGTCTTTTCTGACAAAAAGACAGAGAGTAAAGGAAGCGGAAAGATTCCTTTCAAGGACAAAAGAATCTCCATCCTCCTTGAAAAGAGGAGAATGGAGAGCCTCATCTGTAAATATTTTGTATAATTCCTTTATTTCCTTCATCAGCCTTTCAGTCCGCTTGATGCGATTCCCTCTACGAAGAAACGCTGGAAAGCTAGGAAGACTATGAATACAGGAACAACTGCAAGAACACTGGTTGCCATGATAAGACCATATTCAGCAGAATACTGACCGACAAACAGCTGGATACCAAGCTGGATTGTCTTGTTTTTGTTGCTGTTGAAGTAGATCATCGGTCCCATGTAGTCATTCCATACTGTGACAAAGCTCATTATGGTCAGAGTTGCCATAGCAGGCTTTGTAAGAGGAAGGACTATCCTTGCAAAGGTTCCATACTCTGTAAGTCCGTCGATTCGGGCCGCCTCAAGCAGTTCATCTGGAATTGTAATATAGAACTGTCTTAAAAGGAATACTCCGAATGCTGTGAAGCTCTGCAGAAGTATGATTGACAGATGCGTGTCAATTAATGAGAACTTCTGCATCATTATGTACTGCGGAAGCATGTACACCTGCCATGGGATTGCGATTGTAGCAATATATGCCAAGAAGAGCTTGTCACGTCCCGGGAAATGGCACTTGCTGAATCCATATGCTGCAAAGCTTGATGTGAGCAGCTGGATTGCAGTGATTATGATAGAGAGCTTGAAGGAGTTGAATGTATACCTTGCAAGATCTATTTTCTCCCAGATGAGAACATAGTTCTCCCAATGGAACTTCTCCGGAATCCACTTGATTGGGAACGAGAATACCTCACTGGAAAGCTTGAATGAGGATGAGAGCATCCATACAAGCGGAAGAAGGGTCACGATTGTGAGGACAGCAAGCATAATATAAATGAGTATGGTTTTCCACAAACTTCTTTTTTCTACCATCATGATATCTGCCTCCTCATCATAGATAATCGGTGAATTTCTTCTCACCGCGGAACTGTATGATTGTCACCATGAGAACCATCAGGAACAGAATGATTGACGCTGCGGCACTCTTTCCATAGTCCCAGTAGATGAATGTCTGGTTATAGATGTAATTGGCTAAAAGCGTCGTGCTTGTTCCAGGACCGCCCTGAGTTAGAGCATATATCAGGTCAAAGCTCTTGAAGCTGTTGATTGTAAGCATCATGAAGACAAAGAACGTGCTTGGCGTGAGCATCGGGAATGTGATCTTTGTGAACCTCTGCCATCCGGATGCGCCGTCAAGCGTGGCTGCCTCGTAAAGCTGGTTAGGAATATCCTGAAGACCTGCAAGATATATAAGCATGTAGTATCCCATGAATTTCCATACAGATACGATTATCACACCCCAGATTGCGGCATCTGTTGACGCAAACCATCCGGGGGGATTGGAAATCCCGATTGATCTCAACAGATGATTGATCGGTCCGTAGTTTGCCTCAAAAAGCTGCTTCCACACAGCTCCGATTGCAATCATTGAAGCAACATACGGAAAGAAAATAGCACTTCTGAAAGCATCCCTGCCCTTTATCTTCTTGTTAAGCGCGCAGGCAAGGCCGAGAGATGCGACAAGAGTAAAGAGAACAGCGCATACTACATACAAAAGAGTAAGCCAGAATGCACTCTTGAACACTCTGTCCTTGAAAATCGCCCTGAAGTTGTCCAGGCCTGCAAATGTCATTGCATTGAATCCATCCCAGTCCATGACACCAAGAATCAGGGTGAAAAGGACAGGAACAAGAATGAAGATGGCAAAACCCAGAAAATTCGGTGCGATGAAAGAGTATCCGATAAGGGCTCTCTTTGCTTTCAATGAGCCTTTCTTTCTTTCAGATACTGTCTTTTCTGCCATAGAGTCCCTCCTTGTTTTAAGATGAAAAAGAGGCTGCCTGAGCAGCCCCTTTCTGTTTGGTCTTTATCAGTTGCCCATGATCTCTGCATATCTTGCATTCATGTTTGCAATACCTTCATCAACTGTCTGCTCTCCAAGGAGAATGAGCTGATGTTCTGCAAGAAGCATCTGGTCAATCTGTGTTACGTTGTCCATTGCCGGGCGGTCCGGAGAAAGGTGTGCAACATAAAGTCCTTCCTTGACTCCTTCTGGCATTCCGTCAATTGATGTGAATGTCTCAAGATACTCATCGCCTGAGAGGGCTGGAATCTGTCCGTTCTCAGCCATGATCTGAGCGCCTTCCTCACCGCAGAAGAAAGATACGAATCTCCATGCAGCGTCCTTGTTGTCGCTTGCATTGTTGATGCATACAGGAGTTGTTGCTCCGACTGTGTAGCCAGCAGGTACATCCTCTGCATGCGGAACTACTGCAACGCCCCAGTTGACATCTGTCTTTCCGCTCTTGACATCATTTACGAGAGTGTTGATGAGCCATGAACCCATTGGAACCATAGCGGCAAGTCCCTGTTCGAATACATCTGTGTATGAAAGTCCTGAAGCCTGAATCTGAGAAAATGCCATGCATGTTCCAGCTTCCTGCATTCTGAGAACCATCTCATAGTATGGCTTGAAGAATGAGTACTCGCCGTTCATGATTGTGCGCTTTCCATCCTGCACTGCCCAGTTCTGGACACATGCGTTCCATGAGTGGAAATAAGCACCGTACTGCTTTGTAGCACCGCTTCCCATTGTGACTTTAGCAGCAAGCTCTTCAAACTCTGCCCATGTCATGTCGTTTGTAGGATAGTCAACGCCAGCTGCATCAAAGATGTCCTTGTTGTAGAAGAGAACATACTGGTCAGTTCTCAGCGGCATGCCGTATGTGTCTCCATCAAAGATGAAGTTTGCATCTGCGCCGTTGTATCTTGACATGTCGATTCCGTCTCTTTCAATGTAATCAGAAAGATTTGCAAGCTGTCCGCGGTCATAGAAAGGCTTGATCTTGTCAGCTTCCTTGACCATGAAGATATCTACATCAGATCCACCGTTGAGCTGTGTTGTGAGCTTTGTCACATAGTCAGCAGCAGGTGTATCCTGAACTTCAATCTTGATATCCGGGTTAGCAGCCTCAAATGCCTCAATTGCCTTTGAGATATAAACATTGGATGCATAATCCCATGTTGCGAATGTAAGTGTTGTAACTCCATCCTCAGTCTTTTCATCTGCTCCGCCAGCAAAAACGGAGAAAGACATTATGAGAACGAGCAATACTACTAATAGTTTTTTCATTGCGTACTCCTTTTGTCCATACCGGACAATTAAATTGTTTAGCGCTTTTTTTCAGAGCAACATGAAATTTTTAACAGAAATTTAGCAAAATATTTGAAAAATTTACAAAATATCCGATAAATTCAGCAATATTTTTAACATTTCATTCTTTTTTTGATATAATTCTGGATATGCGCATAAAGGTACGTCTCATCCTCATCACGATAATATGCTTTGTCCTGGGCAGGCATTCCTGCCCTTTTTATCTGCTTCTATACTCTCAACAACGAGATAGTCAAAAGAAACTACGAAATTGAGCAGAAAAACATCGAGCGCCAGATCAGCAGCATCGACTCACTCTTCACTTCCCTTATAAGCGATGCAGCCTGGATGAGCCAGAATGAAAGCGTGATGAGAGCAATGAGCCATGAAAGAGATGAGATGACAAACAGTGACTGGGCAGATTTAATTGCCGCTCAGAAAGTTATCTCGACATATATGAGCGCATCGCCTGTGACCAAATACCTGAACAAGCTTGTGTTCTTCAACGACAGCGGGACAATGTTCGAGATGCCTGCAATAAGAAGCGGCAATTTAAATGATGCGGAGCTCATAATGCTCAAAGAAGAGTTTCAGAATCTTTCCTTTGAAAACGGAGTAAAGGTGCGCCTGATAGCATCAACTACTCTCAATGAGCCAAAAGAGAATTCAATAGCCGCTTTTTCCATAATCGACATGAACTACGGCTATATCTATGCAGAGATAAATGAGAACATGTTCTCTGACATCCTGTCATCTGAAAGCGCCGTTGAGATAACGGACAAAAAAGGATGGTCAGTCAAGAGCTCTTCATTCATTGATGGCAAGGACTATTATGAGACAGAAATCCCGTCATCCTCCCCAATTAAAATATATTACCGTCTTTACATGGATAAAACCCCGTTCTCAATTTTCTCTTTCTATGGCTTCACTCTTTTCATAATACTTATATTTATTGCCGTAATTCTCTGCTATATCCTTGCTCTTGTCCTTACAAGGACGATAACAAGACCTGTAAACCGCCTGATATCGTTTATCAGGCAGCTCAGCGACAATGACGAGTATGGCATGACATCCTCCCAGATTGAGAAAGGAGATGATGAGATATCTGAAATCGGGAAAAGCGTGAATGAGATGAGTCTCTCAATCAGGAATCTCCTTGAAAACAATAAGAATCTCTATGAGATGCAGAAGAAGGCAGAGCTTGAGATGCTACAGATGCAGGTAAATCCTCATTTTCTGTATAACACCCTTGAATCAATAAACTATCTTGCAACAATCCAGAAGGCTCCCGGAATAAGCCATATGGCACGTGGGCTTACAAACCTGCTCAGAAGCATAGCAAAGGGAAACGACAGAGAAATATCTCTTTCTGAAGAACTGGAGATTGTAAAGAACTACGATGACATACAGCAGGTAAGATATATGGGAATGTATGAGATCATATATTCCATACCCTCCCGATTTCTCTCATACAGCATTCTCAAGTTCACGCTTCAGCCCCTAATTGAGAATGCAATCTTCCATGGCATTGAGCCATCAGGCCATGACGGGAAGATAATAATAAAGGCAAGCGAGAACGGCTCATATCTTTTCATAGACATAATCGACAATGGAATTGGAATGAGTCAGCATAGCATGGAGAAAATCCAGGGCGAGAGAGGAAAAGGCACTCTCACCGGAGTCGGAATAAGAAATGTTGATGAGCGCTTAAGGCTGTTTTACGGCAATGGTTGCGGACTTGAGATATACTCTGAGGAAAACCTGTATACAAGAATAAGGGTAAAAGTGAGGAAGAAATGAGCTACAGTGTGCTTCTTGTCGATGATGAGCCGATAATCCTTTCGGGAATAAAGAACATGATAAAGTGGAGAGAGTATGATTTTTCTGAACCGCTTACAGCAAGAAACGGTTCAGAGGCTCTGAAGATAATAGACAGCGAGCATCCGGATCTGATTATCTCTGATATCAAGATGCCTCTCATGGACGGGCTTGAGCTTCTGGAGCTCACAAGGGAAAAACATCCGGAGATTGTGTTCATAATCCTTTCAAGCTTTGAGGAGTTCAAGCTTGCAAAAGAGGCCATCAAGTTCAATGCTCTTGATTACCTTTTAAAGACCGAGATTGACGAAGAGAGCCTGAAAAAGGAGCTTGAAAGAGCAAAGAAGGAGATTGAGAAAAGAAGAAGCCATTATATCTACTCCCCATTAAAGAGCAAGATGCAGCAGATAAAGGAAGGAATACTCCTTTTCATGATCAACCGCAGTGCTGATGATAATCTGCTGTGCACTCTTGAAAATGACGGCTTTCTTGACAGATATACAATAATCTCACTGCTCTTCTCTTTTCCTGAAAGCACTGAGGAGAAAACATACACTCTTGAAGACTATGATCTGTTTCATGAATGGCAGGCAGACATTGCCCAGAAAGTGCTTCCATCCTACTTTGACAGATACTTCCAGATCATAAATCCTGATGCGCGCAAGAACTCATTCACATACCTTATAAGCATAAATGATGAGGCAACTTACACTGCAGTGCTATCACGATTTACCGACAAGATAAAAAGCGCATCAAAAATAGTCACGAACCTGGATATCACTGTAAAGTCAACAGCAGTGCACCACACAAGAAAAGAAATGCTTGATGCACGCTTAGAGATAGAAAGGAGCGCAGACCTTTTTTATCTGAAAAAGGACAGTGCAGATTTTTCAGATCTAGAGGTTGCACATCTGTTTTCGCGCCTTGAAATCGACATCTCCCATTCGGACACTGAGTCTGTCAAAATGATTTTCTCTGTGATGAAAGGCAGAATTTCCTCAATTGACCACAGGAAATCGAGTGCGGCAATGATGCTCTCTGCTCTTGAAAATGCAATAGAAGCAGGATTTTCCAAAACAAAATATGACTACTCCTGCATCATGGAAATCCTTAAGGCTGACCGCTATCTTGCCTTCAGAGATGATGTTGTTGCCCTTCTTGAGAGCGTTGAAAAGGAAATAGAGAATATTCTGCTGCCACAAGAGAACAGAAACGAGACAATAGTGCGTGCCCAGCAGTACATAATTGACAACATCAGCAGGCCGATAAGCCTGGATGAGGTTGCGAAGAATGCATTCATCTCTCCCTCCTATCTGTCAAGCCTGTTCAAAAAGGTCACGAAAGTGAGCCTTGTTGATTACATAAACATAATGAAGGTAAAGAGAGCCAAGGCGATGATGAATGAAGGTGAAAGAAAGATATTCTCAATAGCCGAAAGCCTCGGCTATGAGAACATATATTATTTTTCCAAAGTCTTCAAAAAAGTGACTGGAGAAACTCCGAGCCAGTATCTGAAGAAACTGGACAACATGTGATTAAAGATCGTCAACAAGAGCGGTGCTCTTTGCATATGCGGTGCTTCTTGCTTCAAAGAAATCTGTCTTGACCATGTTGGCATTCGAATACTGGCTGACCCACATCATGTTGTCCGGCTCCTTCTCATATCCGGGATATAGAGTTTCAAAGCCAAGGCTTGTCCATCTTGCATTGCCAAGATATGTTATGTAGTCCCTCACCATGGTTGAATTCAGGCCAGGAATATCATCACCGATGACGTACTCTCCCCATGCAATTTCCTGCCTTACTCCCTCTTTGATCATCTGACGGTAGACTTCGACTTTTTCACTCTCGAAAAGCTCTGGCACTTCCTTCTTCAGCTCAAGTATTATGTTCCTGAAAAGCCATAGATGCGTGTTCTCATCCCTGTTGATGTATCTGATCTCCTGTGCAGATCCCGGCATCTTGCCGTTTCTGGAAAGATTGTAGAAGAACATGAATCCGGAATAGAAATACACTCCTTCGAGAATGTAGTTTGCGAAAAGCACCTTTGCAAAATGGAAGAGATCCCTGTTTTTAAGAAAATCGTTATAGCATTCTCCTATGAATGTATTTCTCCTTAGAAGATGCTCATCTGTCTTCCACTGAAAGAGGATATCATCCCTTTCTTCAGGCGAACAGATTGTATCAAGCATGTACGAATAACTCTGAGAGTGTATGCATTCCTGGAACGTCTGGATATGAAGGCAGAGATTCACTTCATTTGCTGTAATATATTCCCCGACATTCGGAAGGTTCGCTGTCTGCAGAGAATCAAGGAAGACAAGGAAGGACAATATCTTGTCATAGGCCTTTCTCTCAGAAGGAAGCAGATTATGATAATCCTTGAGATCCTGATTAAGGTTTATCTCCTCCGGGATCCAGAAATTGTTCATTGCCTGACGATACCATGAACTTGTCCACTGGTATTTGAGATTGTTGAAGTCATTCAGATTCGTGGTGTTGCCGCCAATCATCCTTCTTTTCTTCACATCCGTGTCCCCATTCGGATTGAAAAGGGGTTTTGTCTTGAGCTCTTCCATTTTTCCTCCTTACGATGAGCAGCTTTCGCACTCTTCAACTTCAAGCGACTTGCTTCTGACATAATAAAGTGTCTTGACTCCTGTCTTATGAGCAAGGATATAAAGCGAGAGCACCTGGCGAAGTGTATAATCATTTGTTATGTAGAGATTGACTGACTGGGCCTGGTCAATATGACGCTGCCTGACTGCAGCCGCTCTCACAGACCAGCTCTGATCAATCTCATGCGCGTTCTTGTAATACCACCATGTGTCAACAGACAGCTCGGGAGCAATGCGGGCAAGCATCGAGCCCTTCTTCTCTTCATAGAAGAATCTCTTCATGACAGGGTCGACACCTGCACTTGTTCCTGCAATTATGCTTGTGCTGCTTGTAGGAGCAACTGCCATGATGTAGCTGTTTCTCATTCCATGGGACCTGATATATCTTTCTAGCTCAAGCCAGCGCTCTGAAGTGTAATTCCTCTTCCTGAAATATTCTCCACTCTCCCAGTCTGAACCGGAAAAATACTCATAGCTTCCCTTCTCCTCTGCATTTCTTGCAGATGATGAAATTGCATGGTATGCGATGTTCTCAAAAACTCTGTCGACAAAGGAAAGATGCTCATCGCTCTCCCACCTGATGCCCTTCTTTGCAAGCATATGATGATAGCCTGATACACCTAGTCCTATTGCCCTGTATTTTCTGTTTGTATGCCGTGCATACTCAAGGGGATAGAAATTCAGATCAATTACATTGTCAAGGGCACGCACAGCGCTCTCGACTGTCTCTTTAAGAAGCTTCTCATCTTCCACATCAAAGTTTCCAAGAGAAAGGGAGGCAAGATTGCATACCACAAAATCTCCTGGCTTTGTTGTTGTGACGACAACAGTATCTCCCTCTTCTGTCTTTGTCTCTATGCTCACTTCTTCTATTTCACTCATGTTCTGAGCAATCTCAGTACATAGATTTGAGCAGTATATTATGCCCTTATGAGAATTGGGATTCATCCTGTTTACAGTATCGCGGTTGAAGGCAAAAGGTGTTCCGGTCTCGACTGCGGACTTGAGTATAAGCCTGATTATGTTCTTGATGCTCATCTCCCGCTTTGAAATGCGGACATCGCTTACACACTCAAGATATCTTTTCTCCCATTCTGGACCAAAATAATCCTCCAGATGATAACCCTTTACAGTATATATCTCATGAGGGCACATCATGTACCATGGACTGTCTATATTCTCCTCTGCAAGGCGCCAGAAGAGATCCGGGTAGCATATTGCAGGAAATACATCGTGAGCCTTCATCCTGTCATCACCGTTATTTGTCCTCAGGTTCAAAAACTCGGGCAGATCCTTATGCCAGACATCAAGATAGACTGCGACAGCACCGCTTCTTACTCCTAGCTGGTCAACTGCAACGGCAGTATCATTTACAAGGCGGATCCACCGGATTACTCCTCCGGCTGCCCCTTCAAATCCTCTGATGGCGCTTCCATTTGCCCTGACCTTGCCAAAATACAGCCCCATGCCTCCGCCGAACTTGCTTACTTTTGCAAAGTTGTCAATGCTTCTGTATATTCCATTGAGGCTGTCAGGCACTGTGTCGATAAAACAGCTTGAAAGCTGATGGAACGGCTTTCTTGCATTGCTGAGCGTAGGAGTTGCCATAGTCACTCGAAGATATGAGAGCATGTCATAGAATCTTCTCACCCAGACAATGCGGTTATTTTTCTCATTCATGGCAAGATGAAGCGCGATTGAGAGGAACATCTCCTGCGGAGATTCCAGTGCTGTGTGATTATGAGTTTTTATCACATAGCGCTTTAAAAGAAGATCAAGCGCTGAGTAAGTGAAAAGCTTGTTTCTCTTCTCATCAATGAATGCGGAAGCTTCCTCTATCTCAGATTTTGAATATGCGGAAAGAATATATCTTCCATAAAGCCCCTCATCTGAAAGATATTTTATCTTTTCATAGAAAGATGAAAGAAGCCGCTCTTCTTCCTCTTTTTTCAGCTTTGAAGAAAAGGAATAATAAAGAAGACGGGATGCGATCATGTCCCACTTGGCACACTCTGGCTTTATTAGCTCGACTGCTGCCTTGATCAGGCTTTCCATCTTCTCACTTTTCTTCATATCAGGCTTGGAAAAGGATGCAAACTTCTCTTTGAGTATCTCAAGAGAATAGACAGCATCAGGAAACTCCTCCTGGATTTCTTTCAAAACAGGCTCAATCTTATCATCTGACAGAAGCGCGATGATTTCATTTCTCACATTTCTGATGCCGCTTCTGTTGTTCCTGTATATGATGTATGCCTTTGCCGTCTGATAATACCCGAACTTCATCAGGCTCTCTTCAACTGAGTCCTGAACATCCTCAACTGAGATATCATCATCAAGGTTGAGTGAAGAGAGTGCTGATGAAACAATGTCATCTAAAGCACTGTCTTCTCTCTTCTCCCCTGTTGCAAGGAAAGCCTTTTCTACAGCATTTCTGATCTTGTTGCTGTCAAATACTTCTTTTGTCCCGTTTCTCTTGATTATTGCCATATATTCCTACTTAGTAACTGTTATCAGTAAGACTATAGCTTATCCAGAAAAAGTTGACAATCAGATTTCTATGATCTCGGCCCTGCTTCTATCATCATCCAGGATTACAGAGCCTATCTTTCCTTTTACTGTGATTTTTCCGCTCTTAGGATTCTTGATGCTCAAAATATCTCCGATTATGCTTGCATCCACATCTGATTTCTCAAAGGAGAGATCCGTGTCTGTCATGGTGCAGTTGACCATCTTCAGATTCCTTGCATAGCATAGGGGCTGTGTGCCTATGATCTTGCAATCAATTAGAGTGAGATTCTCCGAATACCATGCAAGATATTCACCTTTTATCACAGAGTTTATTACAGTCGTGTTCTTGCTGTGCCAGAAGGCATCCTTTGTATCAAAACGGCAGTTTTCAAAACGGGCATCCTCAATGTACTGGAATGAGTATTTGCCTTTGAAATCAATGTTCCTCAAGTCAAGCTTTCTGCTCTCGAACATGAAGTACTCGCCTTCTGCTTTCACATTATCTGCAAAAATGGAGGAAGATCTCCATCCGAATTCAGGTGAGACTATGTCTGTATCCTTGATTCTCACATCACTGCATTCTCTGAGGGCCTTTATGCCGTTCAGATGACTCTCTGTTATCTCTACCTTATCTGTGTACCAGAGGGCAGCACGGCAGTTTTCGGTCATTGTGGAGTTCTTTATGACAACATTTCTGTCATGCCATAAAGGATAACGCAGATTGAAAAACACATTGTCGCATTCAATATCTGATGCCTCTTTCAAGGCACTTTCCCCGTCTGCCTTTCCTGAAAAGCTGACATTGACAAGTTTTATATCATGCTCTCCATAGAGAGCCCTCTCTTCATCAAAAGAACAATCTCTTATTACTCTCATCATCTGCTCCAGGATTAATATAAGCATAAATATTAATCAGAACAAGAAAAAAAAATAAAAGAATTAAATTAGAATCTATCTTCTTATGCAAAAACATGTTAAGCCCCGCATCCATGATAATTGAAAATATTTTTCCAAAAGCTATTGACAAGCTGCCATGATTTTTGGCATAGTATCGTACGTTGAAATTGCACCGGCAACGCCATGGAGTTTCCACAAAATGGTGGAAGTAGTTCAGTGGTAGAGCGCCAGATTGTGGATCTGGTTGTCGAGGGTTCGAATCCCTTCTTCCACCCTATATTGCGCTCTTAGCTCAGCTGGATAGAGTGACGGACTTCGAATCCGCAGGTCGTAGGTTCGAATCCTACAGGGCGCGATAACAACATTTAATCAGGGCCGCTAGCTCAGCTGGTAGAGCAACAGACTCTTAATCTGTGGGTCAAAGGTTCGATCCCTTTGCGGCTCATCGCGAGAGTGGTGAAATTGGTATACACGCTAGTCTTAGGAACTAGTGCCTCCGCGTGAGGGTTCGAGTCCCTCCTCTCGCAACACTACGGCAATGCGAAAGTAGCTCAGTGGTAGAGCTCCACCTTGCCAAGGTGGATGTCGCGGGTTCAAGTCCCGTCTTTCGCTCTTCTTGTTAGTCCTTACATTGTAAGGACTTTTTTATTTTGGTCACCCCTTAAAAAGTCAAAAAAATTGCAAAATCAAGATTTTCAAGTGGTTTTTTGGCTTTTATAAAGTTAAATTGATCTTACTTTTGTGATATGAATATGAAGAGTATGGACTCATTATCACACTTGAAAGATACCCTAAAAGCCTGTCGAAATAGATGTTTGTCAACTCTTCTAAAAAATCTTTATCTTTTTTGATATCCATTTCTTTCATGGTCCCATTTTTCCGGTTGAGATTTGAAAAAGATTAATCTCCGAAGTTTTGGACGCAGCTGGAGTGACAAAATCCATCAGTATCAGACACAGAGGCATGTGGAAGGAGAGGAAAGCTCTTTATGGAAGTTGTGTAATGACGGTCCTTTCTTTTATAAATCGAATCCTATTTCAAAGGAGGTAATGAAATCTCCTCTGATCATCCTCACTGTATCAGGTGCTTCGTGTAGCATTAATCTTTGATGAAATCCATAATTGACATCGTATGTGATATCATAATATGCTTATTGCAGGAGAGATAGGATGTCTCAATGGGATAAGCTGTTGGCTCGGCTGAAGGCTTTGGATCCTGATCTAAGATTCGAGGAACTGGAGAAGATCCTGCTTCGTCTTGGATACATGGAGACGCAGCCGAAAGGCGGAAGCAGTCATCATATATTCAAGAAAGGCCGGTCAAAGATCGTAATTCCGAAGCACAAGCCGATACTGAAAGTGTATATCGCTCTCGTAAGGGATGCCGTAGAGGAGGAAGGAAAATGAAGAAGGATCTTGCTTACTACATGTCTCTTCCTTACAGGGTAGAGATCATCAAGGACACGGATGAGGATGGATATGCCGCATTCATACCGGAATTGAAAGGCTGTATCACCACAGGAATCACGGAGGAGGATGCACTTAAGAGTCTCAAGGATGCAAAGGCTGTATGGCTCTCATCCGCACTGGAAGATGGAGACCCGATTCCTGAACCTGATATCATGAAGGAATACAGCGGCGAATTCAAGTTGAGGATGCCGAAATCCCTCCATAGACTTCTTATGGAGAAGGCTCGGGAGGAAGGTGTCAGCATGAACCAGTACTGCGTGATGCTGCTAAGCATGAATGCTACTCATCATTCAGTTGCTGTCAAATAAAATTATGGCGAACAAAAGAAAAATCTCGGATGAGCGAATCGAAGAGCTGAAAGCGAGTTCGATTGATCTTTCGGACATTCCTGAAATTACTGAGGAGATGTGGAAAACAGGGCATCTCAGGAACTGGAAGCCGGCGAAGAAATCAATTACTGTCAAAATCGATCTTGATACGGATACCACTTCTCATGAAAGAAGCAGGACAGGATGAAAACATGCCGTAAGTGGCTCGAATAATGAGTATTATCAGTATGCAATTCTATGATACAGGAATACATAGGCATATGGAGAATACAATGCTTTGATAGGAATCGACGGAAAACTTCTTGCTGGATAGCTGCCTGCAAGACATTTTGTGGTTTTCCAAGCAAAACGGAAAAATGAGGTGCGGACAAAAACTTGGACCTAAAACAAGGAAAGAGGTATAGATGTACGCACTAGAAAACAGTACTCTCAGAGAAATATTGACAATAAAGCTACAGGAATTTCCAGCGAATAGCTAATAACTTACATTAGTGCAGCCTCAATGCTGCGCTGATATTCATGACATATTCCCTGAACAGGTCATATGAACTGGATCTTAAGTTACACCCATCTGGATAAGCTATTCTGCAATCCTCCAGAGTAGAATTCAGGTCGGAAGAGATATATGAACCCAAATTTAAAGATTCAGCCACAACTCCTGTTAGCAAGGAAGCATAATAAATGGCAATTATAAATTCATCATCTTTTCTGATATCTTCAATAAGATAGTTTTGGAAATTAGCAGGTAACAATGAAAAATCTTCCTGCAGCGTCATTTGTCTTACACGGAAATCACCAAACAATGTTTCCAGTCGTCTGTCACTTAACGCACAAATCTCATCAGCAGTCATATTTCTGAAATCCGTTAATTCCTGATAAAACATTTGCCAGAATTCTATCATCACCTGAACTCCAACAACCTGCCATGTAGGATTATCATCAGAAGAGAAATCTATATAGGAATCTGTAGCTAAATACTCTTCTATTATTTCCTTAGCCTCCAGTATATCTCTATTCTTGTCACCCAAATTCAGCGAGGTGAAATTATCTGCAAACAGGATATTGCCTGCAAATAAAATCATAATTAGGAAAATAAAGAATTTACGAGTAAAATGACTTCCTTTTTCAACACGCATAACGAACTCCTTTTATATACTGTTGCTCACTAAATCTACACTTGTAGTATACAACATATATATATATCAATTTTAATTTATCACTAAATAAAATAAGGGATTATGAATCTTGCTTTTCTGCTCTCTCTGATTGACGTAGATGCTGCAGCTGATAAAATGTCCATCATATGCAGAAATTGAATGTGTATTATACTTACGAGAGAGAATAAAAAAATGGAGCCTACGAGACTCGAACTCGCCACCCTCAGATTGCGAACCTGATGCTCTACCAGATGAGCTAAGACCCCTTTGTGTTTATTTATACGCCCTTTTTACCAGAGATACAAGTTCTTTGATTTTCTGTTTTTGATAAAGAGATTGCCCCAGAAAGGGGCAATCAAAGGGAGTCATAAAATGTCTTCAAGATTATCGGTTTTCAATTTTATCGAGCCTGTATCCCTCCTTTTCTATTACTTTTTCAACAAGAGTGCTGCTTATCTCTCTGTTTGCATCAAGAATTACAAGATTCCTTTTTGCTGAGATATAGGAGACAGCTGCACCGCTTATTGAATCAAGCGCCTTTCTGACTCTTTCCTCACATGAGGCACAGTGCATTCCAGAAACTGTGAGTCTCATATGAAATGAAGGATTGTCTATCTTCTTCACAGTATTTGATGCACTGCCTTGAGAACAGCATGATCCTTCACCTTTGAAATGCTTTCTAGCTCCGGCTGATGCAAGCACCATCAGAAAGAACACTATTATAAGTATGATCACATCACTCATATTTCTTATTTCTCCTTTTTCCCCTGACTTTCTCATAGATGGTGTAAATGGCTGCACCTGCTATATAAAGGACAATGACGATAAGAAAGAAAACAAGCATTGATGATGTTGAGTCACCCATTTGCATTCTCCTTTGCTTTTTTTATCAGCTCATCAAAATATGCTGAGCTGCATTTAGAGCAGGATGAGCATGATGATGAAGTGCATCCTGTGCATCTCCCGCTCTTCTTATCCTTCAAAAGTTTTTTTACGACCACCACCGCCCAGAGGACGATGATGGATAGAATGAAGAGATCTGCCATAGTCTTTCCTTATGCTTTTGCTGCCTCAACACTTCTCTTTCCTGCTCTTCTCATCTCCTTATACGGATCCTTTCTGAAAAGCATATAGAGCATAAGCACCAGAAGAGCTAAAGCAACTGCTGTAAAGAAGCCGAATGTACCATAGAGGACAAGAGATCCTATCTGGAACACTATCATTGTAGATATGTATGCAAACAGATTCTGGAAAAGTATTGCAAACCAGAACCACTTCCTGCTCTGCATCTGCTGGGCCATTGTAGCAATTGCAGCAAGACAAGGAGAGTCAAGCATGTTGAACATCAGGAAGCAGAATGCTGCAAGGGCACCGCTGCCGCCGGCTTGAGCAAACCAGGAAGCAACATGAGGCGCGACATTTCCTGCCTCCTCGACATCTCCTGCCACATTTGCAAGCACTCCCATAGTTGATACTATCGCTTCTTTTGCAGTAAAGCCTGAAAGGGATGCTGCAACAGGCTGCCACTGACCAAATCCGAGAGGTGCAAATATCGGGGAAAGGACTCCACCGATTGATGCAAGCAAGGATGAGTCTGAGTCCACCATGCCAAAAGAGCCGTCAGCAAAGCCGAATCCAGAAAGGAACCACATTACAACACAGGCAAGGAACAAAATGGTTCCGGCCTTGATTATAAAGCCTTTCAGGCGCTCCCATACATGAAGGAGAACAGTCCTGGCTGACGGGATATGATATGAAGGAAGTTCCATGACAAATGGAGCTGGCTTTCCTGAAAACGGCTTTGTCTTCTTTAAAATAACTGCACTTATGAGCACTGCAGCTATTCCCATAAAGTATGTAACAGGCGCAACCCACGCAGATTCGCTGTACCCCAGCGCCGCTCCTCCGATTACTCCTGCAATAAGGGAGATGACAGGAAGCTTTGCTCCGCATGGAATGAATGTAGCTGTCATGATTGTGAGCTTTCTGTCGTTTTCCTGCTCTATCGTTCTGCTTGCCATGATTCCGGGAATACCGCATCCAGATGAGATCAAAAGAGGAATAAAGCTCTTTCCAGAGAGCCCGAAATGCCTGAACACCCTGTCCATGACGAAGGCAATTCTGACCATGTATCCACAGTCCTCAAGTATTGACAGAAAAAGGAACAGAATCGCCATCTGAGGAACGAAGCCAAGAACAGCAACAAGACCTCCGACAATACCGTCAACGACGAGGCTTGTAACAACCTCCCCTGCTCCGATTGTTGCAAGAAGGGATGAAAAGAGTCCTGCAACCCAGCCTCCGAATGTATCATTTGTCCAGTCCGTCACCCATGTACCTACAGTCGTTACGGAAACATAATAGACAACAAACATCACGGCTATGAAAATCGGGATACCTAAGATTCTGTTTGTGACTATGCTGTCAATCCTGTCAGAGACAGATACATGTTCTTTTGTCTTCTTCACACAGGATGACACAACTTTCTGGATGAATGAATACCTTTCATCCGTTATGATGGATTCAATATCATCATCCTTCTTTTCTTCAAGCATCTTTCTTTCTTCCATGATGCTTCTTTTTTCATCATATGTCAGATTCAGTGTCGGAAGTATCTTCTCATCTCCCTCAAGTGCCTTGACTGCATACCAGAGCCGCTTTGACTCATCAACAGCGCCAAGAGAGGAACTGACGCGATTTACGGCCTCTTCAACATCGGAAGAGAAAATGCTTCTTCTTTCTTTGATTTCCCTTCTTTTTGCAGTCTTCACAGCTGCATCAATAAGGCTGTCAAGGCCAGTCTTCTTAAGTGCACTGATTTCAACAACTGTGCACTCTAAAAGCATCTCAAGACGCTTTATGTCGATTTTAAGCCCTCTCTTTTCAATCAGATCTGACATATTGAGCGCTATCACGACAGGAATTCCTGTCTCGATGAGCTGAGTTGTCAGATAAAGGTTCCTCTCAATGTTTGTAGCATCAACAAGGTCAATGATCACATCAGGATTCTCAGACAAGAGATAGTTCCTTGAAACAACCTCCTCAAGTGTATACGGGGAAAGGGAATAGATTCCCGGAAGGTCTGTTATGATGATCTCTTCCCCCCTCTTCTTGTCCCTGAGCTTTCCTTCCTTCTTCTCAACTGTTACTCCCGGCCAGTTTCCAACATACTGGTTTGCGCCTGTCAGAGCATTGAAAAGAGTCGTCTTTCCGCAGTTCGGATTTCCTGCAAGTGCAAATTTAAGACTCATACCTCCTCCTTTACCTCAACACAGTGAGCATCCTGTTTCCTTACAGAAAGCTCATAGCCACGAACAGTTATCTCAACAGGATCACCAAGGGGAGCAACTTTCCTGATAAAAAGCTTTGTTCCCTTTGTAAGTCCCATGTCCATTATCCGCCTCTTGTAGGCAGCATCCCCGTCAATCGACAGAACCCTAACGGTGCTGCCAACCTGTGCTTCTCCAAGTCTCATATATTTTCTCCTATTAACTGACCATTATGTGTTTTGCCATGTCGGCATTGAGAGCAATCCTTGCATCTTTTATCAGGACAATCACATTGCCTTGAAGCTTGTTTATAACCTTGATTTCACAGTCAGAGACAAAGCCGAGATTCATTAGGAATCTCCTAGTCTCCTCAGACCCGCCTATCTTTCTTATTAGCCTGCTTTCTCCTGCAGATAAAAATGTAAGAGGCATCATAAAGCTCCTTTTGTTAGAATACACTAACTCTTATCGTAAGTTAGAATATTCAAACTAAATCTTGCTGTCAACCTCTTTTTGAATGAAAAACAATTATTTTATTGATTTTTTTCTTTATTTTTAGAATGTATTGTTTGAATTGACTAATATATTAAGCCAGAAATTCAGATAAATTGATTTTACTTTTTAATCTGCTCTGCTGCTTTTTCATGAGGAGCTGTCAAAAATCAGGATGGGATTTTCTGAATATCAGAGCCAAAGCATGAAAAGAGTCACATATATTGAAAGAGATATGATAATTGACAGGCTTCCTGCAAATCCGGCCTGCTCGTTGTTCCCATTAAGCTCTGTGACAAATGCGGCACTTGAGCTGCTGATCGGGGAAAAGAGCGTGATTACAACAGCCCTTTTCATCTCAAGGGCAAGGGGAAGGGAATTATAGACAAGCAAAGCCAGCACTGATGTGAATACAAGTCTTATGAAGATTACCTTGAACACAGGAAAAAGATCGTTCTTTTTTAATCTGAAATCCAGCATTAGACCAATCATGAGCATGGCTAGCACCCCGTTTGCCGGGGAGATGAACGATGCAAAGTCAATTATGAATGATGGCATTTTCAAACCAAGCAGAGAGAGGATTATCATGATTATGTAGGCATCAAATGCCGGTTTTGTGAATATCTTCAGCGCGTCCTTGAGCAGGCTTCTCTCTCCTTCTCTTTTCAATACTGCAGAAGCAAATGCATAGCATCCTGAAAGTGTGAGAAAAGATGCTCCCATGTCAAAAAGGCATGTGCCGATCACACCCTCAGGTCCTAAAAAGCCAGATGAGAAGGGAAGCGTGAAGTTCCCGATATTGTATGTAGGTGTGTTAAGAAGATAGAAAATCTTCTCGCTGTCTCTTTTGCCCTTTGCCAGAATGTATCCGATGGCCTCCAGAGCAATGTTTGCAGCAAAAGAAATCAAGGGAATGAGAAGAAGCAGTGCGGTAAAGGAAAAAGATGAGAAGCCTGAAATAACAGCAGAAGGAAGAGTTATATATAAAATTAGCTTTCCAAGGGCCTTGGAATCATCAGATTTCAGAAATCCGGCTTTTTTCAGAACATAGGCAAGAACTATGAGAAGGAAAAAAAAGAGAGCACGGGTAAGTATTGCAGCCATCAGTACATCCTCCCAAGGATATAAAGGATCATACGCTCAGGAAGGATTTTCACAAGGAACATCAGGATTTTATACTCAAGACCGACAGTTACTCTGACCGGAGGATTCCTCCTTCTGAGGATTCTTGAAACACAGCGTGCGACAGACTCCGGGCTCTTTCCGTTCATCTCATCATTTTTCATCCTGTCTATTGCTCTTCTTGCACTCTTTTCATAAACAGTATTCTCTATATTGCTTTCAATGCGGGATGATGTGAAAGAAGTCCTGGTGTCTCCCGGCTCGACAAGCACACTCTGAACGCCAAAAGGAGAAGCCTCTATTCTCAGGGCTTCCATATAGGCCTTGAGAGCATATTTTGAGGAACTGTAATGACTTTGGAAAGGAAGAGGCACAGAGGATGCGAATGAAGAGATTGCAATTACAATGCTCCTCCTGTTCTTTCTGAGTTTCTCCAGAAAAACTGAATTGACTGAAAGAACGCCGAAATAATTCGTGTCAAACTGTTTTCTAACCAGATCAAGATCAGCACATTCAGCAGGGGATGCAATTCCGAACCCAGCAGAATGAATGATCACCGAAAGATCCTCGATTCTCTTTGCGGCCTTTCTGACAGATTCCTCGTCAGTCACATCCATCCTGATTCCCGTGATTCTTCCCTTCCCGACTGTTCTCACTTCCTCACAGATATTCCTGCTTGCTGCATAGACATTCCATCCATCTTCTGCAAGATAAACAGATATGGCCTTGCCTATTCCGCTCGAGGCACCGGTTACCAGAACATCCTTTTTATACAGAGCTCTTTCTTTCACAAAGCAGAATGATAAGGAAAAGAAAGGAAAATTACCATATTGCTCAGAGCACTTTCCTTCCCTTTATGAATTTTGCGACAACTGGAAGCTCTGAACATTTATACACATAGCGCTCAAGGCGCTCAGCAAGAGAAAGCTCATCATCCAGCGTGCTCTTGATGCTGCTGTCAGAAATCACAACAAGATCTGCATCCCAGGATGGGAAGATTGAGCCCGATTGAGAAGAGAACAGCGGGGATGAAGAGAGACACGAAAGATAGAAAGCCTCAGGGAAGGTCAGAGCCTTGTCAGAAAAGAAAGCGTTTCTTATCCTGCTGTGCGAAAGTGCCCTTGCAATGACAGAGAACATTGAAATGCTGCTTCCGCCGGCCACATCGGATGAGAGCGTGACATTTATCCCGCGCTCGAGCATTCTTTTGACAGGTGCGATGCCGGATGAGAGATTCTCATTGCTTGATGGACTGTGGGCAACAAACACATTCCTGCTTTCAAGAAGATCTAGCTCAGCATCTTCAGGCCAGCATACATGAGCCATTATGCTCCTGTTTCCCCTTCCAAGCATGCCGTAGCGATCATATACAGATGCATAGTTTTCTGCCTCAGGATGAAGGGATCTGACCCACTCTATCTCATCCTTGTTCTCACACAGGTGGCTCTGGACGACAAGGCTAGGATCATCAAGGAGGATTTCACTCAGTGCCTCCATCAGGCTGTCTGTGCAGGATGGGACAAAGCGTGGAGTGACAGCAGCCCTTATGTTCTTGAGCTTTTCTGTCCGTCTGATAAAGGAAAGCGTGCTCTTTATGCTCTCTTCAGTATCCTCAGTAAGGTCGGGGGGACTGTTCCTGTCCATATTGACCTTCCCTACATAGCCTGAATATCCTGCATCATCAAGCATGGATGCAAGAAGAAAGCTTGATTGCTCATGAATTGATGCAAAGCAGGAAAGCCTTGTTGTAGGACTTTTGTTGAGAGCGGACAAGAAAATCGAATAAGCTTTCTCAGCATATTCCATATCCTTGTATTTTGCTTCTTCAGGGAAAGTATGCTCATTCAGCCACTCAAGCAGGCTCTTGTCCATATACAGCCCTGAAAACTGATACTGAGGAGCATGCAGATGTGTGTCCGAAAGTCCTGGAATTATTATATCGTCTGAAAAGTCATATTCCTCGTCAGATGGTACAGCATGATCGGAAAATGAAACAAATCGTCCGTTTTCAATAATAAGGAAAGCATTCCTCTTCTCTTCGAGGCGTTCCTTGCCAAGGGGATATACAAAATTCCCTTTTATAAGAATTCTTTTCATATATGCCTCCAAATTATTTTAACATAATATTGCCAAAGGCTGAAAGAAATATTGTTTCTCCACCCTTTTAGTGCTATATCTTCACTCATGAGCGCAAATATCGACTTCACCACGGGCAGCATAGAAAAAGGGATAGTACGCTTTGCAATCCCGCTGTTTTTAGGAAACCTCTTCCAGCAGCTTTATAATGCGGCAGACAGCCTGATTGTAGGAAACTTTTTAGGCCCTCTTGCCCTTGCATCCGTCTCCTCCTCCTCATCCCTCATCTTCATGATGGTTGGCTTCTTCAATGGAGTTGCGGTGGGAGCCGGTGTTGTCATAAGCCGCTATTTCGGCGCGCGGGACCCGGAGAAACTTAAAAAGGCGGTGCATACAGATATCGCATTCGGCCTGATATCCTCAATAGTGCTCACAGTTTTTGCAGTCATTTTCACTCCATCAATCCTGCGCCTGATGCAGACGCCTGAAGATATAATGCCGAACAGCATAGCTTACTTCAGGATCTACTCATATGGACTCGTGTTCAACATCATGTACAACATACTGATGGGAATAATGAACGCAGTGGGAGACAGCCGTCATCCCCTTTATTACCTGATTCTCTCTTCAATGATCAACGTCGTTCTGGATATTCTCTTTGTAGGAGTCTTCGGCTGGGGAGTCGGATCGGCAGCCCTTGCAACCATAATAAGCCAGGCAACAAGCAGCATACTCTGCCTCATAAAGCTCTCAAGGGTGAATGGCGCACACCGCTTTGAAATCAGAAGTCTCAGAATCGACAGAAGAACCCTCAAGGAGATAATCCGCTACGGCCTTCCTTCAGGAATACAGAACTCAGTCATAGGCTTTGCAAATACAATCGTGCAGACAAACATAAACACCTTCTCATCCTCTGCTGTTGCCGGCAGCGGCGCATACAGCAAGATTGAAGGCTTTGCCTTCCTGCCGATTACAAGCTTCTCGATGGCTCTCACAACATTCATTGGGCAGAATCTCGGAGCCAAGGATCTTGAGAGGGCAAAAAAAGGAGCACGTTTTGGAATCCTCTGCTCAATCACGCTTGCAGAGCTGATCGGGATATGCGTGTTCATTTTCTCTCCCCTTCTCGTATCCCTCTTCAACTCAGATCCGGCTGTTGTACGCTATGGCACGAATCAGGCGAGAATTGAAGGCCTTTTTTATCTCTTCCTGGCCTTAAGCCACTGCATTGCGGGAATTTTAAGAGGCGCAGGACGAGCAAGTGTTCCTATGTTCATAATGTTCGGTTCATGGTGTCTTCTGAGAGTTGTATACATCACAGTCACACTGCTCTTTGTCCATAATATTGAAGTCGTGTACTCTGCATATCCTCTTACATGGTCAGTGTCTTCGATACTTTTCCTTGTATATCTCAAATACAGCAACTGGCTGACTGGCTTTGATAAAAAACATGGCACTCTATCTAGATAGCATCAGAAAATTTCTTGACGGGGATTTAAGCAGGAGCACAGTTGCCGAGATTGAGAGAGAATGCTCAATCAAGGTTTCTGATTCAAAACGCCTTACTAAAAGCGGGATCATAGCAAAAAGAGCGCTTGAAGAATATATAAAGTATTCAGATGCTCTTCTTGAACAGATAAGAAAGGAATGCATGAGTGCTGAAAGCTGTCTCTTTACCGCCTCATCTGCTTTCTACAATGAGTCATTCATCAAAGGCGAAAAGAAAACACTCCCCTTTTCCCTCCCGCCTGATGAGATGGCCGCATTGCTCAGCAGCGAGATTGACGCATTCTATTTCTATTTTGATGAAAAATTTCTCAAAGCAAATATGCTCAAGGCAGAAGAGAAGAAGTATTTCTGTCCTGAAATTGAGATGAGCTCTAAGGATGAGCTGAAAAATCTGGAAAATCTTGAAATCGAGGATCTGTATGGAAGGGTTTTATATGTTCCTCAAAGTTCCAGCAACAAATATATTGACATGCTTGTTTCTGACCTCTCCTCATTTCATAAGAAGATCAATATAAAAACATTCCCCTACTACTGCGAAAGCATTGAAAAGCGGGTCGTCGATGAGCAGAACCTTCTTCTTTCATTTGAGCCTTTCAGAATCAGGGAGGACGCTGAAAGGAGAAGAGTTAACTGGAATTACAAGGTCCCTTTTGGCGTTCTCTTGCCCACTTGATTCCTTTTTCCTCATCTTCGCATACATCTGAATCACTCAGAAATTAATAAACCTACCGGCGCATTTGCGTGGATACCGAAGCAATTTTTCTGTATTCCCGAAATTTTCCCGCTTCACGCGCCCATTATCTCTTTTCTAAGGATTGCATTGATTCTCGTCTGATATCCTTTGCCCTGAGCCTTGAGAGCCGAAAGCAAATCATTGTCAATCATGATTGTAATCTTGCTTTTAGTGGGCTTATAACATCCAGGATGAACTTTACTCCAATGCTTGAAACCTTCGAGCTCATCCTCTGTCATAAAAGGACAATCATCGCTTTCAACAGGTTTTGCCTCTCTTATCACCTTCTTCTCTTCATCGGAAAGAGGAGGCATGGCTTTCACTTCTTCAATTGTCATTCTTTTTATAGTACTCATTGCATTCCTCCTTAGTTGCTTTTCTTGCAGAAATAATTCTGATGGTATCAGCATCACGCTCTGTGTACACAACAAAAAGCAATCTCTCAACCATTCCAATCACATTATACCGGTCTTCATCGATGGAATGTTTGCAATCATATCTCTCAATTCTGTTTCCATCAAGAAAGACACGGACAGCCATGTGGAAACTGATTCCATCATGTTTCTTGATATTTGCAATATTCTTTTCTTCATCCCATTCAAATTGCATCAGTCAATCCTTTGTATTTACATATTAAATTATATGTATAAATTTTGCAATATAACTACTATCATGTCTTCTTTTGTTCTATAGAATTCGAAACAGATGAAGAGGGAAAGCAGGTCAGAAAACCGTAATGCAAAGGAAACCTAGCCATTTGCTGAGAGTCTGTCAATCAGATCAGTAGGAATACTCAACTACTTTAAGACCTTTTCACGAATTCTGTACTGAAGATTTTCAACTTCCAGATAAGCATCGTATAATCATAAATCCCTTTTGGCGTTCTCTTGCCCACTTGATTCCTTTTTTCAAAAAGGTCATGACAAAGCTTGAATAATCTATTATATTATGGAAGCTAATGTTTTAGTTGCAAAGAAATTTTCGAAATACAAGGAAGGACATCATGGTTCTAAATAAGAGCGTAAAGAGACTTGAGAACTCAATGTGCGAGCTCACAATCACTGTTGATAAAGAAAGCATCGAGAAGGCTTACAGTGAGAGAATTAACAAATACAGAAAGGATCTCCAGATTCCTGGCTTCAGAAAAGGCATGGCACCTCTTTCAGTAATCGAGAGAAAGTGGGGAGATGCCATCAGAGAAGAGGCAACATTCAGCACACTTGAAAATGCTGTCGGAGAGGCAACAAAGGATCTTGAGATGACAGAGCGCCCGCTGCCTTACTCAACTCCGGAGCTTCAGGATGAGGAAAAGCTCATTCCTTTCAAGAAGGACGAGGATGTAACCTTCACAGTTAAGTATGAATCCTACCCTGTTTTTGAGCTTCCTCAGTACAAGGGCCTTGAAATCGAAGTGGATGAAGCTGAAGTGACAGATGATGATGTTAATGAGGAAATCGAGCGTCTCAGAGACCAGAATGCAATTGTCAGGAAGAAGGACGGAGAGATTGCAAAGGGAGATATCGTCACACTCAGCTATGTTGAGCTTGATGAGGAAGGAAAGCCTGTTGCAGAAACAGAAAGAAAGGATTTCACATTCACCTGCGGAACAACATACAACTACTACAGAATCGATGATGACATTGTAGGAATGAAGAAGGGTGAAGAGAAAGTAATCGAGAAAAAATATGAGGATGATGATGCCACATTCAAGGGCAAGAGCGTAAAGCTCAGCGTCAAGATCGATGAAGTCAAGTTCCGTGACCTTCCTGAAGTCGATGATGACTTTGCTCAGGATGTGAAGAGCGAATACAAGACAGTTGAGGACCTTAAGAAAGGCACAAGAGAGAAGCTTGAGAAAGAAGCTGAGGAAAAGGCAAAGAATGACAAGATGAATGCTCTTGTAGACAAGCTTGTAGAGAGCGTCAAAATCGACATTCCTTCAAGCATGCTTAGAGTTGAGCTTGACAACAGCTGGAGGAATTTCGTAAAGCAGTCAGGACTTGATGACAAGACTCTCGATATGTTCCTCAAGATGCAGAACAACACAAAAGAGCAGATCATGGAGGACTGGAAGCCTTCTGCAGAAAAGAACATAAAGGCTCAGCTCATCATGGAAGCAATCCAGAAGAAGGAAGACTTCAAGCTTGATGAGGAAGAGTACGAGAAGAAGTGTTCTGAGCAGCTTAAGGATATTACAGACGAGGAGACAAAGGGCTATTACAAAGAGCTTATAAAGGATGAGATGCAGTACAACATGGTTCCATCATTCCTGCTTGAGAACAACAGCTTCAAGACAGGAAAGAAAGTCTCCTTCAAAGAATACATGGGCAGATGATTAATCCTGTTTAAGTCCTTCAGGCCTTGCTTTTGTGGCAAGGCCATACTATTTTCTAACAAGGATAATATTTTTATGAAAAAAGAAGAAAGAATGCATTCACTGGTTCCATATGTCCTGGAGCAGTCGGGAAACGGCGAAAGACAGTATGACATATTCTCACGCCTCCTGCGCGACAGAATAATATTCATTGACGGTGAGATAAATGACAGCACTGCAGACCTCGTGGTGGCCCAGCTCCTTTTCCTTGAGGGAGAGAATCCTGAGAAAGAAGTGAGCGTCTACATAAACAGCCCCGGAGGAAGTGTCACTGCAGGGCTTGCAATCTATGACACGATGATGTATATCTCCTGCCCTGTCAGGACCATATGCATGGGACAGGCATGTAGCATGGCTGCCCTGCTCCTTGCATCTGGAACAAAGGGAATGAGAAGCATACTCCCCTCTGCGCGTGTCATGATCCATCAGCCCTACGGAGGAGCTGAGGGCCAGGCAAGCGACATCATAGTTGCAAACAGGGAGCTTCAGAGAATTAAGAAAGTCACAACAGATATCCTTGCGCTACACACAGGAAAAAGTGCAGAGGAAATTGAGAAGGATATTGAAAGGGACATGTATTTCTCTGCTGAGGAAGCAAGGGACTACGGTATTGTGGACAGTGTTGTGAGGAGTAGAAAATAATGGCAAGAGGTAAATACTGCTCATTTTGCGGAAGAAGTGCTGAAGAGGCTGGACAGCTGATCACATCCGGAGGTGTCGCCATTTGCCGCGACTGTGTCGAGACTTGCCATGACATGTTCAAAAACACCGTGCCGGCAGTTAACGACGGAGAAATTCTCACAGGTCCTGTTCCGACCCCCAGGGAGATAAAGGAATATCTTGATGAATATGTAATTGGGCAGGATGAGGCAAAGCGTGTGCTCTCTGTTGCTGTATACAACCATTACAAGAGAGTAATCAACAAGGAGAAGATTCT
This sequence comes from uncultured Spirochaetales bacterium, assembly GCA_949283305.1. GTDB lineage: Bacteria > Spirochaetota > Spirochaetia > Sphaerochaetales > Sphaerochaetaceae > Ornithospirochaeta. Next base: position 133,812 of record CASDRU010000018.1, on the reverse strand, counting down.
CTCTGAAGGAGTTGAACTCGACAAGTCGAACATCCTAATGATAGGTCCGACAGGAACAGGAAAAACACTGCTTGCAAGAACACTTGCAAAGAAGCTCCAGGTTCCGTTTGCAATTGCTGATGCGACCACACTTACTGAAGCAGGATATGTCGGAGAGGATGTTGAGAACATACTTTTGAAGCTCATCGATGCTGCTGACTATGACATAGCAAAAGCCCAGAAGGGAATAATCTTCATTGACGAGATAGACAAGATTGCAAAAAAGAGCGAGAACGTCTCAATAACAAGGGATGTATCCGGAGAAGGAGTGCAGCAGGCACTGCTGAAGATAATAGAGGGAACAGTTGCTTCTGTTCCTCCTCAGGGAGGAAGAAAGCATCCTAACCAGGAAATGCTGAAGATCGACACGAAGGACATCCTCTTCATCTGCGGAGGTGCTTTTGTCGGACTAGAGAAAGTCATAGAAAGGCGCACGAGAGAGAGCAATTACGGCTTTGGCTCTTCTGTTGCCAAAAAGAGCAATAAAGAGATAAGGGAGATATACAAAGCCCTTCATCCTGACGATCTTGTGAAATTCGGCCTTATTCCTGAGTTCATCGGAAGACTCCCTATTCATGTAACCCTTGATGATCTTCGCCTTGAAGACCTGAAGAGAATCATAACAGAGCCAAAGAACTCGATCATAAAGCAGTATCAGGCATCAATGAAGCTTGATGGCATTTCCCTGATCTTCACTGATGATGCGATTTCAGCAATTGCGGAGAAGGCTTACACACAGAAAACAGGAGCGCGGGGACTCAGAAGCATAGTCGAAAATCTCATGCTCGGTATTTCCTACGATCTTCCATCAATCAAAGAGGCTCGCGAAGTCATAATCGACAGGGAGAATGTGGAATCAGACAAGGAACCCAAAGTGCTGCTTGCAGATGGAAATGAATATGTTCCCCAGACCAGATGAAGACTTTCTGAACATAATCAGGAAAAGAGATGAATTCATCCTCATTGCACACAGAAAATGTGATGGGGATGCTCTTTCTTCAATCAGGGCAATGGGAAATATTCTCAAAAAGAGCGGCAAGAAGGTCAGCATGCTTGCTGATTTTCCGCTTGAGAGAAATATAAAATGGATGGCAGAGGGAATTGAAGAAACCTGCGAGTGCAGTTGCGATGCACTTATAATCCTTCTTGATGCTGGCGAGATGGAAAGAACAGCATTTTCCACCCTTTTCTCTAATCATGATTATATTGTCATAGATCATCATAAGAGCTGTGCTAGGCCAAAAGGCTCCCTTTCTTCATACATTGTGCCCGAAAGCCCGTCCTGCACTCTTCTTGTGAACAAGGTACGCTCAGCCCTGAATATTCCTCTTGATAAAGAAACAGCAGAATTCCTGCTTTCAGGATTCATGACAGATACAGGCTTCTTTCATTTCATATCAGATGAGCAGGCAGAGGAAAGCTTGGCATTTGCCATTGAAATGACAAGAGCTGGAGCTGAAATCTACTCTCTTTACGACCGATTGAAAACAAGCATCACAATTGCTGAAGCAGAAAGCCTTGCAAAGGCACTTTCAAGCATCAGGATGATAAAGGGAGGAGAGATAATAACAGCACGGGATGAGTCGGATGTGAATATATCATATCTGCTCTACCCAATTCTGCTTTCCATAGAGAATGTACGTCTTGTATGCCTTTTCAAGAAAAGAGGAAACACGATTGAACTTGGTCTGAGAGCAGTCAAGGGAAAGAATGTCGACTGTGCGCAAATTGCATCACTCTTCTCCGGCGGCGGGCATGCACTTGCTTCGGGAGCAAGATTTGAAACTGAAGATTTTTCGAAAGCAGCCGACGAGTGTGAAAGAAAATTCGAAAAAATGATCTGACAGACCGTTATCGTCTTTAAACAGAACAAATTAAAATCTCGCTTTTTTCAAAAAAAAGCTGGCATGATTCTTGCCTGATGTTTCTTAGGAAAATAGGAGGTAAGAATGAAGAGGTATTTTTCAAAGGAGGAAGACGAGATACTCACCAGTCTTGTCTTGAGCTACAACTGTACAAAGGATGAGAGAAAAAAGGAAAGTCTTGAGAAACTGGTGTTTGCGCGTACAGAGCTGCTGATTTACCTGATTCCAAAAGCAAAAGGATATCTGGAGGAGGAATATCTGGCAGAATTCTTTTTCCAGCAGAGGGCATATGTTAGGGAAATGGTCTCAGCATATGTGCTGACAAGGCTTTCTTACATAGACTATCTTGCTGTCATACTCAGGAAAAGAGCAATGACATTCCTTATCAAGGAAAAGGAAAAAGAGGAGAAGAACGGCAACCTTTTATATGAAATCGGCAAAGTCAACGCCGAGAACATGATAAGCGACAGCACAGCCGAATATGATTATGATAAAAACGCTCTTGTGACAGTCAATCCCGAGCGCCTTCATCTTTATGACAACATAAGCATGAAGAGCATCATCAACAGCATGAGTGAACAGAAAAAGAACAGCAACACGGATAAGGAGAGAAAGCAGAGATACAGGATTCTGATGTTCCTGCTTTCTGTGCCACGGATTGAGAATCCGGAGCTCATAGCAAAGCTTTCAGATTTCCTTTCTGTCAATCAGGAGCTGCTTTTTGCATTCTTCAAGAAAAAGGATGAGCTCTGCTCATATGATGAGAAGAAGATCGACAACCTCAGGGCAATAATATTCAGACATTACAGGATAAGGCTCAATCTGCTTCTTGCAAAAGAAAAGGAAGGAGATGAGAAAAGGATTGAGAAACTGAGCGAGAACGCCCAGAAACTCCTGTCTGCTGAAATGAAAAGGAGAAAGGAGCTGTCAAACCTCAAAAGAGGCCTCAGCCACAGAGAGATTGCCCAGATCATGGACGTATCGCGCTCTCTTGTGTCACTTAATATAAAGAAAGCAAAGGCATACCTTGAAAAGGTGCTGGAAAACAACCAGATTATGTGAATATGTGAGCACAAAAGAAGAAAATCTGCTAGAATTCGGCTATGAGAAAACTTCTGGCTTTCCTTCTCATGGCCATGCTCCTTATCTCTTCCTGTGCACAGAGCGAAAGCGTATTCATGACAAAAGAGGAGAAAGAAGAGAAAAACGGAATGAATCTGTATTTTCTGATGGGTCCGTTTTTCTCATTCATAGAAAAAACCGGGGAGGATTTCTATCTGTCTGTTCCAGATGACGGAATAAACAGGCTAAAAATGAACAGCTATGGCTCAGGAGAGTCTATAATACTCCAGGAGACAAAGAACAACATAACAATCAGAATATATGCTGATCGTGTCTTTTACATATATTCCCACTACTGGGGAAATACTGAATATTATGATTCCCTCTCCTTCTCTCCTTTATTCAACAAATCCTGAAATTCTGCTATCTTCATCTCATGGAAATCTTTTTCGCATCATCAAACGAACATAAGAAAAAGGAAATGCAGGCATTGTTTCCTTCTGTCAGCATTATACTTCCAAAGGAGATAGGGATTGATTTTGACCCTGTGGAAGACGGTTCTTCTTTCATAGAGAACGCGCTTATCAAGGCCCAGGCTCTTTTTGACATAGTTAAACGGCCTGTTTTGAGCGATGATTCAGGACTGTGTGTGAAAGCACTCGGATGGAAGCCAGGCATACATACCGCCCGCTATGGAGAAAAAGAGATGGGAAGGAAGCTTACTGACAGGGAAAAATATGAATACCTGCTTTCAAACATGAAAGAAATTGATGAGAGAGAAGCATATTTTGTCTCTTCTCTTGTCCTGATCTGCTCTCCATGGGAGAAATATGTGGTTCAGGAGTCATGCAAGGGAGAGATTGCGAGAAAGGCAGAGGGAACAAACGGCTTTGGCTATGACCCTGTATTCTTCAATGCTGAAGCTGGCATGATATCAGCACTGCTGAGTGAAGAAGAGAAGAACAGATTCTCCCACAGGGGAAAGGCCGCAAGAAAGATGAATCTGATTATGAAGGAGGTTTTGTAATATGGAAAGAAAAGACAGGAAAAAAGAAGATTTGTGGGATCTGAGCACATTGTCTGTTTCTGATGAGAAGTGGTACGAGGATTTTGCTGCCCTGAAGAAAGAAGTGGAGAACATAAGACAGCTTAAAGGTAAGATGGCGCTCTCTTCTGACAGTTTTCATCAGACCCTTCTTTCTCTTGAAAAGTTCTTCAAGGAAGAAGAGAGACTCGGCTCCTATGCATTTTTAAAATACAGCGCAGACAGCACAAACTCCCAGGTTGCAAAAATGGCAGGAGAGTTCGATGCTTTCGAGGCATCTGTAAGTGAAGCAGTGAGCTTCTTTGACACAGAGCTTGTGAAAATGGATGAGAAGGTACTCTCATCCTACATGGCAGAAGAGAGGAACAAGGACTACCTTGTATTCATAAAGAAAAGTCTCAGGATGAAAGAACACATCCTTTCTGAAAAAGAAGAAAGGCTTCTTTCACTCTACTCTCCTGTCGGAGCATCTGCTCAGGACATTTTCATGGATCTGAACAACATAGACCTTGATTTTGGCACTGTTGAGGGAGAAAAGCTGACTCATTCAAGTTTCGCAAGGTTCATAAGAAGCGAGGATGAGAAGACAAGAAAAGATGCATATATGGGCATGTATAACGCATACCTCAGGAACGGGCACACAATTGCAAGAATATACTCATCCAGCATCAAGGGAGACATATTCCTTTCAAAGGCAAGAGGATACGGATCATCCCTTGAAAAGGCGCTCTTTCCTGACAAGATAGACCAGAGCGTCTACAGAAATCTCATTTCCACAATCCATGAGGCCCTTCCCTCCTTAAATCATTTTTACGAGGTCAAGGCAAAGGCTCTCAACAAGGATCACCTCATGCACTATGATGTGTATCTTTCTATGACAAAAGGAGTTGAGAGCAGGCATACATACGACGAGGCTGTATCACTGATATCAAAGGCAATAGAGCCCCTTGGAGAGGATTACAGGAAAACACTTATAAGAGGACTTACAGAGGAACACTGGGTCGATAAATATGAGAACACAGGAAAGAGAAGCGGTGCATTCTCATCAGGATCCTACACAGGGCATGCATACATTCTGACCAATTTCGAGGAAGAGGTATTAGACAGTGTATTCACACTCATCCATGAGGGCGGACACAGCATGCACTCATATTATTCTGTGAAGAACAACCCGTTCATGAGCTACAACTACACGATTTTCGAGGCAGAGGTCGCATCAACATTCAATGAAGAGCTTTTAATGCATTACCTTTTAAAGAACACTGATGACAAGAACATGAGGATGTACCTTATAAGCAAGAAGCTTGATGATATGGTTGCTACCCTCTTCCGCCAGACGATGTTCGCAGAATACGAGCTTATCGTGCATGAGGCGGCAGAGCGCGGAGAGGCTCTCACATTTGAGTTCTTCAGGCAGGAATACAGAAAACTCCTTGAGCTTTATTTCGGACCGAAGGTGGAGATGCTTGATGTCTCTGATCTTGAAGGGCTTAGAATCCCGCATTTCTACAGGGCATTCTACACATATAAATATGCCACAGGACTTTCTGCCAGCATCGCACTTGCAAGAAGAGTGCTCTCAGGTGGAGAAAAAGAAAGAAATGAATATCTTTCATTCCTCTCAAGCGGCGGAAGCAAATATCCTCTTGAATCTCTTAAGGAAGCAGGAGTCGATATGTCAAAGCCGGATCCGGTGAGAGAAGCAACAAAGCAGTTCAAAGAGTATCTTGCTGAATTCGAGCGTCTTGCCTCAGAGAACTGAGATACTTGAGATCCTGTTCTCCTTGAAGGAGATATCAATTATGGTGCCATCTGATGAATATACACGGATGGCATCGTTTTTTTTCTCACTGATCACGAAATTATCAAGGGGAAGTATTTCAGCAAGGCTTTTATATGTGCTCTCAATAAGCACCTTCTCTGCTGTAGTGTATTCATCATACCATGAAAGGCTTACATCGCTTTTAAGTGCCTTTATGGCCAATTCTTCTGCACTTCCTTCCTCAGCAGCATGCAGAATCTTAAGTCCATCTCTGCTTATTGCATCAAATGCAGAAAAGAGCGCAAGTGATGATAAAACCAGAATCAGGAGAAATGACAGGAATCTCTTCATGAAAAACAGTATACAAAGTTTTTCCCAGTTGTGGTATTTTATTCTTCTATGAAGAAGACAGAATTACTTAATCTCCTGTTTGACTCATTCGACCATTCGGTAAATGATGTGATCCATTCATCGGTTCCTTTCACAAAGGAGATGAAGGACATACTGAAAGCAAAAAGCGTTGACAAGCTGAACAGGATAAGGCAGAACGGACCAGCATACCTTATATACCCGTCAAATGTGCATACAAGACTCAACCATTCAATTGGAGTTTATGCAATAGGAAGAAAGATAATCCTCACGCTTTTGAGCAAGAATGAAAGCCTACCGTTTTCAAAGGAAGGCGTGATGAGCTTTTTCATCGCATGTCTTCTTCACGACATAGGGCATTTTCCATACGCCCACTCTCTAAAGGAGCTTTCAGTAAGGGAGCATGAGGAAATAGCTGAGGATATAATACTTCATGACAGCGAGCTGTATGAGAAAATAAAGAAAGCAAAAGGAGTTCCTGAATACGTTGGGCTAATAATCAACAAGGAAAGAAAGTGCGGCAATGAAGAAATAGAGATTTACCGCAACATACTTTCAGGGACACTGGATCCGGACAAGCTAGATTACCTTTCCCGTGATGCGTATTTTTCAGGAGTCCCGTATGGAATGCAGCATACTGAGTTCATTCTCAAGAGTCTTGATTTGAGAAATGGACGCCTTGTGCTCGATGAGGATGCACTCATTTCTGTTGAGCAGATACTTTTCTCAAAATACATGATGTACAGAACTGTGTACTGGCATAAGGGAGTAAGATGTGCAACCAGCATGATAAAAAAAGCACTTGTGACTGCGCTTGAAGAGAATAAGATTTCATACGATGATCTCTATTTCAAGGACGACTATGAGTTTGCATCATTTGCAAGGGAAAAGAGAAAAGAGATTGATGCTTTTTCTCTGATAGAGATGGTCGAAAGCGGGCAGCTTTTTGAAAAGAAGGCGGAAATTCCTCTCTCAGATCTCAATATGCTCTTGGAAAAAGCTCTTTCTATCAGAACAAGGGCTGAAGCTGAAAGAGAAATCTATAACCAGATAAAGGCAGAATACCCTGCTTTAAAGGATTATGAGGTGATCATAGATATTCCGGAGCCGATAAATTTTGAAAGCCACATTGAAATACTCAGACATGACGGATCGGTTTCTCCAGTCAGAGATGATGAGACGATTTTTACAGAGAATGTTGGCTCTGAATTCTCAAAGAGACTCAGAAAGCTCTCTGTCTTTGCTCCTTCCTATGTCAAGGAAGCAGATGTGATGGAGGCACTTGGCGAGGTGGATTTTGGAAAAGCTGAGCTATAAGAAGCTGATTGAAGGTGAAATCCCACCATGGGTTAGAAGATTCATCAAGCAGACAGGAAAGGGAATAAACGACTTCAATATGATTGAGGAATCTGACCAGATACTCATATCTGCAAGCGGAGGAAAAGATTCCCTTGCTCTGTCGCTTGCCCTTTCGCTGAGAAGGAAATGGCTTCCCATAAATTACAAGCTCAAGGCTGTTATGATAAACTGGAACGAGCACCCCGTTGAAGAGAGAATGCTCGATAAGCTCAAAGAATATTACAGTGACCTTGATATAGATTTCACAGTTTTTAACGAAATGCAGTTCCCCTCTTCTTTCAAAGGAGAATTCAACTGCTATCTCTGTGCAAGGAACAGAAGAAGAATCCTGTTTTCCTACGCTGACAGAATGGGAATAAAAAAGATTGCGATGGGTCATCATCTTGATGATCTGGTGGAGACAGTTCTTATGAACCTGTGCTTCAGGGCAAATTTCGCACCCATGCAGGCGGTACAGGAATTCTTTGATGGAAAGCTGTATGTCATAAGACCTATGATACAGGTTCATGAAAGTGCCATCAGGCGACTGGCAGAATGCTATGATCTGCCTGTTGTAAAGCCCGTATGCCCATATGACCAGAGCAATGTCAGAGCAAGGCTCAAGCCCATTGTCAGCTCTCTTTCTCATCTTGATAAGCTCACAAGAGAGCATATATATTCATCTCTTGAGCTGGAAAATCCTTTCAAAGAATGCAAAAAGGACCAATAAAGTCAAAAAACAGTGGTAACTTTGTCTTCATATATGCTAAACTCAGATAAGAGGTTTCTATGAAAAAGAAATTAAGTTTATTTCTAATCATGCTTTTGGCAGTTGCAGGACTTTTCGCGTCCTCATATGTAACTGTCTCCACAAGCAATATCCGCCTCTTTGATGAATATGGTACAAGCGTGGACATAAACACTGTTACAGATTACACAGGTCTGATCATCTATGCAGATGAGGATGTGACATTCAACTGTCCATTCGGCGATATCCTTTTAAATGAAGGATCTCTTATTACAGTGCTTTCCTGGACACAGGACAAGGCAGAGCTCTATCTTGTCAACGGAGAAGCAAGAGTAAACCTGCTTGGCAAGGCTGATTTAAACATATATACACCGGTTGCTCTTGCTGGAATGTACTCAAAAGGAGAATACAGGATTGTCTCAACAGAAAGTGAGGAAGCTTTCTTTAACTATTCTGCAGGAAGCGCACTTTATGTGGACTCCCTTCTTGGAGAGCTGAAGCAGGTTGACTGGCTTTCAAGTTCAGATATCCTTACAGGGCATGATAATGTTATCAGTTTCTCCCAGTATGAAAGTGAGGCACGCTACAGCAACAGCTTCATCTCATCTTATTACGAAAAGAAGAATGCTCCTGTAGAAGCCGAGCCAACAGAAGCTCCGGCAGAGGAAGAAGCTGAAGAGCCTGCAGTTTTAGAAGAGATAGAAGTTCCGACAAGCCCGGAAATGACAGCAACTGTTGAAGAAGCTGAAGAACCTGAGGTGCCAACAGCTCCTGAGATGACTGCAACTGTTGAAGAGCCTGAGGTGCCTGAAGTGCCAACAGCTCCTGAAATGACAGCAACTGTTGAAGAGCCTGAGGTGCCTGAAGTGCCAACAGCTCCTGAGATGACTGCAACTGTTGAAGAGCCTGAGGTGCCTGAAGTGCCAGCAGCTCCTGAGATGACTGCAACTGTTGAAGAGCCTGAGGTGCCTGAAGTGCCAGCAGCTCCTGAGATGACAGTTACAGTTGAAATGCCGGAGGAGGAGAAGATTCCTGTTCCGTCTGCTGCTGTTCTTGAAGCAGTATCATCAGAGCTGATAGTCACACCGGATGCTCCATCATTCCTTGAGCCGAAGAGAGAAATGCTTAAAGAAGCAGTGCCTACAGCTCCAATGATTACATACACAAGCACACTTGAGGGAAGAAAGGATATTCCGGATGCTCCGCTCTTTTTTGCAGTCGAAGTTGCTCCAGGCCTTTCACTTTCACCGCTTCCTGTGAAATTCTCATCTGTTACAGTCACACCTGTTGGCGGTCTCCTTGCACCGGTTGTGACAGTTGATGTCGAAAAAAAAACAGATTCAAATTTGACTTATTGATAAAAACCAAATCATATCAGGACGGGAACGAGGGATATAATGAAATATCTCTGGTTCCTGTTTTTTATGCCGGTAGGTTTTCTCTTGCCCTTTCTCTCAATGCACTGAAAATCACAGAAATTGCATGGAAAGAAAAGAATGTCCAGAACATTCTCTCCTATGCTTTCTCATTTATTGAAGAAATAAAATACACGGATAACAGGAGCTTTGATTTCTTCATCGACAGAAGTTCCACGCTCCGTCAGGACACATCTGGTCTGATGAGCATCACAGATCATAAATGGGAAAACATAGAAGAGAAGCTTTCTCTGAATCTTGATGTACGAACTGAACGGTTCTCTTTACGTCTATTTTCCCCTGATATCTCATTTACAGACTACTCCCTTCTCTACGGCGCTGATGTCTCAGTCATGCCGCTTTCACCTTTGTCTGTTGGATTAAACATGCTCAGCTATGCTGATTTTGAAAACGGAAGCTATTCATACTATCCCTCCCTTTATGCTTCTCTTTCCTTCTATAGGACAGATGAACTTGATATAGCGCTCAGGGCAGGATATATAAGTGCAATAGCTGATGGAATGGACAGCCGTACAAATTATGCCTACTACGTCTCACTTCCTCTTTCTTACCGTCTCAATTTCATGAACATGGGAATGATGTATAAGAAAGGAGAAGTCAGCTACAACATGTTCAATGAAAGCTACAGCGCAGAGCCAGAAGACGGGTACACCCTTTTCCTCACATCCACCATGAAATCTCCGCTTTTCGATTTCACATTCTCATCCTTCATGGGCTTTGATGAGAATTTCTCACTCCTTCCTGAGCAGTCATTTGTGGATGCATCAATCAGAGCAGCGCTGGGAAACACATCTTTAAAGATTGGAGTGAAGAAGGATAATCTCTTCTCATATTCTGAGTTCCTGAAATCATCAGATTTCTATATATCCCTTGAGACACAGAGCGGATCCCTTCTAACTGAATTCACGCTCAAGATGCTAAAAGGCAGGCCAGCAATAGGATTCATGACAAGGCTTGCCTTGATTGATATAGACAATGTGGTTGAGAATACGGAAAGCAGATTATTTGATTTCTACATAAACCTGGGGATCACAAGCTTTAAAGACAGTGTATATTTCAATACGACACCGGTTATGAGAATCGGTGGGGAAAACAATTACTTTTCGCTCCGTCTTCCGCTCAGATACAGCATCTCTGATAACGAGTTCTATCTTTATCATGACAAGGGAGACAGCAATTTTGACATAGTGAAAGAAAGCTATGATGACTTTTCTGATATCTTTGATTCTATTTCAGATGTATTTACATTCATTGAAGGATTCTCTCTTTCAAGTGAGGTTGAAATGACATATATCAGAGCATCAAGGGATGAGAAGACAAACAATGTGTTCTTTGACAACTACTCCTCATACAATTCTCTTTCTCTCAATGCCAGAGTATCGTTCCAGAACATGTCTCTTTCTTTTTATGCCGATGACCTTGAGAACATCAGGATATTCAATGCTGAAATTGGCTTCTACCCGTTCTCCAGCGATGGAAGCGGAGTGATCCTCTCTGCTCCGTCATCACTTACAATCAAGGATGAGAAGAACTACAGTCTTACGACATTTGCAGGACTTACATACAAGCAGATACTTACAGAAGAACTTGCTCTCAGCCTGTTCCTTTTTGGGGAACTTCATGTGGACTATGTTGACGGAAAGGCAGAGAACATAAGAATCATCTATGATACGGAAAAGGAAAAGCTCTTTGGATATCTAGCGGGCAGCGAGATAAACTGGCACAACGAGAATATCGATTTTTCATTCTCTCTTGGCCTTCATGCAGGACGAATAAGGCCAGCAATCTACAACGCTTTCAGTGCAATGAATCCTGCACCGGGACATGAGACTTCTGTTTTCGATGACACTGAAGGAAACACATTCTACAGCCAGATAAAGCTTATCCTCGATTTTGAGAATGTGGACTTCACTCTCAAATACTCTCTTACAGATATAATCTCACTATTCTCCTCTTTCTCTTCTTATGATGAAGACATACTCTCTCTTTCACTGTCTTTCACACTGAGAAACGGAATAGGTCTCGATTTCTCCATTGCAAGAAAGGGCTTTATATCAAGTTTGGATGAGATTATCAATTACAGCACATACTTCTTAAGCAGCGATACGATCTATTCTGTATCACTTATCAAGAAATGGGAGAATATCGAGCTGTCACTTGCCCTTGAGAGCGGAGGAATCTACGAAAAAGACGATTCTTATGCTAACATTTATAAACTGAAGGAAGTACAGCCTCTTTTCAGCATAATGACAAGGATGGGATTCTGATGGGAAAGATAAACATACTGGATTCACTGGTTGCCTCCCGCATAGCAGCAGGAGAAGTTGTTGAGCGTCCGGAGTCAATCCTCCGCGAGTTCCTTGACAATGCTCTGGATTCGGGAGCAGTAAACATCACATGCTCCATTGAAGGAGGAGGAATTGACGAGGTTTCTGTCCAGGATGACGGGGAAGGAATTAAAAAAGCGGACCTTTCTCTTATTGCAAACGATCATGCGACAAGCAAGATAAAAACTGGAGATGATCTATATAACATAACCACTCTCGGATTCAGAGGTGAAGCTCTCTACTCCATCAGTGCTGTAAGCAGGCTTACAATATCATCATTCGACAGCGATGAGAAAAAAGCAAATGAGATTGTAATAGATAACCTTTCACGCTCAGAGATCATGCCATCTGCTCTTGAAAAAGGCACAAGAGTTAAAAGCGAGGATCTTTTTGCCTCTCTTCCTGCTAGAAGAGCATTTTTGAAGAGGCCGCAGACAGAATCATCATTATGCCAGAAGACATTCATATCAAAGGCACTGCCATTTTTTGACAGATCATTCTGGTTCTATTCAGACGGAGCACTCAAGGTAAGGTTTGAAAAGTGCCAGAGTCTGAAAGAAAGAATGATGATGCTCTACCGCCCTATGGGAATTGCTGATGCTGATGTTCTGCATCTGAGAACTAAAAGTGATGATTTTACAATTGACATCATAGCAGGAAACAGCGGAGTGAAAAGAAGCGACAGGAAGGAAATAAGAATATATGTAAACAACCGTCAGGTTGATGAATACTCCCTTGTACAGGCTGTCATTTACGGCTATGGGGAGCTTCTTCCAGGAGGAACATTCCCTGTTGCCGCAGTCTTCATAAATGACAAGGCTGAGCTTGTTGACTTCAATATCCATCCAGCAAAAAAAGAAGTTAAGATAAGGAACATAGGCGATATACATCACGCAATAGTGCTTCTTATTCAAAACGGCATAGAGAGGAAAATACCGAAGATTACTCTGAAGGAAGAGCAGAATCCCCTTCTTTTTGATAATGACAGCTATCTCAGGACAGGCTCTGAAAACAAAGACCGCTCTCATTTCTTTGAGCACAGGGAAAACTATAGAAGCTTTATGCCACATCAGAAAAGCACGGATGAGAAAGAGAAAGATGTGCGGAAAACAGAGCGTCCCGAAGATCCTTCATGGATAGAACAGGCACGGGAACTGAAGAGGATGAAGGACGAGAAGAAGGAAAACAAGGAAGAGAAGAAAGAGCTTGAATTTGAATATATCGGGCAGGCTTTCAAGCTCTTTCTTATCTTCACATCAGGAGATGAGCTTTATTTTCTTGATCAGCATGCAGCGCATGAAAGAATACTTTATGAAGAGATCAAAGCAAAAAAGAGCATACAGAAACTTCTGATTCCTCTTGCTCTTGATCTTGAAAAGGATGCAGAGAGCTTTCTTGAAAAGAACATCGAGATCTACAGCAGCATCGGAATAAAGATTGAGAAGAAGGATGGAAAGTTCTTCATCACAGAGCTTCCTTCCAGCATGAGATCAACGGAAGACAGGATTGTATCATATATTGAGAGCACAGTTGCAGATGAAAAGAAAATAGAGGCAGATATTTTTGCAATTGTTGCATGCAAGGCCGCCATAAAGCAGGGAGATGAAGTCGACCGATGCACAGCCGAATCCCTTATTGAGAAGACACTGCTCCTTGATTCTCCGTCATGTCCTCATGGAAGGACATTCCTTGCAAAGATATCTGATGATGAGCTAAAGCGTCTGGTCGGGAGAACGAAATAAGTATTCTCCGCTGCTTTCAACGCCATCTGATGATATTATTTCCCATTTGTACACACCGTCAAGCAGGACTGCGCCTTCTGTGATCCTTATCTGGGCTGAAAAGAAATCTTCTCCCTCATTTTCAAGCATTCCGGACCATGAAAGGATTCCAGATGGGGATGTGAGGGTAAAATAATAATCCTCACTTCCGCTTATCATGAAGGAAATGAGGTATACCCCGTCAGCAGTCTTCTCAAGGTTCCTCATCAGGGCTGTGTACTCTTTGCTCTGACAGGAAATCAGCAAAATGGAAAGAAACAGAGCAATCAGAGTTTTCCGCATTGTTCGAGATAGCTCTTTACAGGATTTGAATACCCTCTGATGACTTCCATCTTGACTTCCTCTGTAAGATGGGAAAGTCTGTTGATAAAGCTTGCTCTGTCAAAATCAGAATAATTTGACTTGAACTCATCTTTTCCTGAAAGTATGTCGTATGCGATATAGTTCGTGCTGAAGAGTCTGTATGAAAGATGAATCTGTCTGTCAATTTCCTTAGCAACTTCTTCTGGATTCTCATACTCTCCATCAAGAGCCTGACCGAATGATACATGCACTCTGCCCTTATAGCCCTTGATTCCCCTCATCATTGATATCGTATCCTCATACTTTTTCTTCTCGTGTGCCCCGTTCTTCCTTATTGCAACTTCCTCACGAGCCATATTTATGTCATTCGGGTTGTACTCATAGGAAATGCTTACAGGAACGATACGCACGCTTTTGATCAGATCAGCAAAGGAAATCCCATCCTTCTTCTTTGAAAGATACAGCATCTTGATTATAGCAGGATGTGTAAGATCGAGCCCGTCCTTGCTTCTTCCGCTCTTCTGGGCAATCCAGATTGAGCAGTTGTCAAGAGTGACGGTGTCAACTAGATATTCGCTTAGCCTGATGGACTCAAGATACTTCTCTCTCATCGGCAGGTCTCTTTTCACTATCACACCACCGTTGAGACGAAAAAGGTCCTCTACAAACTGAGATGAAATGAGATTATCTCCAAAAGCCATCTGGCACAGAGGTTTCTTGCTGAGCATCAGAGCATAGTCAGTAAGAGCGCAGTCAAGGACTATATCACGATGCGTTGAAATGAAAAGATAGCCCTTGTCGTTATCAAGATTCTCAGTTCCGCTGAAAGTGAATTCCTTGACTGTCTTTTCCACTATAGCCGGAATCAGGACTCCTGCTGTAATCACATTCTGGAAATCAGAATAATTCTGTATCCTGTCCTTCGTGCTGTAGATGAAAGAAGTGAAGAGATCCTTTCTCGGATCATCATCCAGAAGAAGATTCCCGACAAATGCAGAAAGCATGTCTGTCTTTGAAAGGAAACGATCAAAACTCTCTTTGAAATCCACACCCTTATATGGCTCTATATCCCTGTATTTACTGCTGTCAAACATATTCCTACCTTATGGTCTTAAGGAACTGGACTCTCTCCCAGTTATAGCCCTCAGCATGATTTTCCTGGGCTAAAAGACCAGTGAACTCTGAAATATTAGCATATCCCTTCTCTTTCATAAAGCTCTTTATGCCTTCATTGATGCGTGTAATGGAAGCAAATCCTTCTTTTATGATCACAGAGCAGATTTCAACAGCCTTTGCCCCTGCAAGCAGCATCTTGAGTGCAGTATCTGCATCATGTATTCCAGTGTTTGCCGCAAAATCCAGAGACACTTCAGCGCTCATCAAAGCAATCCAGCGAAGAGCATTTGAGTACTCATTGTCTTCAGAAAGATTATTCTGAGCCCTGAAAGAAAGCGTATCAAGATCGATATCAGGGCGGAAGGCCCTGTTGAAGAACACGAGAGAATCAATTGAAAGCTCATCAAGACGCCTGGTTATGTATGACAGTGATGAGTAATTGGATGAGAGCTTGATGGAAAGAGGACAAGATATGCTCTTTCTCGCCTTTTCGGCAAAGGAGAATAATGCCTTGTCCACTTTCTCACCGCTTATGCTGCTGTCGCTTGCGACAGGGAAATAGTTAAGCTCGATGGCATCTGCACCGCTTGCAATAAAGCGCTCAGCATATTCAATCCAGCTGTCCATCCTGCTGCAGTTGATTGAGGCAATTACAGGGATATCAAGAGCGCTCTTGGCATCCTTTATGAGCTTTGCATACTTTTCGATGTAATAATCCTTTGTCAGAGATGTGAAATACTCATAATTGTCATTATGCTCAAGTGTATCCAGAGCTGAAGCATCACGCTCTGCATCCTTTTCAATCTGCTCTTCGAAAATGCTTTTGAGCACAACAGCTCCCGCTCCGTAATCCTGGCATTTTTTCAAATTCTCTATGCTTGCCGTAAGCGGCGATGAAGAGACTATCAAAGGACTTTTCAGTTCCAGTGCCATGTATTTTGTATCCAGCTCTGACATATAAATCCTCCCTTTATCCGTTCTTTCTCTCAAATTCCTTCATGAATGCAGCAAGTGCTTCAACATCTTCCATTGGACATGCATTGTATAAGCTTGCCCTCAGGCCTCCTACACTCCTGTGGCCCTTAAGACCAAGCATTCCTTCCTTCTTGCTCTCTTCAATAAAGCGGGCTTCAAGCTCCTCAGATGGAAGACGGAATACAATGTTCATCCTGCTCCTGCTCTCTTTCTCAACAGGACTTGTGAAGAAATCAGAAGAATCAATGATTGAATAAATCAAAGATGACTTTGCTTCTGCTCTTTCATCCATCTTCTTGACTCCACCCATTTTCTCGACCCAGTCAAGAACTAGCTTCACAGCCCAGATTGAGAATACAGGCGGTGTGTTATACAGCCCTTTTTCCTTGCTGTGGAGAGCATAGTCCATATATGCTGTAAGGTTTTCATTGCGCTTATCAAGCATATCCTTTCTCATGATTATGAACGTTGCTCCTGCAGGCCCCATGTTCTTCTGTACTCCGCCGTAGATCATGGCAAAGCGGGATACATCAACAGGGCGTGAAAGAATATCTGATGACATATCAGCAATGAGAGGAATACTGACTGAAGGGAAATCTCTCCATTCTATTCCACCTATTGTCTCATTTGCACAGAGATACAGGTACGAGCTGTGTGGAGAGACCTTGAGTTCTTCTGCCTTTGGAATCCTGGTGTAGTTTATGTCCTTGCCGTCCCATGCAATCTCAACATCTCCTATCTTCTCTGCATCCTTTTCAGCCTTGTTTGACCAGCTTCCGGTCTTTACATAGCTGGCTTTTTTGCCCTTGATGAGGAAGTTTAGTGGAATCATGGTGAACTGAAGTGTTGCACCTCCGCCAAGGAAATAAACATCATAGTCATCCGGGATATCCAGCAGGCGACGGAATGTGGAGAGAGCTTCATCATACATTTTCTCGAACATGCCACCCCTGTGGCTTGCCTCTATCATGGAAAGCCCTTCTTTGTCATAATCCACAATCTGGTCCCTTATTTTCTCCAGCACTTCAAGAGGAAGCACTGACGGTCCTGCAAAAAAGTTCTTCTTTCTCATTTCAACACTCCTAGTGAAACATATTTGTCTATTGTCTGGATTACCTCTTCTCCGATTCTGAGAAGATTCTCATTGCTGTTGGCTCCTACATGAGGAGTAAGGGTGATATTCTCACATGATAAAAGCGGGCTTGCCATATCAAGCGGCTCGGCTGAATATACATCAGCGCAGTACCATGAGACCTTTCCTTCCTTGAGAGCAGTAGCCATATCCTCATCGCTTACACATTTTCCACGCCCTGTGTTTATGATTACAGGGGCCTTCTCCATCTTGTCAAAGAGACTCTTTGAGAACATTTCCTTTGTCTCATCAGTAAGCGGAAGATGTATGGAAATGTAGTCAGCATATCTTACGGCATCTGCTGCGCTTTCCTTCATTTCAGCAAGATCGCTTTCTTTCACGTACTTATCATAGGAGACGACATTCATTCCAAATGCGCGGGCACGCTTTGCAACTTCTTTTGCGATGTTTCCCATACCCATGAGAGCCAGAGTCTTGCCATAAAGCTCAGTTCGCTTTGTCTTCTTCTGCCACTCTCCGGCCTTTGTTGTCGTATCATAGAAAACAATATGGTTTGGAACACTGAGCATCAGCGAAAATGCAAGCTCCGCAACTGCTATTGCGCTTGAATGTGGAGTATTGGTTGCAACAATCTGCTTTTCCTTTGCATAAGGAATGTCAATATTGTCCATACCTACCCCGCCGCGTATTATGAGCTTGAGATTCTTTGCACTGTCGAGATAGGCCTTATCAGCCTTTGTCTTGCTTCTGATCAGGACGACATCAGCTTCGCTGAGTCTTTCCTTGTCTTCGGTCACTTGTCCGAACCTGCTGAGTTTCTCCGGAAGTGATTTGTCAAATGCATCGGAAATAAGAATCAACATACACAATCCTCCTTATTCTTGATTCAATCTAATTGTCTCACGAGGATTGCCATATGTCAAAAAAAGTTGAAAATTAATTGTTTTATCATTGCATTGGACGAAAAAAAAACACCTCTTTCGAGGTGCATGGATTAATAGGCCTTGCTTGCGTGCATCTTTCTGACCTTCTTCATCTGCTTTCTGGCCATAGCCTTGTTCTTTCTGTTCTTGATTGTTGAAGGCTTTTCATAGTATTCACGCTTCTTCCATTCGCGGATAATGCCTTCTTTCTCAACCATTCTCTTGAATCTCTTGATTGACTTCTCCAAAGGTTCATTATCGTCAACTCTTACGTATGCCACTATTAATCACCTCCTTGCTTCCGAAGACGGTTAAGCAAACAGATTATTGCTCATTTCCACTTTCATTGTCAATAATCTTCTCCATGCGGATTATATTGATTTCAAATCTCTTTATTCCTTTGTACACACTCACTTCCGGTGAGAATATGATTTCAATCTCATCACCGCTTTTTATCTTCCCTTCCCCTGCATTCCAGCATACTGCAGGCCATACCTTGCTGTTTATTTCAACAGAGAGCCTCATCCAGTCATTTCTGTTTGCAATGTGATAGCTTTCAACAACACTTGCCTTTGAAAGATGAAGCTTTATATTCTCATTCTCCATCCCGAAAGGAGCAAAGAATGATGATATCTTCCAAAGTGATGTATCCATCAGGACTTCAGGGATATCGAAATCGACGGGAATGCTCTCTTCTTCCTGCAGAAAATATTCTGCATTTGTGAGGACAAAATCAGAAAGTGCCTCCTTGAATGCAGGAAGACTCTCTTTAGACATAGAAAAACCGGCTGCACACCTGTGTCCGCCATAGTCTGAGAAAAAACTCTGGAAATTATCCAGAAATGCCTTTGAATCAAAGCTTTCGGGACTTCTCATGCTTGCACTGATTCTGTCATCCATTTCAGAGGAGAGAACCATTGTAGGTATTTTCATCTCATTCATGATCTTTGAAGAGATGTTCCCTGTAAGACCACGCGGGATTTCAGACTCGATGAGGACAAAGCGTCCTGAAAAGAACTCCTTTGAGGAAAGAGCCTGGGAGCGTGCACTGATAGCAAGAGATTCTGTCAGGCGCTGTCTTTCCTTATTCATAGCCTCAAGCTCTGAATAAAGCTTTTCTATTTCATCATCAGAGGAAGAAAGCAGGAAGCGCACTGCCACATCAGGCCTCCCCATCCTTCCGGAGGAATTGAGCAGAGGCGCGATTGAGAACGAGATATCTCTTGCTGTCAAATCCTTTGAAAGCAGATTAAGCTTGCCAAGCATGTAGAGGAAGGCCTTGTTCTTTGTTTTCTTTAACTCCTTAAGCCCTCTCTTCACTATTATCCTGTTCTCATCTTTCAGCGGCATGAGGTCAGCTACAGTGCCGATTGATGCAAGGATGAGCGGATAGTCAATATCTTCATAGAGGCTCTTGTCAGAATGAAGGGAGAAAGACTTGAAGAGGCTTTTCAGGCTCAGAATTTCCTCATCCCCTTCCTCATATCTGGGAGCATGGGAAATCTTTGATATCTCAAAAAGGCTCTTGTCCTTCACTGCGGGAATTATTTTCTCTATTCTGCTCCTGATATCGATCAGATTTATCTCAAGCTGTGTTCCGAAAGCTTTTTCAAGCATGTTCTTCTCATAAGAGGAATCAAGCACGAGAATCGGAAGATTGTCATCCAGAAATGAAATGATCCTGCTCATCTCAGCACTGATATATCCGTCAGTTGAGATTTCCTCTGTGCACTCATCATACTCAATCAGGTTCTCCATCTTCACAGCACTCATTCTTATGCTGTCATTCTGGGGCTCAGCATGAAAGAGTATGCATCGTTCCTGATAAAACCCTGTTCTGCTGTAACGCAGGGCAAAAGCGGCCTTGAATGCTACAGCGCATCCAGAAAGGGATGGAAAAGGATACTCCTCCCCTTCGATTTTCGGATCTATCAGAGCACAGGCGGGAGGAAAATCAGAAGAGGCCAGATGATGGTCAAGCACTATTGTGTCAATGCCCTTTTTCTTTAGAGAGCGGATTTCCGATGCAGCGCTGATTCCGTTGTCAACTGTTATGACAAGAGTGATTTCCTTTTGCTCTATTTCTTCAACAACAGCATCAGTCAGTCCATACTGTTCATCAGAAAGAGGAAGACGGTATGAGAGATTCCTGACTCCTGCTCTCTTCAGCTCAGTGTAAAGAAGGGCTGTCGATGTTATGCCGTCAGCATCCCTGTCTCCGAAAATAAGGACATTCTCCTCTCTCTCAATTGCCTCTGTGATCCTGTCGACAAAGTTCTGCATGTCATCAAAAAGAAACGGAGAATGCTGATATACCAGATCGTTTTCTAAAAAAAACTTCAGATCCTTTTTCTCACTTATCCCTCTTCTCAAGAGGATTGTGGATGTGATCATATCAAGAGCGAAAGTCTCAGAAATCGATGCACATTTTTCAGTATCTATCTTGTTTATATGATATTTCATAAATAATCCTCTAAATTAAAATCGAGGCTTCTGATGTGAATTGGATATATTTCCTTCAAAAGACGCACAAGCCAGTTTAGCACTTTTTTCTCCTGAGAGGAACTGACAGAAAGGAGAAATGCATCCTCAAAGGAAATCTCGCTTATCCTCTTTATGAATTTCCTGGCATTCATGGGAAGAATGAATGATTCCCTTCTGCTGTCGCAGCTCAGACAGCACAGTGTCTGATACCTGTCATTGAAGCCGAGTGTCTCCTCATCTGTATACTCTCTCTGGCATACGGGACAGAAAGCAAAAGAAGGAAGAAGTCCGGAAATGGAGAGAAAATGTATTATGAATGCAATTACGGTCCTCTCTGTATTCTCAGCAAGGTTCAGATAATCAAGGGCTTTTGAATAAAGGGCATAGCTTTTCTCATCGCCACTCTTGCTGCTTATGATTAGTTCAGAAAAAAGAGAGGATGCAAGTGTTTTTCCGATGCTCTTTAATATATTCTCCCTGTCATTTACAATATCTGCATCTTTTAGCGAGTATGAGTCCTTTTCCCTTTTATAATAAAGCGAGAATACTCCTTCAGCATAAAGAGGAACCTGTATGGCTTTTGTGCTTTTTCTTGCGCCATATACTGTCGCATATATTATTCCATCAGATGGAGAAAAGAGTGTGAGAAGCTTGTTTACTTCACCCTTTTTATCTATATTTACTACTGTAGCAAGGCTCTTTATATCTCTTTCCATCACAAAAAAGATAAGAGCCAGAAAGGAGGATGTCAATTGAAAAAGCTTTTTTCTCTTCTCACTCTCCTTTTCATCGCATCTTCTATTTTTGCGCTCTCCTTTCTGGGTGAAAATGTAGAAGACCCGTTTGAGAGCCAGGAAGAGCTTGATAATTTTTCTTTTGATGAATCAGGATTCTCAGCCGATGATGTGAAAATCTACCTGATAACTGCCGAGACAGGAGATGAGGTGTTCACATTCTTCGGACATACTGCCCTTGCAGTCGTGAAAGACGGAAGCATATCTTTTGCCGCAGACTACGGCTCTTTTTCTTTTTCAGAAGGCTTTTATCTGAAATTCGTTGAGGGTCTTCTTCTCTACAACATGGTGATTTCTGACCTAGAAAGAAGAGTTCAGGTTTTTGAAAATGAAGGAAGGACATATTACCTGACTGAAATAACGGGTCTGGAAAACAGAGAGAAAAAAGGCATAATAGACTTCCTTCTTTACAACAGCCAGGAAGGAAACAATGTATATCTCTACCACTATTATGAGGATAACTGTGCTACAAGAGTAAGGGATATACTCAACTGGGCAACAGGAGGGGATTTCGCTGAAAGTTATTCACATACATACCGCGGCGCCACATACAGGAACACTGCCGCGCTCTATCTGGACAAGAGCTTTCTCTTCTCTTTTCTTCTAAATTATCTGCAGGGACCCGAGATTGACAGAGAAATATCCCTTTATGATGAGATGTATCTTCCCCTTACGCTGAAGGAAGCTGCTGAGGATTACTTCTCATCATCGTCTGTTAAGATGAACACGGATACAGAAAGATCAGAATACAGAAGCTTCACCTTAATGGAAATGACAGCTGTTTTATCTTCAATCCTGTTTTTATCATTATCTGCACTTTATGCTTCAAGAATAAAACTTCTCACGCGAATTTCAGATTTTGTATTTGCGCTCATATTCATTCTTTTTTCATTGCTCTCATCTGCACTTATCATTCTAGAGATATTCTCAAACCACAGCGTCACGTATTTCAATTCAAATTTCATATACGCATCCCCGCTTCTTCTACTAGCAGCTGCTGAGGCAATAAAGGGAAAGAGCATCAGAAGACGATTTTATCTGTCTCTCATGCACTTGTCTTTCATAGCAGTTGCTGTAATGCTGAAAGGCCTTTTCCCGCTTTTTTTCATACAGGAAAACCTGTTTCTGTTTGTTTTCCTGTCCCCCCTCTACATCATCAACATAATCAGATATGCACTCTCGTGCCATCAAGACGGGAAAGAGAAGGAAGAAGTTTTTCAGGACTCGTGATTATTCCCTCATTTCCTGTTGCCTTTATATAACTCAGAACAGCCTCAATCTTCGGTTTCATGCTTCCTGGAGGGAACTGACCTTCTTCCATGTATTTTTCTGCCATCTCGACAGAAAGGTCTGAAAGCGCGCTCTCGTTTTCTTTTCTGTAGTTTATGCACACTTTGTCCACTGCCGTGGATATTATGAAGAGATCTGCATTTAGCTTTCGTGCAAGAAGGGACGCAACAAGATCCTTGTCAATAACTGCTTCCCTGCCTTCAAGTATTCCATCTTTCTCCACAACCGGAATGCCGCCTCCTCCGCATGCTATTACCACCTGATTGTTATCAAGAAGTGTTTTTATTGTCTCTTCTTCTATGATTTTCACCGGGCGGGGAGATGCAACAACACGGCGGTAACCTCTTCCTGCATCCTCCACTATGCTCCAGTTGTCCTTTGCCCTGTGGTACTCGGCAACCTCCCTGCTCATGAAAGAGCCGATTGGTTTTGTAGGATTGGAAAATGAAGGATCATCGTCAGATACCTCAACCTGTGTGACAACAGTTGAAACGGTTTTTTTCAAGCCTAAAGCTTCAAACTCGTTTCTCAGAGCCCTCTGAAGCTGGTATCCGATTGCACCCTGCGTGTCTGCAACACAGGAATCAAGGGGAACTGTATGAAGAATTTCCCTTGCATATTCTGCCCTCAGAAGTATATACCCGACCTGAGGTCCGTTACCGTGTACAATCACAACACGGTTTCCCTCTCTGACAAGCTTTGCAATCTCATGCGCTGTCTTTCTTGCAGCCTCGTACTGCGAGGAGACTGTGACATGGGATGGATCTTCAATTAGGCTGTTGCCTCCGATTGCGATGACAATAAGTTTTCCTTTCATAATTAAAGCTTATCATAAGTGCAACAGAATGCAACATAATTCTTATATAGGTTTGTTCTGTTTAAACTCATCACTTGCCTGAAGTGCATTAATTTTATTAAATTAATGTCATGGAAAATAACGAAGAAAAGAATACTTACACTATAAAGCTGCTGGTCGTGACAGAGCGTCCTGTGTTTCCTGGAGGAATAACAACTCTTGTTGTATCCAGAGCTGAAGAGATAAAACTTATCGAAAACCTTGGGAAAGGTGGCATATTCGGAATCCTGATGGCAAAGGAAAGGGACAGTTTTGACAACTGCATCATGGACTCCACTCTGCCTCCTGAATTCTATGATGTGGGAACAGTGTGCTCAATAAACAGATTCATACATCTTCCAAACGGAAGCCTGCATGTGTTTGTGACAACAATGAGAACATTCACCGTCCACTCTGTAGATACTCTTCTTTCCCCATATGAAGCTGTTGTCGAGGACAGGAACACTGAATATGAGAGCATGCGCCCCATTGTTCCCTATATGAGGCTTTTAAGGAAGATCCTCTCAGAGCTTGTAACGCAGTCCCCGCTCTTTTCCTTTGCAAGCGAGGTCAATATTGCGAACATAACTGACGCAGAGAACCTTGTGAACTATACTGCAAGCTGTCTCTCAGCTCCAAAGGAATTTCTGCAGGAGGTGCTTGCCCAGCAGAACCTTATTTCCCGCTATGAGAAAGTGCTTACATATCTTGAAAGCGAGAAAGACCTTGTAATCATGCAGAACCAGATCAGAAGCGATCTGATAGACAATGTCAAAAGAAGGAATCAGGAACAGGTTCTGAAGCAGCAGATAAGCACACTGCAGCAGGAGCTGGATAAGATAACAGGCAAAGGAGGAAGCGCAGGTGCATTTTCTCCACGAGGAATGGATATGGCAGATCTTGCTGACAAATACGACAAGATCAAGAATCTGCTTCCTCCTATCTACATTGAGACAGTTGATAAGGAAATGAGCAGGATGAATTCGATGGATCCATCAAGTCCTGACTATACTCTTACAAAGACTTATATCGACACAATCCTGTCTCTTCCCTATTCAAAGAAGAACCAGAAGGTAAAATACACAATTGAAAATGTTCGCGAGAAGCTGGACAAGGACCACTACGGGCTCAAGGATGTCAAGGACAGGATTCTTGAATTCCTCGCATCCCGCACCCTGAGCAGATCTCAAAGCGGAGCAATAATATGTCTTGTAGGACCTCCAGGAGTGGGAAAGACAAGCATCGGACGCTCTATTGCCTCAGCCCTCGGGAGAAAATACTACCGCTTCAGCATGGGCGGAGTGCGTGATGAGGCTGAGATTAAGGGACACAGGAGAACTTATGTCGGTGCTCTTCCCGGAAAATTCATTCAGGCTCTCCTTGAGACCAAGGAAGTCGATCCTGTAATCCTGATTGACGAGATTGACAAGATGGGCGCTTCTTTCCAGGGAGATCCCGCAAGTGCGCTTCTTGAGGCACTGGATCCAGAGCAGAACAGCCGCTTCAGGGATCTCTATCTTGATCTTCCGTATGATTTGTCAAAAGTGCTTTTCATCGTGACTGCAAATACTCTTGAAACAGTCCCTGAGCCCCTTCTTGACAGAATGGAGGTCATAGAAGTCTCCGGCTATACTTCGCAGGAAAAACTGAACATTGCAAAAGGGTATCTTATTCCGAGACTTATAAAGAACAACGGACTGGAGAAGAGGAACATAAGCCTCAGCGATGATGCCCTTTTGTCCATAGCAGAAGAGTATTCAAGAGAAGCTGGGGTGAGAAACTATGAGAAGAATCTTGACAAGATCTTCAGGAAGCTCTCTCTTGAAATCCTTGAAAAGAAAAGTGATGGAAATCTCTTGATAGAGAAAAAGGATGTTGAGAAATATCTTTCCATTCCGCGCTTTGATCTGAGCGAGAAGATTGAAGCAGAAGAGGCAGGAACAGCAATAGGCCTTGCATGGACAAGCATGGGAGGAGATGTGCTTTTGATAGAGGCAGAAGCCCTGCTTTCTCATGAAGATTTCAAGATAACAGGACAGCTTGGGGATGTGATGAAGGAAAGCTGCAATATAGCACTGAGCACAGTCAAGAAAGAGGCTGCTCTGAGAGGAATGGATCCAGCATATTTCCGTCACCATATGATTCATCTCCATGTTCCAGAGGGTGCAACTCCTAAAGACGGGCCGAGTGCAGGCATCACAATGACATGCGCACTCTGGGGAATGCTTACAGAACAAGTAATCAAGAAGGACCTTGCAATGACTGGAGAGCTTACGCTGACAGGACATGTCATGCCGATTGGCGGACTGAAGGAGAAAGTGCTTGCAGCCAAGAGGAACCATATAAAGGAGATAATAATTCCTCAGAAGAACAAGAGGGATCTTGAGATGCTGGATGAGGATGTCAAGAAAGACATCACTTTTCACCTGGTGTCAGATATCTCAGAAGTCCTTCATCTCGCATTCCCTTCTGACAAAACAAGAAGGCTTACTGAGAGCGAGCTTGAGAAAGCACAGGAGAACTGGGAAAAGGAGAATCAGAAGAATGGTTGAACTACTCTCTCCTGCTGGAAATTATGAGAAGCTTGTAACTGCATTCAATTTCGGCGCAGATGCCTGCTACATGGGCCTGAAGGATTTTTCATTGAGGGCAAATGCAGGAAACTTCTCTTTATCTGAGGCTGAAAAAGTCAGAGAGATCAAAGAAAAGAGCGGTAAGAAGATTTACTGCACGATGAACATCCTCTTCAATGAGGATGAGATAGAAAAGCTGGACCAGATGAAAGATTATATTTCATCCTATCCCTTTGATGCATTCATAATCTCCGATATAGGGCTTGTTCCTTTTCTCAAGAAGAATTTCCCTCATGCCCAGCTTCATCTTTCAACTCAAGCTTCCTGTCTGAACAGCGAAAGCGTGAAGATGTATAAGAGCATGGGCTTTTCCCGTGTGATTCTTGGAAGAGAGGCAAGCATCGATCAGATAAAGAGAATAAAGGACAAGGTTCCTGAAATTGAGCTCGAGGCATTCGTCCATGGTGCGATGTGCATGAGCTATTCAGGCCGATGCATGCTCTCTGCCTTCCTAAGCGGAAGGAGCGCAAACCAGGGAGACTGTGCCCATACATGCCGCTGGAACTACAAGCTCTATTTAGAAGAGGAAGAGAGAAAAGGTAAATTCATGCCCATTGAGGAAAACGGAGGCTACACCACCATACTCTCAAGCAAGGACCTTTGCATGATCGATCATGTCGATGACCTTGTTGATGCAGGACTTTCGAGTCTTAAAATCGAGGGAAGGATGAAGAGCGTGTACTACGTGGCTGTAACTACAAGGGCATACCGGAAGGCACTTGATCATGCTGAGGACCTGGATGAATACAAAAAGGACATATTCAACGTATCGCACAGGGAGTTTACAACAGGGTTCTTCTACTCAAACGGAAAGATTGAAGGGGACGGAAATGTCGCAGATGTATCCCGTCCGACAAGCTACGGTTATGAGAGGAGCTATCAGTTTTTAGGAACAATAAAGGAAAAGCTTTCTCCCACCCTTTACCTTCTTGATGTGAAGAACCAGATCAAAAAAGGAGAGAGAATCGAGTTCATCGGCCCGGATGTGCCTTTGCTTACAGAAGAAAGTGTAACGATACTGGATGAAGAAATGTTTCCTTTATTGCAGGCAGACCATGGGAAATATGCTATGATAAAAACAGCCCTCCCATTAAAGGAAGGCTATATCCTGAGAAAGGAAATGAAGGAGAAATACGTTTGAGAAAGCTTCTTACTCTCACACTTGCGTTTTTTTTCTGCACGTGCTCACTTTTTGCCTATACCGATTCATTCAATTATCTTGCCCAGGATTATGATTATGTTCTTTTGCTCGACAGCATAAAGGAAAACGATGACTATGAAGATTTTGCCTCCCTTTATGAGAAAGTGTTCTCATCTCTTTCTGATACTGACAAGGTAAGGCTCGAGTATCATATGATACGGTATTTCACAGACAGAAATGAAAAAGAGAAGGCCTCTTATCATCTTGTGATCCAGGAGGATTATTTTTCACTTCTTGAAAACGATGGAAGCCTATCATACCGCCTTGCAGAGCTTGACTACTACAGCTCAAGGTATTATGTGGACAAGAAGATTTCAGACGGGTTAAAGACTAACAATCTGACAAAAGAACTATATGAGGATTACCCGGAGGAAAACATAGTTGCACTCACAGAGGCCTTCAGGCTGCTGAATGCTCCGATGATTGCAGGCGGATCGAAGAAAAAGGCCTACTCTCTCTTTTATGATATCTACACAAATCTGAGTGAGGTGAGCAAGACAGACCTTTTCTCACTGCTTTCAGGACTTGGAATGAGCGCGTACGAAAATAAGGAATATGCGCTGAGCAAGGCGTATTTCAATGCCTCAGAGACTATATATCCTGCAGATAATGCGATGATGGAATATATAGAGAATCTTGAGGAAAAGGGGTACTGATATGGATATCTTTCTTTCAATACTTTCTGTCTCTCTTTTCGTCCTCGGCATATATTCAGTCATAACAACAATTTCCAACTTCATACATTTTTCAAACATAAAGAGAAAGGCCACTTTAGTTGATGACGGAGATCTCGTTTCCGTCATAGTGCCGGCAAGGAATGAAGAGAAAAACATAAAGACCCTTGTTTCATCTCTCAAGAGTCAGGATTACAAGAACATTGAATTCCTTATTATAAATGACTGCTCTGAAGACAGGACCGCAGAGATCCTTGAAGAGGAAACAAGAGGTGACTCAAGATTCAGGATCTTCAATGGCTCACCTGACTTCAAGAAAGCCAAGAACGGCAAGATAAACGCGCTTTTGCAGGTGCTGCCGCATGCAAATGGCAAGTACTTCTATCTCACTGATGCAGATACTGTGCACGAAAAGGGAGCAGTGAGCTACGCCTACTCTGTCATGATCGACAGGAATCTTGACATAATATCCGGATATCCGCATGAAAAGTGCGGAACATTCTTTGCATCCGTAATCGTCTCTGCAATGAATTTCGTTATATTCCTTGTTCCTCACTACATCGAACGCTTTATAAACTCATCATTCTTCTCCGTTGCTATCGGGCAGTTCATAATGGTCAAGCGTTCAAGCTATGAGAAAACTGGCGGCTACGAGATGATAAAAGACAATGTATGCGATGACATGGCCCTTGCCCACTACATGGTCAGAAACCGCATGCACTATCATTTTGTGCCGATCAGCAGATACATCACATGCAACATGTATCCAGACTCAAAGGAAGCATTCAATGGAATCACAAGAAGCGTCAACGGAGCAATTCCAATGAGGACAAGGGTTTATCCCATCACTTTTATAATCGTTGCCGCTCTTCTTCTTTTGTCAGTTTCCCCGCTTCTTGCTTTCCTCTATCCTGTTTACCCATCTCTCCTGATGTACGCTCTCGGCATGTCAGGATGGATAATGTTCTATCTATGCTGGACAGTTTCAGCTCTTTCAACAAAAACAGGAACAGCTATATCCTTGTGCGGTCCTGTTGCCATTTTCATGACTGCCGTAATGTATGTCACAGGCATATTCAGAAAAGTGTTCAAGATAAGCTTTACATGGAAAGGACGCAAGCTGTAGCGTTTTTTAACATTTTTATTGCAATTTGTAGCAATAATGGTAGAATTAGCATAAAGGTTAAAAAAAGGTGGTTATATGACAACACATGAAACACTTGTGTCCCTGTGGGATACATATGTGGCAGAAAATGCCAAATTCGAAGAAAAAGGAGTCAAGGTAGCTGGCTCCAGAGCAAGAAAGGCCCTTAACGAGATTTCCAAGCTCTGCAAGGAAAGAAGAAAGGAAATTTCTGAAAGCAAGAATGCAGAGTAATTGTGTTCAAAACAAATTTCGGGTTGCTTTTTGGGCAACCCGTTTTTTTCATGATGAAAGCATCAGATCTTCTCAATCAGGAATGTGATTGAAACACTTGAGCTTATTTCGATATCACCTAAGCGGTAGTTTATATAAGCTGAGTCAGAAAGGGATGCTGCTTCTGCCTTCAACAGCCCGTTTGTCCTGTAATATGCTGTGGCCCCCGAATCAGAAATGCTGCCGACAGCTTTGATTTCGTATCCAAGCGGGGCAAGATAGTCCTCTGCCTTTTTAATCGCATCCTCAACTGCAAGCCTTCTTGCTTCCTCTTCAGCCGCGCTCTTGTCTTTCTTGTCAAGTGTGATGTCAGACAGGCTTATTGAGTCAATATCCATCAAAGATGTATATATTTCTCCGATTTTCTCAAGCTCAGAAAGCTTCACCTCTATCTCGATTGTGACTTTTTGACCGGCAAGGACATTCTCACCCTTATCGCTGTCCCATACATAGTACGGATAAGCAGAGATATAAGATGATGAGATATCCTCCTCTTTAATGGAGAACTGCTTTAAAAGCATCTCCTCAGCCTCAGCTATAATGGATGCAGAAAGATTTCTCGCCTCCTCCGTCGTATCTGCTGTGTTTGTAGCACTTATTGTAAATGATGCCTCATCAGGCTCAACTGATACTGAAGCATCTCCTCTCACGCTTATTGTCGCACCAGAATCCTCTACATCAAGGTTTGCACAGGATGAGAGTGTAAATACTGATAAAAGAACAATGAAAACTTTAAAAATATTTTTCATATAATCTCCTTGATTTCATTATAAGGCATTGGCAGTTTGTTTGAAGCATTCTGGGCCTTACTTCATCCAAAGAACAAAAGGCCTCCCAAAAGGAGGCCGGATTGCTCATAGTTTCTTTAAGAGAGCTATATGCGACTGAGCTTTCTCAATCACTTCTTCAAATTCTTTTTTCTTTCCCCTCTCCTTCTCAACCGCTTCAGGTTTAGCATTCTGTGTGAAGGCAGGATTTGAAAGCTTCTTCTCAGTCTTATCAAGATCCGCTTTTGCCTTTTCTATCTCCTTCTCAAGCTTTTTGATCTCAGCATCCACATCGAGTGCATCCTTGACAAAAAGGAATGCCTCTACACCAATTGAAGATGCAGGAAGCGCATTTGATATGTCATAGCTTGAATCCCAGTCAAGAACAAGGTCTGAAGTCTGCGTCATCTGAGCAATGAAATCCTTCTCCTCTTTTATAAGATCAGATGCCTCAAAATCCTTGCCGAAGCGGAGAGCTACCCTGATTTTCTTCTCAGGCGGGAGTGCTATTGAGCTGCGTGCGCTCCTGATTGTCCTGATCACATCCTGCATCTGAGCAAAGGCAGAGACCTCCTTTTCAAAAGAAAGAGCCTCATCATACTCAGGATACTTTGCGACAATGACATCCCCATCATGGTTTGGAAGCTTCTGGTAAATCTCTTCTGTCACGAAGGAGAGGAACGGATGCATCAGGCGCATGGAACGCTCCAGGATATCCATCAGGATGGAAATCTGAAGATTCTTCTCCTCATCGCTTCCGCTCAAAAGCTTGGCCTTGCTTGCCTCGATATACCAGTCGCAGAAATCATTCCAGAAGAACTGGTACACAGCATTTGCAGCATCATTGAAGCGGTAGCTTTCAAGTGCGTTCTTGACATCGCGCGAAGCACTGTTGAAGCGGGAATATATCCACTTGTCCTTAACAGGAAGATCCTCGATCCTGAAAGGAACAAGCTCTCTTGATTCAGTATTCATCAAAAGGAATCTGGTGGCGTTCCAGATTTTATTGATGAATCTTGAACCCATTTTGAATGAATTCATGTCAATCAGGACATCCTGACCCTGGGCCGCCATGTAGCAGAGAGTGAACTTCATGCTGTCAGCACCATACTGGTCGATGACAAGAAGAGGATCTATTCCGTTTCCAAGGCTCTTGCTCATCTTCCTTCCCTGCATGTCGCGCACAAGGCCTGTAATCACTATGTCTTTAAACGGAGCCTTGTTCATGAATTCCTTGCTGGACATGACCATTCGGCTGATCCAGAAGAATATTATGTCATATGCGCTTACAAGTGTGCTTGTCGGGAAGAAGGAATCAAGATCCTCAGTCTTTTCCGGCCAGCCTAAAGTGGAAAAAGGCCAGAGCCAGGAGGAGAACCATGTGTCAAGAACATCAGAATCCTGCACAAGGTCATCGCAGCCGCACTCAGGGCAGGATTGAGGATCGCTGAGGCTTACTATGACTTTTCCGCACTTCTTGCATGTCCACACAGGAATCCTGTGACCCCACCAGAGCTGACGGGAAATACACCAGTCGCGGATGTTCTCCATCCAGTTGGTATATGTGTTCTCCCATCTCTTCGGATAAAATCTTATCTCTTCATCCTCAAGTGCCTGCAGAGCCTTTGCCGCAAGGTCCTTCATTCTTACAAACCACTGGTCAGAAAGATACGGCTCAATGATTGTGGAGCATCTGTAGCAGTGTCCGACATCATGGTTATGAGGCTCGATCTTTACCAGATATCCACCCTTTTCAAGGTCCTCAACAACAATCTTCCTTGCATCCAGAGCCTCAAGGCCCCTGTATTTTTCAGGAGTGTTCTCATTGAGTGTACCATCAGGATTGAGAATGTTTATCTGCTCAAGATTGTTTCTCTTTCCGCACTCAAAGTCGTTTATATCGTGTGCAGGTGTGATCTTGACCATACCTGTTCCGAATTCCTTGTCTACAAAGCTGTCCTGGATAATAGGTATCTTTCTGTCTGTAAGAGGAAGATCAAGAAGCTTTCCAACCACGCTCTTATAGCGCTCATCTGTCGGATTTACTGCAACAGCGACATCTCCGAACATCGTCTCAGGCCTTGTGGTCGCAACTGTGATGTACTCTCCGCTTCCATCTGAATAATAATATCTTACATGATAGAGCGCACCGGGAGTGTTCTCGTATTCAACCTCATCATCAGATAAAGCCGTACCGCACTTCGGGCAGTAATTTACAAGATATTTTCCTTTGTAGATAAGACCTTTCTCATAAAGAGTGACGAAAGCTTTTCTGACAGCTTTTGAAAGCCCTTCATCCATTGTAAAGCGCTCATGGTTCCAGTCGCAGGAACAGCCCATCTTCATCAGCTGTTTCTTGATTATGTCATGGTGTTTCTCCTTGACAAGCCATGTGCGCTCCAAAAAGCGTTCACGTCCAAGATCCTGACGACGCAGACCCTCTTTCTTCAGCTGCTTTTCAACTACATTCTGGGTTGCAATTCCTGCATGGTCGGTTCCGGGCACCCAGAGTGTGGGACGCCCTGTCATTCTGTAATATCTGATAAGGATATCCTGAAGGCTGTTGTTAAGCGCATGCCCCATGTGAAGAATACCTGTGACATTCGGTGGGGGCATGACGATGGAATAATGTGCTCCCTTTGCATCTTTTTTGGGAGCAAACTCGTTTTTATCAAGCCAGTTCTGATAAATCCTGTCTTCAAAATCCTTAGGATTAAAAACTTTTGGTAATTCGATTGCTTTCATAATTTTTCCTGCCTCCCTATATTAACAGGAAGAAGGAAAAAGTTAAATCATATTATCGAATATTGCTCATCATCATCCTTGCCCCGCCGAATTGCAAGACGGTCTGTTGCAGTTGCCGGGAGGATGAACAGATGAATCACTGTGTCAGTATCAAGATACAGCATGTCTGCTATGCTTTTTGCACTGTAGAATCTTCCCTTCTCCATCACACGGGAAAGAACCTTCAGAGCTCCCTCAGATTGCAGCGACACATAGCGCGAAATATTTGATGCGTGATAAAGCGCTGCAATAAGGCACTCTGCGATAAAGCATGCCATATCAGTGACATCTGAGCGCCTAACAATATCATTGTGGACATCCACGCGTGAAAGCATGTCTTCCTCAAAAGAGATTCCAGCATAGCGTGAATCAAGCTTGATCAGATCGCGGTAGATTATCATACGGGCAAGGACAGAAAGCATGTTGAAACGGATTTCCTTGCTGTTTATTATCATCAGGTATTTATCTGCAAGACGCAACAGCGGCGCATACACCCTGTCCTTGTATCTTGTGCGCACCCTTGCATCAATCTTTTTCAGAATCCTGAGGTTTTCCTCAACAACTGCATCCTCAATTGATATATCCTCCAGAAGAAACTCCTTAAGATAAGGGCTCCTGTATATCCCGAGCATGCTGTTTTCGAGGGAAAACAATGTTTTGGAGACAACAGAAACAGCAGGCAGAAGTATGCCGTACCCGCTGTCAATGAAAATCGAGCAGCTTGAGCTATCATAATCCTTGCTCTGCATCATTTTCAGGCTGGCATTTGCTCTTGCATTGACATTTATCCCGATGAAAGCCTCGTTGCTGAAGACCTTGCCGACCGCATTTTCAAGCAGTATGCTCAGTCTGTAATAAAGGTTTTCAAGTCTCTTCTCATTATTTTCCATACAAAAGAAGATAGTATTATTTTCAGAGCAAGGCAAGCTCAAAGATCTTCAAGGCCTTTAAGGCGTAAGGAAATGTCATATCCCTTGCTGTCCAGGTAGGAAAGAATCTCTTCAAGAGTGTAATCATCCAGACTGCTCTGCCTCTGGGAGACGAACTCAACATTTCCAGAGGATGCATTGACAGAGAAAGATGGAAGAATTTCCTCCGTCTGAGCCGCATTTGAGCCGAAGAATACAAAAGAACCGACAAAGATGAAGACAACAGCCGCAGCTGCAGTGACAAGGGAAGGAAGGGAGAATTCCACTTTCTTTCTGAAGAATGATTTCTTGTTCTCCTCTGAGAAATACTTTTTCTCAAGAAGGGAATATATCTTTTCCTTGTTCCTTGTGCATTCTTTCTCATCAAGGGAAGCAGCAGAAATCATGTTATCTGTATTTCTCATCTCATCAAGGCGTGAAGAGCAGGAACGGCAGTATGAAAGATGTTCCTCAACCTGCTGGCGGTATGGCTCTTTCAGTTCTCCGTCAAGATATGCGCTGATCATCTGATCATCAATACAAAGCATCTTTTTCCTCCTCAAGGAGATTCCTGACTTTCTTGCGTGCGCGGAATATGCGGACCTTCACATTTCCCTCGCTTATTCCGAGGACCTTCCCTATCGCCTTGTAATCAAGGTCGGAATACTCCTTGAGAATAAGGGGCATCCTCAGTGCTTCAGGCAGAAGGGACAGTATTCTCTTCACACTCTCCACATTCTCGCTTGCAATAAGATCATCCTCTGCACTGGAAGAAGATGTCACATCTTCCATGGAAGAGACTTTTTTTGCAAGATTATGATTCCTTTTCTCCTTCTTTGCCTGATTCAGAGCCAGATTCTTTGCGACTCTCAGAAGCCAGTATCTGGCGTCCTCAGGAGAAGGGAAATCCATATTCTTGATGTAAAAACGCTCAAAAGTCTCCTGAACAAGATCTTCTGCAGTATCAAGCGATGAGACGATATGGAACACAACCTGAACAAGGAGGCTGTAGTTGCTCTCGTACACAAGCTTGAAATCGTCCGTGTCAGTACTCCTGATATTCATCTTGTAAACACACTCCAAAAGAAAAGGTTACAGATCAGGCCTTAACAAGGATGCTTCCTGAGGGTGTATCCTTGACGATGAATCCTCTTTCAAGAAGAGCCGCCCTTATCTGGTCCGCCTTCTGATAATCCTTCATCTTCTTTGCCTGGCTCCTCTCTTCAAGAAGAGCATAATCCTCATCGCTTCCGATCCTCTCTGCCTCTTTCTTCACATCCTTCAGTGAAAGTGCGAGGATGTCATCAGCATAATAGATGAGAGCAAGCTTCTCTGCATCAGCAACCTCTGGGTCCCTGAGCATCTTCCAGATGCTGGCAAGTGCCTGCGGCGTATGCAGATCATTATTCATCGCATCATCAAATGCACTCCTGTATTCAAGAGCAGAAGAAGAGAGGACCACGCTGTCATTTCTGCTGTCAAGCAGCTCCCTTGTCTTCTCCACAAGCGCAAGACGGGCACTTCTTGCCATATCCAGAGCCTCGAATGAGAACTTGAGCTGGCTGCGATAATGCCCTGTCAGGCAGAAATACCTGTAGTCCAGTGCATCATAGCCTTTTTCAAGAAGAAGAGAGAGTGTAAGGAACTCCCCTGATGACTTGCTCATCTTTCCCTTGTCATTGAGAAGGAACTCGCCATGCATCCAGTAATTGACCCATGGCTTATTGCCCGTATATGCCTCGCTCTGCGCAATCTCATTTGTGTGGTGCACAGGAATTGCATCTATTCCTCCGCAGTGGATATCAAAATGAGGCCCAAGATATTTCATGCTCATTGCAGAGCACTCGATATGCCATCCCGGATATCCTCTTCCCCACGGGGAATCCCACTGCATCACCTGATCCTTGAACTTGCTGTTGGTGAACCAGAGCACAAAATCCTTCGGATTTCTCTTGTTGCTGTCAACCTCGATGCGTGCACCGCTTTTCAGCTCATCCAGATTCAGTTTTGCAAGCTTGCCGTAGTCATCTATGGTATCGATTGAGAAATATACATTTCCGCCGGCAATATATGTGTGTCCTCCCTCTTCAAGACCCTTTATGATCTCGATCATCTGGGCAATGTGGTCTGTTGCCTTGCACACAACGCTGGGACGCTTGATGTTGAGTCTCTTCTCATCGAGGAAGAATGCATCGGTGTAGAAAGAAGCGATGTCATAAACACTCTTTCCGCTTTCACGGCTAGCTTTCTCCATCTTGTCCTCTCCATCATCCCCGTCCCCTGTCAGGTGCCCCACATCAGTGATGTTCATCACATGACGGACCTTATAGCCGTATTTCTCGAATGTACGGCGCAGGATGTCCTCGAAAATATATGTCCTCAAATTTCCTATATGCGCAAAATTATAGACAGTCGGACCGCAGCAGTACATGCTGACGCACTTTTCCTTTATAGGAACGAAATCCTCAATCTTTCTGTCCATAGTGTTGTAGATTTTCATAAAAACCTCATTTGCTAAAGATATCTCTATATAAAATAGCACTTTCAAGAGGTAAGCGTCTATTATATAATTCTCATCGTGGATATCAACTTCAGCCTTAAAGACAAGAGCAGTGAAATAAAGAAAAATGTGTTTCTTGAAAACCTCACGTTCTTCAGAGGACGGGCAAGGGTCTCAAACTTTTTTGAGCCTTTGAGTGTGAATGAACTTAAAAGCGTGCTTGAAAAGGCAAGAGAAGAGAATCTTGAGATCAGCATCATCGCTGACGGAACGCACAGCGTCATAAGCGAATGCGGCATAGACGGGCTTTTGATATCAACAAGAAAGCTCAAAGGCATGACGATAAAAGGAAACCTGATCACTGCATCAGCAGGAGAAAGGCTCAATGATGTGATAAACACGGCAATAGAGCACAATCTTACAGCCCTGGAGGAGCTTGGAGGCATTCCTGGTACAATCGGAGGCGCCCTTTATCTTGATGCCCATTACCAGGATGTCAGGCTTTCTGACTATGTGTTTTATGCCGACTACATGGATTATGATGGCAACATCTACAGAAAACCGCATTATATGGACTAT
The DNA here is from genome assembly GCA_949283305.1 of uncultured Spirochaetales bacterium. Lineage (GTDB taxonomy): Bacteria > Spirochaetota > Spirochaetia > Sphaerochaetales > Sphaerochaetaceae > Ornithospirochaeta. Next base: position 96,764 of record CASDRU010000018.1, on the reverse strand, counting down.
TTTTCACAGGAAGGAGTGCCCTCAGGGAAAAATGAGATAATACTTTCAGTCTCACTTGCGCTCAAACCCAACAGCCGCACAGCAGAGGCAAGAAAGAGAAAGGAAGATTTTGTCGCTCTCCAGTTCGTTCCTCCCTGCATGAACATGTGTGGTCTTGTATTTGATCTTGATGAGTCTTTGTACAGCGCTCTGGATGAATGTGCATCCTCATTTGACTCTCCATGCTCCATAAGGATGAACAGCCTCTTCACATTTCCAGAAACCAGAGCCTCAGATATAAAGGAATATATCGGGAAGGTAAAAAAAGAGATGAAGATGAAATACGGAATATCAGTGAAAGAAACTCTTTCCTTTCTAGGAAAATTCTAAGCAGATCTTCAAATCAATTTTCCCCTCTTTATATCTGATATCCATATCCTTGTATTTTATTGAGATGTAGAATCCTCCGGAGTCTATACCGTATGTGAGAAAATCATGATTGATTTCCGCTCCTACCTTAAAGCCCTCATTGACTGCAACAGAAAAAGAAGGAGCATCCATGCTTATCTCCCACTTCTTTATGCTTTCTGCTTTCCTGGAAAATCCCATGCTCCTTTTTACGGCAAAAGAGTATTCTCTGAAATTTATGGAAAGCTCATATTCTGACTCATAACGGCGGAAAAGAGATGTGTATGCACTCTTTTCATCCAGTGCAATTGAATAGGAAAAGGAAAAAGCTTCACTTTCAATATCAGCCCTTATCCCGCTTTCAAATCCGTCAGAAGATGAATAGAGCCTGCCATGGAAGGCAGAGACAGCAAAAGGCTCATAGGAAAGCGATAATGAGAAAAACGTTGACAGCGGAAGATCTTCATTGACTGAGAGAGCAAAAAGAGCTGAAACATATTCCCTATATTTTCCCATAGCAAGCAGAGTGAAGACATTTTCCCTGATACTATCTTTCCAGCTGTAAATCAGGGCCTCTTTCTCATTCTTTCCGTCACTGTAGACAAATGCAAGGTCAAAATACGGACTTTTTGCAGCTACTGCGACAGTCTCTGGAGAAACAAGGAAATCAAGAAAGGAAAAGCTCAGGAGAACTCCGCGTTGAACTCCCCTGCTCCTGGTCACAGCAAATGAAAGATCATCGATGACCTTTCTCTTGTCAATGAGAAAGGAATACAGCCCTTCCTCAGCAATATTGCCGTAAGATGCAAAAGAGCTTTCCACATTCAAATATAATGGATTGAGAGAAACAGAGAAATTCTCATCCTCCAGAGTTACATTCAGGCTCTCGAATTCCGCTTTCATCGCAAATGCTGTGAGCACATTCATCAAAAAGAGCAGAAAAAAAATTCTTTTCATAAAAAATTAGTATTCCTCGTTTTAAAACTGACTACAAAAAAGGAAAAAATGGTGGTAACATTTCCTTGTTAAAACTTTTTACTTTAATCCGGGAGAAAACAATGGTAATCCTAACACTCAACTGCGGATCATCATCTGCAAAATATCAGGTATATGACTGGACAAAGAAGGATGTTCTCTGTGTCGGTGTCGTAGAAAGAATCGGACAGAGCTATTCAACAATCGAACAGAAATCACAGGGCAAGGAAGTGTATGAAGACAAATTCTCAAGCCCGACGCACAAAGAGGCAATCAGCCTCATTCTCAAGATGCTGACAGATGAGAAGTATGGCTGTATCAAGAGCCTTGATGAGATCGGGGCTGTAGGTCACAGAGTCCTTCACGGAGGCGAGCTGTTCAAGAAATCAACACTTGTCACAGATGAGGTTGTTGCTCAGCTTAAGACCCTCATTCCTCTTGGCCCGCTCCATATGCCGGCAAACATCATGGGAATTGAGGTTGCACGTTCACTCATGCCAAATGTTCCGCAGGCAATAGTCATGGATACAGCATGGCATCAGACAATGAGCGAGGAAGCATATATGTATGCTGTCCCGTATGAGTGGTATGAGAAATACAATGTCAGAAGATACGGCTTCCATGGAACAAGCCACCTTTACTGCGCAAAAAGAGCCGCAGTTCTTCTTGGAAAAGAGAACAAGGACACAAATGTAATCATCCTCCATATCGGAAACGGAGCATCCGCATGCGCTGTAAAGAACGGAATCTGTATAGACACATCAATGGGTCTTACACCGCTTGAGGGTCTTGTGATGGGTACTAGAACAGGAGACATGGATCCTGCAATCGTTCCATACATGGCAAACAATCTTGGAGTGACTGCATCAGAGATGGATACCCTGATGAACAAGAAGAGCGGCCTGATTGGTCTATGCGGCATGTCTGACAGAAGAGATGTGCATAAAGCGGCTGAAAACGGGGATAAGAAAGCTGCGCTTGCAATCAAGATGGAAGCTCACAGAATCAGAAAATACGTCGGCGCTTATGCAGCTCTTCTTGGAAGAGTTGATGCTATCGTGTTCACAGCCGGTGTCGGAGAGATGGGAGAGCATATCAGAAAGGAATCCCTGAAGGGTCTTGAGAACTTTGGAATCATAATCGATGAGAAGAAGAACGATCTCTCACACTGCCGAAATGCAGAGACATGCATCTCAAGCGATGACAGCAAGGTCAAGATCTTTGTCATTCCTACAGATGAGGAGCTTGTAATGACAGAGGATGCTTATGCGCTGATGAACGGCACATATGATGTTCATACAAACTTCCATTATGAATTTGAAAGCCCTGACTATGTGAACAAGGCAAGAGCAAGAGGACTTAAAGAGAATCTCAAAAAGCTTCCTGAGCTTGAGAGGATCATTGCAGTTCCTCCAAAGAAATCAAGCTGCTCTGTAGCAGGCTGCTGATACATGGCCCACTCCGGTGGGTCTATTTTTTTGCCAGGAATCCTTATTCGCGCTTCTCTTTTTATATGGAAATAAATGAGGCGCTCGAATTTTTCAATATAAGATATCTTATGCCATACCAGGAGATGGTGATAAGGAACATCATCGAGGCTTTTGAGAGAAAGGAAAGAAACAACCTCATAACCGTTCTTCCCACCGGAGCCGGGAAAAGCCTCTGTTTCATGCTTCCATCCTTCATCACAGAGCATTACAGCATTATCACCTATCCGTTGAATGCTCTTATCAGCGACCAGGAAAGAAGATATAAGGAAGCATCGATTCCAGTTTCGGTAATAAATGGTAGCCTTGAAAGGAAGGAAAAGGATAAAGAGCTCGAAAGACTGAAGAAAAAGGAAAGCAGAATACTTCTTACAAACATAGAAAGCCTTCTTTCAATGTACATGCGCGATGACATACTCTTCATGAAAGGAGAAACTGAACTTTTTGTGCTTGATGAGGCTCATACCATCGTCACATGGGGAGAAAGCTTCAGAACAAGCTTGAAGGAAGTAAAGACGATAATCTCATACTTAAAGCCGCATCAGGTTCTCTCTTTCACAGCAACCCTTGACAATGAAAGAAAGGAAAAACTTCAAAATCTGGTATATGAGAAAAAAGCATCATATCTCAAAGCATCAAGTGACAGGAAAAACATATATTACCACAGCATATTCACAGACAGCAAAAAAGCAGACATGGAAGAGATAATAAAAGACAAAGATATGAGGCCGGCTCTAATCTTCTGCTCATCAAGAAAAGAATGCAAAGAGCTGTATCTTGCCTTCTCTTCTTCATATGAATGCTGGTATTACCATGCCGGACTTGATAAAGAAGACAAAAACAGAATAGAAAAAGAGTTTTTCAATTCCGAAAACGGAATATTGTTTTCGACAAATGCATACGGAATGGGAGTCGACAAGAAAAACATAAGATGTGTCATACATATGAAGGTGCCAGAGGATGCCCTTTCCTTTCTCCAGGAATCAGGAAGAGCTGGAAGGGATGGAAAGCTCTCACATTCATTTGTTCTTGTATCACCGGGGGATGGAGGAATAAGCAGTGTATTCTTATCAAGCGGATGCATAAGGAGGAAACTCCTTTTTCTTATGGGAGAAAAAAGCAGGAACAACTGCCTGTTATGCGACAGATGCAACAAGATAAAAAAGAGGAGCATAGTAGACAGCACACTGCTTTACCTTGTCAGGAAAAGAAGATTTCTCTATTCAAAGGATACCCTTATTTTCAATGCAAGGCTTATCAGGTTCAAAAGATGTGAATATGAGGAAATAGAGAATGCATTCAAGCGCCTTTTGAAAGAAGGAAGCATCAGGTCATTTTTCTCTCGCCTCTATTGAATAAATTCTTCCATTTGCTGAAAGTTGCTGATACAATCAAAAGAGAAAACGGAGGGAACAATGCTGGAAGAACTTCATAGTGTATATCCTTCTCTTTATGGAAAGGATTACAGTGAGAGCGACATGGACAAAAGATTCTCTTCTCTTGTAGAGACTCATAAAGAGCTTTTCAAGAGAGAAGACATATCTCTTTTCTCTGCATCAGGAAGAACAGAGATTGCCGGTAACCATACAGACCATAACCTTGGACTTGTAATCGGAGCATCTATCAATCTTGACACCATTGCTTGTGTATCAAAAAGGGATGACATGCGTGTAATTCTCTCATCCGAGGGTTTTCCGACTGTTGATGTCGATGTCTCTGACCTTGAAATAAAAGATGAAGAGGCAAACAGCACAAATGCCCTTTTAAGGGGAATTGCTAAAGGATTTCTGAATAAAGGACTGAAAATCGGCGGCTTTAATGCAAACACTACAACACGGGTGCTGAAAGGAAGCGGACTGAGCAGCTCTGCCGCAATTGAAGTGCTCTGTGCTGAGATTTTCAACAACCTCTTCAATGATGATGTGCTTCCTCCTGTCGAGCTTGCAAAAATCGGACAGTATGCAGAAAACGTATATTTCAAGAAACCCAGCGGGCTGCTGGACCAGATAGCATGTGCAAACGGAGGTCTTGTTGAAATCGATTTTGAAGACAACAGCAATCCTAAGGTGACCAAGCTTGAAGCAGACTTTGCATCTCAAGGCTACAGCATTGTAATCACCGATACGAAAGGCAATCATGCGGATCTCACAGGAGAATATGCCTCCATTCCTCCAGAGATGAAGAGCGTTGCCAGATTCTTTGGAAAGGAAGTGCTGAGACAGGTCAGCTTTGATGAGTTCAAAAAGAATATAAAAGAGATCAGAGAAGCAGTCAAAAATGACAGGGCGCTTTTGAGGGCATATCATTTCTTCAAAGAAAATGAAAGGGTTGAGATGATGTCAAAAGAACTGAGGGAAGGAAACATCGATACATTTTTAATGCTTGTTGAGGAATCAGGGAACTCATCTTTCCGCTTCCTGCAGAATGTCTATCCTGCTACTCAGAGTGCTGACCAGGGTCTTTCTCTTGCAATCGCAATCAGCGAAGATGTGCTTGCCGGAGATGGTGCTGTACGCGTGCACGGCGGCGGTTTTGCCGGAACAATCCAGGCATACGTGCCATCCTATCTGAAGGAAAAATACATCAGCGCAATGGAAAATCTCTTTGGAGATGATGCATGCACAGTCATCGCAATCAGGAACGTTCCTGTATGCAGAATATTCTGACATGAGGAATCAGCATTTTCTCAGGACTTCTTGCTCTTGCTTATATTGCCGGGAAATCATTTCCGGCATTTGTTTTCTCCTTTTGTGTCAGTTTTCTGGCATGAGGATGAATATGGGCATGATATGCATTTCCCTCTCTTCTTTGCCTTCGATATTTTAAACAAGGCAAGAAGAACAAGAACAAGAATTATTATAAACAGGATAATGTTGATCATCTGTCTAGAATCTAACAGAAATCTTCCTGTATTGAAAGGTAATTGCAGATTTAAAAAACATAAACAGGTTATGGATATTTCCTCACACTTCTGATATATATTCTTTCTGGAGTGCCAACATGATAAATGACGATAATGCGATTACCAGCGGCGTTATCTGGAAACAACTGCTCATATTCTTCTTTCCAATACTTTTTGGAACCTTTTTCCAGCAGCTATATAACACAGCAGATGCCATCATTGTAGGACAGTTCCTTGGAAAAGAAGCTCTTGCGGCTGTCGGAGGAGGAACAAGCACGATAATAAACCTGCTTGTTGGATTCTTTACAGGAATAGCAACAGGTTCCACTGTCATAATAAGCCAGTTCTTCGGCGCACGCGACATGGAAAGAACGAACAAGGCAATTCATACTGCTATCGGGATTGCTCTTGCTGGAGGAATAATAATTGCCGTCGCAGGCTTTTTCACAACAGAATACATGCTGAACCTTATCGGCACTCCTGATGATGTGATGCCGCTTGCAGAAGAGTACATGAAGATTTTCTTCCTTGGAAGCGTATTCAACACACTCTACAATATGGGATCCGGTGTATTCAGGGCACTTGGAGACAGCAAGAAACCGCTGTATTTCCTGATTGTAAGCTGTGCCGTTAATATCGTGCTGGACATTCTCTTTGTAGGACCGCTTAAAATGGGTGTTGCTGGAGCTGCATGGGCAACAATCTCCAGCCAGATGATTTCCGCACTGCTCTGCCTTGTTTACCTGAGAAAAGAAAAGGAAGAGATCCGCTATCATATAACAAAGACATCTCTTGATCCTTTCATGGTCAAGAGAACGATGCAGATTGGACTTCCTGCCGGAATTCAGTCCGTGCTCTACACTATAAGCAACCTGATTCTTCAGGCTCATGTCAACGGATTTGGAACAGATACTGCCGCGGCATGGGCAGCCTATGGCAAGATTGACTCTCTTTTCTGGCTTGCGATAAACGCATTCGGCCTTGCTGTGACCACATTCATCGGGCAGAACTACGGGGCAGGACTTTACGGCAGGGTAAGAAAAGGCGTAAGGACAAGTGTATTGATGGCAAGTGTGCTGACAGTATCGCTTTCTGTCCTTTTCATGATCTTCGGACGCTTCTTCCTGATGCTGTTTGCATCCGATGAGCAGGTGCTGTCAATTGGCATGAGCATTTTGATACTTCTAGTGCCCACATGGATCACATATATGCCGATTGAAGTGTTTTCCGGAGCGATGAGAGGATGTGGCAAGACCCTGATCCCGACTATAATAACATGCGTTGGAATATGCGGATTCAGGATAATCTGGCTTGAAGGCGCCACAAGAATACTCAACACAATCGGCACTGTGATGTTCTGCTACCCCTCATCATGGCTCCTTGCCTCTGTTGCCCTTATTGTCTACTACAAGAAAGGAAATATTCTTCAAAATCAGAACAAGAGAGTGTAAGAAGCATCAATGACGCTGTATTCCTGCTTCTTTTCAAGCATTCTGAAAAGATTCTCCGGTATTGGCACAGCACTTCCTATGACAGGCTCAACTATGTCATAGAACTTGGCAGGATGGGCTGTTGCGACAACAATTGACGGCACACCATCAAGGTATTTTCTCCTTACATATTCTCCACATGCAGTATGAGGACATATTGCGTGCTTCTTCTCATCCCATTCTTTTTTGATTGTTTCTCTTATCTCATCATCGCTGACGCTGTACGCGGAAACATTGTTTTTGAATTCCTCATAATCAGGAAAGAGATCAAAAAGGCGCTCGATGTTGCTTGGCGCACCCACATCCATGGCATTTGCAAGCGTGGCTATGCTTGTTCTCTTCTCATATACCCCGCTTTCAAGATAATCAAGGACTGTTCTGTTTGAATTAAGCGCAAGCGTTATGGATTTTATCGGGGAGCCCATCTTCTTTGCCCAGTAGCATGCTGTAGCATTTCCCACATTCCCGCTGGGGATTATGAAAACAGGCATTTCATTGTAAGTCAGCAAATAAAGATATGATGAATAGACATAATACACACACTGAGGAAGAAGGCGGGCAATATTTATGCTGTTTGCACTCGTAAGGCCCTCTATGCTCTCATCCATGAACGCATCTTTGACCATCTTCTGACACTCATCGAAGCTTCCCCTTACTGCATAGCTTTTTATATTCTCTCCCCATGTCGTAAGCTGTGCCTGCTGACGCTCTGAGACGCGGGAAAGAGGAAAGAGCACACGTACATCTATATTCTCTTTTTTGAAGAACGCAGAAGCAACTGCTCCTCCTGTGTCGCCGCTTGTCGCAACCAGCACTGTCCTTTTCTCTCCTCTCTTTTTCAAGATGTATTCCATGCAGGAGGAAAGGAATCTTGCCCCGAAATCCTTGAATGCGGATGTAGGACCATATATCAGCTCAAGTGTATCAGCTCCCCCATCCCTTCTTGTCGGAACTGGAAAATTGAAAGCAGACATGCATATTCCCTTCATCTCATCCTCATCAATATCTTCACAGAAGAAGGGATAAAGGACTGAGGCGGCAACTGATGCATAAGAAGAGAAATCGATGGATGAAAAATCGATGGAGGGAAAATATTCAGGAACAAAGAGTCCCCCGTCCTCCGCCAGCCCCATCAAAAGTGCATCTGAAGCACTGACCAGCTTCTTCTCTTTATCACGTGTTGAATAAAATCTCATAAATACCCCCTTATACCCTTGAGCCAAGATACTCGCCAAGGCGAAGAATATCTGCGAACACACCTGCTGCAGTAACCTGAGGGCCTGCACCGGGTCCTTTTATGACCAGGGGCTGAACTTTATAGCGCTCAGTTGTGAACTGTATGACATTGTCAGTCCCGCTTGCCTGTGAAAAAGGATGCTTCTCATCATAGAATGCAAGATCCACACGGCATTTTCCATCCTCCACACATCCGGTGTATCTGAGCTTCTTGCCGTCTTTTCTTGCCGTCTCGTATAAAGATGAGATCTCCTCATCCATTTCCTCAAGCCTGCTGAAGAACTCTTCAAGAGACACTTCCCTCAAATCCTCTGGAACAAGATTTCTCACAGGAATCTCGCTTATCTCTGTCTTGTATCCAAGTTCCCTGGCAACTATGCAGGTCTTTCTTGCAACATCCATTCCGGAAAGATCATCCCTGGGGTCTGGTTCAGTGTAGCCCATCTCATATGCTTTTTTGATAAGTTGTGAGAACGGAAGGGATCCGTCATATGAGGAAAACAGCCAGGCCAGTGTTCCGCTGAATATTCCTTCCACCTTCTTCACATCATCCCCGGTTTCTCTTAAATCCTTCAGTGTCACGATAATCGGCAGTCCAGCTCCGACAGTAGTCTCGTAATAGAACTTGCTTCCAGTTTTCCTGGAGATATCAAAAAGGCTCTTATAATACTCATATGGCGCGCTTGCTGCCTTCTTGTTAGGAGTTACTATATGAAAACCCTTTTCCATCAGGGAATAATACTTGAGCGCAAGATCATTGCTTGAAGTGCAGTCGACTATGACCTTATGAGGATAATATGATGCCCCCACATGCTCGAGGAAGATCTGTTCATTGTATTTTATCTTCTGTTTGTCAAAATCCTCTCTCCAAGACCTGAGATCAATGCCTTCATCAGAGAGCATCATGTAGCCACGTCTTGCAATAGCCCTAACTCTGAGATCCAGGTCAAATGTCTCTTTAAGTCTCACACTCTCACGTGCAAGCTGGTCAAGAAGAGTTCCTCCTATGTTTCCTGGTCCATAAAGCCCGATTGAAAGGGTCTGCTCTGAAAGGAAGAATGTTGAGTGCAGGCTTCTGAGAGCTTTCTTTGAATCCTTCTCACTGATGACTGCAGAGATGTTTCTTTCGCTGGAGCCCTGTGCGATTGCCTGCACATTCACCCCTGAGCGTGCAAGGGAGGAGAAGAACAGGCCCGCAGTTCCTACAGAGCCGCTCATATTGTCGCCGACAACGGCAAGAATGGCCACATCATCAGTAATAGAGATATTATTTATCGCTCCGCTTTCAATCTCATACATGAATTCCCTGTTTATAGTGCGCTCAGCTTTCCTTCCATCAGCCTTTCTGATTGCAAAACAGATTGAGTATTCACTGGAGGCCTGGGATATGAAGATCACGCTTATTTTCTCTCTCTTGAGAGACGAAAAAAGACGTGCGGATATTCCCGGTATTCCAGATAGTCCTCCTCCTTCTATGTTTACAAGCACTATGTTTCTGACAACACTGAAGGCGCGTGCGTTCTTTCCCTTCCCGCTCTTTCTTTTTGATATTAAAGTTCCCTTGTTCTCGATATCCGAAAAATACCTTAAATATATATCAAGACCCTTAAGCTGTGCAGGTAGAAACGAATGAGGATGGATTATGGGAGCTCCGAAGAAGCTCAGTTCCGTTGCCTCCTCATAGCTCAGGCTTTCTATGACATGTGCTGAAGGCACATCCTTTATGCTTGCTGTGCGCAGAAGTGATTTTGAGTTCCAGAATACAAGATCCGCCTGAACCTTTGATGCAATCAATGAAGCCTCATATTCACTTTCACCTTCATCCCTTACTTTTCCTGACGCATCTGAATATGCAAGAGGAGAAGGCATTTTGCCATATACAAATGAAACTTCATCAGGCCACTCTTCCTTCTCAAGCGCACTGGAGGAATCAATCAGGGATGATGTTAAAGAAAGCTGCAAGGCCCTGTTTTTCAAAATAAGACAGATAAAATATGAGGTAAGAGAATCAAGATAATCCTCGGCCTCAAGGCTGGCCTTGCCAAGCAGCCAGATTACTCTGAGCACTTCCTCTGCCTTCAGAAAAGCAGAATCTATCTCATCAGCTGAGAATTCAGAGCTCCTTTTCACCACGTTCTCTGCAAGTTCCATATATGCATTACGCACTTTCTCTAGACTTGCCCAGAGTCTCTCATCTTTCTTTTCTGCACTCCTGATAAGGTGTGTGAAGGCAAGCTCCCCGTTTCTCACAGGAGAAATCACGAACACCTTTTTTTCACCATCTTCCTTCTGTATCTTGAAAAGTTTTTCGATGCTGCTCCTGTTTGTCAGCAGTGCTCCGTCAAGCGCATGTACCTGGATTGCCATATTACCACCTTTTTCTGGTAATTATGACAGAAAAGAGTGAATAAAAAAAGCTCCAGAAACGGAGCTTTTCAGTTTTAAAGGGCAGAAAGATCAAACAATCTTCTCAATCTTTCCGCTTCTGAGGCATCTTGTGCATACCTTGATTGTTCTCGGTGTGCCATTGACCATTGTCTTCACTGATACAAGGTTAGGAAGGAAAACACGCTTCTTGGTAACACCGATATGCTGTCCGACACCGCCTGCCTTCTTTGCCTGACCTTTGCGAGGAACAACAGATCCGCTGATTGTACCTTTTCCACAAATTTCACATCTTCTTGCCATAGTTATATTCCACCTTAATAATTATTCCACTTAAGTCGGCTTTCCAGTCAACAGATTGAATATAGCAGAAAGCTTGTCTGTTTGTAAATAGAGTCTTTTAAAATAAAGGAAAAAAAGCTATTTTCATATTATGAAGAAAGAAATTACACTGCTTCTTCCAGATGAGAGCGATGCTCTTTATTTTGAACACTGGAAAAAGAATCTCTTTGCCTCAACTTGTGATATCTATCTGCCTCTCATTCCCCCTTCAATCATACTTGGAGAAGCATATTCCACTTTCACGGACATAGACATTCCCCCATTTTTCACACTCAGTGATGAGATTTTGCACACGGATATGGGCACAATTATCGCAATAGAAGAGAAAGAGGAAGCTGAAAAAATAAAGAGAAAACTTAAAATAGAATATCCATACTGCGGTTTCTTTCTCACTCCGTCGCACATAAGAGGAATAAGAGCTGAAAAAAAGCAGATAAAAATCCGCTATATTGCAAAAGCTGAGCTTGATGACAGATCATTCATCATCATTCAGAAAAAGAAGCTTTCGAGGGACAGAGCGAGGAAAGCGGGCAGCTGATGCATGAAGGATTGCGGCTAAAACAGAACTCACGGGCGAGAGCATTTACGGCATAGCTCAAATGGCTCCAAATTCTGCTTTCATATTTTTCCCTTATCTCTTTATAAACTCCATCCCTTGTGCCAGATGATGTAAGAGAAAGCCTTCTGGAAGCACGGAAGAAATGAGTGTCGACGATGATTGCAGCCTCTCCTCGAAATGAGAGATAGCAGTTTGCGCTCTTTATGCTTATAGCAGGAAGCTTTGTAAGCTCAGCTATATTGCAAGGAAGCTCAAGATTATCTCTTTTCATCTCGGCAAGCTTCTTTATACCCCGTGCTTTGTTCTTTTTCAGTCCTGCACTCTTTATGATTTCCTCAATCTCTCCAAGGCTGCAGTCTGCCAAGGCTGCAATATCCCCATAGCGCTCAAGAATGCTGTCTGTAATGCGCATTGCCATTTTATCAGTGCTGCTCTGGGAGAGAATCACGGCAGTCATGAAGGTGAAATCCTCCTTGTAAGGAAGAAAATGTGCAGTTTCAGGGTAATATTCAAATAATTTATCTATAATTTTCAATTCTCTTGACAAGCATTCCATATTTTTTCTAAACTCTTATCTGTTCGGGACGTCGCCTAGCGGCTATGGCGCCTGCTTTGGGAGCAGGATATCGATGGTTCGAGTCCATTCGTCCCGACTATTTTTTTCTCTTCATATGATACAAAATTAATCAAATATTGTAAGCTGGTAATATGAAGAAGGCATTTTCAACATTAATAATCCTATTTCTGATCCTCCTTCCTTCATATTCATCAATATTCTCTTCCTATGATGTGTCAATATATTCCACACAGGGAAATTCCGTGCAGGTCATGGATGATGAGAAGATAGGTTTTGACTATACAGCAAATGCCTTTTTGTCTGACATGACAAGCGGCTTCTATATCCGGCTCGGAGCCATGTCCACATATTCAACTCTCTTAAATCCTTTCTTTGGAGAAAGTCAGGACCTGATTGAAAATGAATACACAATACTCTTCGGATCAGGACCTGCCGTGCGACGTTTTGTCTCAACCACTCTATCCTGGTATATGACATTCGGCCTTGATGTGATGTTCGACAGGCACACACAAAGCGATGCCTTCTCATATTTAAAGCACACTAGAAATCTTTTAAGCTTTGATTTTGATTCTGGATTCCGCCTCTCTCTTACCGAGCACATTACACTGAGAATCGGAGTTGCATCAAGCTATCCTGTATTTGCCCTTGAAAGCATAAGTTATGAAAAAGGAAAAGAGGACCCTCCGCTCTTCATCCAGTATATTTTTCTGGATGACGGGGAGAAAAGCCCTCTTGAAATCAGCGGTTACATAATTCTCGGCCATACCTATGCCAACTGGCAGGAGGAAACAAGATACCGCTATATAATCACAGAAAATGAAAGAAAACTTGAGGTCATGAATTGACCATTATCACTCTCTCGACAATGTCAGCAACATGCTCTGTTGCATCCGTGCACTTCTCAAGATAGAAGAAAACATCTCGCCATCGGATCATATTGAGAATATCATCCTCATGCTCATGAAGGCTTCTCATAGCGTCAACAAAGAGCCTGTCTCCTTCCTCTTCAAGAGTGTTTATCCTTATGATGCTCTGGTGTATTGTCTTGCTCTTCTTGAAATTCTTGAACTCCTCAAGAAGCTTCACCATCTCCTGACAGCTGTCAACGACAACCTTCACAAGATCATTTGCAACAGGAAGAATCCTGTCAACGCGGTTGCAGTACATCTTGAGCACTACATCCTCAATCTTGTCCGTCACCTCATCAAGGCATGATGAAAGAAGCATTATATCCTCCCTCTCAATCGGGGTCATGAATGCCTTCATCAGAACAGCAAGCATCTCATGCTTCTTGGTATCCGCATCATGCTCTATCTCATGCATGAGCTTTACATCCTCATCAAGACGTTTTGCGTCAAAATTCTCGATGATCTGCTGCAACAGCTTTGCAGCCTTGAGGGAATAATGAGTGCACTCCACGAAATTATCAAAATAAAATTCGTCCTGTTTCTTCAATTTGATCTCTCCTTAGAAAATGAACATGAACAGCTTTGCCATTATAAAGCTTATAAGTCCGCATCCTGGGAATGTGAAGACCCAGGTAAGCATCATATCCTTGACAACAGAGAAGTTGATTGCAGAAAGACGTCTTGATGCACCAACTCCCATTATTGCGCTTGTCTTTGTGTGTGTGGTTGATACCGGAATACCGAAAAGTGATGAAAGAAGAAGGCAGAGCGATGCGGCTATGTCGGCACTCGTCCCCTGATATTTTTCAAGCTTGACCATATCCATTCCGACACTCTTGATGATCTTCTCCCCTCCTACAGAGGTTCCGATTCCCATCACTATTGAGCACAGCACCATCAGCCACACAGGAATGAGCATGCCCTCAACAGAGCTCTGGCCGTTTGAGAATGCAACAGCAAGGAAGAGAACTCCAATAAATTTCTGCCCGTCCTGTGCACCATGCATGAAGCTCATTGCGGCAGCACCGCCAATCTGTGCATATGTGAATACTGTGTTGGCCTTTCTTCTCTCAACGTGGAAGAAGACAAGAGCAATGAGCTTACAGATCAGATAGCCGATGACGAACCCAAGGATAAGGGATGCAAAAAGACCGTAGATGACCTTGACCCATTCCGAGAAATTCACACCGCTAAGTCCGCCGTTTGTGGCAATTGCAGCTCCGGTGAGCCCTGCAATTAGGCTATGGCTCTCGCTTGTAGGTATTCCGAGCCAAGAAGCTCCTGTAGAATACACTACAATAGAAAAAAGTGATGCAGACAGGGCAACAAGTGCGGTGTTTGAATCACTTCCGAAATCTACCATATTTGAAATAGTGGATGCGACGCTTGCATTTATATGCGTCATGATCAATACGCCAAGGAAATTGAACACGGCGCTCATTATTATTGCCTTCCTGGCAGAAAGACACCGGGTCGTTATACATGTGGCAATTGCATTGGGCGCATCGGTCCAGCCGTTTACAAATATTACTGAAAGAGTAAGCAGTACCGACACCAGAAGTATCGGCGACGATGTTGCTTCAGCGATGAAATAAGATAAAGATACGTCCATTATTGTCCTTGTATTAATGAAGTCTTTACAGTAAGTTTACAATAAATCAACAAGTTAAAAAAGACATGAAGGCATCATGGAACGTAAATCATTGCTCCGCAGTCCGGGCACTTGATATAGAATCCACCTTTATGAGGATTCTTGTCTCCGCTGATCAAGGTAACAGAGCCGCCTTTCACGTTCAGGATTGACCCTGATGATATCTCCTCAAAACCGATGCCGCTGCTTCTGAGCATTGCCCTTGTTGAGCTTGTAAGAGTATCTACTGTATACAGATAGGAAGCTCCAAGTTCTTTTATGTTCTCAAAGGAAAGCTCTGAGGATACAGAAAGGATAACGGGGTTCTCGACTGAAAAAGACAGAGAGAAGAGAACGCTCTCCAGCTCGCTCTCGCTGCAGTTCTGAAGCACAAGCACAGTAACGCCCTCGCCTTTGAGAGTGGTTATATGCTCTGAGAATCTCTCGACAAGCACGGATGATGAAAATATGCTCTTGTAATAGTAATAATCATCGATTTCAAGGCTCTCATCCCCTTTCATTACCATATATGTCTCCTCATTTTCCTGAGGAACCACGATTTCATATGCAAATAATCCTGAAAGTGTTAAAAGAAAGAGAAAAAGCAATAGTATTTTTTTCATATCATCTCCCGTAACAGGATACAACAGAAAAAACACTTTTGCTATATTGACTGAGTTTGAGACAAAAAAATATACGCCCGATTGGATTCGAACCAATCACCTACTGCTTAGAAGGCAGTTGCTCTATCCAAATGAGCTACGGGCGCATATGCGTGAATCAATTCACGCTCAACTTTTATATCACATTGTTTTTTTCATGTCTAGTACCTTTTTTCTTATACTTGCACCAATAGTTATGCTAAAGTAAGTGCGGAGGATCATATGATTGTAGAACTTGAAAATGAAAGGATAAAGATGAGCATATCAACTCTGGGAGCTGAGCCGCAGAGCCTGAAGATGGAAGGAAGAGAGTACCTTTGGAACGGAGATAAGGAATTCTGGTTCCGCCGTGCTCCCCTTCTCTTTCCATCAATCGGACCAACAGAGAGAGATCTAATCTGGCATGAGAGAAAAGAATACAGGATGAGCAACAACGGCTTTGCCAGGGATACAGAATTTGATCTCGTTGAGACTGACGGCAAAAGCGCTGTTTTCCGTTTAGAGGACAGCAGGAAGACAAGGGAGGAAAACTATCCGTTTGGTTTTTCTCTCACAGTGACATACACCATTCTTGATAACGGCTATGAAGCAAAATGCACAATTTATGCAAAAGATGATTTATATTACCAGTTTGGTTGGCATCCTGCATTCTCACTTCTCATCAACGGAGAGGATTGTGAACTTGAAGACTATTTTGTCACTTTCAGCGAAGAAGAGGACCTTGTCAGGAAATATGCTGATAACGGCATTTTCAAATATGAGGCTGGCTTTGTAAGAGGAAAGAGACTTGACCTGAAAAGGAGCGAGACAGATAAAGGAGCTATCATCCTTGATGATGTCAAAAGCAGATCTGTAACGCTTTGCTCAGCAAAAGGCCCTCATACAGTAAGTGCGACACTGGGGAATATGAACACATTAACAATCTGGACAGTAAGCGGGAAAAAAGGTGCATATGTCTGCCTTGAGCCGATGACATCCTTTGGAGATGTGAAGAGAGAAAAGGAAGTCTCTCTTGCAAAGGAGAACAGAAAGCTTGAAAAAGGTGAAAGCATAACATATGCAAATTCTTTCACGATTTCCTAAAGCGCGAATGTGAAGCTAATATACGGATAGTAGTGCTCAAAAGATGCTGTGTCCATGTTCAGGCCAAGCATGAAATAATAGCGCTCATATGAAAGAGAGAAAGAAAATGAGAGGATTCCGTTTTCCGGACGGAAGATGAAGAATCTGTGATCAGTCTCAGAATATCCGGCGGCAAGAGAGAAATAGAAATCAGGAAGCAGGTTGAACTTTAAATCTGCAGAAGCATAAAGGCTGTACTCCCCCGCCGGATTTCCTTTAATGGTATAACTGACTCTGGGCGAGAAAAGATTGAGATTTCCTCTTGATGTATATTCAGGATATGAAAGGGCAATGGACATGACCATGTTGTCAACAATCAGATTTCCGTCACTGTAGAGCCTGTTATCTTCAAGCGTGGCAAGCTTGTCCAGCTGGTATGTGAATGCTATGTAGTCAAAGTCAAATGAGAGAGAAAAACCGATTGAGAAGAAATCAGAGTCCTCAAGGGTGCTGTATGATGAGAAATATGCATTTGAAACAAGGTCAGCAATCCCGTCAACCCTTCTGTTCTCCCTTACCAGTGTCGTTCCCCCGTCAAGTGAAAGGCCTGCTGAGAAAAAGGATATGCCCCAGCTTAAATTGAGCGAGATTGAGATATCATTTAGGAAGCTGGCATAAAGAGTCTCATTGCTCCTGCTTTCAGTGTTAACATAAAGAGAGTTTATGACATTGAGCGCAATATAACGAGACATGAAGGAAAAGATGTATTCATTCCTGTAGTTGTTTATATATGGAAGCTTCAGATTCTCACGCCAGGCTGATGCGCTGTAATGCTCTGAAAACCTGACTGTGGAAAAGAACACATACTCATCGGTGCGGAAATGCATTGCCGAAGGAGAGACAAGAGTATCCTCATAGCTTCCGTTGAAAGAAGGAGAATACAGAGGACTTTCAAGAAGATTGGAAAATGAAAAAGATGATGAAGAGGCACAAAAAAGCGAGGAAAGCGAAATCAGCAGCACCATCAACATCGTGAATATCTTTTTCATCAGAACAGAGTATAACAGAAAATTCCCTTCTCTGATAGAATACTCTCATGAGCACTGTGTTTTTTCATATCGATCTGGATGCATTCTTTGCTTCAGTTGAGATTCTTGACAACCCGAAAGTGAAAGGAAAGCCCCTGATAATAGGACACAGGGGTCCCCGCTCAGTTGTCTCAACATGCTCATATGAGGCGCGAGCCTATGGCGTACACTCAGCCCAGAGCATGAGCGAGGCTCTCAGAAGATGCCCAAAAGCGGTGGTAGTTGAACCGAACTTCAAACGCTACAGCCAGAAAAGCAAGGAGGTCATGAGCATAATATCCTCATTTGCTCCAGGCTTCATGCAGATGTCGATTGATGAGGCATTTTTGGATTACAGCAACATGGAGAAGATTCACGGACTTGCTGGAAAAGCCGCAAGAAAACTCAAGGAGATGATAAAAGCAGAGACTGGGCTGACTGTCTCCGTCGGTGTTGCTGAAAACCGGTATCTTGCAAAGCTTGCAAGCGATTATCATAAACCTGACGGGCTTACAATTGTTCCTCCAAAGAGGAAGGAGGAGTTCATTGATAAAGTCGGGCTTGAAAAGCTCTGGGGAATCGGAGAAAGCACTCTTAATCTGATATACAGGAAAGGACTGAGAAACACAAAGGACATAAGGAGTCTGGAAAAGGAAAACCTTGTTCACCTGTTTTCAGAAAATCTCGGCAATTTCCTGTACAGCATAGTGCGGGGGCTTGACCCGGGACTCTTCAAGGGAGAGGCAAAAAGCCACAGTCTGTCAAGTGAAAGGACATTCTATCCTGATGTATATTCTATTGATGCCCTTGATTCATTCATTTTCCAGATGGCCCAGGAACTTTCTTTCAGAGCACTTGACGAGCATGTTGTTGCCCGCAACGTGGGAATAAAGATAAGATATTCTGATTTCTCGACCTACTCCTGCCAGCATACCCCGTCCTATGCGCTGTATTCGTCCTCTGACATATACAAGATTGCATCAAGGCTGCTGAAGGAGAAATACAACAACAGCGGAGTACGGCTTCTTGGCCTTGTCTTAGGTTCAACATACAAGGCAGATGAAGTTGAGCAGATGGAGCTGTTCAGGGAAAAAAGCGAGAAGGAAAGAAAGCTCGAGAAGGCTATTTTAGAGCTTTCAAAGAGCGGGGTGAAGATAATAAAGGCCCGGTCACTTGATACTGAAATAAGCGACGACAAGCAATGACAGGACTATCCTGTAAACACCGAAGGGAGCAAAGTCATGCGAGCGCACGAAGCTTACAAGCTTCTTTATCACAACAAGGGACACAAGGAAAGACACAAGTGTTCCGACAAAGAGTATCAGATACTCCTCAGAAGAAAATGAAAAACCGCTTTTAAGTATTCTCAGCAGACTTGCTCCTGCCATCACAGGAAGAGCCATGAAAAATGAGAATTTCGCGGCAAGAGGACGTGAAAATCCCATTATGATTCCTCCAAGGATTGTAGATCCGCTTCTGCTTGTGCCGGGAATCAGGGCAAGAGTCTGAAAAAGCCCAAGGAAAAATGCATCCTTAATCTTCACATCCTCCATCCTCTCTATCTTTGTCTTTATCCTGACTTTTCTTTCCAGAATTATGTAAAGAACGCCGTAGACAAAAAGAGCAAAGGAGATAACCTGCCAGGAAGAAAGCTTCTCATCAATGATGTCATCAAGAAGAAAACCGAAAATTGCAGCCGGAACTGATGCGACAATAACCTTAAGCCATAAAGAAAGGCTTTTCTCCCTTTTCTCCCTGTCTTTGACAAAGGGCCATAGCTCAGAAAAATAAAGAATCACTACAGCAAGGATGCTCCCAAGCTGTATGACAACAAGGAAAACTGAATAAAAGGCCTCAGAGACATCAAGATGGATTATCTCATCTGCCAGGAGCAGATGCCCTGTGGAGCTTATCGGAAGCCATTCCGTTATGCCCTGTATTATTCCAAGTATTGCCGCTTTGATGATTTCCATAGCAAAAAGATTAATTGAATATAGCAAAGCAATCAAGAAGGGAATATCATTCTTTCTATGCTTAATATTGTGCTTATGAACCCTGAAATACCTCAGAATGCCGGAAACATACTCCGTACTGCAATTGCAACAGAGGCTCTTGTCCATTTCATCAGTCCTTTCTCTTTTTCCCTTGATCAGGCACACCTTCGCCGTGCATGCCTGGATTATTATCCCAAAAGACAGGTTGTGGTATGGGAAAGTGTGGAAGATTTTTTTAAGGAAAACGGAGAAAAGGAGCTTTTCCTTTTCACAAAGAAAGCAAAGAAGATTTATACTGATATAGACTACAGGGACAAAGAGGAGATCTTTCTCGTTTTCGGAAAGGAAAGCTCAGGACTTGATCCATCTCTTCTTTCAAAATACCCTGACCGTCTTTTGAGGATTCCTACAAGCGGCAGCGTAAGAAGTCTCAACCTTTCAAACGCAGTTGCAATTTCTGTCTATGAAGTGCTGCGTCAGAAAGGATTTGATAAGGAGTGGTTATGAAAAAGATAGGTTTCATCGGATGCGGAAACATGGGAGGCGCGATAATAAAGAGCCTGAAATCAGGCTACAATCTGTTTCTTTACGACAGGGATGAGAAAAAAAGCCATGCACTCTCAGAGTATGGAAAAGTCCTGAATACTCTTGAAGAGCTTTTGTCATCATCTGATATTGTATTCATCGCCATAAAACCCCAGATGATAACAAGAGAATTCCTATCCTCAATAAGAATGGAGGGCAAAGAATATATCTCCATTGCTGCAGGAATCCCGCTTGATGTGCTTGAAAGAAATCTCAAGACAGTAAATGTCGCAAGATTCATGCCCAATATTGCGGCAGAGAAGAAAGCTGCAATAACTGCAGTTGCAACAAGAAGCGATGATGAGGAGTTCAAGAAGCTTGCTTTATCGCTTGCATCATCCTTTGGAAAAGCAGTTGAGATTGATGAAAGCCTTTTTGATGCATTCATTGGCATAAGCGGATCTTTGATTGCATTTGTTCTCAAATTCATCTCATCATCTGCCATGGCGGGTGTAAAAGCCGGTTTTCCTTACCCGCTCTCTCTTGAGATTGTCAGGAATACAGTCATTTCCGCCATCGCCCTTGATGGAGATCCTGATGAGAACATCAAGAAAATATGTTCTGCAAAAGGCACTACCATAGCCGGCATCCAAATGCTTGAAGAAAACGGCTTTTCTAATGCATTATATAAAGCGGTTGAAGCTTCCAGAAAGAAGGAAGAGGAAATTGAAAAAAGAAGCAGGGAGAACCTTCTATGATTGATATTAGAGAAATCAAGGAAAGAAGAGAGGAAATAAAGAAGAACATTGAAAACAGGTTCATGAACGTTGACCTGGACAGGATTATAGCTCTCTATGACCAGAGAAGCGCGATGCTGAAGGAAATCGAGGCTCTCAGAGCAAAGAGAAACGAAAATGCTGCAAAGATGAAGGGAAAGCTTGAAAAAGAAGAGCGTGATGCTCTTATTGAAGAGGGAAAAAAGATGAAGAGTGAGCTTGCTGAAAAGGAAGCAGCATTTAACGAAGTCGACTTGCTCTTCTCTTCTCTTGCAAAGACCATTCCAAACTATGCAAGCAAAGATGCTCCTATCGGAAAGGAAGACAAAGACAATCTTGCAATAAAGTTTTACGGAGAGCCGAAGCATTTTACATTCAAGGCAAAGGATCATGTCGCTCTTGGAGAAGATCTTGATATCCTGGACTTTGATTCGGGGGCAAAAGTTGCAGGTCAGAAATTCTATTACATCAAGAACAAGGGCGTCATTCTCCAGATGGCACTTGAGCGCTATGCAATGGATATTGTCTTGAAACACGGCTTTACCCCGTTTATCACACCGGATATCGCGAAGGAAGAGATTCTCAGCGGCATCGGATTCAACCCCAGAGGAGAAGAGTCAAACATCTATACAATCGAGGGAACAGGCACATGCCTTGTAGGAACAGCAGAAATTACTCTTGGCGGCTATTACTCCAACATGATTCTCGATAAAAAAGATCTGCCTATAAAGATGACAGGACTTTCTCACTGCTTCAGAAGAGAAGCAGGAGGTGCGGGCCAGTACTCAAAGGGACTGTACAGAGTACACCAGTTCTCAAAGCTTGAGATGTTCATTTACTGTCTTCCTGAAGAAAGCGATGCTTTCCATAAAGAGATTCTCTCAATTGAAGAGGAAATATTTTCCGGACTCGGACTTGCATACCGCGTGGTAGATACAGCTACAGGAGATCTCGGTGCACCTGCATACCGCAAGTTTGACATCGAGGCATGGATGCCAGGGCGTGGAGAAGATGGTGAATACGGTGAGGTGACAAGCACAAGCAACTGCACAGACTACCAGGCAAGAAGCCTCAACATACGCTACCGTGATGATGATGGCAAAGTCAAATTTGTTCACATGCTTAACGGAACAGCAGTCGCGCTTTCCCGTGCAATCGTTGCGATAATGGAGAACTACCAGAATGAGGATGGCTCCATAACAATTCCGCCATCTCTTGTCCCCTACACAGGATTTGACAGAATTGAGAAACTAAAATAAGCAGATGCCCATCCGGAAGGATGGGTTTTGTTTCAAGGAGGTAAAGTATGGCAAGTGCACTTATAACCGATTTCTATGAGCTGACCATGGCGCAGGGCTATTTTCTGGAAAAACACAATCCTCAGGTAGTCTTTGACATGTTCTACAGGACAAATCCCTTTTCAGGAGGATATATAATCTTTACCGGCCTTGAGGAGCTTCTTACAGAACTTGAAAACTTCTCGTTCTCTGAAAGCGATATAAACTACCTGAAAAGCCTGGATTTTTTCGATCCATCTTTCATCGATTATCTTTCAACCTACCGCTTTCATGGTGACATCTATGCCTTTGATGAAGGAACACCTGCTTTTCCTAACGAGCCTTTAATCCGCGTGCATACTGACTTGATTGATGCACAGATCATTGAATCTTTCCTTTTGAACAGGATAAACTTCCAGTCCCTCATTGCGACAAAGGCATCCAGAATGGTGAATGCCACAAAAGCAAACGGCGCGATAATGGAATTCGGGCTACGCCGTGCCCAAGGAGAAAACGGAGCGCTCTCTGCATCCCGTGCATCTTTTATCGGGGGAACAAAAAGCACGAGCAACACAATGGCGGGAAAAGTCTACGGCATTCCTGTAAGCGGCACGATGGCTCACTCCTGGATAATGAGTTTTGACAGCGAGGAAGAGGCCTTCAGAGAATACTGCAGGATTTATCCGGATAATGCGGTTCTCCTGATTGACACATACGACACGCTTGGAAGCGGAATCGACAGCGCGATAAAGGTCGGGCTTGAAATGAAGAAGAAAGGAAAGAAAATCGGAGTCAGGATTGACTCTGGCGACCTTTCATACCTTCCGAAAGTTATCAGAAGAAGACTCGATGAGGCAGGTCTTGAGAATGCAACGATCTGCATAAGCAATGATCTTACAGAAGAGATAGTCTCCCAGCTTGTTGCTGAGGCTGTCCCAATAGATTCATGGGGAATCGGAACCCATCTTGTCACAGGCGGAAGCCAGGCAAGCCTGAATGGAGTATATAAGCTTGCTGCAAAGGAAGAAAACGGCGTTTTCATGCCGAAGCTCAAGGTATCAAACAGCTACGAAAAGACAACAAACCCAGGAATAAAGCAGGTTTACAGGTTCTATGACCAGTACAACATGGCAGTTGCGGATCTGATTACATTAGCTGATGAGGTGGTCCCGGATGGTGAGAATATTCATTTTTATCACCCATTCAGCACTCAGGACCATTTTGTGCTGAAAAAGAAGAACTACTCATACAAGAAAGCTCTTCTTGCAAAGAAGATGGAAAAAGGCAGGAGAATGTATAAGGAGCCGGACATCCATGAGCTTCAGGACAGGAGCATTGCACTTTTATCTTCATTTGACAAGAGCTACAGAAGGCAGATAAACCCGCATATCTACAAGGTGTCGCTTTCTGCGAAGCTGAGAGAAATGAAGACAGATCTCATCAAGGAGACAAAGGAAAGACAGGAGGAGAATTAATCCTCCTTAACAGGCCATGACTCGATTAAAGAGAATATGTCAGTCTTCTGGAGCACAAGGAGCTTCTTCTTGACTTCGTCATTCAGTATTCCCTTATCCACATAGGGCTTCCATTTTTCTACGACGTTCTTTCCTGCAATCCTGTGGATTGAGAAGTTCTTTGTATAGAACCTGTTGATGCCGTTGCACTCCGAGCGGTCCTCTATTATGCTCATGCGGCGCGGAAAGCGGAATGCGAGATTCACAGAGGAAGAGATAGAGTATCCCATCAGATACACACGCACCCCATAATCCGCCATCTGATAGAACTCACCGGAAATATCCTCATCGAAGGCTCTCAGGCGCTGAAATAGTGCCCTGTCATAAAGCCCGAGCCCAAGAACAGGATATAAATTCATATCCCAGACATTCTCATCCAGAGACGGCTTCAGGCTTACCGGATCAAAATCCTTACCTCTGAGATGCGGGGAACGCAGTGTGGGAATCACATCGCCCTGGCTGGAAATGAGAACAGGAGTGATTACTGCCGGATGATTTTTCTCGCTCATCATTTTTATCAGAGCTTCTCCGCTGTAGGCAATCATTTCTGTGTCAGAGCGGACAACTAGGAAGAGTGTAGTATAGCACTCGTTGGAAAATGCGTTTATGGCTTCCCCTGTTGTGACTGCACTCTTGAAAATGATGAAATTCACATCCTGGTATTTCTCAGTAAGACCATTTTCCTCTGCCACTGCTGCTGTGGTCATGACATGGAGGGAGAAATTCATGTTCTCAAGATACCACCTGATTGTATTCTCAAGATCAGAGACATCTGCCATGTCCAAAATGCCTATTGCAAGCTGTTCCTGACGATGAAGTGCTGATATCTTCATCTCCAGATCCTGTCTTCTGCGTACTACCCTATAACTCTGCATACTCTGTCCTCATACTGTCTTCGGGACGGAATACGATGTCCCTTCTTGTTCCAAGAATGCGCTCTGACTCATCCCTTGCCAGGCCTGCAACCAAACGCAGTGAGGTTGAATTGAGAAGAGGAACTGCCTTGAAGAGATTCCTTCCTTCCCTGTCTGAAATATATACAACCTCACCTTTCTCAAAAGTGCCCTTGATTTCAAGAATACCTCTGAAAAGCAGGGAGCTGTTGTTTTCAAGAAGTGCTTTCTTTGCTCCATCATCTATTATTATCTTGGCTTTTGGCATGCTGTTCATTATCCAGCGCTGCTTCTGGGAAATCCTTTCCTTTGGAAGAATGAGTGTTCCGATGCTCTCCCCTTCCATTATCCTGACAAGACTGTCTTTCTCATAGCCTGATGCAATGACGGTGGCGCATGCACCGCGCTGTGCAATTTTTGCAGCAAGAAGCTTTGTCTTCATTCCCCCCGTTGAGAACTCACTTCCCTTTCCTTTTGCATATGAGAAGATCTCGCTTGTTATCTCATTGACTGTATCAAGACGGCGCGCATCTTTGTTTTTCTTCGGATCAGAATCATATAGAGCATCTATATCTGTAAGCAAAATCAGCAGATCAGCGTCGATCTTTGATGCGATATATGCGCTAAGACGGTCATTGTCTCCAAAATTGTTTCCGCTTTCAGAGGTGGAAATAACATCATTTTCATTGAATACAGGAATGACTCCGAGCTTCAAGAGCATGCTGACAGAGCTTCTCAGATTGTTATAGCTTGTCCTGTTGTTCATAACGCTTCTGGTAAGAAGCACCTGAGCAGTTACAAGATTATAGATGCTGAAAGCCTCCTCATATGCCTGCATCAGAAGCGGCTGGCCTATTGCGGCAAATGCCTGACGCAGTGTTATGTAGCTGACTGCTTTCTCATGCTCAAGCTTCTTTGCTCCCAAGCCTATTGCCCCGCTTGATACAAGAAGCACCTCTATTCCCTTTTCCCTGATTTCTGAAACCTGACGGGCTATGTCAAATATGCGTGCACGGTTTATTCCGCTCTTATCTGAAAGCAGATTTGTGCCCACCTTGATCACAAGCCTCTTGACCTTTGAAAAATCCCTCATAAAAGATCCTTATGGGCAAATTTCTTTCTGCCCTCTGCAAAATCACTCACAACATCCCCGCATCCCGAGAGAATCCACTTGCTGCTTGTAAGCCCCATCAACCCCACAGGACCGCGTGCATGTATCTTGCTTGTGGAGATTCCCACCTCTGCTCCAAGTCCGAATCGGTAGCCGTCGGCAAAGCGTGTTGAGCAGTTGATGAACACATCAGCACTGTCCACACTCTCAGCATACACACGGGCTGTCTCCTTATTGTCTGTGACAATGCTGTCTGTATGATGTGATGAATATCTCTCAAGGTGAGCAAAAACATCAGAAAGGGATGAGACAACCTTGATATTGATTTCTTTGTCAAGAAATTCCCTTCTGTATTCCTCATCATCCTCTATCTTTATTCCCCCGATAAGGGAAAAAGCCTTTTTGTCTGAATGCACAATGACATTTTCCTTTTCAAAGGCTGCCTTCAAAAGCGGGAGGAAAGATTCTGATACATCCTCATGCACTAGAAGAGTCTCGATGCTGTTGCATGCAGATGGATACTGGCATTTTGAATCGACTGCAATCTTGACAGCCATCTCTAGATCCGCATCCTTATCTACATACAAAGAGCACACTCCGTCGGCATGGCCGAGGACTGGAATGCTTGTGTTATCCATGATATAGCGCACAAAGCTGTTGCTTCCTCTCGGGATGACAAGGTCGATTATCCCGCTCAATGAAAGGATTTCAGATACATCGCTGTGGCTTTCCATAAGGATTACAGAATCCTCTGGGATATCTGTTTTCATCAGAGCTTTTCTTATCACCTCAAAAAGAGCACGGTTGGAGTTCTTTGCCTCCTTCCCTCCTTTAAGGACAATCACATTGCCGCTCTTGAGAGCAAGGCTGACTATCTGGATGAGAGCATCAGGACGCGCTTCAAAGATCATCGCAATGATTCCAAGAGGAACAGATACGCGCTGCAGAATAAGGTTTTCACAAAGACTCCTTTTCTCAAGCACTTTATCAAGAGGATCGGAAAGAGACGCGACATCTTCAAGAGAGAGTATGCTCTGCTCAAGCTTCTTCTGGTCAAACAGCAGGCGATGCCTGATGGAATCAGGAAGCAAAGCGGCATTCTCAAGATCCTTCTGATTCTCACTGAAGATGTATTCTTTATTGGCAACAAGCTCATCCCTTATTGCCAAAATCGCCTTGTTGCGGCTCTCTGATGATGAAGAAGAGAGAATTCTCTTTCTCTCCTTTGCTGATAAAATCTCCTCTGTGATGCTCATAGCTGAAAATTATAATCCTTTATTATATCTCTCTCAAGAAAAATGCGCACACAAGCTCAAGAACTGAGCCGCTTATGCACCTTGCCTTGTCACTTATCGTAAGATACTCTGCCTTCTCACCGCGTGGGTCGACATCCGCTATCTTCTCACCTTTAAAGAGCATGCTTTTATCTCTGATTAGGCCTCGCAGCATTCCATCCAGCTTGCTTTTGACTTCCGTCTGACCCACAGTCATTATTACATCACCCTTTTTAACGATATCCCCTATCTTTTTCAAATTCACATTCACACCGTCAGAGGGGCTGTGGATCACACGCTCAAATGTAAAGCCCTCGATGCTTCCGGGAATGTTTGTATTCTCTTCTGCCCTTCCCTTCTCGATTATCCGTCCAAGATTATGCCCTCTCTTTGTCTCAATGACATAATCAGCATCAACTCCTGCAGTAAATCCAGGGCCGAGGGCAATTGTAAGCTCTGCCATTTCCTTTTTGAGCCCTGTGTTCCTCTTTGCCATTATCGCATCGACTATTACAGAAGGCTTTAGAGCATCAAGACACTCCATGTTCTCATCAACAAGAACTGGAACAACATGATCCTTCATCAGGCTCAGAGCCTCTTTTATACTCTTGGAAAGAACAGCATGCACACCCTCAACCACTGCTTCTTTTTCATAAACAGCATCTGCGAGACTGACAGTGCGTCTGATTACAGTAGGCTTTGCTGTCTCAAGTGCAAGCACAGGAAAACCTGCTTTGAAAAGCCGGACGATTACAGCGCTTGCGATATCGCCAGCTCCACGGACAAGAATGATCATAAGACCTCCCTAATAATCTCATCTCTTTCTGCTGATGCAAAATAGCTTCTGCAAGGAGGCTGAGCCTGAAGGACCTCAGCAATTGCAAGAGAGGATGCTTTTTCTGCTTTGTTGAATATTATAAGTGAATCAGATGAAGTCTCTTTTTTCTTCAGCAGGCCCTCTGGGTCAGAAAAATACCTTGCAAGATATCTCTTGTCGACGATTGTCTCACTCTCTTCTCCAAAGGCAACACTGCATGATTTCTCAAACACGGCATCAAGCCCCATTACAGCAATTAGAAGATCATTTTCATCCAGGATTACAGGATCTCTCTCTGTGTGCCATTTGATCGGCAGGCCCCTTGATCCATCTGCCTCTGCTATAACCACATCATAAAGCTCTAGAAGCACAGAAAGCACCTCAGGGCGCGGAGCGACTGCCTTCTTTATATCCATTTGCGTAGTCTCAGCGTAAAACACACTCTCACCCTTTTTCACTTTGTGGGAAAGCACGTCTTTTTCTTTCGTGTACACATAATCTGTCAGGTAATCGTGGAAAAGAGGATTTGCAAGCTTGACTGTCGTAGTGACAAGGACAGAAAGGTCCTTCTTCCTCAGATATGAGCCAAGATTTTCCAAGAGGGTTGTCTTTCCACCGCCTCCTGTGATCGATATCCTGATTTTATCTTTTTTCTCAATATGATTTGAATAAAGCGTTTCAAAAAGTCTCATCAGCAAATATTATAGCCTAACTACAACATATTTTCTTGTTTCTTTTTCCCAAGATGGCTAAACTTCATTTTTATGGTTGATGAAGAAAGGAAACATATAATAAACCGCAACTCATTCATCGGTATTGCCGTAAATGTTGCACTTGCCCTGATAAAAGTGACAATAGGACTTGTTTCAGGCTCTCTGGCTATCATATCAGACGGACTCAACAACGCCAGTGACACTCTCTCGTCACTTATAACAGTCCTCGGCTACAGACTGGCAAAGAAGAAACCAACGCATTCCCATCCCCTGGGATTCGGAAGAATGGAATACATTTCTGCACTCGTAGTCGCTTTCATTGTTCTTTACGTCGGCTTTTCTCTCCTTTTCTCATCTGCCCGCAAGATATTCCACCCGGAAGATGTGCATGTCTCTCCCATAATGCTTGCTGTGATCATACTGACAGTTTTCTTAAAGCTCTTCTTATGGCGCTTTAATATAAAAAGCGGGAAGAAGATTGACTCAGAGGCCCTTATCCTTTCTGGAACAGATGCACTTACGGATGCTCTCTCATCCATTGTCACAGTAATAAGCGTGATCCTCTCCTATTTCTCGTCATTCAACTTCGACTCCGTTGCAGGCATGATTGTATCGCTGTTTGTTCTATATGCCGGATTCTCATCCCTTTCAGGCACCGTATCATCGATTGTCGGAGAGCGCCCGAAAAGGGAAACAGTAAATGAGCTGAGGAGGATAATAGCATCACATAAACCGCTTAAGGGAGGCTATGACATACAGATTCACTCATACGGACCAGAGCGCAGTGTTGGAACATGCAATGTGGAAGCTCCCAGCGATGCCTCTGCAGAAGAAGTCTTTGATGCAATGACGGAGGCCCAGATTGAGATCCTGGATAGAATGGGCATCTATTTCACATTCGGACTTTATGCTGTAAATGACAAGAATCCGCAGGTAATATTGATGAAGAATGAAGTATTGAAGACGCTTAAGAGTGTCTCAGAATCTGTTATCAGCATACATGCCTTCCATATCCACTTTGAGAACTACAGCGTTCACTTTGATGTTGTATGCTCTTTCTCTCTTACGGATATCAGCAAATTCAGAAAAGAAGCGGACAGCGCTCTTAAAAAGGAATTTCCCGGCTATACATTCCAGTACAATATCGATCCGGATTATGCAGACTGAGAAATTTTCCATTGTATTTGAAAAAATAAAATGGTAATATTTACTCATGAGAAACACAAGGAAGGCATATGGCATCGCAATTTTACTGTTCTTTCTTGCATTCATCCTGAGTTTTTCAATCGGAAGATACCCTATTGCTCCTTTTGAGCTTATCAAGATACTCTTTTCAAGAATCATCCCGATTGAGAGGACATGGAGTTCACAGATGGAGACCGTTGTTTTCAATATCAGGCTTCCACGGGTAGTGCTGTCTCTTTTAATCGGTGCATCCTTAAGCGTAAGCGGAATAAGTCTTCAAAGTGTGTTTTCAAATCCCATGGCAAGCCAGGATGTGCTTGGAGCAAGCCAGGCAGCTGCATTCGGGGCATCCCTTGCACTATTGACGGGTACAGGATACCTAGCGATGACCCTCTCATCCTTTTTCTTCGGTCTTCTTTCTGTTGCCCTCGTAATACTCATTTCACGCTCCATGAGAAACAACCAGATGCTTGCCCTGATTCTCGGAGGAATCCTCATCAGCTCACTTTTCTCTTCTGCCACAAGCTTTATCAAGCTGATTGCAGATACCGAGAACACACTGCCTGCAATCACATATTTTCTGATGGGAAGCCTTGCAAGCACAAGAACTTCAGATATAGTGCTGATGATTATCGTTGTATCAGTGGCAATGGTTCCTTTAATCCTTATTTCCTACCGCCTGAATGCACTGACGCTCAGCAGCGATGAGGCTGAGAGCATTGGCGTGGATATAAAAAAACTGAGAATCGCAGTAATCTGTCTTGCAACATTCCTGACAAGCTCATCTGTTGCAGTAAGCGGGCAGATAAGCTGGATCGGCCTTGTGATTCCGCATTTTTCCCGCCTCATACTCGGAAACAACACAAAGGATACCCTTCCATTGTCTGCGATTCTCGGTGCGGCTTTCCTGACATTTGTTGACACAATTTCAAGAAGCATCACAACAAGCGAGATTCCTCTTGGAATACTGACAAGCTTTATAGGCGCGCCTGTTTTCCTGTATCTCATAATCGCGGAGGGCAGAAAATGATAAGAATAGAAAATCTCTCCTTCTCATATGAGCGCGCTAAGGTGCTTGAAAATGTCTGCATGAATTTTGAAGAAAACAGAATCTATTCTGTAATGGGCAGAAACGGTAGCGGAAAGACGACGTTGTTCCGCCTCCTGCTTGGCATACTCAATCCGGAGGAAGGAAGAATAAGCATAAACAGCAAGGATATAAAAAGCATGAGCAGAAGAGAACTTGCCGGCTGTATCTCATATATTCCTCAGATATCTCATCAGGAATTTCCTTTTTCTGTCCTTGATACAGTCATCATGGGGGCAATGAGGAATATGAGCATCTTGGCACGCCCTTCAAGAAATGATGAAAAAAGAGCTGAAGAAATCCTTTCATCTTTCGGAATCCTGAAGCTGAAGAACAAGAAGATGAATGAGATTTCAGGGGGCGAGAGACAGCTGGTTCTTCTCTCCAGATCCATGATGCAGGACTCTGCATTCATACTCCTTGATGAACCGGCAAGCAGCCTTGACTACTGCAATCAGGAAATGCTCATGAAAAGACTATGCAAGATAAAGGAGAAGGCAGGGATAATCTTCACAACCCATAATCCGGAGCATGCGCTCAATTACTCTGATTCAGTTGTTCTTGTAAAAGATGCATCTGTCTCATCATATGACAGTGTTTCCTCTTTGCTTGAAAGCAGAGCGCTCGAGAATTTCTTCGATCAGGAGATGGTTATAAGAAAGCTTGAGGAGAACAAGCGATATATATGCTATCTGAGGTGAGTATGTGGTGGAACAAGGAGAAAATATATTATTACATCAATGCTGCAGAAAAAAGCTCGTTTCATGAAAACCTCGCATCTGTGATAAAGCCTCATATCAGAGAGAATAAAATAATCCTTGACGCAGGATGCGGGCTTGGATATCTTGCTGCCATCCTTAAAGAAGAAGGATATGAAATAAAGGCGATAGATAGTGATGAGAGAGTGATAAAAGAAGCGGAGAGAATACATAAAAAACCTATATTCTCTGTAGCGGATGCATTTAAGCTGACTGATGTATATGAAACCATAATACTCTCATTTTTCGGCAACATAAGAGAGAATCTGGACTATTTTCTCTCCCATGTATCAGGAAACCTGATATATATAACAAGCGCACACATAGGTGTCGTCTCCGATTTCAGAAAGGATAAGAGCTGCGATATCGATATGTTCCTTGCATCAAGAAACATGAAATTCAAGAAAGAAGAATATGAATTTAATTTTGATCAGGTGCTCAAAAGCATTGATGAGGCATATGATTTCATGAGCATCACCTATTCATCTTCCAATATCTCAAAGCTTGAAAAGAATGAGGATGAAGAATTCCCGTTTGTAATCAGGAACAGAAAGAAAATATATGTCTATGTAATTGAAAAGGAGGAAAGGACATGAGGAAATTTCTCAGCATCATTATGATTCTGCTTGTTTCATTATCACTCTTTGCAGGAGGGGCAAAAGAAGAAGCAGTCAAAGAAACAGATACACAATCTACTGAGTTTACCGACTCGCTCGGGCGCTCTCACACATTTGATGGGGAAATTGAGAGGATTGCTCCAAGCGGAAGTCTTTCCCAGATGGTGCTCTACTCTCTCGTGCCTGAAAAACTTGTCGGCCTCAGCTCTGACTTGTCAGATAACGAACTGCTGTATCTGGATGAAAAGATGGCAGATCTGCCGCTTTTCGGCACCTTTTATGGAAAGAAAGCCAATTTGAATAAAGAGGCCTTGGTTTACGCCTCCCCGGATGTGGTTATCGATGCAGGAGACATAAAGGACGGAATAGCTGAGGATCTAGACAACCTTGAAAAGGAAATAGGAATTCCGGTAGTCTTCATCGAATGCTTTTTGACAAACACCGCAGATGCTTACAGAAAACTCGGTTCCCTTGTAGGAAATGAAGAGAGAGCTGAGATTCTTGCAAGCTACAGCCAGAAGGCAATTGACAAGGCAGATGAAGCTAGGCAGATGATAGAAAATCCTGTAAGCGTATATTATTCCTCATCACCTGACGGATTGAACGGAATTCCTACAGGGAATTTCCACGCAGAAGTAATAGAGCTGGTAGGAGGGGAAAATGTGATACCTGCCAATTTCTCAAGCGGTTCAAACATCGTATCGCTTGAGCAGATACTTATCTGGAATCCCGATGTGATTCTGCTTGTAGATGAGAATGCATACAGAACAGTGACAACAGATTCTTCATGGGCAAGTCTTGATGCAGTGAAGAACAACAGGGTTTATCTCATTCCGCAAAGCCCATATTCATTTATTGACAATCCTCCAGCAATCAACAGGATTATCGGAATCTACTGGCTGGGCTCTGTTCTTTATCCTGATTTATACAGCGAAATAGACTTAGAGGAAGAAGTCAGGACATTCTATGATCTCTTTTATGGCTACAGCCTCAGTGATGATGAGATTGATATGCTTCTTGATTCGCAGCCGTAATCTTACAAATGAAATAAAATGCCCTCCGGCTGGAGGGCAATATTAATCACATTATTCTTTTCTTTTCCTTTAAAAGAAGCTCCTGAAGCTTTGCACTCGGGCTCTTGAATTTCGAGAGGAAAATCATCGCAGCAATGACATATGGCTTGTAGCTTGCTTCCTTATAAAGAGGAACAAGATAGCGGTCGAATACGGATGCCTCTACCTCTCCTTCCTTGCAGGAAACACCGGTTATGTCTGCAGGCAGGCAGTGCATGTAAAGAGCCTTTCCGTCTTTAGTGGTCTTCATAAGCTCTTCAGTACATGTCCAGTTCTTGAACTTGGCATTGTTCTCAAGACATCTCTTCTCAAGATCTTTAAGCTCATCAAACCTTCCCTCACCTACGAGATTGGTTCTTTCTTCCATAACAGCAAACGGAGCCCAGGACTTCGGATATACGATATCTGCATCCTTGAATGCTTCTTCCATGCTGTTGACTCTCTTGTATGATCCGCCGCTTGCCTCAGCATTCTTCTTGGCAATTTCCTCAACCTCTCCCATCACGTTATAGCCTTCCGGATGAGCAAGGACAACATCCATTCCAAATCTTGTAAAGAGTCCGATTACTCCCTGAGGAACAGAAAGCGGCTTGCCATATGAAGGGCTGTAAGCCCATGTCATGGCAACTTTCTTGCCCTTAAGATTCTCTACCCCGCCAAAATGATTAATCACATGAAGGAGGTCTGCCATGCATTGTGTGGGATGATCGATGTCACACTGAAGATTAACAAGAGTCGGCCTCTGCTCAAGAACACCGTCGCGGTATCCTTCCTGAACAGCCTCACTTACAGTCTTCATATAGGTGTAACCCTTGCCGATATACATATCGTCCCTGATACCAATCACATCAGCCATGAATGAAACCATGTTCGCTGTCTCTCTGACTGTCTCTCCATGAGCAATCTGAGAAAGCTTCTCATCCAGGTCCTGAACCTCAAGACCAAGCAGATTGCATGCACTTGCAAATGAGAATCTTGTTCTTGTCGAGTTGTCGCGGAAAATGCTGATTCCGAGTCCTGAATCAAAAACCTTGCTGGAGATATTGTTCTCTCTCATGCCTCTGAGAATCTCTGCAACTTTGAACACAGCTGCAAGCTCATCATCTGTTTCCTTCCATGTGTGGAAGAAATCATTGAGGTACATGTTCTTTGTATCGAGACTGCTCAGTTCTTCAATTAATTTCTTGATTTCTTCAATGCTTTTTGACATTCTGTCCTCCAGATTCAGCATAGCATGAGAGATGCCTTATTACAAGGAAAAAACAAAATGCAACACTTTTTACATAATCAGAAATAGATTGTTTTATCTCTTTTTCTGCTGAATGTTCCGATGATTCCAGCCGGACTTCCGAACTCAGATATGAAAGAAAGAGCATCCTCTTTTTTCATGGCAAGGGCAAGGCCTCCTGAAGTCTGAGGATCAAAGAGAAGATCCTCTTCTTCTCTTTTAAGTCCGCTTCTGTTTTCCACCTTGCTCTCAAGATACTCACGGTTTGAATATGCACCTGAGGGAATAAAGCCGAGTCTTGCCACATCAATTGCCTCTTTGATATGAGGAACTGAAGAGAAGTCGAGATCAAAGGAAAGGGATGAAGAGCTTGCCATTTCATAAATATGACCCAAAAGAGAGAAGCCCGTGATGTCGGTTGCAGCATGCACATCGTACTTAATAGCAATATCCCTGGCTCTTTTATTAAGAGTAAGCATGCTTGAAAGAGCTTCCTCTTTTGAAGATGAGGAGCACTCATCTGCCTTAGCTGCCATATTTATGATTCCTATTCCAATCTTTTTTGTAAGCACCAGGACATCTCCATCATGTGCCCCACAGTTTCTCCAGAACCTGTCTTTTTGGGCAAATCCTGTGACAGCAAGGCCGAATTTTATGCTCTCGTCGCTTATCGTATGTCCCCCCGCAATCACGACCCCGGCCTCCATTGCCTTATCCCTTGCGCCAAGTATTATGCTTTTAAGGATGCCAAGGTCCATGCAGGAAGGGAAAAGGGTTATATTCATAGCAACAGATGGCTCTCCGCCCATGGCATATATATCGGAAATGGAATTTGCCGCACTGATTGCTCCGAATGTATAAGGATCATCGGCAACTGGGGGAAAGAAATCTACAGTCTCTATCAGAACCCTCCCGTCTTCAAGGTCATAGACAAGAGCATCATCGCTTGTCTCAAAGCCCACAAGCAGATTCTCTTTTCTCTCCATATTTATTGAAGAGAGGACCTCTTCAAGCTTTCCCACCGGAAGCTTTGCTGCGCATCCTGAAGTCTTTACTAGTTTTGTAAGCCGTACCATTTTCCGTCCCTGAAGGAGAAAACCCCTTCTGCTTTTATGCTGTCCTTCATCCTCTGATAATCGGATGAGGAAATTAAAAGAGCGCTCTGGCAGGATGAAGAGATTTCTCTTGGTGTCGGAATGATCCTGGCCGGAAGGGAGAGCTCTTTTGCCTTCATCTCTGCCTTGAGCGTCTGATAATGCGAAGTGAATGTTAGGACCGTGCTCTGATCATAAGACGCCATAGCATTCCTTCTTCTTTTATTTTTACAGTATATCCTGTCGCCTCAGCATAGCGCCTGACATTCTCCTTACTTGCGACATTGTCAACAAGAATA
Source organism: uncultured Spirochaetales bacterium (assembly GCA_949283305.1). Lineage (GTDB taxonomy): Bacteria > Spirochaetota > Spirochaetia > Sphaerochaetales > Sphaerochaetaceae > Ornithospirochaeta. The sequence goes on along the minus strand of CASDRU010000018.1, from coordinate 60,860 downwards.
TCAATGCCATCCTTGTTTTCCTTTAATGCCTTTTTTGCCATTATCACCGGCTCCGGACAGCTTAAGCCTTTTGCATTATATTCCTTCATCTTCTTTCCTCCTGTTCTTTATGGTTACAGTTGCGGCAATAAGGAAAAGAAACGCGATGAGAATGATAAGAACAACCTTTCCTCTCAATGACGGGCCTCCTATGGTTTCAGCGCTTGCAGCTGATGATGCAAGCGAGAAATTATGGGCAAATGCTGCTCCTATGAAAAATCCAAGTGTCGATATCGCACTGTCAGAGTTTCCCTCCCCTGCAAGAATGAGCTGTCTGAGCGGACAGCCGCCTATGAGAACAGAACCGAACCCGACAGCATATAAGCCGAGAAGATTCCACAGCTGTGCCTGATGGGCAACGCTCTGAGAGGAAAAGCTGAGCTTGAAGGTGCCTGTCAAAAGAGAGAAGACAAGATTGAAAATGAAAACAGAAAGCAGTGCAAAAAGAAGTGTGAAGTCCTTTATAAGGAATGTATCCCTTATTCCTCCAGCAAAACACATTCTTGATTTCTGTGCAGCTGCTCCGACAGCAAGGCCTGCAAGAAGCGAAAGGAAAACCGGAGCTCTCATCGAACCCGGACCGGAGGTGCTGAATGCCAGAAGGGAGGGAAAAGCTATGAGAATTACAAAGAATATGATGTTTATGAGGCTGATTGCACTTCCTTCAAGCGCACTCTGCTTTTCTGCTCTCCCAAGAGAGAACCCGGCATTGAGGAATATGCATCCTGTGAAGATTCCAAGGATGAATCCGACAAGCCCTACAAAGGCGTTTAAATCTCCTGCAGAAAGACGCAGAACCATGCGCAGCGGGCAGCCGAGGAACACCAGGGCACCCACAGCTACAATAAAGCCTATTGCAAAGCGGAGGAAAGGAGAACTGCCCCCACGAGGCCTGAACTCGCCTGTAATAAGAGAAACTGCAAAGGATCCGAGCACAAGCCCGATTATCTCAGGACGCATGTACTGGACAGTCTGGGTGCTGTGAAGCTTCACAGATCCTGCGATATCTCTGATGAAGCATGCGATACAGAACCCCATGTTTCCTGGGTTGCCAAAATAAACGAGAAGTGTTGAGAACAAAGCCACAACAAGACCGGTAAGAATTAAAAGTATTTTATCTTTTTTCAGGCACATGTCATGATTTTACCATTATAAAACTCATTTAACAATGGAAATGTGATATAATCATCCTATGAAACGCATCTATCTGGACAACAGCGCTACAAGTTTTCCAAAAGCTCCCCACCTTGCAGAAAAGCTCAGAGACTATGTTTTAAATGATGATGGAGCAGTTAACAGAACATATTCTGAAGCCTCCATAAAGAATCTTGAGATGATTGCAGAGCTGAGAGCAAAGCTGTGCCGTTTTTATAACGGACCGTCTGATGAATGCACAATATTCACCCATACCATAACAGAAGCCCTCAATACGCTTGTAAACGGCTACTTTACAAAAGGCGATCATGTCATAATCTCCCCGTATGAGCACAATGCAATATTAAGATCTCTTGCACTGCATGAAATTGAATACTCATTTTTGCCTCTATGTGAGAACAACAGAGTTGAAACAGCAGCTGCAGAAAGCCTGATAAGGAGAAACACAAAGGGAATAATATGCACGGCTGCATCAAATGTGAATGGAAGCATCATTGATTTAAGACCGCTTGGAGAAACAGCTTTAAAACATGGCCTTAAATTCATCGTTGATACTGCTCAGGCAAGTCCATATGTAGATATAGACATGAAGAGGGACAATATAACGGCACTGGCCTATACAGCACACAAGGGATTTCTCTCAATTGAGGGAAGCGGCGGATTCATAATCCAGAAAGGAGAGGAGAAGAACATCAGAGTGCTCATTGCCGGAGGAAGCGGAAGCGACAGCGGCAATCCTTACATGCCTGAAATGCTTCCCGATAAATTCGAGGCAGGAACATTCTCAACCCCTTCTCTCTATTCATTCTCTTACTCATTTGATTATGTATTATCCCATCTTGACGAGATAAGAAAAAAGAGCAAGGAGAATACTGAGTATCTGAAGCAGGCCCTGATGAGAATAAAAGGAATAAAAGTTGTTGAAAGCGGAAATGAAGAAGATATTATTCCCATCATTTCAGTAACATCTGAAAAGGATTTATCCTTAATCGCACTCTCTCTTTCTGAAAAATGCGGAGCGGAAGTGAGAGTGGGAATCCACTGCTCACCCCTTGCGCATAAGGCACTTGGCACATACCCGGTGGGAACGCTGCGCTTTTCGCCATCATGCTTCACGGCAAAGGAAGAGCTTGATGCTGTAATAAACGCATTAAAGGAGACAGCAGAATGAGAGAGTATTATAAAAAGCTTGATGACATACTCAGAAAGTACAGTGCAATAAGAAAAGTAAACACATCAGGAGAAGCTCTTTTCTCTCTTGATGGCCATATCTTAGCTTCAACAGAATCCTTTACTGATAATGAGAAGACATACTCATTCATCACAAGCTATATGCCGACAATATGCATGCTTGGAGCTGGGCATGTCGCAAAAGCAGTATTTGACACTCTTTCACCTCTTGGATTCAAGTTCATAATAATAGATGACAGGAAAGAGATGATCAGTGAAAACAGATTCCCTTCTGCAAGCCTCATCTGCTCATCTTTTTCATCCCTTGATTATGACTTTTGCAAAGTCACGAACCCGTATTTCCTTGTTTTCACGCATGCTCATCTTCATGATGAGGAGGCTCTCTCATATGTGCTGAAATTCAAAAGCCAGTACTATGGCATGATAGGATCAGAACGCAAGATAGCACTAACCTATTCAAACATGGAAAAGAAAGGATTTTCCCGTGAGACACTTGATTTTGTGCACTCTCCTGTCGGACTTAAGATAAACGCAGAGACACCTGAAGAGATTGCTATATCCATTGCGGCAGAAATCATTGCAACATACAGAAAGAACAAGAAGACAGTATTTATTTCTTCAGATCTAATAAAGAAAATCATTGAAATTGATGAAGATGCTGTTCTTGCAGAGATTGTCTCGAAAGAAGGCTCTGCTCCGCGCGGGGCTGGATCATTCATGATAATAACACGATCATCCTTCTTCTTCACAATCGGAGGAGGATCCCTTGAGAATCAGGTGATTGGCGATGCACGCAGTATTCTTGAAAACAGGAAAGACAGCATGCTTAAATATTATGACATGGAGGAGAAAGGCGGACTGGATATGGCCTGCGGAGGAAAAGAGGAAATCATGTTCCGCCTGATAAGAAAAGATGTATGACCCGAGCTATGTTAAAGAATTCAAGAAAAATGAGCTTTCCTCTTTTGACTATGCACTGCTTGATGCATACTGTGCTTTGAAAGAAGAGGGAGAAAGAGAAATTTCTGTACGCCTTCTTACTGACAGGGCAGAAATTGAGAGAAATGATTTCTACAATTGCTATGACAGCACTCTTTCTTTTATTGAAAGAATCGAGGAAGACACGGTTGCGAGAATGAATGATCTTGCATCAGCTGAGGATGAAAGCTATTATGCGCGCCTCTTTTCCTTCTTCAGGGAAAACGAGAAGGAAATCAGGGCAGTTTTAGATTATCCTGCATACCGCGAGGACCTCATATCATCAATTGCGCTGCATTTTACTGCTGATGATAAAGCAGGCAGCCAGATGATATACACGAAAGCCAGCATAGTGTTCTCGACCTTCTATGCATATCTGTTCTACTCCATTGATGTTGATTTCTCCCTTCTCAGAGATTTTCTCTCCTGATCCAAAAAACGGAGAGACAGGCAAATCTCTCCGCTTTTTTTTCGCTATTATATCTTTCCAAGTGCTCTGAGTATCTTCTCAGGCGTTATAGGCCAGCTCCTTACATGAGCACCGCATGCATCTGCTATAGCCATTGCAATTGCAGGGGCTGCTCCATTTGTCGCTATCTCGCTGATGCTCTTTGCTCCAAATGGTCCGTAATCATCAGAGACATCGACAAAGTCCGAGATGAAAAGAGGAGGAACCTCATCAACCATCGGAACACCGTAGGATGTAAAGTCATCTGTAAGACATTTTCCGTTTTTGTCTATGACGAGATCCTCATAAAGCGTGTGACCGATGCTCTTCAAGGCTGCACCATACATCTGGCAGAGTGCAAGCTCCGGGTTTATAGGGGTTCCGCAGTCCTGGATTGCAACAAACTTCTCAACCTTCACTTCGCCTGTATTCACGTTTACAAGGACCTCGGCAAAATGAGCACCGTAAGGAACAGCAAAATTCGGTGTAGTGAAGCATCCCTTTCCGGTTATTGCCCCGCGTCCTGCTCCTGAGTATGCCTCATGCGCGATTTCACGGAATGTAAGCATCTTCCCGCTTTTCCTGCTTACGACTTTCTCCGGCCATTCAAGCTCCAGATCCTCTTTGCTCTCACCCATCTGCAAGGCAGCCTCAGATAAAAGGTTCTCCTTCAGATTCTTTGCCGCAAGAAGGCTTGCGTTTCCTGAGAAATATGTTCCGCTAGAAGCATAAGCTCCTGTATCAAAAAGGCATGCATCGGTATCACCGGAGACAACAGAGACTCTCTCAAGAGGCATCATCAGTATTTCTGAAGCACATTTTGCACTGATTGTATCCAGTCCTGTTCCAATATCTGCACCTCCTGAAAGAACAAGCACAGAACCGTCTGTGAGAATCTTCATCTCGGCATTGGAGTGATCCAGACCAGGCAGTCCTGAACCCTGCTGAATCGGAGCAAAGCCCTGGCCTCTCTTCCACTCAGAATTCTCATCATTCTTTTTCCTGCCCCATCCTATCAGAGCGGCACCCTTGTCAAGTGCATCAAGCAATCCACATGAGCCTACAGGAACGACAACACCTTCTCTTCCCTCTCCCAGACCCTTGAGAATCTCAAGCATATAGCCGCGCTTTACAAGATTCTTCTTTGCCAGTTCAAGCGGATCCATGCCTATCTTCTCAGCCAGCTCTCCGAGGGCAGAAATTATTGCAAAATATCCTTTTGGAGCTCCATAGCCCTGATATGCTCCTGTGGGAGGAATATTTGAATAATATGTCGTGAGATCATAGTACATGTTCTCAACGGCAAAAAGAGGAAGGGTCTTGCTCGATGCATTCATCGGCACTGTCAGACAATGGTTTCCATACGGTCCGGTATTTGCTCTCACATCCATGTAAATCGCATTGATCTTTCCATCCCTGGTGGCACCCATCTTTACCCTTATCCTCATCGGATGACGAGTGGAGTTCGCATGAAATTCCTCTGCTCTTGTATTACGGTAGTAAATGCTCTTGCCGGTAATCCATGTAAGATAACCGCAAAGATCCTCTACAAGAATATCCTGTTTTGAGCCATAACCTCCGCCTACACGCTCCTTTATCACATGCACCTTGTGCTCATCAATCGAGCACACCCACGCAACTATTCGTCTTACATGGTATGGAACCTGAGTGGATGCATGGATGATAAGGCGTCCGTTCTCCATTCTGGAAAAGCATACATGAGGTTCAAGCGGTGTGCACTGCACCTGGCTTGTCTGGTATGTCTGATCCACAATGGCATCGCTTTCATCAAATGCCTTCTCCACATCCCCGATTCCCCCATGAGCTCCTGCTGCAATATTGTGGCGGATATCTGCATGAAGGGGGAACTGATAAACAACCTTTCCATCCCTCTCATCATATCCCCTGTTGTACTCTTCAAGATTATCCGGGGCACCTGAAACATACTCAACCTTTCCGTTATGAACCAATGGAGCGCCCTCTGCCATTGCCTCTTCGACTGTAAAAACAGCATCAAGAGGCTCATAAGTTACCTTTATAAGGCTCAAGGCGTGAGCGGCAATTTCCTCATTGCGAGCAACAACAGCGGCAACTCTGTCACCGACATGGCGCACCTTGCGGTTTATAAGCTTCCTGTCATACGGACTTGGCTCAGGATTTCCCTGCCCGGCCTGCATGTAATACACATCCGGGACATTGAAGCACGTGAGTATCTTGGCAACTCCATCAAGCTTTTCAGCCTCTTCTGTATCTATGCTCTTGATATATGCATGTGCATAAGGGCTTCTTAAAATCTTGAGCACATAGGATGACGGAAGCACTTTGTCCTCAGTAAATACTTTTTCACCTTTCACAAGTGCAGCTGCATCTATCTTTTTCTTTGCCTTACCGACAAAGCGCATTTCATCTCTGAAAGACGGAGAGACCTTGCTCTTATATTCTCCCCACTTCCTCTTTTCCTGCACAAGGCGCACTGCAAGGAAGAAATGCTCATATCCTGCATCTCTGATGAAGAGCCCTGAAAGAGCCTCTTTGACATCATCTTTTGAAGCATCCGGTTTTCTCTCAAGAAGATTGGTGAGCACAAGGGCAACAGCTGGTGAGTTGTATGCGCTCTGGACTACTCCGGATGCTATCATGGCCTCCTGAACATCATTCATTTTCCCGTCCGGAGAAAGGCTCTCTGCAGTAAATACTTCCTTATTCATCACGCGGGATGCGGCAATGAGGTTTGAATACACGCACTTTCCGTCAACTATTACAGTATCTGATCCTGTAAAGCCTTCAGCATCATCGCTATCCCTTACTGACGCACAGCCAAGGCGGTAAAGGAGATCTCTGAGTCTTTCATCCTCCCTTGCCTCCACATTCATGTTCTCGCCGTTAAGTCTGAAGATGAGATTCACTCTTCACCTCCTTTCTGTCTTTCGAGATTCACAAGATATCTCTTATACTCAGCAGATCCATACTCATCATCCGAGAATGCTATATCATCCTCATTTATGAATATACCTTCGTTCTTCACAGCAACAGCCTCATTGACTGCTCTTGCATAGTTTATAACGCTGTGCATATGGCTTGCACGGCGGTAGCACTTCTGCTGAACTTCCATATTCCTCACTATTACAGAAATGATGAGAAACTCGTCATCAGATGCAAGATAATCGACAAGCTTTATTCTCTTTTCTCCTTTATCCCAGACAAGAAGTTCTGCGTCACTTGCTATCAAGGACGGAAGCAGATAGGAAGAATCAAGCTCGCTTGCAATGTTTCCTCCGATTGTCGCACTGTTCCTGAGCTCCCAGGACGCCATGCAGGCAGCACTTTCCTTCAAGTAGGAGGGAACAAGTGAGCTTTCAATCAGATCATTGAAAGTCGCCATTGCTCCGATTATTATGTCCTCCCCTTCTTTCGAAATTTCTGAAGGAACAACAGTTGAGATATCAGCGACAACATCAGGAAGGACATCAGATTCTCCCTTGTTCCTCATGATCTGGGTTCCTCCTGCGAGGAATACTTTCTCTTTTGATGCATCAGCTATGCTGGAAGGTATAACTATCCTCATACTACTCCACACTCATCAGATTGTTTTATCTTCTCGATGAAATAAATCAGCATGCGCCTGGTGGTGTTTCTTCTGTACTCAGGCATTGCATGCGGACTTATTATGCTGTCATACTTTGTAAGGAACTGAGCAAGGACTGAATCAAGCTCATCCCTTTTCTTTCCAATCAGAAGGCTCTCAACTTCCCTATTTCTCCTGACTTTCGGTCCTGCAGCCCCGCTGGAGGCACGGAAATCCTTGATCACACCGTCCTCGACAAAGGCCAGAGCAGAAAGCGAAAGCTTTGATATCGCATTTGCTCTCCTTGTTCCTATTTTCCTGTACATCAGGTAATTGGCCTTTACCTCAGGAATCCTTATCTCTTTTATGATTTCGTTTTCTTTCAGCTTTGTTTTCTTGCTTCCTGTGATGAATTCATCAACAGGCATCTGACGCTCTCCATCCTGGCTGACAAGCACAAGAGATGCATCAAGAAGGATCAAAGGCTGAGGAAGATCTCCTTTTGGAGATGCGTTTGCAATGTTTCCTCCGATTGTCGCGCTGTTCCTGAGCGCAGGAGCACCCATCCTGGAAGCTGCCATTCTGACATGATAGGGAACAAGAGGAGATGAGGCGATTTCTGCCGGTGTTGACAGTGCCCCGATTACGACCACCCCGTCATCTTCTCTCTTTATTCCCTTCATCTCATCCAGGTTCGAGATAATCAGGACAGCAAAAGGCATTTCCGGACTCATACAGGGAGCTGTACGGTACTGAACCATCAGATCAGTTCCTCCAGCAAGGACCCTGGCACCAGTTTCGGCTTTTATCTTCAAAGCCTCAGAAAGGCTTTCTGCGACATATACATTCATTTTCTCCATAAATCAGCTCCTTTCTCGGCAGCAAGCTTTATGCTGTCAACAATAAGATCATAGCCGGTGCACCTGCATATGTTGCCACTTAACGCCTGACGTATTTCCTCCTCTCCTGGATTCGGATTCTCATTTAAGAGGACATAGGCGGCTAGCACCATGCCTGGAATGCAGAATCCGCACTGGACCGCACCGCCTTCGCTGAATGATGAGATGATCACCTTGCCCTTCTCCGTATCCCTGATTCCTTCGATTGTCAGGATATCAGAGCCTTCACAGCTTCCTATTGCCGTGATGCAGCTTGTTACAAGCTTTCCGTCTTTTATAACAGAACATGCTCCGCACTCTCCCTCGCTACATCCCTCTTTGACACCTGTCAAGCCCATATCCTCACGAAGGACATCGATAAGCCTTCTTATGGGATTTCCTTCAAATATCTTCTTTTCTCCGTTTACGGTAAATGTTATTCTGTCAAGCATTTATAACTCCCTCTATATCCTCAGCCGGCATCGGAATCCTTGTAATCTCCTTACCAAGAGCTCTCTCAAGAGCATCAATATAAGCAGCATCAGCTCCATTGAACACAAGCTCTCCCATTCCCTTAGCTCCAAATGGTCCCCACGGGTATGGGTTTTCCTGTATGAAGTATTCCTGATGCGGGAATTCCATGCTTGTAGGAATCACATAGTCAGACATGCTGGATGCACTGAAATGACCATCCTTGTTTTCCATCTTCTCCATTGAAGCATAGCCGAGGGACTGTACTATTCCTCCGTTTATCTGGCCGTGGACAATAAGCTCATCTATTGCCTTTCCGATTTCATGGCTTGACCATATCCCCAGAACTCTTACCTCATTTGTGATCCTGTCTACCTCAAGCTCCACTGCACAGCATCCCCAGCCGTAGCCAAGGTATGCATCTCCCTGGAATGTCTCCTGATCCCATGGATGCCCCTCTGGATGTTCATACTCCTTCTCAACTGAGAAGTTGCCTTCATTCCAGCGTTCTTTCATCTCAAGAGCACAGCGCTCAATCAGGCGTCCTACAATCATTGTGGATCTGCTTGCAGCTGTCGGACCTGAATCTGGAACTACATTTGTATCAGGATTCGGATAATCCACATTCTCCATCGGTATTTCAAGAACAGATGCGGCAATCTTTCTGAGTATTGTGTTAAGCCCCTGACCCATTTCTGTAGAGCCGACCTCGATTTTAACCCTGTCACCTGTCTTTACAAGTCTCGCATGGGCCTTGATGATTGCCTGCTCTCCGTTTCCGGTGAAGGCTCCTCCATGGTTGTAGAAGCTCATTCCGATAGCCTTTCCCTTTCCCCATCCATACTGCTTGCTCTTTCTCCAGTAGTCGGATGCAGCTGCGACTTTATCAAGCATCTCTGAGAGCATCACTTCCTCAACAATATGCCCGTTCGTGATTGTAAGGTCATTCTTTTTCAGGAACATGCTTTTCTTGAATTCAACAGGATCCACTTTGAGCCTGTGCGCAATATGATTCATGTGCATCTCTACTGCAAAGAGAGTCTGAGGAGCACCGAATCCCCTGAATGCATCAGAGGGGAATGTGTTTGTGCACATCCCGTAACCCTCTACATGGCTGTTCGGGATATTGTACACACCGTTTGCATGGAATACCCCGCGCTGGAGCACTACATAGCTTCCAGAAAGATAAGGACCGGCGTTGTAATAAACCTTCGCGTCTGTAGCAATAAGCTTTCCATCCTTTATTGCAGAGGAATAAATCATCTTCGCAGGATGCCTCTTTACTGAATAAAGCATATCCTCCTCTCTGGAGAACACAAGTTTTATAGGCTTTCTTATCTTGTACTCAGCAACAAGAAGAGGGCCTGCAAGAACATCCGGAAAATGCTCCTTGCCCCCAAATGCACCTCCTGTTGTGCACTGACGTACGATAACATCCTCAACCGGGATAGAGAGTATTCCTGCAACTGATTTTCTGACATAGAAAGGACACTGACAGGAAATATAGAATACGTACTTATCTCCCTCCATCGTTATTATCGCGCTGTTTGTCTCAAGGTGCACATGTTCCTGGAATCCTGTCTCGATTGTCTCTGTGAGCACCATGTCGGCAGAACGGAAAAGGCCATCCATATCCTCACCTTTCTGACAGGAGAGGGAGCAGATTACATTGTCTTTCTCTAAAATCGGCTTTTTCTTGTTCTCAATCGCCTCATCTATTGTTATGATGCTCTCTTCTTCCTCATAGATGACAGTAGTGTTCTTCTCAAGAAAGTAAAGCACTTCTCTTGAGGGCCCCACAAAAAGTCCTATGGTCTCTCCGACATAGCGTACATCCCCTGAGGCAAAGCATCTCCAGTCCTTTGCAATCATCCAGAGCGCGTTCTCTCCGCCCTCAGGGATGCAGGATGCATCTATATAGTAATAGCCGTCAGGAAGTGCTGGCATCCTGACTTCCTTGATTCTAGCTCTTGCAACAGTTGACCTGAGCATTCTTGCATAAAGCATTCCGGGCAGATTTATGTCTGCGACATACTTTGCCTCTCCTCTGGCTTTTACGTAAGAATCGACTCTCTCAACTTTCTCATCAATACATGTTCTGTGCATAACTGCTCCATTAGTTTTTTCTTTATATAATGAGAAGTTACTATCCTTCTGCTTTCATTATACACTATTTGGGCAGATTGTGGGCAATTAATAGTTAAAACAAAAAAGGCCAGGATTGCATCCTGACCCCGAGTGTGCATGCTATGCCATCTTATTTATCAAGCTCGTATACAAGGCGTGTATAGAACTCTGCACAGATCTGCAAATCGTCTATCCTATTAATCTCGTTCGGTGCATGTGCCTGGGCCTCATCTCCCGGTCCGAATCCGATTGCAGGAATCTTGTGCCTGCCTGTAGTTGCAACCAGGTTGGTGCTGAATGTCCACTTGTCGACAACAGGCTCCTTATCAAACAGATCTTCATAGCTTTCCACAGCGGCAACGACAAGAGGATGATCCTTATCCAGCTTCCATGTCGGGAAATAAAGCTCCTGAGAATAAGGCTTTTCGGTCCAGCCCACCTTCTCGTAATCAGGCATCTCAACAATAATGTCCTCTGGCTTGTCCCCTGTTGCCTCTGCAACATATTTTCTGACCTGGCTTATTGCAAGATCTGCATCCTCGCCCCATGTCAGACGGCGGTCGATATAGAGCATCGCATAATCTGGGACAGCGCACTGGGATGGTCCGTGAACATCAATCTGACTGACTGTGCATGTTCCCTTTTTGAGGAAGTTCTCATCATCCGGCTGAAGGTCATTGTTCAGCTTCTCGATAGCAAGAGCAGCCCGAGCGGCCTTATATGCTGCCGAGACCCCTCTTTCAGGAGCAGATCCATGACAGGAAATTCCTCTGAGGATGACCCTGATTTCCATTCTGCCTCTGTGCCCTCTGTAGATTCTGCAGCTTGTAGGTTCTGTAGAGACAATCAGATCAGGCTTGAAGCCCTCTTCTTCAATCAGGTATTTCCAGCACATGCCATCGCAGTCCTCTTCCATGACTGTGAAGGTAAAGTAAACGCTCAGATTGCCATCATAGCCCATCTCCTTGAGCATCTTTCCTGCAGTGATCATGCTGGCAGCTCCGCCCTTCTGGTCCGAAGCTCCCCTTCCTTTGACAAGAGTGTCCGTGATCTCGCCTGAGAACGGGTCAAATGTCCAGTTCTTCATGTTTCCGACTTCAACTGTATCAATATGGGCATCGAATGCGATGGACTTCTTTCCTTTTCCGATTCTCGCAATGACACTTCCAAGCCCGTCAATCCTGACTTCGTCAAATCCCGCATCCTCACACATCTTCTTAATCAGACGGCAAACATCCTCTTCCTTGCTGGAATAGCTTTTTGTCTTCACCAGCTGGCTGAGGGTCTCTGCCGCAAAATTTCTGTACTTAGCACCAAGCTTCTTGATTTCTTCTGTCCTGTCCATGTTAACTCCTTATTTTATCAGCACGCTTCCAGACCTTCTCTGCCACCTCACGTGCTTTTCTGTATATTTCCTTCTCATCAAGGAAGCACATCTTTCTGTCTTCCATCACAAGCTTTCCATCAATTATGACTGACTCGACATTCTGAGAGCTCATTCCCCATACAAAATGCGTGGCAAGATTTTCATTCTTCACCGGGGTCGGAGCATTATAGTCAAGAATCACGAGGTCCGCCTTATAACCCTCTTTGATCTGACCGGTTTGTATCTCGCCGCTGAAAGCTGATGACACGAGTTCATTTCCCCTTTCAAGCGCACTTACGAAATCTGCTGGCCAGAACGGACCCTTTGCATCACGATGCTTGAAGAAGCCGATCTTGAGCTCCTCAAACATGTCTGCGCCGCATCCGTCAGTACCGATTACAAGCTTCTTTATCCTGTCAAGCTTTGTATTGTAGCCAGCCATGTTGTTCATATTGCTTCTCGGGTTATGGGCAAAGAAGCACCCTCTTTCATTGAGCAGGTCTATCTCCTCATCAGAAAGATAAAGTCCGTGCACAAGGAGGCTGTTGTCCCTCAGCAGGTTATGATCATCCAGTCTCTTTATTATGTCCTTGTTATAGAAATGATGGCTGTAGACCTGGTCATATCTGTCTTCCGCAACATGTATGTGTATTCCGGCCTTTGTCTCATTTACAGCATCTTCAAGGCCCTCCATGGCATACTCAGGAAGAGTAAATGGAGCATGTGCACCTATCATGCCGCGGACAAGGGGATCATCCTTTGTGCTAAAAAAGAACCTGACATTCTCATCAATGCCCTCACGCACTTCCTTTTCCCCTTCATTCCTGTCAGTTACCTCATAGCATGTTACGCCTCTTATTCCGACTTCCTTCATGCCTTTTTTGATTATATCAAGGCTTCCCTTTATAAATGACGGGGATGCGTGATGATCCACGACCGAAGTGCATCCGGATTTTACAGCATCAATTGAACAGATTAAAGAAGAATAATATACAGCCTCCTCATCAAGAGCCCTGTCAAGACGCCACCACCACTCTTTCAGTATCTGGATTAAATCCGTCTGCGGGCCGCTTGATATAAGCATGCCGCGCGAGAGACCTGAGTAATAGTGATGATGCGAGCATACATTTCCGGCAATGAGATATTTATCTTTTGCATCAATTATCTTTTCTGCCTGCTCACAAAGGCCTATTCCAACTTTACTTATCTGTCCATTCTCAATCAGCACATCCATTTCCGGACGCACAGAAAAAGATGGCATGAGATCCAGAAGTGTTACATTCTTTATGAGTATTCTCATATCAATCCTCCACGGGACCCAAAAGGTAATAATAACTTGTGTAGATCTCATCAATGAGCATCTCCACAGCCGCATCAACGCCTTCAATCTTCACAAGCCCTTCTTTATCGAATCCTCCTTTATGAAGAACTCCGTCAATCCTCACCAGTATGCCATTCTCGTCCTGGCAGAAGCCGTTGTTGGTGCTTTTTTCCATATCCTCATATGAGGAGAATATTGTGAATTTATCCCTGTACGGAGCTCCGGAGTGTGGACAGAATGTCGCACAGTTTCCGCACTCGTTGCAATATGCATCGATGTGCACAATCTGGAACGGATCATCGAAAATCTGCCAGGAACGCATGTCGATTGCTACATTTGCACGGTTTGGACAGACGTCAACGCATTTGTTGCAGAAGTAAGAGCATTCAAGGCAGCGTTCTGCTTCTCTTTTGAAGAAATCCATATCCTTGTACTCAAGGCTGTTTCTCATCTGGCTCTTCTTTTTCCTGAGTCTGGAGAAGTATATGTTCTCAGCCTTCTCAAGCTCTGCAATCTCCTCATCGCTCATCTCTTCATCCAGATCATCCTCCTCGTGATCACAGCCAGAAGAGCACTCATGGTCTGAATGCTTTCCTGAGCATGTGCATTCATGATCCTCATGACCTGAAGTGCATTCATCATCCTCTGAGTTTTCAATCTCCTCATACACAGCGCTTATTGCGCTTTCCACTGCATCCCTTGCGCTCTTTACAGCACGGACAACGGAGGATGGACCTGTGAGAGCATCGCCGATTAAGAACACTCTTTCATCATCAGCTGAATATCCAAGGCGTGAAAGCTCATCCTCGTCCGCAGTCTCTCCTATTGCGGAAATTACCGCACTTGCCCTGATTTCAACTGTCTCTCCGCTTCTTACAGGCTTTCTTCTTCCGCTTTCATCCTTTTCAGAAAGCACCATCTTATCAAGCGTCATGATGCCGTCAATGAAGCTTACAGGTGAAAGGAGGAAGGAAAATTCAACATTCTCTTCTTTTGCCAGAGCAATTTCTTCCCTGTCTGCAGGCATCTCACGCTCAGTTCTTCTGTAGCATATCCTGACGCTGCTGGAAATGCGCTTTGCCATACGGGATGCATCCATTGCAGTGTTTCCCCCTCCTATGACAACAACGCTATCTCCAAGTGCAGGATTCTCTCCTTCTTTCATCCTTTTCAGGAAATCTATTGCAGAGAGCATCATTCCATTTCCCTTTATTCCGCTTTCGCGTGATTTCTCTGCTCCTATTGCGACAAAGATGTAGTTGTAGCCCTTTTCTTTCAGGCTCCTTACTGTTTCTGTGCTCTTATAGTTGATTACAACTCCGTTTTCCTCTATGAAGCTCACATCCTTGTCAATTACATCCTGAGGAATCCTGAAGGAAGGTATTGTTGATGAGACCACGCCTCCGCTTTTCTCTCCCTTTTCAAAGACTTCTGTTATGAATCCAGCACGGGCAAGGAAGTATGCGCAAGCAAGACCTGCAGGACCTGCACCGATGACAGCGGCCCTATAATCATCACTCTTCTCGCTCTTCTCCCAGATTTCCTTCTTGTAATCTTCTGTGGCGATGCTTGCCAGCTTTTTCTTGACATCCCTTATCCTGACAGGACCCTCATAATCATTTCTTGTGCAGTGGTTCTGGCAGTTATGGTCGCATATCCATCCGGTGATGTTAGGCAGAGCGTTATCAAGATAGATTACAGCTAGTGCCTCAGAGAGCCTTCCCTCTCCTGCAAGCTGTATGTAGTCCGGAATCATCTGGTGGATCGGACAGGCAGAGACGCATGGAGCTACATAGCAGTCAAACATCTCTAGCGGTATGCCGACCTTGACGCTGTCAGTTCCATGAACATTCTTGTTGAATATCCAATTCGGATCCCTTGCATCCTTGCTGAGAGCCTCAAGAGCATCCACGTCAATTCTTTCCTTTTTCCTGTAGCAGCTTTCTGCTATCTGAGCAATCTGTGCTATCTTCTGATAGCCTCCAGGTTTGAGAATATCGCTTGCAATCGTCACTGGAGCTATTCCTGTCTCTATTATCCTTCTGATGTTCAGCGCACTTGCACCACCTGAGTAGGAAATCGGAAGATTGCCGTCAAATTCCCTTTCAAGAACGGATGCAAGAGTTATGCTAATAGGAAAGAGAGCTCTACCTGACATGTACATTTCAGCGCCGGGGAGCACTCCCTGATCATTTACTGCACCGAGAGTATTGGTAAGCTTTACCCCAAATCCCCTCTTCTCTCTTTCTGCAAGCGCGACAAGACGGGTAAGCATAGCAAGCGCATCCTGATACTGCAGATCATGAGAGAACGTCTCTCTTTTCAAAGTGACATATGTATAACCAAGATCATCCAGGATCTTTCTGACCCTCTCATAGCCGAGAAGGGTTGGATTGAGCTTTACAAACACATCCAGATGCTTTTCTTCAAGCATGTATGAGCAGATTCTCTCTATCTCATCAGGCGGGCATCCATGCATTGTGGAGATAGTCACTGACGGGGAAATGCGGGCGCTTATCCTGTCAATGTTCTTCAGGACATCCTTTTCCCTTCCTTCCAGCACCGTTGCTTCAAAAAGACCGTCTTCAAGCTCTGCCTTCGCAATCTCGATATATTCCCTGAAAAGCGGATTTTCAGATGAATCCATCATGGCATTGATGTACTCCTGCATCCTTTCATTCTTTATTCCTTTCAGGTCATAGCCGACAGACATATTGAATATGAATGAAGGTGCGTTCCATTTCTCAGTAAAGGCCATGTCCAGGATATGGAGGAAAACATATGCCTTCAGATATTCATCATATGCCTTCTTGAGCGTGTACTCTGTAGACCATTCTACATTATAGCCCTCATCCCTCATGTCAATGCATGGCTTTTCAATCTCAAGCGTGTCCATGATCTGAACGGTCTTGAGCTCTATAAAGCGTGAGCCAGCTAGATATGCTGTGATTATGTTCTGTGCAAGCTGAGTATGAGGCCCAGCTGCAGGGCCGACAGGATTTGCGGCCTTCTGGGAAAACACATCGACGCTCAGATCCTTCTCACATTTAAAAAACTGTTCCTGATTTAGAGCGAAAATGCTCTTCTGGTTTCTCAACTCTTTGAATGCTCTTTCTAGAAGCTCTGAAAAAGCCACGGGGCGCATTATATCTGACATAATAATCTCTCCTATTCCTATTTTAAATGATAAGTCAATTAAGTCAAACAAAAGTGCAACAGATTGCAACATCACCTTAATTTTTCTTGTTGAATTCACTTTATGGCTTTAAAATCAGAATATGGTAGAAAAAAGGAAGTATTTGAAAGCCAGTCTTGATCAGATCAGCTTAACAGCCGAAACCTTCAGTTCCGGCAGTGCTGATGAAGAGATAAAAAGACGGATTGAAGAGATAATTGCTCAGGAGGCTCCGGTTATGAAGGAGATTCTTGTAAAGCGCCTGATCAACAGCCTCAGCCTCTATAAGGCCGGCGCAATCATCGCAGAGCATATCGATGCACTGCTGAGCCAGATGGATTTAGATGAAGAGGATGAAGTGTTTTACTCAGGACGCGACATATCTTTCTTCCGTCCATCAAACGAGGATGAGAACAATTTCCGCTACTCGTATCAGATTCCGCCTGTTGAGGCAGAGAATGCAATAATCTACATCTATGAGAACAACGGGAACAAATGCATGAAGAAAAAGGATGTCCTTGTCTCCTTTTCCTCTCTCATGGGTTACCAGAGAAAGGGAAGCGAAGTGCGATCTCTTTTTGAAAAGGCATTTGTGAAACTCAGGAAAGACGGGAGAATCATCTCACGCTCATCTGGTTTCTCTCTGTCTTAAATATTTCTTTACAACTTTGCAAATATTGAAAATATAATTGGTTTAGGAGGAAAAGCAATGCTTATAAACCTGAGAAGACATGAAAAGATCATCAAGTCAAATGCATCACGATGCAGGGAAAAAGGAATCCTGCTTCCGACTTTCCAGGAGATGATTCATCCAGAGACAATAGACAATGAGATAAAGGAGAAGCTTAAATCAGTCGGACTCTGGGATGTGAATCCTCTCAATCTTTACAGGATCAACTGGCACAACGAGAGAAAGGAAAGCGGAGGACTGTTTTCAGCTGTCAACTATATAGAAATTCCAAGGGAGATCACGGGCACCAGGGCCAGGATAATAGCCCTATGCGGAAAGTTCTTCCCGTGCGGAGTGCATAAGGTCGGAGCAACCTATGCATGTTTAGCTCCGGCACTGGTTTCTGGAAACTTCGATGCGGTCAATCAGATGGCTGTATGGCCAAGCACAGGAAACTACTGCCGAGGAGGCGCTTACAACTCTGCCCTGCTTGGATGCTCAAGCATCGCAATCCTTCCTGAAGACATGTCAAAGGAACGCTTTGACTGGCTTAAAAGCATTGCAGGAGAGGTCATAGCAACACCTGGATGCGAATCAAATGTCAAGGAAATCTTTGACAAGTGCCACGAGCTTGACAGAGAAAGAGGAAAGCACATTGTAATCTTCAACCAGTTCGAGCAGTTTGAGAACTATCTGTGGCACTATGAGGTGACAGGAGCGGCTATAATTGAAGTGCTCAAAAACCTCGGAATCAAGAAGAACAATGTAAAGGGCTATGTATCCAGCACAGGAAGCGGCGGAACCCTTGCTGCCGGAGATCATCTGAAGAAGGTATATCCGAATATCAAGATCGGAAGCGGAGAAGCTCTGCAGTGTCCTACACTCCTGAGAAACGGATTTGGAGGCCACAGAATCGAGGGAATCGGGGACAAGCATGTTCCCTGGATCCACAATGTCAGGAACACGGACATGGTGCTCTCAATCGATGATGAAGACTGCATGAATGTATATCGACTCTTCAATGAAAAGGATGGACTGGATTATCTGAGAAGCTGCGGCGTGAGCGAGGAAAGCATCAGCGACCTCTCACTTTTCGGAATCTCTGGAATCGGAAACCTCCTTGCATCAATTAAGATGGCAAAGTACTACGAGATGGATGAAGATGATGTGGTATTCACAATCCTGACAGACAGCTCTGTGATGTACACATCCCGCCTGGCTGAGCTTGAAGAGCAGAAAGGAGCATTCACGCCTGTAGAAGCGGCAAAGGTCCATGCATCAGCTCTCATGCATCAGGGCATCGACAATGCGCTGGAGCTCACATATTATGACCGCCTGAGAATCCATAACCTCAAATACTACACATGGGTCGAGCAGCAGGGCAAGACATATGAGGAGCTCAACAGACAGTGGTATGATCCTTCCTACTGGGCAAGGCTACCTAAGATGACAAAGAGAATTGATGAGCTTATCAGGCAGTTCAATGATCTTGTAAGGCAGTGATATGAGATTTTCATATAAATGTACATCATGCGGCAGAGAGTATGAGACAGAAGACATCATGTACCTCTGCCCTCAATGCGAGAAGAAGAATGACGGCAGGACTTTCAACTATGGAATACTTGAGGTCGTGCTTTCACCTGCTGTGATAGAGGAATGCAAGAAAAAGGATGAAGTGTGTTTTTCTGACTATTCTCCATACCAGATTCCCAAGTGGGCAGAAGATGCCTTTCCTCTTCCCTCTACCCCGCTATTGAAAAACAGGAAGCTGTCAGCACCTGGGCTTGAAAACACCTTCTTCAAGCTTGACTCGCTCCTTCTCAGTGGATCTTTTAAAGACAGGGCAAGCTTCATGGTCGCGCTTCAGGCTCTGAGCCGAGGAGAGAAAAAGATCACGCTTGCCTCAACTGGAAATGCAGGAGCGGCAATGAGCGCAGCAGGCGCGGCCCTCGGCCTTGAGATAAATCTCTTTGTGCCGGAAAGTGCACCTGTGAATAAGCTCAAACAGTCAATTTTGTATGGGGCCAATGTGATACCGGTCAAAGGAAGCTATGATGATGCAATTTCTCTTTCCATCGAGTATACAAAGCGCCATGGCGGCATAAACAGGAACACTGCATACAATCCCATGACGATTGAGGGAAAGAAGAGCGTCGCATTCGATCTTTATAATCAGACAGGGGGAAGAGATATTGACTATATCTTCATTCCTGTCGGGGACGGATGCATATACTCCGGTGTTGTAAAGGGATTTAAAGATCTAATGAGGGCTGGAAAGATAAGGAAAATGCCGCGCTTCATATGCTGTCAGGCTGAGAAATCAAGAGCAATAAGCGATGCATTTGCTACTGATGAGATGAAGGCATTCAGCGCAAGCACGAGGGCAGACAGCATAAGCGTGAACCTTCCTGCATGCGGACGGCTTGCTGTCAGCTACATAAAGGAGACAGCAAGCTGGGCAACGCTTGCAAGCGAGGATGAGATAAAGAATGCGCAGATTCTTCTTGCATCCTCCGGCATTCTTGCTGAACCTGCGGCAGCAGCATCTTATGCATGCTATTTGAAGGACAGTGAAAAAGTAAGAAAGGAAAGCGGTGAAAATGCGCTTTCTCTCATCCTCATTACGGGAACAGGATTCAAGGATATGGCTTCATTTGATGATTTCATCCACATAAGCCCATCCATCTCATCCCTTGATGATCTAGTATGATTTCATGCCTTTCCAGCAATGTTTTTGTACCATGTGCAGAACTTTCTGTTGATTATCTGAATTCAGTGCACTTATAATCAAGGAAAAAGAGGAGAAAAAAATGGACGAGAATAACACTCAGATGCCTGTACATCAGAACGGATCAAATGGGACTGCAAGCCTTGTGCTTGGAATCATCTCACTTTGCCTTGTATGGTTCGGATATTCTGCACTTGTAGGATTCATTCTTTCCTTGATCGGCCTTGTTCTTGCAAACAGCGGAAAGAAGAAGGGGGATACAAACTGCCAGGCAGGATTCGTGCTCTCTATCATCGGACTTGTGCTCAACAGCCTCGGCTTCATTGCATGTGTGCTCTGTGTGGGCGCTCTGTCAATGATGTAAGAGCACATGCATCCATACATAATCACTGAGCCGGTTGTAATATCTTCTTACAGCCTGCTCATTTTTATTGGCATCCTGCTTGCAATAATTATATTAAAAAGAAAGACAAATGAAATTCCATTCTATGATTCATCCTATGCTGTGATAATCGCGGCAGTAGGAGCATCATTTGGCGGAAAGCTTTTCTATATTCTGCAGAATGCAGGAACGATTATAAGTTTTTTCAGGGATTATCCGCTGAAGACGGCACTGGAGATGACGCTTTCAGGAGGCTTTGTCCTCTATGGGGGAATACTCTTCTCAATCCCCTCTTTGTATTTTGTCTCAAAGACAAACAAAGTTGACTTTAATCTTCTTTTGAACACGCTTGCTCCATCCCTTTCGCTTGCAATAGCTTCAGGAAGAATGGGATGCCTTCTTGCAGGATGCTGTTACGGCAGGGCATATGACGGACCTTTTGCAATTGTATATCCTGAGGATGCAATAAGCTCTGTGCCGGGTGGGATACCTCTTTTTCCCTCCCCCATTGCAGAGTCACTCATATGCCTCTTGATTACAGCAATCCTGCTTCTGAGAGAAAAAAAGAGAGGATCAGATGGTGCTTTTTCTCTTTTTCTGCTCCTTTATGCTTTAAGCCGCTTCTTTCTTGAGTTCATGCGAGGGGATGAGGAGAGAAAAAGCCTTCTCTTTTTCTCGACAAGCCAGGTAGCAAGCATTGCAGTCCTTGCTTTTCTTCTTTTTGTTTTTATGAAAAAGAAGCTTGCAAAGAAACAGAAAAATAAATAATAAGAAGATATGATTGTCAGCCTTACAGAAGGTAAAATCACAAAAAACCTTGTGCTTTTCTCCATTCCACTCATCCTTGGGAATCTGTTGCAGACGCTTTACAACACTGCAGACAGCATAATCGTCGGACGCTTTTTAGGACAGGAAGCGCTTGCTGCAGTCGGCTCTGCCTATTCGCTGATGACTTTCATTTCCTCAATTCTCATCGGGCTCACACTTGGAAGCGGGATTGTATTTTCCTATCTCTATGGATCGGAAGAAAAGGAGAAATATAAAAGAGCCATTGCACTTTCATTTTCTTTCATATTCATCCTCTCGCTTTTAATCATGGCAACTTGCTATGCGTTCATTGACCAGATTCTCACCTTCCAGCAAGTTCCTTTTGAGATAAGGGAAATGATGAAAGAATACCTTCTTGTAATATTTTCAGGAATCATCGCAACATTCATATTTAACTTTTATTCCACTGTTTTGCGCAGTCTTTCAGAGAGCACCGTCCCCCTTGCGGCCATGGCAATAAGCGCTGTGATGAATGTAGCACTTGATCTTTATTTTGTAGCCTCTCTTGGATGGGGAATATGGGGAGCGGCCTTTGCAACTGTAATCAGCCAGTATGCATCTGCAGTTTTTCTTCTTTCATACACTCTGATAAAGAAAAAAGAAGCAAGATTCGGAGTTAAGAATCTGTCATTTGACAGAGCACTTTTAGCCGAGATAAGCCGGATAAGCATAATCACATCAGCTCAGCAGAGCGTCATGAATTTCGGCATTCTCCTTGTGCAGGGGCTTGTCAACTCATTCGGTACTGTTACGATGGCCGCGTTCTCTGCCGGAGTCAAGATTGACAGCTTTGCCTACCTTCTGCTTCAGGAATTTTCCAACGCTCTTTCATTCTTCATCTCTCAGAATATGGGTGCAGGAAAGAAAGACAGGGTAAGGAAGGGAATACTTTCTGCTGCAGTTCTAATCAGCGTTTTCTCACTTCTTTCTTCCATCGTGATTGTCAGAAATTCTCAGCTTTTTGCATCCTTTTTCATCTCATCAAACCCGAGCGTGACAGAAATATGCTCAAGATACCTTCATCTTGAAGGCTCATTCTATATCCTCATCGGATTCCTCTTCATGTTCTACGCCATTTTCCGCTCTTTAAAGATGCCTTCAGTAAGCCTTGTCCTGACAATCATCTCTCTTGGACTGAGGGTCATTCTTGCATACATGCTGTCAAAAACCGCTCTGCTCTCTGACGGGATATGGATTAGCATCCCCCTTGGATGGGCAATTGCTGATGCGGCAGGAATTCTATTCTATATCTGCAAAGGCAGAAAGAAAGCGCTCTAGCTCTCTGTCGTTGAAGCTGTAACGGAAAGCCCGCATTCCAAGAGAAAGAGCAGCGTTTATGTTTTCTTCCAGATCGTCAACAAGCAGCATCTGAGAATACTCTGATTCAAGAGAAGCCCTGATGTAATCAAAATAATCTTCATCGGGCTTCTTTTTCCCAATAATATGGGATGGATAATACATGAATATGTCATCAAGGAAGGGCCAGAGAGAGCGGATTTTCTCAAAATGAGTGTCAATTGAGTTTGTAGCCATTACTACAATCTGGCCGTTCTTTTTAAGGGCGGACGCAACAGAGACAACTGGATCATTCAGAACAGGATTGAAGCATGTGAAAAAAAGATTCTCATCAACGCGCACATCAAAGCGCTCTTCTATTGTTCTGTAATAGTCTTCTTCCTTCACATCCCCTGTAAAAAGTCTTGCCTCATATTCAAGATAAAGCTCAAGCATTGATGAAGAAGGAAGAGAAAGCTTACTTGCCATCATGCAAACTGTATCGATATTCCTCACAACGACATTTCCGCAATCAAAAAGAAAAACCTTGCTCATTTTTTCAGGTATGCCTCAACAAAAGATGCTATCTTCTCCATGCTGTCTGATGAGATGTCGTGCTCAATCTTGCATGCATCCTTTTCAGCAATCTCCTCATCGACTCCAAGCACATTGAAAAAGAACTCTTTAAGCGTTTTGTGTCTTCTGTACACCTGCTCAGCCTTTATTCTCCCCTTTTCTGTAAGATAGATTTCCGAGTAGCTTTCCTGACTAATATATCCATCTTTTGAGAGTGTTTTTATGGCACTTATAACACTGGGCTTCGTCACAGAAAGAAGCTTTGCAATGTCTGTGATTCTCACACCTTCCCTTTTCTGCTCTGTTTCTATTCTGAGCACAGCCTCAAGATAATCCTCACCTGCTCTCTTCATAAGTCCTCCTTATATGACCATCCCTGGCAGTGTATTCTGCAATACTCCCTTATCCTTTCTCAGCGTTCCGTTTACAAGGACAGTATCTGGAGAAAGCGTATCACGGCTTAAAAGCACCAGGTCCGCATAATAGCCTTCTCTCACATAGCCTCTTTCTGAAAGAGAGAGTTTATCAGCATTGCGTCCTGAAAGCCTTGCTACAGCCTCAGCAAGAGAGAGAATTTTCTTTTCTTTGACATAAAGGGAAAGAAAATGGGGAACAGCACTGCGGCTTCTCTCATGATCTGCTTTCTCATTTACAGAAAAAAGACTGTCTGAGCCAAAGCTCATGAGGGGATGCTTCATTATCGCTGTAAGATTCTCCTCGCTCTCAGTCTCATCCTCCATTATCGCACAACCAGTTTCCTCTGCAAGTATGTCCAGCAGCGCATCAAGTGCATCCTCATTCCTTTCTGAGGCAATCTCAGTTAAACTCATGTTCTCATACTGAGGGTTGTTTTCAAGTAGCTTTATCTTTATCCTGTCAGGGCCTACAAGGGAATATATGCTCTCATACGTTGTGCCTGCAAGCATTTCCTCCTTTATATCCCTTCTCTGGATATCAAGAGAAAGCGCGATGCGGATCTCTAGAGGAGAAAGCCTCAAAACGGATGGAGGAAGAAGTGAAAAAAGACTTGTGGAGCCATATGTGTACGGATACTGGTCAAAGGAGACACATAATCCTTTTTCCCTGTACTTTTCAATTAGGCTCAGCGCAGAGCAAAGCTTATTCTGGTTTTTCTCTCCGATGACCTTGAAATGAGAGATTTCCGTTTTGACTGAAGTCTCAAGTGCAAGCGAGAGTATTTCATCGAGGGACGAAAGAAAATCATTGCCCTCAGAACGGTGATGAACAGAAAACAGCTTTCCTTTTCTTCCTACTATGTTCAAAAGCGCCTTAAGCTCATCTCTGGAGGAAAAAACAAGAGGAGAATAATACAGTCCTGTAGAAAATCCGCATGCGCCGCTGTCAAGCTCCTTCTCCAAAAGCATGCACATCTTTTCAATCTCTTTTTTGCCAGCCTCTCTTTTTGAATCCTTGCCCATCACTGCTGTACGGATTGCTGTATGGGAGCATAAGAATGACATGTTTATGCCGCATCCCCTTCTCTTCAGCTCAGCTTTCAGTGAAGAATAATCATCAAACGGGATTTCCCAGTCAGAACGTATTATGTCTTTTACATATTCTTTCAGCACAGGAAGGCTTTCTTCTGTGTTGGGGAAAAATCCTGCCCCGCAGTTTCCCGCAACATCGAGTGTTATTCCCTGATTCGCCTTTTCATCCATCTGAGGGGAAAGAAAACAAAGAGAGTCTGTATGGGAATGTATGTCTATAAAGCCTGGTACAAGAAAAAATGACGATGCATCAAATGTGCGCGATGCACGCACATATGACAGATCCTCATCAATCAGGCATATCCTTTTTTCTGCGACGGCGACATCTGCAATAAAGCCCTGCTTGCCGCTTCCGTCAATTACAACTGCATTTCTGAAAAGAAAATCATACATGCTATCACCTGTAAGAAAGATTGACTCTTTTTTCTATGAATGATGTGAAATCCCTGTAGTTTCCCCTCTTGAGCGCAATGAAGTATGCATTCCTCATCTCCTCCTCATCCCCCGGAAGGAAAGTGGGAGGAAGGATGTTGTTTTTCAAAAGCTCAGAAGAGAGAACCAGAAATGACAGCAGAGAAGAATAACGATCAAATGGCCTTATTCTCTCAAGCTCTCCGTATATCATGACAGAGCGTGAGAGTGCGTTGAGTGCCTTCCAGCTTTCTGCCTGGTAAAAGAGAGTCTCCATCTGAGCATCGACTTTGAGCTTTTCCTTTCCCCTTACCTCATACTCAGAAAATCCATTGCGGTAGAAAGAAGATGTTATATCATCAATTCCCTGCAAAAGTGCCTTGTTGATTGCCTTGATCTTCTTCTCACTGAGTTCTTCCTTGTCAGAGACAAGAGAGATCATTATTGAAGCAAAATTTGAGACAACAAGATGTATTTCAAGAGAAAGAGAAGGCACCACTTTCTTTTTAAGGATGCTTTTTACGTCCTTCTCATCAAGAATTATGTTTTCTTTTTCCAAAAGGAAGAGTAAACTGCTGAGTATGATTGCGTGATATCTCTTGTCACTCTTCAGCTCGTCCTTTACAGGAAAGAGAATGCTTTTGTGGAGGATGTTGTCGACATCGACGCTTCCTGCTCTTATCTCAAGGTTCTTGAAATGGCGCAGAGTCCTTCCATCACGGGGCTTCTCGGCATCAAGGGGAATCATCCACGACCAGCCAGTCTTTATGGCTCCGTCAATTCTTCCTTCGTTGCAAAGGACCCTGATGCGTCTGTCAGATATCCCCCAGCGAAGGCTTGCTTGCTTTATATCCATATAACTCATACCTCTATTATATTCCATATTCGGAATATTTACAACAAAAATAAATTTATCCTCTTTTCCCTGAGACCTAAAAAGCAATCAATCTTTATCAAAGATTGCAATTACTGTAATATAGAGTGTTAAGGAATTTTACTGTGGAAAAATATGATGTCATAATTGTCGGAACCGGACCTGCTGGAATGGGTGCGGCTTTTTCTCTGCTTGAAAAGAGAAAGGACCTGAAAATCATAATGCTGGACAAAAAGCCGTTCAGCACAGGCGGAATGAGAAACGACTGCAAGATGAATTTCACATTCCCAATAGGTTTTCCTCTGGAATACTGGCAGGAAGATATTGCGAATCATTATCTAGATAAAGTGACGCAGTTTCTTAAGCCTGAAATTCTTCCAAAGAGCAACATCAGCACATATCAGGCAAGGGCTGAAAGGCTCAATTGCAAGCTTCTTGAGATCAAGCAGACACATCTGGGAACAGATGGAGGACTAGAGCTTATCAAAAAGCTCCAGAAGGAACTCGAGGCTCAGGGAGTCACTCTTGCTCTCAATGAGGAGATGATCAGCATCGACAATAAAGAGAAGACAATCAGGACAAACAAGAGGACTCTTGGCTATAAGAGCATTCTCATTGCTCCAGGCCGTCAGGGCTTCCATTTCCTTCAGGATGTGATGAACATGCTCTCCATTCCATATATGGACAACATCATCGATGTGGGAATAAGAGTTGAGACGAGACTTGAGCACTATCCTATTGTCAAGGACTATTATGATCCGAAATTCTACTTCAAGGAAAAAGTAAGGACATTCTGCACAAACAGCGGCAATGCACATGTTGTAAAAGAAAAATATGCCACCGCACGCGGTGATGTCTGGTACAGCGTTAACGGCCATGCATTCAAAGCAGATGAGAACAAGAACAACGGTCTTGTCAATTTTGCAATTCTGAAGACAGTCAAGCTCACAGAGCCCCTTGCATCCGGGCAGGAATTTGCAGAGCACCTTGGACTTCTTGCAGCCCTCATGGGAGGTGGAAAGCCCCTTATGCAGAGAGTCGGTGATTTCCGTCTTGGCAGAAGAAGCAAAATCAGCACATTCAACGAGGATCTCTATGACTTCAAGCCAAGCCTCATAGACTGCTGTCCTTCTGACATATCTCTTGCAATGCCGAGCAAGATCTTAAGGTACATCTGGTCTGCAATGAAGAACCTGGATACAATTGTTCCGGGTATCCTTCATCCTTCCACTATAATGTACTATCCTGAGATCAAGCTCTATGCGAACAAGCCAGAGTATAAGGATGAGCACTTCCAGGTCGCAGAAGGAGTGTTCTTTGCAGGCGACGGGGCTGGAACAAGCCGTGGTATAACAGGAGCCTGGGCCAGCGGAATAAGAGCAAGCGAAGGCATGATTGAATATCTTTAGCAAGCATCTCCGGGAAACCGGAGATTTTTTAAAATCTTTTTCATATAATCTTTTTTATGAAGATTCTAATTTTTTCGGACATACATGGAAAAAGCGACAGTGCGCTGTTTTTAAAGCAGAAAGCAGAAGAGCTGAATGCAGATTACATATTCCTTCTTGGGGACAATCTATATCACGGGCCGAGAAATGATGTTCCAGAGGGCTATGATCCGAAGAAGGTTGCAGAGGTGTTGAACAGCCTCTCAGACAGGATCATAGCTGTCAGAGGAAACTGCGAGGCAGAAGTTGACCAGATGATGCTTAGCTTTCCGTGTCTGGAGACATATGCGCTCTTTGCCGCAGATAAAAAAAGGTTCTTCCTTACTCACGGCCATGTGTACAATAAGGAGAACAGAATCAGCTCAGGCTATGAGATATTCCTTTCCGGGCATACCCATTTAAGAGTTCTTGAGAAAGAAGATGGTATTGTTTTTGTCAATCCCGGCTCCATCTCGATTCCCAAAGGAGATAAAGTAAGAAGCTGGGCATTATATGAGGAGAACCAGATTTCAATCTATTCAATTACTGGCACTCTGCTGTCTCAAATGACAGTGTGACTGTTACAAAACCGCCTTTCTCATCTATCTGGATGCTTCCTCCGTTCAAGAGCATTATCTGATAGGCAATAGGAAGGCCCATTCCGCTTCCTCCTGAGTGTCTTGACTCATCACCTCTTGCCCACGGCTCAAAGAACTGGGGACGAGGAGAAGGAAGCAGACCCTTGTTTGTGACTCTTATCTCACAGTGCCCATCATGCTTCTGAGCAAAGACAGACACATTTCCATCCCCATATTCGTATGCGTTGTCAAGCACCTCATCAAGAGCTCTTACAGTGAGGGAGAAATCACATAAGACATTGAAATCTGATGTGGATGAGAAACTAACATTGGCGCGCTTTTGAAGGACATTGTCAACAAGGTCAAATATATTGACCATCTTCTTCTCAACAGGATAATTTGCTTCTGATATATTTGCATAGAAATTGACGCTCTTTATCCTCTCAGAGAGAGTGTTGCATTCTTCTTTCATCTTCTCAACCAGAGCATCATCCACCTTGAAAAGCCCGTCCTGGGCACCGGAGATCAGCATATTGAGGCTTGTAAGCGGAGTATTCAAATCATGAGAGATGTTTTTCAGCCATTCCTTTCTTGAAAGCTGATGACGCTTTAAGTCACCGGCAAGCTGAAGAATGTATTCATGTATCTTCTCATACTCCTCTGTAGTGAGCTTTCTCTTATCGAGCTTTATCTCATAGTTTCCTTCAGCAAGACTGTTAAGCTGGCTCTGGATATACCTTATGCTCTTTGCATTCCTCTTTGAAATCAGATAACCGAGTACAAGCGTCAGAAGGATTGCAAACGGGAAGAAAAGCAGCAGGTTCTTTACAATGCCGTTTATAAGGATTTCCGTTGGACCATAAACATCAAAATCATATGCGATTATATCCATGTATGCGACAAAGAAACCGTTTGAATAGATTGCAAAGCTTCCTGATATATCTGACTCGCTGACAACGGAAGGAAGAGAGACGCTCATGCTGATAAGCCCGGCATCACTTACGCTGACAGAGTCAACAACGGAGCCGGAAAATTCATTGTGGGTGTTTATCTCAATTTTATATACAGGAACCCTGATTGTCTCATCATGGACGTCACTTGTGGTGTTTATCGAAACAGGAAGGGATGAAGGGGCACTGAATGTACTGATGCTTCTCACGCTGTTTCTGTATCCGATCACCACCTGGGGAATGCCGTCCCCTCTTGTGTTGCTTCCAATTGAGACGGACACATTTCCGCTTTCATCCCTTATTAGGATTCCGGAAACTTCAGATGGGATGCTGTCAAAAATCAGGGAAAGGAATTCAGATGAAGAAATCGGATAGCTCTTAGCATCGAAGTTCATCCTCACTTCCTCTCCGAAAGATGTGAACACATTCATTTTCCAGTCTCTCTGGATATTGAATGTGGCATATACCAAAAAGGCCAGCTGCCCGAAAAAAAGCAGGATGAAAATAAGCATTATCGGAAGCAGTAGCCTTAAATATATATTTCTGATCATCAGTTATTTCTTTTTCCTGCAAAGCGGTATCCGTAGCCTCGCACAGTCTCAATCCATCCATCCTGGGCAAGCTTTGCCCTGATATTCTTTATATGTGTGTCCACAACACGCTCATAGCTTTCAAAGCTGTAGTCAAAGCATTCTTCAAGGATCTGTGCCCTTGAAATGAGATTCGGCGAGTTCTTTGCCAGGTATGATATTATTCTCCACTCAGCAGCAGTGAGTATGATCTCGCTGTTGTCCAAGAATATCTTATGCTCATCCTCATCGATTATAAGAGAGCTCTCTCCAAGTGTGTATATAAGCTCATTTTCCTTCTCATCGCTCTTTCCGTCCACGCGGCGGAAAAGAGCATCTACGCGTAGCACAAGCTCTTTGGGACTGAAGGGCTTAGTAATATAATCATCACAGCCAAGCTCGAATCCAAGGATTCTGTCAGATTCCTCAACACGTGCTGTGAGAAAGATTATAGGCAGGCTCTTATAATGTGCTCTTATCTCTTTGACGAACATGAAGCCATCCCCGTCAGGAAGCATGACGTCCTGAATCAACATGTCAGGGAGCGCAGCATTGATTGCCTCACGGGCATCCTTGAGTGTCTCAAAGCCCTTTGCCTCGTATCCTGAAATCTCAAGATACTGAACAACTCCGTTACGTATAACATCATGATCTTCAACCACGTAAATTCTCTTCATATCCAAAATGATAATCTCCTGAGGCTCATAGGCAAAGAGAAAATGAGCAAGTTCATGAAAAATACAGATTAATTCTTCTTTCCCTCAGGGAATATGATTTTATACACAAAGTAATAGACAATCATGGCAAATGTGCCAGCAATCGCAGTTACGATGATGTTGTAAATATATGGGGAAACAAGCCTTGCTACAACCGGCATCCAGAGATTATTAAATCCGTTTGAGAGGAATGAGATTATCAGCCATGCAATCAGATACCACATAAGCTGGTAATATACATTTCCCTTGCTCTTAAATGTTATGTTCCTCTGGAACGGGAAATTGAAGAGCTGGGCAGCAAGGGTTCCGGCCATATAGCTTATGAAATACCCGAGCCCGCCACCTATCATGACGCTTCCTGCACTGTCATAAAGCACATCAAAGCCTATCATGCTCCAGGTGAATGTATAACCAAATAATGTTATTGTCTTCTCCGGCCATAAAAAAGGGATGGCTGCATATTTCATTCCAAGAATATGGGGAAGAAATGAGAAAACTGAATACTGCACTATGCTTGAAAAGAAGCTGAAAAGACAGAAAAAGAGAAGCCTTCTTATTTCCTTGGTCAGATCCGGATGTCGCTGTTTGAAATTTTCCACTGCATCAGTATAAAAAACAAGGCGGTGCGTGAACACCACCTTTATAGCCATTTGAAATACTTTTTGAGGGCAGCCGTAAGTATTTCTAGAAGAAGAGCCACAAATTGGAATGAGGTGGTCATCTCCTTCGTTTTCCTGTGGACCGGAACTGGCGTTAATTACTTTGAGTAGTACTCGACTACGAGCTGGTCGTTAACCTGTACAGGAATCTCGTTTCTCTCTGGAAGTCTTGTGAGCTTACCAGAAAACTCCTCTTCATTCTTCTCAAAATAAGGAAGATTGAATGCCGGATGTCCGAGGAAGTTATCCCTGAAGTGCTCATTCTTTCTACTCTTCTCCTTAAGGGAAACAACATCACCAACCTGGAGCTGGTATGAAGGAATGTTCACTTTCTTTCCGTTTACAAGGATGTGACCGTGAGAAACAAGCTGACGAGCAAGTCTGATTGAGTTTGCAAAACCGATTCTGTAAACAGCATTGTCAAGTCTTCTCTCGAGAGAGATGACAAGAGCATCACCAGTCATGAGCTGAGACTTAAGAGCCTTCTCATAATAGTGGCGGAGCTGCTTCTCAAGAATGCCGTAGTAAGCCTTGAGCTTCTGCTTCTCAGTAAGCTGTCTTGAATAGTCAGTCGGCTTCTTTCTCTTTGCGAATGCCGGGCTGGATGCCCTGTTCATTGCCTTCGGGTGTCCACAATAATTTACCCCGAGTCTTCTGCACTGTTTGAATCTAGGACTCATGTTTCTTGCCATAGATTTAAAACCCTCCAGTTACAATTAATATGTTGATACCAACTCTGCTAATTTACTCCATTCGAGGATTTTCTGTCAATATAAGAATTTAATTCTTATACGAGAATTGCTTCAACCTGAGCCTTGCTTCTGCCTCCGACATTGACTGACTCGACCTTGCCTGCTTTGAAATAAACGAGAGTCGGAATGCTCATCACACCGTATTCTGCTGCAAGATCAGGATTCTCATCAACATCAACTTTATAGATAGCAACATCGCTTCTCTCCTCGCTTATCTTATCGAGAATGGGACTCATCATCTTACAAGGGCCGCACCATGTGGCAAAGAAATCAACAAGCACCGGCTTTGTGCTCTTGATGACCTTTTCTTCAAACTGATTCTCTTTAATATGTTCTGCTGCCATATCAATCTCCTTTGAATTTTTCTTAAAGATAAGAGCAAAAGTGAAAAAAGGAAAGGAAAAATATTATAATAGTCTCATGAAGTGTCCAAATCCATTTATCAGAAGAGAAAATACAATCTGTCTTGACGGAGCCTGGCTTTACTCTGTTTACGGGAAAAACGGCGAGAAAGTATATGAGAACACAATCATGGTTCCATTCTGTCCTGAAAGCGTGAAAAGCGGTGTGAAAAGAAGAACAGAAAGCTTTGAGAGGATGGAATACACGAAAAGTGTCAGGATAGACAGGAAGAAGGACAAGCGCTATATTCTCACATTCCTTGCTTCTGACAGCTCTTCATGCCTTTTTATAAACGGAAAGGCAGTCAGCGAGCATGATTGCGGCTATCTGCCGTTTACTTCTGACATAACATCCTTTTTTGAAGGCAACAGCTTTGAAATAAAGCTTGTTGTAAAGGATGAGCTTCTTGAAAACGAGAAACCCAGGGGAAAACAGAGTATCAAGCCGCACAGGATCTGGTATGAGCGTACAAGCGGAATATACATGTCAGTCTTCCTTGAAGAAGTAGGAAAAAGCTATGTCAGCTCCATATTCTATACCCCGCTTGAGGATTTAAGCGGAGTAAGAGTGCTTGCTGTGACAAATGATGGAGAGATAAAGAAAGCCAGGGTCACTGTCGGAGGAAAGAACTACGAGATAAAAACAAACTCAGCATCTGTTATCCGTCCTGATGAAATCAGGCTCTGGAGTCCGGATGATCCTTATCTCTACTTTTTGAGGATAAAGGCAGGAGAAGATGAGTTTGACTCATATTTTGCCCTGAGGAAGATTGAAATAAAGGAAGATGAGAAAGGAATGAAAAGGCTTTTTCTCAACGGAAACAACTGCTTCTGCCACGGGATTTTAAATCAGGGCTATTATCCTGATGCACTCCTGACTGGATGTGAAGAGGATTTCATCTTGGACATAAGAAAAGCAAAGAGCATGGGCTTTAATATGATGCGCATCCACATAAAGATTGAGAATCCTCTTTTCTACTATCATGCGGACAGAGAAGGCATGCTCATATGGCAGGACTTTGTAAACGGAGGCGGGAAGTACAACAGCGCTCTTATAACACTTCCGGTGTTTGTTCCCCTGAGAATAAAGGATAATCATTACCGTCTTCTTTCAAGGATGGATGAGAATGAGAGAAATGCATTCATCACTTTCTGCCAGAACACAGTGCTTCATCTTTATAATCATCCATCAATAATCGAATGGACAATTTTCAACGAGGGATGGGGGCAGTTTGACAGCAGTAAGATTACAGAGATTATTAAAAGGACAGACTCAAAGAGACTCATAGACTCAGCCTCCGGATGGTTTGACCAGGGCTTTGGAGATTTTAAATCGCACCATGTGTATTTCAGAAGATTCAAAGCAAAACCCAGAAAAAGGAGCAGAGCCCTTGCCCTGACTGAATACGGAGGATACGGACTGGATCTCTCTGGAAGGAAAATGACATTCTCCTACAAGAAGATAAAGGACAGCAAAAGCCTTGAAAGAGAATTTATAAAAGGTGTCAGAGAGAGCGTCAAGGCAAACATTAAAAATGGCCTTGTCGCATCAGTATATACGCAGCTATGCGATGTGGAGGGCGAAAAAAACGGCCTCCTGGATGAAAATCATGAGATGAAAGTCAATCCGGAGGCCCTCAGAAAATCGGCAGAAGAGCTGATTAAATGTTGAACTTGAAGAACATCACATCCCCGTCCTTGACGACATAGTCCCTGCCCTCCAGACGGAGCTTGCCTGCCTCTTTGACCTTCTGCTCGCTGCCGTATTTGAAAAGATCTTCCACATTATATACTTCAGCCTTGATGAATCCTTTCTCGAAATCAGTGTGGATGACTCCGGCACACTCAGGAGCCTTTGCTCCCTCGCGGAATGTCCATGCCCTGTCCTCATCCTTACCTGCTGTGAAGAAGGTCCTCAGTCCAAGCGTCCTGTAGGCTGCTCGGATAAGAGGATTGAGTCCGCTTTCTGAAAGTCCTACAGATTCAAGGAACTCCTTTCTCTCCTCTGCACTCTCAAGACTTGCTATCTCGCTTTCTATCTTGCCGCATATCTTTATGACTTCAGCATTCTCCTGCTTTGCAATCTCACGGACTTGAGAAACATAATCATTGTCTTCACAAATTGCATCCTCATCGACATTGCATACATAAATCACAGGCTTGAGTGTCATAAGATGCAAATCATAGACCGCTTTCTTCTCATCCTCATCAGTAATCACGCTGCGGGCAGGAATCCCTTCAGAAAGGGCAGCAAGAAGTTTCTCATAAACGGGAAGCACGAACTCGTTTTCCTTCTGCATCTCCTTGCTCACGCGCGAAAGCTTGCTCTGCTTCTGATAGCGCTTGTCAACAGTCTCCCAGTCTGCAAGCGCAAGTTCGATGTTGATTGTCTCTATATCCCCTTTCGGATCTATCTTATTGTTGACATGCACGATATCAGGATTGTCAAAGCATCTGACTACATGGGCAATTACTCCCACTTCCCTTATTGATGCGAGGAATCTGTTTCCAAGTCCCTCTCCCTTGCTTGCGCCCTTTACGAGTCCTGCAATATCTACAAACTCAACAGTTGCAGGAACAACGCGCTCAGGAGGAATGATCTCAGCAATCCGAGCCAGCCTTTCATCGGGCACACTTACTATTCCCACATTAGGATCTATTGTACAGAAAGGGTAATTTGCCGCTTCAGCAGGTGCTGATGTGACAGCTGAAAAAATAGTTGACTTGCCTACATTGGGCAGTCCTACGATACCACAATTTAAACCCATAGTTTTCCTCAACTAGTGACTCTAGCACAAAAATGAATTATTCTCCAGCTGTATGGAAAAAAACCGTGTCCTTTTGATTACCACCAGATGTGCAGATGAAAGCGATAAAAGACTCTTTTTGAAGGAAAGGGAAATCAGAAGCCTTTTGAACACTCTTTCTGTCAATGTGGTCTTTCATCAGAGTTTTCCGCTCAGGGAAATCAATGCAAACACATATATCGGCAAGGGACAGGCTGAGAGCCTTTCTCCTGTAATAAAATACTATGAGGCTGATGAGGTTGTGATCGATGCATTCCTGTCTGCGAGGCAGGAAAACAATCTGGAGAGAATCTTCGGCGTTCCTGTAAATGACAGGGAAGGCGTCATATTGTCGATATTCTTTCAGAACGCACATTCAAAAGAGGCAAAGCTTCAGATAGAGAAAGCAGAGAGGGAGTACCTTTTGCCGAGGCTGAAGAACAGGGAAGCAAACTTTTCTCAGCAGCGTGGCGGAGTCAGGGGTGCCAAAGGAGAAGGAGAAAGGCAGATTGAGCTTTCACGGCGCCTTCTATCAAGCCGCATATACTCTCTTGACAAGGAAATTGAGAAAATAAAGAAAATACGCAGGACCCAGAGAAAAAAAAGAGAGGAGGAAATTTTCTCATTTGCATTAACAGGTTATACGAATGCAGGGAAAAGTAGCCTATTGAGAGCTCTTACAGGATCACCTGTGCTTGTTGAGGACAAGCTCTTTGCAACTCTGGATACCACAACAAGGAAAATGAGGCTTAAAAATGGAATTGATGTGCTTATCTCAGACACTGTCGGGTTTATAACAAATCTGCCCCACCGCCTGATTGATGCCTTTTCTTCAACTCTTGAAGAGGCTTTGTCAGCATCTGCAATCATAATAGTCTCAGACCTCTCCCACCCCGATGCACTTGAATGCTTCGAGACTACAAAAAGAACCCTCTCAGAGCTTGGTGCGGAGGACAAGATAGCTCTCCATATTCTGAACAAGACAGATGCAGTTTATGATGACCTTGCATACTACCGCCTCAAGAATACAGGAATAAAGACAGTTGAATGCTCTGTAAAGGAAATGAAAGGGCTTGATTGCGTTATGGCTGCTCTTTCAGAGATAGCAGAAAGAGAATATGCAAGCTTTGAAATCTCTGTAAAAAATGACGGAAGGCTCTATTCATCCCTTCCTTCTGCCGCGATTGTCAAAGCAGAATATGAAGGCGAATATGTAAAGGCTCTTATCAGAGTGAAGAAGACTCTTGAAGGGCCGGTAAAGAAGATAATTGAAGAGCTGAAGGCATAAAAAAAGCGGGAGGTAAATCCCGCCTCATCAAAATCAGACCCTTAGTTGAGATCGAACTGATAACCAGCTCCGATTGCACCGGATGCTCCAAATCCCAAGTCAAACTGTGTACCGAAGTTAAGAGCAATACCAAGACCGAGACGAGCATAGAAGAGCCATCCTGTGTCTGGAATCATGTACTCAACACCGACAAGTGCCTGCGGAGAGATTCCGAATACAAATGTTTTTTCTGCAAGGATAAAGCTCATCGGAGCAATTACACCTGCAACAAGAGGCATGTGATGACCGCCGCCGAAATCAAAATCTGCAACCTGGTATGCAAGACCTACATCAGCACCGATTGAGAACTGGTTGCTTGATACGTTGAGGAAATCAAAACCGACGTTGGCAAGAATATCAAAATCGCCAAGGCCGAACTTCATGCCCACACCTGTGTTTGTTCCGAGGTTAAGAGCAACAGCCATTGTGTTGTCGCTTGTTCCGCGGAATGAAGCAGCTGTTGCTGGAGCAATCAGAAGAGCTGCTACAAGAAGAATCATTAAAAACTTTTTCATACTTTCTCCTAAAATACTTAGATAAAACTATCTTAACTAAAGTGAGTTTAAAACATAGAATGAAAATAGTAAAGCGGATTGAATAAAAATATTATTATATAAGTTTTATATAACCTTTTGCTATAAAAGAAAATATCTGCAAAACAAACAGCATGTGAGGAGGTTACACATCTTCATGAAAACTTCACTTTTCTGCAAAAGCATTGATGAGATAAGCAGAATTCTCGACCTGGAAAAGCCTTTTTATGCAAGGATAGTAAAGGAAAACCTCATAAAGGGAATTACGGATTTTGAAAAGATGACAAGCCTTCCAAAAGCTGTCAGAGAGCGCCTTAAAGGCTCTGCACTCTCTACATCTGTTCAACAGAAGATGGAAAGCGAGAGTGCTGTAAAGCTCCTGCTGCGCCTTAGCGATGGTGAGATGATAGAATGCGTACGTCTTTCAGATGGAAAGGACAGATACACTGCATGCCTTTCCAGCCAGGTCGGCTGTGCAATGGGATGTTCATTCTGCAAGACAGGAACAATGGGGCTTAGGAGAAATCTGAGGGAAGATGAGATTGTCGAGCAGTTTGCACAGCTCGAAATGCTTGGGGAAAGGATATCGCACATAGTGTTCATGGGCATGGGAGAACCGCTAAACAACCTCTCTGCTGTCCTCCAGGCGATAGAATACATACACAAAGAAGAAAACTACAATATATCGCTGAGGAGGATAACAATATCCACATGCGGAATTGTTCCCGGAATCAGGGAACTGAGCGAGGTGAACCTTCCGATAAAGCTTGCTGTCAGTCTGGTCTCTGCAAATGACAGCATCAGAAGCAGGATAATGAAGGTAAACCGTGCATATGGACTTTCAGAGCTGAAGAAAGCCCTGATTTCCTTCCAGAAAAGAGGAAACAAGAGGATAACTCTTGAATACTGCATGCTCAGCGGTGTCAACACGGACAAAGAGAGTGCCGCAGAGCTCAGGAAATTCATAAGCGGCATGGATGCTCTTGTAAACCTTATTGAATGGAATGAGATAGATACCCTTGATTACAGAACCCCCTCTCGCGATGAGGTCTCTTCTTTTACCGATGAGCTGAAAAGGCTCAAAATCAACTACACAATCAGAAGGAGCAAGGGCCGTGACAGCTCATCAGCATGCGGGATGCTTGCTACTTCCTCTCGATCACAGATCTCTTGATCAGCGCAATGACCAGAGGGGGAATCACAGCAAGCTGCAATATCATGGCAGGAAGGGTGGATACAAAATAGGAAGTAAACCAGATTAGAAGAGAATACTCTCCCCTTGAGAATATAAGGGCATTGAGAATTCCTGCTACTGCTCTTCCTGCTAACATCGCTGCAAAGAGCGCTATGTAGATATCTGCAAGAACATGACGCGTGCGGACAAAGCGGAAAAGGATGCATGTGAAGAGCGCATAGCACATAAGCTCGGCAGTCATCTGCGGAAGCATGAAAGGTGCGGGCATTCCTGTAAGAAGTGCAGAAAGAAA
Organism: uncultured Spirochaetales bacterium; assembly: GCA_949283305.1. GTDB lineage: Bacteria > Spirochaetota > Spirochaetia > Sphaerochaetales > Sphaerochaetaceae > Ornithospirochaeta. The sequence goes on along the minus strand of CASDRU010000018.1, from coordinate 22,709 downwards.
GAGCCCCAGGATTGTTGAAAGCAGAGCAAATGCAGGGCTTAGTATGAATCCAGAAAGGAAGGCAGGAAGATGAAGAGGTGAAAACAGTTTTCCCCCATCCGGAATTGCATGAAATATTAAAGGCAAAGTCAGCATGAGTGCCACTATAAGGGCAGAAAACACAATGCTTTTTATGTTTTTCATAAAAACCTCCAGAAAACCGTGATAAGAAGATTTATAAAGCTGATCATTACAATGATCCTTGATTTTACATCCATTCTTGCTTTATCCCTTGCAGCCTTCCTTCCCTCATAGCCCTTCAGCAGCAGGGCCTGGGAAAGAATCTCTGCTCTCTTGAATGAGGAGACAGTAACAGGAATTATGAGAGACATAATCACAGCGACTTTGTTTTTCTCTTTCCTTCCCCTTCCCTTCTGTGCAAGATATGTGCACTCTGCCTCTCTCTTTATCCTGGGGATGAAGAAGAAAGAAAGAGAAATGACAGACAAAAGGCCACGGACTCTTATCCCAGCCTTCTCAAGAGGTGCAAGATAATGCTCCATCGCCCTCTGAATCTCATCTTCACAGCTTATTTGAGCATAGCTTATTGCAAAAAGGAGAATCAGAATCAATCGGAGGATCAGGAAAACAGAAAAATAGATTGCACTTTCTGATGCAAGCTCATTTATCAGTACGATTATCAGGAAAAACGGAATGAAGAGCATAAGACGTTTTAAAATTGCCAGGATGCTGATGCGGGAAAAAAATGCGTATAAAGCAAAAAGAATGAATGGAAGTATGAGAAAACAAAAAGAGGATGAAAATGCTGTCTGGAGAATGCTGAAAATAATGAAAAGAAGCGATGCTCTATAATCCATAGCGCTTCCTCTTAAAGGATGCAATGAAATCCTCTATCCTGTACTCATCGACATCAACACCCATCTTCCTTGCATTAGCGCTCATCTTCATCGCCGTCACCATATCAAGGGAAAAAGAAGAAAGCACCTCTTCCTTGAAAAAAGATGAGGAAGGACCGTCAAATGCAATTTTCCCGTTCTTCAGAAACACAATCCTGTCTGCATATACAGCACGCTCAGCATCATGAGTTGAAAATAAAAGGCTTTTCCCGTTTTCCTTGTAAGAAAGCATCCATGAAAATATTTTCCTTCTGCTCTCTGCATCAAAGGATGAGAGGCTCTCATCCATTATCAGCACATCCTCTCTTCTTATTATTGCACCAGCAAGGGAGACCTTTCTGAAGTTTCCTTCTGAAAGCTCAAATGGAGACTTCTTCCTCATGCTCTCATAATCAAGACAGACACTCTCCATCGCGTTCTTTATGCGCTCAGTGCTCCTTTCTTTTTTTGAAAGCGAGAATGCTATGTCCTTTTCCACTGTGGACATGAACACCTGGTATTGAGAGAAATCTCCGTTTATCGCAACAGAAGAGGTCCTTTCAATCTTTCCGCTCTCAGGCTTCTCGATTCCTGCAATGATATTAAGCAGAGTGCTCTTTCCTGAACCATTGTCCCCCATGAATGCAATAATCTCGCCGCCATTTATCTCAAGATTGACAGGACCGAGCGAGAAATGTCCTTTTTTTGCTGTTACGGAGGAAAGCCTTATCATATGCCCTCCATGATCTTTTTTATCTCATAAAAGTCAAAGCCTTCCATTCTCATAAGATACTCAGATCTGTCCCTGACTCTTATATCAAGCCCTGATTTGTAAAGCTCCTCATGATTTGAAAGGACATTTCTGCTCTCATTGAGTGAAAGAAGATTTCCATCTTTGAGAATGAGGATTCTGTCAGATGCATCCATCTCGGCAATGCTGTGCGAAACATAGATTATCCCCTTGCCCCTGTCTTTCATCTCCTTGATAAATGAGAAAGCCTCTTTTCTTCCTCTTTCATCCATGTTTGAAAAAGACTCGTCAAAGACAAGGAGATCCTCATCCATTGTGCATGATGAGTAGAGCATCAGGCGCTCTTTTTCTCCAGAAGAAAGATAAAGGGGATTCTCATATCTCTTATCATACAGCCCTGACATTCTCAGTATTTGATCAGTCTTTTCCTGAACTCTCTTCTCGCAAAGAGAAGCGTTCTGCATCTTGAATGCTATCTCATCGCGCACGGTAGCTGTGCAGAAATTATCATCGCTTTTCTGGAAAATATATGAAATCCTCTTTCTGATTTCCTTATAATTATCTTCATTATAAGGAATTCCAGATAATCTGAGCATTCCATTTGAAGGAACAAGGAGGGTTGAGATCAGCTTCAGCAGAGTGCTCTTTCCTGACCCGTTTTCTCCTGCGATCAGAAGAATCTGAGAATGATCCAAGGTAAATGATATATTGCTCAGTACTCTCTTTTCTCCATATGAAAAAGAGATACCATCAAGTTCTAAAAGCAAAACAGCACAAAATCCTCTTCTGAGGAAAAAATAAGGCTCAGCCGCACAAAGCGCGGCTTATCTCCACAGCTTTCTCAACAGCATCATCCACAAGGGATGAAAGACCTATGTCCTTTACTCCGACAATTATGTTATCGCAGGAAAAGAAAGGAATAAGAATCCTCTTTGCCTGAGAAGAAGAAACAGCTTCAGCCATTCTAGCTGTGACCTCGCCCATCATTGAATTGGCTACCACCATTCCAAGAGGAGCTATTATTATATCTGCACGGGATGAGCACACAACAACGGAGTTCTCTCCGCTTGCAACTGCTTTTACTCCCGCATTCTTCATGTTCTCTGTGGCAGTGCAGTTTGTACCCACCGCCATCAATTCTGCATCAGGGAGCCTAGTTCTTATTTTCTTTGCAACCATCGCACCCATGCCGCCGCCCTGCGCATCAAGTATGAGAATTCTTATCTTATGCAATCAAGACCTTCCTCTTTCATAGTCTTAGCAATAGCGTATGCAACAAATTCAGCACCGTCTTCTGTCAGATGAGTATTGTCAATCCTGCCATTCATGTAGTTCTCATACTGCCCTTTTTCAAGGTTCATGTAGCATTTTCTCGCCTTGCTCTTTCCGGCTTTCTCAAATAAATCAGAAAGCAATGAATGAATATCTATAAAGTAATCTGCATCACTTGCAAAATCATGAATGGTATAAAGGTATTCTCCAAAAGAATTCACAACCTTTCCTTCTTTGGTGAAGATGAAACGCGGAATCGGAGTTAGCAGAACGCTCTGCCAGCCTGCTTTCATGATTGGATAAATCATCTTGCTTGCAATGTTTGCTCTGAAATCCTCAGCAAGAGAGAATCTGTCTTCGCTTGTCTTTGTCTCATTATGCCCGAACTGTATGATGAAATAAGCACAGAATGTATCGCACTCTTCATCCTCTTCAGCCTTCCTCAGCTCATACTCTGCTCTAAACAGAGCCTCTTCAACCTTTCCAGATTTTACAAAGCTCCTTGAGCTCATGCCGTTTTCAGCGTAATTGAGAAGCTTCCAGCCCGGAGCAAGATACTTTTCAAAGCACTCGGCCCAGCCTGTTTCAGGCCGGACTGAATCCTCTTTCTTAGCTGCTGTTGAATCACCGAAAACTATGACCAGCCCCTTAGTCATTTTTCAAGCACCGCCTTGATTCTTCTGACTCCCGCGCTGCTTGACTGCTCCTTGAGGATTTTAAAGTGCCCCATGTCTCCTGTATGTGTCACATGCGGACCTCCGCAGACTTCCTTTGAGAAATCTCCGATTGTATAAACAGTGACAAGCTCTCCATACTTTGAATCGAAGAACGCAATTGCACCTTCATTTCTTGCCTCATCAAGAGTCATGGTCTTTACAGTGACAGGAAGATCTCTCTTTATCTGCTCGTTGACAAGATCCTCAACTTCCTTTATCTGCTCCTTGGTCATTGCCTCAGGATGAGTGAAATCAAATCTCAGACGCTCTGCTGTGATGTTGCTTCCCTTCTGCCCGACATGTGTTCCAAGCACCTTTCTCAGTGCTGCGTGAAGGAGGTGTGTCGCTGTATGCAGAGCTGTTGTCAGCTCACTGTGATCTGCAAGACCTCCCTTGAACTGCTGCTCAGCACCGCTTCTTGAAAGCTCCTGATGCTTCTTGAAAGCCTCTTCAAAGCCCTTTCTGTCAACAGTAAACCCGTTTTCTTTTGCAAGCTCCTCTGTAAGCTCGATCGGGAATCCATATGTGTCATAGAGCTTGAAAGCCGTTCGCCCTGAGATGACGCGGGCATTTCCCTTAAGGAGGTTTGGAAGCATCTTGTCAAATTCTCTTTCTCCCTTGATCAGGGTGTCATAGAATTTCTCCTCCTCCTTCTCAAGCTCATTGAATATGAAGTCTTTGTTCTCAGCAAGCTCCGGATACGGCTCAGCGTAGAGCGAAAGCACTATCTTTGCAAGCTTGGACAAAAAGCCCTGAGGAATATTGAGCTTGCGTGCATGCCTTATTGCCCTTCTGATCAGACGGCGCAGGATATAGCCCTGTCCGACATTGCTTGGAGCAACGCCCTTCTGGTCGCCGAGGATGAACACGCTTGTCCTGATATGATCTGCAATGATTCTCACAGAAACATCCTTTTCCTCATCTTCTCCGTACTTTATTCCGGAAAGCTCTTCAATTCCGCTGATTATAGGAGCAAAGACTTCTGTCTCATAGACACTTTTCTTTCCCTGAAGGATGGCAACAGTGCGCTCGATTCCCATACCGGTGTCAACGCACTTTCTTTCCATCTCGCGATATGTCCCGTCAGCTTCCTTCTTATAGCCCATGAACACATCATTCCAGATTTCAAAGTATTTTCCGCATGAGCATCCTGGCTGGCAGTCAGGAGAGCAAGCAGGTCTTCCCGTGTCAATGAACATCTCGCTGTCAGGTCCGCATGGCCCTGTCTCTCCAGCCGGTCCCCACCAGTTGTCTTCCCTTCCCTTGTAGAAGATTCTCTCCTCAGGGATTCCCAGAGCCTTCCAGCGCTCTGCTGCAACCTCATCGCGAGGGACAGTATCATCGCCTGCGAACACTGTTACTGAAAGACGGGCCGGGTCAATTTCAAGGACCTTTGTCAGAAACTCATATGAGTAGCTTATCGCCTCCTGCTTGAAATAGTCTCCAAGAGACCAGTTTCCGAGCATCTCGAAGAATGTCAGATGATGTGGATCGCCGACACTGTCGATATCCCCTGTTCTTATGCACTTCTGATAATCTGTGAGCCTCTTTCCTTCCGGGTGCTCTGCGCCCAGGATATATGGAACAAGAGGATGCATGCCGGCAGTGGTGAAAAGAACTGTCGGATCATTTTCCGGGATGAGGCTTGCACCTCTTATCTGTTTATGCCCCTTTGATACAAAGAAGTCGATATAAAGCTTTCTGAGTTCGTTTGCTGTGAGTTTTTTCATAATGCGAAAATTTTACTCCTTGTAAGGTTTTATTGCAACTGAAAGAGAGATGGATTTTCATCACTCTCCGTCTTTTTTCTACTCCTTCTCATTGGTCTGAAAAGCTTTTTCACATCTTCTGCCTTTGAAAGTATCAGGCTGCTTTGCTTTCTTGCATATGCAAAAGAGAAAGAAGGAAGAGTGAGCATATGTGCGCTTATCATGCGCACTTTATCCTCTCCTTTCACCTCATCAAATATATGCCATGCAGGACCACCGTCTTTTTCTTCTACAAGAAGGATCCTGTCACTTAATGCGGAAATTGCTCTGTTACGCACCACCTGGTGGTATTTTATGTCAGCAGATAATGGAGAAACAGGAGAAATTATCAGACCTCCATGACGGAGGATATCAACCATCTGATCCTTGATCTTCTCATTCGGGCACTTCAAAACAAAGGATGATGATACAGCTATCAGCTTTGAAGATTCCTTCAGGAATGCGCTGATGGCCCAGCTTGAAAGTCCGAGCATCAGAGGAGTCATCATGCATCTTTTGCTTCTTGCAATCACAGCTGCACATTTTTCTGCAATTTCCCTTGCTTCCTCTGATGGAGCAAGGCCTCCGCATATTGTCACATGATCTTCGGCAAGGAGGGCTATGTTGCCGACAGCATAGAGAAAAGGAACAGGATATTCAGTCTCGCAGAGCGCTCTGTCAAAGAGTGCAGAAGTTGACGGTATTATAATGAAATCTGCCCTGAAATGCCCATATGCATCCCTGACATTTCTGTATATCTCGTCAAGGTGCTCGCTCCTTGCACCGATTAATGGAGCAAGCTGGGAAGAAAAAGATGGGAAGCTCATGCTCAAATCAAATCTGCTTCCTGCCAGGGAAAAAAATTGAAATGCTTTCTTGTAATCTCCGCTGAAAAACGAGAGAAGCACATCGTATGTGATACTCTCTTCAATGTACTGCAAGAGCATGCCTCCTGGCCTCGAGCAGGTTGTATGCAAGATCTGAGCACGGAGTTAAAATGCCATGCATCCTTCCAAGGCGTGAAAGAGTGCCGAGGAAATAATCATTCTCTGTCATCCTTCCTGCCTCAACATCCTGCAGCATGCTCGTCTTTCCCTTGTCGTGATGGGAGAGGACCATCTTTATCACTAAATCGACATCATCATGAGAAAGGCTCACACCTTCCGCTTTTGCAACAGAAAGAATCTCATTTGCGATCATTCTTACTGCACGCACAAGATGCGCATTCTCGCTCATGGCCATGTAATTTGCACCAATTGTTGCACTAAGTGTATTGAAACAGCAGTTTAAAGTGAACTTCCACCATTTCTCATGCATTATGTCAGCAGGAATCCTGTAGCGCTGACCTGCATCATCAAAAAGACCTGCTATTTTCCTGACGCGTTCGGAAATGCTGTTATCCTTCTCTCCAAATATTATTATTCCGCCGTCAGAAAAGCATACTGTTGAATTGTTTTCATGGGTTGCAGACAAATCTGTTATGAAAGAATAAAGAACCTTGGCTACACCAAAGCGCTCTGATATCACACGCTCTGCATCAATCCCGTTCAAAAGCGAGAGTATCATAGTGTCATCAGAGACAAAAGGGGCAATCTCCTCAAGGGCCTTGGAAAGGTGAAAGTTCTTCACCGCGACAATAAGAAGATCTGCCTTATCAGCATCATCTGGGGAAATTAAAGACAGTTCCTCCTTTTTCCCATTAAAGAGAAATCCATCCCTCTTGTAGCGCTCAAGGCGCTCTCCTGCTGCAATTATCCTGAAATCCGATACATCCTTAAGTTTATGGGCAACAGTCAGACCGACTGCACCTGCTCCGCAAAGTCTCACTTTCATAGGAAAAATTTTAGATTCCAAGTGATAAAATTGCAATGGATAATATGAGGCATTATCTGAAAGAGGTCTTTCTTGTTCTCCTGTTCTTCAGCGTTGTGCAAATAAAATTCAGCGCAAGAAGAAGCAGCATGTAATAAGGGAAAAAAGAAAGAGAGAAGACATCTGAAAGAAGACCGAAAAGCGGCGTTATTATCATGCCTCCGATGTATGCAAAGCTCATCTGGAGCCCGATTATTCCTGCACTGTATTTTATGTCAAAGCATGTTACGCTCTGATGCACCATGGCAGGATATATAGGTCCAAAGGAAAATCCCAATATGAATATAATTGCATACAAAACCACATGGCTTTCTGTCATCATCAGGACAAGCAAAGCAAGAAGTATGAAGGCCTGGCTTGTGCAGATCATAATGCTCTCCTTCACTTTGTTTGCGATAAAGCCAGTGATGATTCTTCCTGCTGTTATTCCCAGATATACCATGCTTGTCATTGATGCTGCATCTGATGCGCTTATCTCTTTACCGAACACGAGATAACTTGCTATCCAGGAAATCGTCACACCTTCAAAGGCATAGAATGTGAAAGCAAGGCAGGATGGAAGCGCTCCCGGAACACGAAGAAGCTCAGCAATGCTGTATACCTTCTCCTTCTTCTCATCAGGCAAGCTCTCATCCTTTTTCCACAGCTTTTTTGAAAGAAGCACTATAATGAATATGACAGTCTGTATTGCTGAAAGAATAACATATGCACTCCTCCAGGATCCTCCGCCTGCTAAAAGACGGGAAAGGAGAATTGGCGCAATTATTGTCCCAAGCCCCCAGAAAGCATGAAGAAAGTTCATCTGCGCGGGGGAATAGTTTCTTGCAACATAATCATTCAGCGCTGTATCTATTGCTCCCCCTCCAAGTCCGAGAGGAAGAGCAAACAGGATTAGAAGGTAAATGCTGTTTACTCTTGATATGAAAAAGAGTGCGGTGAATGTAAGAACAATTGAAAATGCCGTGACTGCATAGGTGCCGAACCTTCTCATTGCCTTCTGTGCGAAGATGGATGAGAACACGGTGCAGAGAGACACGCATACATTGACAACTGCAAGGGATGAAACTGATGCATAAAGCTCACCATGCATCACGGGCCATGCAGTTCCCAGTACGGAATCTGGAAGGCCCAGTGATATGAATGCTGAGTATATTACAAGAAGCAGCAGTGTCGTCATAATCAGATTTTTGAAATCTGAAGTGTATCAGAGCCGCCGTTGCCAGTCATAGAACCAGCAATTGAAACTACAAGATCACCCTTGTTGATAAGACCGGTAGAGAGTGCAAGCTTAGTGCTCTGCTTTCTCATCTGCTCCCTGTCCTCAGTATATGGAGCAATCTTCGGATAAACTCCATAGTTCAGTCTAAGCTGACGGGCAGCCCTCTTGTCCGTGACACATGCGATAACCGGGCATGCCGGGCGATAGAATGATACAAAGTGAGCTGTTCTTCCAGTGACAGTCATTACGATTATTGCCTTTGCATCAAGGAAGAAAGAGCCTTCAACCGCGGCTGCGGCAATCGTGTTCATGATATCAGAACCGAGCTTGAGCTGCTTTGTGACAAAGCGCTTCTTATAGTCGATCTGTGTCTCTGTGTATTCAGCTATGTCGCTCATTGCCTTAACTGCCTCAACAGGATACTTTCCTGCAGCAGTTTCGCCTGAGAGCATTATGCATGTAGTTCCGTCATAGATTGCATTTGCGACATCCGACACCTCTGCCCTTGTCGGCCTCGGGTGCTCTGTCATTGACTCAAGCATCTGTGTCGCAGTAACTACAATCTTGCCTCTCTCATAGCATTTCTTGATTATGTGCTTCTGGATTGAAGGAAGCTCTGCAAACGGAATCTCAACTCCCATATCGCCTCGGGCCACCATCACTCCGTCAACGATTTCTATGATCTTGTCCAGATTGTCAACTCCGCTCCTGTTCTCTATCTTTGCAATGATCTGGATTGACTCTCCCCCATTCACATTCAGAAGCTTTCTCAGCTTCTTCGCATCATTTTCATTTCTCATGAATGATGCGGCGATGAAATCAACACCCATTTCAATACCAAACAGAATGTCAGATCTGTCCTGTTCTGATATGTAGTTCTGATCAATCTCCACACCTGGAATGTTGATTGATTTCCTGTTTGACACCTTTCCGGGATTGTCAACGCGGCAGATTACATCCCTCCCGCTTATCTCTACAACCTTAAGAGAAACAAGACCGTCGTCAATAAGGATGTTAGTACCAATTTCAACATCTTCAGCGAGGTACGGGAATGTGATAGTGACTCCATCCTTTGTTCCTGGCTCTTCCCTGTCTGCATATAGTGTGAAAATCTGGTCTTTTTCAAGATAGACCTTGCCCTCGGCAAAATCCTTTACCCTGATTTCTGGTCCTTTTGTATCAAGGATAAGAGGAATGTTTACTCCCATTTCCTCAGATACTCTTCTTACTCTTTCAATTCTTTCCTGATGTTCTTCGTGTGAGCCATGTGAGAAATTGAACCTGGCAGCATCCATTCCGTTTTCAATTAAAGCTCTGACCTTGTCATCAGAGTTCACTGCAGGCCCCATTGTGCATATGATTTTCGTCTTTCGCATATAGTTACACCTCAAAAATAAAGCAGTTTCATTATATAAAAGTGAGAATATTTTTGGAATAAGGTTTCAAAATATTCTAATTCATGCGACTACAGACCAGCCCAGAATAAATAATGTCACGACTCCAAAGCATAGACTGTCTCTTCATATGGTAGTGATTGGCTTTGGTACTTACGATTTTATCACGACTCCAAAGCTCCATTTGGAGTTAAATTAATATTTTTTTCGCTTTGGTACTTACGATTTTATCACGACTCCAAAGCGCAAAATGTATTATTACTTGGTTCAAAAAGGCTTTGGTACTTACGATTTTATCACGACTCCAAAGCTCTGTGTTCATTCTTCTTCTCCAATCGGCAGCTTTGGTACTTACGATTTTATCACGACTCCAAAGCGTAGGTTTTTCAAAAGAAGCTAGAGATCTGGCTTTGGTACTTACGATTTTATCACGACTCCAAAGCCCGCATTGACACCATGCGGAGATTCCTATCGCTTTGGTACTTACGATTTTATCACGACTCCAAAGCCAATCTATGATGAATTAGATATGAATTTCAGCTTTGGTACTTACGATTTTATCACGACTCCAAAGCGTAATAAAAATGTTCTTAATCATAATCTCTGCTTTGGTACTTACGATTTTATCACGACTCCAAAGCTTCAGAAAACAAGCTCACAAGACTCAAGAAGCTTTGGTACTTACGATTTTATCACGACTCCAAAGCAATACATATGTTCCACAGCAAGGCAAGTGGGCTTTGGTACTTACGATTTTATCACGACTCCAAAGCAAGCAGGATGTTGTTGATTTGAGGAATGCTGCTTTGGTACTTACGATTTTATCACGACTCCAAAGCCCGCATTGACACCATGCGGAGATTCCTATCGCTTTGGTACTTACGATTTTATCACGACTCCAAAGCTGCATGACCACCTGCCCATTCAATGCCCTTGCTTTGGTACTTACGATTTTATCACGACTCCAAAGCTCTTCATCTGGAACATTCTTGAATCTCATTGCTTTGGTACTTACGATTTTATCACGACTCCAAAGCGATGTGTCCATCAATCTCAACGACATCCGCGCTTTGGTACTTACGATTTTATCACGACTCCAAAGCTCTTTCTGAAAAGGAAGGGTTGAGCGCTGAGCTTTGGTACTTACGATTTTATCACGACTCCAAAGCCTTAACAATATGCTTCAAACGGCATTTTAGGCATGTATTTATTGATTTATGCTAATAAATCTCACAATTTTCCCAATCTATAATGATTTTCTTGAGATTCGGAAAATCATTTTTTATATCGTGACTTTCACAAAGGATGAGAGTATGTTTTTGCAGTTCACAATTCTCTAGAAAGATTGAAATTTCATCATTGGAAAAATACGAGAATAAATTTGTGATAACAAATATACCAATTCCAAGAACATCATGCATCAGATTCATATATTCACTGATACGTTCAAGGGGAGACTCATATTCTGTCTTAATAGAAACAGAAATCCCTTTCATGATACTTTCGACAGTTATGTCATCATATGTAACTGGGAACATGAATTCAGAAGTCATTTGATCTGCGTATTTTTCAATTGAGGAAATGATTTCCTGAGTTCTAATATAATTATTTTCATCAAGAAGATATTCTTTGAATTTAGTTAAGACTTTCGAAGAAACCTTTTTAGGTACATCTTCAAACTCAATTGGATTTAACAGAATATCAATATTATTCTTTATATCCAGAATTCCATCCTTATTTGACAAAACAAATAATCCATCATCTCCTCTACTCTGGCGAAGAAAATCGAAAACAAAAGAACGGAAAGTCTCCGGATTTTCAATTACAAGAAGATTTATATTGCTCTCATTACAGTTAATTTTAAACGTGTAATCTGGATGAACAAGTTTCATAATATCACCAGCCTGTCTGTCGTAGTAATGTATTCAGAATCAATTTCACCAGTTACATAAACAGTATTTGCAAACTGTCTTTCTGTAACTGCAGTCAGCATTACGAGTCCTTTTGAAGGACGATTCTGCTTAACCTTCTCAATTACCGAGTTTACTACAGTAGTATTCAAACACAGTTTTACATACACAGAGTTCTGAATCATGATAAAACCTTCTCTAATAAGCCATTTTCTAAAAATGCGGTAAGATCTTCTTTCAGAAGCTGTTAACACAGGTAAATCAAAATAGCAAACCAATCTCATAAATCTAAAACTCATAGCTGTACATTTTTATTGCTTCTGTATCACCACTTTCAAGAGCATCAAGGACACTTTTAACATACACCTTAATTGCATTAATCACTGTTGTCTTTTCCCCGTTGATTGTGACTTTATCATTTAGGATGTTGACTAAATCCTGTTTCTCTTCGATAGAGATTATAAGTTCACCAAGAGAAAATCCTGCGACTGTTATGTCAACAAGAGGCCTGAACGGTTCCATCAAGTCAGAGGCAAGATTATATGCGTTGAAAGTATTATGATGAAAAATACCTAACTGGGTGATGTACCCATTTGCTGTTATTTCTCTTGCGACTGTTGAAAGGATTACGCTGTATCCATAATCAAGGGCTGAGTTTATCTTTGAGTCAACAGTGCGGAAGAAATCATGACCGAACAAAGCATTGAAATATATTTTTGCGGCAGGTCCTTCCCTATTTGTTAAATCCAGAATCTTAACGCCATCAACATATTCCAAGAGTTTCTGGTATTGTATTCTGTCATATTTAAACAGACATTCTGCCTGCTTCTTTATTTTTGCTTTCACAATGTATGCCCATACTGCACCTTTGTTTTCATCTGTCCATCTGATTTGACTTTCTATTTTTGATGGTGAATCATGACTTCCAGAAAGAGGGAGAAGCTGTGAAAGAGGCAAATGCTTATGATCACAGAAAAGTATGTTCACTTTGCTTTTGCATAATTTCTCTAAAAGGGCACAGCTTAAACAGATTCCTGTATTTTCCAATATAAGTGTGTTGATTTCATCAATATGAATGCGTTTTGTAAACTCTGATGCTTTCACAACCAGATAGTTCAGGTGTAGCTCAAGTTTTGCCCTCGAGCTGACCATGACTACCCGCCAGCCGCTCATGACAGCTGTATCCTGGACTCAAACAGTCCTGTTATGCTCTGGTCTATAACAGCAAGAGACTTACCTCCTTTCAATATTTTTGCTGGCATTCGTAAAACACCAGCCATTTTTACATCCCCAATAAGTTCAAGATTGCATAAACCGTCACGATTAAAATAATTAATCATACTTTCTAAAACAATAATTTGACTATCTAAGCTCAACACTTTAAACTCTTCTGAAGAGGAGTTAAAAACACCAGCCTTATTTCCTGGACGTTTAGAGAATATTGAATTAGATGCTTTCTCTGTAAGTTCCTTATACAGTTTTTCATTATCCTCTTTTGTAATCTTGTCGAACTCTGGCAAAAGTTCATACTTGATGTTTTTTGCCTTCTTTTTTCTATAGTTTTCGATTTTCTTAACATATTTTTCGCATTCTGAAGAAACAAAGAGGGGTACAGCCGTCCTTACAGCTATATTATTATTGGTCTTTCCTCCAATGAAGAACCTAAAGCCCTCATATTCTATGACAGAATTGAACATTATGCATTTCCTCAGAATATTTACATTATCTAGATGTAGTAAATTTATACAGTATTCGTACAAATTCTTCTCATCCAAAAGAAAATCTCTATCCTTTATTCGAATTGGAATGAATGAAATATATTTCTTATTTTTCTCTGTATTTTCTACCAATGCATAATGACTTGTACTCAAGTTATTATATCCACCATACTTTTCTACCCATGATGAAATGGTCTTGTCTTTGTCCTGGCTTTCAGCTAAAAGCTTTTTCAGCCTATCATCACTTGATTTTGCAGGCAACATTCCCTTCTTTTCTCCTGCTTTTAAGAGATTGAGATCAAAAAGCTGACCATTTTTTGTTACAGGTTGTCTGGTCAGGAGTATGTTGTTTCGGTTCATATTATCCCTGACTGTCTTCAGACTTCCTCCTTTAGTAATCTCCCATGCGCCAGGCACATTGAAGTCGAAAGGCTTTGAAAGATTGTAATACTCCTTTCCAAATTCCGGATTTCTATAGAACATATTCGGGCGAGAATACTTTGTGTCAAGAATATTGCCGACAACAATATTGAGATATGCGTCCTTTGCATGATGAAGATCGTTTATGCTTCTGCATTTTACAAACTTGAACTTGTCACGGAAATCAGAGACAGGTCCGGCCTTTGAATAGACTATTTTGGCCTTCCCCTGATAAAACCTGTTCAGAATCTCGGCAGTCGCTTTTGTATTCTGTCTGGTCTCGACAAGCTGTCTGTTGATGAACTGTTCGAACTCATCGTCTGTAAATGGTGTATTTCTTGTCAGACGGTGATATTTTTCATCGCTGATAAGTTCCTTATCCTTGAGCATCTTCCAGAATCCCGCCATGTTCTTTCTGATATTATCCTGAATAGGATATGTGGAAGACTTTTCTCTGTTAAATTCTGAACAGACAAGAACCTTGTTTGAAAGAGAATCGTCATTGCTCTTGGAATATGGATAGATGTGATCGATATCATAGAGGTTATGGTTATCCAGATCATCAATATCTATCATCTTGCCAGAATACATGCATCTGCCCATCTGAGAATAATAAAGATAAAGTCTGTCCCTTTTTGATATAAGGGATTCGTCCGTGGACTCAAGAGATGAGATTATCTTTCTGTCCTCTTCGCTTATCTTGCCGCTTTTCATGTTTTTGAGCAGGCTTTCCTTTCTGGAGACTGTCCTCTTCTTCTCTTCCTCGCTTCGGGCAACCTCAACGAAAACTTTTTTCGCAGGGCGCTTCATTATTCTGTTAATCTCATCGACAATCCTTAAAGTCTGCCATATCTGCCTTTTTACTGACGGGGAAACATAAAGCTCGTCAACAACAGAATACGAGAGCTTGTCAATCACGCTGTCATCATTTGTCTGCTCAAAGAAATCAAAATTCTTGCTCATGAGTTCCATGAAATTGAATCCTGTTTCCCAAAGCATATCCATGATGGAGCACATTCTTCCTGTTTCTTTATTTGTTGTGTATATACCATCAAGAAGCTTCTGGGAGAATCTTCCCCATCCAGAATATCTGAGCTTTGCTATCCTCTTTATATCATCATCAGATAGCGAGCTGGAAATTCTTGTCTTTATGTTCTTCTCTATGACAGCTGGTTCATCACCAAAAAGAGTAATCCATTTGATTATTTCCTCTACATCGTTTTTCTTTAGCTTTCCTTCATCAAGATACGCTTTGAAATCGATATAAGATGCCATTGAGGATTTATAATCTCCATCTATTCCTGAAATATCTGGCTTCTCATCCTTTCTGAACCACCCCTCTTTAACCACAAAATCTTTCAAAGCCTTCTGTGTGACTTTCTTTTTCATAAGAAACAGCTTTTCAAAAATTATCTGTTTCTGCTCCACGCTCAAGCGCTCTCCATTGAGGCGTGTATTATTCAAGTCATTCAATACCATATACTTTGAGTAAAGTATTGAATTCTTTGCAATGACATCCTGATCTTTCAAATAAGTACATTTGTTTGTCATTCTTCTGATAAACAGTTCCTGACTTGCAGCTCTGTCTATTTTCTTATCAAAATTCCATGGATAAACAGTTCCTTTATCAAGGCGGACAGCCCATGTATTGCTGCCTTTCTCGTTTTTTCCAAGAGGCCCAACATAATAAGGAATTCTGAAGCGGATCATAGAAAGAAGCTTTTCATTAACCGTATATCCTTCTTCATCCTTTTCGTTTAGGAACGGAAGGAAGCAGGATGCATTGTCAAGAATTTTCTTAAGCTCTTCTTTTATAATCTGATTCGGTATTATTCCATTTCTGAATGAATTTAGAAGAGGCAGAAAAGTCTTTGCCTCAATTTTGGATAAAATATTTGCAACATCAGGCTCATTTGCATGTTTTTCAATCAGTCCCTTTATTCTCTTATAAAACTCATCAGAGGAACACTTTTCCACCCTGAGAGATTTGTTTTTCCTTTCAAGCTTCAAATCATGGTCCTTGCCTGTGTAGTGAACATAGTTTGATTTTGCAGCATCAGTACCATGAAAGAAATTATCATATTCTTTTTTCGAGCAGTATTTTCTTATTGCTCTCTTTAAGGCAAGCAAATCCTCATGATTGCGCTCATATAAAGCAACCTTAGCTTCTGCTATAGTTGCACTTCCATCAAGAATCCTTGAAAGAAGGCTCCAGTCGTATATTGCCTTTATATTCTTGATAATCTGGAACTCATCATCTTCAAGCTCGCTTTCAAGCATAGGAAGGTCAGAATCTTCAAAAGTTGCTTTTGAGAACTCAATAACAGGCAGGTCCTTGTAATTTTCATTATCAAAGAAGTCCGATGGTTTGACTTTGTTTCCGCAAACCATCTTGATAAAAGAGGCTTTGAACTTTTTGTCGCTTGCTGTTATCACCTCATCCAGCTTTTCTTTTTTCTCTGAGTTTCTTTCGCAATTCAGTGCATTCTCTATTTCCGTGCATTTATCTGCAAGAGATACAGCAACATCTTCAAATACATCATAAAAAAGCCCATCAAGAGATAAAAGTATTTCCTTTATGGACATCACGGCATTCATATTCTCACCGGGGAAAAGGAAATGTCCTCGGTGTTTCATGATATGGGATACTGCAAGATACACAAATCTTGGGTCAAAATCAGATGGATCGTTACTATGAATAAGACTCTTTCTCAGATGATAGATTGTTGGATATCTCTTGAAGAAATCCATGTCTTTGAAATTAGCATCATTAAACAGATTGTTTCTCTGTTTTTCTACTCTGTCTTCAACATGGTAATAGCTGTCATTGAGGCGGATAAAAAAAGTCGGATCTATTTTTGAAATCTCATCAGCAAACATTGCCTGAGTCCAAAAAATCCTCTGCTTTTCTCTCTGATACCTTCTTCTGGCCTCTCTTGACAGTCTTCTTGCCTGAGCGGTGTTTGCGGAATCAAACAAGTGAGAGCCCCACATAGCCTTTCCATTGAATTTCAGAATATTGTATTCACTATCTGTAACAGCCCATCCAACAGAATCAGTACCACAGTCAAGTCCAATATAATAATCTCCTTCGAATTTCATTGACAAAACCTCCGCTTAAGCATAGCATTTATCTATCACGACATGTCAAAGTAAAGTCATCGTGACCAAACCGCCCGTAAGGGTCTCCCTTGTTGGGAATCAGCATCCAAAATATGGATGCTTTTTCATGATAGCATATCATCGCTTCAAGTCAATGTTTTAATACTTTTGCTTAATTTCAGAGTGCTTTTTTCATAAAAATTGGACAGCCCGGCTTTTCAGAATTATATTGGAATCAGGAGGCGGCTATGAACGAAGTGATAAAAGCCATAAAGGAAAGAAGAAGCATCAGAAGCTTCAGAAAAGATGCTGTTGATGAGGCTCTGCTAAAACAGGTTCTGGAAGCAGGAACTTGGGCACCGAGTGCTATGAACCGTCAGAGTGCGAAGATTGTATGTGTTACAAACAAAGAGGATCTGGATATACTGAGAAAAATGAATGCAAAGGTCATGAATTCAGATAAAGATCCATACTATGGCTCTCCCTGCATAATACTAGTGCTTGCAGACAGCAATGCTGCAACAGGCAGAGAGGATGGATCTCTTGTTCTGATGAACATGATGCTTGCGGCCCACTCTCTTGGACTGGGATCAGTATGGATTAACAGAGAGAGGGAAATGTTCTCAACAGATGAAGGCAAAGAGCTTTTGAAAAAATGGAACATATCCTCATCCTATGACGGAGTCGGAGCACTTGCAATCGGATACCCCGAAGGGGATGCGCCGGAGGCAAAAGAGAGGAAAAAAGACTACATAGTCTGGGCAAGATAAGTGAAAGCGGCAATTGTATTTTTTTCAAGAGCAGGGGAAAACTATTTCAAAGACGGAATTAGAAGAATAAGCATTGGCAATACCCAGATTGCGGCAGAAAAGCTGGCTGAGCTAATTGATGCTCCCCTGTTTCCTCTTGAAATGGTGACTCCATATTCAGAAAACTATAAGGAATGCGTTAAAGAGGCAGTAAGGGACAACAAGGCGGATGCGAGACCGGAACTGAAAGAAATTCCTGATATCTCAGAATACACAGACATTTTTCTCGGTTATCCGAACTACTGCGGAACAATGCCGATGCCTGTCTTTACATTCCTCTCGTCAGTGAGCACTGAGAAAAAGACAATTCATCCGTTTTGCACGAATGAGGGAAACGGGGCCGGAAAGAGCGCAGAGGATATCAGAAAGCTATGTCCAAAAGCTGATGTGAAGACTCCTCTTTCCATTCTCGGAGATGATGTGGAGAATTCGGAAAAACTCTTTTCCTCATGGATTTGAAACAGTGCCTCTCATCTGAGAGGCATGCTTTCATGCGTTTTTGAATCTTGAAAGGAACTCACGGCAACGTTCGCTCTTTGTATGATTGAAGACTTCATCACTGCTTCCATCCTCTTCAATCCTGCCGTCATTCATGAAAACAACACGCGTTGACACATCTCTGGCAAATGCCATCTCATGTGTCACAACAAGCATGGTTATCCCGCTTTTTGCAAGATCCTTCATTACATCAAGCACTTCTCCTACCATCTCAGGATCCAGTGCGCTTGTCGGCTCGTCAAACAGAAGCACCTCAGGATTCATAGCAAGGGAGCGGGCAATTGCCACCCTCTGCTTCTGCCCACCTGAAAGCTGACGCGGCTTTGCTTTTATATACTCAGCCATTCCTACCTTTTCAAGATACGAAAGAGCTGTCTGCTCTGCTTCCTGACGGTTTCTCTTCAATACCTTCACCTGCCCTATTATGCAGTTTTCAAGAACTGTATAGTTGTTGAAGAGATTGAAGCTCTGGAAAACCATGCCGACCTTTGTTCTGTATTTGTCCTCGTTTATCTCACCATCAAGAATGTTCTTGCCATGAAAGAGGATTTTCCCGCTTGTAGCATCCTCCAGCATGTTTATGCATCTTAAGAGAGTGCTTTTCCCGCTTCCGGAGGAGCCGATTATGCTTATTACCTCTCCTTTTGATACAGAAAAATCTATGTCACGGAGGACTTCATTGTTTCCAAATGTCTTTACAAGATGCTCAATTTTCAAGATTTCTTCCATCAATGTGTTCCTCCTGTTGCCTTGTCGAACTTTGTCATGCCGCTTGTGAATGCAAGCGAGTCATGAGAGGCAAGATCATAGTTTGCAGGTCCATCCATCCTGTTTTCTATTGCCCTGAGGATCCTTGAGCTTACGAAGGTGAGGATGAAGTAGATTATCATGGTGACGGTTGCTGCCTCAAAGTATGTGTAAAGCGCACCTGATATGCTCTTGAATGTGAAGAAGAGCTCTACAGTGCCGATAATTGAAAGAACGCAGGTGTCCTTGATGTTGATAATCAGGTTGTTTCCAATCTGCGGCATTATGTTTCTCAGAGCCTGCGGAAGAATGACATAAAGCATTGTCTGAGTATGTGTCATTCCAATCGAGCGGGCACCCTCGCTCTGGCCTGGATCTATTGAGAGTATTCCGCCCCTGACTGTCTCAGCCATGTAGGCACCTGTGTTTACTGAGACTATTATTATTGCCGCGCTCCACATTCCAAGGTTTATTCCGAACACCTGACTGGTTCCGTAGTATATGAAGGCAGCCTGAAGCATCATCGGGGTTCCACGGAAAATCTCAACATAGGCATTTAAAAGGAATTTGACAAATGCAAGGAGTGCTCTCTTGACTGCCCCTGCATTCTTTTTTGCATCCGTTGTCTGTACAAGACCTACAAGAAAACCGATTACACAGCCGATAAGGGTGCAGATTATGGCAATTGCCATTGTAGTGCCTGCACCCTTTAGAAGGGATGCTCCATAATCTTCTACGATATAGAGCATCCTCTGGAAGAAATTCATTTCTGAAATTGTCATAAATTCTCCGTATTAATTTGAGAGAGGCTGTACGCTGATTGCCTCATTCATCATTCTCTCAAAATCATCTGTCGTGAGTGTTGCAAGAACACTGTTGATCTTCTCAGTAAGCTCGCTGTTGTTCTTGTTTACAGAAATACCGATGTTGATTTCCTCTTCACTGACTTCGAAGTTGTCATCAGAGCCTGAAAAATCAAGAAGGACCATATCAGGATATGCAACAAGCGCAGCCTGAGCTGTCGGCATGTCAGTACATACCAGATCGATTCTTCCGCTCTCAAGTGCAACGAGCATTGCTGGAGCGCTTTCCTGTGCAGGAAGGATATTTGCATCGGGAATCTGAGGAAGACATACATCATACCAGATTGTTCCAAGCTGGCTTGTGCAGGAAACACCTTCAAGGTCCGCTACTCCATCAGCATTCACATACGGGCTGTCATTTTTAACAAGACAGACAATTGATGCATAGTAATACGGAGTTGTGAAATCAACCATCTGCAGGCGCTCACTTGTGATGGACTGGCCTGCAATTACACAGTCAACTGTTCCAGAAAGGACAGCGGGAACAAGAGAATCCCAGTCAAGCTTGACAATCTCGAGATCCATATCAAGGCTTTCAGCAATATATTTTGCCATCATGACATCATAGCCGTATGCATAGTCGTTGGAACCGGAAATTCTGACCGCTCCGTTTGAGTCATCTGTCTGAGTCCAGTTATAAGGTGCATAACCGCACTCCATTGCAACACGGAGAGTCTCACGTCCTGAAGAGCTTGCCTCCTCTCCTCCTCCCATTGCAAATACAGATACAAGAGAAACTGTTATAAGAATAGCTGTAAGTATGAATCTTCTGATTTTCATATTTTCCTCCCAAGATACTGGTGATGATAAACCTATGTTCAAAAATGGTCAATATGTTATTAAAATAATTTTTTGTTATTATTTTAACAAATATTACGAGCTTGTTTCTCCTCTAAAGACAATATAAACTTATTAAAAGGAGGTGGATATGCAGTTTGTCATTGCCCTTACGGTGCTCTTTGCAACAATTTTAGGATCTATAAGCGGAATCGGCGGCGGTGTGATAATAAAGCCGGTCATGGATGCGATTTCCACTTTGAGCGCAAGCCAGATAAGCTTTCTTTCTGGAACAACAGTGCTGACAATGACAGTCGTTTCGCTTTTAAGAAGCAGAAAAGATGATACGAAAATAGATGAACGAGGCATATTCCTCGCTCTTGGAGGAGCACTTGGAGGGCTTGCAGGAAAGAGCATGTTCTCATATCTGGTCTCTGCCTTTCCATCCCAGGACAATGTATCTCTTGTACAGAATATAATAATGGTCATACTCACCATCGCTGTATTCTTCTATGTTCTTTTCAAAAGCAGAATCAAGCAGAAGGATATAAAGAACAAAGTCTTTTCAAGTTTTGCAGGACTGTTTTTAGGCCTTATGAGCTCATTTCTCGGAATCGGAGGCGGACCGATAAACATAATGGTGCTCTCTTATTTCTTCAGCATGGATACAAAGACATGTGCGCTGACTTCCCTTTACATAATATTCTTCTCTCAGGCAGTCAGCCTCATTTCAAACCTGATAATGCGCGATGTGCCGTCTTTCTCATATCCTCTGCTTCTTATGATGATGGTCTTTGCTGTAATCGGAGCAAGTGCAGGAAGAAGCATCTCAAAGCGCCTTGATTCACATAAAATAGATGTAATGTTCCTCTGGATGCTTGTTCTGATCACGCTAATAAGCATCTACAACTGCTTTAAGTACGGGTTGTAAAATATGGCACCCTTTCAAGGTGCCGTTTTCTTTTAATCAGAGATTTGCTTTCCAGAGTCCGTGAAGGTTGCAGTAAGCATAAACTGCTTTTGCCTTGTCTGTTTCTGAAAGAGAAAATGTCAGAACTGGCTCATCTCCTGCCTTCAAACTTTTTCTCTGACCGCCTTCCTCTGTTTCAAGGTATACCCACTGGATGAGGTGCTCTTCTGTCATCGGATGAGGTGCAGATCCAATTCTGACTTTTACAAGATTTCCATCAACCTCAGCAACTGGAATATGCTTTTCATGTGCAGCTTCCTTCACATTCGGAACTATTTCTGCCATCTTCTCTCCACAGCATACTACAGGCACACCTGAGTCCTTGATTTTCCCTATAATGTTTCCACAATGATTACAAATATAGAATTTCATGTTCTCTCCTTTCTTTTATTCTATCACAAAATCAAAATAATGTAATAAGAGTATATAGTTATTGATAATAAATATTAATAATATTCATTTCCATGGTTCCGAAGTTAGGTAAATAACATAAATTTTCATAAATTCTTTAAGTTCCTAGAAATAGGGACTTGTTTTTTTTATATTTATTAAGTTATAATATATTACGTACTTATTACGTACTTTTATATAGAAGGAACTTAAAATGAGACTGAAAGTAATACCAACAAAGACCGACAAGAAGCTTTATCTTGTAAAAACCATAAAGAAGCCGGGTGCCAAGTACACAACAACAAAGGCAATTGAGTGCTTCGGAAGTCTTTCGGAGCTCGAGAAGATATATGATGACCCTATTGCATACTTCAAGGAAGTCGCCAAGAGGCGCACTGAGGAGGAAAAGGCAAGAAAAGATGAGCAGAAGCTTATTGATCCTATAAAAGTAGATTTGAATGCACATGTGGACTTCAATGATGAAGGCATGGAAGACGGGAAGTACGACAACTATCTCCATCTGGGACAGATGCCTCTCCTGCGCCTTTACCATATGCTTGAACTTGATGACTTTCTTGCCAGGAAAAGGAAGAGCTGGGGGATAAGGTCCGGCATGGAGGTGATCTACAAGCTTCTAGTCATCGGAAGGATAATATGT
>CASDRU010000017.1 GCA_949283305.1 uncultured Spirochaetales bacterium | reverse complement strand
TGGGAACAGATACACATGCAGGCATTGCGGCAGCAGCATGCATGCCGACACGAATGCCGCCATCAACATCCGCGACAACTACATCACCCGGGTCATGCAATCCGGGCAGGCTGCAGTCAATCAGCCGTATGGATGGGGTGCCACAGGTAAACCGGAAACGGAATCTGTGGATAAAACGCTCACGTCCAAGCCTTCAGGCTTGTCCTGAAGGTCGTTGACATGCCTCGTTAGTGTTTATGTAGCCGAATGTGGAATGCCGCGGCTTTGTAATGTAAAAGTCATCGCATGTGT
Source organism: uncultured Spirochaetales bacterium (assembly GCA_949283305.1). Lineage (GTDB taxonomy): Bacteria > Spirochaetota > Spirochaetia > Sphaerochaetales > Sphaerochaetaceae > Ornithospirochaeta. The sequence goes on along the minus strand of CASDRU010000017.1, from coordinate 32,024 downwards.
CTGTGTCCTCATAAGGATAGTAGCGGGCTATGACGCGGCTTGCAGTCACTTCATCTGAGAGCACTGTCGCGCCGCTCCACTGGCCGAGCTTTTCCATCTCTGAATAGGTGTTCTGGCTCTTTTTGTTTCCAAATCCCTCAGAATCCTCTGCATCGCTCTTGTTGTATAAAAGCGCATCCATGACATCTCCCTTGCCGTTTATCGAGGAGTAGAGCACAATTGCCCCGTTTGTCGAAATGAGTGTCTCCTCACTCTCTGCGCTGAGCTTATATGTCATGCTGTCTCCTCTTTTGAATGCTGAGGGGTAATCAGGATCGCTATCCCAGTAGACTATGATGATATCTCCCTTTTCAAGCTTCATGTGCGGAAGGAAAAAAAGATGGTCAGCTGAGTCTTTCTCCGCATCTGCAATTACAATGCCGTCAGTGCTGCCGCTTTCCATGCATATGAGCTCTATTCTGTCAGGACTGTCCTTTGTCCCCTTTATGCTGGCCTCAGTTATCAGGAGAGAGGCCTGGTCCTCGTTCACACTTGATATCTTCATTGTGTATCTGCTGCTGTTGCCCTCCCTGTTGATCACTGAAAAGGAGAGTGTGTTCTCAGATGAGGACAAAGGGGTGTCGAATTTTATGCTCTGCATCTTTTTCCATACACCGTTCTTGTAATTCTCCTTTCCGTTCAGCCTGATGTCTGTGAAGAAAACAGGGTTGTCAAAATGAAAGACAGCATTGCTGTTTGAAATCACATCATAATCCAGAAGAACAGGAGTGCTGTTGATTCTGTCGCTGTAAGAATTGATCATGTCAATTACTTCTGCCGGGCAGGATACAAGGAGAGGAAATGCTAAGAAAATGATGAATATATGTTTCATACATATAAAGAAAAGCCTCCGCCATCCATTGCCAAGCTTTTCCAATTATTATAATCTGAAATCACTATGAGCATCATTAAACCACACAAGCTTGGAGTTATTGCCGGTCCAGGCTCAGAGTATTTCACAGGCAGAGTCGTAAAGCACATCCGCCGGTTATATCTCGACCGCTATTCAAGGCTCAGTGAAGCACTTGTAAAGCGCCACGGGATGAGCGAAGATGAGCTTTTAAAAGAAGTGACCTTGATTGATGATCTCAATGCAAGGAAGATACCAGCAGGGAAGCTGCCAAGCCAGTTCTACTGTCCGGATGTCACCATCAATGTAAAGTACACCCGCTTTGCAAACGGAGAGGAGAAGGCCGAGATAATCGACCCTGTAAGAGGACTTCATGTATACATAGTCTATGATGTGTCGAATTCTTTCCCGATAAAGGTTGCGGGTCTTGATGAGCCCCGTCCGCTTAGCGTGAATGACCATCTGATGTTCCTCTTTACCACAATTGATGCAGTCCGTCTTGCAGGTGCTGAGTCAATTACCCTGGTTCTTCCGACTTATCCCTATGCCCGCCAGCATAAGAAAGCAGGAAGGGAAGCTCTGACAGCAAGCATGTTCGCAAGATTCTGCGAAGAGCTCGGAGTCAGCAGGATAATAACACTCGATATCCACTCAAGAGAGATAGAAAACTCATTCAGCAAATGCCATCTTGAGAATCTGCATGCTTCATACCAGACTTTAATCTGTCTTAGAAAGCTCATTGATTTCTCAGACCCGGATCTTGTTGTTGTATCTCCAGACACAGGTGCTGTCAACAGAAACAAGTTTTATGCTCAGGGCCTGCACAGACCTCTTGCTGTCCTTTACAAGGAAAGAGATTATTCTGTTGTATCCCGGGATGCGAAGAATACAAACATAAAGAGCATCAACCTCCTTGGAGATGTCAGCGGGAAGACTGTTCTGATGGCTGATGACATGATAGCAACAGGAGGCACCCTCATAATTGCGATGAGGGAGCTGATGAAGAGAGGAGCAAAGAAGATAATATGCATAGTCTCGCTTCCATTCTTCAACGGAAGTGCGATCGAGAACTTTGACGCAGCATACAAGGAAGGCGTTTTCTGGCGCATAATCGGAACAAATGCAGTATTCCAGGGAAAAGAGCTTCTTGAAAAGGAATGGTTTGTCCAGGCTGATGTCACAGAGCTCTTTGCACGTGTTATCACAAGACTTCATCACGGAAGAAGCATTTCTCCGCTTCTGGATAACAGAAAATTCATACAGAAACTCATCGATTCTTCTCAGGCCAATCCTGCGGCCCCTGTCCTGAAGGAAAAAGAAGACTCGTTCATGGATTGACAGAATACTTGCTGTTTAAGCCCCGCGAGCCGGGGCTTTTTTTCAAGGGAGGAAAGAGCCATGCAAATGTCAAACAGGATATCATCATTCCAGGCATCTCCGATAAGACGCCTTGTACCTTTCAGCCGAGAGGCAGAGAAAAGGGGAGTTCATGTGATACATTTGAATATCGGGCAGCCTGATATAAAGACACCAAAAGAGGCACTTGATGCTATAAAGAGTTATGGCGATGACATAATTGCCTACGGGCTTTCTGAGGGAGAAGTGGAGCTGAGAAGAAAGCTTGTAGATTATTACAGGGGCTTCGGCGCTGATGACATAACCGAGGATGATATAATCATCACCACAGGTGGAAGCGAGGCAATCCAGTTCACTTTCATGACCCTCTGCGATCCGTATGATGAGTTCATAATCCCTGAGCCTTATTACACTAATGTAGCCACGTTCTCATCAATTGCAATGGTCAATCTTGTCCCTGTGACATCAAGGATGGAGAATGATTTTGCCCTTCCTCCCATTGAGGAGTTTGAGAAGAAGATAAACAAGAAGACAATGGGGATCATTCTCTGTTCTCCCAACAATCCGACCGGGCATATATATTCAGAATCTGAGCTTCTCTCGATTTTAGAGCTGTGCAGAAAACATGATATTTTCCTTGTTGTGGATGAAGTCTACCGTGAGTTCTGCTATGACGAGATGAAGTTCACATCCATACTCTCCTTCAAGGAGTACAGCGACAGGATAATCTGTGTCGACAGCTTTTCTAAACGCTTTTCCATGTGCGGTTCCCGAGTTGGTGCGATTGTCACAAAAAATGCCGCTTTCCGTCAGAACGTGATGAAGCTTGCACAGGCACGGCTCTGTCCTCCTGCAATAGGGCAGGTTGCGGCAACTGCGGCTCTGGATGCCCCTTCTGATTATGTTGAAAACGTGAGAGAAAACTATGAGAGAAGAAGGAACATCCTTCTTGAGGAGATGAGGAAGATAGACGGGGTTGTATGCAACAATCCAAAGGGAGCATTCTATTTTGTAGCATCATTTCCTGTTGAGGATGCAGAGGATTTTGCAATCTTCATGCTCAGGGATTTCTCCTATGAGGGTGAGACTGTGATGTTTGCTCCGGCTGAGGACTTTTATGTCACTAAAGGACTGGGAAGAAACCAGGCCAGAATCGCATATGTGCTTAATGAGGATGAACTTGTACGTGCCGCAAGGTGTCTCAGGTACGGACTTGAAGCATATAGAAAAAAGAAGGGAAAGTAGATTATAATAACTCTGTTTAGGAGTTATCTGTGAATACTTTTGATGAAGATTTTCTTCCCTATCTGGATATCTCACGTGAAAAATGTGAGAAGAATATTGCTGAGGCAAAGAATTATATAAAGCTTGATATCAGCAATATCGCCTCAATTGCAAGCCTTTATCATCCGCTTGAGATGATCAAGATGGCATCCTGGGAAGAAAGGAAGGTAGTGAAAAACTCCACGGATGAGAAGAGCATGCTCTCATCTCGCCTTCTTCCTGTTCTCCTTCAGAGCATTGTCGAGTCCAGCCTTTATAAGAAAACAAGCCTTGACAGACAGATAAGGAAAGCTGACTGGCAGCGTGTACTTTCTCTTTCAGAGGACCTGGTGAGGAAGCTTTCCCGCTATATTGACTCCCTTGCAGTGCTCTTCATGCATGATGGAAAGATATCAAGGGACAATGTGCTTGAATACAGAAAGTCTCTTTATTCACAGTTCTTCCCCGAAGAGAAAAGCAGAAAAAACATAGAAAACGACGCATATCTGACACATGCATATATAGAGAGAGAAGAGGATACAGTTCAAAGCCTTTTCTCAATGTCGAGCGCTTCTCTTGTCAATGAAGCTTTCAATCTCGCTACATACAGCCTGGATGCGATAGACAGGCTGTCTGAGGACAGCACCAGATTCAAGGAGAAGGTTGAGCAGCGGATCAGGGCAAGAAGGCTTGACAGCCTTTCAGAGGAGGATGCAAAAGCCATAATCTTCCGCGACAGCGATATTTACCAGGAGTCAAAGAGACTTGAGGGCCTGAGGGATGACTTTGATCTCTTCCGTCCGGACTTCTCTTCATCTTTAAGCGAGAAATACCTGTCATTTTTCGCTCTTGACCCTTCTAGCGACACAGATCTCTATTCCTATCTTTTTGAAAAAGGCCTCTGGCTCTCAACATGCTATCCATTCATCCGCTTTGCCGGAATGTATTTCACTTTTGTCGGCAAATACATGCTCTCTTGTTCAATCAGGATGCTTGCAACGAGGATGAATCTGTATTCACGCCGTGATGAGGCCACAGAAAGAGCACTTGCCTCCCTCTTTTCATCAACAGATGTAGAGGGAGTATACAGCCTCAGAGGGCAGAAAATAGATGTCATTGCCCTCTCTTCCCTTGATGAGATTAATGCGGTGCTCAATGCAGAGCTTTACAACATCCGCCTGGACAGAAGAGAAGCTGAAATGCAGGAGAAAGCAAAGGAGGGTCATAAGATTCTTTATGTGGATCCTGACGGATATGCAGAGCTTGAGAAGAAAGGAATCGACTGCTTTTCTGTAAGCACATGTGCTCTGATCATGGCTTCTGATTCCAGCATGAAAAGGAGTGACATGTACCGCATGCTGCTTGGGGAAGAGTATGATGAGGATGAGGATGACATTACTCACATCTTTGATGAGGATGAAGGAGAAAAAGATATTCCTTATTCCGATGATGATGGAGTCTTATCTGATGAATCATCATTCTTTGACGAGATTGAAAGCGATGAGGAGGAAGAAAAAGATACAGCAATTGATGAGGATATTCCTCTTCCAGATGTCACTCTTCCGTCCCTTGATGAAGAAAAGAGGAATGAGTATATAAGGCAGTACGACGAGGATATGGACTTCATCAAAAATGAGCTTGAGAACAAGGACCTCAATGATGATTATAAGGGTGTGGATCTTGGCTCATATGATGATGAGGATGAAGAAGAGGAAGACCTTGCGGAAGAAGATGATATGGAATCCTATCTTTTCGATGAGTTTGAGGAAGAAAGCGATGATGTAAATCAGGCCGACGATGAGCTGGATGAGGAAAATGATCCGGATCAGCTCAATTTCTTCGATATCCTTGACTCTGATGCGGAGGAGGAGAGGAAGGATGAGTATTCTTACTCAGATCCTCTTGAGCAGGCCCTTCTTGCCCGTAAGGACAATCTTGCACCATCGCCTCTGGCTATGAATGAAGATGTTTCAAATCCAGATCAGGATGAAGAAAATGCTTCCTTTGATGGAGAAGATGATTCAGAAAAAGAAGAAGCGGTGGAAGATTATCCAGAATATCCTGATGAAGAAGATACATCAGATCTTGAAAGGGAAGGTGAGCCATCATCAGAAATTGAAAATGAAGAATCAGATATGCAGCATGATTATTCAGAACACTCTGATGCTGAAGATGATGATTCAGGCTTTGAAAAAGAGGAAGAAATTCCTTCTGAAGCAGGTGCTGAACCTGTGGATGAAGAAGGATCAGACATGCAGGAGGATTATCCAGAATATCCTGATGAAGAAGATACATCAGATCTTGAAAGGGAAGACGGCATATCATCAGGAATTGAAAACAATGAAGAACCAGAGCCGCATGATGCTTTTTCTGACAGTCCATCTGATGAAGAACCATATGAGAAGGAGGATTATCCAGAATATCCTGATGAAGAAGATACATCAGATCTTGAAAGGGAAGACGGCATATCATCAGGAATTGAATATGGTGAAGACGTAAAGCAGGATGCTTGCTTTGAAGCTGCTGATGAGCTTGATGGAGAAGAATCAGGCATGCAGGATGATGGTTCACAATGCTCTGATGAAGAAGATCCGGGATTTGAAAACGAGGATGGAAATCCATCTGCACTGCATGACAGTTTAGAGGAAGAAGAGCATAATGGTCTTTCCATTAAAGAGAGCGAGAACGTATTCGAGCTTACAGAAGAAGACCAGAGGCTTGGTTCATTTGGAGAGGATGAGAAGAACGTAAGCCTTGAGTATATAAATGAAGTGGAGAGCGAAGGACCAGAAGCTTCAGGCTCTGCTGAAAACGGAAACATAAGCGAGGTCATGATATCCGAAAGTCTTCCTTCTTCTGCAGAAGAGGATGTTGAAAAGATAGTTGAGGATGAGACTGTCGAGGATGAAAAAGAAGATGAGAGTGCAGACAAAGTAGTGCTTGAATTTGGAAAGGACGATCATCTGAGTGCTGATGAGGTTGTTTCCAGAGGAGACGAAACAGAAAACAGAAAGAGCACTCTTGATCTCAATAATCCCAGATATTCAGATCTCATCCGCCAGATTGTAAGAAAGCTGGACGGAAATCTTGGTGTCTTCCACAATTTCCTTGAATATGAAGACAGAAGCGTTCTTGATTACTTCAATCAGATTGTGGCAAATTGCTGGAAAGCTCAGAGAGAGGACGGGAAGGACAAGATGTTCAGCATCTTCGAATATGATCTTTCAGTTCTTCTTGCAAAAGGAAGAGTCCATGATGAATTGAGGACCAGCGAGCTGATAAACAATGCAGGGGCTGTGATGTACAGTAAAGGAAAAAACAAATGGAATGCCCTGATTCTGTCGCTTAATAAGGATTTTGAGGTGGAGAGTGCGAAGATAGAAAGTTTCTCCAAGGATGACTTCTCCCCATCAAACTGGAAGATTGTATCGATAATAGGCGAGGAGCTTATAAGAAGATCCAGATGAAAGAGAAAATAGAATGCGCCTTCAAGGCAGCAGATATGGCTTCCTCCTTTCTTCTTTCTCACACTGAAGAAAGGAAGGCATTTGAGAGCAAGAAAGAGAATGACTACGTGACTCTCGCTGATAAGGAGGCTGAGAGGATCATAATATCCGCAATCTCCACATCTTTTCCATCTGACAGCATATATGCTGAGGAAAGCGGCGGGAAAATAACAGATGATCCGCTATGGGTTATTGACCCGATTGACGGGACTGTGAATTTCATGAACACTTTTCCTTCCTACACAATCTCAATCTGCTACATGGAAAAAGGAGAGGCGCTCTTCGGTGTTGTCAGGGATGTGTGCCGAGGCGAGACATTCTTTGCCCAGCGCGGCAATGGTGCGTTTTTGAACGGAAAGAAAATAAGTGTTTCCTCTCTTGATTCAAAACACGGATTATGCATAGCCGTTCCTCCACACAGAAAACACAGTGAGCTTGATTCTTATCTCAAAGAGTTCAGAAGAATCTACGATTATTTTTCGGATATAAGAAGCATCGGCAGCGCGGCTTTAAGCCTTTCTTATGTCGCATCTGGAAGAGCGTGCTCATACTATGAGCGCTATCTCCAGCTTTACGATGCGGCAGCAGGGCTTTTGATTGCAGAAGAAGCTGGGGCGGTAAACGAAGTGACAGAAGATGAGGCTGGGCTTATTGTGATATCATCATCCCCTTCTTCATATCCTGACATAAAAAGGGCCATTGAAGGTGTATAGGCATATAATATTTGATCTTGATGGAACGCTTTTGGACACATCAAAAGGCATATTCCTTACTGCAAACAAGACGGCATCTGAGTTCTCATATCCAGAGTGCCGCGATATTTCGCGCCTTTCCCTTTTTGTAGGTCCTCCATTGAAGACCGGCTTTGAGCTTGTATTTGACATGGATGAGAATGTCATTCCAGCTGCTGTCCACCGCTACAGGGAAATTTACAAAGAAGAGGGAATAAAGCTCTATGAGCATTATCCTGAGCTCTCATGTGTGCTTTCAGCTCTCAAAAGGAAAGGATTTTTGCTTTCAGTCAGCACGCTCAAGAACACTGAAGCGGCAAGAGAAATGCTTTCAGCTGCCTTTCCTCCTGGTCTTTTTTCATCAGTCGAAGGTTCAAGTGTGAAAGAATGCGAGACAAAAAGTGCTCTCATAGACAGATGTATAAGAGATTCTCAGATTCCTCACTCAGAGACACTCATGGTGGGTGATACGGAAGGAGATGAGAAAGGAGCGCGCGAAAGCGGTGTTGATTTCCTTGCCGTAGAGTGGGGGTTTGGATTCAGAAATGGCTATGCTGCACTTTCTCATGTGGAAAGTGCACGGAAGTTATATAAATTCATAACAGGAGAAGATTACGATGATCAGAAAAATTGAAACAAAGAATGCTCCGGCGGCAATCGGACCATATTCTCAGGCAGTATGCGCAAACAACATGCTTTTCCTTTCAGGACAGATTCCTGTAAATCCGGAAACCGGACTTGTTGTTGAAGGTGGAGTCAAAGAGCAGGCTGAGAGAGTCTTCAAGAACATCGATGCAGTTCTCTCTGCATCCGGTGCAAAGAAAGAGAATATCGTGAAGGCTTGTGTGTTCATAAAGGACATGAATGACTTTGGCCTTGTGAACGAGGTGTATTCTGCTTATTTTTCAGGCTGTGAAGTCCTTCCTGCAAGGAGCTGTGTCGAAGTTGCAAGACTTCCAAAGGATGTTCTTGTTGAGATTGAGGCAATAGCAATACTCTGATTTGTTTTTCTCAAGAAGGAATATCGATATTCTCCATATTCCTTCTTTATGATATTTTTACAGTTAGTTATGAAAAAGACATTATTTTTGGCAATATTTTTATTTCTTGCATTCTCCCTCAATTCGGCCACTGTCATAAGCAGCCCGGATATTGACCAGGAGATGCTTGTTGTCCAGACAAGGCATGAAGGGACGGCTGAAATGCTCGGCCTGACTGCTTTCGATACTGAGGCAGAACAGGATGTGCTTCTTGCCATCTCTTCTCCCGATTATCTTGTGACTCCGGGAGATGTGCTTTCCATAAGCTATATGGACCGCACAGGAATGAATGTTGTAAATCTTTCTGTGATTGTGCCGCTTGACGGGGTAATAAAGTCAGCCAGTCTTTTTCAGGTAGATACAAGCGGCCTTACTTTTCAGAGCGTCAAGGCTGAGATAGAAAGCCAGATAACAGCCAGCAACAGATATGCTGAGCCGACAGTAAACCTTACAAGCCTTGGTCTTTTCCAGGTCACTGTCAAAGGAAAAGTCTCTTCAACGCAGCGCGTTGCTGTAAACGGACTGAAACGTCTTTCTGATCTTGCATATCTTTTTTCTGATGATGCCTCCGTGCGTGATGTGGTGATCTCAAATAACGGTGTGGAAAAAAACTATGACATATACCTTGCTCTCAAGAGAGGGGATGAGTCAAACAATCCTTATCTGCGCCCAGGTGATGTCATCACTGTAAAGGCAGAGGATAAAGAGGTTGTGCTCTCAGGTGCAGTCAAGAGCCCCGGAACATACCAGGTTCTTGAAACTGAGACAGTTGAGAATCTCATAACTTATTACGGAGAAGGCTATGATGAGCTTTCAAGCGGTGTGATAAAGGTCCAGAGGATTTCAGGAGACAAGCAGTACAAGGAAATTGTTGTGGAAGATGCCTCTTCCTTTGTCCTTGCAGATGACGATGTTGTGTATGTGGAGCCGGTAATCGGACAGAACAACTCTGTATCTGTTGAGGGTGCGCTCAAGGGAGAGAGCACAAACATGATTCTTGGAGAAAAGAGCCAGAAATATTATTACCGCTTCATGCCGGGAGAAAACATACTTGATCTTCTAAACGCCATTTCCCCTTATCTTACAGAGTCCTCAGACCTGAGCGGAGGAAAGCTTATCAGGGATGGTGTGACATACAGCCTTGATCTTGAGGCAATTCTTTATAGCGGTTCTCCTGAGGGTTCTACAGTGCTCAATGCAGGTGATGTGATTTACATCCCGTTCACACAGATGTTCGTTACAGTGAACGGCGCTGTTGCAAATCCTGGACTTTATGGCTATATCCCGGGAAAGGATGCAAGCTATTACATCAGTCTTGCGGGAGGCGAGAGTGCAAACAGCAAGGGAAAGATCACTGCTGTTGATAAAAACGGCAACAAGCTTGAGCTTGATGAGGAAATGCCTGCCGAGAGCGTTATAAACGTCAAGAGAGACGATACGAGTGCAAAGCTTGCAGGAACAGTTGCAGTTCTTGGCATCGTCACATCTGTTGTCGGCCTTATTGCGACAGGAGTAAGCATAGCAAGTGATGTCGGAGCGTTCAAATGAGTGAAGAAGTGAAAAAGAGTGAGGAAATAGAGATAAGCATAATGGATCTTGTCAAGGCGGTTATCTCCCGTATATGGATGGTGGCCCTTTCCTTTCTGGTCTTCGTGCTGCTTGTTGTAGTGTATCTTTTAAATGCCACACCAGTTTATGAGGTGACTGAGCGCATAATGGTGCAGTCCAGTGAGAAATCGAGTGATCTCTCATCACTCCTTTCTCTCTCAGGTCAATCAACGGATATCCAGAATGACATAGAGATCCTCACATCAAAGAGCACATTCCAGATGGCTCTTGATTCTCTTGATCTGGATAACTACGTTTCTGAAAACGGAGAAAAATATTCTGAGCTGGATATAAAGGCAGAAGATCTCCGTCTTGGTGTGAATATATCAGTTGTCGAGGATACGAACTTCGTCGAGATTTCATTCAAGCACAGCAATCCTGCATTTGCCGAGGATTTTGTTTCCGCTCTTGTAGAGCAGTTTTCGAACAGAATGCTGGAGATGTCCAAGTCAAGCGCATACAGCCAGCTTGATTTCATCGAATCCCAGATTGCCGTGACTGAGGAAAATCTTGCTGATGCTTCCCTTGCTCTGAGCAATTTCCAGAAAGACAATCAGACGCTTCAGCTCAGTGAGAGAGCTACACAGATTCTGAGGCAGCTCAGCTATTATTCTCTTGTAAGGTCCCCTCTTGAAAAGGAGATGGCTGACGCAAGGGACAAGAGCAACAATATATCACTTCTAAGAGTATCTTCTTCAACTCTTGATAATCTTCTTTCAGATTACAGGACCTCCTATGCAGAAATACTTCTTTATGATCTCCTTCAGGCATCCCAGGGCTCTCAGGGCACTTCAAACTCTCTTTCTCAGAGTCAGATGGAAAGATATTACGTCCTTTCAAACAGGAACCAGGATGTAGAGCATCAGATAGAAGCTGAGATTGATATTCTGAGAGAGAAAAACGGGATTGAAGATCCTCTTTACACTGAATATTACAGATCATACATCATCACAAGCACTAAGATTGATGTCATAGACGAAAGCCTTGCATCTCTTGATCTGGAACTTGAGACAATGCCGGATCTTGAGCGCGAGATGGTGAGCCTTCAGAGCAAGGTGGATGTCTATTCAGCCCTTGCACTCAAGCTTATGGAGATGCAGAGCGAGACAGAGCTGATAAGCGCATCAATAACGAACACTGTGCAGATAATAGACGCCGCTGATGCAACTGATGAGCCCGTAAGCCCGAAGAAAGCCCAGATGCTTCTTCTTGGAGGAATGCTCGGAATCTTCATCGGCTGTGGCACTGCAATCCTGCTCTCAATTACAGACAAGAGAATAAAGACAAGGGATGATCTGCAGAAAATCATCGGCAACGACACTCCTGTTCTGGGCTGGATTCCTCTTGAGAAGAAGCAGAAGGAAGAAGGAAAGAGAACTGTTATCGAGCTTGTGAACAATCCGATGAGCCTCATGAGTGAGCGTTATAAGCACATTGCCAGTGCAATCATGTACGGCAAGAGACTCGGCTCTCATGCAATAACAGTATGCTCGCCGGGAAAGAGCGACGGAAAGACCACAGTGCTTTTAAACATAGCATACTCACTTGCTCTTTCAGGCAAGCGTGTCCTTGTCATAGACATGGACTTAAGAAGGCCCAATATTGAAAACACTCTTGAGATCACGCATTCTGACAAGGGAATATCTGACCTTCTTTGCGGAAGATGCTCGGAAAAGGATGTTATAAGGATTCCTTATGAAAAGCTTGAGACCTTCCATGTAATCGGTGCAGGAAGCCCTGTTGCTGTTCCTTCTGTCATCATCCAGACAGATACACTCAACAGCATTGTTTCCAACCTCTCAAAGTATTATGATTTCATATTCTTTGATGCACCTCCGCTGCAGTATGCTTCCGAGATTCTCACAATCGTCAGAAGCGTTCCAGAGGTCATCGTGGTTGCTCGTTCCTGTGCATCTCTTTCAACAGAGCTTGAAGAGCTCCTGTCTGATTTTGAGCAGACAAATGTAAGCATACTGGGAGCTGTCCTAAATGGCCTTCCTTTAAGTGCGACATCGATTTCTGCAAACCGCTATGGCTATTCATATGGCTATGGAAATGCTTCTGAAGACGCAGAGAAGCACTATGTGAAGAGCATGAGGAGTGCTGCCAGCATGTACAAGAAGAGCCTTAAGATGAGAGAAAAGGTCATAGATAAGAGTTCTTTCTATGATGCTCCGCTGGCATATAAAGGGGAGATGAAGCGTCCTGAGTTCAACAGTGAGGGAAGAAAGAAAACCGTTCACAGCGTGATAAGGAATTTCGAGAGCTATCTCTCTGAAATCGAGAATGATGAGAATGCCAGAGGAAAAAAGGAATAAGGCTATAGACAAAATATTGCCAGATTGTTTAAAATTTTCAGTCAGAGGAATATATGTACAGACACTTTGCGACAGAAATTATTTCTTGTGACAATCTGGACATTCCTGTTTTATTTTGAATTCATGCGACTCTTTTCAGGGTCGCTTTTTTTATAGGAGTAGCTATGAGCGGATTTAAAGGAAGAAGCCTTTGTGTCATTGAGGACTTCTCAATTGAAGAGAGAAGATATCTTTTTGACAAGACAATGGAGCTGAAGAAGGCCATAATCTCAGGCGATGAGAGTGTTATGGACAGCTTCAGGATAGCAGATCCGGATTTCGGGATTTATGAAGTGTTCCTGGAAGACAGCACAAGGACGAAGGAATCATTCCGCAATGCTGCAAAGTTCCATCATGTGAAGGTCAGTGAGCTTTTATGTCAGTCCAGTAGCATAAACAAGGGTGAAAGCTATGCAGACACATTCAACATGCTCTCAGGGTATTCTAATGTGATTTTCATCGTGCGAAGCAAGGTTGAGGGCCTGACCACCTGGCTGAAAGAGGAATGCAACGAGTACGCAGAGAGAAACGCTCTGAAATATAAGCCGGCATTCATAAATGCAGGGGATGGAAAGCATGAGCATCCGACTCAGGAGCTTTTAGATGAATTCACATTCCTTGAAGACCAGAACATGGATTATAGCTCCATCCACCTTGCACTGGTTGGAGACCTCTACCATGGAAGGACTGTTCACAGCAAGGCAAACGGGCTCAAGGTCTTTGATAAAGTCAAGGTTGATCTGGTTGCTCCTGCAGAGCTCATGATGCCGGATTCCTATATAGAGATTATGAAGGAAAACGGCTTTGAGGTGAGAATCTTCTCTTCAATCAGGGAATACATCGAATCAGGGGATGTTGCTCTCAAATGGTACTTCACCCGCCCTCAGCTTGAGAGAATGGGAGAAAGAATTCTGCAGAAGCAGGAAATTCTGCGTCAGTCAATCACATTTGCACCTGAATTCATGGACAAAGTCGACAGCAGAACAAAGTTCTATCATCCGCTTCCCCGCCATAAGGAGCATCCTACAATTCCGACATTCCTTGACAGGACAAGCTTCAACGCATGGGAGCGACAGGCCATAAACGGCATGTATGTGCGCATGGTGCTCTTATCTTTGATTGCAGGGAAAATCGGTTCTGATTTCAGATCATGCGAGAAAGAGAAGGACTATGAGAGCGAGGAATATATCATCGAGGTGGACCTTTCTAAGAAGAAGAACGAGACTAAGGTCTACAGCGAGGGTGTCAATCCGATTGAAAACGGAATTGTAATTGACCACATATGCAAGGGAGATGAGCCTGGTGAGATAAGAAACCACATGAGACTTATATCCTCAATTCTCAATCTTGATGAAGGAAAGGGAGGAGAGTGGGTCAGCCGTGGCTCTGACGGACTTTTCAAAGGCATAATCTTCCGTCCGGGAGAGTATTCATTTACACGCTCTGATTTGAAGAGACTTGCGGCAATAGCACCGCACTGTACACTTAATATAATCAAGGAAAAGAGCGTTTATAAAAAGTACCGCACTCATCTTCCTCCAAGGATCTACAATTTCTCTGATCTCTGCTGCAAGAATGAGGCATGCATCTCACATCCGGCAAACAATGAGGGTGTTGCAGCAAAGTTCTTGAGGACTCCTGACGGGCAGTATGAATGTGCATATTGCGGAAAAGTGCATTCCTTCAAGGAAATCTGGAGCAAAAAATAAAAATACAGGATATAATGAGGACTATATGAAAACTTTAAGCGAAATAACAAATTACTATGGTACACAGCTTGCACGCGGTGCCCTTGAGCTTGGAGCAATCAGGCTTGATGTCTATAACCCGTTCAAGTGGGCAAGCGGATACAGAATGCCGATTTACAACGACAACAGGCAGTTTCTCTCATCTGCATCATACCGCGCACTGATCTGCGATGCATTTTCAGATATGATTGAGTGTCTCAATCTCGATATGGACAATATCGCAGGAACAGCAACAGCAGGAATCCCGCATGCGACAACACTTGCTGACAGGCTCAAAAAGCCTCTTTCCTATGTCCGCTCATCAAGCAAGGACCATGGACTTGGACATCAGATTGAGGGCCTTGGAAAGGATTCAAGCTATCATGGGGCAAAGGTTCTTTTAATTGAGGATCTTATTTCAACAGGATCTTCAAGCATCAAGGCTGTTGATGCAATCAGGAAAGCTGATGGAAACTGCTCGACATGTCTGGCTATCTTCACATATGGTCTTGATGCCAGCCAGAAGGCATTTGATGATCTTGATCCGAAGTGCGCATTCCATACAATCCTCTCATATGACCTGATGCTCTCTGTTGCAAAGAACATAGGATATATTAATGAGAAGGAGAGCCAGGAACTTGCAAAGTGGAGAGAGAGCCCGTTTACCTGGGGCGAGGAAAGAGGATTTAAAAGGGAGGTCTGATGAGTTACGTAGATAAGCTTTATTCTTCAGCAGAAAGTGCTGGAAACATCGTTTGCATGGGCCTTGATCCCGTCGTCTCCCGCCTTCCTTATGATGGAATGGAAGACGGAGAAAGAATTGTAAAATTCTTTGACACCCTGTTTTCAAAGATGGCAAGCAGGAACGTAAAGGTTGCGGCCTTCAAGCCTAATCTCGGATTTTACAGTGTTCTTGACCGCCCGAGGGAAGGCAAGTTTTCAGGAAGCATGGCACTTTCGCGTGTTCTTGACATGCTCTCATCATATTTCCCTTCTGTTCCTGTCATCCTTGACAGCAAGAGGGGAGATATTGCAAAAAGCAGTCTGAACTATGCAAAAGAGGCATTTGACATCTGGGGCTGTGATGCTGTCACCGTATCTCCATACATGGGGCTCGACAGCGTTGAGCCATTCTGCTTTGAGAACAAGGGAGTGTATGTTCTTACACGTACAAGCAATCCCGGAGCAAAGGATTTCCAGAACCGTCTCATGCTTGACAGCGTTGACGAGAAGGAAATCTATCCTGTATACATGCAGGTTGCACATATGCTTGCCTACTGGGTGAATACAAGATCAGGTCTTGGAAGTGTTGTAGGTGCGACAAACATAAAGGAGCTTGAGGATATTGCTCTTTATTACAATGACAAGGAGCTTCCGATGCTTATTCCAGGAGTCGGCAGTCAGGGCGGTACAGCACCTGAGGTTCTTGATGCACTCAAGAAATGCTCATATCCATATAAGCTTGCAAGAATAAACTCATCAAGCGGACTCACAAGCCCGTGGAAGGACAGCGTCCCGTCTGACTGGCTTGACCTGTGTATTTCAAAGATAGAGAAGCTTTGTTCAGAGGCTCAGATCTGATGGAAATAAGAGGAAACCATAAAAAAGGCAGAATCCTGCTTTCTACTGTATCAGGAGTCCTTACTACAAAAGAGGACATGATCCGTCTTTTCGACAAGAGCGTTCCCTCTGTTGATGTGATCACCACAAAGAGCTTTCAGCTAACAGAGACTGAAGGAAACAGGCCCCCTGTGGTCACTTCTCCAGAAGAGGGGGATTATGGAAATTCTGTGGGGCTCAGGAATCCTGGTGCTGACAAGGCAGAAGAATACATAAAGAGGCTGAAAGGCATGGGCATGAGAGCCCTTCTCAACATCTCTCTTGCCGGAAACAGAAAGGAAGACTTCCTTTCTCTTGTGAAAAGATTTGACCCTTATGCTGATTTTCTTGAGCTCAATTTCTCATGCCCTCATGCGGCAGCAGGCTTCGGCGCATCAATCGGGTCTGATGAGAATACTGTCCGTGAATATGTCTCATACATAACAAACGGGTATAAGGAAAGAAAGAGCATGCTTCTTGTAAAGCTTACTCCCAATGTCGACAACATCGCTCAGATTGCAAAAGCTGCAATCGAGGCAGGAGCTGATGGAATAAGCGCAATAAATACAGTCGGTCCTAGAGAGTATTATCATGACGGGCATCCCATACTCTTCAATAAGCTTGGAGGAAAGGGAGGCGCATCTGGTGAATGGGTGAAGAAAATTGCTCTTGAGAAAGTCCGTCAGATCCGTGAGGCAATAGGAGATGAGCCGGTTATTCTTGGCATGGGCGGAGTTACAACACATGAGGATGCGCTCAACATGGTCTGTGCTGGTGCTGACATAGTCGGTGTAGGATCTGCATCTGCAACAGTTGCCATGAAGGACTATGAAGCATTCTTCTCTGCAATAAAGAACAAAGGTGAAGACAGCAGGAAATATCAGAGCAGGGACAGGAGCAATATCACATATGTAAAGCATAAGATCATAGACAAGTATATTTACTCCCCGGACACCTATATTCTCACTCTGGACGGAAAATCTGAGTGCCAGGCAGGACAGTTTGTCTTCCTCTGGCATCCTGAGTACGGAGAGCGTCCTTTCTCTGTTGCAAAGAACGATCCGCTTACTTTCATAATAAAGGTCAGAGGCGAATTCACTTCTGCTCTCATGAACGTGAATGCCGGTGATGATATTTATGTACGCGGACTCTGCGGGGCCCCTCTTGAAGTCAAGAAGACAAAGAAGGCAATACTGCTTGGGGGAGGAACTGGAATAGTGGTTCTCAATCTGCTTGCATCCCGCCTTGCAGAAAACGGTACGAAAATGGATATCCGTCTTGGGCTTCCAAGTCATGAGAGTGGAAAGAAAGGGCTTCTTGAAGATGAGCTTAAGGCATTCGGCTCTTATAGGATTGTAAGCGATGACGGAGTTGCAGGAAGGGTAATCTGCTCATTTGATAAAGATGATGTGGATGAAGACACTGCAGTATATATTGTAGGTCCTTCAATCATGATGAAGAAAGCATCAGAGCATTTTCTTTCACTGGGAGTTCCTTCTTCCATGATATTCCTCTCAATGGAGAAGATGACGCTTTGCGGAATCGGAATGTGCGGAGAGTGTTCCTGTGGCGGAAAGCTCACATGCAAGGAAGGCACTTTCTTCTCTCTTGAATATCTTGAACAGACAGGAGCTGAGTACTGATGATAGATCCGCATGTGCATTTGAGGGACTGGAAGCAGAGTGGCAAGGAAACGATAGAGCATGGGCTTTCTGCAGCAAGAAAGGCAGGGATTACGAGAGTCTTTGACATGCCGAACACAGATCCGGCCCTCACTGAGCGCTCTGTGATTCTCGACCGTCTTGCTCTTGCATCTCCATCTGTGAAAAAGCATCGCGTATCATACTCGCTTTATGCCGGTATAACCAATGACATTTCGCGCCTGTCTGATCTTGTGAGCCTTCATTCTGAGCTCTTTCCTCTTGTCATCGGACTAAAGATGTTTCTTGCAAACAGCACGGGAAACATGGGAATAACTGACAGGAGAATGCAGGAAGAGATAATAAAGAACCTTGCTCTTCTCAATTATTCAGGAGTCCTTGCAGTTCATGCAGAGGACGAGTCCTTTTTTGAGAGCGCAAAGGAAGATCCATCTGACTGGTCAAGCCACTCATATGCACGGCCCGCAATATCTGAATCTGAGAGTGTTAAGAACATAATAGCACTTTGCGAGAAATATTCATTTTCTGGAAATCTCCATATATGCCATGTGTCGACAAGCCTTGCCCTTGATGAGATAAGAAAGGCAAAAGAAAGGAAAATCATCAGGATCTCCTGCGGTGCAACTGCGCATCATGCTCTTTTGACTCTTTCTGATGCAAAGGAGAGAAACAGATATCTGAAGATGAATCCGCCCTTGAGATCTCAGAGCGACAGGAATGCTGTTTATGATGCACTGAAAAGCGGGCTCATTGATTTTGTTGAGTCTGATCATGCTCCGCATACTCTTGAAGACAAGGAGAGAGGGGCAGGAGGAATTCCGGGCTTTGCAGGAACTCTTCTGCTTCTGGATCATCTTGTCAGGGATGGTGTTGATGAAGAGAGAATAAAGGATCTCTTTGGAGGCAATGTTCTCAAACTCTTCAATCTCAAGGATGAGGAGGTGTTCATCCCGAAGGACAGGAAAAGAAGGTTTTCCCTTGTTCTGGATGAATATCCGGTAAAGCCTTTCATCTGGTCCTGAATACCATTTTCTGATTACATTTCATGTCCAGCTTACGCCTGGACTTTTTTACTTATGAAAAATGGCCTCGCAAGAAAGCGGGGCCATAATCGTGTCTTTAGCTCTTATCAGAATGAGAATCCGAGTCCGAAGCGCGGTGCTGCAAGTGTCATGTCAAAATATGTCCTTGCTTTCTGCTGACCGAATGTGAGGAAATTAAGGTCAATTCCTGCACCGAATGTAAGGAAGACCGTCTTTGTCATTGAATAGATGAAGTCTGCATCAAGGTCAAAGCCGAAGACACAGTTTTTCCCAATGACGATGAAATGAGGACCTACCTGGAGTGCAAGATCCAAAGATTCAACTGGAAGCTTGTATGCATATCCTGCTGCAATCGTGACAGCATCACTTTCTTCCATGTTGTATCCAAGCTCAACGAACATACCGTTCTCGCCGTCAAAGTAGATGTTTCCTCTTACATCGAGATTGATGTTGAAATTAAGCTTGGCATCAGAATTCTTGTCATCTTGCACAGTAAGGCTTAGACTGTTGAGTTCTCCCATAAGTGAGAGATCTACATCGATGTTCCTTGCTGCGAAAAGAGAAGTTGCTGCAAGGAGAATCATAAGTAATGTTATTAGTTTTTTCATATCTTGCTCCTTTATTATAGTAATAGCATCAGAATGCAAAAAGTGACAGAAAAAATGAAATAAAAAGATGAAAAATTATTTTATTTTGCAGGATAATTTTCAATATTTTGTTGTACAGTAAATAAATGAACAGTATGCAAAATAAGGTTTTCATTTTCCTTTATTGGTGGTAGTATGTCTATGGAAAAATTTTAGAGGAGAGTTATATGGACGACGGCAGTTATCCTTTACCTGAAAACAAGATTATCTCAAAATCGTCCAGAGCCCTCTGATTTCATTCATGCGGTCTCTGGGCACAGGGGCCAGAAATGATAGTAAAGAGAACAGATTTATCACCACGACAGAATTATACATGGATTGATGCCCGTGACATCACACGAGATGATGTGAAGACACTCAGCGATGAGTATTCGATCTCAAGCGAAGTGCTTGCAGATATCATGGACCAGGACGAGCAGGCAAGAATCGAGAAAGAGGATGAGTATACAGTCATCATCTGCAGAATACCATCTGACAACGATGATGAGGAGGATCCTCTGATTAAGACATGCATTCCTCTCGGCATCATACTCTTTCCGGACAAGATCATAACAATATGCAAGGAAGACAATGTCATAATTGATGACATAGCAAAGAGGAAGATCAGGAGCTGTCCTGTTGATTACAAGGAAGGACTTGTAATCTCAATTCTCGGACGCACTGCACTTGTATTCATCAGGCTGCTGAAGTATATCAACAGGCAGAAGGACCTTGTTGAGGAACAGCTGCATAAATCTGTCATGAACTATGAGCTTATACAGCTGTTGCAGATTCAGAAGTCCCTTGTATATTTCACTACAAGCCTTACTGGGAACGAGATGCTTCTTGAAAAGCTTGGAAAGACTCCGTTTTTCCGCCTGAACAATGAAGAGGAGGAGGAGTTCCTTGAGGATGCGATTACAGATAACAAGCAGGCTATCCAGATGGCAAACATATATTCAGATATCCTGACAGGAACGATGGATGCATTTGCCTCCGTCATCGGGAACAACAACAACCTCATAATCAAGAGGCTGACTGTGATATCAATTGCCCTGATGTTCCCTACATTCATCACAGGTTTTTTCGGCATGAATGTTCCGATTCCCGGAATGGACAGTCCCTTTGCCTGGATTTTCCTGATCTTCATCTGCCTTGCTGTTGCCCTAATTGGCGCCTGGGTGATATCTGACAGGAGAAACAAGCAGATAATAAAGGCAAACAGCAGGAAAAACAAAAAGAAGAGCGCAAGTGAGAGAAAGTATCTCATGCGCAAGAAGGCTCAGCTTGACAAGGAAGACTGAGCTTTGATCACCTTCATTACAAAGCCTTTGAGATATTCGCTTTCAGGGAATGACAGACGCACCGGGTGATCTTCTGCCTGAAACAGATTCCGGAGTATCTGGATTTCTACATGTGCATCCTTGCTTGCCCAAGACAGGACTTTTCTCAGCTCTTCTCTTGTAAGTGAGGCAGAGCAACTGAAGGAAATCAGTATCCCATTGTTCCTTATCTTGTTCATCGCAACACGGTTTATATCCTTGTATGCACGCTCAGCCTTCTCAAGCGCCCCCTTTGTCTTGGCAAGCTTCGGCGGATCAAGGATTATAAGGTCATAATAATCATCCTTTTCCTTTCTCAGCGCTTCAAAGCAGTCAGCAGAAAGGATTTCAACTTTTTTCCTTGAGCCCTCTGCTATGGTCTTCTCATCCTCATTTATGTTCACCTGGTAAAGAAGATGACGCAGGACGGACTCTGATGAATCAATTGCCTTCACGCTCGCTGCTCCTGCTCTCAGGGCATGGAGGGTAAATGATCCTGTGTAGGAGCAGACATCAAGGACACGGCGGTTTTTTGCATAGAGTTCTGCTATCATGCGGTTATCTCTCTGGTCACAGTAAAAACCGCTTTTCTGTCCCTGACGGAGAGAAACCGAATAGATGATTCCGTTCTCGTTTATCCTTACATCCTCAAGCTCATCTTCCTTTATTTTTGCCTCTGAACCATCTATGAAATACCTGGTTTTCATATCAAGTGCTTCACTTGCTGCGTATTCTCTGTCCGCATTTGCCGCAATGAGTTTTGCTTTCAGAGCCTGCGCAAGTGCTCTGGCTATAACGGGAAGCTTGGAATAAGCAAAGCGGGAAGAGTAGATGATCTTTATGTATCCGTTATACCAGTCTGCGGCAACGCCGGGAAGGAAGTCAGCCTCTCCATGAATCAGGCGGAAAGCATTTGTAGAACTGCTGTCAGAAAAGAATGCTTTTCTTCTTTCAACAGCCTCAACAGCTTTCCTGTATACAAACTCATCATCCGGGATGATGTCCTTCTGCCAGGAAAGAAGATGGAGGATGATATGGCTTTTCTCATCATAGTAGCCATAAGCAACAAAGGCACCGCTACTTGAGCATACAGAGGCAAGTCCTGCTTCTGTATAAGGTGGATCTATGCTTTTTACAGCACCGGAGAATACCCATGGATGATGGAAAAGGGCCTGCTTTTCCTTTCCTTCTTTCAGCTTGATCGTATACATGTCTTTCATGATAATTACATGCATTATCTTTGTGTAGAGTGTTGAGAAAAATAGATGCAGCTATTATCCTTTATTCATGTTTGACACGATAGTTTTTGACCTTGACGGGACAATATTGAATACCCTTGCCGATATAAGAAATGCGATAAACTACACACTCTGCTGCTATGGTCTGAAAAATGCCTCTGAAGATGATGTAAGGCATTATGTGGGATCCGGGCTGAAAAATGCAATAAAGAGTGCCCTTATCGACAAAGGAGGAGAGGGTCTTGCTGAGAAAGAGACGGACAGGGCCCTTTCAATCCTGATTTCATATTACTCAAAGAATGCCGCGAATTTGACAGAACCTTATAAGGGGATGGAGAGCCTGCTAATGAAGCTTGTCTCACGCGGCATCAAGGTATGTGTTCTCACAAACAAGGATGACTCTATTGCAAAGGCGCTTGTAATGACATTTTTCCCCAGTGTCCGGTTTTCCTTTGTCAGAGGAAAGAGGCCATCAAGTGCTCTCAAGCCGGACAGGGCCCTTACGCTTGAAGTCCTGTCTTCCATTCAGAGCAAGGCTGAGAGGACAATAATAGTCGGAGACAGCGATGTTGACTATATGACTGCCCTCAACGCCGGAGCTTACCCGCTTATCGTATCATACGGGTATAAAAGCGAAGCAGAACTCAGAAAAACCGGTGTTGAAAAAACAATAAAGAATGTTGCTGAGCTGGAAAAAGAAATAGAGAAAGTTGCTAAAGTGATGCTATAATGAAAAACGGAGGAAAAAAATGGCACTGGATGAGAAAACCAAGAATGAAATAAGGGAGAAAGCTGAGCTTTATATAAAAAGCGAGAAGAACGAGAACTTCAAAAGGGAAGTCGTCTCGTCTCTTGAGAAAGAGGATTATGATGATTTATATGAGAGATTCTATACATCCCTTTCATTCGGGACAGCCGGCATGCGCGGTGTGATCGGGGGAGGCACCAACAGAATCAACACATTCATGGTGGAAAAAGTGAGCCAGGGTCTTGCAGACTATCTCAACAGTCAGGAAAACCCGTCATGCACAATTGCATATGATTCAAGGCATTATTCAAAGGAGTTTGCACTCTCATCTGCACTTGTCCTTGCTGCAAACGGAGTCAGGACATACCTGTATGACACTCTTCATCCGGTTCCGATGCTCTCATTTGCTCTAAGATACTTAAAGACAACAAGCGGCATTGTAATCACAGCAAGCCACAACCCGAGCAAATATAACGGCTACAAGGTTTACTGGCAGGACGGAGGTCAGGTCACTCCTCCTCATGATATAGAAATCGCAAAGAGGGCAAACAGCGTAAAGCCGGACCAGATAAAGAGCATGAGCGAGGTGGAGGCAAGAGAAAAAGGAATTCTCTCTTCAGTTCCCTCTGAGGTAGATGAAGCTTATTACCAGATGGTAAAAGATAGTCTGAGGAGACCTGAGTACGTAAACGGCGCGAAGATAAAGGTTGCTTACACACCGCTTCACGGCACGGGATATGTACCTGTGACAAAGATGCTCTCTGACTTTGGAATCGAGACACATGTTGTATCCTCGCAGAAGGATCCTGACGGAGCATTCCCGACAGTAAAGCTTCCAAACCCTGAGTCCGCTGAGGCAATGAGCAGCGTCATCGAGCTTGCAAAGAAGATAAAGGCAGACATAGTCCTTGGCACCGACCCTGATGCTGACAGACTTGGAATTGCCATTCCGAAAAATGAGGATAAGAGCGAATACCAGCTTCTTACAGGAAACCAGATTGCCACCCTTCTTGCAGATTATCTTCTTGTCACAGAGCTTGAAAGGGGAATAAAGGACAAGAAGCCTCTTGTAGTAAAGAGTCTTGTCACAACAGATCTGGTAAGAAAGATAGCAGAAAAGAACGGAGCTGTATGCCGCGATGTGCTGACAGGATTCAAATACATTGCTCAAGAGATAGAAAAGACTGTCAGCGGAGAAAACGATAAGGAGTACTTCCTCTTCGGCTGTGAGGAAAGCTATGGATTTTTGACTGTTCCCCATGTGCGCGATAAGGATGCAGTCTCATCTGCAATCTGTGCAGTTGAGATGATGTGCTATTATGCTTCACGCGGAATCAGCCTCAATCAGCGCCTTGATGCAATCTATGCATCCTACGGCTACAGCACTGAAGTCGTGTTCTCAAATGATTATGAAGGCTCAAGCGGAAAGGCGAAGATGGAAGCGATAATGAAGGGCTACAGAAGTCTTGAGAAGGGGTCTGTTCTTGTTGGGCGCACTGTTGAGAGTGTTACGGACCTTATGAAGGAAAACAGCGGCTTCCCGAAGTCTGATGTGCTTGTAATACGCTTCTTGTCCGGTGAAAAGCTTGTGATCCGTCCAAGCGGGACAGAACCTAAGATCAAGTACTATATCTTCCTCAGTGAAGGAGCTGACGGAAGGGCGGCACTTGAGCAGAGGCTTCCAAGCATAATAAAGGATTTCAAGGACGCACTCTGATGCATGCATATTTCATTTCCCTTGACAGGAAGAGGCTCTTCTCGAGCCTTCCTGAAAAGGAAATTGACAGCCTTGAGTGCTCAGAATTCACTGTTTTTTCATCTTCTCTCATTTCCACAGAGGACTCTGCTGAGGTGGAAAAGAATCTTTCTGAGGATCTCCATGCTCTTGTCATCACATGGTTTCAGGAAAAGAGATATATTTTCCATCTCATTCTCTCAGCCATAATATTCCTCATTGTCTACTTCATAGGAAGTGTCGGAATAAGGGACAGCATTCCTCTTATCGATGAGATAGCAGTAGCCCTCATCCTTTCCATCCTCTTTTATTTCTTCATCAGAAAACACGATGTAAAGGCCTCCGTGATTAAAGAGAAAGAAGAGCAAATTAGAAGAAAAATTGAAATGGCAGAAAACACATACCTTGTCTTCATCCGTGATACCGAGGAGCTTTATTCATCGCTTAAAGAAGGCAAAGAGGGCAGGAGAATCCTCGTAAACAAAAATGAGGAGGATCTTTTTCTTGAATTCCGTCTTTTCCTTACTCAGAGCATAAAAAGAGAAGACAGGGCGCTGTTAAAGGCTCTTATGAGAGATGATGAGGAGAGGACAACTCATTTCATCAGAGACAGAAAGATGGACAGGGCTCTTTTTCTCACATACAAGACAATTCTTTCAGGCTATCAGATTCTTCCTTGACCGCTAGAAAGGGAGAAATCTCTCTTCTTATGTGTACATAATTGTCGCTTTTTTATTCTATACAGCAGCATTCCTACCATCTTTTTTCTCTCTTTCCTTCTTTTTCCTTCCGCTTTTCCTTTTTCTTTTCATACTCCTTAAAGGAGAGAAAACCAGAAGAAGGATTTTATTTTTGTGCCTTCTGTATATAACATTCTCAAACGCACTGACAAAAACTGATGTGCGCCTTTCTCTTGAGCCTTCTTCAGTCAGGGAAATCTATTTTTCCGCCTTATACGATCAGAAGGTCAGAGAGAAAAGGAAAAGCGGAACAGATGCATCTCTGATTGCCGTCAAGGATGAAGAAGGAACAATCTCTTCAGCTGAAGGAAAGATATATGTAATCTCACCGCTGGGGGAAGTCATGAAAGGAGATGTCTTTTGCTCAAGCGGCAGCTTCTATGAAGAAAACATATTCATTGCAGAGAATATCAGGAGAGTGGAAAAAAACAATGGTGCAGAGTTCAGGAAAAAGGCGATTTCATATATAAGAAAGGCACTCAAAGGTGCGGGGGAGGATGAGAGAGAGCTGGCACTCATGCTCCTTTTAGGCACTTCTGACGGTGCGGAGGGCTCTCTGATGCTTCTTTCGCGGGAAAAAGGCCTGATGCATATCTATGCGCTTTCTGGAATGCATCTTGTAATAATCAGCTCATTCATGCTCCCTGTCCTGAATTTCTTTTTCAAAGAGAAGAGAAAAAGCGAGAAGGCTTTGCTTCTTCCCCTCCTTGTCTTTACATACACAGCATCATGGAGGCCGTCTATCATGCGCGCCTTCATAAAATACAGCTCTGATGTTTTTCTTCCTGAAATGGATAAAAGCGAGCGCTTCATGCTTGTGATAATAATCCATAATGCTCTGGATCCAGGCAGCATTATAAGCGCATCTGCTGTGCTCAGCTATCTTGCCCTTTCAGGCATGGCATTTTTATATGCCAGCCTCACTTCTCTTTTCAAACGTGTTTTCTCTTATCCTTTTTCCAGCATTGTGATTTCTATCTCGGCAGTCCTCTTCACGAGTTTTTATTCTTTTCAACTTTTTTCCTCATACAGCCTTTCAGGGATAATATACACGCCGCTGATCTCTCCTTTAGTGACTCTTTATATGTTCATTTCAATTCTCTCTGTTCTGCTTCCTTCTCTTTCCTTCCTTTTAAGCTGTCTTTACAATCTGATTCATATGCTTTCATCATCTTCCTTTCTTTCTTTTTCCTTTGAAAGCATTACACCTCTTTTGATTCTCCTTTTCATCACATTCTTGCTTTATGCGATATCAATTGCAAAAATGAAGGATAAAAGATAACATTCACCTTGTGTGGGATTTCAATTATTCAAGTGCATCTGAAATAAAGAAAATACTGGAGGAGAATTCTCTTGCGATGAGCAAGAAATTCGGTCAGAATTTTCTCCTCTCTGAAAGTGCAAGAGAATTCATTGTCTCTTCTCTTGAGATAGAGAGCACAGACACTGTATTTGAAATCGGTCCCGGCCTTGGAGCAATCACCGCACTGATTATAAAAAAGGCAAAGGATGTATACTCTTTTGAAATTGATAACGGATTCTGCTTTCTGCTTAACAAGGCATTCCAGGATGAAGAGAATTTCCATCTTGTGCCAGGCGATGCGCTGAAGACTCTTTTTTCAATTAATGTAAAGCCTTCTCTCATTGCAGGAAACCTGCCATACAATGTCGGGAGCATAATCATTGCACGCCTTATTGAGAATGACATCACACCGCGCCGCATGGTCTTCACACTGCAGAAGGAAGTTGTTGAGCGCATGGTGGCAAAAAACAAGAGCTCTTCTTATTCATCCTTTTCCATCTTGTGCCAGATGGATTATGAAGTGAGCCTTGCAAAGGTGATAAAAAGCACAAGCTTCTATCCCTCCCCGAATGTGGATTCAGCTGTAGTCGTGATGAAGAAGAGGGAAAAAGCTCTTGTTCCCCCTCAGATGAGAGCCTTCTTCATTTCTTTCAACAGAGCCATTTTCCTCCAGAGAAGGAAGAACATAAAAAACAACCTGAAGACATTCTGCTCTCCGGACTTTACAAAGGAAGAACTTGACGAGCTTATAAAAAAAGCAGGACTGACCGGATCTGAGAGGGCAGAGGATTTTTCCTTTGACGAGCTTTTATCTCTTGCATCCCTTTTCTTTTCCCGCCTTGAAAAATAAAAAACGGATGGAAAACTCCATCCGTCAATCTAAGCCTTTTCACTTGTTTATTCTGCCTGAGCCAGTGTTATTGCGCTTGTTACGACAATGTCGTCAACAGAGCATCCGCGGGAGAGGTCGCTTATCGGTTTTGCAAAGCCCTGGAGAATAGGTCCGTATGCTTCAGCTCCTGCAAGGCGCTGTACGAGCTTGTAACCGATGTTTCCTGCCTGGAGGTCAGGGAATACAAGAACATTTGCCTTTCCTGCAACATCAGAGCCCGGAGCTTTGAGGGATGCAACAGATGGAACCATTGAAGCATCAGCCTGAAGCTCTCCGTCAACATGAAGATCAGGGCATTTTTCCTTAACAAGAGCAAGTGCTGCTGTGACCTTGTCGATCATCTCTCCCTTTGCAGAGCCCTTGGTGGAGTATGAGAGCAGTGATACATACGGTTCAGCACCGATGAATGTCCTGCAGCTGTCTGCGGCAAGCTCGGCAATCTCTGCAAGCTGTTCTGCAGTCGGGTTAGGAATTGTTGCGCAGTCTGAGAATATGAATGAGCCGTTTGCTCCATATTCCTTCTTGTCTGTAGCCATTACAAAGCAGCTGGATGCGCTCTTTATTCCCTTGCGGCACTTTATGATAGCAAATGCTGCCCTGAGAACATCAGCAGTTGTGCTTACAGCTCCTGCAACCATTGCATCTGCCTTGTCCATATGCACAAGCATTGCACCCCAGCGGAGGCGGTCAAGTATGTCAACTCTTGCCTGCTCCTGGCTCATGCCCTTGTGCTTTCTCATCTCATAATACTCGTTTGCAAACTGATCAAGATATTCGCTCTTTTCCGGGTCTGAAATCAGGATTCCGTCAAGGCTTACGCCAAGAGCATCTGCTGCTTTCTTAACATCATCCTCTTTTCCGACAAGAATGACATCCTTTGCAAGATTCTGGTCCTTAATCTTTCTTGCAGCCTGCAGTGTCCTCTCTTCTGTTCCTTCTGCAAGAACGAGGGTTTTCTGGGCTTTTTTTGCCTTTTCCTTCATTATTTCACTGAAATTGCTCATCTTTCTTTTCTCCTGGAATTTAAACTGAAAATAATTATATTACTGACTTTGCCTTTTGTTAAGATTCATCAAACATGTCTTTGTTGCAAATTTTGCAAAAAGCAGATATTTTCTTTTCCATGATAGCAGGTGTTTACGGACTTGGCAGATTCGGATCTTTTTTCTCGGCCCTCCTTGCAAAGGGAGGCTTTGATGTCATCGCCTATTCCCGCTCAAAGCATGATGCGCCAGAAAATGTACGCATCGTTTCTGAGGATGAGGTGCTTAAAGCGGACTATCTTTTCTTCTGTGTCTCGATCAGGAGCTTTGAGAGCCTTCTTGAGCGTGTGAAGGATAGGATAGGGGAAAATACGGTTGTGCTCGACACATGCTCTGTCAAGGCAGAGCCTGAAAAGTGGATGAGGAAGCACATAAAGAAAAATGAGATAATCCCCACTCATCCGATGTTCGGCCCTGACAGCGCCGCATCCGGATGTAAGGGCCTTCCATTTGTCTTCTGTCCAGGAGACAGAAAGAGCGAGCGCTACACCTCGCTGAAAAAAGCTATTGAGCCCTTTGGCTTCAAGATCCTTGAGATGACCAGCCTTGAGCATGACAGGGAAGCCGCATACTCTCAGGGTGTCACGCACTTTGTAGGCCGTGTGCTTGATAAGATGAACATGAAGGATACAGAGATAGCCACAAAGGGATACAGGACGCTGATGCAGATAGTCAGCCAGACCTGCAATGACTCTCTTGAGCTTTTTTATGATCTCCAGCGCTTTAACCCATATGCAAAGGAGATGAGGCTTTCCCTTCAGTTTGCAGTGGAAAAAGTCCTCAATGACCTCATGGAGAACGAAGGATGATCGATTCTGTTTATGTCTACACACTTGGCTGCCGTCTTAATCAGGCAGAAAGCGAGGCGATAAGCCAGGCCTTCAGAACAGGCGGCTTTGATATTCAAAAGGATTACAGAAACGCTTCCTTGATAGTTGTGAACACATGCACAGTCACAAGCAAGGCAGAGCAGAAGGCCAGGCGCATGATAAGACTTTTTGGAAAAACTGCTGAGGCAGTTGTGGTCACAGGATGCTATGCCCAGATGAAGGAAGATGAGATAAAAATGCTGGGAGAGAACATAAGGGTTTTCTCTCTCAAGGAGAAGGGAAGCCTTCTTTCTCTTCCTCTTTATCTGAATGAGAATGGGAGAAATCCCTCTGCCGTCTTCTCGTTTGAGAAAAAGGAAACAGATGCCTTTGTCTTTGATGCCAACATCTTTTCCTATCATAGCCGTGCATACCTTAAAATCCAGGATGGATGCGACAACCACTGTGCTTTCTGCCAGACATCAGTTGCGCGCGGAAAGAGCGTGAGCCTTCCTGTTGATGAAGTTGTAAAAAGAGCAAAAAAAATAGAAATGGACGGCTACCATGAGATAATGCTTACCGGAGTAAACCTTACAATGTATAACCATAACGAAGGCGGGCTTGCTCCTCTTGTGGAAGCTCTTCTTTCAAATCTTGGCCCTGATATGAGAATACGCTTTTCTTCCCTTGAGGCTGACAATGTCGATGACCGCTTGATAGAAACATTCTCAGACAGGAGGATAATGCCTCATTTCCATCTGCCTGTCCAGAGTGCGAGCAACAAGGTCCTTGCGCGCGTCGAGAGAAAATACCAGATAGATGAGATTGAATACATTGTGAGAAGGATAAGAGAGAAAAAGGATGACCCCTTCATCTCCTGCGATATAATCACAGGGCTTCCTGGAGAGGAGGAAGAGGATTATCAGATGACAAAGGATTTTCTTCTTCGAATGGATTTTGCTGCCTTCCATGTCTTTCCATACTCTCCAAGGGAAAAGACTGCGCTCTTTGGTGCAAAGGACAAGAGCGAGGAGAGGGTGCGCGACAAGCGTGCTGAGGAGCTCAGAAGGCTTTCTGAAATACAGACGAGGAAATACATTGCCCGCCAGGAAGGGAAAAAAGTTGAAGTCATTTATGAGAAAAACGGATGGGGGACAAGCGGAAACTATCTTAAGGTGAGGGTTGAAAGCACCAGAAGCCATGAAAGCGGTGAGCTCTTAGAGGGCGTGCTGTATAAGATAAATCCGCCGGCTGTCAGGATTATCTAGTCTCGTTTTCTCTTATGTCGCGGATTCTTATATCCGGACGCGGCGCGGTTACAAGACTG
This sequence comes from uncultured Spirochaetales bacterium, assembly GCA_949283305.1. GTDB lineage: Bacteria > Spirochaetota > Spirochaetia > Sphaerochaetales > Sphaerochaetaceae > Ornithospirochaeta. The sequence goes on along the minus strand of CASDRU010000017.1, from coordinate 1,461 downwards.
TAGGCAGGAATGTCTGTGGTGATTCTTACAGATGTTCCGATTATGCTGTTGTGTCCTATCCTCACATCGCCAAGTATTGATGTGTTTGAATAAATCGTCACATTGTCTTCGATTGTCGGATGCCTCTTTATTCCTTTTATCAGGGCCCCGCATGAGTCTTTCTTGAACGAGAGCGCACCAAGGGTCACCCCCTGATAGATCTTCACATTGTCCCCGATTACAGCTGTTTCTCCAATCACAACCCCGGTTCCATGATCAATGAAGAAGCTCTTGCCGATTTTAGCTCCGGGATGTATGTCTATTCCTGTCTTTCTGTGAACAATCTCGCTCATCATGCGCGGAATAAGCGGAACAGAAAGCTCATAAAGCTCATGTGCCACCCGGTATGCAGAGAGTGCAATCATCGAAGGATATGAAAGGATTATCTCATGTATGCTCTTGCTTGCAGGGTCTCCGTTGAAGCCGCTTTCGGCATCAAGCTTCAAATTCGCCCTGATGTCCTTGAGTTTTGATGCAACATTATCTACGATTTTCACTGTCTTTTCCTCAAGCGCTGATGCAGAGCTTTCGCCCTTGTCCTCATAGCTGAGAGCGAGGAAGACAGAGTCTGCAAGAAGCCTTGTCACATTCTCCATATGGTATGAGATGATTGAAATCAGCTTGCTTCTTGTCTCTCCGCCAGAGAGTCCAGGAAAGAAGAGGGCGAACACTTCGTTCTCAAGGCTTTCAATATCTTCCATTTTCGGAAGCACCAGCCCTTTTTTGTTCTCAGTGTTCCTCTTGTTCCTGTTAAATGAATCTATGTAGCTTGGGATGAATTTATCGCATGAGTAATACATATGATTAATGGTAGTGAAATTGGTTCTTTTTTTCTACTGCCTCCTTTAACAGATGGTGGCTTAGCGGTATTATAAAGCCATGCTTAAAGACGATATCCTCTCATGCCTTTATTCAGAGCCGTCATTTATATCAGGTGAAGCTCTTGCAGAACGATTTTCCTGCTCAAGGATGAATATAAACAAGGCTGTTTCCGCTCTCAGAGATGAGGGCTATAAAATAGACGGGGTAAAGAACAAGGGCTATCTCCTCGATAAAACAGATATGCTGAGCGAGGTTGCTCTCAAAAGCACATTCCCGGACTATGACATAATATTTCTTACGCATACGGACAGCACGAACAAGGTGCTCAAAAGCCTTGAGAAAAAGAGTGAGAGAATAACGCTCTGCCTGTCTCTTGCTCAGAGCGGGGGAAGGGGAAGGCTTGGAAGAAGTTTCTCTTCTCCTTCAGGCGGTCTTTATTTCTCGATTCTGATTCCTTCTTCATTCATTTCAGATCCCGCTTTAATAACAGCAAAGGCAGCTGTTGCAGTCAGCACTGCAATAGAAAAGAACACTGGTCTTGATTGCAAGATAAAGTGGGTGAATGATGTTTACATAAACGGAAAGAAATGTTCCGGAATA
>CASDRU010000016.1 GCA_949283305.1 uncultured Spirochaetales bacterium | reverse complement strand
CCGCTAAAACATTGCTGCTTGCAGGAAAGCATAAAATATCCTGCACGCTTCCGGAACAGAAGCGTACTCCGGTGGAGCAGAAGTCAGCCTTTGATACCTCATATGAGGCAGAAAAGCATTCTGCGTTGAAGCCGGAAGCCTCATCTTCAAGCGTCAGCTAAGATGAGGTGGTTCACCTATGTTGTCTTCAGCATGATGAGAAAGCGTGATCAGAAACGGTATTATTTGAGCTTTCTTCTCTTCAAATGTGAGATTTTGGTATGAGAGGGTGCCGCCTTTTATTGTGACAATGGAGAACGCGTGGCCCATCTCTTCCTCTGCTTTCTTGTAAAGTATACAGCTTTCATCAGAACTTCCATGCATGGCAAGGATATATCTTTTTTCATTTTCAGTTTCTTCATCAGCCAGCAATGAGATGATGTCATGATGATCCAGGATAAGAGGAGGAGACACATGATCTGAATAGCTCAGAAGTTTTCTGTATTCGTTTCCGTTTTCTGCAAACAGCGAGAGGATTGTCTCTTTCTTCTCTTCCAGCACAGGAACGCCGAATCTGTTTTCCTTGAAGTGATGCGATGAGAAAAAAAGCTCGGCCCTGATATCAAGGCGCTCTTCTGCTTCTCTTTTGAAAGAGACTATCTCCTCATATGCAGATTCGCTTTTTGTTCCGAAATATACCAGGGCGTATTTCATGCGCCTTATGATAAAGCAAAAATATATGTTTTTCAAAAGAAAATGCATGTCTGGCTCATTCTTTTGAAATAAAATGAGTTGAGGAGGATTATATGCTTTATCCAAGAGTAAATGAAAAGAGAAGTGTTATCGATTTGAACGGGGTATGGTCTTTCTGTCTTGATGACGGAACGCATGAGGGAAATATAGATGAAGGCTTTATAAATGAAAAAAAGGAGAACATTGCAGTCCCTGCAAGCTATAATGACCAGAAAGATGAGCTTAAATACCGTGAGCACTGTGGCTGGGCATACTATGAGAGGACTTTCAGCGTGCCTGATGTATATAGAAATGAGCGCCTGGTGCTTCGCTTCGATGCAGTGACTCATTATGCAAAAGTGTATCTTAATTCTGTCCTGATAGCTGAGCATAAGGGGGGCTTCCTCCCATTTGAGGCGGAGATAACAGAATCCGTGAAATGGAATCAGGACAATCTGCTGCAGGTTGCAGTGGACAACAGGGTGAATCATTCGACTCTTCCGGTTGGAAATGAGGATGGCACTGCATTCTTCGGCTCTGATAACGCAGGAGTTCCTTCTGTTGAAGCAGCCAAGAGATGGAGGAAGAAGAGAAATCTTCCTAACTTCGATTTCTTCAACTATGCGGGAATTAACAGGAATGTGAGAATCTACACGACTAAGAAGGATTACATAAATGACATAACCATAGTTCCGTCCATTTCAGGATCCGATGGCATTGTAAGGTATGAAATAAAGACATGCGGAAAAGGAGAAGCCTTTGTTCAGATAACAGACAGGGAGAAAAAAACTGTAGGAGAGGCAAGGGGATGCAAGGGGGAGATCAGAATAAAGAACGCAAGGCTCTGGAATCCGTATCCAGAAGATCCTTACCTCTATACCATGACAGTCACATTTGCGGAGGATAAATACTCTCAGCGCTTTGGAATAAGGAGCGTGGAGGTGAAAGGCAGCAGGTTCCTGATAAACGGCAAGGACTTCTATTTCAAAGGCTTTGGAAAGCATGAGGACGGCGCGGTGTTCGGCCGTGGCTTCAATCTTTCCTATGATGTAAAGGACATGAGCCTTATAAAATGGATGAATGCCAACTCATTCAGGACAAGCCATTACCCGTATGCAGAGGAAATGTATGATCTTGCAGATGAGGAAGGAATTGTGATAATCGATGAGACTCCTGCTGTTGGAATAGGAGCAGGAACAGGTGCTGATCCATATAAGACATTCAATATAAGAGAGCATCATGAGAGTGTGATAAGGGATCTGATCGCCAGGGACAAGAACCATCCGTCTGTCGTGATGTGGAGCATGGCGAACGAGCCTGACACTGAACACTGGCCGACATCTGCAAAAGAATACTGGACGAGTCTTTATGAATTCACACATTCCCTTGATCCGCAGGACAGGCCGGTCACTTTCGTATGCTGTCAGAACAACTATGAGGCAGATCTTTCCACAAGAGAGATGGATGTCATATGCATAAACCGCTACTATGGCTGGTACAATCTTTCAGGGGATATGGATGCCGCCTGCTATGCTCTCAATCTTGAGCTCGATTTCTGGCAAGGCATCAACAAGCCCCTTATAATGACAGAGTACGGTGCCGATACACTGAACGGCTATCATCTTACGGTCCCTGAGATGTTCAGTGAGGAATTTCAGGTCATGTATTACGACAGGATCAACAGTGAGTTCGACAAGAGGTCTTTCATAGTCGGCGAGCACCCATGGAACTTCGCGGATTTCAATACCATACAGGGTGTTTACAGGGCTGATGGAAACAGAAAGGGCCTGCTTACAAGAGACAGAAGACCGAAAATGGGAGCACATTATTTCAAAAACAGATGGAAAGAGATTCCTTCTTTCGGATACAAAAAATAGTTGCTGATTCTCATAGAAGATGAAAAAGGCCAGGGCAGCAAGCTCTGGCCTTAAGTATTCATGCTTTCTGATCTTTATTTTACAAGCAGGCTGTCAAGGGAATCGTTTTCTGTATTCTTCTTGACCTTGCATTCCTTTACATTCCAGATTTCCTTTGCATAATCAAGGATTGTCCTGTCTGAGCTGAACTTTGCGCTGGAAGCGACATTTATGATTGCCTTCCTGTTCCATTCTGCCTGATTGTCTCTGTAAAGGTTCTGTGCCTCCTCATGGCGGTCATGATACATTCTGAGGTCAGCCATCAGATAATATCTGTCTCCATATTCGAAGAGACTCTTCTTGAGAGGTTCGAATATGCCTGTCTCATGAATTGAGAAATAGCCTGAATCGACAAGTGCTTTCATTGCCTTTATATCCTCATCCTTTTCAACCCATGCAAGCGGATTGTAAGAAGAGGAGAGGGCTCTGATTTCTTCTTCGGTGTGTCCGAAGATGAATATGTTGTCAAGGCCTGCCTCCTCAGCCATCTCGACATTCGCTCCGTCCAGTGTTCCCATAGTGAGTGCTCCGTTGCACATGAACTTCATGTTGCCTGTTCCGCTTGCCTCTGTTCCTGCAGTTGATATCTGCTCTGAGATGTTTGTTGCAGGAATTATGTTCTCTGCCATTGTAACGCGGTAGTTAGGCATGAAGAACACCTTGAGGTGCTTGTTGACCTGGCTGTCAGCGTTTATCACGGAGGCAACGTTGTTGATGAACTTGATGATCAGCTTCGCATTCACATAACCGGGAGCCGCCTTTCCTCCGAAAAGGAATGTTGTCGGCGGGAATGACTCGAGGTATGCTCTGTCATTCTTCATCCTGTTGTAGATCATTATTATGTTGAGAATGTTCAGCAGCTGTCTCTTGTACTCATGAATTCTCTTTACCTGAACATCAAAGAGAGTATCCGGATCGATTATGATGCCGCAGTCCTTCCTGAGGAATGCAGCCGCGTTCTCCTTTCTCTCTTTCTTCACGGCAGCAAAGCGCTCTATGAAGGTCGGATCTGATGAGAAACTCTTCAGTTTCCTGATTTCCTCGAAGTTTGTAATCCACTTGTCCCCGATGGCATCTGTAATGAGAGAAGCAAGAGCGGGGTTTGCATCAAGCAGCCATCTTCTCTGTGTGATTCCATTTGTCTTGTTGTTGAATCTCTCCGGGAAAATCTGGTTGAACTCCGGGAACATGCTCTTTTTCAGAAGATCAGAATGAAGAGCTGCAACGCCGTTTGTAGAATGGCTGCCGATTATTGAGAGATTTGCCATCCTGACCATTTTGGGATTGCTTTCCTCAATGATGGATACAGCCGATATCCTGTCGCTCTGAAGCGGGAAGTATGAGACTGCCTTTGAGATGAAGCGCTGGTTGATCTCATAGATTATCTGCATGTGGCGTGGAAGAATCTTCTCGATCATAGGAAGCGGCCATTTCTCAAGTGCCTCTGGCATGAGTGTGTGGTTTGTATATCCCATGGTCTTTTCCGTAATCTCCCATGCCTCATCCCATCCAAGTCCTTCCTGGTCTATGAGAAGCCTCATCAATTCAGGAATTGCAAGGGATGGGTGAGTGTCATTAAGCTGGATCGCCGCTTTTTCTGGAATGTCCTTAAGGGCAATTCCGTCTCTCTTGATTCTCCTGATTGTATCCTGAAGAGAACAGGAAACGAAGAAGTACTGCTGCTTGAGCCTGAGCTCCTTGCCCATGTAGAGGGTGTCGTTGGGGTAGAGGACCTGTGAAAGGGTCTCTGCATTGATTTTATTTCTTACAGCTTCAGTATAGTCTCCGCTGTTGAATTCCTTGAAGCTGAAGCCATCCGGGCTTGTGGCACTCCAGAGCCTGAGTGTGTTTATCGTCTTTCCGCCATAGCCTACAATCGGGGTATCGTATGCAAGGCCGTTGACCTGCTCAGAAGGCTCCCATACAAAGTAGTCCCTTCCGTTTTCACGGTACTGCTTGACTTCTCCGCCGAAGAATACAGGGTAGACCCTGTCCGGGCGCACGACTTCCCATGGATTGCCGTCCTTGAGCCAGTTGTCCGGGCTCTCGACCTGCCAGCCGTTCTTTATCTGCTGTGTGAAGATTCCGTAGTTGTATCTGATTCCATAACCGAATGCCGGGATCTCAAGCGTTGCAAGAGAGTCCAGGAAACATGCGGCAAGACGTCCAAGTCCTCCGTTTCCAAGTCCTGCATCCGGTTCCATGTCCCTCAGCTCCTCAAGAGTCACTCCGAAGTCCTTGAGAGCATCGCGAACCGGCTTCTCCAGGCCGAGATTGATGATGTTGTTCGTCATCGCTCTTCCCATGAGGAATTCAAGGGAAAGGTAGTACACCCGCTTTGCCTTCTTGGCTCTCTGTGTCTTTCTTGTCTGGTCCCACTGGTGGATGATTCTGTCCCTGATAGCGTATGAAAGAGCCTGATAGCGGGACATTTCATCGATATGGTAGCTGTCTGCATCAAGGGTGTATCTCAGGTGCTCGGCAATATCCTGCCTGATATCCTTGCTTGTTTTGCCATATCTTGTCTTGATTTCACTAGCCATAATATCTCCTGTGTGATATCTAACTTTTTTGCTGGTAATTCTATAGAAGAAACGTCTTAAAAGAATTCCATGACTAATTTATAGGAATTTGAAAGAAAATAATAGTAGCTGGAAGCCGAGTTTTTCAACTCTCTTCTGCTTCCCCTCTTCAACAGAAGAGCAATTTCATCCAATCTCAGCAGATATATTGACAAACAAGGAGTGGTTTGGTATTGTAATCGTTGCATGTTTGCTCAAACATGCCTGGGTTGCATGCAAGCAACAGAGAAAAAAGAGATTGCCCTTGTAGCTCAGCAGGTAGAGCACCACCATGGTAAGGTGGGGGTCACCGGTTCAAATCCGGTCGAGGGCTCATTAAAGAAAACGGTATAACCGAGGAGATAAGATATGGCTTCCAAGAAGAAAGGTCCAGTAGAGAAAATCGCTCTTCAGTGCACAGAGTGCAAGCAGAAGAACTACACAACAGAGAAGAACAGGAGAAACACTCCGAACAAGCTCGAGCTCATGAAGTATTGTCCGTTCGAGCACAAGCACACTCTCCACAGAGAGGCCAAGATCAAATAAAGAGTCTTTTCTTCAAGGCTCGTGCAGGCCAATAGCTCCAATGGTAGAGTGGCGGTCTCCAAAACCGTTTGTTGGGGGTTCGAGTCCCTCTTGGCCTGCAGGAGCCTTGATAAGAGAGTGAGGTTGTAATGAAGAAGATTGGCAGATATTTCAAAGAATGTTTCCTTGAAATGAAGAAGGTCTCATGGCCATCCAGACAGGTTGTCGTAAAGTCAACATGGGTCGTAATCATCTCAGCAATCATTTTTGCTGTTGTTCTCGGACTCGTTGACACCCTTCTCGGTCTTGGTCTCGATCTTATATTCTAAGGTAGATATATGGCACAGGGTTGGTACGTAGTACATACATATTCAGGACATGAGCAGAAGATAGAGCGCGTGATCAACAAGATGAGGGACAATGATCCTGATTTTGCTCTGTATTGCACAGCTGTGAGAGTTCCGATGGAGGAAGTCAGGACTCTCAATGACAAGGGCGAGGAGAAGACTGAGATGAGAAAGCTCCTTCCTGGCTATATTCTTGTCGAGCTCAATCTTGATGACTCAAACTGGAAGGACATCACAAGCAGGATTGCACGCATTGCAGGTGTCACAGGTTTCATCACAGCAGACAAGTCCGGCCGTGTTCCTCCGGTACCACTGACAGCCACTGAGCATAAGCGCATCCTCGAGCGCACGGGTGAGATTGCAGCAGAAAAGACTTTCCGCCCGAAGCAGGACTTCGAGAAGGGAGAAGAGGTAATCGTGACAAGCGGACCTTTCGCATCCTTCCATGGAACTGTAGAGGAAATTGATCTGGCAAAGGGCAAGCTTCGCCTTATGCTGGAAATCCTTGGAAGATTCACACCAGTTGATGTTGATTTCTCCCAGGCAGAGAAGATTGTAAAATAATAAAGCAATCGGTTTTTGACATAAAATATAGATTAAACTGATTACTCCCTTGCACATGCAAGGTGGGAGCCTGATCGTAGTACAGGCGTTAATACCAGCGCGTGGCAGGATTATCGGTCAACTCAGACCAGCCACGGCGTAAGGAGATTTAGTTATGGCAAAGAAGAAGGTTACTGCTATTATCAAATTGCAGTGTCCGGCACAGAAAGCCACACCGGCACCTCCGGTCGGACCGGCACTCGGTCCTCATGGAGTCAGTGCACCACAGTTTGTCCAGCAATTCAACGACAAAACAAAGGGTTTTGAAGCTGGTCTCGTCATTCCTGTAGTCATTACAGTTTACCAGGACAAGTCTTTCACATTTGAGCTCAAGACTCCACCTGCAGCTGTTCTCATCAAGAAGGCACTCGGCCTTGAGAGCGCAAGCGGCACACCTAACAAGGTGAAGGTAGGAAAGCTTACTGATGCTCAGCTTACTGAAATCGCTAACACAAAGATGCCAGATCTCAATGCTAACGATATCGAAGCTGCAAAGAAGATTGTTGCAGGCACAGCCCGCAGCATGGGTGTAGAGGTGGAGAAGTAAGATGAAAAGAGGAAAGAAATATCAGGAAGCTGTAAAGAAGGTTGATAGGACTAAGGTCTATTCTCTCCTCGATGCAGTAAATCTCTGCAAGGAAGTTGCATTTGCAAAGTTCACAGAGACTGTAGAGGTATCTGTCAAGCTCTCTCTCAAGAAGAGCCAGAGCGTAAGAGACACAGTTGTTCTCCCGCATCAGTTCTCAGCTCAGAAGAAGATTCTTGTCTTCGCAAAGGGTGAGAAGGCTCAGGAGGCTCTTGATGCAGGAGCAGCATATGTAGGTGACAATGACCTCATCGAGAAGATCCGCTCAGGCTGGATGGATTTCGATATCGCAGTCGCAACACCGGATATGATGAAGGACGTAGGTAGACTCGGACCGATTCTCGGACGCCGCGGTCTCATGCCGAACCCGAAGACTCACACAGTTACAAACGACATCAAGGAGGCTCTCAGCGAGCTTAACAAGGGTCGTGTTGAATTCCGCTCTGACAAGACAGGCGTTGTACACATGGCAGTCGGCAAGACAACCATGGATTCAGCTGAGATTGCAGAGAACGCACGTGTGACTGTAACTGAGATTATGAGAAAGAAGCCAAGTGACGCTAAGGGTGACTTTGTTCTTTCTGTCGCAGTATCTTCAACAATGGGTCCTGGAATCCATGTTGATGTCAAAGATTTCGTATCATCTTCAAACTGAGGAGGCTTTGAATGGAAAACTATAAGACAAGAGTAACTCAGGCAAAAGAGGATGCAGTAAAGGCTCTGAAAGATGAGTTTGCAGGATATGACAGCTATATCTTCACAAACTACCGCGGTCTCACAGTCGCTCAGATCACAGACATCAGAAAGGATCTGAGAAAGAACGATGCAGCATATCGCGTAGTCAAGAACCGCTATGCAAAGATCGCTCTTGCAGATCTTGAGAAGAGCGGTGCTGAGGAGCAGATGGTCGGTCCTACAGCTGTTGCACTTGCAAAAGGAGACACAGCAAATGTTGTTGCAAAGGCACTTTTTGCCGCTGCAAAGGACAATGGCAAACTTGAAGTCAAGGGAGCACTCGTAAACGGGGAATTCATGACAGCAGAGCAGGTTGAAGCTCTCAGTAAGCTTCCTACAAAGCTCGAGCTCATTGCTTCCCTCATGGGTACAATGAAGGCTCCTGTTCAGAAGCTCGCTGCAACATTGCTTGCTTACATGAAGTCAAAAGAAGAAGCTCAGGGGAGCGCAAATTAATACGGTTTTAGTCTACAAGTAACCTGCTAAACCGTTAAAAATATTTATAAGGAGTAGATAATATGGCTACAAAAGATGAAATTCTTGAGTCAATTGCACAGATGAGTGTAATGGAGATTTCCGAGCTTATTAAGGCTATGGAAGAGAAGTTTGGTGTTCAGGCAGCAGCAGCTGCAGTAGCAGTACCGGGCGCAGCAGCAGCTGCAGGTGCTGAGGCAGCAGAGGAGCCGACAGAATTCAACGTTATCCTCAAGAGTGTTGATGCAGCAAAGAAGATTGCATGTATCAAGGAAGTACGTGGCGTAACAGGTCTCGGCCTTAAGGAGGCTAAGGAGCTCTGTGAGAACGGCGGAACACTCAAGGAAGGCGCAAGCAAGGAAGATGCAGCAGCAATGAAGGAAAAGCTTGAGGCTGCAGGTTGTGTCGTTGAAGTTAAGGCTGCTAACTAATAGCCTGATTTGTCATACCGGGGAGCTTTTCCGCTCCCCAATGTGCCACTGGTCTTGGCCAGTGGCATAACGTGTCTATTTATATTACTGTGTTTTCAAGTACTTCGGTGCTATCTGGTGAGCCATCTCACCCTATGGAGGTACATAATGGGGAACGGGAAACCCTTAAAGAGATTTGATATCGGTTCAGAACTACCTGAAGTCTGCCCACTTCCGAATCTGATTGGAATTCAGACAGAGTCCTACAAGAAATTCCTGCAGCTTGACAGGATAGAGAAGGGACTTGAGCCTGATCCTGCATTCGGCCTGGAGCATGTATTCAGACAGGTATTCCCAATCAAGAGCCCTAATGATGACATGTATGTCGACTACAAGGGCTATACTGTCGATTTCGACGGAATCAAATATACAGAAAGTGAATGCAAGAAGAAAGGCAGAACATACGGTGTTCCTGTCAAGGCAAAGCTTTCACTTGTATTCAGGAATGGCCAGATTTCCGAGAAGGACATCTTCTTCGGAGATTTCCCTCTGATGACAGACAGAGGCACATTCATCATCAACGGAGCTGAGCGTGTAATCGTATCCCAGATTGTCAGAAGCCCTGGCATTGTTTTCAAGATGGGAAAGAAGAATGACGCATCAAGCCTCTATTACGGAACACTCTATCCGTATTCTGGCCAGAAGCTCGAGTTCGTCCTTACAAGGAAGAACGAGAAGGCTGACGGGAAGAAGGATAGCCAGGAAAAGAAGAAAGTAAACAATATCATACATGTAAGCATTGGAAAGAAGCCTTTCCTTGTCACGTATTTTTTAAGGATGCTCGGTCTCGATACGAGGGACAAGATTGTTGGAGCATTCTACAACAAGATCTCGATAAGCACAGCTGAGGATTATGGCGACCAGAAGTTCTATCTTTACAAGGATTATTCTAAGGACGACCTGTTCTTCCCTGCAGGTGATGAGATTTCAGGAATCGAGATCCAGGAGCTCAGAGAAGCCGGCATTGAGGAAATCGATGTCTGTGATGTAGGCACAAAGGATCTTGATCATCCTGAGCTTGCAGTGCTCAAGACACTCCGCCGTGAGCGCCTAATTTGCAAGGATTACCGTGATGAGATGGGCGAGGCTTTCAGGAGCGAGTACATCAATGAGGTCGTAGAGGCATGCAAGAACTCACTGCCGCAGAACCTCAAGACATTCCCTGATCCTGACAGAATTATCAACTACTATCAGGAGATGTTCCTCCGCGCACGCGGATTCGAGCTTTCCAACATCGGCAGATACAAGCTCAACAAGAAATTCTACGGAATGGATGAGGAGAAGTATCAGACAAACACCGCTCTTCTTCCTGTTGATGTCATTGAGACAGTCAAGAATCTCTCAATATTCTGTGAAGGCGGAATCAAGGAAGATGATATCGATGCTCTTGGAAACAGAAGAGTCAGAACAGTAGGAGAGCTTCTGCAGAACAACATAATCGATGCCTTCAACAGAATGGCGAAGACTGCAAGGGAGAAGATGAACATTGCAGGTGACGATGTGAAGCCGCAGGAAATCATCTCAATCAAGCCGATTGTAGGTGCTATCAAGGAATTCTTCGGCTCTTCCCAGCTTTCCCAGTTCATGGACCAGGTCAACCCGCTTGCTGAGCTCACTCATAAGCGCCGTGTATCCGCACTCGGTCCTAAGGGAGGACTCTCGAGAAGCAGCGCACGTGCAATCTACGAAGTGCGTGACGTACACTATACACACTATGGAAGAATATGTCCTATCGAGACTCCTGAAGGAAGCAATATCGGACTCATCCTTTCTCTTGCAAACTATGCGAGAATCAATGAGCTCGGCTTCCTTGAGACTCCGTACAGGAAGGTTGTAAACGGCATTGTTACTGACGAAGTCAGATACCTTGATGCAAACGATGAGGAGAGACTCAAGATTGCTCAGGGAAATGCAAAGATAGACAAGGACGGACATTTCCTTGAAGAGGAAGTATCCATCAGAAGCAACGGAGACTACGGAACAGCAAGAGCAGAGGAGATTGACTGGATGGATGTCTCCCCGAAGCAGGTTGTATCTGTTGCAACTTCCCTTATCCCGTTCCTTGAGCACGATGACGCCAACCGTGCGCTCATGGGATCGAACATGCAGCGCCAGGCTGTTCCTCTTGTATTCCCGGAGGCTCCGAGGGTCGGAACAGGAATGGAGATGCGCACAGCATATGACTCAGGTGTGCTCATCAAGGCAAAGAGAAGCGGTATAGTCAAGTATGTCTCATCAACAAGGATTGAGGTTCTTGTAGACAATCCTGAGATTGAGGGTGAGGTCGACACATACGAGGTCCATAAGTTTGAAAGAACAAACCAGGACAGCTGTCTCAATCAGAAGCCGATAGTCTTTGCCGGCGACCATGTGGATGAGGGAGATGTTCTTGCTGACGGACCTGCAACACAGAATGGTGAGCTTGCCCTTGGAAGGAACATCCTTGTCGGATTCGTTCCATGGAACGGCTACAACTATGAGGATGCTGTCCTCATCAGCGAGCGCGTTGTCAGAGAAGATATTTACACATCGATCCACATCAAGGAATTCAGCATTGATGTAAGAGACACAAAGCTCGGTCCTGAGAAGCTCACAAGAGATATTCCGAACACATCAAAGGAGCTTCTTGAGCACCTCGATGAGAACGGTATTGTCAATATCGGAACATATGTCCGCCCGGGATCAATCCTGGTGGGAAAGGTCACTCCGAAGAGCGAGAGCGATACAACTCCTGAAATCAAGCTTCTTAATTCCATATTCGGAGAGAAAGCCAAGGAAGTCAGGGATTCATCCCTCAAGGTTCCTCATGGAACTGAGGGCACAGTCATTGACATCCAGCATCTGAGAAGGGATGAGAAGGATGAGCTTCAGCCGGGTGTAGAGCATACAATCAAGGTTCTCATTGCTACAAAGAGAAAACTCAAGCAGGGAGACAAGATGGCAGGACGACACGGAAACAAGGGTGTTGTATCACGCGTTCTTCCTGAAGAGGATATGCCGTACATGGAAGACGGTACTCCGCTTGATGTATGTCTCAACCCTCTCGGTGTTCCTTCACGAATGAACATCGGACAGCTTATGGAGACCCAGCTCGGATGGGCAGCTGTGAAAAATGATCTCTGGTACAAGACCCCTGTCTTCCAGAGTGCAAGCATGGCCCAGATTGAAGAAGAGATGGAGAAGGCTGGACTTCCGAAGAACAGCAAGGTGAAGCTTTATGATGGAAGAACAGGTATTCCGTTTGTAAACGATGTATTCTGCGGATATATCTATTACCTCAAGCTCCACCACCTTGTTGATGACAAGATGCACGCAAGAAGCACAGGACCATATTCACTTGTGACTCAGCAGCCTCTTGGCGGTAAGGCCATGTTCGGCGGTCAGCGTCTTGGAGAGATGGAGGTATGGGCATTTGAGGCATACGGTGCAGCAAACACACTTCAGGAGCTTCTGACAATCAAGTCAGATGACATGAAGGGAAGAGTGCAGATCTATGGCTCAATCGTCAAGGGCGAGGCTACAAAGACAGCCTCCATGCCTGAGGCCTTCAATGTCCTTGTTCAGGAAATCAGAGGTCTTGCTCTCGATATCTCAGTCTATGACGAGAATGAGAAGCAGGTCCCGCTTACTGAAAGGGATGAAGAGATTATCAGCAAAAAAGAGAAGAATGCTTTCTAAGGAGGAGAGATGAAGGAAATTCAGGATTTCAGCAGCATCAGAATAAAGCTTGCATCCCCGGAGCAGATTCTGGCATGGTCATACGGTGAAGTCAAAAAGCCGGAGACCATCAACTACAGATCTCTCCGTCCGGAGAGAGACGGACTTTTCTGCGAGAAGATTTTCGGTACTACAAAGGACTGGGAATGCTATTGCGGAAAGTTCAAGAGCAACAGATATAAGGGCGTCATCTGTGACCGCTGTGGAGTAGAGGTGTCAGATACAAAGGTGCGCCGTGAGAGAATGGGACATATTTCCCTTGCAGCTCCGGTTGCCCACATCTGGTTCTACAGATCAACCCCGTCAATCATGAGCTATCTCCTTGACATCAAGAGAGCAGAGCTCATGGAAATCCTCTCTTATGAGAAATATGTGGTCACAGACCCGGGTACACACGAAGATCTCAAGAAGAACATGGTTCTCACTGAATCTGAGTATGACCATCTTGTGGAAATGTATGGGGATACATTCTCTGCAGACATGGGTGCTGAGGCTATCTATACACTTTTGAAGGAACTCGATCTTGAGAAACTCTCTGAAGAGCTGAGAAACCAGCTCAGCCAGAAAGAGGGTGCTGACAACAAGATTGACAACAAGCTCCTTCACAGAATCCGCTACTGTGAGGACTTCCTCAACAGCGGAAACCGTCCTGAGTGGATGATCCTCAAGGTCATTCCTGTCATTCCGCCAGATCTGCGCCCTATGGTACAGCTTGACGGTGGAAGGTTTGCAACAACAGACCTCAACGAGCTTTACCGCCGTGTGATCAACAGGAACAACCGTCTTGACAGACTTATTAAGATCAGCGCTCCGGACATCATTATCAGAAACGAGAAGAGAATGCTTCAGGAAGCTGTTGATTCCCTCTTTGACAACAGCAAGACAGCAAACCCTGCAAAGGGAAGCAGCAAGAGGGATCTCAAGAGCCTCTCGGACGGGCTTAAGGGAAAGCAGGGAAGATTCCGTCAGAATCTTCTTGGAAAGCGTGTTGACTACTCTGGACGAAGCGTAATCGTTGTCGGACCGGAGCTCAGGATGCACCAGTGCGGAGTTCCGTCAAAGATGGCACTCGAGCTCTTCAAGCCGTTTATCATGAAGAAACTCGTGCAGGATGGCGTTGCACAGAACATCAAGAGGGCAAAGCTTCTTGTAGAGTCAGAGGCTCCGGAAGTATGGTCAATTCTTGATGACGTTGTCAAAGAGCATCCTGTAATGCTCAACCGTGCGCCTACACTGCACCGTCTTGGTATCCAGGCATTCGAGCCTGTGCTTGTTGAGGGAAAGGCCTTGAAGCTTCATCCTCTTGTATGTCATGCATTCAACGCTGACTTCGACGGTGACCAGATGGCTATCCATGTGCCTCTTACACAGGCTGCACAGCTTGAGTGCTGGACACTCATGCTCAGCACAACAAACCTTCTGGATCCTGCAAACGGAAAGCCTATTGCATTCCCAAGCCAGGATATGGTTCTCGGTATCTTCTATCTTACAAAGGAGATGCTCCCGCTTGAAGGTGAGGAAGTAAAGAGATACAAGCACTTTGAGTCCATAAATGAGATTGAGGCTGCAATTGATGCCGGTTCTGTAACATATAACCAGAAGATCTATTACCGCCTCAGAAAGGGTCTTGAGATTGTTGATGAGAAGGGAGAAAGAAGCATAGCCGACGGTGAGAGCTGGGTAGCAACAACTGCAGGCCGTGTCATTTTCAACTCTTCTCTTCCAAAGGGCATTCCGTTCCAGAACTACTGCCTTGGAGACAAACAGCTTAAAAAGGTAATTGCAGAGACAATCAGGACCAAGAAGCCGAGTGTGGCTGTTGAGCTCCTTGATTCTGTAAAGGATCTCGGATTCAAGTATGCAACGCTCTTTGGCGCAACAATAGGACTGTCTGATATGATAGTTCCTGAGGAGAAGGAAGCGCTTATTGAAGAGGCAAACGAGAAGCAGGCTGTCGTTGTACGTCAGTACAATGAAGGCCAGATCACTCAGGAAGAGCGCTATAACAGGGTCATCGAAGTCTGGACAGAGACAAACGAGAAGCTCACAGATGCCCTCATGAGCGAGCTCAGGAAGAGCCAGAGAGGCTTCAATCCTCTCTTCCTCATGGCAGACAGCGGTGCGCGAGGAAGCAAGACTCAGATCCGTCAGCTTGGTGGTATGCGAGGCCTTATGGCCAAGCCTAATGGAAAGATCATCGAGCTCCCGATCAAGAGCAACTTCAAGGAAGGTCTTTCAATCATCGAGTTCTTCATTTCCTCCAACGGTGCAAGAAAGGGTCTTACAGATACAGCCCTCAAGACAGCAAAGGCAGGATATCTTACACGTAAGCTTGTCGATGTTGCCCAGGATGTTGTCGTATCAGAAGAAGACTGTCAGACAATCAACGGTATCTGGACCAGCGCAGTGCATGACGGAGATCAGATTATCGAGTCTCTTTCTTCCCGCATTGCAGGATCCTGTCCTGTTGAGGATGTCCTTCATCCGTTCCTCAAGGACGAGAACGGTCATCCTGTGGTGCTTGCAAAGGCAAATGAGGAGATTTCTGACGAGACAGCAAAGAAAATCGAGGATGCCGGTGTTGAGAAAGTGCTCTTAAGGACAGTTCTCACATGTGAGGCTGAGCATGGAGTTTGCAGAAAGTGCTATGGAAGGAACCTTGCAACCAACAGAACTGTTGAGATCGGTGAGGCTGTAGGTATAATTGCCGCACAGTCAATCGGTCAGCCTGGTACTCAGCTTACCATGAGAACATTCCATGTCGGAGGAACAGCAAGCACATCAACGAAGGACAACAAGCTTGCCTTTGATTACCAGACAATAATCAGGGACATCAAGGGACAGGTGATTACAAGGAATGATGGAGTCAAGGTATTCCCGAGAAAGGGACATATCACGATATCAAAGGTTCTTGAAGAGATTACTGGACTCTTTGACACTCTCCTGGTTGAGGACGGTGCAAGTGTTGCAAAGGGCTATCCGATGTATGTAAGTGCAGGCAAGGCTGTGAATGCTCAGAACAACGGAAGGCTCTATACAATCGGGGACAGGACATTCGTACTTGCAACAGAGAACGATTACAAGGTCCCGTCCGGTGCAGAGCTCAAGGTAGGACTCGGACAGGTTGTCCCGGCAGGGGATGCAATCATCACATTTGATCCGTTCAGCAGCCCGATTGTCTCCGATATAGAGGGAACAGTTGTAGAGCTTGTTGATTTTGTTGAGGACAAGTCCTTCAGAAGAATCTACAACGAGGCAGGTGAGTCTGAGATGATCATCGTTCCTGCAACTCAGCTTGGACAGTTCCATCCGACAGTGCTTGTCGAGGCTACTGACAAGAGCATACATAACTTCCCGATTCCTGGCGGTTCATACATGATCGTCAAGGAAGTAGGAGAGTATATAGAATCTGGAAGCATCATCGCAAAAGAGGCTATCGACAGCGCGACAACCAAGGATATTGCCGGAGGTCTTCCTCAGGTTGACTCACTCTTTGAGGCACGACATGGAAAGTTCATTTCTGCCAATAAGGTCAACCCGATCATCCTCAGCCGCGTAAACGGTACTGTTGTCAAGATCGATGCAAAGGTAAACAGCGGAAGCACAACTGTGGTTATCCGCGACGTGCTTGGAAAAGAGCACCCGCACAAGGTATATACAAAGGATGCACTTCTTTCAGTAAGAGAGGGAGATGAGGTCAAGGCCGGAGATCCGCTATGTGACGAGACAGTCACAAGCCGTGAGGTTCTTGATGTTCTTGGAGAGAATGCAGTGCTTTCATTCCTTGTCGAAGAGATCCAGAAGGTCTACCGAATGCAGGGTGTTGAGATCAACGAGAAGCACCTGGGAATCATCATCCGTCAGATGCTCAAGAAAGTTGAGATTGTCAGAGCCGGCGATACTCAGTTTGTCAAGATGCAGAAGGTTGACAAGAACCTCTTCAAAAAGGTCAATGCAGAGGCCAAGAAGCAGGGTAAGACACCTGCAATCGCACGTCCTGTACTCCAGGGTGTGTCGGATGCAGCTCTTTCTGTTGATTCATTCATCAGTGCCGCAAGCTTCCTGAGCACGACAAAAGTATTGACAAATTCTGCTATAGCAGGTAAAAAGGATGAGCTGAGAGGACTTAAGGAGAATGTCATCATCGGACACCTGATTCCTGCTGGAACAGGTATGAAGAGATACAGAGAAGTCCACGTTGAGGATGAACGCCTCATCGAACTCGAGCGCCAGAAGAAGGAAGAGGAGAGAATCTCCAGAAACCAGGAGAAGGAGCTTGAGGAAATCGCAGATATGCAGGCTGTGGGAGACGAAGCTGAAATCAGAGAGAATACAACTCTTGAAGATGAAGAATGAGTCTCATGCTGACCACGGCAGGTGATATACCCGGTGCCTGTGCGCCGGGAAATGCTTCTTCTTTGTGAGGGAAGGAGCACTATTTAAGGAGCAATCGAAAGATGCCTACAATTAATCAGCTAATCAGAAAGGGCAGAAGCACAAGTGCAAGCAAGACAAAGAGCCCTGCACTTGAGGGATGCCCGCAGAAAAGAGGTGTGTGCACAAGGGTAATGACAGTTACTCCTAAGAAGCCTAACTCTGCTCTCAGAAAGGTAGCCAGAGTAAGACTTTCAAACGGTATTGAGGTGACTGCATACATTCCTGGTATCGGACACAACCTTCAGGAGCACTCTGTTGTTCTCATCAGAGGCGGAAGAGTAAAGGACCTTCCGGGTGTAAGATATCATATCATCCGCGGAAGCAAGGATACTCTTGGTGTATCAGACAGAAAGAGAAGCCGTTCTAAGTACGGTGCTAAGAAGCCAAAGGCTTGATGAGGAGGTAGAAAGATGTCAAGAGATTCAAAGACTCCAGTCAGAAAAGTCATGCCGGACGCAGTATACAGCAGCACTGTAGTTACAAAGTTCATCAACAGAATGATGAAGAGCGGTAAGAAGAGCATCTCAACAAGCATTCTCTACAAGGCTTTCCAGAGAATTGAGGAAAAGAGCAGCGAGAAGGCTATGGATGTCTTCACAAAGGCACTTGATAACGTAAAGCCTGTTGTAGAAGTCAAGAGCAGAAGAGTCGGCGGTGCCACATATCAGGTTCCAGTCGAGATCAAGGAAGACAGAAGGGAAGCCCTTGCAATGCGCTGGATTATTTCAGCTGCAAGAACAAGAAACGGCAAGAGCATGTCCGACAAGCTTGCTGATGAGCTCATTGATGCATACAACTCAACAGGTGCAGCTTTCAAGAAGAAGGAAGATGTTCACCGCATGGCAGATGCAAACAAGGCATTCAGCCACTTCAGATTCTAATCAGATGGCCCCGGTGTGGGCCATTTTCTTTTCCTGCTATGAAGACAATAGACAAAACAGATTACGTTTCACTTACATCCTATACAAGAAGATTCACATCAGATGACGATGCCGTGATTGAAGCCTATTTGAATACGGTTGGAGCGCTCAATGCCGTGACACTCTGGGAAAGGAAGATCGAGAACGAGAGCTTTAAGGAAAGCGCAATCGCCTCATTCATATCCAGAATCAGATGCGGCGGAGAAATCACGCTTGATGAATTTCTGAGCACGACCAATACAAGTGCAATAGAAAGGGATGAGGATTCCATCTGGGCATGCCCTGATGTCTTTAATGACTATGTTGCCTATCTTACAGAAAACAGTGTCAATACATGAAAAAAAGGAGCGCAATGCTCCTTTTCTCATTTCTCAAGTGCTTCTTTAAGCGCCTTTGAAAGCTGGTCCGGACAGCTTGTGTCCTTCATTCCGCATCTGATGCCTTCAAGGCGGCTGATCACAGCCAGTGCATCCTGCCCCTCGCAGAGAGCAGAAATCCCTTTGAGGTTGCCGTTGCATCCTCCTGTAAACGATATGTCTTTGACTTTTCCGCTATCTGTCAGCGTGAAACTGATTTCCCTTGAGCAAGTGCCCTTTGTCTTGTAATTGAATGTTTTCATGCAAGCAAGAATACTATCACAAGAGCAAAACTTCAAGTGCTCAATATTTCTTTGGCACTACTTGACATAATGCAGCTATAACAGCTATTATTGTCGAGGTGTCTGGGAAAAATTATCCCTGACGGAGAGCCAAACCGGTTGCTTATATGTGATCAGGTGGTTCCAGAAAGATTTTTTTCATTCAGAAAATCGTATGTCGTCCCCATGGCGGTGCCGACCTCTGGAATCCAGTAAAGAACACATAAACTTAGCAATCATTTGATCTCTAGAACCCGTTAAAGGCTTGGGCCTTTAGAAAATATTTGTTTTTTTGTGACAGTGTCACAAGGAGGAAACTGATGGCTAAGGAAAAATTTGAGAGAACTAAGCCACATGTAAACGTTGGTACTATCGGTCACGTTGACCATGGTAAGACTACTTTAACAGCTGCAATCACAATGCACTGTGCAAAACTTTTCGGTGACAAGGCTCTTGCTTATGACGCAATCGACAACGCACCAGAAGAGAGAGAAAGAGGTATTACAATCAACACAAGACATGTTGAGTACCAGTCAAAGAACCGCCACTATGCACACGTTGACTGCCCGGGCCACGCTGACTACATCAAGAACATGATCACAGGTGCTGCTCAGATGGATGGTGCTATTATCGTAGTAGCAGCAACAGATGGTGCTATGGCTCAGACAAAGGAGCACATCCTTCTCGCTCGCCAGGTTGGTGTACCTGCAATCATCGTATTCATCAACAAGTGTGACCAGGTTGACGATCCAGACCTCATCGAGCTCGTTGAGGAAGAGATGAGAGACCTCCTCACAGAGTATGGTTTTGACGGTGCAAACTGCCCTGTTATCAAGGGATCAGCTTATCTTGCAATGACAAAGCCAGATGATCCAGAGGCTACAAAGTGCATTGACGAGCTTCTCGATGCTATGGATTCTTACATCCCACTTCCGGAGAGAGCTGTTGACCAGCCGTTCCTCATGCCGATTGAAGACATCTTCTCAATCTCAGGTAGAGGTACAGTTGTTACAGGAAGAGTAGAGCGCGGTGTAATCCACGTCAACGATCCTGTTTCAATCGTTGGTATCAAGGAGACTCAGAACACAGTTGTTACAGGTGTTGAGATGTTCAACAAGCTTCTTGACGAAGGTCAGGCTGGTGATAACATCGGTGCACTCCTCAGAGGTATCGATAAGAAGGCTGTTGTAAGAGGACAGGTTCTCGCAAAGCCAAATTCAATCACACCGCATGCAAAGTTCACAGGAACTGTATACGTACTTTCAAAGGAAGAAGGCGGAAGACACTCCCCGTTCTTTGATGGATATCGCCCACAGTTCTACTTCAGAACAACTGACATCACAGGAACATGTCACCTCCCGGCAGGTAAGGAAATGGTTATGCCTGGCGACCACACAGAGATCAATGTTGAGCTCATTCACCCGGTTGCTATGGATAAGGGACTCCGCTTCGCTATCCGTGAGGGTGGTAGAACAGTTGCTTCCGGTCAGGTAACAGAGATTAAGGACTGAGTAATCAGATCTGATGACTAAACTGGTCGGGAAGGAATCTTCCCGGCTGGTATTTTTTGATTTTTGGAGATTTTTGAAAATGGCAAATGAAAGAATTCGAGTCAAACTTACCGGTTTCGAATCAGAACTCGTAGAACAGAGCTCAAAGGCTATTGTTCAGACCGTTGTAAAGGCAGGAGCAAAAGTATCAGGTCCTGTACCACTTCCGACTCGTATCAATAAGTATACTGTCTTGAGATCCCCTCATGTAAACAAGAAGAGTCGCGAGCAGTTCGAAATGAGAACACACAAGAGATTGATTGACATATTGGACCCAACTCAGAAAGTTGTGGAGGCCCTTATGAAGCTTGAGCTCCCAGCTGGTGTGGACGTAGAAATTAGACAGTAAGTTGAGGTAAGAGATGTTAGGGCTTATCGGCAAAAAAGTTGGAATGACACAGGTTTTTGATGCTAACGGCAGACTTACTCCTGTGACAGTAATTAAAATTGAAGATAATGTTGTCGTCGGAAACAAGACAGAAGAGAAGAATGGATATTCAGCTCTTGTCCTCGCATCCGGAGACAAGAAGAAGAGTCAGGTAACAAAGCCATACGCAGGCCAGTTCAAGGACATCTGCGAGCCAAAGGCTGTTGTTATGGAAATGAGAGATTACGACCAGAGCGCAAATGTCGGAGACAAGCTCGGTGTTGACCTGTTCAAGGATGTCACTTTCGTTGACGTAACAGGTACATCAAAGGGTAAGGGTTTCCAGGGCGGTATGAAGCGCTACGGATTCGGCGGTGGTAGAGCTACTCACGGCTCCAAGTTCCACAGGGACCTTGGCGGCACAGCAATGAGCTCAACTCCTTCACGCACATTCAAGGGCCACAGAATGGCTGGCCACATGGGCAACGAGAAGGTTACAGTGCAGAATCTCAGGGTTGTTGCTGTTGACAGCGAGATGCAGGTTCTCATGGTTAAGGGAGCAATTCCTGGACCGACTGAGTCACTTGTGATTGTCAAGAAAGCAGTAAAGAAGTAGTGGAGCAGGATATGGAACAGAAAGTTTTTTCTACTACAGGTAAGGAAATCCGCACAATCAACCTTGATGAGAAAGTATTTGCAGTTGAGGTTTCAAACGGTGCGATTTACCACGCTATAAGAAATGAGGCAGCTAACAGAAGAGTTGGAACTGCTTGTACAAAGACACGTGCTGAGGTCAATTACAGCAATACCAAGCCTTATAAGCAGAAGGGAACTGGTAATGCCAGAAGAGGAGACAAGAAGTCACCGATTTCTGTCGGAGGTGGTACAATCTTCGGACCAAAGCCGAGAGATTACAGCTACACTCTTCCCAAGAAGGTCAAGAGACTTGCAATGCTTTCACTTCTCTCCCTCGGTGTTGAGGAAGGAAGACTCTGCGTAATAGAGGATTTCACAAGCGAGAATGGAAAGACAAAGGATCTTGCACAGATCATGAAGGCTTTCGAGACAGAGAATCAGCGCACAGTAATAATCATGAAGGACGATGATCCGATGCTCCGCCGTGCAGCAAGGAATATTCCTTATCTTCACGTGCTCGCATACGACAAGCTGTCTGCAAAGGAACTTCTTTATGGAAGAAAGATCCTTGTTCTTGAATCTGCTTGCCAGAACCTTAGTGATTTTTATGGTGAGTTCTAGGAGTTAGAAGATGAGAGCAGATCAGATTATTATCGAACCGATTTTGAGCGAGAAATCAAATGTAATGAGAGATGCGGAGGTCAAGAAATATACATTCCGTGTCGCTCCGGAAGCTAACAAGTTCGAGATCATGAATGCTGTTAAGGAACTTTTCGGAGTAAACTGCATTTCTTGCAATGTTATGAATATGGCTGGAAAGCCAAAGTTCTCCAGAGGCAGGGGCGGCTATATAAAGGGCTCTAGATCCTCTTGGAAGAAGGCAATTGTCACAGTAGCTAAGGGCGAGAGCATCTCAGCTATTGAAGGTGTATAAGGAGGAAGGATAAACATGGCACTTAAGACATTCAAACCAAATACTCCTGGCCTCCGCCAGAAGACTGTTCTGGTCAGGTCTGAAGTTACAGCAGACCGCCCGGAAAAGTCACTTACAGTTAAGCTCAGCAAGAACGCTGGCCGTGACACATTCGGAAGAATCAGTGTACGTCGTCGCGGTGGCGGTCATAAGCGTGCTTACAGAATCATCGACTTCAAGCGCAACAAATATGGCGTACCAGGCACTGTAAAGACCATCGAGTATGATCCGAACAGAAGTGCAAACATCGCACTTGTCTTCTACGCTGACGGTGAAAAGCGCTATATCATTGCACCAAAGGGACTTACTGTCGGTTCACAGGTTCAGAGCGGACCTAATGCACCGCTTACAGTCGGAAACGCACTTCCACTCAAGAACATTCCCCTTGGTCTTACCGTGCACAATGTGGAACTCACACTTGGCCGCGGTGGACAGCTTGTAAGAAGCGCAGGCGTTGGTGCAACAGTCATCGCCAAGGAAGGGGATTATGTTACTCTCCGTCTTCCTTCAGGTGAGATGAGAATGGTATTCTCCGAGTGCTATGCAACAATCGGAGAGCTCGGCAACGAAGACCACATGAATGTTTCTCTGGGCAAGGCAGGTGCATCACGCCACCTCGGCAGAAGACCGAAGGTAAGAGGTGTTGTCATGAACCCGGTTGATCATCCACATGGTGGTGGTGAAGGAAAGACAGCTGCTGGACGTCATCCTGTTACTCCGTGGGGCAAGCCTACCAAGGGTGCAAAGACTCGTTCAAAGAAGAATCCTTCAAATAAGTTCATCGTTAAGAAGCGCAAGTAGGAGTAGAAAGTGTCAAGGTCAATTAAGAAAGGTCCTTTCGTGGAGCACAACCTTCTTGAAAGGATTGAAGATTTAAACAAGGCTGGTCAGAAGCAGATGGTTAAGACCTACTCACGTAGTTCTACAATCATCCCGGAAATGGTTGGTTTCACTATTTCCGTATATAACGGTAAGACCTGGGTTCCTGTATATGTTACAGAAAATCTTGTAGGTCACAAGCTCGGAGAGTTTGCTCCTACACGCATATTCCGCGGTCATGCATCTGACAAGAAGGGTAAATAAGAGTAGGTAATTATGATGGAAACTAAAGGTTATAAAGCAATAGCTAAGTATTTAATGGTCTCCCCTACAAAGGTACGCCCGGTTGCTGATCTCATCAGAGGAAAGAAGTACTCAGAGGCATCAGCAATCCTCGAGGCAATGCCTCAGAAGGGAGCACGTCTGATTGCCAAAGTATTGAAGTCCGCTGGTGCAAATGCTCTGAACCAGAACAGAAGACTCGATGAGGATTCTCTTTATGTATCACAGATTTTCATCGATGACGGTCCGCGTCTGAAGAGAGTATGGGCAAGATCTCATGGAAAGCGCGATATTCTTCTTAAGAGAATGTCTCATATCACAGTCGTTGTTGACGAGAAGGTAGGTGAGTAATGGGCCAGAAAGTTAATCCAATCGGGCTGAGACTTGGTGTAAACAAGACTTGGCAGTCCAAATGGTATGTAGATCGCAAGGAGTATGCAGATACTCTTCATGAGGACCTCGTCCTCAGAAAGGCTCTTCTTGCCTGCTCTGAAGTCCAGGGTGCTGATATCAGCGCAGTGGACATCATCAGAAAGCCTCAGCGCATCACACTCGTGATCTCAACAGCACGCCCTGGAATCATCATCGGTGCAAAGGGTGCAACAGTTGAGAAGATCGCAGCTAAGATGCAGAAGCTCACAGACAAGAATCTCCAGATTAAGATCAAGGAGATCAAGAAGAGCGAGACAAACGCACAGCTTATTGCTCAGAACGTTGCAAAGCAGCTTGAGAATAGAGGTGCTTTCCGCCGCGTGATGAAGAATGCAATCAGCCGCGCAGTCCAGGCAAACGTCCAGGGTATAAAGATCAAGTGCTCAGGTCGTCTTGGCGGTGCTGAAATCGCAAGAAGCGAGTGGATGAAGGAAGGAAGAGTTCCTCTGCACACACTTCGCTCTGACATCGATTACGGCTTTGCAATCGCAAGGACTTCATTCGGTACTATCGGTGTAAAGGTTTGGGTCTTCAATGGTGAGATCTATAACCGCGCCAAGGCAGAGGATGATACAGTCGGAACAGTTGTAAAGAAGAAGACTGAAGCAGAGGCAAGGAGTTAAAGATGTTAAGTCCTAAGAGAATCAAATACAGAAAAAAGCAGCGTGGTACACGTGATGCAGTAGCACACAAGGGAAACAGCCTTGCTTTCGGTGAGTATGGACTTATGGCTCTTGAGCCAAAGTGGATTACAAACCGCCAGATCGAGGCAGCCCGTGTTGCAATGACAAGACACGTCAAGCGTGGTGGTAAGGTATGGATCAGAATCTTCCCTGACATGCCGTACACAAAGAAGCCTGCTGAAACAAGACAGGGTAACGGTAAGGGAAGCCCGGAAGGATGGGTAGCAGTTGTCAAGACAGGTGCTGTCATGTTCGAGATGGGCGGTATTGACGAGACTCTTGCCAGGGAGGCACTTACACTTGCTGCAAGCAAGCTCCCTATCAAGACAAAGTTCGTCATGCGCGAGGATATGGAGTAATTGAGATGAAGAAATCTTATAAAGATCTTAGCTACAAGGAAATGGTAGCAGAGCGCGATAAGCTCAGAAAGGAGCTTGTCAACCTGAGGATGCAGAAGGTTCTCAGCCACCTTGACAACCCGCTCGCACTCAGAACAGTAAAGAGAGACATCGCAAGACTCAACACCAGAATCCATGCTGTGGATATTGGTATTGCGAAGGCAAAGTAATAGTGAGGAAGATGAATGATTGACGCTAGAAAAAAGATTATGACAGGGCTTGTTGTAAGTGATAAGATGGACAAGACCATTACAGTCCAGGTTTCAAACAGAACTCTTCATCCGCTTTACAAGAAGTACGTGGTTTCAACAAAGAAGTTCAAGGCTCATGATGAGAGGAATGAGGCTCATTACGGTGATACAGTCCGCATCATGGAGTGCCGCCACCTTTCAAAGGACAAGTGCTGGCGCCTTGTTGAGATTGTTGAGAGAGCACGCTAAGGAGTTGACTTATGGTACAGATGCAGACTTATCTGAATGTAGCTGATAACAGCGGTGCTAAGCGTGTGCAGTGCATCAAGGTCCTTGGTGGAAGCCACAGATATGTTGCCAAGGTCGGCGATATTATCGTAGTAGCAGTAAAGGACGCTCTTCCGAACGGAGCCATCAAAAAGGGTGATGTTCTGAAGGCTGTTGTAGTAAGAACAAAGAAGGAATACCGCAGACCTGACGGTACCTATATCAGGTTCGATGACAATGCATGTGTTGTCATTGATGCCAACAATAACCCACGCGGTAAGCGTATCTTCGGACCAGTGGCCAGAGAGCTCAGAGATGGGTATATGAAGATCGTTTCATTAGCACCGGAAGTGTTGTAGGAGAAAGTATGAGACTGAAGAAGAATGACACAGTCAAGGTCATTGCCGGAAGCGAGAAGGGCAAATCCGGCAAGATCGTAAAGGTAGACCTCGAGAATGAGAGGGTCTACATCCAGGGTGTGAACATGGTCAAGAAGACCATGAAGAAGAAAAGCGCTCAGGACAAGGGCGGCATCATGGAAGTTGAGGCTCCAATCCACGTATCCAACGTCGCATTGCTCAGCAAGGACAAGGTTACAAAGGTTGGTTACAAGATGGATGGCGGAAAGAAGGTCCGCTATGCAAAGAAGACAGGTGAGGTGCTATAATGGCAGAAGAGAAGTTCATCCCAAATTTCAAGAAGAAGTATCTCGAGGTCGTAGCACCGGAGCTCCACAAGGAATTCGGATATAAGACAGTAATGCAGATTCCTCGTCTCGAGAAGATCACAGTAAGTGTTGGTGTTGGAGAAGCAACAGTCAACAAGAAGCTTCTGGACGCAGCTGTAAAGGAGCTCGAGCAGATTACAGGTCAGCACGTAGTCAAGACAAAGGCAAGAAAGAGTATTGCTAACTTCAAGATCCGTGCCGGACAGGAAATCGGTGCGATGGTTACACTCAGAGGTGACAATATGTGGTATTTCCTTGAGAGACTTATCTGTATTGCACTTCCGCGAGTCAAGGACTTCAAGGGTGTAAAGCCAAACGCATTTGATGGTCATGGAAACTACTCACTCGGAATCACTGAGCAGATTATTTTCCCAGAGATTGATTATGACAAGATTGAAAGAGTAAGCGGCCTGAACGTTGCAATCGTTACATCTGCAAACACAGATGAAGAGGCATATGCGCTTTTAAAGAAGCTTGGCATGCCTTTCAGTAAGTAAGGAGAGAAAAGATGGCAAAGAAATCTTTGATTGTTAAAGCAAAGAAGACACCGAAATTCTCTACACGTTCTTACAACAGATGCAGAATTTGTGGTCGTCCTCGTGGTTATATGCGCCAGTTTGACATGTGCAGAGTATGCTTCAGAAAACTGGCAAGTGAAGGCCAGATTCCTGGCGTTACTAAGTCAAGCTGGTAAGGAGAAAATTATGGCAGCAAGTGATCCAATTGCAGATATGCTTACCAAGATTAGAAACGCTAGTCAGGCTAAGCACGAAAAGGTTGAAATCTCTAATTCAAAGATGAAGCTTCAGATTGTGAAGATTCTCAAGAATGAGGGATTCATTAAGAACTTCAAGAAGGTTACAAAGGACAATGTTCCTTATATCCGCGTATTCTTAAAGTATGATGAAGACCAGAATCCGGTTATTCATGGTCTTGACCGTATCTCAACTCCGGGCCGCCGCGTATACTGCGGTTACAAGGATATGCCTAGCGTATTCAACGGCAACGGTGTTGTAGTCGTTTCTTCCTCAACCGGTGTCATCACAGGCAAGAAGGCTGTTGATGCTAAAGTCGGTGGAGAGCTGATCTGCACAATCTGGTAAGGAGTTGCAAATGTCTAGAGTTGGAAAATTACCTATCGCAATTCCTCAGGGCGTGACAGTCGAGATCAAGGACTCTGTATGCACAGTCAAGGGCAGCAAGGGAACTCTCACACAGACTCTCAGACCTGAGGTGAAGGTTGAAGTTAACGGAAACGAGGTTATCGTATCAAGATTTGACGACGAGAAGCTTTCCAAGAGCTACCATGGTCTTACAAGACAGCTGGTTGCAAACATGATCAAGGGTGTTCATGACGGTTACAGCAAGGTTCTCATCATCAACGGTGTCGGTTACAGGGCAGAGGTGAAGGGTTCAATCCTTACTCTCAACCTTGGATACTCAACTGTGATCGAGTATATGATCCCAGAGGGAATCACAATCACATCTGATGGACAGAACAAGCTCACAGTCAGCGGCATCAGCAAGGAAAGAGTCGGTCAGGTCGCTGCGGAAATCAGATCTCTCAGAGGACCGGAGCCTTATAAGGGCAAGGGTATCAAGTACGAGACTGAGAACATCCGCCGCAAGGTCGGTAAGTCCGGTGGTAAGAAATAAGGGGACGCGTTATGAACAGAATGATAGACAAAGCAAGAAGACAGCTTAAGAGAAAGGCTCATATCAGAAAGAGCATTTCCGGTACAGCAACACGTCCGAGAATGACAGTATTCAGAAGTAATCTCCACATGTATGTGCAGGTTATCGATGATGTTGCAGGAAAGACCCTTGTTTCAGCAAGCACAGTCGAGCCGGAGCTCAAGAGCCTCAGAAATACAGTTGAAGATGCAGCAAAGCTTGGAGAAGTAGTAGGCAAGAGACTTCTGGATGCCAAGATCGACCAGGTTGTATTTGACAGAAACGGTTACCTCTATCACGGAATCGTGAAGTCAATTGCAGATGGCGCAAGAAAAGCAGGCGTCAGATTCTAGGAGACTTATATGGAAAAGGCTAAAGAAAGAGAAGTTAAAGACGCTTACATTGAAAAGCTTGTCAAGCTGAATCGTGTAGCTAAGGTTGTTAAAGGTGGTAGAAGGTTCTCCTTCTCCGCATTGGTAGTCGTTGGTGACGGGGCTGGCAAGGTCGGTTACGGTTTTGGCAAGGCCAATGATGTCACTGATGCAATCAGGAAGGCAACAGAGAAGGCAAAGAAGAGCATGATCACTGTTCCGATGAAGGGAAATACAATTCCTCACGACATCGTCGGAAACTACAAGAGTGCTTCAATCATCCTCAAGCCGGCTGTTCCGGGAACAGGTGTCATCGCAGGCGGTTCTGTACGTCTTGTATGTGATGCTGCAGGAATCAAGGACGTCATTTCAAAGAGCCTCGGTTCCAGAAACGGAATCAACACAGTCAAGGCAACATTTGACGGACTTGAGCATCTCTTTGATGCAAAGACTGTTGCAAAGAACAGAGGTAAGTCTCTGAAGGAAATGTGGAGCTGAGTTATGGCAGATAAAGTAAAGATCACACTTGTAAGAGGGCTTGCAGGTATACTCCCGAACCAGAGAAAGACATGTAAGGCTCTTGGTTTGAGAAAAATCAGCAGCTCAGTTGTTAAAGACAACAATCCTGTTACTCAGGGAATGATCCGCGTTGTTTCACATCTTGTGAAGGTAGAGGAGGTTTAAGATGGCTGAGATTGTAAAGCCTTATGGCGCAACAAAGAAAAAGACAGTTGTCGGCCGTGGAGCTTCCAGCAAGGGCAGAGCTTGCGGACGCGGTCATGATGGTCAGAATTCCCGCTCCGGCGGCGGAGTAAGACTTGGATTTGAAGGCGGACAGATGCCTCTTTACAGACGTATCGCACGCCGCGGATTCTCCAATTACCCGTTCAAGGAGGTTGCTCAGGCAATCAATCTTTCTGATCTCGAGGTGTCATATAACGACGGAGAAGTCGTCAACGATGCATCCCTCAGAGAGAAGGGCCTGATCAAAGGTATCGATACAAAGGCTAAGATTCTTTCTAACGGAGAACTTACAAAGAAACTTGTTATTGATAGCGTAAAGTGTTCCGCAGGTGCAAAGGAGAAGATTCTCGCAGCTGGTGGAGAGGTAAAATAATAAAGGGAAGTTCTGATGTCAAACGCTTTAGTTGATATGTTCCGCATGCAGGATATCAGAAAGAAAGTACTTATCACATTCGGGTTATTAATCGTAACCCGAATTGGTACTTTCATTCCAATTCCAGGAATCAATCCTACTGCGGTTTTAAACTACTTTGAAGCTTATTCAAACAGCTTCACTGAATACCTGAACTTCTTCTCAGGTGGAGCATTCAACAACTATTCATTGTTCATGCTCGGTGTAATGCCATACATCTCAACTCAGATTATCATCCAGTTGCTGATGCTTGTCATTCCATCACTGAAGAAGCTTTCTCAGGATCCTCAGGGTGCAAAGAAGATACAGCAGTACACAAGATACGGTACAATCGTAGTCTGTATCCTTCAGTCACTGGCAACAACTGTATATGCAAGAAGCATCCCAGGTGCTCTTACAATGTCACCGGTTGCTTTCACACTGGTAGCAATTGTATCAGTAACTGCTGGAAGCATGCTGCTTGTATGGATTGGTGAGAAGATCACTCAGTTTGGCGTCGGTAATGGTATATCACTGCTCATTTTTGCAGGTATCATAGCAAGAATCCCGAGCGCAACAGTGACAATGGTTGAATCAATCAAGGCAGGAACACTCAATCCGTTTGCTCTTGTTCTTGTTGTAATCATGTTCATCCTCGTTGTAGCACTCGTTGTATACGAAGAGAAAGGACAGAGGAAGATCCCTGTGCACTATGCAAAGAGAGTCGTAGGAAGAAAGATGTACGGTTCACAGTCATCCTTCATTCCGTTCAAGATTAACCCGAGCGGAGTCATTCCTGTAATTTTTGCATCAGCACTACTTTCATTTCCTCTGCAAATCGCATATAATTCTCAGATTGGATGGTTGCAGTCCGTTGCAAACTTCCTGGATCCACAGGGTGCCCCCTATCTAATTATCTACACCTTGTTGATTGTGGCGTTTGCATTCTTCTATACACAGGTTTCTCTCAACCCGGTTGAGATGGCCAAGAATATCCGTGATAACGGAGGATCAATTCCTGGTGTAAGAAACGAGAAGCTTGAAGAATATCTTACAAAGGTTCTTAACAGAATCGTTCTTCCAGGCTCACTCTTCCTTGCATTCATTGCTTTGATTCCGACTCTTATCCAGATGTTCTTCGATTTCCCGCGTGAGATAGCAATGCTCTTTGGCGGAACATCACTGATCATCATGGTCGGTGTTGATCTTGAGACAATGAGACAGCTTGATAGCCTGATGAAGATGCATCATCATGATGGCTTTGTCGATGTGAAGAAGCGCAAAGTCAAGAAAATATAATAGGAGCTCGTAAAATGAAAGTAAGAGCAAGTGTCAAACCGATTTGTGACAAGTGTAAAGTAATTAGACGTGCTGGCGTTGTTCGCATTGTTTGCGAGAATCCGAAGCACAAGCAGAGACAGAAGTAATAGGAGGCCACGATGGCACGTATAGCAGGTGTTGACCTGCCTAACAAGGCGGTCAAGATTGCTCTGACATACATCTACGGTATTGGAAGAGTAAGCGCAGTCGATATCTGTAAGAAGACAAATATAGATCCGGATGTAAGAATCAACACACTGGATCAGGATCAGATTGCACTCCTGAGAAAGGTTATTGAAGAGGAGTACAAGATTGAAGGACACCTCAGGACTGAGGTAGCACTCAACATCAAGAGATTGATGGACATCGGATGCTACAGAGGACTTCGCCACAGAAAGGGCTTGCCGGTCCGCGGTCAGAGAACAAAGACCAATGCAAGAACAAGAAAGGGCAAGAAGAAGACTGTTGCAGGAAAGAAGAAATAAGGGTTTAGGAAATGGCAAACGTTAAGAAAAAAGTTAAGAAGACAGTACTTGAAGGAAATGTCTATATCCAGACAAGCTTCAACAACACAATCATCACTGTTACTGATCTTGCAGGCAATGCTGTTTCCTGGGCATCTGCAGGTGGTCTTGGTTTCCGCGGTGCAAAGAAGAGCACTCCGTATGCTGCACAGACTATCTGTGAGGCTGCAGTCAAGAAGGCTATGGATTACGGCCTGAAGGAAGTCAATGTATTTGTCAAGGGTCCAGGAGCCGGAAGAGAGAGCGCTATCAGGACAATCGGAGTTCTCGGCCTCAAGGTCAGATCCATCCGTGACGTCACACCGATTCCGCACAACGGCTGCCGCCCACGCAAGACAAGACGCGTCTGATTTGAATACTCGGAAGTCTTCCGGGTTTATAGGAGTATTAAATGGCTAGAAAATCTCTTCTCAAAGGGTTTCAGAAACCTAAGGGAATCACATCC
Organism: uncultured Spirochaetales bacterium; assembly: GCA_949283305.1. Taxonomy (GTDB): domain Bacteria; phylum Spirochaetota; class Spirochaetia; order Sphaerochaetales; family Sphaerochaetaceae; genus Ornithospirochaeta. The sequence goes on along the minus strand of CASDRU010000016.1, from coordinate 101,564 downwards.
GACCAGATTGTATGCACAGCTGAGTATGGTAAGTTCGTGGCTTATCCTTTCGAGCGTGGATTTGGAACAACAGTTGGAAATACTCTCCGCCGTGTTCTCTTATCCTCAATCCAGGGTTATGCAGTAACAGCTATCCGCTTCACAACTTTTTCAGGAGCCGATCATGCTGCACACCTTGTTACAAGTGAGTATGAGCCGCTTCCGGGTGTAAGAGAAGACATTAATGATATCATTGCTGCCATTAAGAAACTTCAGATAAGCATGCCTGAGGATTCAGAGGGAACAGTTTTCACTATCACATGTAAGGGCCCTGGTGCCATTACAGGTGCGGATTTTGAGAAAAATCTCGTAAGCGTGACAAACAAGGACCTCAGAATTTTTACAATGATGGATGACTGCGACCTTGAGATGGAGGTGCAGATTGACCTTGGAAGAGGTTATGTGCCAAGCGAGTACAATGACAAGTACGTTGAGGAAGCAGGAACCATCAGCATCGATGCATTCTTCTCTCCTGTAAAGAGAGTCAAGTATTCTATCGAGCCTACAAGAGTTGGTCAGCGCAATGATTATGACAAGCTCATTCTCGAGATTACTACAGACGGAACAATCACTCCGGAGGATGCTCTTGGTGAGGCTGCCATGATTATCAAGGAGCATTTTACTGTATTCATCAACTTTGATGAGGACAAAATCTCAGTCAATGATGATGTTGACAAGGAAGAAGAGAGAATCATGAACATTCTCAGCACTCCTGTTGAAGAGCTTGAGCTCACAGTAAGATCTTCTAACTGTCTGAAGAACGCAGGTATCAAGTCAATTGGTGATTTGGCTAGAAAGACTGAGGAAGAAATCGGAAAGACAAGGAACTTCGGCAAGAAGAGCCTTACAGAGATTAAGGACAAGCTCAAGGAGTGGGGTCTTACTCTCGGCATGACAGATTTCTCAGTATTGAAGACGTCTATCAAAGTTCCAGAGAATAAGGAAGTTAAGGATGAAGCATAAAATTGGTTTTAACGCTCTTTCCAGAACTACAAGTGAGAGAACCGCTCTCAAGAGAAACATGGTAACATCCCTGTTCCGCTATGAGAGAATAGAGACAACAAAGGCAAAGGCACTTGAAGTCAGAAAGATGGCAGAGAAGATGATCACAAGAGCAAAGGTTGATAATGTTCACAACCGCAGAATGATTGCCCGTGACATCTATGACGAGGCAGTTTTGGACAAGCTGTTCAAGGAGATTGCTCCACTGTTCGCTTCCCGCAATGGTGGATACACAAGAATCCTCAAGACTGGCTATCGTCTCGGAGATGCAGCTGAGATGGTTATCCTCGAGCTTGTTGAGAAGACAGCAAAGAAGGATGACAAGGCTGACAAGAAAAAGGCTGAGAAGAAGTCTAAGAAGACAGAAAAGGCCGCAAAATGAGGGTTGCATAATGGCAACCTGGGATAATTCCCATTGAGCCGTCACGAAAGTGGCGGTTTTTCTTTTCCTCTGATGGCATGATGAACATGTTTTTGCTCAGAAATTACAGATTTCAGAATTTTAAGCAATCATCTTATTTTGGTTGACAGTATCATTCTTTTATTTCAATATAAAAATTAGTATTTAACCTTAAGGAGAAAGCAATGACAGATGTATTGTTATATCTCCTGTGTTGTGTAATTGGCATCGCCGTCGGTTATATCGGCCGTTGGATATATGCAAAGTTCAAGCTGACAAGCGTTGAACAGCAGGCTGTGCGCTCAGAGCAGGAAGCTATCACCCGCGCTGAGGCCAGAGCCAAAGAGCTTTTGCTTGAGGCACGCGAGACTGTGCAGAAAGAACAGCAGCAGAGTGAGCGTGAGGCCAGGGAAAGAAGAATGGAACTGCAGAAGAACGAGAGAAGACTTCTGCAGAAAGAAATGAATCTCGAACACAAGCAGAATGAGCTTGATGCGATTAAAAAACAACTGGGAGAGCGCGACAGCGCATTAAAAGACAAGGAAAGAGAAGCTCAGGAAAAGGAAAAAGAACTTGTTGCTGAGCTTGAGAAGGTTGCAAGCCTTACACGCGAGGATGCAAAGACGCTTATTATCGAGCAGATGAAAAGTGAAGCAGAGCGGGAGGGGCAGGTATACCTTAACAAGATTGAAAGCGAGACAAAGCTCCAGAGCGAGAAGATTGCACGGGATATAATCATCACGAGCATACAGCGTCTTGCAACTGAGGTCTCAGGAGAAATCACGACAACGAGCGTCTCTCTTCCAAGCGAGGAGATGAAAGGAAGAATCATCGGAAGGGAAGGAAGGAACATAAGGACCCTTGAGACCCTTACTGGTGTGGATATCATAATCGATGATACTCCGGAGGCTGTTGTCATCTCCTGTTTCGATCCTGTGAGAAAGGAAATTGCACGTGTTGCACTTGAACGCCTTGTGCAGGATGGAAGAATACATCCGGCACGAATTGAAGAGGTTGTCAACAAGGTTGCAAAGGAAGTTGGAAGGATTATCGTGGATGAAGGGGACAAAGTGGTATTTGATCTTGGAATCCACAACATGGGACCTGAGCTGATCAGGGCACTTGGACGTCTTCATTTCCGCACAAGCTATGGACAGAATGTGCTTCAGCACTCCAAGGAAGTTGCAATTCTTGCGGGCATGATTGCCAGCGAGGTTGGAGCAGATACCGAAATTGCAAAGCGCGGAGGACTTCTTCACGATATAGGAAAGGGTGCAGAGACTGAAAGCGATGCAAACCATGCAGAGCTTGGCGGTGAGCTTGTAAAGCGCCTTGGAGAAGATCCAAGAGTCGTCAATGCTGTGCTTTCGCATCATAATGACATTGAGCCAAGCTGCATCGAGTCCGTGATTGTGCAGATTGCAGATGCAATCAGCGCCGCCCGCCCTGGTGCAAGAAGGGAAAGCCTTGACAATTACATCAAGCGTCTTGAATCTCTTGAGAACATAGCAAAGAGTTTTGACGGCGTTGAAAACGCGTATGCAATCCAGGCAGGAAGAGAGCTGAGAATCCTTGTCAATTCTGACAATGTTACAGATGAGAAGACAAGAGAAATCGCAAGCGGCATTGCCCAGAGGATTGAAGCTGAGCTCAGATATCCAGGCAAGATCAAGGTGACAATCATCAGAGAGCTCAGAATTGTGGAGTACGCAAGGTGAGGATCCTGCAGCTGGGAGATATTTCAGGACAGAGCGGAATGAGCTCTGTCTTTTTAGGTCTCAAGAGCCTGAAAAAAGAAGAGAAAATCGATTTTGTGATTGCAAACGGAGAGAATGCAAGCCAGGGCTTCGGTATAAGCGGTGAGGACTATCTGTCACTGATATCCATGGGAATTGATGTGATAACAAGCGGAAACCATATCTGGCAGAAAGAGGACATATTCCCTTTCCTTGACAAGATGGACAACATAATCCGTCCTGTAAACTATCCTGATGGTGTTCCGGGCAAGGGCTGGACCATAAAGGACAATGTTGCAGTCATAAATGCACAGGGAAGAGTGAACATGCCTTCAACGGATTGTCCGTTCCGCACTGTAAAAGCCGCAGTGGAGAAGATAAGAAAGACAACAAAGATCATCTTTGTTGACTTCCATGCGGAGGAGACAAGCGAGAAAGAGGCTCTTGCATTCTATCTTGACGGACTTGTGAGCTGTGTTGCCGGAACACATACACATGTGCAGACTGCGGATGAGAAGATACTTTCCGCGGGAACAGCATATATTACGGATTTAGGCATAACAGGGGTCCTTGATTCCGTAATCGGAAGCAGGGAGGATTTGGCAATAGAGAGGGCTCTTACACAGCTGCCGATCAAAAGCGAGGTCAAGCAGGGGAAGGCATCGCTTTCTGGAATCATAGTAGATGTCGATGATGAAAGCGGCAAGGCGCTCAGTATCAGAAGAATAATCAGATGACGCTGTCGTTGACTACGATTGCAACGCTTAAAGCAGGATTGAGATTATGTATTGTCGTCTCAACCTGCTTTTTTGCTTTGCTGATATCAGCAGAAGAGAGAAAATCATCAGAAAGAAAGACAAAGATTATGTTTGCGCTCCTGCCTAGTCCTTCAAGCCTTGTAGAGCTGTCTATGTAGCTTACAAGTCCCTTTTCCATCTCGCTTTCATCAGTTTTCCTCAAAAGGGCCTCAAGACTCATATGATAAATATCAGTATATCCTCTCCTTATGACCCTTCTTGTGTTCTTTATTCCGTCTATTGAATAGAGTGCGACAAGATAGCTTTCTCCGTCTGCTTCTGACGCATTCTGATAGTAATATTCAAGGCGCTCGATATATTTCTTATCCTTTATTTTCTTCAAAACAGGGGGAGCAAAGACAAGAAGGAGCGCTGTGAAAACAGCGATGTATGCGGCGGCTATGAACAATATAAAGCGCAGACTTCCTTCCTTTCTCATACTCCCAATATACACCCTGGTTCCTAAAATTTAAATGGATTGCTCAATATTCTCAAATAATGTAACCTTTTACATGTAAAAAACAGGTGTTTTAATGGCTGAAAAACTAGAGATAAAAAACAAGGCAGATATAGATACATCACTTCCGATGATCGCCATTCTCGGACGGCCCAATGTCGGCAAGAGCACACTCTTCAACAGGCTTATCGGAGAGCGCAGGGCAATCACGGATCCCACTCCCGGAGTAACCCGTGATCCAATTCCATCCCGGTATCTTCTTGGCAACAATGCAGTCACGCTTGTTGACAGCGGAGGAGTCAAGCTTGACAAGGAGGGGCTTGATTATGCCGTAAGCGAAAAGAGTCTTTCTCTTGCATCTCAGGCAGACCTTATCCTTCTTGTCATGGACTGCACTGATGTAACAAGGGAAGACCAGATGCTCCTTGATGAGATGAGGCCCTACACCGATAAGGTGATTCTTGTTGTCAACAAGGTTGATGATGTCAAGAGAGAAGACCTTGTATGGAATTTCTTCTCATACGGTTATCAGAGGGTTGTCGGCATTTCTGCAGCTCACGGCTCAGGCTTTGAGGAACTTGAGAATACGATGCTCGGACTGCTGGATCTTGAGGAAAGAGAGGAAGAGGAAGAAGAGCGTGAGAGCGTGAAGATTGCTATTTTAGGAAAGCCGAACACAGGAAAGAGCACTCTTACGAATCTTCTTACAGGACGTGATGTCTCGATTGTCTCCGATATTGCAGGAACCACACGTGATGTCATGCGTGCAAGCTTTGAATATAAGGGGAATGACTATACTGTCCTCGATACTGCCGGAATAAGAAGGAAAAGCAAAGTTGAAGAGGATGTTGAGTATTACTCTGTGAACAGGGCGATAAAGACAATTGATGAGGCAGATGTTGTACTTCTGATGGTGGATGTCACTGAAGGGCTCAGCGAGCAGGATAAGAAGATTGCCTCCTTGATTGTACGTCGTGGAAAGGGCGTGATTCTTGCTCTCAATAAAATCGACATGCTTTCTGGAGTAAAGAATGAGCTTGTTGCAGTGGAAGACAGAATCCGTTTTCTTTTCCCTGTTCTCAATTTTGCTCCAATCGTGTCTATAAGCGCACTTGAGTCAGTGAATGTGGGATCTCTGCTTTCTACTGTGATAAAGGTCTGGAAACAGCTGAACAAGCGTGTTGATACAGCAACGCTCAATGAGGCTTTGAAATCCTGGACAAGTGAATATGAGCCTCCGCGCGGCAGCGAGGGGCATTACAAGGTGCTTTATGCCACACAGGTGAGTACCACCCCTGTGCGTTTCCTTCTTTTTGTTAACAGGATCAAGGATTTCCCGGAAAGCTATATATCGTATATAAAGAACATGATCAGAAAGGATCTTGGATTCAAGGATATTCCAATTGAGATCTCTCTGAGGGAAAGAAGAAGGAATCCGAGCCTGAATGAAAGAGGTCCAAGCAAGGAGACCCTTGATATCAAAAGGGCTGTAAAGCGTACTGAAAGAAGCGGAAGAGCAAAAGGTGTGAGCAGGAAGCCCGGGGGAAAAGCCAGGGAAGGAAAAGCCATGGAAAGAGCAAAAAAGGTTGTCAGAAACAACAGGCAGGCAAGGAAGGGAAAATGACCTGGCTTGAGAAGAACGGCATAAAATGCGTCTGTTTCGATATCGACGGAACCCTCTATGATATATCTTTTTTAAACAGGGTGCTCTTCAAGAGTGCACTCTCATCTCCTTTTTTCTCCATCCGCTATATGATGATGAGGAAAAAGATGAGAGCTGAGGATGGAAAGAGGGTTCTTGATGCCATGGACAGCCTTTCTTTCAGGAAACGGGAGATGGCTCTCGCATATCCCTCAAAGGATGAGAAATGGCTTCCTGTATTTCTTGAGAAAGAGAAGAAGATGCATTCCTCATGGGACAGGGAGTACAGGAAAGTAAGGCCTTTTGATAACCTTGAGAGAGTGTTTTCTCTTATCAGGAAAAGCGGCATCAGAATCGGAGTTCTCTCAGATTTTCCTCTCTCTGAGAAACTTGCTCATCTTGGCATAGAGTCCTATGTGGACTTTGCCATTTCAGCAGAGGATATAGGAAGACTGAAGCCCTGTGGCACATGTTTTCTTGAGATAGTGAAAAAAGCGTCTCTTGACCCTTCTCAGATTCTCTATGTGGGAGACAGCGAGAAAAAAGATGTGAAGGGGGCCAAGAGCTTCAATATGCACGCCGCTCTCATTTCCCGTTCGGCAAATGAAAGCATGGCAGACATCGTTGCAAAAGATTATTATGAAATGGAGAAGATCCTTTTCTCGGAGGTTTGATTATGAGTTACACACTCTGTCTGGCAGTTTCTGTTGTTCTGTTCATTCTGTCTCTTCTTATTTTCTTCTCTGTGAGGGCAGGAGATAAGAAGACAAGGACGCTTGCGAACATAAACCAGCAGATCAAGAGTTTCAGAAGCGAGGTTGCTGCCCAGCAGCAGAGAGTCAGGACTGACAGCCAGGACTGCGTGGACAATGTCCAGAGTCATATAGAGAAGGCCAGAAGCGTGGTTGAAGTTGTAAACACATGCCTTGACCGTCTTGCTCAGCATGCCAAGGACCTTTCTGCCCTTGAAGAGGTGTGTGTCGATTACAAGAGAGCTCTGGACAAACTCAAAGTGCAGACAGACCAGGCAGAGAACAGGATTCTTGTCGTGCAGCAGGAAATAAGGAAGGCTGAGAGCGTTAATGAGTTTGTCAGGAACTTCCATGAGGAGACTGAGCTGCTTGTCAATCAGATGCAGGATCTCAAGGCTGAGTATATACGTCTTGTGACAAGCACGCAGGAAAGCCTCAAGCAGCAGAGCGCACTTCAGAAAAATGAGAATTCTGAGATGCTTGCAACATTTTCCAGTCTTATTGACCGCCAGAAGAGCCAGCTTGTTGAGTTCGTGAACGTAGAGAAGCAGGGCTTTGTGCGTGAATGTGATGAGCAGACAAGGATTGCAGAGACCATGAGTGCAAGAGCATCTGAATTGAAGGGCGAGGTCGAAGATGCTGTCAGAAGTGCAAGGTCGGCACTCTCAGAGATGAAGGATGGATTTAAAACATATCTTGACTCAGCAGAAAGCGAGATCATCTCATACAAGAGTCAGGTAAAGGATATCCTCGATGCCGCAAAGAGTGAGATAAACGACAATGCAGGAGATATTGAAAAGCTTGCAGATGAGACAGCACAGAAGCTCAACAGCTCCTTTGATGCTCTTGTTTCGAATTTCAACGAGAAAAAGAGCCAGATAGAAAGGGATGCAGAAGAGAGAATAAGCGAGGCAGAAGAGAGAATCACGAACAGGGAAAACGAGATGAAGGACAATATTGCCAATCTCAAGAGGGAAATAGATGACCGTCTGATTTCTCTTTCCCGTGAAAAAGAGTCGTTTACAGAAAAGACCAGAGTCTCATTCCGCGCTGTCATGCTTGAGGAGCTTGATGAGATAAGAAAGGACTATGAGAAGATAATGAAGGACTGCCAGGCTCAGATAGATATCCTTGCACAGAGAGCAAGTGAGACAAGGGAGACTGTGGCGACGCTCTCTCTTTCTGAGACAGAGAAAATAAACCAGACAGTCAGCCGTCTCAATGAGCTTGGAGCAAAGATCACTCAGACAGAGGCAACTCTTACATCCCTTTCTGAACAGGTTACTAGTCAGAAGGAAGAGCTATACAAGAAGCAGCAGGACCATTCAAAGATAATTGCATTAATCGGTGATGCACAGAAAGAGCTCACAAAGGCTGAGCAGGAGATAAAGAGCGCGAAGGAAAACAGGATAAAGGAAGAGGCTGAGCTTGTTAAAATACGCCTTGAGAAAGACAAGGAGAAAGACAAGGAGAAAAAGGAGACAAAGAGCAGGGCTGAGACCATAATCGAGGCTTTCCCTGACGACATATTCATCGGGGAGGAAGAGGAAATCCCTATGGATGATGACGAGTGATGTTGACTCTTCAATTTTCTTTTATTAATTTCTTTTTCAGGAGTTTTCTAACATGGCAAAAGATAAGGACGAAGAACAGCTTGAGGAGATTGTGGCTGAGCAGGTGAATGAAGATAAGGATGAGATGAGCCAGGAGGAAAAGCTCTCATCTCAGATTGATGAGCTCAGCGCTAAGATAAAGGAGCTTGAGGCTCTTGTAGAGAATCTCAAAGACGAGAAGATCAGAAGCCTTGCAGAGATGGAGAATTACAAGAAGAGACTTCTCAAGGACAAGGAGAGCGCAATCAGATATGCGAACGAGAGTCTTGTCAAAGATCTTCTGGACCCGATAGACAATTTCTCTAGAGCTCTTGAGAGCGCTAATCAGAATCAGGATTTTGCTTCTCTTAAAGAGGGGCTTTCGATGGTGGAGTCCCAGATGATGAGCACACTCAGGACGAACTGGGGACTTGAGGAAATTGATGCAGAAGGGAAGGATTTCGACCCTGAATGCATGGAGGCATATGCTGCTGAGGAGACAGAGGGAATCGATAAAGAGAAAGTTGCTCTTGTGTTCCAGAAAGGCTACCGTCTCAATGGCAAAGTGATCAGAAGCGCAAAAGTAAAAGTTGCAAAGCCTCTGTCTTGACGATTGATTCACTCTTTATTACTTTCTTTTTGAAAATAAAAACTTAACCAGTTTCGGGAGATATATAAAATGGGAAAGATTATTGGAATTGACCTTGGAACAACTAACAGCTGTGTTGCAGTCATGGACGGCAACGAGCCTGTTGTTATTACAAATAGTGAAGGAGACAGAACAACTCCCAGTGTTGTCAGCTACAAAGGTTCTGACCGTCTTGTAGGAAAACCTGCAAAGAACCAGATGGTCACAAACCCTGAGAACACTGTTTATTCAATCAAGAGATTCATGGGAAGAAAGTACCATGAGGTTACAGAAGAGATTAAGATGGTCCCTTACAAGGTGACAAGCGGAAGCGGCGATGAGATCAAAGTGGATGTTGCCGGACAGCTTCTCTCTCCTCAGGAAATCAGCGCTGCAATTCTTCAGAAGATGAAGAAAACAGCAGAAGACTATCTTGGAGAGACAGTCACAGAGGCAGTCATCACTGTTCCTGCATATTTCAATGACGCACAGCGCCAGGCAACAAAGGATGCAGGAAGGATTGCAGGTCTTGATGTAAAGAGAATTGTCAACGAGCCTACAGCCGCAGCACTTGCATACGGCTTTGGAAAAGACAAGAGCAAGGATGAGACAATTGCTGTATATGACCTTGGTGGCGGTACTTTCGATATCTCTATTCTTGAGCTCGGTGATGGAGTTTTCGAGGTGAAGAGCACAAACGGAGATACTCACCTTGGGGGAGACAACTTCGATCAGGTGATCATTGACTGGCTTGTTGAGGATTTCAAGCAGAAGAACGGTGTCGATCTTTCAAAGGACAAGATGGCTCTTCAGCGCCTCAAGGAGGCAAGTGAGCAGGCTAAGATCACTTTGTCATCAAGCACAAGCACAACAATAAACCTGCCGTTCATAACAGCAAATCAGTCAGGAGCACTCCATCTTCAGGCAGAGCTTTCAAGAGCAAAGTTTGAGCAGATGATTGCCCCGCTTGTAGAGAGGACAAAGACTCCATGTCTCAATGCTCTCAGAGATGCAGGACTCTCTGCATCCCAGATTGATGAGGTCATCCTTGTCGGTGGTTCCTCACGTATTCCATGTGTTCAGGCACTTGTAAAAGAGCTCTTTGGAAAGGAGCCTCACAAGGGAGTAAATCCTGATGAGGTTGTTGCAATGGGTGCATCAATCCAGGGAGGAATTTTAAAGGGAGATGTCAAGGATGTTCTTCTTCTTGATGTCACTCCGCTTTCACTTGGAATCGAGACACTTGGCGGCGTGAATACAAAGCTTATTGAGAGGAACACTACAATTCCTACAAAGAAGAGCCAGATCTTCAGTACAGCCGCTGATAACCAGACAGCTGTCTCAATCCATGTCCTTCAGGGAGAAAGAGAGCTTGCAAGCCAGAACAGGACACTTGGAACATTCGATCTGGTGGGAATTGCTCCAGCTCCGCGCGGAGTTCCGCAGATTGAAGTTACATTCGATATCGATGCAAACGGTATTGTCCATGTTTCTGCAAAGGACCTTGGAACAGGAAAGGAGCAGAAGATTGTAATTGAATCCAACAGCGGACTTTCTGAACAGGAAATCGAGAAGATGGTCAAGGAAGCTGAAGCTCATGCTCAGGAGGATAAGAAGGCCCGTGAGTCCATTGAGGCAAGAAATACAGCAGAGAGTGTTGTCTACCAGACAGAAAAGGCCCTCAAGGACTATGGTGACAAGGTCTCTGAGAGCGAGAAGAGCAATATCGAGAGCGCTGTAAATGAGCTTAAGGAAGCATTGAAGAATCAGAATGCAAGTGCTGAAGAGCTCAAGAGCCTTACAGAGAAGGTTCAGAATGCATCAATGACACTTGGTCAGAAGATCTACGAGCAGGCTCAGCAGAATGCCCAGAACTCTCAATCTCAGAATGCAGGTGGTGAGAACACAGCATCATCTGATCAGAGCAAGAATGATGACGGCTCAGTGGATGCTGATTACGAAGAAGTAAAATAAATCATATTTCTCTTTAACAAGAGGAAGAATATGGATATCATCAAAAAGGCACTGGGCACAGCCCTCTGCCTTTTTTCGCTGAAGGGGTAAAATGTTTTATGGCAAAGCGTGATTATTATGAAGTTCTGGGAGTTGGCAAGAATGCAAGCAGTGAGGAGATAAAGAAGGCCTACAGAAAGATTGCCATGGCCAACCATCCGGACACACATCCCAATGACAAGGAAGCTGAGGAGAGATTCAAGGAAGCAAGTGAAGCCTATGAAATCCTTTCCGATGCGACAAAGAGAAAGAATTATGATCAGTTCGGCTTTGCAGGTGTTGAGGGAGCCGCGGGGGCAGGGAACTATTCCAATGTCTATCGTGATTTCTCCGATATCTTCGGCGGTGCCGGAGGTTTTTCCGATATCTTTGAGTCCTTCTTCGGTGGAGGCGGCAGGAGAAGAAGCCAGTCTTCAGCTCGCCAAGGTGCCTCAATAAGAGTTGATGTCACAATAGATTTCTCAGAATCTGTCACAGGATGCAAGAAGGAGATAAGTTTTTCTCACAGCATCAAGTGCTCCACATGCAACGGAAGCGGCGGAAGCGGAAGAAAGACATGTCCCACATGCCACGGCTCAGGGCAGGTGATGAGAGGTTCTTCCTTTTTCCAGGTTGCATCCACATGTCCAACATGTCAGGGAAGGGGAAGCATTGTAGAAAACCCGTGCTCAACATGCCACGGAAGCGGAACTGTCAGAAAGAATGAGACGCTGATGGTCAACATCCCTGCCGGGGTACAGAGCGGAAGCAGGCTCACAGTCAGAGGAAAGGGAGATGCCGGAGAAAACGGCGGCATGGATGGAGATGTTGTAATCTTCATTACAGTCAGAGAGGATAAGTATTTTGTCCGTGATGGACAGGATGTTTATCTTCAGGTCCCGATTTCATTTGCCCAGGCAGCACTCGGTGCAGATATTTTTGTCAGAACAATAGATGGAACTGAGGTGAAGGTGTCTGTCCCGTCCGGAACAGAATCAGGGAAAATCCTGAGACTGAAGGGGAAAGGATTCCCTGTTGTGAACTCATCCTCAAGGGGAAACATGTATTTGAAGCTTCAGGTTGAGATTCCGCGCCATATTTCGCTGAAGGCGAGAAAGCTCATAAAGGAGCTGCAGCAAGAGATGGGAGATACAGAGAGACCAGACCCCATGACATTCGAGATGAATTAGGAGAGGCTATGGGAGAGAGAATCTACGGTTATCATGCAATAGAGGAAGCGCTTAAGAAAGCCTTCAGCGGAAGCACGCTGTACATAGAGAGAAAGGTGAGCGATAAGCTCAAGGCTCTTGAGTTCCAGGCGATATGCACAGGAAAAGTAGCTGTGAAGAAAGTCAGCCGTGCAGAGCTGGACAGGATGGCTCCAGGGCTTGACCACAGAGGAGCAATCCTCGACATGGGAGGACCGCGTAAGGGCGCATCCAGGCTGAAGGAAGTCTCTGTTGAGGATTTTCTTGCTTCCCTGGAAGAGGGAAAAAAATATCTTGTGATGATTCTGGATGGAATAACAGATCCTCATAATCTCGGCGCAATCTTACGCAGCTGCGACCAGTTTTCTGCAGATCTTGTCATAATCCCGGAGCGCCGCAGCGTGCAGGCAAATGAGACTGTTGTGAAAGTCTCATCAGGAGCGGCCCAGTATGTTCCGCTTTCTGTCGTCACAAATCTCTCACGCGAGATAGAGAAGCTCAAGGCAGCAGGATTCTGGATTTATGCGGCTGACATGAACGGAGAATCAAGCTATAAAACAGAGTTTTCCGACCGCACATGCATCGTGATGGGAAGCGAGGGGGATGGAATTTCTTCCCTGGTTAGAAAAAACTCCGATTATGTCGTATCAATACCGATGACAGGGCATATCGATTCGCTTAATGTCTCAGTTGCAGCTGGAATTCTTATGTATGAATTCAGAAGAAGCTAATCTTCTTCAAAGAATCTGTTGCCAATATCCTGGCGGTAGAAACCGCCGTCGATTTTAAGAGAGCCTATAGTCCTGTAGGCTCTTTCATTTGCTTCCTTGACAGTATCTGCAAGTCCTACCACAGTGATGCATCTTCCGCCGCTTGTGACAGGATTGCCATCCTCATCCTGGGCAACTGCGCCTGCAAAGAGGAGCGATCCTCCGAGTCCCATTCTCTTGAAATGGGTGAGCCCCGTAATTTTCCTTCCTTTTTCAGGATTCTCCGGGTATCCGGAAGAGGCATAGACCACTGCAACAGCAATAAGTGTATTCGTCTTTATCTCAAGCTCGCTCAATCTGTCTTCTTTCATCGCAACAAGAATCTTCAGCGCATCTGTCTCAAGAAGGGGAACCATTGCCTGGAGTGCAGGATCATTGAAGCGTACATGGTAGTCAACGAGAACCGGCTCCTTATCCTCTTTTATTATTATTGAGAAAGTGAGCACTCCGCGATATCTCATGCGTTCTGCTTTGAGCGCGTAGAGTGTCGGCTCAATTATCCTTTCCTTTATTGCCATGATTTCTTCATCAGAAAGAGGCACCGGGCATATTGCTCCCATTCCTCCTGTCGGGGTATTGTCGGATGAGAGACGTGAGGTGTACTCGCTTGCAAAAGGCAGGCATACATAGCCGCTGTTGTCGAGCATTACAGTGCAGGTTACAGGAAGGCCCGGAACAAATTCCTCAAGAAGGACCGGTCCCCGCAAAAGCAGATGCTTTGCATACTGGATCAGCTTTTCCGTGTCATCTGAGTGCAATATCTCCCTGGATGGGGAAATCGAGTTGCTCTTTATGATGTAATGCTTTCCCTTATGGCGTTCAAGATAGCGGGCAAGCATTGTGCTGTCAGCAAAAAGGCTTCTTTTTGTCGTGGGGATATTGTGGCGGTCAGAGAAGCTGCGCGCAAAGGCCTTGTCATCCTCAAGCTTTATCGCGCGGCTTGGGCATCCGAACGTATCTATTCCCCTCTCATTGAGATACTCTATTATGCCGGAAAGGAGAGGTGCCTCAGTTCCAACGAACACAAGGTCTATCTTATGCTCAAGGCATGCGCGGTACACACTTTCCTTATCTGACGGGTCAAGAGAAGAAAGCCTTACGGCATAATCCTGGCTCAGATAATTTCCCCTTGCCATGAAAAGACCGGAAAGCAGGCTGCTCTTACTTATGTACCATGCTGCGGCGCTGTCTTTAGCACCAGAACCAAGAACAAGTATCCGCATAATTTAGTTCCTCTAATTAAAAAGCTATCATACGGATATTCACAATTCAAGAAAAATAATTTCAAAAAGAGGCTCTTTCTTTTCTCTTCAGACCAGAGTCTCAAGAAGCTTCACATATTCAAGAATAGTCTCTTTCCTGCATAGCTCAGCCTTTACTCTTGCCGCGTTATGCTCACCCTTTATATATGCCATTAGATGCTTTCTCATTTCTTTTACCGCGTAGTTTTCGCCATAGTATTTCTCTGCAAGATGAAGATGCCTTATTGCGGTACTGACTTTCTCCTCTATGGAAGCTTTTCTGTAATTTCCTTTTTCAATAAGCTCTTTTGTCTCTCTGATTATGAAAGGATTCCCGATTGCACCGCGTGCGAACATGACTCCATCTGCGCCAAGGGATGAAAGATAATAAAATGCATCTTCTGCTGAAAATACATCTCCGGATGCAAAAAGAAGAGGGGATGATGAGTTTTCGGGAAATTCATCTCTCAGCCTTTTGAATGCCATCTTGTCCGCCTCTCCGCTGTACATCTGGCTTCTTGTCCTTGAGTGCAGGGTGAGCATCTCTGCCCCGCTTTCACTAGCCATATGAGCAAATTCGATATAGTTCATGCTGTCCTTGTCCCATCCAAGGCGGAATTTTATTGAAACATGAACTTCATCAAGAGAATCCTTGAGTGTCTTTATTATTCTTTCTGCCCGTGAGATATCTGTCATCAGATTGGATCCGCTTCCGGTTTTCACGACCTTGCTCACAGGACATCCTGCGTTTATGTCTATGTATTTTATATTCCTCTCTCTGAGTGCAGGAAGTGCTCTTTCAAAAGGATCGCTGTCTGGACCGAACAGCTGGACTACAAGGTGCCTCTCGCCATCAAAGGGTTCCATAAGGGCCTCTGTTTTCCTGCTTCCTCTCGCAAGGGCTTCGGCAGATACCATCTCACTGACGCAGAATGATGCGCCGTATCCTGTAGCAATTTCCCTGAAAGCCTTGTCCGTATAACCTGCAAGAGGTGCCAGTGCCAGATATTTTCTCATGAGAATCAAGATATATATTTTCTTGTTTATTTTCCACTACTATGCTAATGTTTTTTTCAGATGAGTAAAAGAATTGAAGAGCCAGAAATGGCATATGTATATGTAGTCAGGAACCCAAGCTACAATGATTTGTCCCTCTGCGCATGGGACAATATCCTGTATAAAGGCACTAATGTTGTCTACGAAACCAAGTTCGGCCTCGATCTTGGAGTTATCGTGGGACCTGCTCCTGTATCGCGCCAGCCGTATAGAAAAGGTAGCTGTGATGTTGATGTGATAGATTTCTCATCCTCTGACAATGATTGCTCTTCCTGTTCTTCCTGCTGCGTGTCTGATGAGCCTGTAAAGGTGGAAGTGAAGGGCGATGTTGATTACATTGACCATCTTGCCACACCGCAGGAGATGAAGAGATATGAGGAGAATTCAAGAAAGGAAGAGGCTGCGCTCAGAGTATGCAGGGAGAAGGTCGTCAAGAACAAGCTGAACATGAAGCTTGTCACAGCACATTTCCTCCTTGCTGAGAACAAGGTCATATTCTTCTTCACAGCAGAAGAGCGTGTTGATTTCAGGGATCTTGTAAAAGACCTTGTACAGGTGTTCAAGATGAGAATTGAGCTGCGTCAGATAGGAGTGAGGGATGAGTCCCGTCTTCTTGGAGGCCTGAGCGTATGCGGACGGGATTACTGCTGCCATTGCATAAACACCCAGATGGATCCTGTTACGATAAAGATGGCGAAGGAGCAGAACCTGTCGCTCAACAGCATGAAGATATCCGGTTCCTGCGGAAGACTTTTATGCTGTCTAGCTTATGAGTATGATTATTACATGGAAGAAAAAGCAGGATGTCCGCAGGAAGGGACAAGGCTTCGCCTTGGAAGAGATTTGTGGAAAGTCGTGGAAGTCAACATCCTTTCAAGAAAGCTCACCCTTGAGGCAAATGAGGGCCGTACGATGTTCCTTCCCTTTGAAGATGTCTACTATGATGATGATACTTCACAGTGGCATGTGAGCCAGGATTTCATCGATGAATTCCTTGAATAGCCGTAAAGCTTTTTATTATAGAAAGTTAATATATTATATTGACCGTGTTTGAAGTTTATGATAATTTGTTAAGCGCTGTTTTAGATACAGCATATGCATTGTTTTAGATAATAAATTCGTGGAGGAAATAAAGTGGCTAAGAAATCCGCTCAGAAAAGCGAAAAGAAAAACCAGGTCAGAAGAGCTATGAACCGCGCAGCTAAGAGCAAGGTCAGAACTGCTATCAAGAAGTTCGAGGATGCTGTTAGAAGCGGAGACAAGAAGAATGCAGAGATTCTTATGGCAGAAAGCTTCAAGCTTCTTGACAGCTCAGTGAACAAGGGTGTTATGCATCGCAATACTGTTGACAGAAAGAAGAGCAGAATGGCTCATGCTTTCAATAAGCTTGCATAATAGGAGCCTGTATGGAAGAGAAACTTACTAAGGCAGCCATCATTGAAAGTCTTCATGCAAAATTCGGTATAAGCAGGAATGATATTCATACTATCATCGATGAGCTTTTTGAAGAAATAAAGGATGGTCTCAAGGAAGACAGGATTATAGAGCTCAGAGGATTCGGAACATTCGAGGTCAAGACAAGAAAAGGCCGAGAGAAGGCAAGGAATCCAAAGACTGGGGATATTGTTTCCGTCAATGAGCATGGAGTGGCTATCTTCCGCCCGGGCAAGGAGCTCAAAGAGTTCGTCTGGGATGTACGTGCTCCGAAGAACTGATTAATAAATTATGAGTTTTGATTTACTGAAAAAGCGAAACCTTGGAACTGTATGCTCCGAGGTTTTTGCATTATTTATATCGGCATTTATACTTGCAGCGTCATTTCCGGGCTTTTTATTCTCTCACGGCATCGGAGTTTTATCGTTGATAGCACTGATCCCTCTTTTTATGGTGATCAGGAACACGACATGGCCTCTTGTAGCCCCATACGGCTTCTTCTATGGTTTTGTTTTCTATCTTCTGTTCAATTACTGGCTCAAGTCATTCCATCCTCTTGCCATCCTGATTGTGCCGATAATCAAAGGAGGAGAGATGCTCCTTCTTTTCCCGGCACTCAAGGCATCGATGAGCCTTCTTAAGAAAAAGAGCTACATACTTGAAGCTGTGATCTGGGTTGCATATGCATATCTTTCCCAGTCATGGTTTGCAGGCTATCCTTATGGAACGATAGCATATGCCCTTTACGGCTATGACGTGCTGATCCAGATTGCTGACATCACAGGAATATGGGGAATCATCTTCATGATGGTCTTCCCGCAGAGTTTCATCGCAACCTATCTTCTTTCATACATGAAGGGAGAAAAAGAAGGACTAAAGGCGATTGCAAGAAAAAACATAATCCCTCTTTCAATATATGCCCTTCTTCTGATCCTGACTCTCACATACGGAATCATCAAAAATGCAGAATGGGATAATAAAGAGGCAGATAAGACGATCAGGATTGCCGCCGTGCAGCATAACCATGATTCGTGGCAGGGGGGAATAACCACATACAGAAGGAATTTCAACAATCTCAAGCGTTATACTCTTGAGTCCCTTTCTGAGAATCCGGATATGGTGATCTGGAGCGAGACAGCCTTTGTTCCTTCAATTGAATGGAACCAGCTCTATGATTATGAAGGAAACCATGAGAACAGAGTGCTAACTCTTGAGTTCCTGGATTTTGCGAAGAGCCTTTCTGTTCCTTTGTTGACAGGAAATGCAGACGGGGAGCCGATTTACCCGGATCAAGGTCCTGTTCTTGAGGACGGAAGCCAGAACAGAAAGGACTATAATGCAGTTGTCCTCTTTGATGACAACCAGATTGTCCAGAAATACAGGAAGCAGCACCTTGTGCCGTTCACAGAGCATTTCCCGTATGAGAAACAGCTTCCCTGGCTTTATAACCTTCTTCTTGCCAATGACTACAACTGGTGGGAGAAGGGGGATGAGAGTGTTGTCTTCTCTGCATGCGGTGTGAATTTCTCGACCCCGATCTGCTTTGAGGATGTGTTCGGCTATCTTAATGCTGAGTTTGTGGATGCGGGAGCTGACCTAATTATAAACATGACAAATGACAACTGGTCGAAAAGCGAGATCGCAGCCCGGCAGCATGCCAATATAGCAGCCTTCAGGAGCATAGAGACGAGAAAGACGATGATGAGGGGGACAAACAGCGGACTGACATGTCTTATAACTCCAGCTGGAGACATAACGGAGGAGATGAGCATGTTCACCATGGGCTATCATATATATACGGTGCCCGTATATGAGAGCGAAGCCGATACATTCTATGTCGAGCACATAGATCTGTTTGCCAGGATTGCTGTATGGGCAAGTGCAATTACACTTGTATCTGCATTCATATACAGGGTGCTTGTAAAAGTGAAGGTAATAAAAAAGAAATGATAAATGCTTCTTTAATCATAATAGGAAGCGAGCTGACCCGCGGTGTGATAGAAGACAAGCATGGTAAGCTTGTAGCAAAGGAGCTCACGGGAATAGGAATAAATGTTGTCGAACTTGTAACAATTCCTGATGACGGGAGC
Source organism: uncultured Spirochaetales bacterium (assembly GCA_949283305.1). Lineage (GTDB taxonomy): Bacteria > Spirochaetota > Spirochaetia > Sphaerochaetales > Sphaerochaetaceae > Ornithospirochaeta. Next base: position 82,728 of record CASDRU010000016.1, on the reverse strand, counting down.
ATAAGCTATGTCCTTTCAGCCTTAAAGAGATACAGCGATGTGATAATCGTTACAGGAGGACTCGGCCCGACTCAGGATGATCTGACAAGGAAGGCGATAAGTGACAGTTTCTCTTCTCCTCTTTATCTTGACGAGAAAGTATTTGCAAAACTGAAGGATAAGCTTAAAGAAAAGGCGGAAGGAGCAAACAAGAGCCAGGCGTATTTCCCGCGCGGGGCCAGGATAATTGCCAATGAAAACGGGACTGCAGACGGGTTTGCCCTCACCAAGGACGGCAAGAGCATATATGCACTTCCCGGTCCTCCTAAAGAGATGAGGCCGATGTTCTACTCCTATGTGCTTGAGGAGCTTAAGAACATGGCAGGCCTGGGGGGAATAAGGAGAGCTGAGTTTTCCTCCCTTATCACCGCAGAGGCAAGGCTTGAGGAGCTTTTTGAAAAGGCATCCAGGAGCGTGAGCTTTGCTACGAGGTTCCAGGATTATAAGATATCAGTGTATTTGAGCGGAAGCGACAGCGATGTGGAAAATGCAATTTCCTATCTGAGAAAGGAAACTGGAGAATACCGCATACTTGATGGGGATACTGATGCAAAGAAGGAACTGGTGAACACGCTCATTGAGAGAAAGCTGACAATCAGCACAGCAGAAAGCCTCACCGGCGGACTTCTTGGAACACTCCTTACAGAGGATGCCGGTTCTTCCAGATACTATGTAGGTTCTCTTGTAAGCTATGCTACAAGCGTAAAGGAAAATCTCTTGCATGTTCCTTCATCCTGCATTGAAAAACACGGGGTAGTGTCAAAGGAGACAGCGCTCTTCATGGCTGAAAATGTCAGGTCAATGATGAAAAGCGATGTAGCTGTTTCCCTTACAGGAGTTGCAGGGCCCGATGAGCAGGATGGAAGGAAGGTCGGCACAGTATGCATAGGCTTTTCCATCAAAGGAAGAGAAAGTGAAGCCGTTGAGCTTGATTTCTCTTCATGGGGCCGCTCAAGTGTGAGAAAAAAAGCGCTAGTAGCTGCATTTATTCTTGCAAGTTCTTATATAAAAGGCGAGGATGTTGTGAAAATAGCATCAGGCTGGAGGAATATATGAGCATAGAAGCTGTTAAGGAATATCTGAAAGAAAAAGGGTTTGCTGACCGTGTCATCGAGTTCGATGATTCCAGTGCCACAGTGTCTCTTGCATCTTCTCTTTTAGGTGTCGAGGATGCACGTATTGCAAAGACAATGAGTTTTTCCTGCTCTGATAGAATTGTCATAATAGTCCTTGCAGGCGACAAGAAAGTCAACAGCGGCATGTTCAAGAGAATTTTCGGGTCAAAGCCGAGCATGCTGGGCCTTGACGAGGTTGAGCGCCTCACCGGACATCCGGTAGGAGGCGTGTGCCCGTTCCTGATTCCATCTTCAATAGATGTTTTTCTCGATTCTTCTTTAAAGGAATTTGACACTGTATATCCTGCTGCCGGGAATGCAAAGAGCGCAGTCCGTCTTACTCCTTCTGAGCTTTATGAGCTTTCTGGAGCCAAAGGATGGGTTGATGTCGTCAAAAAAGATTAAGTTGACAAGAAAAGAGAAAAGCGGGTAACATTACATCGTAATCCCGTAAATTACCATTTAATCCAATCATTAAACAAACTATTCAACATAAATACATGGAGTTCAAATGTCTGATAACAAAGACGTAATAAATGCTGAAGAAGCAGAAAAGAAAGTTAAGAAAAGAGGCCGCCCTCATAAAAGTGAAGGCACTGAGCAGAAAAAAGTCTACAAGATTTCAAAACCAAGAGTGAGAATAAAGAAGAAAAGCTCAGATGAAGAGGTAAAAGAGACTGAATCATCTGAAATGGAGCAGGGCATCATGAGCTCAGAGCCCATCCTGGCTGAGGAGAGCAATGTCTCCCTTACTCCAGATGCATCAGAAGAGAGTGCAGAAACAGCTCTTTCTGCTGCATCTGAGTCTTCAGAGGAGCTTGTCAAAGACGAGAAAGAGAGTCTGAATGCTCCTGGAGAAGAAGGCCAGAGTGAAGAAAATCCAATAGAGGACGCTCAGAAGGAAAAGAAAGAAGGCCGCGAGAGATACAGCAAGGGAAAGAAGAACAACAAGAGAAAGGAAGAGTATCCGCAGGAGGTGAATCTGGATGAGAACCCTGATGCTCCGAAGATGTATATCTCTGTTCTTGCTGTAAAGAGCATAGATGAAATAAGGGCAATGGCCAGGGAAATGGGTATTGCTGAGGATGTGATTCTCGATTCAAGGAAGACAGATCTCATTTACCGCATAATGAGGATGCATTCTGCAGCCGGTGGAGCTCTCATGGTCGAAGGCGTGCTTGAGATCATCCAGGATGGCGGGTACGGGTATATCCGATATTCAATCAACAACTATCTTCCTGGCAGTGAGGATGTGTATATCTCAACACCGATGATCAAGCAGAAGGGACTCAAGACCGGAGATCTCGTCCATGCTCAGATCAGGGCTCCAAGAGAAGGCGAGAAGGCAGCAGCTGTAATCAGGGTAATCTCAGTCAACAATGATGATGTGAAGATGGCAAAGCTCCGTGCTCCGTTTGACAGCCTCACACCTCTTTTTGCAGATGAGAGGCTTCACCTCGAGGTGATAAAAGACAATGAGCCGAGCGACCTTTCATGCCGTGTAGTGGATCTTTTCTGCCCGATTGGAAAAGGACAGCGCTCACTTATAGTTGCACCTCCCAGGACAGGTAAGACAGTGCTCATGCAGAAAATTGCCAACGCAATCACGACAAACCATCCTGAGGTCTATCTTATAGTACTTCTGATTGATGAGAGGCCTGAGGAAGTCACAGACATGAAGAGGAATGTAAATGCGGAGGTTGTCGCATCTACATTCGACGAGGTTGCCTCCCATCATGTCCGCGTTGCAGAGATGGTCATCGAGAAGGCAAAGAGGATGGTTGAGTACAAGAAGGATGTCGTCATACTGCTGGACAGCATCACACGACTTGCCCGTGCTTACAACCAGACTGTTCCCGCATCTGGGAAAATCCTTTCAGGAGGTGTCGATTCAAACGCACTCCACATGCCGAAGAGATTCTTCGGAGCTGCGAGAAACATAGAGCAGGGAGGCTCTCTTACAATCATATCCACTGCTCTCATTGAAACAGGAAGCAGGATGGATGAGGTCATCTTCGAAGAGTTCAAGGGAACAGGCAACAACGAGATTGTCCTTGACAGGAAGATGGCGGACAACCGCAAGTTCCCGGCAATCAATATAAAGAAGAGCGGAACAAGAAGGGAAGATTTGCTTCTGCCAGAGGATGTGCTTACACGCGTCATACTTCTGCGCTCTGCGTTCGGGCAGCTGGATGATATCGAGATGAGCACGACCCTTATTGACAAAATGAGGAAAAATAATAACAATAAGGAGTTCCTCGAGAGCATGAATCTCGCTGCTGCAAGGAATTAGATATTTGCTGTCTGTGAAAGCAGGCAGAGTATATAGAACCGGAGGAAAAGAAATGAAGAAGGATATCCACCCGAATTATCAGTTACAGGAAGTACGCTGCTCATGCGGCAACGTCATCAAGACAAAGACAACAGCAAAGAACCTGACTGTTGAAATCTGTTCAGCATGTCATCCGTTCTTCACGGGTACTCAGAAGCTTGTCGACACAACAGGACGTGTTGAGCGCTTCAACAAGAGATATAACAGAGAGACAAAATAACAGGCTCTCAAACCAGGGTGTTTCTTTCAAGGAATGCCCTGTTTTTTTGTTTTAAGAGGTAGGTAGATGTACAGGGTATTGGCACATCACAAGAATGAATACGGTGAAGAGGCAGAGATTATTGTTGACGTTCCTGGTGTTGTTACTCTTTTAGGTGCTTATTCGGATTTCTGCTCGGGACATGCAATAATGTGCACAAGCACACAGGGACTAAGACTTGCAATCAGCAGGAGAAGCGATAACACAGTACGTGTTTACAACCATACTATACAGGACAGAAAACGCTTCCAGCTTTCGGGGCTTAAATGCAAGCCTGATGACAGATGGATCGGCGCGATAAAAGCTGTCTTCCTTTCACTCCTGCATGACGGAGTGCAACTTCCCGGAATGAATATAAGCATCACAGGGCGAACTGCGCATTCTGATTATGACACGCTTTCAGCAAGCGTTGCGGCAGGGTTTCTCATTGCATTCAATGAGATTCTCAAGCTAAACCTGTCTGTTTCCGATATGCTCAGAATTGCACACAGCTGCAATTTGTATTCCAATAACCAGTTCCGCCTCAGGGATCTTCTGACGCTTTTCATCATCAGAAGACAGGAGCTTGTATTCTTTGACATTGAAAGCTATGACTACAAGACTCTTTCAAATCCGTTTAACGAGAATCTTTCTGTCTACATACTGGACTGCGGAATTCCTAAGAACATACTTTCAGAAGAGGAAACCAAGGTCAAGGAAGAGACCAAGCAGGCAATGCAGAACCTGAAGAATGCAAGAGCTGATGTCAAGCTGAGGGATATTGTGCCAAGAAGGCTTAAGTATCAGAGGGGACTCATCAGTGAAGAGGGCCTCAGATACGCCAATTTCACGCTCACAGAGAACCTGAGGGCACAAAGTGCATGGGAGGCTCTCATCTCAAAAGATCCTATGAAATTTGCAAAGGCCATAAATGAACAGCAGGAGAGCATCTCAAGCGATCTTGAGCTCTCAAGCCCTGAAATCGACTGGCTTATAAAGCGTAATCTTGAGAATCCCAAAGTGCTTGCCTCCACTTTAATCGACACAGGTCTTTCTGGCCAGATTTTCATCCTTGGAGAAAAAGGACTGAAAGAAGAATACAGGGATAAGCTTGATGAATATGAGCGTATATTCGACTTCCATGCAAGCATAAGAGAATTCTTCCCTACAGGCGGGGTCAGAATCCTGAGGGATGATGAGGCTTTATGAAAATTCTTCTTGTAAATGATGACGGATACAATGCTCCTGGAATTGAGGCTTTGGAGAAAGTGTTCAGAAAAAAGGGGCACGAAGTGTGGCTTGCCGCTCCTTATAGCCAGATGAGCGGCAAAAGCCATGCAATGACCATTCAGTCCTCCCTTGAGATAAAGAGGCTTGAAGGGAATTTCCGCTATGCCTTTACAGGAACTCCTGTTGACTGCATCCTCTATTCGAAAAGGTATGAGAACTCACTTTTCCCATCCGATCCGGATTTAGTCATTTCCGGAATAAACAACGGCTATAATATCGCAACAGATATCCTTTATTCAGGCACCTGCGGAGCAGCAAGGGAAGCTGTTCTCTGCGGCTTCAAGGCCATAGCAGTCTCTTCTGAGGGCTACAGCTACGAGAAGGCTGCAGAGTATGTATCAGATAATCTGGATACTCTCTATTCACTATGCCCTGATGATGGATTTTTGAATCTCAATTTTCCTCACAATTTCAACGGCAAAGCTGTTGTCACCGTACCGGGCGAGGTCCGCTATGAGGATGTTGTGCGTCTTGAAAAGGAAGAAAATGATACCCTCACTGTAAGAATAGACTCTGTAAAGCGTGTCGTGCTTCCTTCAGATGAACTTACTGATGTGAAGGCCACAGACAACGGGTGCCTTTCAATAAGCTGCATAAGCATCCATCAGAGGACAAATGAGGATGTTGAGAAGAGGATGAAAGAAATCTTTCAATGAAATGGGAGGATATGTGCACCAACTGCGGGCTCTGCTGCAGGGAAAAGGTCAAAAGCAGGCATTATCTGATAATCCTGGATGAGTCCTGTCCTTTCCGCGATGAGCAGAACATGATGTGCACTGTATATCCCAGCCGCTTCCGTCTTTGCGCAAGATGCCGTAAAGTCAATATTTTCAGAGCCTGTTTCTCCTCCTACCTGCCTTCCATATGCGCCTACGTGAGATGGGCGGAAAAACACCATATAAGATTTGCCCGCAAACGGGAGCTGGTGTTCTCCTCTTCAGTTGACGATGAGACTTCTTTTCATTAATTTGAGATGAGAGGATTTTTATGGAAAGATTTGTCTATTTGGATAATAACGCGACCACAGAGATGGACAGGCGTGTTGTAGACATCCTGCATGAGACAGAGGGCCTTTATGCAAATGCCTCCAGCATGCATCAGGCCGGGCAGAATGCAAGTTCTGCAATCGAGTGGGCGAGAGAGAAAGTTGCATCTCTTCTTGGTGCCAAGAAGAATGAGATATATTTCACAAGCGGTTCTACAGAAGGAAACAACACTGTTTTCAATATATTCAGGGATCTCATTGATGATAGAAAGACAGAAAGAAGGAAGATAGTCCTTTCAGCTGTTGAACACCCTGCAAGCATAGAGACTGCAAAGTATCTGAAGAAAAGAGGATATGAAATAGAGACAATCCCTGTTGATAAGGATGGCTTTGTAATCCTGGAGGAAGCAAGGAAAATAATAGATGACGATACGCTTCTTGTATCAGTGATGACTGCGAACAACGAATCTGGAGCAATTGAGCCTGTAAAAGATATAGCAAGGCTTGCAAAAGCAAAAGGTGCATATGTGCACACCGATGCAACACAGGCAATCGGAAAAATCGGTGTGAATGTCGATGATCTTGAGGTAGATTATCTTACGCTTTCTGCTCATAAGTTCTATGGTCCGAAAGGCGTAGGCGCACTTTATATCAGGACATCTTCTCCTAAAAGCCCCTATATCCACGGAGGCCACCAGGAAAACGGAATGAGAGCCGGCACATACAACACTCAGGCGATTGTAGGGCTTGGAAAGGCCGCTGAGATTGCAAAGGAAGAGCAAGAGGAGGAGAGAAAGAAGCTCTGGGCCCTCAGAGAGAAACTCAGAAAAGGAATAAGCGAGACGATAAAGGACGTGGTATTCAATTCTGTGGACTCATATGAGCGCGTTCTGCCCGGAACTCTTGATGTCTCGTTTCTGTATGCAGAAGGCGAGTCGATTCTTTTGTATCTGGACCTGGAAGGCATTGCAGTTTCTACAGGAAGTGCATGTGCATCAGGCTCTCTTGAGCCCAGCTACGTTCTTCTCGCAACCGGGATGCCTGTTGAGCAGGCCCACGGATCAATCAGATTCTCATTCGGGCGCTTCAACACAGAGGAGGACGTGGACTATGTGCTTGAGAAGCTTCCTCCAATCATAGAGAAAATAAGGAAGATGAGTACAAGGAGATAATATATGGCAGAAAGTTTCATGGCCAAATGGGTCTATACAGATAAAGTCAAGGATCACTTCATGAATCCAAGAAACATCTGGAAGGATGACGAGGATTTTCAGGCTGACGGAGTGGGGGAAGTAGGTTCTCTTGCCTGCGGAGACCAGATGAGAGTTGCAATCAAGGTTGAAAACGGGAAGATCAAGGATCTCAGGTGGCTGACATACGGCTGTGCAAGTGCTATTGCATCAACAAGTATGATGAGCACACTTGCAATCGGGATGACTCTTGAGGAAGCATATAATCTTTCTCCTCAGATGATCACTGAAGCTCTTGGAGGACTGCCGGAGCACAAGTTCCATTGCTCGGTTCTTGGAGACAAGGCACTTAGGGCGGCAATCGATGACTATCTTGAGAAGAACAATATGGACAACCCGTATAAAAAGAAGAGTGCAAAGATAATCTGTGAATGCAAGGGCGTGACAGATCAGATGATTGAAGATCTTGTAAAGAATGACAAAGTCAGGACTTTTGAGCAGCTTGTGACTCAGACTGGTGTTGCAACAGGATGCGGAAAATGCCGCGAGCGTGTTGCATCCCTCCTTTCTGAAATGCTCCATATCTACGGTAAAGAATGATTTCAGTATTTAAGGAAGCAGTAAAGGATGCCGTATACCCGAAAAAGAACGGCATCCTCACAAAGAGAAACAAATTCATGAGCGTCAATGAGCCTCAGAGCATGTCGGGTGCAGAGATAAAGAGACTCCGCAATTCTCTTCATCTCTCATCATCTGTCTTTGCACAGATGCTTGCCGTGAGCACGAAGACAGTGGAGGCATGGGAAAGCGGAGTCAATGAACCAAGCGGACCTGCGCTCCGCCTGATGAACATGATAAGAAAATATCCGGATCTCCTTCTTGAGACAAATGTCTTTACAGAGAAGATCAGGTGACAGGGAATATTGATCCACCGATGAATTCACGTATGATTGAATCCTGAGGGACCAGTCTGCTGTCCAGAGGATATATATAGCTTAGGAATTCAAGGAGGCGGCGCGATACTGCGTACGCCTCTTTCTTGTCTTCTGACACACTTCTCAGAAGAGGGACGGCATATGGGGAGAGCACTGCAAGCTCATATCCCAGTGCGCTGTTTATCATCATGTCCGCATTGTTCTGGAACGGGAATATGTGGTTCTTCTCTCCCTCCTCAACAACAGGCCACATCTCTAAAGTACGCTCGGCACTTGTTCCCCTTGTCCTGTAATCCCTGACCATGCGCCTGAGTATCCTGTTGTCAGTCGTACTTATCCTGTTTGCATGATCAAGATTAAGACCTGTCAAAGCTGAAATATACACTTTGTAAAAGCAGGAGGGATCAAGATCCGGATAGAGCCTTGGATTAAGGCCATGTATGCCTTCAATGACAAGAACAGTGTTCTCCTCCATTTTAAATGGAGTTTCTGAGAATGTGGTCTTCTGGCTTGTGAATGAGAATGATGGCAGATTGACAGGCCTGCCGGCAATAAGATCACCAAGCTGGCTCTGGAACAAATCAAGCCTGAGAGCTTCAAGACACTCAAAGTCATAATCTCCGTCTGCGGTGCGGGGTACATCCTCTCTGCTCTTGTAATAGTCATCAAGGGATATCTTGATAGGATTGTAGCCAAGCAGTCTCAGCTCATTTGACAGCCTGAGTGAGAATGTCGTCTTTCCTGAAGATGATGGGCCTGAAATGAACACAATCCTCACTGTCCTGCGCTTTCCTATATCATCTGCAATTGCGGCAATCTTCCTTCTCATCTGACTCTCAAGGAGCAGAATCTTGTCTGAAATGCTTGAATCAAGTATTGCTTTGTTCAAGTCAGCTATCGACCTGAAGTTTATCAGCTTCCTGTTTCTTCTGCTTTCTGAGAAAATCGAGAAGAGAAGGGGATTGTCTGTAAATTCCCTTATCCTCTCGGGGCTTCTCATCTGCGGATAGCGGAGAAGCATTCCCCCTGAGTATTCTCTGAGATCGAAAAGACTGATGAATGAAAAGGAGGGAAGAACCTTTTCTGTATACAGCTGATATGAGGAGCCTGCCTTTATGAAGCGGTAGGACTCATCATTCATCGTGCTTATCAAGTCCACTGTATCATCGCAGCTGTTTTCCTTCAGAATTCTCACTGCATCAAGATGGCTCAGTCTTACTACGTCAATCCTTTCTTTATTTCCGACAATCTCCATCATCTTTTCTTTCAGCATCTCTATTGAGAAACTGTCACTGTCAAGATAATGGAAATAAAAGCCATCTCCTAAACTGTGTTCGATTTTCATCTTCCGTGATGGATATATTATGCTGGATGCATAAAAGAGGAGAAAACAGAGAGTTTTCCTGTATATTCTCTTTCCCAGTGAAGAGAAAAGGGGAACCCTTTCAATCGAGCATGATGTCTCAATTCTCTCATCAAGCCCCCTGAGCACGCCGTCTGAGAGAACTCCTACTGTCGGATTGTCCATATAAGAAAGCTTCTCTTCGTCCTTGAACAGCTCCTCTATCTTGATAAAAGGCTCAGCCTCTATTTCCTTTGATCCGTACTTTATAATTATTTTTTTCATGGTCTGTTAATTATAGCATTAATTGTGAGGATTACAAAAAAAACTAATTTTTCTATAATCATGGTATGAGCATGCTTGTTGTGGACCTTGAGAAAGAGAGCATAAAGGTTGATTCGGATATAAATACATCTCCTTTCCGTCTTCTTAATGTCCTTGGAAAGAAATACGATGAATACATTGCATTTTCTTCTGCTGAAGATAGCGAGAAGGACAGTGTCAGCCTCATAGGCTTTTCTTCCCTTCCTCTTGCCAAGAAGATTTCCACATATATAAGTTCGAACATATCAGCAATATTGAAATACTATGGTTACAGCGCGCTCATAATCACAGGAAGAGCAAAGAGGCTTCTTTATCTTTCAGTCTCAGGAAGCGGGGTGTCATTGCTTCCTTCTTCTTCACTTCTGAGCCAGAATGAATTCATCTCCTTGTATATGAAAAGCGGAGAAGAGGCAATCATAACAGGCATTGCCGCAGAAAGGAAATCTCTTTTCAGCGCATCATACCTGAATGAAAGAGAGATTCTCTCATCTCTCTATCTTGGATATCTTATGGCCCTTATGGGTCTGAAAGCTGTAGTCTTCAATCCAGGAATAAAGAAAAACGGAAATCTTTCTCCCTTTTTTCTTGCCCGTCTTGAGAAGACAAGGCTTTATAAGAGCCTGAAAAGGGATGGATCTGCAATGGCAATTTGCGATGCTTCAAGAATATCATATATGCCTGTAGATAATTTTTCCCGCCGTTTCGATGCGCGTGCAATCTGTCTTGACGGGCAGTACCTGAAAGAGAGATTCGGTCTTTATGCTTCAACATGCACATCATGCCCTGTTTCTTGTCTGAGATACATAAAGGATTATTCTTATGCCCCGACTCTCCGCACTTGTATGGCACTTGGTTCAAAAAATGACATTTTCTCGATAACAAAGGTGGTGAAGATAGCAAAAATCCTTTCAGACTATGGTCTGGACACCATTCTTTCTTCAGCCTATCTTGCAGATAACAGAATCAGGGATGAAGAGGAGATCAAGAATGCATGCATACTTCTGTCCTCTGGCAGGAACATGTATTACACTCCGATCTTCCAGATGGGAGGAAGGATAATCGAGACTGATCTGCGGGGCAGCTATGAAGATGCGCTTTTCTACATTCTTGGAGAAGTTTCAGAGCCGAAGTACACAAGATATTTGAGAGTTAGGATCACGAGAGAGGATATTGCGGCAATTCTTGCTCTTTATGAGAGGGTGTATACCAGAGCCCTTGCGGACCGCAATCTTCCCATCATGAGCTCTTATATTTCATATATATCAACACTGCCGCGCATATGTTTCAAAAGCCGAGCACTCCTGCGCTGGACGATGCGGCATGTGAAGATGCACATGCTTGCTACAAGGAATCTTCTTTCTGAGGGACTTGATATTCTGAACATGGAAGAGGATGAGAGAAACAGGATTCCTGATCATTTCATATACAGCATAGATCCTGATATCGACGGAAACAGATCCATTTCAGAATCAAGGCTCATTTCCTGTTACTACGATGAAAAGAGAAGGCTAGAGCGCTATCTTCTTAAGCGTGGCAAGAGAAGTAAATGAGATTATCTCAGCCTCTGCTTCACTTAAGACAGCGACAGTCTTTCCTTCTTTCGAGCGAGGACGTGCTGCAGAGCCAGGATTGATCAGGATGATTCCGCTTCCAGTTTTCTCAAGCAGTGGAATGTGGGTGTGCCCTGATATGAATATATCCCCGCTTTTCAGGTTGAAATCAGAATAGACATACCTGTCTCCATGAGTGACTGTCACAGTGCGTCCAGAAAAGAGGAACTGTCTTTTTAAAGGAAGATCGAAGGGAAGTGAATAATATCTGTCACAGTTGCCGCTCACTGAAAGGAAGGATGAAGAGAGCGCTATGTCATCTTCTGTGACAGGGCATAAATCTCCGCAGTTTATCACAGCATCGCAGGAAAGCTGGTATTTTATTTTAATTATCTTCTTCACGGCATCAGGGGATGAGTGAACATCTGAGACTATAAGATATTTCATATTCAGATGATAACCTACAAAAAAAGCATGCACAAGTTCAGGCAAAAGAACCATTTTGAGCAAAATCATGGCATGAGGCATTCTCAAATGAAATAAAAGAATGACTGAGTGCACCGCTTGTGCTATAGTTTAGCTATGACAGAGAGATTTATTGAGCTATCTGACGGAGAAAAACTTTTCTTTTGCGTATATCCTGCTGAGGATGAAAAAGCCGTGGTCCATATCAATCATGGCATGGCGGAGCATTCAAAGCGCTATGAGAATTTCATAAGCTTTTTGAACAAGTACGGATACACTGTATATATTCAGGACCATCCGGGACATGGAAAAAGCGCCAAAGATGGAAAGAAGGGCTTTTTCAAAAGCGAGGATGGATGGCTTTATGCCATAGAGGCATCTCACAGCGTGGACAGCCTGATCAAAAAAGAGAAGGCTGGTCTGAAGCATATGGTAATCGGGCATTCAATGGGCTCATTCATAACAAGACTCTGTCTTTCATACTATCCTGAGGACTATGACAAGGCTGTAATAATAGGCACAGGATACTCTCAGGGCCTTCTTTCCTTTTTTGGCCGCATCATAGCAAGGCAGAGGATAAAAAAATACGGGCCAGATTATGTGGATTCATTCATGAACAACATGGCTTTCTCCTCATATTCAAAGCATTTCAAAGGAGAGGGAAGCAATGCCTGGCTTTCCAGGGATAAAAGTGAGGTCGAGAAGTATGAAAATGATGATTTCTGCGGCTTTGTATGCACTTCCTCTTTCTATCTTGATCTTATAGAGCTCATTGAGAATGCAAACAGCATTGAGAATGCAAGAAAGGTCAGAAAAGATCTGAGCATGCTGATTCTCAGCGGCTCAGAGGATCCTGTCGGTGCCTACTCAAAGGGCGTGAAGAAGGTCGAGAAGCTATATAAGGAGGCAGGAGTCAAGGATGTCAGATGCCATCTTTATCCAGGAGCACGCCATGAGATACTCAATGAGACAAACAGAAATGAAGTCTATAACGACATACTGAACTTCCTTGCAGGGTGGCCTGATGAACAATAATAAGGAAAAAGGAATTTTAACAAAAGTACAGGCTTGGTGGTCTGATTACTTCCATGTTCTTGCCCTGTCATTCAGAAGGATGGGAAGGGACAATATAAACATAATGGCATCAGGAATGGTTTATTCGACTCTCATTGCTCTGGTGCCGACTGTGACTTTTCTGTTCTTCATACTCTCTGCATTCGGGGCTCTGGATTCATTCATAGCATTCCTGATTCATTTTCTCTCAGATAATCTGATGGTTGACAATGCAGAGGAGCTTGTTGCCGCTTTGAGGTCCTATACAGGAAATGCAATGAGTCTTGGGATTGTTGGTTTTGTCACATTCGCCATAACGAGCATTCTTCTTGTAAACAAGGCATATACTGTCATAAACAGGATATTCCGCACATCTCCAAGAACAAGCACGCTGAGACGCTTCACTACATTCCTCACTTTTCTTGTTGTGCTTGCGTTCCTCATTCTCCTTCTTGTCGCCATACAGTCAAAGATTGCCGGATCTGTCCGTTCTGCAATAGGCTACGCAGAAAGAAGCAAGACTATATGGGAGAACCTTGTTCTTGTGGGAAGCATATGGGGAATACTCTTTTCCCTGATAAAGTTCCTTCCGAACGCAAAGATAAGGAAGACAAGTGCCGCAATCGGTGCAACCAGCGGCATGGTGGCTATCATAATATCATCTGCTGTTTTCTCATTCTTCATCAACACATCGGTCAATTACTCGATAATCTACGGTTCGCTTGCATCCATCTTATTTGCACTGCTTTATTTCTACATACTGTGGTATCTGATAATGATGTCTGCAGAAATTGCATATGTTCATCAGTTCCGTCCGGATAAAGGACTCATAAAAGGGCATCCTGAGTCCCCGCTTTCCCAGATAACGGAGGGAATAAATCTTGTACTCCTAGTCTCTGACAGATACAAAAGCGGAGGCGGAGCAATGAATGAGAGAGAGCTGGTCAGAAAGCTTGCGGTCCCACAGAGCAGGCTGTATGGATATATAAACTGTCTTGAGGACGGTGGAATAATAATGAGCGTGAACAACAATCACACGGCATTCATTCCATCCAGGCCTCTGGACAGAATATACCTGAAAGAGATAATTCAGGTTCTTTACGGGCTTGAGAACAAGATGAATGAGGATATTTCGACAGTGGGAGAGGCTATTGCAATCGAGCTTGCATCCCGTGGAGTAAAGGACATGGAAAACCTCAATGTCGAGAATCTTCTGGAGAGAGTATGATATTAAAAAAAGACAGTCTTGATGCAATAGAAAGAGGGGAGTTCGATACTCTCCTTGATATGAATTCCTCAGTTGTCAGAAGGGGAAAGGAAGATAATGGTCTTGAATTCAGCATGCACAAATTCCCGGCAGTAGACAGCCAGAACAGCATGATAGCCATTCATTATGCATATGTTCTCTATTCTGAGGGCCGTCCTTGTTTTGTTTCCCAGATTGAGAGCGTGAATCTGCGTCTTCTTGCTTCAGCAAGCTCTGTGAGTGTAAAAGAGATTCAGCGGCAGTACGATACAAAAAGCTTCTATACACCCCCGCGCATTTTTCTCTACAGCCACAGCCTCCGCGAGGATCTGGGGGTTTATCAGGGGCGGGGAAATGACGAAGAGGTTTTTGCTCTTCTTAAGAATCTTGCAGATGAGTCCTTCATCACTGAAGATGATGGAGATTATTCTCAGTGGATGTTTTCTGAAGATGATGAATGAGAAAAGGAGGCGCGGCCTCCTTTTTTCAGTTTATTGTCGTGCTTTTGATTGCCACTTTCTTCCTGACGAGAAGAGTGCAGGTGAATGCAAAGAGAATGAGCGCTGAGACAGACAGGAACAGCAATGCGCTTGCTCTTGTTCTTATCAGATTGCCCGCACACATCAGATAAAATATGCTTAAAAGAATAATCAGAGGAACAGCAAAGAGCTTTCTCAGTGCAAGCACAAAAGTCGTGAAGCTGAGGCCCAGGAAGAAAAGTGATGCAGGTGCAAGGATTACAAGCATTAGGTAAAAGACAGCACTACTGAAATCTCTCTCTGGAGCAAATGTTATGAATGTTAGCATGCAGAAGGGGATGACTGGAACATAGAAGGAAAGAGCGTGCCTTTTAATCATGTCAGCGTAGCTGGATTTCCTTGACAGTCCTGAAAGCATGTTCATCCTGAAATTCTGAATGGTGCAGCATCCTAGGCATAAAGCGGCAATAGCGATACAGGAGAGAAGAACAGATGAAATTACAGCTGATGATATATAATCATCATCAATCAGGATTCTTCCTCCTGTGAATAAATTTACGGCAAGAAAAATAATATAAACACCTATAAAAGTAATGCCTGATGACAGAAGCTCTCTCTTGTCATATCTTGTAATTTTCATTTGAATCCTCCTTTGCCATTTCAATAAACAGGTTTTCAAGATCTACATGCTCTTTATCCTCATCTCTTTCTTCTGAGAATATAAGCCAGTAGGGCTTGTTGAGGCGGAAGCCATGCTTGATGAAAGCCCCATCAGGTTTTGAATATGTACGGCATGCAGTGCTCAGTTTTTCCGCACTCTCATTAAGGATTATCCTTCCGCTGTCTATGAATATTATCCTGTCTGCAATATTCTCTATATCATTGATGAGGTGTGTTGATATGAAAACGGCTTTCCCTTCCTCAAGCTTTCTCATCACCTCATGATAAAACAGGTCCCTGTTTACCGGATCCAGGTTTGCGACAGGTTCATCAAAGAGCAGATACTCGGCATCTGATGAGAGAGTGATTATGTTTTTCAGCATCATCCTTTCTCCCTGGCTGAGCTTTTCCCATTTCTTCTTTCCATTCAGATTGAAGACTCTCAAAAGTCTGGCTTCCTCCTCTGCATCGCATCGTCCAATATCAGAAAGATATTCAAGGATCTTTTTCACACGCAGTGAGGACAGAAAGAGGTTGTCCTCGCTGGAAAGGGATACGAGTCTTGAAAGATCTTCATCTTCGGTGGCACTGATGCTTCCCCCTGTAAGAGGGATGTAATCAGCAATTGCCCTCATGAGGGTGCTTTTGCCTGCACCGTTTCTTCCAAAAAATCCATATATATGGCCTTTCTCAATTTCAAGAGATACATTGTCAAGTGCTTTTATATCTCCAAAATTCTTAGAGACATTCTTAATCTCAATCATTTTCAATCTCCTTTTTAACAGCATCCAGTATCTCATCTTCAGTCATTCCGAGTTTCTTTGCCTCATTTACAAGAGGAAAGACAAATGAAGAAGAGAAGGATGCTTTTCTTTTCTCTTTTATCATTTCCCTTGCATTTTCCTTTACATACATTCCAAGACCTCTTCTTTTCTCTACCAGACCTTCATCGACAAGGATGTTCACGCCCTTCAGGACTGTTGCAGGATTGATGCGCAGTGTCGCGCTTAATTCTGTGGTTGACGGAAGGGCTTCTCCTTCTCTGTATTTCAGGCAGAAGATATCATCTTCAATAAAAGATGCAAGTTGAATGAATATAGGTATGTCCTCTCTAAAATTCCAACTCAAGTTTTTCTCCTTTATTGGTTAGTTACTCAACTAACTAACTATATAGCATCAGACTCATACTATGTCAAGCAAAATCAGGTATTGCGAAAAAATTTCAATTCTGCTAAATTTACAGAGCACGGGCTCTTAGCTCAGCGGTTAGAGCAAAGGACTCATAATCCTTGGGTCGCCGGTTCAAATCCAGCAGGGCCCATCTTAAGATACAAAAGGTGATACAAAGCCTTTTCTTAGCAAACGAGGAGCGGTAATCCAAGGAGCCGCTCCTTATTTATTTTCCTTCACTTTCTCCAGGAACCAGAGGTAATAGAACTTTCCAAAGAGTAAGTTTCCTGCTATATTATAGTTAGGTCGGACACCAAGCCGAACAGGGGCGAGTTCCCCGCCGTAGAGCCAGAGGTAGACCTCTGGCAATTTCTTTGTAAGGGGCTTGTCTTGTCTGTTCTGTCTATCCATATCGATGAAAGTGGTAATCTGAACCTTTCCAACAGACAGAATCCTGAATATTGCCTTGCTATGGTTTTCCATGATCAGGATGATGATATCTCTTCTGAGATTGCTTTCCTTGATGCGAAATTACTATCAATGAATTGCAAGGTAGCATTTATACATACAATTCCATTGATAAGGCAGGATAAACCATTTGAGAATATGCTACGTGAAGAAAGGAAAAGCATATTCCGTGTATTTGCAAGATTTGCAGAACAGCTTCCAATTTCTTACACTACATTCACAGCAAAAAAATCGTTCTATCAAGATAGCAAACAACTGGAAGATGCATTTGAACATCAGATAAAAAGCTTCATTGAGGACAAACTTGATTATTTTCAGAGCTTCGAAAGAATCACCATATATTATGATTGCAGACAAGCCGCTATAAGCAAAATCCTCAGGAATACGTTTGGGAAGATATTCGGAAACAGAATGGATTTCCGTACAGCCTATCAGAAGGACTACAAGCTTTTACAGGTTGCTGATTATATCTGCACTCTCGAATAGTCCAAGGTCAGATGGGATAATGATAGACCAACCAAGTCGGAGAAAGTCTTCTTCCTTTCCAGGCAGAAGTTCTTGCAGAATTACTACAGGAAGATAAGTAAGAAGCATATCTGAGCACTCTTATTTACACATATCATTTAATTACTTATCTTATATCAAGAAATATCGCTAACTACTTGTATCTGACACTCAGAAGGATGCACTCATAATCCTTGGGTCGCCGGTTCAAATCCAGCAGGCTCCATCAGCAAACACAAAAGATGATACAAAGCGAGGAGCGGTAATCCAAGGAGCCGCTCCTTATTTATTTTTCTTTGCCTTCGGATCAAATCTAGAATACATTTTGACACAATGCAAACTATGTATTACATTCTAAATAGAGAGGAGAATGATATGGCATTGACATCAACTGTAACATTTCGGACTACACCAGAATTGAAAGAGCGTGTCGACAATCTTGCCAAGAGAACAAGGCGTAGCTCTGGTTTCTATTACAATGTCCTTCTTGAGGATTACCTCTCCGAGATAGAAGATATCTATGATGCTGTAGACATAAGTGAAAGAGTCAGAGCAGGAAAGGAAAAGACCTATTCATCCGATGAAATCAGGAAAGAGCTCGGTCTATGAGAATCCAATACACCGAAACGGCGAGAAAGCAGCTCGAAAAGCTCGATAAGACCATTCAGAAGAGGATTCTTGATTACATGGATGAAGTCGGACGGCTTGAGAATCCCAGAAGCAGAGGTAAAGCTCTTGTCGAGAATATGCGAGGTTTATGGCGGTATCGTGTTGGGGATTACAGGGTAATCTGTGAAATCCAGGAATCGAGAATCATAATCTCTGTTCTTAAGATTGGGCATCGCAAGAACATTTACTGAAGTTTGGATTTTGCAAGGAGAAAATGGATGTGTTCATATTGCCGCAGAAAAGAGATCAAGGAGTCTACAACAACATATGTAGGATTATACAAACATCATCAAGAATGTCCCTTGTCTAGAATGCGTCCAATGCGGAGAGAAATATTATAGAATATCGAGAGAATCGTAACGAAGACGAAGGAGCTGAATACAAAGCAGACTGAAGGTAGCCACTTTTGCTGAATTTAGCCTCCACCTCTGAAAGTTTCGTCCGTTTGTATCATCAAGAGCGTTCAAACACATCAGCAAATGCAAAAGGTGATGCAAAACCTTTTCTTATAAAGCGAGGAGCGGTAATCCAAGGAGCCGCTCCTTTTTAATGAAGAGTTTAAAGACATTTGTATCAGACATAAAAAATAGAGATTAGCATAGCCTTCTTTTTGATGTAGAATTAAATGGGGAAGAGTATTTTCTTCTTGTTTCATCTTTTGCCGTTTCTGTATCAAACGTCATCTTTAATGTGGAGTGTTATGAAAAGAACGTTTTACACAGAAGTAGCCTATGTATTTGGAATAATTGCTCTGGCTTTGGGCACTGCCTTGATGGAGAAGGCAGATTTTGGTTTGTCCATGGTTGTCGCTCCTGCCTATCTTGTTTATCTCAAAGCATCAGAATATATAAGCTGGTTTTCATTTGGTATGGCCGAGTATTGTTTTCAGGCATTTGTACTTATCATACTTTCATTGGTTCTGCATCAGTTTAAAAAGAAGTTTCTCTTTTCTTTCATCACAGCATTCATCTATGGAAATGTTCTGGATCTGATGCTGAATCTTGTGAATCTGATTGATTCTGCTTCTTTTTTAGGACGGACTGTGTTTTATATTTCTGGTCTTGCCGTATGTGCCATTGGTGTATCTTTGCTTTTCAAAACATATATTACGCCGGAGGCGTATGAGCTTTTTGTCAAGGAAATATCTTGTGAATATGGCTTTGACATCAATAAGACAAAAACAGTCTATGACTGTATGAGCTGCATGACTGCAATCATAATGTCATTCATTTTCTTTGGGCTGTGGCATTTTGAGGGCGTGAAGGCCGGCACTGTTATCTGTGCCCTTATAAACGGCTGGACAATCGGGAAATGCTCTAGAGTTCTTGACAGATTTTTTGAATTTAAAGATGCATTCAGCTTCAGAAAAATGTTTTCATGAAAACAGGGTGATGCCTTCAAGCTCAAGCAGCTTTCTTTTCCTTTCAACCCCTCCGGCATAGCCTGTGAGATTTCCATTTGAACCGATTACGCGGTGGCAGGGAATAATTATAGAAATCCTGTTTTTGCCGACAGCAGCTCCTACAGCTCTTGCAGACATTTTCATTATGCCTCTTTCTTTTGCAATTCTGTCTGCTAATTCTTTATATGTCATTGTCGTTCCATATGGAATTTCAAGCATGAGTGAGCATACCTTCTTGTGGAAATCAGACCCTTCAACAAGAATGGAAGGAGAAAAATCAGGATCCCTGCCCGAGAAATAGAGATCAAGATAGCGTCTTGTCTCTGCTATTACCCTGTTTTCTCCTTCTTCTGAACCTGACAGATCAGGATAGCCTTTCTGGTTCTCAAAATAGAGTCCTGTAAGAAAATCCTCTGTGGCAGTGAGCAGAATCCTGCCACAGACTGATTGATAGTATGCATGCATCAGTCAGCCTCCAGTGGCACGAATGAGAATGCGTTTACATCAAAGAGTCCTGAGTCCGTGAGCTTTAAAGCTGGAATGACAGGGAGTGCCATGAAGCACAAAGTCATGAATGGATCTATGTCTTTTGAAACTCCGAGTTCCTTTTCTGCCTTCTCGTGCATCATGTCCAGGCATTCAGTCACCTCGCTGAGAGTAGCATCGGTCATGAGCCCGGCTATCTCAAGAACATGTGTTGCAAGTTCTTCCCTGTCGCGGAACATAGTTATTCCGCCACCAGTTGCGATAAGCTTTTTCACGGCAAGCTCCATATCCTCATCATTGTCTCCAACGACTATGATATTGTGAGAATCATGGGCAATTGATGTAGCAACAGCTCCATGCTTAAGGCCATAGCCACGAATCAGGGCATTTGAGACAAGACCTGTTGCGTGATGGCGTTCGATAACGGAAATTTTGAGAATATCTTTTTCTGGATCATGTATCCATACTCCATCTTCATCTCTCTTCACTTTTGCTTTGCCGCATTTTGTGACAACACCTCCGGCTACGATGTCTATGATACGGACGCAGTCGCTCTTTAATGTAAGTCTCAGCTTCTCTTTTGAGAAATCCTTTACATCCATCTTCCCTGCCACATTTTCCGGCTTTGTATGCTTAGCCTTCTTTATTATCCTGTTTCCTGATGCGACAAGAGTGCCTGAGATATACACATCTTCTGCATTTATTCCGTCATCCACTTCAGATGTGAGGAAGAAGTCGGCTCTCTTTCCAGGTGCTATGCTTCCTCTGTCGCTCAGGCCGTAGCAAAGTGCGGCATTGAGACTTGCGGCCCTTATCGCGAGTGCAGGGTCAAGGCCTTCTCTTATCGCAAGGCTTACGCCATAGTTGACCCCTCCTTCCCTTGTAATCGACTGCGGCTGCCTGTCATCTGTGCAGAAGAGTATTCGTGATATGTTCTTCTCATCAACTCCTTTTACCAGCTCCCTTACATTCTGGCATGCTGTGCCCTGACGGAGCATGACATACATTCCTTTTCTGGTCTTTTCCCTGAGCTCTTCTGCTGTCTCTGCCTCATGGTCGGTATTTATTCCTGTGAGGACATATGCAGAAAGTTCCTTTCCTCTCAAGGAAGGACAGTGCCCGTCAATGTTCTTCCCGTTTTTCCAGCATAGTGAGAGTTTATTCAAGACTTCTTCATCCTTTGCAAGAACTCCTGGGTAGTTCATCATCTCTCCAAGACCGAGAATTCTTTTTCCATCCATGTATTTTTTCAAGTCCCTTGCCAGAAGTACTGCACCTGAGTGCTCAAAGGCCGTTGCGGGGACACAGGAAGGAACCATGAAATAGACAGAAAGCGGGATATCCTCAGAGGCCTTGAGCATGTACTCAAGTCCATCAAGTCCTGTGACGTTGCAGATTTCATGCGGATCTGCAATTACAGTCGTGCATCCTGTAGGGACAACCGCATCTGAATACTCAGAAGGACTTAAGTGGGAACTCTCAATATGGCAGTGGGCATCTATGAAGCCAGGGATCAGATATCTGCCCTCAGCATCTCTTTCCTCTTTTGCCTTCAGAACATCATCAAATCCGACAATATAGCCATTCTTTATATATACACTGCCGGTGAAGAATTCCTGGTTATATACATCAGCAATCCTTGCATTTTTTATCACAAGGTCACATTCCTCTCTTCCATTTGCCGCATCAAGCAGCACTTCTGCAAGTTCTTTTTCCATGTCTTCTCCAAAAAGATGAGCGGCCCATGAGGACCGCTTAAGCATGCCTTAGATTATGCCTGCACCCTGCAGTGCCTTAAGAAGGAAGTCAATTACAAAGAGGATGGATGCGCCTATGATGATTGGGTGTATCTCCTTTGCCTTCTTTGTAAAGATCTTTGTCAGGCAGTACATAATGAATCCAGCTGCGATACCGTTTGTGATTCCGTATGTGAAGCTCATGATGGCCACAGTGAAGAATGCAGGTATAGCTTCCTGGATATCTTTCCAGTTGATTTCTGCAAACGGCTCAGCCATGAGGATACCGACTATGATGAGTGCCGGGGCTGTTGCTGCACTTGGCACCATTCCGAAAAGTCCGCTGAACGGAAGGCATAGCAGGAAGAGGATAGCTGTAGTCAGGGAAGTAAGACCTGTTCTTCCTCCGGCTGCAATTCCGGATGCGCTTTCAACATATGTCGTTGCGTTGCTTGTTCCAAAGAGTGCCCCAAGGCTTGTTGCGAAGCTGTCTGCTACCAGTGCCTTGTCAAGCTTTGTCTTGATGCCTGAGGAGCTTACTTCATTGAGATCTTCCTCCTCAAAGATATGGCTCTTCTTGCTTGTTCCGATGAATGTTCCGACTGAGTCGAATGTATCAGAGAGGGACATGCTGAAGATTGATACAATCACAAACGGGATGGTTTTCGGATTTGAGAAGAGATTTCCAAAACCGTCTGCGCCGAAGAAGGCAAAAGACACTTCCTTGAAACCTTCCCATGTGTGTGCTCCGCTGAATATGGATGTAGGTATCTGTGTGACTTTGAGAGGAATGCCGATTATCGTTGTGGCAATGATGCCTATCAGTATTGCTCCCTTCACGTTCATGACCATCAGCACTACCATGATAATGATTCCGATAACTGTTAGAAGCACGGACGGCACATTGAATGTTGCCATCGCAGGTGTTCCGCTTCCGAATGTGACTATTCCTGAATTGATGAGTCCCAGATATGCAATGAACAGTCCGATACCGCATCCGATTGCGTTCTTAAGGCTGTCAGGAATGCTTCTTACAATTGCCTTCCTCAGTTTTGTGACAGTGATTATGATGTTGATGATACCGCAGATGAATACCATTGCAAGCGCCTCGCGCCATGTGAATCCGCCGGTAAGACATACTGTGTATGTAAAGAGGGCATTTAACCCCATTCCCGGCGCAACTGCGTAGGGTACATTTGCAAAAAGTGCCATGATGAGTGTGCCTACCAGCGCGGAAAGACAGGTGGCGCAGAACACTCCCTCCCAGCTCATGCCAGTTTCATTCAGCATGTCAGGGTTTACGAAGATGATGTAGGCCATAGTGAAGAACGTGGTGAATCCTGCAACGATCTCACGTTTCACATTCGTGCCATTCTCCTTTAGGTGAAAGAATTTATCCATAAACGCCTCTCTTTTCCATCAAATGAAGGAAATTTGGTTTGTAAAAGGTCAACGACCCTCTTATATTCTATCATTAAATGTTGAAAAGACAAAATTTTAATTTTTCTCTTCTTTATCTGCCTTGTTAAATATATGCTTTAAGGGGTTTAATATTCTTATGAGAAGAGCAAAGCAGGCTATTTGTGAGAAGGACTGTCTCAGCATCCTTGACAGGGCATCAAGCGGAACACTTTCGCTTGTTGACGGCGCTGTGCCATATGCTGTTCCTCTCAATTTTGTCAGGTGCGGGAAACATATTGTCTTCCATTCGGCAAAAGAGGGAAGGAAGATTGAAGCAGCAGAAAAAAATCCTTATGCCTGCTTTTCTGTAATTGATTCTGATCTTGTCCGGCCTGAGAAATTCGCAACCGACTTCAGGAGTGTGATTGTCGAGGGAAAAATCGATTTTGTATCCTCTGAGGAGGAGAAGAGAAAGTATTTGAGAGAGCTTTGCAAAAAGTATTGCCCCAATGTTCCCTCATCTGCAGTCGAAAAGGAAATAGACCTTTCTATTTCTTCCGTGCTTATTTTAAGACTTTCTATAGAGAGCATCAGCGGAAAGGTCGGAATATATATTCTGGAGAAAGAAAATGGAACTTGATAAGGATTTTGTCCGCTTAATTGATGCTGCCTCCAACACTCTGAATCCAAGAGAGCTCAGCGAATGCTCAAGCTGCGGCTATGTATCATCTGCAATCATGATGGAAAGCGGGAAGATATATGTAGGAATCAATATAGATACGCCATGTTCGATGGGGCACTGTGCAGAAGTGAGCGCGCTGAGCAGTGCTCTCACGCATTCTGAGTCAAGAATAATCAAGATGGTGACGCTCTCTCATATGGGAAGGATAATGCCTCCTTGCGGCAGGTGCAGGGAATTCATATACCAGGTGGACAAGAGGAACCTGAAGACTCAGGTGCTTCTTGAAAACGGACCTGTGGAGCTTGAAAAACTTCTTCCAGAGCTCTGGAACTGATATTGCCCTCATCCTTTCTTTTTTCGATAATTCAGATATGAAGAAAATATTTGTCTTGCTTTTTGCACTTATTCTGTGTGTTTTCCCGTCATTTGCAGGAAATTTCAAATTTGTCTTTGCTGATTTGAACCAGCATCCGGAAATCCTTGCCGGATTCCTGCCCACATACATAATGCTTGGAGCAGGTTATGAAGATGAGTTTTTAGAAGGAAATACAACCGAAATCGATCTTCTTGTCGGAGGAGGATATGTCCAGAGAAAGGTTTTCCAGGATCCAGAAACTGGAGAAGTTCCTGAAAACGAGGATGAGATAAGAGATTGGAGAGAAAGAGAGAAATTCCTCACATATGATGTCATACAGACAGATTATCAGATAAGGACCTATCAGGGCTTTCTTGATGATCTTCTGACCCTGCGCTTTGACATAGCAATGAAATATGAGATAAACAGGGACAGCTTCAAAAGCGGCAAGAACGGATCTGTTTCTTCTTTCCTTGGCTCCAATTACAGCGGAAAGATTTATCCTGACCTTGCAGGGGATGCTCACGCATTCACTACAGCCTTCAATTTGAGGCTTACGCTGAACATGATGGAGGATACTCTCTTCGAAAATGATGGCATAGAAGTCTATGCAGAAGCAAAATGGGCGCCGTATTTCCTGAATCATGGCATCACTGATGGCTTTGCTGACTATTATTCACTCACATTGAATGCTGTCTTTGCAAAGACTTTATGGTCGGTAGAGACAGATGTGAACAAGTGGGTCTCCTTTGTCCTGATTGACAGGTTCAACGTTAACTGGACAAGCGGAAAGCATGTACCTATCTCTGCTCAGGGTCCGGTATCTCTTGGACGTAAGGTCAGAGGATACAGCACATATTCATATAACAGTGAATTCACACTCGTCAACAATCTTGACCTGCGTGTTGCCGGTCCTGCCCTTGGAATTGCATCAATAATGCCGAGAATAAACATATTCCTTGATCTTGGATATGGATCTGGAGACTATTTCAATACAGATTTGCCTGCTTCAAATTTCCTTGGTTCTGTGGGTGCCCAGTTCACGCTCTCATTCTTTGACATGATTGATCTCGGGTATCAGATAGCATACATATTCACTGGTGAGAAATATACTGACAAGGAGCTGGATAACTTCACGACAACTTTCACGTTCTTCCTTGATTTCTGATCAAGAATAAGGGTTTTCATCCATGCTTGTGTAAGTGTGGGTGAATCCCATCTGCTCAAGCTTCTTCTGCTGCTCTGAGAGCATGTAGAGAGGTATGTAGCGCACATAGATGTCGATAAGGCCGTCTCTGAGCACTACTGATGCCTTCATGCCGTTCTCTTCAAGCAGAGCTGACAGGAGAGAAGCTTCTTCATTTGTTGCAACACTCTTGATGAAGACCTTGTACCATCCGCTTTCTTCATCCTCCTCATCGCTTTCGAGTGCTACTGCTATGCTGACATCCGCATAGCCTTCCAGAGTGATTTCTGATGCAGCTCTCTGATTGAGGAGCACGGACACACCGTCCATCATCTCAGCAGAGCCAGAGACAATAGCGAGGACGCTTTTTCCGCTCTCGTTATTCCTGATTTCAAGCACAGTGCCTTTCCTGTAGTCATTTGAGAGGCATGAAAAGACTTCCTGCAGGTTTTCTTCAGCTCTTTCCTCAAGATATATTGAGGCTCCTGTTGCACCGAGAGAGAGCATGCTCATTAAGATCAATGCAGATATGATGGCTTTCTTCATAGAGCAAATTATATTCTGCCTCATCCCTTTCAGCAATGCCTCACCTTGCTGTCTTATTCTTTTTATGATAAGTTAATCTTTGCAGTTAATCCCATATAATATTAGGAAAAGAATTATGAGCGATGAAAAGAAAGAGCTTTTCCACTGGGCGGACCAGATTGCGGAAAAGATTATTAGGGAAAAAGGTGATAAGGAAATCTATACATGTGCAAGCGGAATAACTCCATCAGGCACTGTTCATATTGGAAATTTCAGGGAGATAATCACAGTTGATCTTGTTGTAAGGGCACTGAGAGCCAGAGGCAAGAAAGTAAGGTTCATCTACTCCTGGGATGATTATGATGTGTTCAGAAAGGTTCCAAAGAACATGAAGGATCCAGAGAGGCTTGAGACATATTTAAGGCAGCCGATAACACTAGTTCCTGACACTAACGGAGAAGAGGAAAGCTATGCCAGAGCAAACGAGGTGAGGGTTGAGAAGGCTCTTCCTGCTGTAGGCATCAATCCTGAGTATCTTTATCAGGCAGAGCGCTACAGAAAAAATGTTTATGCTGATGGCATAAAGACAGCGCTGGACCACAGGGATGAAATCAGGGCGATTCTTGACGAATACAGGACAACTCCTCTTGAGGAAGACTGGTTTCCCGTCTCTGTATTCTCCAGCTTCACAAACCGCGATAATACCAAGGTCCTTTCTTATGACGGTGAATATTCAATCACATACAGAGACACGGATCTTGACAGGGAAGAGACAATAGATTTTAGAAACACTCCGAATACAAAGCTTCCATGGCGCATCGACTGGCCGATGAGATGGGCGTACGAAGGCGTTGACTTTGAGCCGGGTGGAAAGGATCACCTGACAGAGGGCGGCTCTTATGACACTTCAAAGAAGGTAGTCAGGATTTTCGGTGCTGAGGCTCCTGTTTCCCTTCGTTACGACTTTATAAAGATCAAAGGCAAGGGCGGCAAGATGAGCTCTTCAAGCGGAGAGGTTGTAGACCTCTTTGACGTGCTTGAAATCTACACCCCTGAGATCGTCAGATATCTTTTTGCAGGTACAAGGCCGAATGCCGAGTTCGCAATATCCTATGACCTTGATGTTCTCAAAATATATGAGGATTACGATACTACTGAAAGGATTTATTTCGGCCTTGTGGATGTGAAGGAACAGAGAAGAGAGAAGGAGAAGAGAATCTATGAGCTTTCTCAGGTCTCAGATTCAGTTCCGCCTTGCGAGGGATACCAGGTGCCGTTCCGTCATCTCTGTAATCTTCTTCAGCTTCATGACTTTGACATAGCCAAGGTCATGGAAAGCCTTGATGATGTCAAGAGTGAGCAGGTTGAGAGGCTCAAGGCAAGACTTGTCTGTGCATCTAACTGGATCAGAAAGTATGCTCCAGAGGAATTCAGATGGTCTCTTCTCTCGGCAAGGAACGAAAGCCTTGAAGCTTCAGAGAATGAGAAAAAGGCGCTATCCGAACTTCTTCAGTATGCAAAGGAATACCTTGATTCTTCAGATGAAAAGGAATTCAGTCAGTATATCTATAAGGCCGCAGGGGATAACGGGCTTGATAATCCTGCATTCTTCAAGCTCGTGTATCTTGCGCTGATTGGAAAGGAAAGAGGTCCTAAGCTTGCAGGCTTCATGAAGACTTGCGGCAGGGAAAGAATAGAGAGAATACTCTCTTATTATGTATGATTGCTGATTCCGCCAGATTTTTGGCGGATTTTTTTTCAGGAGGAAGACATGAAAGTAGTTCTTTTTAACGGTTCTCCGAAGGCAAACGGATGCACACACCGCGCGCTTCTTGAGATGGTGAGGGTATTTGATGAGCTGGGTGTCGAGTCCCAGATAATCCAGGCGTCTTTTGATAAAAAAGATATTCTGGATGCTGTTGAGAAAGTGAAGGAAGCAGATGCCATTGTGCTTTCTTCCCCTGTTTATTATGCATCAGCAACCGGCCTTGCCTGCTATTTCTATGATGAGATCTTCAACCGCTGCACACCTCGTCTCAAAGTAGGTGCTGCCGTTGTCTCATCAAGAAGAGCAGGAAGCACAAGCGCATTTGAGCGCCTGAACATGTACTTCACGATTTCCGAGATGATTGTCGCATCATCCTTTTACTGGAACGAGGTGCATGGATCTGCTCCATCTGAAGTCGAGCGTGATGAGGAGGGACTGCAGAGCCTGAGAACACTTGCACGCAACATGGTATATATCTCAGAGAGCATAAAGAAGGCTTCCCTTGCACTGCCTGAGAGAGAAAAGAGAGTGAGAACAAATTTCATAAGATGATGGATTTTACAGCAGAACGGCAGAGGATGAAGAGAAAAAGAGAGATCCTCTTTAACAAAACCAGCATTTCTCTTCTTCCCTTGATTGAGAAAATAGATTCTTCTGAGCGTTGTGTTGTCACATGTTTTGCACTTAATGAGTGCAAGAGGATATCAGAATATTTAGTAAGGCTTTATGATTATTCTCTCTTGCCTGAAGCAGACATTGCTGTAAATGAATGGGCTGAGGGAAAGAGAAAAATGCATGATGCAAAGCCTTATATTCTGGCTCTTCATCGGGTTTCCAATATTATTGAAGACAAGCATGATGCATCGCTTTTCCACGCCCTTGCCCAGGGATATTCGACAGTCCACACGCCGCGTCATGCAATAGGAATTGCAATTTATGAGCTATCGGCAATGATGAAGAAGGGAGCTTCTGACAGCGAGCTTGAAAAAAGGATGGACTCATACTTCATCTCACTTTGTGAAGCAGAAAATAAAGCAGGAGAACACACCTGGGCAAAGTTCATCAGGAATTCTTTTTGAAAATCCTGTCCAGTACTGCCTGATTGTTTCTCCACTTGCTCTGGCTCTTCACTCTGAGGTCAAGCTGAAGCTTTGAATTAGGAAATATCCTCTTTATCTCTTTAAACGATTCTTTCCTTATTTTCTTTATGTTTTCTCCGCCTTTTCCGACAACAATGCCTTTCTGCCCCTCGCGCTCAGTGTTTATTACTGCGCGGATCCACACAGAGTCTTCCTCTTCTGAGTATTCTATGTCCTCGATTTCAACGAAGATCACATGGGGCATCTCGTCTTTTAAGAGATTTATCGTCTTTTCTCTTATGATCTCACTGATTCTGAACTCGAGATTCTGGTCTGTGTACTGGCTTTCATCATACATCAGTTCCCCCTCAGGTCCCAGTGAGAAAATCTTTATGAGAAGATCATCAATACCCTCGTCATTCTTTGCAGATATGAAATAAGGCTCTACATCCAGAGTCTTCCTGATAAAAAATTCAGCGTCCTTTATCTCCTCTTCTGAGAGTATGTCTTTCTTGTTCACTGCAGCAACAACAGGGACCTTTACTTTCCTTACAAGCTCTGCAAGCGTCTCCTCCTCTTTTTTTGCGCTTCTTTTCCCATCCAGAAGATATAACAGCACATCGCACTCAGAGAGACTCTCAATTGTTATTTCTCTCATCCTCCTGTTCACTTCTTTGTCCGACAGATGGAAGCCGGGTGTGTCGACAAAGACAATCTGACCTCTGCTGTCCGTGTATATTCCTTTTATCTTGTTGCGTGTTGTCTGGGGAGTCGGGCTGGTTATCGACACCTTCATTTCGCATATTGTGTTTATAAGAGTGCTTTTACCGCTACTCGGGCGGCCAACTATTGAAACGCTTATACTTTTCATATTGATACTCTAATTGGATAAGCTTTTTTCTTCAATCAGTTCATCAGGCTTTCCTATTTCACATTATTGTGTTACTTTCAGTTACATGGAAAATAAAGAAGAGAAGAAAAATCAGAATGAGGACAGGCTCCTTGAGACAAGAAGCATTCTCATCTCGGGAGAAATAGACAAGGACCAGGCAGACAGGTTCATTAAAAACATCCTGATCCTTGACAGCATCTCAGATGCCCCGATTTATGTCTACATAAACAGCCCCGGGGGCGATGTATACTCAGGCTTTGCCATCTATGACATGATCAGATACGTCAAGAGCCCTGTGTTCGTTGTAGGAAGCGGACTTGTTGCTAGTGCTGCAGCGCTTATTTATCTTTCTGTTGATAAATCACACCGTCTTTCACTTCCGCACAGCGCATACCTGATTCATCAGCCTCTTTCTCAGATGAAGGGAGTCGCAATTGATATTGCGATACAGGCAGAAAAGATTGAAAAGCTACGCAACGCGCTTGATTCTCTGATTGCAGAGGCAACAGGAAAGACATGCGATGAGGTTTCAAGGAACACTGAACGCGATTACTGGCTTACAAGCAATGAGGCGCTGGAGTACGGCATTGTAGGCAGAATAGTGACAAACAGAAGCGAAATCTGAAAACCAGAGCAAATATTCTCTAAAGCTGGTGGTCAATCATCAGCTTTTTTTGTCTGAAAACAGGACCTGTTTTTCTTTTCTTTCATGAAAACTGCAGTATTGGCCATTCTTTTTCTCCTTGCTGTATCCTGCACTCAGCCTTCTTTGGATGACAGTACATTCTCAATTCTCACTTACAATGCGTATCTCCTTTTTGATGACACGGACGATGGGGATGAGTATTTCCCGTTCAATAAGGACGGGGGATATGATGAGAATAAATACAGAAAAAGAATCTCTTTAATTTCCTCTGCATTGAGGAGCATGGATGCAACGCTTATAGTTCTAGAGGAGATAGAATCGGAAAAGGTCATTATTGATCTCATAAACGCGGGGTTATACAAGAGCGGATATAAATATTATGGTTTTATCGATACAGATATTCCGATTTCGGTTGCATTTATATCTAAAATACCTGTAAATGATGTGTCTGTGCATTCCCTTGAGCAGATGAGACCGGTTCTTGAGGTTAATCTTGATTTCAGAAGTGACAGCATCACAGTCTATGCCCTGCATGCTCCGAGCAGGCTCGGAGGCCCTGATGCGGAAGAAAAAAGAAGAGAACTCTTTGAATATATCTCATTTCTTCTCTCTTCTTCTGATTCACTGGCAATTGCCGCAGGTGATTTTAATGAGGATGCGGGAAAGAGCAGTCTTATAAGCATCCCTTCCAGCGGTTTTGATTCTCCTCTTTATGTGACTGCAGATGAGGGGAATGTCTCCTCTTCAGTCTTTTTCTGTCCGACAGTCTCTTCTTTCTATGCAGGCACATATTGTTATGAGGACAAATGGTACTTCTTTGACAACATCATATTCACGTCCCACGCCTTTGATGGCAGCATGCTTGAGTACCAGGGGACTGTGATTTATGACAATCCTCCTTATACCGATTCTTCTGGCAGGCCACAAAAGTATGAGATAAAGACGGACTCAGGATATTCTGACCATCTGGCAGTCAAGGTCATCTTCCGCTACAATTAGGCTATGGTCGAAAATTTGGAAGAAGTGTTATTTGGAGGGCAGAGCTTTTCCTGGCGCAAGGAAGATATGTGCTATGCGGCTGTTCTGAATGACAGAGTATACAGAATAAAAACAGCTGAGGATTTTTATCAGGATGAGTTTCTGTCTTCATATTTCAATACCTCATATGACTGGGAGGCTGCCGGCAGAGAGATAAGAAATAAGGATGAAATCCTCAGGCGTGCTGTGGATGAGGTGGGAATGCTCAGGATCCTGAAGCAGGACCCATTCACGACCCTCATTTCCTTCATACTTTCTCAGGCAAACAACATAAAGAGGATAACGGGACTTTATGAGAGGATTTCACGGCGTTATGGAAAACGGATAGATGAGAATCATTACACCTTTCCGACTCTTGAAGAGATGAAGGATGCAACTGAGAGCGATCTGATAGGACTTGGCACCGGGTTCCGTGCACCGTTCATCGTTGATGCAATAAAGCATGCGGATGTGCTTGACAGCCTTTATTCAATGAGCTTTGAGGAAGCAGAGAAGGAGCTTATGAAAATAAAGGGAATAGGGGAAAAAGTTGCTTCCTGCATACTCATATTCGCATACAACAAGATGGAGGCTTTCCCCATCGATGTATGGATGAAGAGAGTGATGAATGAGTATTACCCGGGAAAGGACAAGAGCTATTTTGCTCCATATGAGGCACTGTCGCAGCAGTACCTCTTTTCGTGGATAAGAAAAATCAGTTAGTCTTCCTTGCCAAGAAACTGTATCTCATAGAAAATCTGTTCAAGCTCCAGGGCGATGTTTATGTTGTGGACAACAGGGCGCATGCTCCCGTTTATGTTCCTGCTCTTGAGCGTTACAGGAGTGAAGTTCAAAATGCCTTCTATGTTTGTCTCGACAAGGCGGGAGTAGCAGTCAGCTGCAGCATTTTCCGGCACTGTTATGATAGCGACCTTGACATTCATTGCTTCCACCACCTCTTCAAGCCTGCTCATCGGATAGACAGGAATGGGATTTGATGCATCTGCATATACAAGCGGGTCGGAATCAAAGCCAGCAACGACGCGGATTCCATCCGGCTCGAATCCAGAGTAGTGCATGAGGGCTTTACCAATCCTTCCGCATCCTATGATTATCACATTCTCAGACTCTCCTTTTCCAAGGATCTGTGCAAGTTTCTTTATGAGCTCTTCTATCTCGTATCCGCCTCTTTTCTGGCCATGAATGGACAAAAGGGAGAAATCTTTTCTTACAATTGCCGCACTTACTCCAGCGGCATCTGCAAGGTTATGTGCGAATACTTTCTCTAAACCTATGGATCTCAGGCGATTAAGTGCCCTGTAATATCTTGTAATTCTACCTAACATGTCACTATTCATGATGTTTTGCTCCTTTAATGTGAATATGATAACATTAACATCTCTTTTCAGTCAATCTTAATATTCTATATTAAGTAAATGTGAATTTTATTGCTTATCGATAAAAAAATAGCTAAAATAACTCTGTTACAAAAAGGAGAAATAAATGTCTCAGAATTTGTTTTCAGATGAGCTGAATTCATTCATTGATCAGTGGAAGGAAAAGAAAGGCAATCTCATCATGATTCTTCATAAGGTGCAGCAGGAGTTCGGATATATCTCCCGCGAGGCTGCACAGGAGGTTGCTGACAAGCTCGGGGTGCCTCTTGCCACAATCTGGGGAGTAGTCACCTTCTATCATTTTTTCAAGCTCAACAAGCCGGGAAAATACAATATACAGGTATGTCTTGGAACTGCATGCTACCTGAAGGGAGGCGATATCATAATTGATGAGCTGGAGAAGCAGGTCGGTCTCACAGTCGGTGGTCTGACAGAGGATGGAAGATTCTCTCTTGAGGCTGTGCGCTGTGTTGGATGCTGTGGACTTGCTCCTGTCATGACAATCTCAGGAGAGGTCTTTGGAAAGGTCACAAAGGACCAGATACCGGGAATCCTTGACAAGTTTGCGTGATGGAAAGCTCTGATGCTCTGATTGAGGCTGTGAAGAACAGTATCCAGGCTCTCTCGTCTTATGTGCATCTCACACTCGACTACAAAAGAGATTCTGTTGAAGTGAGTGTCCTTGATGACGGGAAGAAAGGCGTGGAGAAGAAGGGAGAAGGCAAGGGAATCGTCCTGATGAAAGAAATGAGCACCTCCTTCGAAATGAAGGATTGCTCTCCAGGCACCCTGGTTTCCTTCACCCTGGATCTCGATAAGAGCATGAGAGACATAGCCCCGACAGTTGCCTCGCTCTTCAATTACACAGAAAAGCTTGTGCTTGTGATAATGAAAGACGGCAAGACCGCTTTCACATATTCAACGGAAAGAAGGGCTGAAAGCGCAAAAGAGATCGGGATGATAAAAGAGCTGATTAGAAAAGAGGAGAAGAGATGGCTAAGCTGACATTGGAAGAACTGCACGAGATAAGAAGCAGGGAACAGGAAAAGATGAAGAAGCGCGATATCCATAACCGTGCAATCCACGTGATTGTCTCAATGGGTACCAGCGGAATTGAGAAAGGTGCAAAGGTCATTTTGAATGAGCTTGCTGACGAGATTGAAAGACAGAATATCGAGGGTGTGATAATCACACAGGCAGGAAGCATCAAGAAAGGTGCTGAGCCGGTTGTGCAGATCCACAGCCCAAAAGTTGGTCTTGTCACATATGGAAACGTGAAGAAGTCGGACTGCAAGAACATTGTAGAGAAGACAGTGAAAGGCGGTGTTGTTATAAATGAGCTTGCTGTGACACCGGATGAGGAGTAGGAGGTAATATGGCTTTCAAGAATTATATCCTGGTCTGCGGCGGAACCGGATGTGAATCATCCCGCTCGGATCAGATTTACAAGAACCTCATTGAAGAGGCAAAGGCTCAGGGAGTAGCTGACCAGGTCCAGGTCATCAAGACAGGATGTTTTGGCTTCTGCGAGCAGGGCCCGATTGTAAAGGTCCTTCCAGAGGACAGCTTCTATGTACAGGTAAAACCTGAAGATGCAAAAGAAATCATAAGCGAGCATGTGATAAAGGGAAGGGAGATTGCAAGACTCCAGTACGGACATACAGTGAGAAAGCCGTATGAAGAGGTTGAGGATATCCAGTTCTATCAGAAGCAGCAGAGAATCGTTTTGAGGAACTGCGGAATAATCGATCCGGAGAATATTGACGAGTACATCGCACGCGACGGCTATAAGGCTCTTGAGAAAGTTCTTTTTGACATGAGCGAAGATGATGTGATTGAGGAGCTCAAGACAGCAGGACTGCGAGGTCGCGGCGGTGCCGGATTCCCGACATGGATGAAGTGGAACTTCACAAAGCAGGCAGACGGGGATGAAAAATATGTCGTATGTAATGCCGATGAGGGAGACCCGGGAGCATACATGGACAGGTCCACTCTCGAAGGAGACCCGCATTCTGTTCTTGAGGCGATGACAATCTGCGGAAAGACAATCGGTGCACATAACGGATATATCTACATCCGTGCAGAATATCCTCTTGCAATCCATCGCCTTGAAGTTGCCATGGCCCAGGCAAGGGAGTATGGCCTGCTTGGAAAGGACATACTTGGAAGCGGTTTTGATTTCAATATCGAGATCAGGCTCGGAGCAGGTGCTTTTGTATGCGGTGAGGAGACTGCTCTCTTGCAGTCAATTGAAGGCCACCGCGGAATGCCGATGCCGCGACCGCCATTCCCGGCAACAAAGGGACTGTGGGGAAAACCGACAGTCATCAACAATGTTGAGACATGGGCGAATATTCCTGAGATCATAGTCAGGGGCGGAGCATGGTTTGCTTCAATCGGTACGGCAGACAGCCATGGTACCAAGGTCTTCGCGCTGACAGGAAAGGTATGCAACTCCGGCCTTGTTGAAGTCCCGATGGGAACAACGCTGAGAGAAATCGTATTCGATATCGGCGGAGGAATCGCGCATGGAAAGAAATTCAAGGCCGTTCAGACAGGAGGTCCTTCAGGAGGAGTCATCACAGAGGAGAACCTCGACACTCCTATTGATTTCGGATCTCTTATGAAAATCGGATCGATGATGGGTTCCGGCGGTATGATCGTCATGGATGAGGATGACTGTATTGTTGATGTTGCCAAGTTCTACCTCAACTTCACAATCGATGAGTCCTGCGGAAAGTGTGCTCCATGCAGAATCGGAGGAAAGACACTTTATGCAATACTTGAGAAGATCACACAAGGAAAGGCAACAGATAAGGATCTTGACCAGCTTTACACCATTGCCCATGCAATGCAGAAAGGCTCCCTCTGCGCTCTTGGCCAGACAAGTCCTAACCCGATTCTCTCAACGCTCAAATACTTCCCTGAGGAGTATGAGGCACATATTAAAGACAAGAAGTGTCCTGCAGGAAAGTGTAAGAAGCTCATTTCCTACCAGATTGACCCGTCAAAGTGCATCGGATGTACAGCATGTGCAAGAAAGTGCCCTGTCGGTGCTATTTCAGGAGAGCTCAAGAAGCCTCACAGCATCAATACACAGGTATGTATCAAGTGCGGTGTCTGTAAGGACACATGTAAATTCTCTGCTATCAGCGTGAAGTAAGGAGGACTGGAGATTATGATTCATTTGACAATAAACGGAATTCCTGTAGAAGTTGAAGCAGGAACAAGCGTGCTTGAAGCAGCAAAGAAGGCAGGAGTCAGAATCCCGACACTCTGCTATCATCCGGATTTGAAGCCATTCGGATCATGCGGACTATGCGTGTGCAAGCAGGAAGGATCTGCAAAGATTCTCCGCGCATGTGCAACTCCATGCGCCGAGGGCATGAGAATCATCACACATGATGATGAGCTTTATGAAGTCAGAAAGACAATCATAGAGCTTACCATGTCAACACATCCTACAAGCTGCCTGACATGTGTGAGAAACAATAAGTGCGAGCTGCAGAAGCTTGCAATTGAATATGGAATCCGTGAGCAGCCGTTCACACCGAGAATCAAGGAAAGGGTAATCGATGATTCTACAGGAGTCATAGTCCTTGATCCATATAAGTGCATAAAGTGCGGACGCTGTGTTCAGGTATGCCAGCAGCTTCAGGGAGTATATGCTCTCGAGTTCATTGGCCGCGGTGATGGCACATCAATGAGCCCTGCAGCTTCTCTCCCGCTTAACGAGAGCCCATGCATAAAGTGCGGACAGTGCATAACACATTGCCCAGTCGGAGCTATCTATGAAGTTGATGAGGTTTCTCCTGTCATGAAGGCAATACACAATCCTGACAAGATCACTGCAGTGCAGATGGCTCCTGCTGTAAGGGTCGCTCTTGGCGAGGAGTTCGGTCTTGAGCCGGGAGAGATCACAACAGGAAAGATTTACACAGCACTCAGGCGCCTTGGCTTTGATTATGTGTTTGATACAAACTTCGGTGCAGACCTCACAATCATGGAAGAGGGCAGCGAGCTGGTCGACAGAATCAAGAACAAGGGAGTGCTTCCTCAGTTCACATCATGCTGTCCTGGATGGATAAACTACATCGAAGAGTATTATCCGGATCTTCTTGACAACCTATCAAGCGCAAAGAGCCCGATGATGATGCAGGGCGCAATCACAAAGACATACTGGGCTGAGAAAGCCGGAATCGATCCTGAGAAGATCTTCTCTGTCGCAATCATGCCATGTACTGCCAAGAAGGATGAGATAAGAAGACCAATAAGCGCTACAGGAAAGGATGTTGATGTTGTGCTCACTACAAGGGAACTTGCAAGAATCATCAGCCAGTACGGTATTGATTTCAAGAATCTTGAAGAGAGTGAGGCAGATTCTCCGATTGGAGAATACACTGGAGCTGGAACAATCTTCGGAGTCACAGGAGGCGTCATGGAAGCTGCAGTCAGGACTGCATATAAGCTTGTTACTGACAAGGAGCTTGATAAAGTTGAAGTTGATGCAGTGCGCGGTCTTGAGGAAGTCAAGAAGGGTACTGTTGACTTTGACGGCACTCCTGTCCGTGTTGCTGTCATCCATGGAATGGCAAATGCCAAGGAAATCCTTGAAGAGGTGAGAGAAGCAAAGAAGGAAGGAAAGCAGGCACCGTATGAGTTCATAGAGATTATGGCATGCCGCGGAGGCTGTATCGCCGGCGGCGGACAGCCGATTGGAACAGATGACGAGGTCAGAAAGCAGAGGACAGAGGGACTTTATTCAGATGATGAGAAATGCACTCTCCGCCGCTCTCATGAGAATCCGTCAATCAAGAGGATATACAAGGATTATCTTGGTGCTCCTCTTTCACATAAGTCTCATGAACTTCTTCATACGGAATTTTCAAAAAAGAATGTCTATAAGGACATAAGGTAACCGATATTCCTGCAAACGGAGTCCCCTCTTCTCCAGACAAGGCTGGAGGGAGGGGCTTTTTTATTGAAAAAAATAGCGCACTTGTTTATTCTTTCAGCCAAGGAGAAATAAATGTTAAGCATAAAGGATCTGAAGGCCGGAGAAAGCGCGAAGATCATCTCTGTGGGTGGAGAGGGTGAGATTCGTCAGCATTTTCTGGATATGGGTCTTATTCCCGGGGCATATATAAGAGTTGAAAAATATGCGCCAATGGGGGATCCTGTTGAAATAAGGATAAGCGGCTATGAGCTCACGTTGAGAATCAATGATGCCGCAAAAATTGAGATAGAAAAGGCCGAAGAGAAAGAGGAAGAAGATCTGGAGCTAAATGCTGAGGAATTTGAGAGGCATCTTCATCCGGGACTTGGAGAGGAAGGCAAATTCCACGACAAGAAGAATGAGCATCCTCTTGCTGATGATGTCAGACTCTCCTTTGCGCTTGTCGGGAATCAGAACTGCGGAAAGACAACGCTTTTCAATCAGCTCACAGGAGCAAACCAGCATGTGGGAAACTTTCCCGGAGTCACCGTTGACAGAAAGGATGGTGTCATAAAGGGCACATCTGCTACAGTTACTGATCTGCCCGGCATATACTCTATGAGCCCGTACACACAGGAAGAGATTGTCACCAGGAACTTTGTTCTTGAAGAGGATGTGAACGGAATTATAAACATAGTCGATGCGACAAATATAGAAAGAAACCTGTATCTTACCATGCAGCTTATCGAGCTTGATAAACCCATGGTAGTTGCACTGAATATGATGGATGAGGTGCGTACAAACGGAGGAACGATAAACATCAACCTGCTTGAGGAGCTTCTGGGGGTTCCTGTTGTCCCGATTTCTGCCTCAAAGAAAGAGGGGATAAGGGAGCTTGTAGAGCACCTGATGCATGTTGCCCGCTATCAGGAAAAGCCGTTGAGGCAGGATATATGCTCACCGCTGGAGTATAACGGAACGGTACACAGATGCCTTCACTCGGTGATGCATCTTATCGAGGATCATGCGGAGCGAGCAGGGATTCCTCTCCGTTTTGCATCCTCAAAACTTGTCGAAGGTGATGAGATTATCCTTGAGGCCCTGGATCTTGATGAGAATGAGAAGGAGATGCTTTCGCACATAGTGATGCAGATGGAGAGGGAAAGAGGGCTTGACCGCTCTGCCGCTATTGCGGACATGAGATTTTCTTTCATAAACAGGGTTTCCCGTCTTACTGTGAAGAAACCAGCTGTGTCAAAGGAGAGAATCAGAAGTCAGATGGCTGACAGGATTCTTACAGGAAAATTCACTGCAATTCCTGCATTCATCATCATAATGGGACTTGTGTTCTTCCTCACATTCAATGTCGTGGGAGCCGCCCTTTCTTCAGCCCTCGATTATCTGATAGGACTTGCAACTGACAGCGTTTCATCCCTTTTGCTTTCTCTTGAAATCAATGAGGTGTTTTATAGTCTGATCATTGACGGAATATTCAACGGGGTAGGCAGCGTGCTATCATTCCTTCCAATAATCGTGACTCTTTTCTTCTTCCTTTCACTTCTTGAGGACAGCGGATATATGGCCCGTATTGCTTTTGTCATGGACAAACTGCTTAGAAAGCTTGGACTTTCTGGGCGTAGCATAGTGCCTCTTTTAATAGGTTTCGGATGCTCTGTTCCAGCAGTCATGGCATCCCGTACTCTCCCCTCTGAAAGAGACAGAAAGATGACAATACTCTTGACGCCGTTCATGAGCTGCTCTGCAAAGCTGCCGATTTATGCATTCTTCACAGCAGCCTTCTTTACCCGCGCACATGCTCTTGTCATGATAGCACTCTATCTTATTGGAATAGTGATGGGGATACTTGTTGCCCTCCTTTTCAAGAAGGTGCTGTTCAAGGGAGAAGCCGTTCCTTTCGTCATGGAACTTCCGAACTACAGAATGCCGGGTGCAAAGAATGTCGCAAGACTGCTATGGGAGAAGAGCAAGGATTTCATTGAGCGTGCATTTACTGTCATTTTTGTCGCCACAATAATAATATGGGCTCTCCAGAGTTTCGATTTCACCCTCAATTTCGCCCCGGGAAGCGAAAAAAGCATACTGTCTATAATCGCAGGAGCAATCGCTCCGCTTTTCATCCCACTTGGCTTTGCTTCATGGAAGACAGTCACAAGCCTTGTTTCCGGATTCATGGCAAAAGAGAGTGTCGTATCCACGCTCAGCATACTTTACGGATCTGTTGAAGCGCTTAAAATGGAGATGGGAGCAACCGAGGCTTTCTCTTTCCTTCTTTTCTGCCTGCTTTATACCCCATGTGTGGCAGCAGTCACTGCTGTAAAGAGGGAGCTTGGAGCAAAATGGATGCTTTTCGTAGTCTTTGCTCAGCTTGCTCTTGCATATCTTGTCTCCCTTGTTTTCTATCAGGTAGCTTCTCTGTTTTGAGTAAGACGATTGCCCCTCACATAATCTGAGCGTGAGGGGTTTTCAGATGAATCTTGAAACAGAAACATCGAAAATTTTAGCAAGTTTCTTTGCAGTTGCCTTGCTTATGGATTTCCGCCCGTTTTCCATATCAGAAACAAACTGCTTTGAAGCCCCGATTCTTTCTGCAAGTACAGCCTGTGTCATGCCTGAAAGCTTCCTGTAGAACCTCATGTTTTTTGCCGGAGTGTCCTCCATTTCAAGTTCCTTAAACCATTCCATTTCCATTGCATTGACGCAATCTGTGTTTTCAACTCTTACGTTATCAGGTCCGTATTCCTTAATAAGTCCAGAAAGGAGGCTTTCTGGAATATTTCCTGTAACATTAAATTCAATAGGGGGCTTTCTTACGGCTACCAACATAATCAACCTCCACAATAAATTTCCCATCTTCGCAGCACCAGCATGCTACCCATCTGTATGCAAGGTGGCAATGATAAGTGATTTTTCCAATCCTGCTGTAGTGTGATACTTTGGCTGTACAGGTCCATTCTCTGAAATATCCTTAATCAGATTTTTTAAAACAATCTGGGCATTCTTGGGCATTTGCAATATAAGAGTGTCAAATCGCTTAGGTATCATCACAGCATACTTCACGTTTATAGCACTAAACTTTTTAGTATTAATCAATTTATGAACCTTGTTTTATCAGGCAGCTTCTCTGTTTTGAAGAAAGGGCAGGATTTCCTGCCCTTGCAATCAATTAACATTTATAAGCATCATCTTGACAGAAGCTCCTGTGGAATTATAGAGAATAAGGCTCTTTCCATCTGGAGATACCTCCATGTCACTATAGCTTGAGACTGTGTCAATAACAGCACTTTCCTGGATGTCCCCGTTAGAAGATACGGTGTAGACATAAAGTGCATCATCGCTTTCATCAAGAGCGTATATGTGCTTTGTAACCGGGTTCATTGCAAGACTTGAGAAATCTGCACCGCTCACTTCCTTATAGAAAGCATCAGTGGATCCCTTGTCCTTATATGTCTTAACGGTTGCTATGAAGCCCCTTCCGGCAATCACCGCAATATCATTTGTCTTGTATATCATGTCATTTGCGCCGATATATTTATCCGGATCTGCAAATGAATCTCCATGATAGCGGAAGTTTCCGTAATAATCTGTGTGATCGAATGTCATCTCGTTCAATGTGACAAATCTTCCCTGGCTCCTGTCTATTATCGCATACTGCTCGCTGTTTGGGCTGATTGCGAATGCCGCAGTGTCAAGAAGAGGGGAGGATGGACGGTTGTCAAATGTGGCATCCTTGTCAAAATCGCGTACCGGATATGCATCAAGAAGTGCAAAGTCTTCGTGTGCATTTATACCGTCAACAGGCCTTCTTCCAATCATAGCTCCTACTTTTCCAGACATCGCAGGGCGTTCATAATCCTCCTCTGTAAGAGGATTATCTATTCCGACAAACAGGAACTCATCATAAACCGTGTCATATGCAATATCCGGCAGGACCTTAGTTATTTTGCAGTTTCCAAACCACATATCTGATGAGTAGGTATCTCCGGATGAGTTAACATAATTGAGCTCAAGGGTCTCTGGATTCATGTAGTAGTGATATGTGTTTATGTCATCATCAGTGCATATAAGCATATTGAACATTCCTGATTCATCATCTTCCACTGCAAGTGCAGATGCGACATATCCTTTCTGGAACTCAAGTCCTGTATATTCTTTTTCAAGAGTGAATTCGCTTGCAGAGACCTTGAATACCTGAGCAGTATTTCCATCGCTGCTGAATGCCATCAGCCTTCCGTCCGGAAGGAAGGAAAAATAATTGTTCCGCCCTATATCGAGTCCTGCTGTGCTGTCAATTACTCTTGCATTTCCAGGAATTCCGAAATCAGTGTCATCCAGGACTGTGACACTGAGTCCTGTCGAGCCATATGAGCCCAGTTTGGATGTGTATGCAACAGCATCAAGACGGTGCACTCCTGTGTCAAATGTAAGTTCGCATTCTCTTCCGCTTCCTGCAAGGTTGCCATCGATATACCAGTTTACTGTAAGATCCTCCAGATCCGCATCGCGCTCAGGAACAAGTGTGACTGTGTGAGGCCCGGCCTTCAGATCACCGTCAATGCCGCTGATATTGCATCTTACAGGAATGCCTGACTTGTCAATCAGGCTGATTGATCCCGGTGTGAGTATGAAATCTGTCTGCACGAAATCGAGCTCAGCAGAACTTATCTGGCTGTCAACTATCCTGACTGCTTCAGTCAGTCCTGAAATCAGAGTATCTGAATCAAAGAGCTGGGCCTGGAAAATGTATGATCCGCTTGCAAGATTTTCCTTATATATGGATGCTGTGTTCCCTGAAATCTCTGCATTCAGTGTCTCTTTTTCTCCACTCTGCCTTGTGAGGTTGACCTCAAGCCTTGGATTCTCGACAGTTGAGTCCTTCCATTTGAGCTTGACACTCAGATCTCCTTCACCATATAGCGTGTCAAGCGTGATGGTGACAGAATTGTTGCTGTTGCTTAAAGTAAAGCTCTTGCTTCCCTCGACTATCACATTGTCATACTCATTCAGGCCCTGGACCTTGATAGTCCATTCTCCGATCACGACATTCTCAATCGTCGCGCTTGTCTTTCCTGTATGGATGTCAAAGCGCTTTCCGTCAGGACCCTGACCCGTTATGTAATAGGTGTCGATTTCAAGAGGATAATTTTCAGGTGCTATGAGACGGCTGGTCTTCACATCCTCAAGAATTATCCTCATCGTGGCTGTCTTTTCTCCTTCCTGGTTACAGGAAAAAAGGAGAAGTACCGATAATGATAAAAGAATGCATAAGATTTTTTTCATTCATTCCTCCTCTGTTATTCCTGTAATGAGAGAAATTGATGCCTTGAAAATGGTCAGAAAAAAAAGCAGAATACACCTGATGATTCATAAGTTTTCGATAGCTCTCATACTCATTGACATGGCCTGGATAGTTTATTCATCCCTTGAATACAGAAGGATAAATCTTCTTCTGATTCTCTCTCTTGTGCTTCTTGCGGCCATTTACTACATAACTACGGCATATATCTCAAAATCCATGGTGAGAAAGAGGAAGAAGGACAGCCTGTTTCTTTATAAATGCGGATATATAAGTAGCAAGACCGAGCTTAAGGCAGGAGTGCTCTCAATTGATGAGGAGAATATTGAGTTTTTTATCCGTCAATCGGATTTGGGAAACATCAGAGCAGTTTTGAGCATCAGGAAGGATGATATTGACTCATACTCGATAAAGAAGGTCGATGATTATCATATGGGGATCGAGTTCTTTCTGAAGGATGATGATAAAACAATCAAGTTCACATCAAAGAAAATAAAGGATGAAGAGGAGAACATAAAGAAGGCTCTGGGCTGGTAGTTTTTTCCCTTGACGGGATTAATTTCTGTGCTATCATCAAAAGCATGGCAAAACTGAAGATTATCATGGTTTTGCTGCTTTTACTTCTTCCACTTTTATCCGTATCTGCAGTCAGCTATTACATAGCAGCTGATGCAGTGGCAACAGATTCATTCTTCTTAAGCGGCAAGAGGGTTCCTCTTGAGTTCTCAATCAGAAGCGGGAGCATGCGCTATGCTTTCTCCATTTCCTATAATTTTGATCTTGAGAGTGATATCGCGCTTCTTGATACCTCCTTCCGCCTTGATTATTACCCTTTTGACAGCCTTGGGTTCTTCATAGGTGTTGATGCCATCCGCTATGGAAGGTTCTTCGGACATTTCAGTCCTCCTGAGCGCAATGTGTTCTTCTCATCGATAACCGCTGGATGGACATTCTCATTCTCTTATTTCTATTTCGAGCCGAGAATATATATCACAGATCCTGCGATGCTTGTGAGCGAGAGCCTTGACATACTGAAAAAATATTTTCTGTCCTATATGGATATCTACGCATCTCTTCTTGTAGGAGTGAAACTCTGAAAAAGGAGGAGCTATGGAATTTTTCGCAAAAACACAGAGAGTGAAGGTCATCGCGATAATCCTCATCGCATCGCTGCTTTATTCATGCACCATGGGACTGTCGGGGCCGGAAAGTCTTTCAGACAGGCTTCTTGCCGAGAGGGCAGCAAAGCTGATTGACATGCATCTTGATGAAGTGAAGAAGGCCTTGAGGGAGGATGAGAGCCTTCCTGAAGATCTTGAGAGAATCCTTGAAGAGGATTTTGATGCCCGCCAGGTGGCAAGCAGGACATTGAGCGAGGAGGGAGGAAGAGAATATCTGGAGTTTGCTCTCTACACTGATGAGTATAGCAATGTGGACGAAGTGTTCAATAAGGCAGAGAGCATGGTGAGCAGCCCGGAGGCAAAGGCTGAGATAGAGAAGGCAAGAGCTGAAATTGATGACCTTGAGCGCAATCTAGAGGAAAGCGGCAGCGCACTGAGCCGTGTGATGAATACCCAGCAGAGAAAGGAATACAACGATATAGTACGCAAGATGGTCATAAAGGCAGCTGTCCTGCTTACTGCCGCAATTGTGTATGCATTCGTGCCGAACCTTGTAGTGTGGGGGAAGGTAACAGCAGCATGTGCCGCGGCAATTGCCGCCGGTGTTCTTGCCTCTGCAATCTACTCACTCTGCCAGTTCTTTGACAAGAACAGCACGATCCCGCAGCAGACATTTGAAGAGTGGATCACTGAGATAACAAAGGAGCCGGCTGCGTCCTGGGGAATCGCCAGTGCCGTGCTGACAACTTCTGCAGCATTCGGCTATTCTCCTGTGATTGCCGCAGTAATTCTCGGAGTCTTCACTGTTTACCAGGTATGGCAGGATTTCTCAATACTGAAGAAAATAAGCGGGTAGAACTTTCCCTAAAGGCTGACAAGTGGCATAATGTTTCAAGAGGTGATATATGGATATCAAAAAGTCACTTGTCAGACGTTTTATCAG
This sequence comes from uncultured Spirochaetales bacterium, assembly GCA_949283305.1. Taxonomy (GTDB): domain Bacteria; phylum Spirochaetota; class Spirochaetia; order Sphaerochaetales; family Sphaerochaetaceae; genus Ornithospirochaeta. The sequence goes on along the minus strand of CASDRU010000016.1, from coordinate 37,788 downwards.
TTATACAGAATTCGACACTATGAGCAATCCCGAGAATGCGGGAAAGAAAATCCCTACAACAGAGGGTCAGAAGGATCTTATACTCCAGCTTGAGAAAGAGCTCAAGGCTCTTGGCCTGGAGACAATGCTTGATGATACATGGGTCCTTTCAGGCGTGCTCAAGGGCAACAGAAAAGGCAGAAGGATTGCTTTCATGGCTCACGTGGACACTGCCGATGACGTGATGGGCAACGGAGTTAAAGCAAATGTAATAGAGTGCTATGACGGAAAGGACATAACTCTTTCTTCTGGGGTTGTGATTTCTGTCGAAGAGAATCCTGATTTGAAAAAATATGAAGGAGGATGCATCATAACAAGTGACGGCAGCACACTGCTGGGCTCTGATGACAAGGCAGGGGTTGCGATAATAATGAGCGTCCTTGAATACATAAAGGAAAATCCCGACTTTCCTCATCCGGATATTGAGGTTTATTTTACATGCGATGAAGAAACCGGTGCAGGAATGGACAATTTCCCGTATGAGAGGGTCTCTGCCAAAGTCTGTTACACAATAGACGGGGCAGAGGAGCCATATATAGAAGATGAATGCTTCAACGCTGCAAGCATCACGATAAATGCAAAAGGAAACAGCATTCACCTTGGGTCGGCGCGCGGAAAGCTTGTAAATGCGGTCACAATTCTTTCTCATATCGCATCAGCTCTTCCCCAGGCAGAGAGCCCGGAAGCAACGGATGAGCGCTACGGCTATTACTGCCCGCTTTCGCTTTCCGGAACCCAGACAGAGGCTCGTCTTGATGTGTTCATCAGGGATTTTGATAAAGCTGAGTTCGAGCACAGGATTGCCTCAGTTGAGAATCTTGCAAAAGCAATTGCCGACATATACCGCGGCTCACTTGAGATAACAAGCCATGTCTCATATCACAACATGGGGGAGATAAACCGCAGGGATTCATCTGCCATTGATGCGATAGTTAACGGGGGAAAGAATATAGGTGTCGATATCAGGAAGACAATAATCCGCGGAGGAACTGATGGAGCAAGAATGGCTGAGAGGCTCGGCATAAGCTGTCCCAATATCTTCACAGGCGGACATAATCTTCATTCTCTGAAAGAGTGGGTGAGTCTTGATGCAATGCACCGTTCGGCCCTCCTTGTTCTTGAGATAATGAAAATACAGGTGGAAGCTTGAGAAAGATAGCAATACTTCTGTCTCTTCTTGTGCTGGTTAATCTGTCAGCCTTCTCATCTGTTTCTGCTCCCGGCACGGTCCCGGATGAAATACTCTCTGTATTTTATTCCCAGATGGATGGAAGACGGGATGCGGATTTAGTTATCACGGATTACAGAGAAAGTGATGGATTCATCTTCATCTCATATACGGTGGACGGCAAGGAGAGGAACATCAGCGCAAGCGGGGAAGAAGAGATAAAGAAGAGCATAGAGAACTCACTCCGGCTTGAGAAGGCCCTCTTTTCCGATGGCCCTGTGATTTTCTATGAGGACGGGCGCTTCATCGCATCTGAGACAGACTACAGTGAAGGAAAGCTTTTATATGCGCTGGATGATGAGGGGAAGAGAAAGAGCGTTCTGATGGTCAGCGAGAAAGAAGATGGAGTGAACATGCTTGAGCATTTTTCAGGAAAGAGTGCAAAGGCAGGCTACAGAGTTCAAAGCGGACCTGTTTTTTCAGCCGAGATCTCTTTTTCGACCCCTCTTGATTCCTTTATGCCTTCTGCGGGTATCCGCTTTTATTTCATGAGTCTTTTCAAGAACATATATCCTTCTTTAGGCTTTGAATACACAAATGTGCGTGGAAGGAGCATATATTCGCCGCTTCTGTCTCTCAAGGCGAGGTGGAATCTTTCATCGCTCCTTTCTTCAGATTTCTCCATGATCAGAAGCGGGGCAGTCTTTGCAGATGCTGCAATGCTTTTTTCTTTTTCGCCATCGTTTTCGCTTGAAGCTGAAATTGTAGCAGGCTATGAGCACTATATCAGCGTGAATCTGTATTATAATATAGCCTACAGATATTCAACATTAAGGGGAAATACGATGAGCATATCAGCAGGAGTACTGCTATGAAGAAAATTGTCTTTCTTTTACTCTCAGCACTATTGATTTTCACATCATGCTCTTCTTTTGACCTTTCCCGTCTCAATCTTCCCCTCTGGATTACAAATCCGCATAGCCCGTCAGGCCGCATCCTTTTCATCTCTTCTGCCACTGCTTCAAGTGAGGATGAAGCTCGTCAGGGTGCATACAGATCTTCCCTCGATGAGATGAGCAGGGACCTTGGCTGGGATGCATATACAAGGTATTACCGTCAGATGCTCACAGGCGGAAGCATCGCAGAGCTTGAGGGAAGGGTGGAAAACACATACAGTTTCCGCTCCGGGGATGAATATACGTTCTATCTCGGATTTTCTGTCGATGCGGATCTCTTTGACCAGATGAGGACAATTGAGGCTGCAGAGAGCCAGGAAAGAGAAGAAGAGATAAAAACGCTTTTGGCCTCATCAAGAGAAAGATACCGCGATGGCTTTGATGCTGATGCTTTTTCTCTTTCTCTTGACGCGCTTATTCTCTCTCTGGAGGGACCTGTCAGGGATGAGAGTGTCAGAAGCACTGTAATTTACAGCGATTATGTCTCATATTACCTTGAGGGCATGAATTTAAAGGTCAGTTCAGATTCCGGCAGTATAAACAGCAATGCAAGCGTGAAAAGAAACAGAGGGCTTTTCCATCCTCCTGTTGAAAATGCCCCTTTGATCTTCACTTTTAAAATGGTCGAGAGCGATTCAGAGATGAAGAGTGATTATATTGACGGCCTGACTGACAGCAAGGGCAGATATGATGCGGTTTTCACGAACAGCTATTACATCAGAAAAGGTGCAGTGGATGTATCTTTCAATTTTGATGAGGAGAAGCTGAAGAAGCTTGAGAGCCTGAATACAGCATATTATGAGAGCATAATGAGGATCATAGAGGAAAAGAGCGTGAGCTACACCTACGATGAGCGTTTCGATTTCTCTTTGATGCTCGATGCAGTAATCGTCACTTATGATGAGAAAGGCGAGGAGAATGAGGATGAGCTGTTCCTTGATGGATTCAATTCATTCTTTTCAGATCTCATGATTCCTTTTTCTGCAGTAAAAGGGGAAGGGGAGAGCCTTTCTGATGTGCTTCATTCTTATCTTTCAAACGGGGATGCAAAGCCGTATGTGCTCATAATAAGGGCAGGAATAACTGATGACACAGTAACAGAAAGAAGTACCGCAGTGCGTGTTGATGCACATATAGATGTGTTTGATACAAAGACTCAGGAAACAGTATACAGCGATTACTCAGTATTCTCGTGCGGATATTCAGAGGAATATAAAGACGCATCGGACGAGGCATTCAGCTATGCAGGAAGGCTCACCGCATCGGCTTTCCTTACTGAATTCTGATTAGGATTATTTATGGACAGGAAACATGATTTTACGCTTTGCGGCTCAAAGAAGAGCCGGAGCTTTGATGGCGAGTGTTTTTTATACAGACATGAGAAAAGCGGCTTTGAGGTCTTTCATGTAAAGAACAAGGATCCGGAGGCCTTTTTCTCATATGTTGTGTACACGCCTCCCTTTGATGACAGCGGGGTATTCCACATAATCGAGCATACTGTTTTATCCGGGAGCAGGAAATATCGACTTAAGGATCCGTTTACCGAACTGCTCAAAAGCGGATGCAGCACGTTTGCAAACGCTATGACAGGCGTTGACAGGACATATTATCTTGCTTCCAGTCCTGTGAAGAAAGACTTTCTCAATTTCTTTGATGTATATACAGATGCTGTCTTTGATCCTCTGCTGAGAAAAGAAGCCTTCATGAGCGAGGCATGCCATGTGGCGGAAAAAAACGGTGAATTCCATTTTGAGGGAGTTGTATATTCTGAGATGCTTGGATCTGCTACCCAGCATGAGAGCGTGATAAGCACTTCAAGCCAGCGCTCCCTTTTTCCAGATACTGCCTACAGCTATGAAAGCGGAGGAGAGCCGGTAGCAATCACGCACCTCAAATGGGAAGAGTACAAAAAGACGTATGAGAAATATTACAGTCCGTCAAACATGCATCTTTTCTTGTGGGGAGATTTTGAGACGGATGAGATTCTCTGCCGCCTTGAAAGTTATTTGGCAGATGCAAGCTCTGGCGATGAAATTGAGAGATATGTAAATCTTCCGGCATTTGATGCGCCCAGGAAGGTGCACTCCTCTTCAATGCTTGCAGAAGGATCAGATGAAGAGAAGTGCAGCATACTTCTCTCATGGCGCCTTGCTCCTTCTTCAGACGCTGTGTATGGAATGATGCTCTCGATTCTTGTGGATATCCTCCTGGGCTCTCCTGGCTGTCCTCTTTACATGAGAATAAAGGAAAGCGGCATAGGCGAGGACCTTTCTTCTGAAAGCGGTATGAGCAGCGATTTTTCGCACTATACATTCTCCTGCGGATTTTCAGGGGCAAGAGAGGAAGATGAGATCAAAGCTGAGGCTTTTATACTCTCAGCCCTGGAAGAGATTGCAAGCACTCCCCTTGGCGAGATGCAGGTGGAAGCTGCGCTTCGCCGCTACGAGTTCTCCTTAAAGGAGATTCCTGGAGGAATTCCTGATGGAATGAGAGCTCTTTTCAAGATTGACAGGGCATTTGCGTATAACAAAAATGTTTTTGACTATACAGAGCCGTTTGATGATTTTGAGAAAATAAGGGCCGAGTACAGGAAAAATCCGCTCCTTTTCAATGAGTTTATCAGAAATGAGATTCTCAATAACAGCACAAGGGTCCTCTCTGTTGTAAAGATGTCAAAGGAAGAAGAGGCGGAGCTGGAAAGAAAGCTTGCACTTTCACTTGAAGAAGAGAGTGCGCTTTACTGCAAAGAGGATGAAGAGCTACTTGAGGCCTATAAAAGGGAAGAAGATGATGAGGAGGCTCTCTCTTCATTTCCCACTCTTTCTTCTTCCGATGTGAAAGAAAAGGAATTTGAGAAGAATCCTGGAAAGGAAAAGGACAGCCTGACTCTGATAACTCTTCATACTGCAGGTGTGATCTATTTTGACCTTGCTGTCGATATCTCTGACTTTTCTGACAGACAGAAGCAGTATCTGAACATCTATTCAAGGCTTCTCACCATGTGCTCCCTTCCTGAAATGTCACTTGAGGAAGTGAGTACGAAGATAAGGTTTTTAACCGGATCGTTTGCCCCTTATGTCGACAGTGCATCTGATATTGAGAAAAAGGAAGACAAATGCTATTTCATGCTTCGTGCAAAATTCCTGGCAAACACAGTAGAAGAAGGTACGGCTTTCATAAGCAGGCTTCTCCTTGAAGGAAACATAAAGGAGAATGAGGTGAGAAATGCCGTTACGGATATAAAGACAGACTTTCTCTCCGGTGTGATACAGAATGCCCACACTTATGCAATGAGCCTTGCTGAGAGCCATCTATCTGCATCCCTTCATAATGCAGAGATCATCAGCGGGATAACATTCTGGAAGGATATAAGCGATATTGAAAACTACTCTGAACTTTCTGACGGGATAAGAGCCGTAAGAAGCCTAATCAATAACAGAGAGCGCTTCCACCTTCAGGTATGCTGCGAAAGGGAAGATGAAGAAATATGCCTCAGTGCCGCATCATCCTTCCTCTCGCATTTTTCTTCATCTGGGAGGGAAAGAAAGAACAAGGATGGCTTTAAGCCTTATTCTTCCAATGAGACCTATTTGATACCGTCCCCAGTTGCTTTTCTGAGTTCTGCCTTCTCTCCTCATTTTGACTCGCTCAGACAAAAGAATGCGGCAAGGTTCTTTCTTTCAGTGCTCTCTTCAACGACTCTCTGGGCATATATAAGGGCAAAGGGGGGAGCCTATGGCGCGGGTGCATTCATGGACATAGCTGAAAATGCCGTTGTCTACTATTCATACCGCGACCCGAGAATAGATGAGAGCTTTTCTGATTTTATCGAGGCCACAAAGGCACTTGACATTTCGTCATCTGAGCTAGAGAGTGCGAAGATCCAAGCAAGGAGCAGGGATCTGAAGCCTCTTTCTCCTGCACAGAAAGCGCAGATTTATCTGTCGAGAAGACTGTACGGGATTACTGACAGCTACAGGAAAAAGAATAGGAAAGCAATGGAGGAGGTCACTCTTCTGGATATTGCGAAAGCAAAGGATGCAATCCTTTTATCTCTTCCTCTGGCAGAGAAGGCAATACTTTCTTCTGCATCTCTCTTAAAGGAAAAAAGTCAGTCAGGAGAATATAAGACACTTCCGTTCTGAAAAAGAATGGCTACCTTTTTTCAAGGTAGCCAAGGAGGGGTATTGAGGAAGAAAAATTTTTGCTCTTTTTGTTTGTACAAGCTAAGAATAAGAGACTTAGATGTGGCTTTCATTTTCAAAATGTATAGATACTGTGAAGTTTCATGTTCCTTGTGTCAGAAAACATCTTTCTGCCATTTAGAGAAAAGGGTAGGATAGTCTTATGCAGAAAAAGGTATTCTCTTTCATACGTCCATATAAGAAAGAATGCATAGCAGCTCCGTTCTTCAAGCTTCTTGAAGCGGTTTTCGAGCTCCTTGTGCCTCTTGTAGTGGCATCAATAATAGATAAAGGTATTGCACTTGGCAATATGAGCTACACATTCAGGATGACAGGTCTGCTGCTTCTCCTTGCCTTGACAGGCCTTGCTTTCTCGATAACTGCCCAGTATTTCTCTGCCCGCAGTGCAAGCCTGTTTGCCCGTGATCTGAGAGCGGCCCTTTTTGCTCACATCCTCTCTTTCTCGAAAAGGGAGATGGAGGATTTCGGATCATCCACGCTGATTACAAGGATGAACGGTGATATGAACATGGTCCAGAGCGGATTCAATTTAACGCTCCGCCTGCTCCTGAGATCCCCATTTGTCGTATTCGGTGCCGCCATCATGGCATTCATCGTGTCCCCGGCAGCATCTGTGATTTTCTTTATATCAATAGCACTTCTTTCCTTTATAATAGCGCTTCTTCTCCGTCTCTCCATAAAGCGTTTCCGCTTAGTGCAGGAAAAGCTTGACAGCGTCACAGCAGTCACAAAGGAGAACATTGACGGCAACAGGGTAATCAGGGCCTTTTCTCTTGAGGAGAATGAGAAGAGAAGGTTCGACGAAGAGAACACCGGGATGAAGAACTTCCAGCTCTTCTCAAGCCGGGTATCATCGCTTACAAGCCCTCTTACGAGCCTGGTCATCAATCTTGCAATAATCGCGCTGATTTATTTCGGAGCAATCAATGTAGATATGGGAAATCTCACTCAGGGGCAGGTAATTGCCCTGATAAACTACATGAGCCAGATTCTTGTCGAGCTGATAAAGCTTGCAAATCTCATAATATCGATATCAAAAGCACTGGCATCCGCATCCAGAATAGAAAAAGTCTTTTCTGTCTCTCCAACGATGACTTTCGGCACACTCTCATCATTTTCAGGCGAGGATGCAATCACATTCAAAGATGTCTGTTTCTCATATAACGGCAAGAATGATGTTCTGAAGGATATAAGCTTTTCTATAAAGAAAGGCATGAGGGTTGGCATAATCGGAGGAACAGGAAGCGGAAAGAGCACTCTTGCACTCCTTATTTGCCGGCTCTATGACAGAGGAAGCGGAAGCATCATGCTCTTTGGGAAGGATATAAAGGAGTACAGCCAGGAATTTCTTAGAAGCAGGATATCTTTTGCCGCACAGAAAGCAAGGCTGTTTTCAGGAAGCATTAAAAGCAATCTTGACTTTGCATCCGGAAGCGTGCCTTATTCCGAGGCCCTTCATCTCTCATGTGCTGAGGAGTTTGTCGAGAAGAAGGGCCTTGATGCTCCTCTGGAGAGGAATGCAGGCAACCTCTCAGGAGGTCAGCGCCAGAGGCTGTCTCTTGCAAGAGCTCTTATGAAGAAGGCTGACATAATCATTCTTGATGATACATTCTCTGCTCTTGATTACAAAACCGATCTTGAGCTGAGAAGGAATTTAAGCACACTTGATGCCACGAAGATAATAATAAGCCAGAGAATAAAGAGCATTGCTGACTCGGATATGATCCTTGTCCTTGATAACGGCGTACTTGTTTCATCCGGAACGCATGAGGAGCTTCTCTCAACCTCTTCATTCTACAGAGAGATATATAATTCACAGACAAAGGAGGAGGAGAATGTTTAAGACAATAAAAAAGACAGCTGCATATCTTAAAAAGAGCAGACTCCTTGTAGCCCTCTCATTCATCTTTGCACTCCTTTCTGTGATAAGCGCGCTCTTGGTGCCCTATCTTGCAGGTCTTGCCGTTGACTACATCATAGGAGAGAATGATGTTGACTTTGCCTCAATCTTTCCTCTTGCGCTGGAAATACTTATATCTGCATCCGTCTATTTCATAACACTCTATCTGATGCAGATAGTGAATAACAGGATTGCATATAAAGTCACCAGCAGCATCCGCCGTGATGCATTCTTTTCCCTTGTCCGTCTTCCCTCATCATTTATCGACACGCATAAGACAGGGGACCTCGTATCGAGGATTACCAGTGACATAGACATAGCAAGCGATGGGCTCCTTCTCGGATTTTCCCAGCTCTTTACAGCAATAATCACGGTTTTAGGAACTCTTGTCCTCCTGTTTTCCATCAACTGGGCACTTGCCCTTGCGGTTGTTGTCCTTACTCCTCTTTCACTTTTTGTCGCATCATTTATCGCAAAGAGAACGCACAGAACTTTCCAGAGCCAGGCAGAGGAAAGAGGAAATCTGACTGACTATGTCGAGCAGAGCCTCAACAATGCTGAGGAGATAAAGAGCTACAATCATGAAGAAGTGAGCCAGAAAGAGATGGAAGAGATCAACAACCGCTATGCGGATGCAAGCATGAAAGCCACTTTCTTCTCATCAATCACCAATCCATCTACAAGATTCGTCAACAATGTCGTTTATGCGATAGTTGCACTCCTTGGAGCGGTGCTTGCAATCAGGGGAAACATAACAGTCGGACTTCTTTCTGTATGTTTGAGCTATGCCACACAGTATACAAAACCGTTCAATGACATTTCGCAGGTCATTACCGAGCTTGAGAATGCCTTTGTCTGCTTTGCACGTGTTTTCGAGCTCATTGACGAGAAGAAGGATACAGATGATGGAGTTGAGCATCTTGATACAGTTGGCAGTGGAATAAGGTTTGACAATCTTTCTTTCTCATATGACAAAAGCAGGAAGCTGCTAGAGGATATAAGCATAGATGTCAAGAAGGGAAGCACTGTCGCAATAGTAGGCCCGACAGGCAGCGGAAAGACGACAATCATAAATCTTCTGATGAGATTCTACGATCCCGATAAAGGAAGGATCCTCATAGATGGAAAGGATATATCATCATTTACGAAAAAAAGCCTGAGAGACAATATAGCGCTTGTTCTTCAGGACACATTCATACTCAAGGCAAGCGTGAAGGACAATATCCTGATGGGAAGGAAGTACAGCGATGAGGAGGTGTTCAGCGCCGCTAAAAAGAGTCAGGCAGACTCGTTCATCTCCCGCCTCTCCTCTTCCTATGACACGATGCTCTCAAATGAGGATACAAGCCTTTCTGAAGGTGAGAGACAGATGATCGCAATAACGCGTGTGATGCTCTCTGATGCTCCGGTTTTAATTCTTGATGAGGCGACAAGCAGCATAGACACGAGAACAGAGAAGATAATCCAGACTTCCTTTGACAGGCTCAAGGAGGGGCGTACTTCCTTCATCGTGGCTCACAGGCTTTCAACAATCGTGAATGCAGACCTTGTCCTTGTGCTTAAGGATGGAAATATAATCGAGAGCGGAAGCCATAAGGAACTTCTTGAGAAAAAGGGATTCTATTCAGATTTGTATGAAAGCCAGTATAAGAATTGATTTCCCGTCTTTTTGGTTTATAATAGTCTCATGAGATATATTGGGGCCCTGGACCAGGGGACAACAAGCACCAGGTTCATAATATTCAATGAAAAAGCACGCATTGTTTCTGTTGAGCAGATTGAGCATAAACAGATTTATCCGCGCCCGGGCTGGGTCGAGCATAATGGGGAAGAGATAAGGAAAAACACTGACTATGTAATCCGTTCTGCCCTTGACAAGGCCGGACTTTCAGGGCGGGATATAAATGCAGTCGGCATTACAAACCAGAGGGAAACTGTTATTCCTTTCCTGCGTTCGAGCGGAAAGATTCTTCATAATGCAATAGTATGGCAGGACCTGAGGGGCGAGGAGATAATAAAAGAGGCAAGAAGCAGGATGAGCGAGGAAGAGCTGAAGGAAAGGACAGGCCTTCTTTACTCTCCGTATTTTGCGGCAAGCAAGATAAGATGGCTCCTTGATAATGTTGACTCGGTAAAAGAGGCCGCAAAGGATGATGATCTGTGCTTTGCCACGATGGATGCATATATCATGTACTGTCTTTCCGGTGTATGTGTCACAGATGTTACAAACGCCTCGCGCTATATGCTGATGAACATAAACACTCTCTCCTGGGATGATGACATGCTTGCTCTCTTTTCTATCAGAAAGGAGAATCTGCCGGAAATTGTTCCTTCAAGCGGGAGGGTATATGCCTTTACAAGAGAAGACGGACCTTTTGCCGCATCTGTTCCTCTTGCTGCAATTCTAGGAGACCAGCAGGCGGCGCTTTTCGGCCAGGCCTGCTTTGACAAGGGGCAGAGCAAGTGCACATACGGCACAGGATGCTTCTTGCTTCTCAATACCGGAACGGAAAGATATCTTTCCTCCCTCGGGCTTTTAACTACTGTTGCCTATCAGATAGATGGAATGAAGCCGTATTATGCCCTTGAAGGCTCGATTGCTGTTGCCGGCTCCCTTGTTCAGTGGGCACGGGACAATCTGAAGCTTGTAAAGGATGCAAAAGAACTTGATATGCTTGCCGAGCAGGTTGCCGATACAGGTGGAGTGTATATTGTTCCGGCCTTTGCTGGACTCTTTGCTCCGTACTGGAGAAGCGATGCCCGTGGAGTGATTGCCGGCCTTACAGGCTATACAAGACGTGAGCATATATGCCGCGCAGTCCTTGAGGCCACAGCTTTCCAAGTCTACGACATCTTCTCCAGCATGGAAGAGGACACAAAAATAAAGCTTGAGAGCCTGAAAGTGGACGGAGGCATGACAAACAGCGCTCCTTTAATGAGGTTCCAAAGCGATATCCTGAACTTACGTGTGGACAAGCCGGAGATTACTGAGACTACCGCACTAGGAGCAGCATTTGCAGCCGGGCTGACTGCCGGAGTATGGAAAAGCACGGCTGAGCTTGAGAAATACTGGCGGGTAAAGGAGAGCTTTTCTCCGCTGATGGATGACAAAGAGAGGGAAAACAGGGTAGGATTCTGGAAGAAGGCAGTATCCCGCACGCTGGGATGGCTATAAGAGGAAAAGGATGATAGAGGTACTGACAAGCCTTTCTTGGATTGATTATTTGAGACTGACATGTGAGATTCTGATTCTCGCGTTCGTGTTCTACAGGCTGTATATAATAGTCAGCGATACGAAAGCGCGTCAGATAATCTTTGCAGTCCTTTCTTTAGGCATAGCATATTTTCTCTTCTCTCTTTTGCACTTTGATGTCCTTACCATGATAATAGAAAAGGCTTTCCTGCCTTTTCTCATACTTCTTGTGGTGTTTTATCATCAGGAACTCAGAAGGGCTTTCTCCACATCAATAATAAGGCGAGGCCGCTTTTTCAGAATCGGAAGTCAGACGACTGCCGACCAGATTGATTCAATTTTAAATGCATGCAATATCCTGGTAGAGAAGAAAAGAGGTGCGCTCATAGTATTTCCAAGGCATATTGACATAAAGAGTGTCCTGGACTCAGGAACCAGAATCAATGCGGACCTTTCCAGCACACTGCTTCTGACAATCTTCGATCACGACACTCCTCTCCATGACGGAGCTGCCGTGGTGGAGGGTGGAAGGATCACATATGCCGCATGCTATCTTCCGCTTTCTGAACAGAGCGGAATAAAGGCAAGCTTCGGAACCCGTCACCGTGCCGCGCTGGGCCTTGCTGAGAACTCGGATGCGATTGTTCTTGTCGTCTCAGAGGAGACCGGGGCAATAAGCCTGGCCTATAATGCGAACATTTATTATGATCTTTCAAATGACACTCTCAAAAGAGTGCTCCTGCAGCTCTTTGCCTACCACGACGTCCTTCCGTCGGACATAAACAAGGAGGGGATGAATGAAGCAGAATAAATTCTTCTCATTCTGGGGTGCTAAGGTATTCTCTCTTCTCCTTGCCATACTGGCTGTGCTTCTCATAGAGTTTACGAACATAACGGACAGAGTCATAACGATTCCTCTTTCTGTCACGCTTCCAGATGATTTTGAGGCTGAGAGCCTTGTTCCGGAGAGTGTTGATGTCGTGATAAGCGGAAATGAGAATGTGATTTATCTTGTAGACCCTGCTGGAATAAAGGCAAGGGCTGATTTCTCAGCAGTGGACAGTGCTGGAATAACAAGTGTTCCGGTAATCCTTGAGTACAGAGAGGACATTTACAAGAAGAACACTATAGCAATATATTCTGATCCCTCAAGCGTCAGGATCCTCTTCGGAGAGCCTGATGATTAAAGCAGTAGGCACTGATATAGCCAAAAACTCCCGTTTTGACAATCTGGAAGAGGGAGTGCTGAAGAAGATATTCACACAAGCAGAGCTTGAGGAAGCTGGAAGAAGAAGTGATTCCTCTGCATTCTTCTCATCCCGATTTGCCGCAAAGGAAGCATTCGTGAAAGCTCTTGGAAAGGGCTTTAGAACAATTGAGGCAAATATGATTGAAATAAGGGAAAATGAGGATGGAATGCCTTATATAGTCACATTCTCTGATGTCTTGGACAAGAATGAGAGGGTATTCCTTTCACTTTCCCACGAAAAGGAATATTCAGTTGCCATGGTGGTGATAGATGGCAAGGAGTGACTGGAAGAGGCCGGAGAGCTTCAAAGCACTTGCTGAGGGGGAAAGAAGGATAGCACTGACTCTTTCCTATGACGGATCTTATTATCATGGCTGGCAGCGCCAGGATGGATGCATTACCGTTCAGGAAGAGATTGAGCGGGTCCTCAGGCATGTTACAAAAGAAGAAACTGTCATATACGGCTCTGGAAGAACTGACAGCGGGGTGCATGCCCTGATGCAGGTTGCCCATTTTGATACATTTTCCAATATAGAGGCATCAAAATTCCACATAATATTGAACACCATGCTTCCTCATTCGATAAGGTGTTCTGAAAGCGTTGAGAAGGATGGTGGTTTTCACGCACGTTTTTCCACACAGAGCAGGGAATACTGGTATCTTGTGAAGGATATCGGCACAGTCACTGCTTTTGACGAGAAGAGAGTGCTTCCTGTCAAGCGCATGCCAGATATCAGGAGGCTCAATGAGTATGCATCGGTGCTCTTTGGGACTCATGATTTCACTACATTCTCCTCATCGCGCGATAAGAGCACGTCAAAGATGAGGGATATATATCTTTCCTCCTGGGATGTGATTTTTGATACATTCTCATCTCCGGTGTTGCGCTACCGTGTTGCGGCTAATGCCTTTTTATATAACCAGGTGAGAAGCATGACAGGAAGTATGCTAGAAGCAGAGCGCCTCGGTCTTGATAAATCAGATTTTGCCTCCATGCTTGAGAAAAAGGACAGATCTCTTGCATATAAGACAGCATCTCCATGCGCTCTCTATCTTGCAAACATAAGCTATGACAGGCAAAAATATGAATGGTTTGAGAATCTATGATAAGAGAAAACAAAGACGCGCTTGAATATTTTTACACACTCCTTGATCAGGCTGAGGCTGTATTTTGCGATGATCTGATGATGGAGAATACTCCTTTTTCTGAATATGCCGTGAAATTTCCTGAGGGAGAAGAAAGGAAAGAGGAAAAAAGTGAAAGCATTTCAGACTGTCATAAATGCCCGCTCTGGCAGAACAGGAGAGAGAATACCTATTTCAATCCTCAGAAGGCGAAGGTCGTGTTCATTCTCTCAAAGCTTGAGACACCGGATTCCGTTTTCTCTGATCAAAGTGAAGCTCTTTTTGAAAAAGAGATGAACGTGCTTTCTCTCTCCCGTTCAAACAGGGCCGTGATTCCTCTCATAAACTGCCCTGTAGCTGCTTTTGACGGCCGTTATGCTTCAATGTGCAAAGGTTTTCTCAAGGAGAGAATAGAAGCCCTTGATCCTTCACTTATTGTGATAATGGGCTCTGAATGCGCACGCTTTCTTACAAATATGAATGTTCCTTTTGAGAACATGAGAGCATCTGTCAGGTCTTTCCGCTTTCTTTCAAGAAAGACTTTTATAACATATTCTCCACAGGAGCTGATGGGGGACAGGATGCTCCGCCGTCCTGTTTTTGAGGATTTGAAAAAGATAAAGGAGAGCCTTTCTTGAAATACCTTCTTGTGGCACTTCCGACCCCGGCACTGACAAGCCTTTTTACATATAAATATGATGGAAATGAGTCTGCCCTGTTCAAGAGAGTTTCTGTCCCTTTTGGAAGCAGGAAGATGACGGGCATTGTCATAGAAGAATCAGAGAGCGCCGATCCTTCAATTGAATACAGGATGATTGACAGGATAATCGATAAGAGCCAGATCATAAACGAGGAGTCTCTTTACATCGCAAAGCGCATGAAGAGCATCTATATGTCAAATATAGGCGTGAATCTGTCTCTGATGGTCCCTGGAGCTAAAAGGGAAGCAAATGAGACACCTTCCTTTTCAGACTCCTGTGATTTTGAGAGGATTGAAAACCTTTCTGAAGACCAGAAGAATGCCATAGAAAGCATATTGAATGGAATAAAGGAGAACAAAAGGCTTTTTTATCTTGCCGGCGTTACCGGAAGCGGAAAGAGCGAGGTGTATCTGCGCCTTGCAGAGAATGTGATAAGAAATGGAAAGCAGGTTCTTTATCTTGTTCCTGAGATAACGCTGAGCGAGCAGATCAAGGACAGTGTTTCAAAACGTTTTTCTTCCCGGGTAAGAATAATACATTCATCTCTCACTCCATCTGAGCGCCTTAAGGCATTGATGGATATAAAAAAAGGGGATGCGGACATACTGATTGGAGCAAGGAGTGCCGTATTTTCTCCGTTTTCAAATCTCGGCCTCATAATCCTTGATGAGGAGCATGAGAATACTTATAAGAGTCAGAATACTCCGCGTTATCATGCACGGCAGATAGCTCAGATGAGAAGCGAATACTCATCTATTCCTCTTGTCATGGGCTCGGCAACTCCAAGCTTTGAGTCCTATCATCTGATGAGAAAAGGCCTGATCAGACGCATTGACATGCCGCACCGGGTCGGAGAAGGGCATTTCCCGTCAATCAGGATTGTGGATATGAGAAACGAGAAGGGGAATATCTCCAAAGTGCTTTATGATGCCATGAAGAAGGAGCTTGATGACAAGAAGGGAGTGATCCTCTTTCTCAACAGACGGGGCTACTCTCATTCAATCATGTGTTCAACATGCTCTTCAGTCATAAAATGCCCTAACTGTTCTGTCAACATGACATACCACAAGGATAAGGGGCGGCTTTTATGTCATACATGCGGCAAGAGCATTCCTCTTGTCCATTCATGCCCTTCATGCGGCAGCATGGATTTAATCAGTACAGGAAGCGGCACTGAGAGGATTGAAGAGGAACTGATGAATCTGTTTCCGCTAAAGAGGATAAAAAGGCTGGACAGCGACAGCGTAAAGGGAAAAAGCTATGTGAAGGATACGCTTAAGGCCTTTGAGAGAGGAGAAATCGATATTCTTCTCGGAACTCAGATGATTGCAAAAGGACTGAATTTTCCCTTAGTCACCCTAGTTGGCGTCATAAATGCTGATACATCGCTGTTTTCTCCGGATTTCAGGGCAAATGAAAGGACATTCGATCTTTTGCAGCAGGTTGCGGGCCGTGTCGGGCGTTACAGAAATGACGGGCATGTGATTATCCAGACAACACAGATAACAAATCCTGCTATAAGGGCTGTTGAGATGAATGACCAGGAAGCATTCTACAGCGAGGAGCTTGAAATGCGTAGAATGGTTTCATTTCCTCCGTTTTCCCGCCTTGTTAACCTTACAGTGAGAAGCAGAATCAGAGAGTGCGCGCAAAAGGAGGCAGAGCGCCTTGAAAGCGAGCTTTTTTCTCTCCTTGAGAACTTAAAGGGCGTTGATGTGTATTCTGCAGGAGAAGCTCTGATTGAGAAGAAGAAAGGATATTACCGCTATCATCTTCTTCTGCGTTCTGAGTCCCGTTCATTCAAGAGCATGCTGGAAACCCTCTCAGTCTTCTTTTCCTCCTACAAAGCCGCGAGGAACACATATTTGGAGATAGACACTGATCCTGTGGACATAACCTGAGAGCCTTTCTTCATTCCTCCTTTAATGTTATATTATGTACATGCTTGATATTTTTGATATGGATGATGAGGTTCTCAGAAGCCAGACTGAGAGCGTTGATGAATTTGATGATGCGCTGAAGATTCTTGTTGATGCTATGTTTGAGACTCTTGAGGAGGCTGAAGGAGTCGGTCTTGCAGCCCCGCAGGTAGGGATCAGCAAGAAGATATTTGTTGTCAATACAAGAAAAAAAGGTGAGCGTTATGCTCTTATCAATCCGGAGATCATTGAAACAAGTGTCGAGCTTGTTCCATATGAGGAAGGATGCCTTTCAATTCCGGGATTCTACCGTGACGTGATGCGTCCCGCGCGTGTGAAGGTCCAGGCTCAGGATGTGAGTGGAAAGTTCTTCACTCTCGATGCTGACGGGCTTCTTGCGAGGGTGATCCAGCATGAGAATGACCATCTTAACGGTGTTCTTTTCATCGATCATCTTGAAGAGAAGGAAAAAGACAAGGTCGTGTCACTGTTTCATAAGAAAAAGAAAAAGTACAGCAGAAAATCACGCTGAGGTGAGGAATGAAGATACTTTTCGCAGCAACAAGTGCTATAGCAGTTGAGACACTTGAGAGACTGAATGAGCTTTCATTGGTCTCAGCTGTGCTTACAAGTCCGGATGAGAGAGGTAAAAGAGGAAGCGCGCTCATTGCTCCTCCTGTTAAGGTGAAAGCACTTGAGCTTTCACTTCCTGTATATCAGTTTGACTCTCTTAAAAAAGAAGCACGCTCAGCTCTTGCTCCTCTTGGATGCGACACTCTTGTTTCTTTCAGCTATGGAAAGATCTTCGGACCCAAATTCCTCGCGCTCTTTGAGAGAAAATACAACATACACCCGTCAGCTCTTCCAGAATTCAGGGGATGCTCCCCGCTTTTCTCCACAATCCTTTCAAGAAAGAAGGAAAGCCGTGTGTGCATACAGAACATAGCACCTGCTGTGGATGAAGGAGAGATAATAAACTACACAGACTATGCTCTTGATGGGACAGAAACAAGCGAGAGCCTTGAGAAGAAGATATCATCCATCGCTTCCTCCCTTGCCTCTGCGACGTTTTCACACATCGATGATTACGAGGAAAAAGAGCAGAGCGGAGAAGCAAGCTACACATACTTCATAAAGAAAGAAGATGGAAGGCTGGATTTTGAGAGGCCTGCAGCGGAGATTCATGCAAGAATACGTGCATGCTGGCCATGGCCAAAGGCTTTCTGCCTGTATGGTGGTGAGATTCTGATAATATCCGGTGTATATGGTTCTGTGTTCTCGCTTGATGAGAAATGCACGGAAAAACCGGGAACCGTTGTCGCTTTTGTGAAAGGCAAAGGTCTTAAAGTCAGTACACCGGACTATTATATATACATATCACGTCTCCAGAAGCCAGGTAAGAAAGAAATGGATGCCCAGAGCTTCATAAACGGAGACAAGAAGATAATAGGGGCTCTTTTATGCTGAGAAAATTCATCACATCTCTTTTTCTTCTCATCGCCATTTCAACTGCAGCTTTCTCAAAGGAGCCGACGCTTGCACTTGTGCTTTCCGGCGGAGGGGCAAAGGGAATTGCCCATATTGCAGTTATTGAGGAGCTGGAAAAGCGTTCAATCGTGCCTGATATGGTCATAGGAACGAGTATGGGGGCATTGATTGGATGTTTCTATGCAGCAGGTTACACTTCTGATGAGATAGAAGAGATCATTGCTGATGAGGGTGATGTGATGTCCCTCTTCATGCACTTCAATGCAAGAAGCAATATTGAGGATCTGCGTGGAGGAAAGCTTGATATAGAGACGAATATAGCGAATATCGGATTCTCTTCTGACTCTTTCGGCACATCCAGCGGCGTGATCGATGACCAGGTGATATCAGCATTTTTAAGAAAGAATCTTTCCAAGGTCCTGGATGTTGATGATTTTTCCAATCTCTCAATACCGTTTTATGCTGTTGGGACAGATTATATTACAGGAGAGGCGATAGTATTCTCTTCTGGCGATCTTTTTACAGCAATCAGGGCATCAATGTCCCTGCCGATCATATTTAATGCGGTGACGCTTGAGGATGGAAGAGTTGTGGTTGACGGGGGATTGGTTGATAATCTTCCTGTAGATCTTGCGCATGAGAAAGGAGCGGATATTGTCCTTGCTGTGGATATAAAGAATGCAAGTAAGACAATTGAGAGCATCGAAAGCGATGATGTCATGAGCTTTTCCGGCTCCGTGCTACGCTTTCTGGACCTGATTTCACAGTCAAACACTCTCGAAAGCTATGAGAACGCGGACTACCTGATAACCCTCGATGCCGTGAATGAGAATTATGACACTCTCGAGTTTGGAAAATGGAGAGAGATAATCGAAACAGGCAGAGCGGAAGTTCAAAAATATGAAGAGACGTTTTCTGAGCTTGAAAAAGAGCTAGGGGACAGAGAATATGATGACTATATATCCTACAGCGAGATAGAGGATTACACGATAGAGAACATAGTCTATCCGGGACTTGAGGACTATAAGGGTTATTTTGACTTCTTCATCGGGAAGAAAGCTGACAAGGCTCTGATGAACGAGTTTGAGCGTACTCTCAAGGAGATAAGGGACAGAGAGCACTTCATGAATCTCTCTTACAGTGTTAAAGATGCTGTAATCTATGTGAAATCAACTGATTATAAAGAAGCTCAGTACAGCCTTTCTCTTGGCGCTTCAGTAAATCTTGTGGCCGCCGGTGATTTCAGAGATGGATCCTTCTCTCTTTCCCTGCTTCCGAAATTCGATATCCTCTTTGATATCTTCCTTTCAGAGCATAAGGGTGAAATCCTTACAGGACTTGATTTTGATGAGGCAACCAGTCTTCTGTTTTCCTATTACTACCGATTTGGAAAGATAACATCCGTCTTCGCAGACTTTTCAGCTGGAGTCGGCTCTTATTCATCGATAGCAAAGAAAAGTCTTTTGAAGACAACCAGCGACACAACGGATTTCTCCCTTCGCCTGAGAGGTGGAGTGTCCTTCCAGACAGATTTCAATTTCATAGCTGAGCTCTCTGTCGGATTTGACTATTACTATCTTGAAAAGCTTTACAGCCCCTCTGGAATGGAAGAAAGGAGCTTTAGGAATATATTTGTCCCTGTTTTCTCTGCATATATCGAATATGATGCGCTTTCAGATGATCTTCTTTCTTCCGGAGTGGAGGTCATCGCAGATGCCTCAGTCAATATGGCACCGCCACTTTCATATTCTGCATCTCTTTCCCTCTCATCACGCATTCCATCATTCATAGACAATACAGCGTTCCTGCTTGAATATTCATTTTATTCAATAAGGGGGGATAAGAACCTTTCTTCTTCATTCGGTCTTACACAGGCATTCTCCTTAAGCCGTGACGATATGTGCCTTGCTCTCGGTATCAGGGGAGTTGTTGCAGAAGATGTCTTTGTTGACGGCCTTATATATGCCGAGGGCTTTGAAAAAGCAATGACAAATGCCCCTCATCTCTGGCCTGACGCTTTGCCAGCTCCTTTTGTCATGATGGATGATTATGATATTGGCTTTATTGTGAAGGTCGGCTATAACACAGATTTCGGGCAGATTGCATTTAAGATGAATTTCTCTGTAAAGGGAGCTTATACAGTTGGGGTATCATTTAAATGAGATGGCACTCCTATAAGGAATATCTGGAAGAGAAATATCATAAAAGAGTTTACAGAATAGGGGTTGATGCTGGTTTCTCATGCCCCAACAGGGACAAGAACAAAGGAGGAGGATGCGCTTTCTGCGATGGCACAGGCAGCGTTGCCACATACCAGAGAAGGGATGAGAGCGCGTTTCATCACGATTCACTTTATAATCCCGTTGTTGCCGAAAAGAACAGCATAAGAGTCGACAGCATAAAGAAGCAGATAGAAAAAGGAAGAAATTTTCTCACTGAGCGCTATGGTGCTGAGGCATTCGCACTTTATCTGCAAAGCTATACGAACACATATGACAGCATAAAGAACCTGGAGAGAATATATTCAGAGGCTCTTTCCTGCGCAGACTTCATTGAGTTCATAATATCCACCCGTCCTGATGAAATAGATGAAGAGAGGCTTGATCTCATAGAAAGCTTTGCATCTCCTGAGCGTGCTGTTTCAATAGAGCTTGGGCTTCAGAGTGCAAATGACAGGAGTCTTGAGAGGATTAACCGCGGCCATAATCTTGAATGCTATCTGAAAGCCGCAGAGATGATAAAGAAGAGGAACATAATGCTTTCAACGCATGTGATTCTGGGTCTTCCAGGAGAAGGGGCTGAGGATTTTATAAGAACAAGCAGGGCAGTATCCATTTATTCTGATTTTGTGAAAATCCACAACCTTCATATAACTGGTGGAACGAGGCTTGCAGAAGAGTGGAGAAAAGGAGAAATAAAGCTTCTGAGTTTTGATGAGTACCTTGATGCTGTCATCATCTTCCTGCGTCATCTGAGGAAGGATATAGTAATCCAGCGCCTAATAAGCGAGACTCCTTCGCATCGCCTTATTGCTCCCCGCTCTTTCCCCGATAAATCAAGATTCCTTTCTCTACTTGAGGCAAAAATGGAAGAGATGGATGTTTTTGAAGGAGATCTCTATGAGACTATGTGAGAAAATAGAGGAAATTGTCATAAAATCCTCCCGCATTCTTCCACTTTCTGTGGAGCAGAAGCTGCTGGATGCGCAGAAGAGAGAAGAAAAAGAAGAAGCGCGGCTATGCCTTGACATGATAGCAGAGAATATTGAGATTGCAAGAGAAAAAGATATTCCGCTCTGTCAGGACACCGGAATGTTCTGGGTCAGTGTTGAAGCGGGTAGAGAAAGCGGCGCTGATATTGCATTTCTTGATTGCGAGATAAAGAAAGGACTAAAGAAAGCAGCAGAAAACGGGCTTTTCAGAAAGAGCATAGTCAGTGATCCTCTTTTTCAGAGAAAAAACACAGGCAACAACATGCCATGCGTGATCTGCTATGAGGTCACAGAGGGCTCTGATATAAGAATTGATATCCTGTTAAAGGGATTTGGAAGCGAGAACTGCTCATATACTGAACTTTTAAGCCCTACTTCCAGCCCAGAGGATGTGATTGAAGCAGCATTAAGAGGAGTAAAGAAGGCTGGAGCTAAGCCCTGTCCGCCGATGTTCATAGGAATAGGGCTTGGAGGAACACTCGATAAAGCTGCCGAGCTTTCGAAGAAGGCCCTTGTAAGGAAAAACGAGGATGAGAGGTACACTCTTCTTGAAAATAGGATAATGGAGAAGATAAATGAGCTGGAAATCGGGGCAGGAGGGCTCAGGGGAAAGGCTACATGCCTTGATGTTTCTGTTCTTTCATATCCTGTCCACATCGCAGGTCTTCCTTTTGCCATGAATATCTCATGCTGGGCTGAGCGCAGTGCTTCATTGATCTTAAAAGGAGGTAATCTTGAATAAAGTAAGACTCACTCTTCCCATTTCTGATGAAAAGGATCTTTTGAGCATAAAAAAGGGTGATGAAGTGATCATCAGCGGAAAGCTCTTTGTCGCGCGTGATGCTGCTCATAAGAGGATATTTGACAGCCATAACAGCCTAGCGCTGGATTTTGATGGTTCAGGAATATATTATATGGGACCATCTGAGAAGAAAGAGGGAGATGTAATTGGATCTGCAGGCCCTACAACAAGCCAGAGAATGGACAAATACACACCGTACATGCTCTCACTCGGTGCAAGGGTCCTTATTGGAAAGGGCCCGAGGAGCAGTGAGGTGATGAATGCTCTCAAGGAACATAAAAGCGTGTACCTTCAGGCATTCGGAGGCTGCGGCGCACTTTATTCTTCAGTAATAAAAAGTGCGAGCGTGATTGCATATGATGACCTTCTGAGCGAGGCTCTCCTTTCAATAGAGGTTGAGGACATGGTCACAATCTGTATAATAGACTCAAATGGAGAAGTGTTTTGAAAAAGCTTTTTTTGATATTATTATCTCTTCTTCTTTTATCCTGTTCACAGGAAAAAAACGCTGAGAATTCAGATTATGCTTTGTTAAATGATCCCAAGAGCCTTGAGGAGAAGTTCTCATATGCCTACGGTGCTCTTTTTTACAATATGACCCGGGAGTCCTCAATTGATATAGATCCATATTTCTTTGCATCCGGAGTCCTTGCTGAAAGCAGGGGAGAGAATATTTATTCTGATGATGAGATGATGAACATATTCTCTCTCCATCAGGAGGATATACTGCTGTCTGCTCAGGAGGAGAGAGAAGCTGAGGCGGAGAAGAATCTGGAGGAGGCAGAGACCTTTTTGAAAATCAACAAAGAAAGAAGCAATGTGAACACAGTGCGGGATATATTTGAATATGAGGTGCTTTATCAGGGGGAAGGTGTAAAGCCTGCAAGTGATTCATCCGTTACTGTCTCATATTCAATAAGCCTGCTTGACGGTTCAAACGTTGCAACAACTGCAGAAGGAGGAGAGACGGTTCTTGTATCCTCCATGATTCCTGCAATAAGAGAAGCCCTCATCATGATGAATGAGGGATCGCTCTGGCGGCTCTGGATACACCCCACATACGCATTTGGAGAAGAGGGATTCTTTTCAGTTGGACCGAACGAGCTCTTGATTGTTACTCTCCGCCTTATCGAGGTCAACAATCAAGCTGTATAGCTCTTCATAAGTTGAGACGCTGTAGTCGGCAAGACTGGATTTCTTTCTGTCAAATGAAATGAAGATGCTCTTCATGCCTGCATTCCGTGCTCCCATTATGTCGCTTTTCTCGCTGTCTCCAATCACAATAGCATTCTCTCTTGAGATGCCGCCTTCTTTCATGACATGGTCAAAGAAAGCTTTCTCCGGTTTCTGTAGCCCGATTTCACCGGAGATGAAAACTCTGTCATAAAAGTCCATGGTAAGGCTGTTGCGGAGCCTGCCATACTGTGTCTTCGCAATACCGTTGGTGATTATGAAAAGGCGTCTGTTGTCCTTTATCCTCTCTAGAAAATCCCTGGCCCCATCAATCATGAAGTCAGTCTGGGAAAGGTATTCTACATAATCGGAGGCGGCTTTATGCCCGTCTTTTCTGCATCCGATTTCATCAAAGAAGAGCTGCATGCGCTCATTTTCAACATAGCTCTGGCTGACGAGTCCTTTCTCATATTCATCCCAGAGCCTGTGATTCACACTCTGATAGAGTGCAATCATTTCATCAGTGTAAGCAATATCAGCTTCACGAAATACTTTCTCAAGGCATACGCTCTCACTTTTCTTGAAGTCATAAAGCGTGCCGTCCATATCAAATAACAGGTCGTGCATAATGAAAAGATACATTTTTTTGCTTTTTTTAATAAGTGGGTTTAAATTATAAGTATGAAAAAGTTAGCACTACAGATTATCACGGCGCTGTTCCCTCTTTTATTGGGATTTTTGATTCTTCTTTTCCCGTCAAGAGTAATAGCAATAGTTTTTCTTATCCTCGCATTCTTCCTTCTCTTCTCATCAGCAAGGGAGCTGTATGTTGTGACAAGGTATTTCCTCCGTTCATCAAGGCGGCTTTTCATAACAGGCGCGCTGAAGAACGGGATAAATATAATCCTTTCTCTAATCATAATATATCTCTCGCTTGCAAAGCCCCATGTGCTTGGAAACATCATAATCTACCTCTTTGCCCTTGATCTGCTCCTTTCCGGAGCTGTCGGTATACTGGATTCAGTGAAGCTGAAGAAGCTCGGGATTCCATCGACTCTCATAACCAGTGCAGTCTCATCAGTGATCTTTGCAGTTTTCCTGTTCCTCTTCCCATCCTTCATCCAGTCAGTTGTGATGACAGTAATTGCTATCATTTTGATCGTTGCTGGAACAGCGATGGTTGTTTCTGCTGTTGCAAAATGGTACATTGACAGGAAAAACGGGAATGTTGATGTAACATATGAGGAAAAGTCTTGACCAGAGAAGAGAATAGGGATTAATCTTTTGTCATGATATATAGAAACACAGAAGCACATCATCACACATCACGTACAGCCTGATTCCAGGATGGTGGTGTTTTTTATAAGAGGCTCTTCCATTTTGGAAGGGCTTTTTTATTAAAGGAGGAGTTATGGAAAGGATAAGCATCGCACTTCAGAAAAGCGGCAGACTGTCAGAGAAATCTCTGGATATGATCAGAAAATGCGGAATCGATTTTTATGCTGATGACAGGGTCTTGAAAGCGGAGGCAAGAAATTTTCCTCTTTCCTTCCTCTTCGTGCGCGATGACGATATCCCGCGCTATGTGAGCGAAGGTATAGTGGATCTTGGAATTGTAGGGAGAAATGAGCTTGATGAGTCCGGCTATGACTTGAATGTAGTAAGAGATCTTGGCTTTGCCTCCTGCCGTCTTTCAATAGCAACTCCATCTGATTTTCCATATGCGGGGATAAAGAGTCTTGAAGGAAAGACGATTGCCACAAGCTATCCCGGGATACTTAAGAAGATACTTGATGAGAATGGAGTGAATGCGAAAATAGAAGTTCTTCAGGGCTCTGTGGAAATTGCTCCTTCGATAAAGGTATCTGATGCAATATGTGATCTTGTGTCCACAGGAGTTACTCTTAAGATGAACGGGCTGAAAGAGGATGAGTGCATCTACAAATCCTCTGCAGTCCTTATCTCAAAGAAAGGATTTGAAGGCCCGGTGCTGGCACGCCTCCTTTCCCGCCTGGATGCGGTGATGCTTGCAAGGAAGAAAAAATATGTGCTTTTCAATCTACCTAAGGACAAGATAGAAGAGGCTGCACTCATAATAGGGGGAATGAAAAGCCCGACTGTCACGCCTCTTTTCAACCCTCAATGGGTAAGTGTCCAGGCTGTTGTCAGCGAGGATGATTTCTGGAGCGTGTTTGAAAGTCTCAGGACTCTTGGAGCTGAGGGAATAATAGTCCTTGATATCGAGAAGATGACGGAGTAGAAGATGAAAGTATATTGCAATCCTGAGAGAGAAAAGCTTGATAAAATACTCTGCCGTCCCTTTGAGAATGACAGGAACGCAGAAAAATGTGTGAGAGAAATCATAAAGAATGTCAGAAAGAGAGGTGATGCTGCTCTTTATGAGTATGCGCAGATTTTTGACTCCTCTTCACTTGACAGCCTCTTTGTCTCAGAAGAAGAGATTGAGAGATCTGAAAATGCTCTTGATGATGCTCTCAAGAGTGCTATTGAAACAGCTGCCAGCAACATAAGGAAATTCCATGAGAGCCAGAGGATGAGTGAAAAGAAGGTGAGCACAATGGATGGGGTGAAGCTCTGGCGAATTTCCCGTCCGATTGAGAGTGTGGGACTCTATGTTCCAGGTGGAAGTGCACCCCTGTTTTCAACTGTGCTCATGCTTGCAATTCCTGCACAGATTGCCAAGTGCAAGGATATAATGATTGCCACCCCAGCAAAAAACGGTAAAGTCAATGATGCGGTTCTGTTTGCCGCCAAAATCTCTGGTGCAAGGAAAATTCTCAAGGTCGGCGGAGCTCAGGCAATAGCAGCATTCGCATACGGCACAGAAAGCATAAAAAAGAGGGATAAGATTTTCGGTCCCGGAAACCGTTATGTGAACATTGCCAAGAAAATGGTGTCAGAGGATGTCTGTATAGACATGTTTGCGGGCCCTTCTGAGGTCATGGTAGTAATCGACCACTTCTCATCTGCCCGATATGCCGCTCTCGATCTTCTTTCCCAGGCAGAGCACGGAGAAGACAGTCAGGTGGTGCTTTTGATCAGAGAAGATGAGAAAAACGGGAGAAAAGTGCTTTCCTCAGTCATGAAGGAACTTGAAAAGGAGATAGATACTCTTGACCGCAGGAAAATCATTGAGAAATCTCTCTCATCATCTGTTGCGATAATCTCTGAGGATGAGAATCTGATAATCGATGCAATTAATGAGTATGCGCCAGAACATCTTATTCTGAATACAAGAAATCATATGGATATGCTTGAGAGAGTAAACAACGCAGGAAGCATATTCCTTGGTCCTTATTCATCTGAAAGCTGCGGGGATTATGCAAGCGGAGTTAATCACAGTCTACCGACTTCTGCTCAGGCAAAATTCACTGGCGGGGTATCGCTTGACAGTTTCATCAAGAAGATAACAGTCGAGAAAATCAGCAGGAAAGGAGCAAGAGAGCTTGCTTCTTCTGTAATGACGATGGCTTTATCAGAAGGCCTTGATGCTCACAAGAGGGCAATGGAGGTGCGTCTTGATTGAAAGTCTTTTAAGAAAACACCTAATATCTCTTGATGGGTATAAATGCGCACGTGATGAGGCAGATTGCGCTGATGCAATCTATCTTGATGCAAATGAAAACTGCTATGACCATCTTGGAGGCGGGAAGAACAGATACCCTGATCCGAAGGCCGTCAGGCTGAGAGAGAAAATAAGTTCTTATTTCTCAGTTCCCTTTGAAAACATTGCTGTGTCAAACGGCTCTGATGAGATGATTGATATGCTCATCCGTCTTTTCTGCACACCAGGAGAGGATAAGGTCATGATTTTCTCCCCCACCTACGGGGAGTATAAAGTCTTCTCGCTCTTTAATGATGTCAGTGTTGTTGATATCCCCTTGAGGCCTGACTTCTCCCTTGATGTGGAGAGTGCGAAAGAGCGAGTGAAAAAAGGTGATGTTAAAATAGTCTTCATCACTAATCCGAATAATCCTACCGGAATGCTTTTCCCAAAGGATGAGATTCTTGAGATTGCAGATGCAAATCCCGGGATTACTGTAATTGATGAGGCTTATGCAGAATTTGCCTCCTCTTACGGAACGCTCTGGAATCAGAGAGATGGCAACAGGAGAATTGTGGTATTGAAGACAATGAGCAAGTTCTTCTCACTTGCATCCTCCCGTGTGGGGTTCATGTTTGCAGATGAGGAGATTGTAGATGTCTATCTTCGCCTCAAGGCTCCTTACAATGTATCGCTTTCAGATCAGGAGGATGCAATCAGGGTGCTCTCTGATGCATCTTCGATAGAGCGTGACAAAGATATGATAATAAAGGAAAGGGAGCGTCTTGCAGCAAAGCTTGAGAAACTCTCCTTTGTCATCAGAGTGTTCCCTTCTGAGGCCAATTTCCTCCTTGTTAAGGTAAAGGATGCATATGAGCTTTATTCTAAATTGCTTGAAAAGGGAATAATTGTCCGCAACAGAAGCAAGGATTACATGCTTGAAAACACAATAAGGATTACAATAGGAAAAAAAGAAGAGATGGACAGACTAATGGAGGTTTTAAATGAGGAAGAAGAAAGCTCTCTTTCTTGACCGTGACGGTGTGATTGTGAGTGAATGCCAGGTGGACAGCTTTGAGAAGATTGTATACCTTCCGCACATGTTCTCCACTTTGGCAAAGATAAGAAAGCAGATGGATTTCGAGTTTGTGCTTGTCTCAAATCAGGATGGAGTCGGCACTCCTGCATTCCCATATGAGGACTATATAAAATGTCAGGAAAGGATAATGAGCACGCTTGAGGGAGAGGATATATTCTTTGATGATGTGAATATCGATTTCTCAACTGAGGATGAAGGACTGGATACAAGAAAGCCGAATATAGGGATGCTCAAGGCAAAGTACATCGACAGCAATGAGTATGACATGTCCTCTTCCTTTTTCATCGGTGACAGGATCACAGACATGATGTGTGCAAGAAATCTAGGATGCAAAGGGATTCTCCTGTCAGAGGATGAAATCAGGATTCCTGATGATCTTGAAGCCACAGTGTGCCTGAAGGCCTCTTCATGGCTTGATATCCTCTCATTCTTCTTCCCAGACAGCTTTTTGGTCCATAGGACTTCAAATGTGGCAAGGAAGACAGCAGAGACAGATATTTCAATTACTGTTGACCTTGATGGAAGCGGAAAGGGAGAAGTCAAAAGCGGAATACCTTTTTTCGATCATATGATGGCCCAGTTTATCAAGTATTCGCGTTTTGATGTATCATCATCTGTAAGCGGGGACATTGAAATAGATTGTCATCACACAGTTGAGGACTATGCCATAACACTTGGAACTGCCATAAAGAATGCTCTTTCTGACAAAAGAGGCATTGAGCGTTACGGTTATGAGATTCTTGTGATGGATGAGGCAAGGGCTACGGTTGCACTCGATTTCTCATCACGTCCCTATCTTGATTTCTCAATTCCTTTCACTTCTTCCCAAATCGGGGATTTCCCGACTGAGATGATCAAGCATTTCCTTTACACGCTCTCTGTTTCTCTTGCTTCAAGTCTTTCTGTGAGGGTTGAGGGTGAGAACAATCATCATATGGCAGAAGCCTGCTTCAAAGCACTTGGAAGAGCAATGCGTTATGCTGTAAGAAGAAAAGAGGGATATGCTCTTGTCCCTTCTACAAAGGGGTGCTTATGAAGACTGTGATCATCAGCTACAATGCAGGAAACGTTTTCAGCGTTAGTTCTGCTCTGAAAAGAATGGGATATGATTTTATTCTAAGTGACAGCGAAGAGGACATCCTTTCAGCTGACAGAGTGATCTTTCCAGGGGTAGGAGAAGCATCAAGTGCAATGAGCTTTCTAAGGAAAAAGAATCTTGATGAAGTAATCAGGCAGATAAAAAGACCGTTTCTTGGGATATGTCTTGGAATGCAGCTGATGGCAGAGCACTCTGTGGAGGGCGATACTGAATGTCTTTCCATCTTTGGAGAAACAGCTATAAGAAAATTTTCCCCAGAGAGCGCACTTAAGGTTCCTCACATGGGCTGGAATGATGTGTACGCTCTGAAAGGAGAGCTTTTCCATGGCATAGAAGAGCACAGCTATTTCTACTTTGTCCACTCATACTATGCATCTGTCTCTTCATTGACAGCAGCAGAGTGTACATACGGAATCCCATTTTCTGCCGCCTTGAATAAGGACAATTTTTATGGTCTCCAGTTTCATCCGGAAAAAAGCGGGGAAAAGGGAGAAGTGGTTTTGAAGAATTTCATGGAGAGAACCTGATGATTGCAATCCCAGCCCTTGATCTTATTAAAGGGGAAGCTGTAAGGCTCTTTAAGGGAGACTATGAGAAAAAGACTGTTTATTCAGATGATCCGGTGAGCCTTGCAAAAAGATTTTCTGATGCGGGAATAAAAAGGCTCCATGTTGTGGATCTTCTTGCTGCTAAAGGAAATGGGGAAAACAGTCTTGATATCCTTGAAAGGATAGTCAGTGCTGCTAACTTAAGTGTTGACTATGCAGGAGGAATAAGGAGCATACCTGATGCCGAGCGCGCATTTGAAAGGGGTGCAAGCTATGTCTCTATCTCTTCAATGGCTGTAAAGGACAAAAAGAGCACTGCAAGGCTTATTGAGAAATACGGAGATAAGATAATACTCTTTCTTGACTGCCTTGATTCGACTGTGAGAATCTCTGGATGGCTTGAAGACAGCAAGCTCTCTTATGAGAGTCTTCTGGATTTCTACATTCCCATTGGGCTTGAATATGTTGCGCTTACAGACATTTCAAAGGACGGAACACTTTCTGGTCCTTCTCTTGATCTTTATAAGAGAGTGCTTGAAAAATATCCTGTGCGTGTGATTGCATCGGGGGGAATAAGGGATAAAAAGGATTTGGAAAGCCTTGATCGTATTTCGCTTGATTCTGCAATAGTAGGCAGGGCTTACTATGAGAAAAGGATAAGTCTAGAGGAGATGGCTCATTATGCTAGCTAAGAGGATAATTGCATGCCTTGATATAAAGGACGGAAGAACCGTAAAGGGAATAAACTTTCTCAACATAAAGGATGCCGGTGATGCTGTTGAGATGGCCAGGCGCTATTCAGAGCTTGGAATCGATGAGCTTGTTTTCCTTGATATAAGCGCGACAAATGAAAAAAGAAAAACACTTTGCACTCTTGTTTCTCAGATTGCAGAGCATATCTATATCCCGTTTACTGTCGGCGGGGGCATCAGATGCATTTCCGATGCTGCTCTGCTCATAAAGAGCGGGGCAGATAAGATAAGCATCAATACAGCTGCAGTGAATAATCCTGATCTTATTACATCAATTGCCTCCAATTTCGGTTCTCAGGCAGTGGTTGTAGCAATTGATGTGAAAAAGAATGAGGCGATGCCGTCAGGCTACGAAGTATGTACATATGGCGGAAAAACACCTGCAGGGATAGATGCTCTGCTATGGGCAAAGGAAGCGGAAAAGCGCGGAGCGGGCGAGATTCTGCTTACCAGCATGGACAGAGATGGCACGAAGAACGGTTTTGATGTTGACTTAAACCGAATTATAAGTAGTAATATTTATATTCCGCTAATCGCTTCAGGTGGAGCCGGGAAAATGGAAGATTTTCTGACTGTTTTTACATCTGGCAGGGCGGATGCGGCACTGGCAGCAAGCGTATTTCATTATCATGAGATAGATATACGTCAGTTGAAGTTGTATTTAAGTTCAAATGGTGTTAGTGTAAGGAGTTGAGGAAGGATTTATGACAATAGATTTTGCCAAAGGCAATGGTCTGGTTCCTGCAATTGTACAGGATGCGGAGACAAGAAAGGTCCTGATGCTGGGCTACATGAACGAGGAAGCATATCGTCTGACACTGGACAGGCGTCTTGTGACATTCTGGTCAAGGAGCAGAAACCGTATCTGGACCAAGGGTGAAACCAGCGGAAACTTCCTGCAGCTGAGAGAGATTCTTGTTGACTGCGACGGAGATGCTCTTCTTGTTAAGGCTATTCCGACAGGACCTGTATGCCACACGGGCGCTGATACTTGTTTTGCAGAGGAGAATGAGCCAGGAGAGACAAGCGCATCAGAATTTCTTTTCTATCTTGAGTCAGTCATCAAGGACAGGCGCGACAATCCTCAGGAAGGATCCTATACCAACCATCTTTTCTCAAGAGGGCTCAATAAGATTGCACAGAAAGTCGGGGAGGAGGCAGTTGAGCTTGTCATTGAGTCAAAGGATGATGACAAGGATCTCTTTTTGGGAGAAGCTGCAGATTTAATGTATCATCTTCTTGTATTGCTTGTGAAAAAAGGTGCAAGCATGGAAGAGGTCGTTGATGTGCTTAAATCCAGACACACTAGATGACAATGTTTTTGAGAATCTTGAGATAAGGGACCTGAATGGATCTAGAAGGAACATATCAGGTTCTTCTTTTATCTCATGCACTTTCATGAACGCTGATTTCGAATCCTCTGCATTCCTTTCAGTTACATTCAGAAAATGCACTTTTCTTGACTCTTCCTTCAATAATGCGGACTTCAGAAATGCGACTTTTGATGAGTGCTCATTCAAAAACACAAGGTTTCTCTCATCACAGATCCGCAACTCTCTTTTTTCTGCCTGCTTTTTCAAATATTCTTCTTTCGACAGCTCGAATTTCATAAGTTCCCGAATAAATGATTCAGAGATTCTTGAGTGCGGTTTTTCATCAGTAAAGGCAAAAGCGCTTGTCATAAGCAGATCCAGTCTTACTTCTGTCAATTTGCGAAAGACAATAATCAAAGAGATTGCTTTTGATGACACCAGGCTCTCTGATATCTATCTTTCTGAGAATCTTATGGAAGCAAAGGGCGCAAGCCTCAGTCTGGATAATGCTATTGCTGTATTGAATGCTGCAGAAATTGATGTTGATTTATTAAAATAATCCAAAGAAGGAATAATATCTTTTGTTGTTTATTTAATTGTATCTCTGCATAGGAAAGAAAACTATAGCTGCTATCTTAATCTTTGCTGTTTTACTTCACGAGAATGAAAGTCTGCATGACTTATTGCCATGCAGATTTAAAATCGATTTTTATAAGGCATCGTCCGCTGTGTATGCCCCAAGTGAGCCTGCCTTGACCTGGATACAGATGTAACTTATCGGGCTGTCTGGGCCTGCGAAGAACTGCCTCTTTCCTGCAGGGGCGATTCTGATCCAGTCGCCTTCGCTGAGAGTAATCTCTTCATCATCTACAACAGCTTTTCCTTTTCCTGAGGAAATAAAATATATCTCTTCATTTTCCTTATGTGCATGTACAAAAGGAATGCATGAGCCTGCATCAAGCGTGTTCACGCTGATTTCAGCTCCTGTGAGGTTCAGCTTGTCATGAAGTTCTGTCCTTGCTCCTTCAATTTTCCCGATTTTCGTGTAATTTCTCATATCTTTTCTCCTTTTTAGTTATTCTAATTCACTAGCCGAAAAATGATAATTTTTTTCTGTTGCTTTTTTTATATGCAAAAAGTCTTAGCTTGATGCTTTAGCAGCTTTATTTTTGAATAGCTGTGGTTTTAAATGGAAATCATAGAGTCCTGCAGTCAGACTTCCATAGTCATCATAATACGGTCTTATGTTTTTACGAATTTTGTAGCATGACCTTATCGTCTCCTTGCTGATGGCGAGGTTACCGGCTCTTTACTGATGGATCAGTCCACTATTTCTCATTCCCTCTATGGTAGCCTTATTCCTTTTGGGCATATCGTCCTCCGTATGTATGAGCTTTCTAGAAACTCATGGTCTCCTGATTAATGCCTGGAAAGCGGACCTTGATGTGACATCTGTAATGTTTTTGTCAAAAGGATTAATATTAAGACATGAATTTCTGATCATTCCTTTCAAATCCTGATAGATGGATAAGAGGTCATGTACGAAGAGCCGTGAAACAGGCGGTATTCGGTGATGTGATTGCTATATACAAAGGCGAAAGAGGGGAAAAGAAAGTTTCGCGGATTGCGGACAGAGCCTTTGCAAACACGACTGCTGTTCCAATTAAGAATCTGTGCCTTCCCTGGCCTGATGGCAGGACAGCACAGATTGACGAGCTTGTCATTGCTGACAGCGGAATCTATGTCATTGAAGTCAAGAACTATAAGGGCTGGATATTCGGAAATGAGAGCAATCAGTACTGGACACAGGTACTGTTCACGGGAATCAGGGGAGAATCAATCAAGAACAGGCTGTATAACCCAATCAGGCAGAACAACTCCCATATCTACTGCATCAAGAAGAATCTGAAAGGATACAAAGGGCCGATTCATTCTCTCATAGTTTTCAGTGATGAGGCAGAATTCAAAGATGTGACAGTCAATTCCTCAGGTGTATATGTGCTTTATCAGAGCAATCTTCGCCGAGTCATGCATGAAATCGATTCAGCATATAAGGGCAGCCTTTCTGAAGAAGAGATTGTGGATATAAGAGGGAAGCTGCTTCTTGCCACATCCGGAGCCGACAGCGCCAACCATACCGTGAAGGTAAAGCAGCAGATTGCGGAAAAGAAAGAGCGCATTGAGAACGGTCTATGTCCTCGCTGTGGCTCTCCTCTTGTAGTGAGGACCGCCAAGAAAGGACAGAACGCCGGCTCTCAGTTTCTTGGCTGCTCCAGATATCCTGACTGCCGGTATAAAAGAAATATTGATTAATCAGATATCTTCCATAGTTCCTCTTTCATTTCACGCCTGGCTCTGAAAATAGCGACGCCATGCTTATCGACAGAAACGTTTTCGCCGGGTTTCGGGTTGCGGGCTTTCTCCTTTCCCTTGCGTACCCTGACCTAAAATGTTCCGAAAACGCGAAGGTCTGCGGTCATGCCTTTTCCAAGGCTGTCCTTAACCTCGTCGAAGAACCCGTCGATTACTGCGTGGATGTCTTTTCTGTCGGTTCCGAACTTGTCATGAATGTTCTCAGTAATCTCAGCTTTCATCTGTTTTCCATTCATGCGCATAAAATTCTGAAATTTTAATATCGTTATATACAAAAGAGAAACTACCCGTGTCATTTTACTTCGTTTTTAACATTAACAAAATGAAGGTTAACCGTGTATAAAAAGAGTAATCTTAATAATTATACCGGTGTTGAGATATGTCTCAAAATCCCGATTGTATCAAAAGTGTAAACATCACATGTGTTTAATATACTTGATAATACAATCAAACAGAATGTCTTAGAATATGGCTGAAATCATCAATACGGTTTGTGGTAATCAGATTTGCATTCAATCGCAGTAAATTTTCAGTTCCTCTTCATTGAGCTAGGTTTATCTGATGTTTTTTCAGAATAGGTCGCTATGTGTTCCTGTCCTGATAAGCTTAAGAATAAGCCTTTCTGCTTCAATCCTGTATATCAGAAGCCAGTCCGGCTCTATATGGCATTCCCTCATGCCTTTGTAATTCCGTGAATTCTGCAATTGGTGATCCCTGAATTTCTCTGGAAGAGGTTTCTCTTCGCATAAAAGAGTGATTACCTCTTCCAGTTTCTCTGGTCTGCAACCTCTTTTCACTGCAAGTTTATAATCTTTCTTGAACTGGCCAGTGAATTCAGGTTTAAGCATTGAGAGCCTCCATGAGCTCTTTCACACTGTTGTATGGTCCATGCATATCTCTGTTATTTTCCGCATCATCCATTGCTTTGTATGTAGTCTCATTGGGTTCGTCCAGCTTGACTTCAAACGGAAGTCCGTGGCACCTGAGGGCCTGACGATAGAAAATGCCGGTTGCTGTACTCAGATCTAAGCCTAAGGATCTGAAGAGAGATGAAGCCTCTTTCTTGAGTTCCGGTTCTATGCGAATAGTGAGATTGCTTTTCTGTGTCTGCATACTATACTCTCCTGATTAAAATATAGCATTGTTTACTGAATTTGCAAATGCAATGCACATAAATTCCGATTTAAAATTCATACATCTGATTTCCTGTGTCAGAGAAATACCAGAGACCAGATCACATCCGCGTTGTGAAAGCGGTTTGTGTAGAGTTTGGAAACAATGATGACACCTGGACATGGTGCTATCTCGATGTGCGTGAGGCGCTGACGAAGGCCAAGGAGCTTCTGATGAGGCTGGAACCGGATGAGAGGCTTGTTGTCGGAACAGCCTACTGCGGCCAGAACCTGCGAACAGGAGAGATTCTCGAACTTGTCCCCTCAGAAGACAATCTGGAAATCGGAGGGGGTAAGTACGGGGACTACAAAGAGGAACTCCTCAGAATCGAGCCTGCTGATTTCAGCAGCTGGCCGGAAGGGACTCCTGAGCATATCTTCGGTGATGTGTAATGGAAAGAGGCGGGGTAGGTGGCTCCGCCTCGCTCTAATTGGAAGTATATTTTTCCTGCCTCATGAACCAATTTTCTACAAGTGTATTAAAAACAAGATTCCTTTTTTACGCTGTCTATCCAGCATATTGCTTTCCGTGTTGTGAATCTGATAAGGCAATAATTCTCATCCTCAGGGCCGGCAGGATAATAATGTATAAAAACATCTTTCCAGAACTTATGGAGAAGAGTACTGTCTGTAATGGCTTCAGCAATTCCTGTAAGCGTTACACTGTCTGCCTCATGCACGAAAGCGATTCCTGCTTTAGGATTCTTCATAAGCTGTCTCGCTTTGTTTGAATCTCTGAACGTTGTCATCCAGATTGTCTTTATACCATCATGAGCAATCACATCTATCGCAACAGGACGAGGAAAACCTTCCTCATCTATCGTCGATAACGTTACATATCCTGTATGATCAAGTATCCAGGAAGCCTGCTCTTCAGCCTTCATCCACCTTTTCAATGTCGGTAGATACTGGCGAAGTCCCTGGACTGCTTCATCTTTCGAGAGATTCAATCCAGAGGCTTTGTTGAAATCCTCAAGCCCTTCATGCGATGTGTTGATTTCAATCTGCTCCTCCATTGAGGATACAGTGAATAATCCATCCTTGAAGCAATGTATGCAGTATTCAGTATTCTTGTGGCCATCTCCATGTGTTCCATAGAGACTCTCATCCATTTCCATGCCACAGCTCTGACAGATTTTCTTTTCCATGTCTAATTATAGAATCAGAGAAGTCTATCTTGAAAGAACTTTCTTCTGCCATGTCCTCTTTCCGCATGAAGGGCATTTCATCAGTCGGGATCTTCCAATATGCATCGCCATGACGACGTGGCTGAAATCTGGAACATATCTATGATGGCAGGATCTGCATTCGTAGTATCCTGCATCACGCTCGATATTCAATGCAAAATAAATTCCTACAAAGAGTATCGAGAGCGCAATCAAAACCAGGAAAGACATAAGTACGGTTCCTGGAGTCAGAAATGCCGCTGTAAATATGATTGTGAGGCAAGAGACAGTGGCTAAAACACCTATAACAGTCTCAAGCCTGAGCAGGTACCTGTTGTTCTCCTCTTCCTTTTCCCTTATCTCAAGAATGAGTTTTTCCGCTTTGTCCTTATAGTCCTCTTCCATTGCCTCTTCTCCCGTGAGCAGTTCCGTGATACTGATGCCCAGGATGCTGCATAGATTCAGCATTATGGATGCATCAGGAAGAGCTAGTCCCCTCTCCCATTTTGAAACAGCTCTGTCTGTTATGCCCAGCTTCTCAGCAACTTCAGCCTGAGTAATGGATTTCTCCTTCCTTTTAGCTGCGATGAATTTTCCTATCTTTATCTGATCGATCATTTGTTCTCCATGCGAACATCATTCTGTTCCTGATTTCAATATTATGTGTTTTGTCTTCTGGGTTAAACAAACCATTGGTTGAGTTTATTTTTGCTACCTCTCTCAGAACAGCAAATAATTATAATTTTACAGACAAAAGTATGTATCTATATCTCGCAACCTCCATATGTTATTTGCTCAGAGCTTTCCGTCAATCATTTCAACTAGGAGTGCAACATATTCCTCCGGATGCCTAAGACTCAGCTCTCCATGCTTGTATCCAGGGAGTATTCTAAGCTTGCTTCCTTCTATCATTTCATTGAGCTTCCTGGCAGAACGCCGCATTATTCTTCTTTCCTCAGAGCCCACTATAACAAGGGCATTTGTTTCCTTTATGGAGGAAGCAGGCATAAAGGCTGCGTTCTCCCGCAACATCCTAGAAAGGCTTTCCTTGCTTATCTGGATTGATGATTCGTAATATGTCTCAAACAGATCGGCAGGAATTCCAAGTGTTTTCGCTTGCAGCTTTGAGAACCATTTATGCTTTATGAGGGGATAACTGATGGAAACAGAAGATGGGATGAATGCTGCTGTAACACGCATGGGGATTGCCAATGTACTTTCAAAGAGAAAGAATCTGGATATTTTATTTCTTCTTGCTGCAATCTCAAGAAGAATCTGACCACCGAGGGATAAACCTCCGATAGCAAGCACAGAACCGCCACAGCAAGTATCAATGAATCCTATAATCTCCTCGGCTGCTGATTTTATGGAAGTAAAAGGCCTATCGCTACCTTCATGTCCATCCAGAACAGGTAGTATAACATGGAATCTGTCAGCAAGAAGCTCTGCCTCTTTCTTGTAATTCCACCAGGAAAGTCCTGCTCCGTGTAAAAGGATTACCGTATCACCATCTTTCTTGCCATATTCTGTGAATTTCATTGTTCTCCAATTGTACAATATTTTTCAAATCTT
>CASDRU010000015.1 GCA_949283305.1 uncultured Spirochaetales bacterium | reverse complement strand
CCGCTAAAACATTGCTGCTTGCAGGAAAGCATAAAATATCCTGCACGCTTCCGGAACAGAAGCGTACTCCGGTGGAGCAGAAGTCAGCCTTTGATACCTCATATGAGGCAGAAAAGCATTCTGCGTTGAAGCCGGAAGCCTTATCTTCAAGCGTCAGCTAAGATGAGGTGGTTCACCATCTTCAGCAGCATCTGAGAAAATGTATCTTCTTTTAAGCTGACAGCATCTTCAATTGAGGCATATATGATATCAGAGCATGTATCTATGCGCAGGTCCTGAGGTATGAAGAGTTTGTCGATGTAACTCTTTATGCTTTCTCGCAGAATTTTTCCATATCGATTAATTTAGTGCATGATTTTTGCTGGGCTGTCAATGTCATGAAATCTTCATAATTTGCGTCATCAGCAATTAATCTGATAGCCCGAAAATGCATAAGCGTGCTAGAATTTTATAAAAAAGGGGGCATTATGCATTTCTCACCTGAAAATCTTGATTTTGAACTGAGTCCTTATACAGGACTGACCAGAAAGCACTGGATAGATGCGGGAAAGTTTATCCTGGAAGGAGTTTTCCGTCATGTGAAGAGTATGGATTCTCCTGTTCTTGTTCCTCGATATGAATGGGAAATAACATATCCGAATAAAAACACGCCTGCATGGAAAGTCCAGGCCGAGTATTATGAGGGCCTTGCAAGGAGCTTCTTCATCGCAGCTCCCCTGATCAAGAATGAGCCGGATGTCATAATAGCGGGCAAAAGACTGAGAAAATACTATAAAGACCATATCCTGCGCTCATGTACTCCCGGTGATGAGCAGTATGTGCTCAGCTATTCAGACATGGACAAGGATTCTTCATCATCCTTTACTCTTCATACATACCAGCAGACTGTAGAGACTTGTGCAATCGTAATAGGTCTTGTCTCTACAAGAAATGAAATATGGGATACTTACACAAAAGAAGAGAAAGACACTATCGCATCCTTCATACGTGATTATGCAAACGGAACAACTGCAACGCAGAACTGGAGACTGTTCAACATGCTTGATCTGGCCTTTTTGAACATGATGGGCTATGAGATTGACAAGAGCTTGATGAGGGAGCATGCTCAGGCAATCCTTTCATACTATGCAGGGCAGGGCTGGTACCGCGACGGTCATACATTTGACTATTATTCTGTGTGGGCTTTCCAGGTATATGGCCCGATCTGGTGTTCCTGGTATGGCTATGAGAATGAGCCTTATATTGCAAAGCAGTTTGAGAACAACTCAAACGAGCTGATGAAAAGCTATGACAGGCTTTTTGACAGAGATGGCCGCGTCACGATGTGGGGCAGGAGCAACATCTACAGAAATGCTGCAACTGCCGCCTTTGCCGCAAATTACAACCTGAAGAATCCTTCTGTCAATCCAGGACTTGCAAGGAGGATCTCCTCAGGTGCGCTCATGCAGTTCTTCTCCCGTGATGATGTGCTTTATGAAGGGGTGCCGGTAATAGGATTTTATGGCCCGTTCACACCGATGGTGCAGAGTTACAGCTGTGCCGAAAGCCCTTTATGGCTTGGCAAGGCCTTTCTGTGCCTTGAGCTTGATGAGGATAATCCGTTCTGGACTGCAAAGGAAGAGGGCGGAATCTGGGATGAGATGCAAAAAGGGGAGGTAAGAGAGTGCGTTCTTCCGGGCCCCGGACTGTGCCTATCAAGTCATAATGACAACGGTGCTATGGAGATGAGGACTGCAAAGGTTGTTAAGCGCATCGGAGATGATAATGGACGATGGTGCTATGCAAAGCTTTCCTATAACAGCCGCTATCCATGGGAATCTGACGCCCCGTCCGGATTAAGTGCAGCGACATATACCCTGAAGGAAAATGATATTGACAAGACTGAGCAGATAAATTCTCTCCTCTGGCACGGAATGAAAGATGATGTGCTTTACCGCCGTGCGCTCTTTGGTTTTGACTCCTCTGCAGATTATCACTGGACAAGCATAATCGATCTTGCAGACTTCTCCGTTCCATGCGGTCTTGTAAGAGCAGATAAAATCAGGCTCTTCCATAAGCCTGTTGAAATCTATCTCGGCTCTTACGGCTTTCCCTGTCCTGATGCAGAGAGTGAAACAATCAAGCGTGATGGCTCTCAGGCTGTCATCATGCACGGAAAGGGAAGTGACGGAAAGATTCGCCATATTGCTATGACAGTCTATTCAGGCTGGGATGAGCTTTTTGTCAGCAGGAACGAGGGTCTTAATCCAGATACTCATCAGAGCTTTGTAATCTATGCAAAGACTGAGAGAAAGAAGGTGTTCATGTATGAGCCATATGTTCTTATTTCCCAGGTGATAACGAAAGAAGGAGATGAAGGCTTTACTGACGATGAGATCTTCAGCATTTCAGAAATTGAGTACACTGATTGTGAAAAATGCGGAGGATATGGCCCCGTTCTGATAAAAATGAATAGCGGAAAGAACTACAAAATAGATTTTTCCGGCATTGAAGGAAATCTTCAGCTCTGACAGTATTTGGGAGCATCATCAAGCCAGGAGAAATAAATATGCTCATTTTTCCACCAGAAATGATGCTCCTTCTGCTTTTGCCCTCAACACTTTCCTTCCATCTGGAAGAAGGATTTCCTCTTTTTCAAGCATTCCATTAATGCATAGCTCTGCCTGCTCTGCCAAAGAGGAAATGAAAAGAGGGGAAAGAGGGCAGGTGCCGTGACTTGGAAAGATCTTTGTGATTCTGTCTCTGAATTTGAGAAGCTTTTTCAGTGAGTGGATGTAAGCATTAAAATCCCTCATGATTCCGAACATGTAGATATCCCCGTCC
This sequence comes from uncultured Spirochaetales bacterium, assembly GCA_949283305.1. Taxonomy (GTDB): domain Bacteria; phylum Spirochaetota; class Spirochaetia; order Sphaerochaetales; family Sphaerochaetaceae; genus Ornithospirochaeta. The sequence goes on along the minus strand of CASDRU010000015.1, from coordinate 954 downwards.
TGGACACTGTCGCCAGGAAAAAGATAGCCGTTTTTCATGTCAAGAAGAGCTATGCTTCCTGGAGTATGACCAGGAATGAGGATTACAAGAAGGATTCTTTCTCCGAGATCTATTTTCTGCATGTCATCAAGGGTCTCGGTTTTTCCTTCTGCCTTATTGATGTTGTAATAGTTGACAGTCTCTGCATCGTGCATGAATGCAACAGGAAATAGAGAGTTTCCTTTTATATGGTCTCTATCCGCATGTGTGTTTACAAGCTGTATGGGTTTGTCTGTAAGCTTTGCCGCTATTTCTGGAGCCTCACAGGATGATGCACATGTATCAAGGAGAACAGCCTTTTCCTTTCCCTCAATCAGAAAAGCCCTGACAAAACCATCCTCTATGCTCCATGTGTGACAATCTATCTTCCTTGCTTCCATAAATGCTCCTCTGCTCAATTGTACCATATCGGAAGCACTGATCAGCTAGAAAAGCCTGATTTTCTTCTCAAATAACCCGTCTTCAGAGCAATGAAGCAACAAGGTTGCTCTTCTCGAGATTACAGGAAGTCTGACAATGGCATCTGATTCCGCATAAAGATGCTTGAGCAGTATGGTGTCATCAGAAATTAGAGCGGCAAAGTTGATATAGAAATCTGCACAGATAACCCCTGTGTTTACGCAGGAGCTGAATGTGCAATTCATCTTACCTTGTTTTTTCAAACTTTTCATACGGCAAAGCTGTATGAATCTCAGCTCATATGCTACAATTAATACATGCAGAAGGCGTACCGTTACAGGCTCTATCCAACAGTAGAACAAACTCAGATGATGGCCCGCATCATTGGCTGCTGCCGCTTCACTTATAACCGCCTTCTGGAATACTGCTCAAAGTCTTATAAGAGGAGAGGAGAAAGTCATACATCCTTCGATTTGAATAACTTCATATGCCATACTCTCAAGAAAGCATACCCAT
>CASDRU010000014.1 GCA_949283305.1 uncultured Spirochaetales bacterium | reverse complement strand
TGCTCTGCGGATCTCAGGTGCGCTTGTTTCGGTGCGTCCCACACCTACATTGTTTTCATAGAACCAGATCATGTTGCGTGCGGCATGGACATCCCTGTCCATCTCATCAGCACCACAGTCACAACGATAGACCCTGTCCTTGAGGGAAAGACTGTTCAGCTTCCCGCAATCAGGACAGAACCTTGTACTCGGTACCGCCTTGTTGAGAACTACGACATCATCCCTCATCATGAGATCACTTTTCACCCTGCCAAGGACCGAATGCTGGACATGTCCTGCAAACCATCCTCTATGCCAGTGGGTGAGCATCTCATCCTGAATGACCACTGTCCTGTTCTTCACAAGTCCCGCCACGATCTTGTTCGCAAGGTCATCCTTGCAGTTTGTCATCTTCTGGTATTCAACCCTTATCAGATGGAGAGTACGTGCATAGCGCCTTGAGCCTTTGACCTGCCGGGCAAGCTTCTTCTGAAGCCTTTTAATGCGCTCACCTTCTTGCACCGCTGCATGTATCTTCTCTCCTTCCGATGTGGTGAAGTCGGTCTCGATGCCGAAATCGACACCGATGACCTTATTGTTCTTGTGCTTTGATTCAACCTTATCTTTGTCAATCCAGCAGGTGACGGCTATGTAATATCCATCAGGCTTATTGAGAAGCTTCACATTCGCAATCTCATAATCCGGATTGTCAAGGAACTGGTCCATCCCGTTCACCTTGATGAGACCTTTGATTCCCTGTAGCTTCATGCGGTTCATTCGGGGAATCTTGTGTGTCACACCATATTGCTTGAAATCAAGCACCTTCAGCTCACTGATGTATTTCAATGGACCAATCTTCAGGCCCTTCCTCTTCCTTGCAGCAAGCACCCTTATGGAGTTCTTTATCTGGGTGTGTATCGTCTGCCTCAACGACTGGGTAAGATAGGCATACTCGCATTCGATGTCATTGCCGTCCTTGTCTTTGTGTACGACGGTCTTCGATTTGGTATCATAATCAAAGATTGAAGATGATTCGCCAAAATTGAGGATGGCATTGTAGCACCACTTGCCTTCGACGAAGAGCATCTTCAGCTCTTCCTTCTGTCTAGCATTGAGCTTGTTCCTCTGTATCTTGCACTGAAAAACACGGCAGACCTGGCCATCCCTCTTTGCATAGGTGGCCCTCATGGAATCGGCTATCCGCCTGTTCTTGTCACTCCTTCCAGTGCTTGTATGCTCCATGACTTCATAGTATCATATTCAAAGATAAAACTCAATTTTAAACAGAAAAATACTATGAGCAGGTTCAAGAGTTTCAATCATGCGAAGTTCCGCATAAGCTATCATATCATCTTCTCGGTGAAGTTCAGGAGAAAGCTTCTGGAGCCTATACATGACGACCTCATTGCATCATTTCACAGGGCTGAGAACATGCAGGACAAATGGCGGATTCTCCTTGTCGAGACCGACAATGACCATGTGCATTTCTTCATCTCGGCAACGCCATTTGACAGTGTCACCAGTATAGTACATTCCCTCAAGCAGATATCGACATACGACATGTGGCAGCTTCATCACGACTATCTGCAGCACTTCTTCTGGAAGGAGCATCTGCTGTGGACAAGGGGATACTTCTGCTCAAGCGTTGGCGATGTGAGCGAAGAGAAGCTCAGACAATACATCGAGACACAGGGATAGGAGGAGGAATCAGCATGCCTTATTTCAGCTATGAAAACAAACGGATATACTATGAGGAATACGGCAAAGGGACACCTGTGATCTTCTGCCATGGCAACACCGCATCATCAAGGATGTTCTCTCTCCTCATGCCGCTTTACGGAGATGACCTGCATTGCATACTCATCGACTTCCTCGGCTGTGGCAGGTCCGACAGGACTGCATCGTTTCTATCCGACATCTGGATCGACGAGGCAAAACAGGTTGTCTCTCTTGCTCAGCATCTGGAACTGAAGGAAGTCTCACTCATTGGCACAAGTGGCGGAGCATGGGTGGCGCTGAATGCCGCAATGATGATGAAAGACAGAGTGTCGTCCCTGATTGCCGATTATTTCGATGGCCGCACATTGAACAGCAGTTTCTCTTCCAACCTGATAAAGGAAAGAGAATACGCAATGAAAGATGAGGATGCAAGAGGATTCTATGAATGGTGCCTTGGCACTGATTGGCAGGACATTGTCCTAAAAGATACGAAAGCTCTTCTCGAGTGCGCAGATTCTAGGACTTCGCTGTTCGTATCCCCGCTATCCGAATTGGGTTGTCCTGTTCTTCTGACGGGTTCTGCTGAAGACCTGATATGCCGTAGCGACATGGAAGAGGAATATGGGGAAATGAAGAAGATGATGGGCACTGCTTCGATTCATATGTTCAAACATGGAGGCCATCCTGCAATACTCAGCAATACAGAGAAATTCGCTGTGATTGCAAAGGATTTCATCAAGAGACATGCCTTCATCAATTGATGCCGTGATTCACATGACCACCCTGAAGGGTGGCAGCTATCTCACGGGTTTGTTGTATATTCTGACTGATGAGAAAACAGAAGAGCGTGAATACCGTTCATTGGAAGCTATAAGAGATAATTACCCGAAATACCTGCTTACACTTGACTCTTTCACCCAGCAGAGAAATGGGATAGTTCATGCAAATCTGGCAGAATTCATTAAAGATGAAAAATGCTTCTGAAACGGACTTTTTTATTATTTCTTTCAATTTAGTCCGTTTCAGCAAGCGATTTAAAAGCTTTAAGCTGGTATCTTCTTATTTATCTTCTTTTTCCAGATTCTCTCTGGCAATTGAGAGCATGAGCTTGATTCTGTTCTCCTGATTGACCTTTGTTGCTGAAGGGTCATAATCAATTGGAACTATATTGCTTTCCGGATAACGCTCTTTCAGCGGCCTTATCATTCCCTTTCCTGCTATATGATTCGGGAGGCATCCGAAGGGCTGTGTGCATACTATGTTGGAGTATCCCTTATTTATGAGCTCCACCATCTCTGCAGTCAGGAGCCATCCTTCTCCCATCTTGCACCCTCTGCTGATTATTCCTTCTGCATAGCCTTCAAGCTCTTTGAATGTCGCAGGGCGCCTGAACTCCTCGTGTCTCGCTATGGCTTCATTCATCCAGCGCTCGAACTTTTCCATATATGGAATTGCAACATATTTCATCAGAAGTTTCCATTTAAGCCGTCCTCCATAGAGGTCCTGATCTGTTATGCTGTTTGAGAAACAGTAGAACACAAATCCCATCATTGGAGGAAGCATCACTTCGCAGTCCTGGCTTTCAAGAAAGCTTTTAAGATCGTTGTTTCCGAGCTTTGAGTACTTCATGTAGATTTCTCCTACAACCCCGACCTTCACTTTGCTCTTACGCTCGCATTTAATTGATGCAAAGTCATCAGCAATCTGGTTCAGATTGCGCCTCAAATGCTTTCCAAAATAACCCCTGTTCTTATTGAAGGCTTCTCCAAGACGCTCAGTCCAGGAGGCAACAAGACTATCGGTATCTCCCTTGTTTACCTCATATGGCCTTGTCTGGTTTGAAAGCATCATCAGCATATCCCCGTAAATGAGGCCTGTAAATGCCTGAATGAGCATGAAGAGATTGATTTTGAAGCCTGGATTGCTGTTCATGCCCTGAAGGTTCAGCGATATAACGGGAATGTTTCCAAGCCCTGCCTTCTCAAGAGCCTTCTTCAAGAGGAAATAGTAATTGCTGGCTCTGCATCCTCCCCCTGTCTGGCTGATTGCCAGCGCGCAGTGATCTTTGTCAACAAGTCCGCGTCTTATTGCATCCAGCATCTGTCCGATTACAAGGAGTGCAGGATAGCACATGTCGTTATGCACATATTTCAATCCTTCATCAATTAAAGTGGCATCATTGTTTTCAAGAAGGAGAACATTATAGCCATGATTGACGAAGATTCTCTTCATTATGTCAAAATGGATTTCAGACATATTGGGGACAACTATTGTCCACCTCTGATCTTTCATTTCTTTTGTGAATTCGCTCATTTTTCTTCCTCTTCTAGCTCAAGAGCCGCAAAAAGTGAGCGCATCCTTATTTTCACAGCTCCAAGATTGGTTATCTCATCAATCTTTATCTGCGTGTAGATCTTGTCAGAGCTTCTCAATATCTGCCTTACTTCATCTGTTGTGACAGCATCCAGACCACAGCCGAAAGATACAAGCTGCACAAGATTCATGTCCTTCTTGTCCAGTATGTACTCTGCCGCATCATACATCCTTGCATGATATGTCCACTGATTCAGGACAGTTCTTTCTTTCTTCTTCTCAAGATAGCTTATGCTGTCCTCGCTTATCACAGCCGCACCAAGAGAGACAATCATGCGGTCTATGCCATGGTTTATCTCAGGATCCACATGATAGGGACGTCCTGAGAGGACAATAATCTGCCTGTTTTCTTTTCTGGCCTTTTCTATGATCTCCTTGCCCTTGTCCAGTATTTTCTTTCTGAAGCGTTCCTGTTCGAAAAGTGCATCATCAAATGCTTTTCTTACAAGGCGCTCAGGAATTGAGAAAGCTGCGCTGATGTTCTTTGAGAATGCTTTCTTATGTTCAAGCGAGAGATATACAAGCTTGAGCTCTGAGGATCCAAGATCCTGGTTTGATTTTATGACCTCACCATAATATGCGACTACAGGGCAGTTGTAGTGATTGTTGCCTTTCTTCTCATCCACATTGTAGCTGCTTGCAGGAATGAATATATAATCGACATTCTTTTCCTTGAGGTTTTCTACAGCTCCATGCATCAGCTTTGCAGGAAAACATACTGTGTCACTCGGGATACTTGCCTGACCGGAGATATAAAGGCTCCTTGAACCGAAGGGGGAGACAACTGTCTTGAACCCTAGGCGAGAAAAGAGTGTCTGATAAAATGGAAGAAGGTCATATAGTCCAAGCTGAAGGGGAAGGCCCAGCGTTCCTCTCTTGTTCTCCGGATCCTTGTCCATGTACTCTTTCAGCAGTTCCTGTTTATAAAGGTACATGTTCAGGCTGTCATCATCCTTCTTCTTTATTCCTGTAATAGGTTTGTCGCATTTGTTTCCGCTTATGAGCCTTCTGTTCAGGCCAAAGTCATTTATCGTGAGTATGCAGCGGTTTGAGCATCCCTGGCATCTGATGCTCTTGAGCTTTGGATTGAGCTCATCAAGCTCTTCCTTGTTTATGATGCTGCTTTGCTTTCTGTCATTTTTCTTCTTCATCCTCGCATAAAGCGCAGCACCGAAGGCGCCCATCAGGCCAGCAATTGTCGGTCTGATCACATTGCTCTGCATTTCCATCTCGAAGGCGCGGAGAACTGCATCATTTAAGAATGTTCCGCCCTGCACGACTATGTTCTTTCCAAGCTGGTCGCACCTTGTGGCCCTTATGACTTTATAAAGAGCATTCTTTACAACGCTTATTGCAAGTCCTGCTGATATGTCGCTTATATCAGCACCGTCTTTCTGGGCCTGCTTCACAGATGAATTCATGAAAACTGTGCACCTGGAGCCAAGGTCCACCGGATTCTTTGCAAAAAGAGCAAGGGAGGAGAATTCCTGGCTGGATTTTCCAAGAGCGTTTGCGAATGTCTGCAAAAAGGATCCGCATCCTGATGAGCATGCTTCATTCAAGAATATGTCATCAATTGCTCCATCACGGATCTTGAAGCATTTTATATCCTGTCCTCCGATGTCTATTATGAAGTCAACAGATGGCAGGAAGTGTTTTGCACCAAGAAAGTGAGCTTCTGTCTCAACCAGCCCGTAATCCAGATTGAATGCTGCCTTCAAAAGATCCTCACCGTATCCTGTGGATGCGCTTGCAGCAATCTCGATATCAGGGAAATCTGAGTACACTGAAGAAAGGAATGATGCGATTGCCTGAACCGGATTGCCGTTGTTTGCTCCATATCTGGATAAAAGCAGATTAGCATTCTCATCAATCAATGCGCATTTTATTGTAGTGCTTCCCGCATCAACTCCAAGATATGCCTTTCCTTTATATGTTCTTGCATCTGTTACTGGAACAGTTGCCTTTTCGTGCCTTTTTCTGAACTCATCATATTCTTCCTGACTTTCAAAGAGAGGGTGGAGCTTTATGAAGTTGCCGCTTCCCTTAAGCGATGAGATCTTGTTTATTAAAGTGGAAATAAGAATCCCTTTTCCTTTTGCAGAAAGAGCTGTTCCGAGTGCTACATAGTAAAGGCTGTTTTCCGGACATGTACCAACTAAGCGCAGCTGCTGGTCAAAGCATTTCCTGAGTGTGGGAATGAAGGTCAGAGGGCCTCCGAGATATACTACATTGCCCTCAATCTTCCTGCCCTGTGCAAGTCCTGCTATTGTCTGGTTGACCACAGCAAAGAGAATGCTCAGAGCAATATCCTCAGTCTTGGCTCCCTGATTTATCAGCGGCTGTATGTCAGATTTTGCAAATACTCCGCATCTTGAGGCAATCGTATAGACTTCCGTTGCATTCTTTGCAAGGTTGTCTATATCATCACGGGAGATTCCAAGGAGGGTAGCCATCTGGTCGATGAATGCCCCTGTTCCTCCGGCACATGTTCCGTTCATCCTGACTTCAAGACCGCCTTTGAGGAAGAGGATCTTTGCATCTTCTCCTCCAAGTTCTATTATCACATCGGTGGAGGGAAGGTAGGTGAGTGCACAAAGGCGTGTTGCATATACTTCCTGCACGAAGTCAAGCTCAGCCTGCTCTGACAGTCCCATTCCTGCAGAACCGCTTAATGCGAGCATGATGCTCTGATCTCCCACTTTCTCCATGAAAGATGTGAGCATGTCGTGCGCTTTCTTGAATATTTCTGAATAATGCCTTTCGTAGGCACTGTATATGAGCTTCCCGCTCTCATCTACGGCAACGACCTTCATCGTCGTTGACCCGACATCTATTCCAACTCTCAACATATATCTAAAAGATATATGATTGCAAAAGAAATGACAATAAAACAAAAGCATCTGATTGATATGCTTGTATTTACTAAACATTCAACAAGAAAGCTCACTCCTTTCAAGGCGTGAGAGGAATTATTGAAGGTAAAAAAATAAATTATTGTTATATAGAGCGTCTATAGAAAAACGTGGAATATGTGGTAGCGGTAGAGAACGGGAAGAAAGCAATCTATCTCAGTGAGCTCGGTGATCTGGCATGGGGATTGAAATGTTTGATGAGTGATATCGTGCAGGGTGCTGCTACTCTAAAAGTAGACAGAAAAGGATAGAAAAATAATCCTTTAGCTGTAAGATAATTTCTTATGGAGAAGAAGCATGGGAAAGCAGTTGAATGCACTTGAGAAAGAATTCCTGATAAAGAGATTCAGAGACAATC
>CASDRU010000013.1 GCA_949283305.1 uncultured Spirochaetales bacterium | reverse complement strand
CAAGTGCTTCTCCACAAGCTCTTGTTCTCTCTTTTCCTTACGCTCTCAATTTAAAAAATCTTGCTACGCTCTTTCCGCGTGCCCCATTAATCTACTCCACTTTACATCCCGTTGTCAACAAGTTTTTCAAAAATTTTCTGAACAATTTAACTATTTCATATGTTATAATGACATATATGGAAAAATACGAGAAATTAAGAAAGGTTTTTGAAAACAACAATTTCGGTTTTGTGCTTCTTGAGAAGAAGGAAGATGTTGTTCCTTATTTAAAAGAACACATGAAAAAAGGATCCGTCTGCTCTGTTGGAGGATCAGTTACACTGGACCAGTGCCGCGTACTGGATCTTCTCAGGTGCGGGGACTATGAGTTTCTGGACAGATACGAGATGGGGGCGGATCTGAAGAAGATTTTCAGGGCAACTTTTTCCGCAGATTATTACATCTCATCTGCCAATGCTCTCACTGAGCATGGAGAGGTGTATCTTGTAGACGGAACGGGAAACAGAGTCAGTGCCACAATTTACGGACCTGACAAGGTGTATCTTGTATGCGGAGTTAACAAGATAGTAAAGAATCTCAAGGAAGCTGTAGAGAGAGTCAAGACTGTTGCCGCACCACTGAATGTAAAGCGCCTTAATTATGGAACCTACTGCCGAGAAAGCGGACAGTGTGCAAAAAATATGGCAGATGAGGAACATCTGATGTGTTCTTTCACCTGCCAGAATACAATCTGCTGCTCATCGGTGGCTCTTTCAAGACAGAAGATAAAGGACAGGATTGTAATCATCCTCGTAGCAGAAGAGCTTGGATACTAAAACAGTAGAGATATAAGCTCGTCACGGCTTTTGACTGCTTTGATGAGCTTTATAAGCATATCATTCTTCGTAAGGCGTGCTATCTGTGAAAGCACCTGGACATGGTCTGATGGGTTTTCTGCAGATCCGAGGACCATGAAGAAAACTGAAACAGGTTTTTTATCCTGCGCATCAAAATCGACAGGATGCTCTGAGACAGCAATTATCACAACAGGCTTTTTGAACCTGTCAAGCTTTGCATGAGGAATGGCAACTCCGTTCTCAAGACCGGTAGAAGAAAGCTTTTCTCTCTCAAGGATGCTTCTCAATATCTCCTGCTCATCCACAGCTCCAAGATGCTCGGATTTGCAGAAGAGCGCAACAAGATTCTTCAAGACCTCTTCTTTTGTGTTTCCTTCAAGAGGATAATAACAGTTTTCTCTTTTCATTGATTCAGCAAGACTCATCAGAAATCCTCCTCGAAAATCTGCCAGATGTCATCTGTGTCCTTGACGACGATGACGGGACAAGGGCTTGTTCTGAGCATTCTGTCGCTCTCGCTGACAAGCTCTTCTCTTCGGCTTCTTATAGTATTTATAGAAGCAAGGGCAAGAAGGTCAATATGGTTTTCCTTAATATATTTCATGACTTCAGTGTGTGGAGAGCCTTCAGCCTTGACACATGTGATGCTGACATCCTTCTGCATAGCAGTGCGCTCTGCATGCCGCAAGTGACGCTTAGCATCTTTTTTGAGGTCCTCAAGGTATTCATTCATCTCCTGGTCTATGAATATCCTTCTTTTGACGAGATCTCCAAGAGCCTTCGTGTTGATTACATAAAGGGCATGAAGCCTTGCTCCCGTGCTCCGGCTCAGCATTATCGCATACATCAGGGCAGAAAGAGAGCCTTCTGACCCGTCAAGATAGACAAGTATGTTTGTAAAGGGGGCATTACTCATCTTCTTCCTCCTCTTGTATTTTATCACAGACCGGCTCATCCTTGTCCTTGATCTGTTCCTTAACAGCTTTAAGCAGCGTGAAGGTTTCCCTTTCCTGCTCCTCTATCCTTCCAGAAAGATACTTTAAAGTCTCCATTTTGTCTGGAATCACAAGCTTCTCAAGGGCGTTGACTTTCCTGATTGTCTTCTTCACTTCCCTGCTCAGCCTCATTATAGAGACCTTCAGCTCTGCCATTTCTCCCATAAGAAACAGTGCTTCTCTGTATTTATTAAGCGCTATCTCACTGTACATGCTTGTTCCCTCAGGAGAAAAGAACGGACCCTTTCCCTCAAATCCAGTCTCCACATTCGGAAGCCTTACTCCCATGACCTTCCTTTCTTTGAGAGTTATCGAGCTTGTGATGTTCACTGCACCTGCAAGGTTTGCAACCTTGAGCCTTCCCATTTCTATTATCGCATCTTCAAGCGCACTGTGAGCATCAAGAAGCGCTTTTTCAACTCTCATCTGATAATTCACAGCCTGGTCCACAAGAGTAAGCAGCTCGCTTACGAGTATGCTTCTCTTCTGGTCCAGAAGGTCATAGCCGAGGCGCGAGAATGCAAGCTCATCCTTAAGTCTCATCAGATTGCTTCTTGTTGCCGCGAGAGTCCTGTCCATAGCCTAGCCCTTGTAGTGCTCCTCAAGCTCTTCTTCGGTGACTCTCTGAAGCTCTTCAGGAGGAAGAATGGAAAGAGCTTTCCATCCAAGCTCAAGAGTCTCTTCTATGCTTCTTTCCTCACTGTATTTCTGACCTACGAAATTCTTCTCAAAGAATGTTCCGAATTCCATATAGCGGTGGTCAGTCTCTGTAAGCTCCTCCTCTCCGATTACAGATGCGAGGTTTCTGACATCCTTCACATGTGAATATGATGCAAAAAGCTGATTTGAAAGATGGGGATGATCTTCTCTTGTCATTCCCTTTCCGATTCCATCCTTCATTAAGCGTGAGAGGCTTGGAAGAACATTGATCGGCGGATATATTCCCCTTGTGTGCATATCCCTGTCAAATACGATCTGCCCTTCTGTGATATACCCCGTAAGGTCTGGAATCGGGTGCGAGATATCGTCATTCGGCATTGTAAGGATCGGAAGCTGTGTTATGCTGCCCTTCTTTCCCTCAATCTTTCCGCTTCTCTCATAGATTTCAGCAAGATTTGAATAAAGGTATCCGGGATAGCCCTTACGCGATGGGATTTCGCCTCTCATCGTACTGATTTCCCTCAATGCCTCGCAGTAGTTTGTCATGTCAGTCATGATGACGAGAACCTGCTTGTCAAGATCGAATGCAAGATGCTCTGCAAGAGTAAGCGCAGTCTTTGGAGTAATGGTCCTCTCAAGGGACGGATCATCTGCAAGGGACAGGAACATGGCAACATTATCAAGGACTCCAGTTTCTTCAAAAGAACGGATGAAGTAGTTTGCAACATCGTATTTTACGCCCATTGCGGCAAATACGATTGCAAAATCGCTTTCTCCTCCCCTTACCTTGGCCTGTCTTACGATCTGGCTCGCAAGCTGGTTATGCTCAAGTCCGTTTCCGGAGAATATCGGAAGCTTCTGGCCCTGAATCAGTGTTGTCATGCCGTCAATCGCGCTTATTCCTGTCTGTATGAAATCACGGGGATATTCGCGTGCTGTCGGGTTTATAGGGCTGCCGTTTACATCCCGCTCATCAAATGCAGAGGGAAGGGTGGCCTTGTCCCTGCTTCTTCCAAGTCCATCCATTACTCGCCCAAGCATCCCTTCAGATACGCCAAGCGTGAGCGGTTCTCCCAGAAAATGCATTCTTGTCTCAGGAAGGTCAAGTCCGTCAGTTCCCTCAAAGACCTGGACACAAACAGCATCAGATGAGGTGTCAAGAACCTGTCCGGTCCTGATTCTTCCCTGGCTGTCCTTTATCTCAACAAGCTCATTGTATCCGACAGGATGGGTTTTTCTCATGTAAACAAGAGAGCCGTCGATGCGCGATGCACCAATGTATTCCCTTCCCTTTAAAAGTTCAGAGCTTTCCTTTTTCAAAACATCATCATTCTTCATATATCTTTCCCAGCTGCAGCATTGCCCTGTCAAGCTTGAGAGAAAGCTTGTCAATCTCATCAGCCTTCTCGTTCTCGACTGTAAAACGCATTTTCGCTATCTCCTGAACAACAGAGAGCCTCTTGATCTTGACCATAGGAATTCCCTTGTTTATTGCCTCAAGACCAAGATCGTAGTAATGCAGTATTATCTCGAGCATCTTTATCTGTTTTTTGACAGAACAGTACCTGTCAATCTCGTCAAAAGCATTCTGCTGCAGGAATGCTGTTTTAAAGAGCGAGCAGACCTCGATTATGAAATTCTGGCTGTCAGGAAGCGCATCGGGACCAACAAGCTTTACAATCTGATTAAGACGGACCTCTTTTTCCAGAAGCTCCATGATTCTTGCCCTGTTTTCACCCCATGCGCCTGAGCTTTCCTTATTCCACCAGGAGAGCACCTCATCTGTGTATTCAGAATAGCTTTCAAGCCAGCTGATTGCAGGATAGTGGCGTGCGCTTGCAAGGCTCCTGTCAAGTCCCCAGAAACAGCGGACAAAGCGTTTTGTGTTCTCAGTAACTGGTTCGCTGAAATCTCCTCCGGGAGGACTTACCGCACCGATTACTGAAACACTTCCTTCTCTGTCATTCAAAGTCCTCATCAGGCCGGCTCTCTCATAAAACTGTGCAATCCTGGTCGGAAGATATGCCGGGAATCCTTCTTCTGCAGGCATTTCTTCCATCCTTCCTGAAAGCTCCCTGAGCGCTTCTGCCCATCGGGATGTGCTGTCTGCCATGATTGCAACATTGTAGCCCATGTCACGGTAGTATTCTGCCATCGTGATTCCTGTATAAATGCTTGCCTCACGGGCAGATACAGGCATGTTGGATGTATTGGCAATAAGTATCGTCCTTCCCATCAGGCTCTGCCCTGTCCTAGGATCTACAAGATTAGGGAACTCACGAAGAACATCCGTCATCTCATTTCCTCGCTCTCCACATCCGATATATACGATTATGTCCGCGTCACACCACTGAGCAATGGAGTGCTGAGTCATTGTCTTTCCTGTGCCGAATCCTCCCGGAATTGCAACAGTTCCTCCAAGTGCAAGAGGAAAGAGAGAATCTATTACTCTCAATCCTGTAATGAGCGGCTTGTTGAGAGCAAGGCGCTCAGAAACAGGACGCGGTTTTCTTATCGGCCAGTGCTGTGCCATCTGGACTGAGAAAGCAGGAGCGTTTTCAGCTTTGAGTGTGGCAATGTCATCGACAACTGTGTAATCTCCCTCTTCTGCAATGGAAAGAACTGTGTACTCTCCGTCATAGAGAGGAGAAAGCATTATGTGATGAAGCACTCTCTCTGTCTCTTCTGCTGTTGCAAGGACCGATCCGGCCTTAACTTTATCCCCTGCTTTCACAGAAGGAACAAAATGCCATTTCTTTTCATGGCTCACCGGACTTGTGTTCAGTCCTCTTGATATGAAATCCCCGCTGAGAGTTCTTATCTCCTCAAGCGGGCGCTGTATTCCGTCATAAATTGTACCTATCAGGCCTGGAGCCAGCTCAACAGAAAGGCTCTCACCGGATGAGTATACATTATCTCCCGGCTTGATTCCGGTTGCATCCTCATAGACCTGTATTGTCGCCTCCCCTGAGTTTAGCTTCACTATCTCGCCTACAATCCTCATCTCACTTACATGCACAAGCTCCATCATCTTGGCATCTGTGATTCCTGAAGCTGTAAGAACAGGGCCGTTGACCCTCTTTACACTACCTATGATCCTATCTCGCATTTTCGTCCTGTATTATCTTCTTTATCTCACGCGAATATCTTCTTATTCTCGTGTCAAGAGTGTTGTTATATGAGACTTTCTTCAGACTGCTTGTTAGAACAACTCCGATTTCAGAAATGTAATTCTCGTCAAGCGTGAGATTTATCTCCCTTCCGCTTGTCTCTTTCACCATGCGCTCTGCCTCTCTGAGCATAAAATCATTTACAGGCGCCATTTTTGAAAAAGAGACTGTTGCGCTTTTTTTCTCAAGTCCGATTGCTGCTTCCGCAATCAAGAGGACAAGATATCTGGAAATCGAGCCGTCGCTGACCATGCTTCTGATGCGCTCATCAACTTTTTTCATGACAAGATTATAAGAATGATCAAGCTTCTTAAGCTCACTTATCCTGTCTATGCTCTTCTTTGCACTCTCCTCTTTCAGCTCAATCTGCCTGAGCCTGAGAGCTGTAATCCTTTCTTCGGCAGAGATGCTCTTTTCAATCTCATCTTCCATGCCTTCCTTGATGCTTCTGCATTCTTCCTCAGCCTCAAGGATCATTTTCTTTGCTTTTTCTTCAGCTTCAAGGATTATTCCGTCAATCAGCGCGTTACTCACATCACAACTCCTATTGCCTGATTTACAAGCTCCTTAAGGTCACGCGAGAACCCCTTTCCTTTCTGAGGAATCTCGACAACCAGCGGAAAATCCTCCGAAAAGAGATATTTGTCCACTGTTTCCCTTATAAGATCAGCAACATCTTCGGTGATGATGATTATGCCATAGTTTTTATTGGCAATGACTCTCTTCCATTCAAAGAGAGCCTCATCAGCATCATGAACTGCAGCTCCGCTTACTCCTACAATGGAAAAGCCGAGGACAGTATCATCATCACCAAGAACGTAATATTCCATCAAACCTTTCCAAGGATCATCAATGCTGTGATAAATCCGAATACGACAAGACCTTCTGCAAGTCCGATGAAAATAAGCGCATTGCTTCCGATTTCCGGCTTCTCAGCAATTGCACCCATGGCAGCAGAACCGACATTGCTTATTGCAATTCCGGCACTAATTGCTCCAAGTCCGAATGCGACTGCAGCTGCAATGCATACCCATGCAACAGATGAGTCGCCTTCATTTGTGACAGCTTCAGCTACGGCATAGAGTGTCGGGCTGAAAATCAGTGCAGTGCCAAGAAGAAGCACGAAGGTAAGAAAGAGCGATAATCCGATTTTTCTCTGGAAACTGTATGTGGTCACTTTGACCCTCCTATTTAATTGACCTCTTTTCTGCCGTCAAGCCCTATGGGGCTATAGGCAAAGCCTCGGCCAGTGAAATACTTTGTGAAGAACTCATAATAATTGAGCCTGAGCGAATTAATTCCCGCTGAAAGCCCTTCCAGGACAATGACAAGAGCATTGCCAAGTATCATGATAAGTATATAAAAGAAAGTGTTTCCCGTCATGGAAGCTATATCCTCAAATGCTGTCATGAGCGAGACGTGGGCAATTCCAAGTCCTGCCACACGCATGAATGAAAGCGTGTTTGCAAGGAAACCAGAGAAGATTTCCAGACACTGTATCAGGCTTTCCATCACAGTGTTCATGATAAGAGATGAAATTGATTCCTTCACACCTGCTCTTCTTTTTATAACATAGTGAACGGGCTCCTTTATCACAACAACCAATAAAAGGAACACCAGCAGCGGCATGAAGAAAGATGGAGTCTCATACATTCTGTATCCATTTGCTACAAAGCCGAATGCATAATAGATTCCAAGAGCATAGAGCGCACCGCCGACAAGGCCGTATTTGTCAAAGACAAGCTCAAAATATCTCTTTTTTCTGAAAAGATTTATCCAGTTAAGCACAAGACCTGTGAATATGATGCATATACCGAATTTTATCGTTATTCCGAGTATGTCATACACGCTTGTTACAAGACCGCCTTCTGCATGCCCGTTTACAACTGCATGATAATTGAACCAGATTGGAGGAAGGAGTGAATAGCCGAAACAGGATCCGAAGAGAAGGCCTCCTATCATGCTTGCCGGGGCAAGGTATAAAAGAAGCTGGCACAAATTGCGTGAAATAAGTCCATCCTTCTTATCTGGATTCTTCTTGTAGATGTAGAGCCCGGCAAGGGCAGCAAGGAGGAGAACAAAACCCTGGCCCAGATCTGCGAACATTAAAGTGAACATCAGAAAATATGATACTGCTGTAAACGGAGTCGGGTTTATGGAGCCGTATTCAGGAGTTCCATAATTGTTGACCATCCTCTCAAAAGGTCTAAGGAATTTTGGACTGGAAATAGATACAGGAATCTCAGTCCTGTCTATCTCCTCATCGCTCTTTTCCTCTATGATGCACTTTCCTCCTGTTGCAAGCATAATTGCCTCAACCGTCTTCTCATACTCATCAGATGGGACCCACCCTGAGAAAAGAGTGGTGTTCCTTGTGTGTGAGAAGAATGACTGGACAGAAAGAGAAAGTTCAGCAAGACGGAGCCTCTTCCATATTTTCTCAAGAGTATCCTTCTTCTCACATATCTTGTCCCTAGCCTCTTTCTGGAGGGCAAGCATGTCTTCTTTTAATCTTTCATTCTCCTCTTTTACAAGATTAGCGGCCTTCTTTCTGGCACCGGCCTGCCTTGAGCCGTCCTCACTTTCAATCCAGCCGAACTTTCCAAGCATCTCATCAACTCTGGCCTGGTCTCTTTTAAATGATACAAGAATGAATGAATCACCATCCTGAAAGGCAGCTGAAGAATACGACATTATCCTCTTTGCAAAGTCAGAAGAAAAGCTTGAGCCAACTTTTCCGAAGCGGACAGAGACATAATCGCTTTTCTCATCCTCAAGATATTTCTCCATCTCTGAGAATGTGAGTATGTTCTGGTTAAGTGTCTTCTGACGGTCCCTGGTTTTCTGAAGAGCAATGCTCATCTGATCAAGGAATCTTCTGATTTTCGCCATGTCGATGTCAGCAGAGCTGTCAAGCTCGCTTTCATTCATATCGGGCTTCTTGATCTCTGCCTCTCTCATCAAGGCCTCGGTTCTCATTCTCAGATCAACAATCTCAGCTCTGTCTGAAAGATCTGAGTTCTGAGAAAGACGGCCAACGGTATCCTTGTCAAAATCAGAAAGCCGGACAAAATCCATGGCACCTGTCTTTAAAAGGCTCTTTACGACCTTGTCCTTATCCTCTTCAAGCACGATTGCCAGAAGCATCTTCATCTTTCTGGTAAACAGATTCATCTACAGTGCCTCCCTTATCCTGCTCTGCTCGACATTGTAAAACTTGGAGCTCAGGATGCTGCGGATCATCCTGTCCTCATCCTTATACAAAAAGAGATAAGCGAGGGTGATACCTATGGAAAAAGGCTTGCCAAGGAGAATTCGTGAAAATTCCTTTTCCCTTGTATTGCCGAGAAAATTCTCCATCATGAGAATATGACGCGCATTTTCATCGCGGCTCGTCATGTCATCATCGTTTTTCCTGACAGACATTATGTCATCCATCAAAAGGGGATATTTCCTTCTGACGATGTTCCTCATGTCCTCTGTGAAGTTTTCTTTATCGAAAAGCCTCTTCTTCTCTATCTCTTCATACACATAGCCATATGGTATCATCACAGCCTCAAGAGATGATGAGATTAGATGATGATAGGATGAATAGCGGATGAAAAGAAGAATATTCTTCAAATCGACATCAACTGAATATAAATTGTAGCTTATCCTCTTATCCTCGCCTGAAAGCGTGTCAATTGCAGAAAAAAGACGGGAAAAATAAAGATGATCCAAATCGATTTCAAGGCGGAAAAGCCCTTCATCTGCAATCCTGTTTATATCGTAGGATGAAAAGACTGAATGATATGGAGTGTCTTTTAAGGCCTCAAGCACATTATCATATCCAGTTGCATTGATTATTCTCTGATAGTCTATGTCATGCACTATCTTCTTCTGATAAAGATAGTTTGCCCTTGAATTTATCTGATGATGCCTGACAACGTTGGAATACCATAGCCTGATTGCGCTCTTGAGGTTGTCAATCTCGACTTTCTCCAGCAGAACATATACAAACGCCGATTCCTTTTCTCCAAGAGATGAGGCTATGCTCCTGTGCTCCTCTATCTCAAGGGACAAAAGTGCAAGCTCAAGGGCTGCAATATCACCGTTTTTAGAATAAAGAGGAACCAGAGAGGAGTATTTCGTGTCCTTAAGCTGGCTTACTGCCTCGACAAGATTCGGAGCCTTTATCATGCGCTCAATCAAAGATGATGAGCTAATCTCCCCTATCTTTGCTCTGAGCCTGGCATTAATGAACGCATACTCGCTGACACGGCTCATACATTTGTCCTCATAAGAAGCAGATCGAGAATCCTGTTTGCAGCATCATCCACCTGACTGTCGCTCAGGGCTGAGAGGGATGAAGAGGAAAGACTTTCTTTCGTTTTCTCATACTCATCAAGACGTTCAGATAAAAGCCTTTCAGCCTCTTCCTCTTCGCTCCTGAGCTTTTCCTTCCTTTTGTCTATCTCGCTCTTGATGTAGCTCTTTCTCTCATTCTGGGCATCCAGGACCATAGTTCTTGCTTTGTCCTCCGCATCCTTAATGATGCTCTGAGCCTTATCCTCTGTCTCAAGAATCTCGTTTATTATCCTGCTCTGCATAAACGCCCCAAAATTACAGTGATGATGTAATATATGAATCCATATACTGATTATTATATAAGATTCATAATATAAAATATATCGGGCATGCGGGAATTGAACCCGCGACCTCAAGTCCCCCAGACTTGCACGCTAAACCCCTGCGCTAATGCCCGTCATGATGATGATATGAAAGCTCATTGTTTTTGTCAAATCCAAATTTCATAATAATTTTTTCATCACAAATGCATAAATATCAAAAAATATGCATAAAGAATACAAATCTTCTTGATTATAAAAAAACATACATGTAAAATATCGGCATTAATTCATGAATACTCAGGAGGTAAAAATGAAGAACTTGAAGAAAGTTTTCGCTGTAATGCTCGTTCTTCTTGTATCCTTCAGCCTTTTTGCTGGCGGTGCAAAGGAAAGCGCATCTACAACTACAACAGCTTCTGACGGAAAGGAACCTGCTCAGGCAAATAAAACACTTGTTATAGCAGTTCCTGCCACATTCGAGGAGAAGTGGAACCCGTTCACAGCTGAAAGTGCTTATGACCAGCAGGTTCTTGAGCAGGTGTTCGTAACTGTAACACGCCCGGACAGAAACAATGAGCTCGTTCCTTATGCAGGAAATGTGACATATGTACTGAACCCGGATGGAACAGTCACATACACAGTAACACTCAATGAAGGCATGTACTTCTCAGATGGAGAGCCAGTCACAATCGATGACTATATCTACACTCTCTATGTTCTTGCAGACCCAAGCAACACAAGCCCGATTAACCTCGTAAACTATGACATCAAGGGTGTTGAGGCTTACTACTATGACACAGCTGACTATTCTGAGGCTGTAGCAGGAATGGAAGCTGAGGTTGCTGAAAAGTATGCTGCTGATGTCATCTCAAAGGAAGACTACATTGCATACCTTATTGCAACAGATCTTGAAGGCTGGTGGGATGGAAACGCTGATCCTGCTTACTGGGCAGACTATGCAGCAGGCGAAGGCTTTGCAGACCAGCTTGCAGCAATCGATCAGAATGATGCTGACCAGATGCTCGCTCTCATTGCTGAAATCGAGTATACAAACTATGCAGACAGCTATGATCCTTACACATACTACCTTAACAAGGTCGAGCAGGATTACATCAGTGCTAACCTTGCAGGAAGCCAGCATGTTGAGACAATTTCAGGTATTGAAAGAATTGATGACTATACATGCCAGATCACATACAACTCTGTTGACATCACAGCAGAGAGAACTGTCGGCGGCGTATACATCGTTCCAGAGCACTACTATGGTGACTACGAGAAGGGCAACGTTCAGGGAATTCTCTCCAACATGAAGCCAGTTGGAAGCGGACCTTACACATTCGAAGGCTTTGCAGACAACATTGCAACACTCAAGGCTAACCCGAACTACTTCGAAGGCGTTCCAAACATCGGTTATGTAAGAATCCAGTACGTACCAGATACAGATGTTCTCCAGGCTATGGCTAATGGCGAGGTTGATATCTCCAACCCGACAGGAACACAGCAGAACATCGACGAGATGAACGCTCTTGGAATCGAATATGACCTTATTCCTTTCGCAGGCTATGGTTATGCAGGATTCAACTGTAAGACTCTCGACAACAATGTCAGAAAGGGTATCTTCAGCCTCATGAACAGAGAAAGCTCAGTAAAGGGATATTACGGAGACATCGCAAATGTCATCGAGCGCCCGATGCTCCCGACACTTGCAGAGTATCCACACGATGCAACAGTCTACTATCCATACTCAGTTGAGAATGCTCTTGCTTACTTTGCAGCAGCAGGCTACACACAGAAGAACGGAGTCCTTGTCAACGAAGAAGGCGAGCAGCTTGTTGTCAACGCATACATCGGCGGTGAGGGAATGGGAGACCACCCTGCATACGCAATGCTCACAGGTGCTGCTGAAGACCTCGCAAGCATCGGCGGCGAACTCCAGATCAACGACGTTCCGTTTGCTGTCCTCCAGGCTGCAATGAACGATGGTTCTGCAGACATCTGGGTAATGGCTTGGGGTAACGTAACAACACCGGACAAGAGAGACCAGTTTGCTTCAACAGGCGGACAGAACAGATATGGTATTGCTGATCCTGAACTTGATGCTATCATGAACGAGATCATGCAGACTCTTGACCTTGATGAGCGCCGTGAGCTTGTAAGTGAAATGCTTGACATGGCTATGGATCTTGCAATCGAACTTCCTATCTACCAGAGAAACGACATCATTGCTTACAACCCAATGACAGTCGATATGACAAGTATTCCAGAAAACAGCACAGGCTTCTGGGATTACACTCAGGAACTCTGGAAAGTAAAGATGCTCTGATTTCCCAAAGAGTTCTAACTTGTTGTAACTGCCACTCCCACTGGGTGGCAGTTACTTGTGTATAATACAGATATTTCCAGGATTTTAATAATCTTAATACTTATTCTTTAAGTAGACAGAAACGGCAATTTTCTGTATAAAACATTATTATAAGGGGGAGAGTGTGCCCCCTTACTTTATCCTAAACAAATAGGAAGGACTGATGAAGCAATATATTTTACGAAGAATCATAATCAGTTTTATTGTTCTTATTGGAGTATCGATACTCCTCTACACTCTGGTCCGACTCATGCCGGCGGACTATGTTTCACTCTCAACAAGCACATCAAGCAGAATCACAGATGAGCAGAGAGATCACTTAAGAAGTATATACGGCCTTGATAAAGGCATCGTTGAAGGATATATAGACTGGGTCACATCGGCCCTTCAAGGAGATCTTGGCGTTTCCCTTACAAGAAACAGACCTGTGTCTGAAATAATCGGTGAATATGCACCTATCACATTCAGCATCTCATTCATTGCTCTTATTTTCGAGCTTTTGATAGCCATTCCTGTAGGTATTCTTGCCGCAAGAAAACCTTACAGCAAGGTTGACTATCTTGTAACGACACTTGTATTCATCGGAATATCTCTCCCGATATTCTTCATTGCGGCAATATTCAAGCGTATATTCGGCTTTTATGGACTGAATATCCTTCCTACAAGCGGAATGCTCACAGCCCGAGTGATCTACCCGGACCACATGACTCTTGCAAAGTTCATTGACTATGCCAAGCATCTTATCCTGCCGATTACATGTTTTGTCGTGACAGGAGTAGGAAGCTATGTAAGATATGTCAGAAGCAACATGCTTGAAGCTCTTTCTTCTGACTATGTCAGAACAGCCCGCGCAAAGGGTGTTTCTGAGCACCGTGTTGTATATTCACACGCATTCAGAAATACACTCATTCCTATCGTGACCCTTCTTGGCGGATCTCTTCCTTCCCTTTTTTCAGGAGCTGCGGTTACAGAGGGAATCTTCGCAATAGAAGGACTTGGCAATATCGCATTGAGCGCTTCCCATTTTGCAGATGTTCCTTATCTCATGGGATTCAATATATTCCTTGCTCTTTTGACAATCATCGGATATCTTCTCACAGATATTCTTTATGCGGTCGTTGACCCGAGAGTAAGACTCAGCTAGGAGGAATTAAAATGGATGAAATGAACAAAGAAAAACTCTCAGCTGAAATGAGAGAAGAAGATGTGAGAATCGAAGAAGAAGTTACAATGAAGTCCAATCTGGATGAGGACTATGAAGAAAACCAGGTCTTCATGACTCCCGGCCAGATGGTAATGAGAAGGTTCTTCAGGAACAAGCTTGCAGTAGTCGGAATTGCCGCACTTCTCTTAATGGCTTTATTCTGCTTTGCAGGTCCTCTCTTCTACCCCTACTCTGAGACTGAGATTTTCTATAAATCTGAGGCAGTAAATGAAGAAACCGGGGACTATGATTATTTCCGACGTGTGCAGACAGTGAATGAAAACGGCATAACGATGAACAGATATATCAACCTGAACACAGGTGAATATATCTCAGAAGAGCTTTCAAAAAGCATCATCGTCGATGTCAGGGCAGTGCCATCTTCTTCCCATATTCTTGGAACCAATGAGATGGGACAGGATATGTTTGCCAGACTCATGTACGGAGGAAGAATCTCGCTCATGGTCGGCTTTATCGTCGTAATTGTCGAGATAGTCATCGGCACGCTCATGGGAGGTCTTGCCGGATATTACGGCGGAAAGATAGACATGCTCATAATGCGTATTGTTGAGATCTTCCAGTCAATTCCGTTCATTCCTCTTATGCTCATTGTATCAAGCTTCCTTGTCTCAATGCGTGTAAGTCCTTCAAGCAAGATTTACTATACGATGCTCATCATGGGACTTATCTTCTGGGCAGGATTTGCAAGAATGATCAGAGGATCCCTCCTGCAGATAAGGGAAATGGAATACATGCAGGCTGCAGAAGCAACAGGAATCCGTCCTATGAGAAAGATCCTCAAGCACATGATTCCTAACGTCATGCCGATTATCATAGTCATGTCCACAATGGACCTTGGAGCAATCATCCTGATGGAAAGCACAATGAGCTTCCTAGGAATCGGTGTCGGAGCACCATATGCCTCCTGGGGCAACATGGTAAGTGCAGTCAACTCAACAATCGTCATGAGAAGCTGTCCTTATCTCTGGATTCCGCCAGGGGTATGTATCCTCATAACTGTTGTAGCATTCAATTTTGTAGGTGATGGCCTACGCGATGCATTTGATCCAAAGATGAAGAGGTAGGCATGTTAACTGAAAAAGAAAGAAACAAACAGCTGAAGGAAATAAAGAAATCCAACAACAGGATTTACAAAGAGTTCAACAAGAACAAGAAAAGGAAAATTGCTGAAAGCGAATATCTTTCTCAGATGAAAGACAGCAACAACCTTCTTGAGATTGATGATCTCCATACATTCTTTTACACAGATATCGGAACAGCAAGATCTGTTGACGGAGTATCTTTCTCAATTCCGAAGGGAAAGACTATCGGAGTTGTAGGTGAATCCGGATGCGGAAAGAGCGTGACAAGCCTTTCTGTAATGAGACTTCTTCAGGAGCCTCAGGGTCAGATCACAAGCGGCGAAATCAGGTTCAGCATGAGAGACGGGAAGACTGTCAATCTGGCAAAAGCCCCGGTAAAGCTGATGCAGCACATAAGAGGAAATGAGATTTCCATGATTTTCCAGGAGCCTATGACCACTCTGAACCCTGTTTTCACTATCGGAAAGCAGCTGGACGAAGTGCTCCTGCTTCATGTTGAGTACAAGAAGAAGAGCGAGATCAAAGCAAAGTCCATAGAGCTTTTGAAGCTAGTAGGAATAGCAAACAGCGAGAGAGTCTACAAGATGTATCCTCATGAGCTTTCAGGAGGAATGAGACAGCGTGTCGTTATTGCCATGGCGCTTGCATGCGACCCTCAGCTGATTATCGCAGATGAGCCTACAACAGCGCTCGATGTTACAATTCAGGCTCAGATTCTTGATTTGATGAGAAACCTCAAGAGCAAGATTAACGCATCAATCATGCTCATCACGCATGACCTTGGTGTTGTTGCAGAGATGGCAGACCTTGTAGTCGTAATGTATTCAGGACGAATTGTAGAGATGGGCACTACTGTCGATATCTTTAAGAATCCGCTTCATCCGTACACAATCGGACTGATGAAGAGCAGACCGAACATGATTGACAAGGATGAGAAGCTTTACTCCATTCCTGGCAATGTTCCTTCTCCTATCAATCTGCCGAATCACTGCTACTTCAAGAACCGCTGTGAAAAGTGCGTGGCAAAATGCTCCGATGTCTATCCTGAGCTTATAAAAGTAAGCGATACCCACAGCGTATCATGCTACCTATACAAGGAGGAGAAATAATGAAAGAAAACGAAATCATCCTTGATGTACAGGATCTTAAGAAATACTATCCTATCAGACAGGGACTCCTCCAGAAGACAGTCGGACATGTAAGGGCTGTTGACGGTGTATCATTCCAGATCAAGAAAGGCCAGACATTCGGTCTTGTCGGTGAATCAGGATGCGGGAAAAGCACTATTGGAAGGACAATAATCCGTCTTACAGAACCTACAGGCGGCAAGGTGATTTACGAGGGAGAAGATATCTTTGCTTACTCAAAGAAGCAGATGAGAGCAATCAGGCCAAAACTGCAGATGATCTTCCAGGATCCCTACTCTTCCCTTGACCCCAAAATGCCGGTTGGAGAAATTATCGGAGAAGCTGTAAGAGAGCATGGCATTGTCTCAAAGGAAGAGTATAACGACTATATCATTGAGATCATGAAGGAATGCGGACTCAGACCATACCAGATTGACCGCTATGCACACGAGTTCTCTGGTGGACAGAGACAGAGAATCTGCATAGCAAGATCCCTTGCTCTCCAGCCCGATCTGATTATTGCAGACGAGCCTGTTTCTGCACTCGATGTTTCCATTCAGGCTCAGATCATAAACCTGATGAAGGAACTGCAGGAGACAAGAGGTCTCAGCTATCTCTTCATCAGCCACGACCTTTCCGTTGTCGAATACATTTCAGACATTGTCGGAGTCATGTATCTTGGAACTCTTGTTGAGCTTGCAGACAAGAAGACGCTCTTTTCCAATCCGTCCCATCCGTATACAGAAGCACTGCTTTCTGCTGTTCCTGAGCCGGATCCGGAGAAGAAGAGTAACAGGATAATCCTGAAAGGAGATCTGCCAAGTCCTGCAAATCCTCCTAAGGGATGCAAGTTCCATACAAGATGTCCATATGCAAAGGATATCTGCAAGGAGCAGGTTCCAGAGTACAAGGAGATAAGCCCAGGTCATATCTGCGCTTGTCACCTCAGATAAATCATCAGATCCCTTCTGCGTGAAGGGATTTTTCTTTTTTCCTCCAATCCCATGCTAAAATGGGGATGGAGGATTGTATGAAGAAAGTATTTGTTTTCATCTCAGTTTTTGTCTTATTCATGGTTTCTGCTTTCTCATCAGATAATACTGCGGCTCTGAGTCTTGGCTATGGCGGATTCTATATCTATCCGACAGAAGATAAAAATGAAAATGATAACAGTCCAATCGACTTAAAAAAGATTTCATCCCACGGTGTGGACATTGCTCTGGATGGATCAAACTATTTTCTCTTTGACGACAGCTTCGGCCTTGCCTACACTCTCCAGCTTGGAGTTCCCCAGAATCTAAGTGATGCAGACGGCCCACTTTATCCCCACTACAGTTTTCCAAGCGTATCGCTGAGAGCAGGAGCAGGATTATCTTACAGGGCAAGAATAAACAATTCATTTTCACTTGATTTCTCGCTTTCAGCATCCTATTTCTGGAACAGGTTCAACACTGATATGTTAGGAGATTTACTTGTACTTGTCAACATAAGTAGACAGAAAAAATAATTATTTTCATTTTTTATTTTTAGAAGTTTACATAAGCGATGTTTTTCACTCAGTGGTTTTTTCAAAAGTAGACAGAGGCTCTTCCACTGAAGGGGGAATACCCTCT
>CASDRU010000012.1 GCA_949283305.1 uncultured Spirochaetales bacterium | reverse complement strand
CTGAGAAGGCAGAAGCCGGTCGCTAATGTGTCCAGCGGGATGCCTGGCCGGCATGATGGTGCTCTGGGTGGCAGCCTTAGTCCCAAAGTCTGAAAATGATGCACGGATATGGTATAAGCCTATTCACCTGAACCCCACAGGCTTGCCTGTGGGAGCAGTCAGCATAGGCTCTAGTGCATTTAAAGTTATTACTTAAATTCTCTATATTAATTAATTTTGAAATTTCAGAAGTAATTTCGATAAATTTGTTGTCTTTCCCAGGTTTATCAGGGACAGCACAAATTCCGTTAAAAGATATTTTTTCTTTTCCTGAGGATGTACAGTCATTTATTGCTTCGGCAAATATTTTTGAAAAGATCATATCGAATTTATGGAACACTTTGCTAGATTCTTTTTTGTTATAAATTATTGCATTAGAGAGGATATGCAAATTATGCAGATAGTGATTTGTTCCAAAATACCTTCCTGAAGAGATTATAGATACATCCTCTTTTAGGTCATAATTAAATTTCATTTTCAGAAAGTCTTTTTCACCACTTTTCGTTTTTTGAAACATTTTTTCCCCGTAGTATAAACATTCTTCATTTTTCATTTTGTTTAAAAGTTCGCTTAAGGATGAACAGATGAAATCGCTGCAAAAACCGCCGAAATCTTCATATTTCAAGATTTTATTTGTAATCATTACTGTGAATATAATTAAAGCTCTTGCATTTTTAAGAGTATTTGAATCAGCTGAAATCAATGCAATATTTTCAAGACCTATATCAGCTGATTTCATAATAAGGGAAATATGGTGTATTGTTAGTTCTCTTGCTGTGCATTCAACTATTTTGCAATTAGAATCTGCAATTAGGTTTTTAATTTTGCTTAGGTTTTTTGTTAAAAAACAACAATCATAATGTTTGTAGAATTCTCGCAATGCAATAATATCTAAATCACTCAGTTCAGATGAAAATGTGTCAATATCAAAAAAAAGTGTATTAATTTTATGTATGGTCAGAAGCATTGTATTCTGCCTCCCGATCTATAATCATCTTATCGCATCTGCTATAATCCAGATCAAGTTCAATTTCTTTTTCTATTTTATATACGTTTCTTTTTGAGAGTTCTTTGATTATATCTTTGGGGCTATTAACCTTTATTGCACCTTTTTTTTCAAACTTTGCAGGCCATGTTATTCCAGGGATTTTGAAGATATTCTGAGGAATCAATACTAGATGCTTTTGCTTTAAGGCAAAAGTGGCCTGCTTCAAAGCTCCAGAAGTTTCTCCTGCTTCCATTATTACTGTAGCCTGTGACATTCCACTCATTACTCCATTTCTTAATGGGAAAAACCAGCGTTCAGTTTTGGTAGAAGGTGAGAATTGGGATACTATAAGTCCTTTTTTTTCTATTTCTAATTGGACTTCTCTGTTTTCTGATGGATAATATTGATTCAGGTGTGTGCCTATAACAGCAATTGTTTTGAAATTATTTTTGATGGCTGCAATATGTGCTGTAACATCAATTCCTCTGGCTAGACCAGAAACAATAATAATGCCGTTGCGCCCTAGAATATCTACAACTCTTTCTGTATTCCGCTTTCCTTCTTCTGATGCTTGTCTGCTTCCTACCAATGCTACAGTTCTATCATCAAGCAGAAGGGATTTATCACCTCTGAGATATAAAAATCTTGGAGCTTCTTCTGTTCTTGCCAGCATATCAGGGTATTCTGCATCTCCAAGTTTTATTATCTCATCATCAGCTTTAAGTTTGACAAATTCTGTTTTTGCTTTATTGTATGATGCCAATATTTCTTCATGATTAAATTTAAAAAAATCTGACCAGATATCTAAACAATCTGGAATTGGAGATTGAATATCAACTAACTTGGAAAGCTTTTCAAATGATGGAGAAAGTTTTTTTTCGCTACAATTCAATAGATTCATTATTGCTGAAAAATTTAAAGCTTCTTGTTTTGTCGGTGTATCTATTTTAAACGTAGCTGTAGATGATTCCCCGCCAATTTCAGAAAACATTGCAAGTTCTTTTTTCCTTTTTTCAAGTTCGCTATAAAGAAAAACTGTACCAGAATTATTTTTTTTAAGTGGTTTAATCTTTCCTGTCTGAATAAGTTTATTCAGGCGTTGAACAGATATTCCAAGGTATTCGGCGGCTTCTTTTGAGAAGAAAAGTTGTGATGCAAAATTTTTATTGTACTCATCTATATACATATAAAAATTCTAATATATGTGTTTAAAATTATCAACTCTTGAATTATTATAATTAAACTTGGAGAAATAATTTGCTTATTGTCTTGTTTTCCTTTATATTAAATGCATAAGGAGAAAACATTATGAAATGGGTTTGCACACTTTGTGGTTATGAATATGAAGGTGATAATCTTCCTGAAGACTTTGTTTGCCCGCTCTGTGGAGCTGGAGCAGATGCTTTTGAGAAGGTTGAGGAGTAATACTTAATCACAGCATGATCTCCCGGAAAATCCGGGGGATTTTTTTTGTCTTCATGCTAACACATGCTCTCATGATCACCTCAATGAAATACGGCAGCATGTAATTTTCATTCTCTCATTCCTCAGTTATCCTGTAAAAACAAAAAAAAAAGAGAGAGTCCGCATTTGAACTCTCTCTCTTTTCATTTAAAGGAAAATCAGTTTTCCTCTTTCCATGCTCTTCCATAGTAAGAGTCAAGGTAGAGCTGCTTGATCTGGCTGATGAGCGGATAGCGTGGGTTGCTTCCTGTGCACTGGTCATCAAATGCCTTTACAGAAAGCTCATCAACTGCTGCGAGGAACTCTTCCTCATCAACGCCCCATTCCTTGATTGATGCTGGAACATTGAGCTCTTTCTTGAGAGCCTCGATTCCCTGGATGAGGATTTCAACTTTCTCTTCCATAGTCTTTGCCTTGCTTGTATCGATGTAGCTTGTATTCTTCTCATCGTTTGCTGGCATTGAGATGTAATCTGCTGCTCTTGCATAGCGGCTGATTGCAGATGGATACTCGTACTGCGGGAAGGATGCCTGCTTTGTCGGCTTGTCATTAGCGTTGAATCTGATGACGTTTGTCAAAAGCAGTGCGTTTGCCATTCCGTGTGGTACGTGGAACCTTGCACCAAGCTTGTGTGCCATGCTGTGACATACACCGAGGAATGCATTGCTGAATGCCATACCTGCCATTGTGGATGCGTTATGCACCTTTTCTCTTGCCTTCTTGTTTGTGCCATCCTGGTATGCCTTTGGAAGGTACTTGAAGATAAGGCGGCAAGCCTCAAGTGAGAGTCCGTTAGTGTAGTCTGTGCTCATTGATGAGACGAGAGCCTCAAGAGCGTGTGTGAGAACATCGACTCCGCAGCTTGCTGTAAGACCCTTTGGCTGACCCATTGCAAGCTCACTGTCAACGATTGCCATGCTTGGGGTTAGAGCATAGTCTGCAATTGCCCACTTCATTCCGGTATTCTCATCTGTGATGATTGCAAACGGAGTTACCTCACTTCCTGTTCCGCTTGTTGTAGGAATACATACGAGCTCTGCCTTCTTGCCCATGTTCGGGAATGCGTAGATTCTCTTTCTGATATCCATAAAGCGGAGAGCAAGTCCCTCGAAGTTTACTTCCGGGTGCTCATAAAGTAGCCAGATGATCTTTGCAGCATCCATTGGAGAACCGCCTCCGACTGCAATGATGACATCAGGATTGTAAGAATTTACAAGCTGCATTGCTGTGTTGATTGTTCCAAGTGTCGGATCCGGCTTGACCTGGTGGAAGACCTCTGTCTCAACTCCGAGCTCTGTAAGCTGGTCTGTAATCTTGTCAATCATACCGGAAGAGAAGAGGAAGCTGTCTGTTACGATGAAAGCTCTCTTCTTGCCCTGGAGCTCCTGAAGAGCAACAGGAAGACAACCGTACTTGAAGTAAATCTTAGGTGGAAGCTTGAACCAAAGCATGTTTTCTCTCCTTTCTGCTACAGTCTTAACGTTGAGTAAGTGCTTAGGTCCAACGTTTTCGCTGATACTGTTGTTTCCCCATGAACCACAGCCGAGTGTGAGGCTTGGCTCGAGGCGGAAGTTATAGATGTCTCCGATAGCTCCCTGGCTTGCAGGCATGTTGATAAGAACACGGCTTGTCTTGACTGTCTTTCCGTAGTTGTTGATCTTGTCCTGCTCCTTCTCGTCAATGTAGAGAACGGATGTGTGTCCGAATCCGCCGAGTGCAACCAGCTGGCTTGCCATGAGGCATCCCTCTCCGTAGTTGTCGCATGAATACATTCCAAGAACCGGAGAAAGCTTCTCGTGAGCAAACGGCTCTTCTTTTTCAACCTTCTTTACCTCACCGATGAGGACCTTGGTGTCCTTTGGAACTGTGAATCCTGCAAGCTCAGCAATCTTATAAGCAGGCTGTCCTACGATCTTCGGGTTTACAGTGCCTCTCTGCGGATCGATTATGATTGCAGCAAGCTTGTCATGCTGCTCTTTTGTAAGGAAGTGTGCTCCCTGTTCCTTGAGCTCTTTCTTGACTTCTGCATAAATGTCCTTATGGCATACGATTGACTGCTCTGATGCACATACAACACCGTTGTCGAATGTCTTGCTCATTAAAATGGATGCTACCGCCATCTTGATGTTGCAGCTCTTGTCCAGAAGTGCAGGTGTGTTTCCAGCCCCGACTCCGATTGCAGGCTTGCCTGAAGAGTAAGCGCTCTTTACCATGCCAGGGCCACCTGTTGCAAGAATCAGGTTAACATACGGATGGTGCATGAGATAGTCTGTCTTCTCCATGCTTGGCTCTTCGATAAAGCCGATGATATCCTCTGGAGCACCTGCTGCAACAGCTGCATCAAGCACAATCCTTGCTGCATCGCATGTGCACTTCTTTGCCCTCGGATGCGGGCTGAAGATGATAGCATTCCTTGTCTTGAGTGCGATAAGGGACTTGAAGATTGCTGTGCTTGTCGGGTTTGTTGTCGGGATGATACCGCAGATAACACCCTTTGGCTCTGCAATCTTCTTGATTCCGAATCCCGGATCGTCTTCGATGATGCCGCAAGTCTTCTCATCCTTATACTTATGGAAGATGTATTCTGCGGCAAAATGGTTCTTGATTACTTTATCTTCAATGATTCCCATGCCGGTTTCTGCAACAGCATCCTGTGCAAGCTGGATTCTTGCGTTGTTTGCTGCAATGGCTGCGGCGCGGAAAATCTTGTCAACCTGCTCCTGAGAGAAGGAAGAATAGATAACCTGAGCTCTCTTGACTCTTTCGATCATATTCTGGAGCTCTACCTGTCCTGGGAACATTTCATTAAGTTCTGCCATGATTTTCTCCTTATATCGATAAAAATTTATATATAAAAAACTATCGATTGTCAACAATATATTCCAAATAAATTATAGCACGCCTTGAAAAAATGAAAAGTCCAGTGAAAAAGATAATATAAATAGGAATAAAATGAGGATTAATATGAATCTGGGGATTTTATCCTTATTGCTTTTCACATTAATTATATCAGGTTCCTCGATTGCCTTCCTTATTTTGTCCCTTATTCTGCCTTCAGTGTTGTTGTAGGTATTTATACGCAGTGTAGAAAGATAGACAACAAGAGAAAGTTTGCCTGCCTTTTTTATGTATCTGGAAAGAAGGAGGGACAAAGAGACTTCAACAGAGAGTCTTGATGCTCTTAAAAGAGCGTCTGAGAGTGAGAGTCCAGTCACAGGCAGAGAGAATATTGAGAAAAGGACTTCTCCTCGTGGTGTGAAAAGGGAAGAGAAGATGGCAAAAGAATAGAGTGCGATGTAGAGCGCAAGCCTTATCTTCCTTCCATTCAGAGCAGAGATTATCAGAATAAGTGAGAACAGAATCAATAAAAGCACTGTGTTTTTTATCATCTCTGTAAGAAACAGGGGTATTACGAGTGAAGAGAGGAGAAGATAATCTGGCTTTTCTTTCTTCTCCTCATCATATGCAATTGTCCTTATATTCTCATATTCAAAGCTCCCGGCAATGCATGCGGTTATCAGGCATGTGAATAATGATGTGATTGAAAGGACTGGAAAAAGGCTTATCATGCCGTGTCCCAGATAGAGAGAAGAAAGGGCAATCTGGACTGCTGAACTTGCAAATCCTCCTATGAGGCTTATCCCGTATATGCTCACTTTCCCTTTCAGGATCTTTTTTGCAAGAAACATCAGCAAAGCCGAAGAGACTGATGATGAGAGGCTGAGAAGAAAGAAGAGCGAAAAAAGGGTTCCTGATGCAAATGCACCTGATGTCGCCTTGAGAAGTGCAAGGGTCATGAAAGATGAGAATGGAAGATATGGCAGGCTTACCAGCAGTGGAATGTTCGCAAGTCCCAGCCGCAGAAAAGGAAGCGGGTGCGGGATGATGTTCTCAATATATGAGAAAAACAGGCAGAGAGATGCAAGCGTGATTATTCTTTCAGTATGAGAGTATCTCATCATCTGCTCCTCTGAATGTGATAAGCACCCTGTTCGGAAGACAGCATATCTGCCCACCGAGCCTTGTGTAATAGCATGTCTTTTCAGGGCATGGAGAACTTATTATCCTTGCATCCCCGTCCTTGATCTCAATGACAGTCTCTCCAAGGGGACCGGAAACGCTTATTGTCCTTTCTTCACTCAACGGATAGTAATATTCCTTGCCGCTTGCGCTGATTAGTATACCATCCCTTTCTGCTGAATATCCAAAGGCGAAGGAAAGGGAGATGGCAAGAAGCAAGAAGAATATTATATAGTCAGCGATTTTAAGCCTGTGCATTCCATGTAAGCGAGAATGAAAGAGGCTCGTTCAAAAGAAGGAATGAAAGCAGGGAGAATGTGTATCTTGCAGTATTGCTGTCAAGTATTTCAACATTTTTGCTGGCTGTGATCTCGCCAGGAAGTGTTATCGTGATGCTTATCTCGCTTTCCCTTACAGCATCCGGTGCCTCTGAGCCAAGAAGGTAGTAGATCATCTCAAGGTAATCGCTCTCGCTCATGCCCTGGTTGTATTCTGCAGCATAGACCTCGAAATTGACATCTGAGAGAATAGGTATGATTTTCTTGAGCTGGCCGTAGTTGTTTATGTCCAGATAGAAAGAAAGAGAGCCTTCTTTTTCTATGAGTATATCCTGCTCTCCGCCTCCGAGGGCCTTTAAAAGATCTGATATGCTTGAGTATGTGAATGCTATATTGTAGCTGTTTTCTCCCGTGTTAGTCACATTCAGATTCTCGGCACTCTGGCTTGATGTGAGCATGCCTGTTATCTGGTCAACTGCTCCTTTTACTATATCCACATCAGGACCTGCAAATGATGCGTAGTCATTGAGCACGTCTATGAAGAACGGGTATATGGTTATGTCAGTTTCACTGGTGGTATTCTCAAAATCTATTTTTTCAGTTACCATACAGCTAGTAAGGAATATGTTCGATAAAAGTATTAAAGCTGAGATGTATACAAATTTTTTCATAGATAAAGGATACAGGATAAAGCATTCTCTCTCAAGAAGTCTTTTTTTTCTTGTCTTCCTCTTCCTGCCATCCCTTCTTTTCTCACTTGATGTAAAGCCCGGCCCGAGCTTTATAGATCTTTCATGGGATGCTGTTGAAGATGCAGTCTACTACGACATATATATAGACAATGTCTTTATGGCAAGGATAACTGACGGATCAACAAGCTACTGCATCAGAAACCTTGATTACAACACAAAGTATTCAATACAGTTTGCAGCCCGCAATGAGAAAAATGAGAATCTTTCTGCATCCTTTGCAGATACAGAGACAACAAACTGGGATGGAACATACTGCTGGCTGAACACGACAGATGATGACAATGATGGAAAGATGAAGGAGATAGTCTTCACTGTAAGAACTCTTGAAGATCCTCTTTACGGGCAGTATCTTGAGATCAACAGTATCCAGGACGGTACTGATATAAGGATATTCCCTCTTTTCAATCTCTCTGATCCCGTAAGCGGATGGATTGAGTATGATGATGATTCTCTGCAGGCTCTCTGCTACCGCATGAACGCAGAGCGCTTTAATACAAGCTCAATAAAGCCGTCGCGATGGAGAGTCTCTCGTGTTGTCATGCTAAAGGATGAGATTACTGCGACAATCGAGACAAAGGCATTCGGACTCACATTCTCAACAGATACTACATACACATTTGAAGTTGATGAAGATGGAAGAAAGGTCCTTACATTCTCAACAGACGGGGCCAAAGTCGTGACAGGCTTCATTTTCAAGAATCCGAACAGCGACAGCGAGAGCGGAGAGTTCATTCTGCTTGAAAAAATTTAAAAGCTTAGCTTTTAATATATATAAGGGAGAAAAAGTGCTGTTGACAAAGCCTTTTCTCCCTTTTATTTTCTTTCTGTATGGAAGCCGATTTTTCAAAAAAGAGCCTTATTATAGTTGAGTCCCCGACCAAGGCAAGGACAATAAAGAAGTATCTGGGAAAGAACATGACTGTCATGGCCAGCAAGGGCCATGTTATGGATCTTGCCCCATCTCCGAAAAAGGGAGTGTATGGAGTTCTGGTCAGCAAGGGCTATGAGCTTGAATACGAGATACCGGATGAGAAGAGAAAGCTCATTGCTGAGATGAAAAAGGCTCTGCTAGATGCAGATCAGCTCATACTGGCAACTGATGAGGACCGTGAGGGTGAATGCATATCATATCATCTTCTGCTTAATCTGAAGCCGGAATGCCCGGTCTTCCGCATGGTATTCCATGAAATAACAAAGAAGGCTGTTCTTGATGCATTCAAGAACTGCAGAGAAATTGACATGAACCTTGTCCATGCTCAGGAGGCACGTCGCGCAATTGACCGCCTTCAGGGCTATGGGATTTCTCCCGTGATCTCAAGAAAACTCGGAGCAACATACTCTGCCGGACGTGTACAGTCCCCAGGACTTCGCCTTCTTGTGGACAAGGAAAAAGAAAGGCGTGCGTTCATCTCATCCGATTATGCTTCCCTTGATGTGTTCTTCTCTGATTTCAAGGCTCGTCTTGTGAAGATTGAAGGAAATTCTGTTGCAGACAAGAACTCATTTGATCCAAGGAGCGGAAAGGTAAAGAGAGGCTGTAAGGACAGAGTCCTTTCCCTTGCTGATGCAGAGAAAATCGCATCCTCGATTATAGGAAAGAGCGCAAGGGTCACATCCATAGAGCGCAGTGAGAAGAAACTGAGGGCCCCTGAGCCGTTTATAACATCCACTCTTCAGATCGATGCATCACGCAAGATGAAGAGAAGCGTCAAGCAGATAATGCAGCTTGCACAGAGCCTCTATGAAAGCGGCTTCATAACATACATGAGAACAGACAGCCCGACGCTGTCAGGCGAGTGCATAAACGCATCCAGAGAAAAAGTAAGGGAAATATTCGGTGAGAAATACCTTTCTGAGAGCGTTCATAACTATAAAAGCAAGAGAAAGGAGGCCCAGGAGGCACATGAGGCAATAAGGCCTGCAGGAGATGTGTTCAGAACACCTGAGGAGACTGGGCTTTCTGGCGATGAGCTGAGGCTTTATACAATCATATACAAAAGAACGCTTGCAACTCAGATGAAGAATGCCCTGCGCCTTATAACCAAAGTGGAGCTTGAGTGTGAAGAGTACACTTTCCGCCAAAGCGGTAGCACTCTTTTGTTCCCCGGCTTTCTTGCCCTCTATGAGGAAAGCAGTGAGAGTGATGAAAAAGAGGAAAGTCTTCCTCTTCTTTCTGAAAACGATGAGAGAATAATTGAGGATGATGAGATCAACAGCCATACGACCGAGCCTCCTCAGCGCTATAGCGAGGCCAGCCTTGTAAAGAAGCTTGAAGGGGACGGAATTGGAAGACCCAGCACATATGCCTCGATAATCTCCACAATAATCGACAGGAACTATGCCGAGCGTGTCTCTTCTTATCTTGTTCCCACATTCACAGGATTCTTTGTCTCAAATCTTCTTGATGAGACATTCCCGCTATACACAGGCTATGACTTTACATCGAAAATGGAGACAGGGCTTGATGAGATTGCAAGCGGAAAGATGGACAAGAATAAATATCTTGATGCTTTCTGGTTCGGCGTGGATGGAAAGGGCGGACTCAAGGAGGACCTTGAGCGCATAAGGTATTCGAAGATCCAGGATGCGAAGACGCTGGAGCTTGAGAGACTGAGCTATACTGCTTCTCTTGCAGAAGGTGATGAATCGTATTCAATCAGGACAGGCAAATACGGACCTTATATCATGCTTTCAGATGGAAGAATGAGTTCAATTGACCAGAAAAAATATTTTCCGGGCTCCTTTTCTGACAGCGATGTTGAAAAGATTTTCACAAAGACAGAGACTCAGAAAATCTTTATTGAAGGAACTGATGTAGAGTACCTTGAAGGAAAGTATGGACCATATTTAAAGCGCCAGAGCGATCTGAAAATCGTGAACCTTCCAAGGAGCATGAAAATTGACAAGCTTGACCAGAATAAAGTAAATCTCATCTACAGCCTTCCGAAAGTGGTAGCAACAGATGAGGATGGAAAGGAAGTGGTGCTCAAGCTTGGCCCTTATGGATTTTATGCCCAATATGACGGAAAGAACCATAAGGTGTTTTCCCCTGAGACATTTGACCCGTCTTTCCTCTTTAAAAAAGGAGAAGAAAAGAAGAGTGCAAATGAAGAAGTAAGGGTTTATCCAGAGCTGGAAGGAAAACGCCTTGTTCTCATGAACGGCAAATACGGGCTTTATGTGAAATGGGGTGACAAGAATTGCGCGATACCTGCAAAGCTTAAAGAAAAGGCAGAGCAGCTGAGCGAAGAGGATGCAAAGGAGATTGCTCTGTCTGCTCCAGAAAAGAAAACAAGACGCTTTAGCCGAAGATAGGAAATACAGCAGCCTTTTTACAAGGCTGTTTTTATCACAGTCTGTTTTATTTATGTTGTAAAATAAAATACCAGAGACGGAATATAATATATGTAATATTTATAAAATAAGCATAAAAATATACGGCACCTTTTTTCTGGTGCCGCAACATGTCCCAGAGAGGAGTTGAACCTCCGACCTACCGCTTAGGAGGCGGTCGCTCTATCCACTGAGCTACTAGGACAAATCCGAGTTATGATTATTGCATATTTCTTCTTTTTTATCCAGACCCTCGCCTTTGATTGCCACATCTGAATACGGCAGTGTGATAAGTGTTTCCTTTTCCATGAAATTGAGAGCTATTGTCACGCGGTCCCTTCTTCTGTCAAATTTCTTTATCCTGCCTTCAAAGGCTATGAAAGCCCCGCTTTTGACAACTACCTTCTGGTCTTCCCTTATAATTACATTGTTCTGTTTTATTGCCCCGCGCAGTGCAAAGAAGTTGTCTGCAAATTCCTCATCGCTTCCCTTCAGGGAAAAGCGTCCGTCTGAGTATGAGAGAAAGCGGTAGGCGCTGCTTGATGATCCAGTCAGGCTGAAAAGCTCGTTTTTATCAAGATCCCTGTCGCTGTGGACAAAAAGGTAGCCGGGAAGCATGTTGTATCTCTTGCTTATCTTTCCTTTTTTTGTTGTGTTTATCATCTCTTTTTCAAAGATCTTCATTGAGATGGGCAGAAGGAGAGTATCAGCTTTTTTCTTCATTTCCTTTATCGCATATTTCTCTTTTCCAGTAGCTGCATGGACAATATAGTAGGGCATAGCTCTGATATTATATTTTTCTCATGTGCCTGTTAAGGCATAATTGTAATTTGACTTAAAAACATCTAGAATTATAAACCTGCCAGGAGGAGTTATGTTTATCAGCAGACGAATGACAAAGAAACCGGTTGTTGCCCGCTCAGATTATACCTGTGTAGAGGCTCTCAGACTGATGAAGGCGGAGAATGTTGATAAGCTTCCGGTCCTCTCAAGCCGCGGAGAGCTGGTTGGAGTCATTACAGAAAAGGACATACTCAGGGCTCACTGTGAGACAAATGAGAGGAAGATATCACTTCTGGAGCAGGCTTTTGAAGTCAGCACAATGACCATAGACAGGATAATGAGCAGGGATGTCGTTTCCTGCCGTCCGGATACAAGCATAGAAGAAGTCAGCAGGATAATGGTCACGATGGACCTTTCATTTCTGCCTGTGACAGACGAGGACGGGCGCCTGGTGGGCCTTGTGAGCAAGAGCGATATGTTCAAGATCCTCATGGAGCTCTCAGGGGCAAGGCATTATGGCACAAGAATAAGCTTTACAGTCGTTGATAAAATAGGCACGATTGCCAATATATCCAAAGTCCTTTCGGACAATAATATATCAATCATCGCATTCTGCACTTATCTGGATCCGGATCCGAGCAAAGTAATCTGTTCTCTTAAGGTTGAAGGAGCAGATGAGGCGTTTCTTGTAAAGCTGTTGTCTCCTTTTGTCGCTGACTTTGTTGACCTAGGAGAACGAAGCAATGAGAAATCGTAGAAAAAAACAGAGCGCTCAAGGCATAAAGAAAGAAGAGAAGGTCATTTCCCCGTTCTCATCGATTGTCCTTAAAGAAAAGACGGATGAGGATAAAAAAAGGAAAGAAGTGAGGAAGGAAAGCCCTGCAAAGCCATCAGATATAGTCCAGGGCTATAATCCTTCTCTCTCTTTTAGGGATATCCTTGAATCATTTGAACGTACGGGCAATCCGTATTCCATGAAAAAAAGCACACAGCAAACATCTGATCGTGAGGATTTTGCCTCAATTCTCGATAAATGGGAGAACAGGGGTAAGAAAGAAAAGAAGAGCGGGGATGGAAAAAAGAGCGAGTACAAAGCAGAGCGCTCCTTTTCTGATATCCTTGATGAATTTGAAGGAAGGAAAAGAGTAAATACTGCTGAAGAAAAGAAAGCCGGAATTGAGGAAAAAGAGGAAGAGGTCATCAGAAATTCTGTTGAGCCTGTTTCTTTCTTCAAAAAAGAGCAGGATGATGAGAAGAGAAGCTCTAATGCATCCTGGTCCATTTATGGAAGCAATGACTCTTTTGTGAGGATAAGGGAAGAAAAGAATTGCAATGATGAAGTGAAGGCTTCTGAAAAGACAGAACAGAAGAAAGTGAGTGCTCCTTACAAACCCGAGAAGGACTTTTCTGAAATTCTCTCATCTTATTATGGTGAAAAGAAAAAAGCAGACAAAACAGAAGACAGTGAGATGAAGAAAGAAAAGGCCAGATTCCCCAAATTGAAAAATGAGGAGAAGAAGGATAAGGTCAAGACATTTGATGAGATACTCAAAGAGAAAGGTGATCTGGAATTAAAGAAAGAGAGCCTTACAATGAGCCAGCTGCGTGTGATGAAGCCTATGAGCTCCCTTGATCTTCATGGCATGGGATACGAGGAGGCAAAGAAAGAGATAAATTCATTCTTGTCCCAGTCATTTGAAAGTGAGGTGAGGAAAATCAGCATAATAACCGGCAAAGGGCTCCACAGCCAGGACGGTCAGCCGGTTTTAAAGAATCTCTGCCTGGAGATCCTTGATTCTTCAGCCTTTGTCAGCGAGAGAATGAATGCACCCTATTCCTTTGGCGGCGATGGCGTGATCTGGGTTATTTTAAAGAAAAAAGAGCACTGAAAATCAATCAGCGCTCTCTGTAAACGATTCTGCCTTTTGTCAGATCATAGGGTGAAAGCTCAACCTTCACTGTGTCTCCCGGAACAATCCTGATATAATGCTTTCTCATCTTTCCTGAAAGATGGGCAAGGATTATAAGCTTGTTCTGGAGCTCAACGCGGAACATGGTGTTCGGAAGGGCTTCCTTGACAACTCCCTCAACTTCAATAGCTTCTTCTTTTGCCATTAAATAAATCTCCTAACAGATTGAGATTATAGAGGACTCTGATTAAGGCTGTCAACAAAGGGAGATTGTACCTGCAATCTCCTTGATTCTCTTTTCAAGCTCATCAAAATCCTCTATTTCCTCAAAGCCGAAATTATCTCTTTTCTTTCCCCATGTGATAATAAACGGGTAGTCAGAGGCTTCAAGCATGCTCATGTCGGTGGGTCCGTCGCCAACAGCGACGCTGAGTGCATCATATTTCTCTTTCAGCCGTATCAGCTCTCTCTTCTTGTCATCAATATGCGTGACATGATAGACAAGATGGTCCAGTTTTCCCCCTGTTTTTGTAAATTCCTTTGCAAGGATATGAAAATCATAGTCAAGACCGGCTTCTTCTAAAAATGCATTTATCAGTACATCAGAGCCGCAGGAGAGTATTGCCGGACGAATATAATCAAGACTTAGTATTCTCTTCAGGCTGTCAAGGTTCTTCTTGTCAAAGTAAGTGAAGATATGTCTGATTACATCATAGACAGATTTTTCATCCACACCTGAAAGAAAGCTTTCATAAAGCGCATTGAACTGGCTTGGTAGAAGCATGCCTCTTTTATCATGATCTATGAAAACTTTTATTTCATCCTCATTGCTCTTCTTGTACTTTATGCTCTCAAGTGCAAGAAGCTGCTCAGAGTCAAACTTCTCAATCGGGTACAATGTTCCATCAAAATCGAGTGCAAGGACTATGTTCTTCATACACTGAAGAATAAACTTATTTTTATTTCCTTTGCAATCTTGTTTATTCTTCTAATGTAACAGGTTTTTCTCAGTTTGATGTTAAAGTTCTTTTGGAAATGTATGGCTTTTCATGATATTCTCTGAGAGAGG
Organism: uncultured Spirochaetales bacterium; assembly: GCA_949283305.1. Classification (GTDB taxonomy): domain Bacteria; phylum Spirochaetota; class Spirochaetia; order Sphaerochaetales; family Sphaerochaetaceae; genus Ornithospirochaeta. The sequence continues at coordinate 46,982 of CASDRU010000012.1, read as the reverse complement.
AAAGCTTTATGCCTGAGATAAGTCGTTTTATAGTATTGTTGTAAAAATGCTCTATGAAGCGGGAACAAAACATAACAAACCGCATATTCATGTTGAATATGGAGAATACGAGGCTTCTGTAGCGATAGATGGCGAGGTCCTTGCAGGTGTATTGCCTGAAAAGCAATACAAACTTGTTGCAGCCTGGCTGACATTGCATGAAGAGGAACTCTATGAGGCGTGGAATAATGCAGTACAGATGAAGGCACTCAAAAAGATCAAACCTTTAGTTTAAATGGAGGCTGAGATGTATTTTGCTAATGGAATGGTATATGGTGGAACTCCAGAAGAGATGATGAAAATCATCGATGTAAAACCAATGGAAAATATGACAATGATTCTCACTTTCAGTTCTGGCGAAAAAAGGCTTTATGATGCAGCGGCATTGCTGAAGTATCCAATATTTGAGGCTTTAAAGGATAAGGAAGTCTTTTCCCATCCTGTGCTGGATCATGGTGCTGTTACCTGGAAAAATGGAGAGCTGGATCTTTCTCCTGAATCCATGTACGAAAACAGTTATCCTTACTGGAAACAGTAGCATTGCTAATATTGTTTTCTCTTGTGATGAATGTGAGGTTGAAGGCAGATAATATGTCTGTCAAACCCATTTTTATCCCTTTGCAATCTTGTTTATTCTTCTCACATGGTACAGAATGCTGTAAGGAGGAAAATGATGGGCGCAGTAGAAAGATATATTAAATCAACAGATAAGATAAATGCAGAGATGATAAACTATGTCTCATCTCTTGAGCTGGTCAAAAGGGTAAGCCCTTTTGTCGCATCAAAGATTGTGAAGGAGCTTGAGGACCAGAGAAGCAATTTGAAGCTGATTGCAAGTGAGAACTATTCTTCAATCTCTGTTCAGAGCGCAATGGGCAACCTTCTTACAGATAAATATGCTGAGGGTTTTCCTTATCACCGTTTTTATGCGGGCTGCGACAACGTCGACGATATAGAGGATCTGGCCAGAAGAAAGGCCATGGAGCTTTTTGATGCAGAGTATGCGTATGTTCAGCCGCACTCGGGTGCTGATGCGAATTTATGCGCATACTGGGCGGTTCTGAACTGGAAAGTCGAGGTGCCGCTTCTTGAGCAGATGGGCATTTCAAATCCGTCAAATCTTTCAAGAGAGGACTGGGATAAAATCAGGAAAGCATGTGGAAACCAGAGAATCCTCGGTCTTGATTATTATTCAGGAGGACACCTTACTCATGGTTATCGTCAGAACGTGTCCGCGCAGATGTTCGATGCATACTCTTATTCAGTTGACAAAGATACAAAGTTGCTTGATTACGATGAGATCGAGCGTCTTGCCCTTGAGATAAAGCCGCTGATACTTCTTGCTGGATACTCTGCATACCCAAGGAAGATAAACTTCAGGAGAATGGCTGAAATCGCGCATAAAGCTGGGGCTGTGCTCATGGTGGATATGGCTCATTTTGCAGGTCTTGTTGCTGGCAAGGTCTTTACAGGTGATTATAACCCGGTTGCCTTTGCAGATATCGTGACAAGCACAACGCATAAGACTCTAAGAGGTCCCAGGGGAGGCCTTATTCTCTGCAAAGAGGAACTGAGGGAGTCTGTGGATAAAGGCTGTCCTCTTGTAATCGGAGGCCCGCTTCCTCATGTTATGGCTGCCAAAGCACTCTGTTTTGAAGAGGCTTTGAGGGATGAGTATAAGGATTATGCAAGAAGAATCGTCAGGAATTCAGCAGCTCTTGCATCTGCTTTGCTTGCGGAAGGAGTTGAGGTCCTTACAGGAGGAACAGACAATCACCTGATGCTTCTTGATGTCTCCCCGTTCTCCCTCAATGGAAGAATGGCAGAAAGCCTTTTAAGGGAGTGCGGCATCACACTCAACAGGAATGCTCTTCCTTTTGACAAGAATGGCGCATGGTACACATCAGGGCTGAGAATCGGAACACCTGCTGTAACAACTCTTGGAATGGATGAGGACGACATGAAAGAGATTGCAGCAGTCATCGCACTCGTTCTCAAAAGTGCAGAACCTGTAATCCTTACAAAAGGTGAGAAAGCGGGTCAGGTGAGCAAGAACAGGGCAAAATGTCCTAAAGAAATCATGGGAGAGGCTCGTGAGAGAGTGCAGAAGCTGCTAAAAGACAATCTCTTATATCCGTCCCTGGACCTTGATTTCCTCAAAGAGGAATTTGCTATGGAGGAGAATTAATATTTCTTGCTCTCGTCTTCTCTTGGCTTTATCATTAGGCTATGAAGAGAATAATTATTAAAGGCGGCAGGATTGTAAGAGACGGCCGGATTCAGAAAAAGGATATTCTCATAGAAGGCGAGAAAATAAAGAGAATTGATGATGATATAATGCTTGAGGATGCAGAGATAATTGATGCATCCTCATTTTATGTCCTTCCCGGTCTTATTGATGCGCATACGCATTATCATCTGGTGAGCCGGGGCACTGTCACCTGCGACAGTTTTGTTGAAGGGAGCTGCCTTGCAAGTGCCGGAGGAGTTACTACAGTAATCGATTTTGCAGATGACAACAAAATAAGTCTTTCCTCATCCCTCTCATCGCGTCTTTCAGAAATGGCTGACATGGCCATTGACTATGCTCTTCATCAGGGAATATACAGCTACAGAAGCACAATTGACAATGAAATTGGAGAGATGAAGGAAAAAGGCGTTAAGGCCATAAAGATCTTCACCACATATAAGGATGTGGGCTATCTTGTTGAAAAAAGAGATGAGCTGAAAGCAATATTCTTATCTGCAAAAAAAAGAGGATGCCTGATATGCGTGCACGCAGAGGATGATAAGACAATCTCTGATATAGCAGAGTCATGGAAAGGTACATATCTTCCAAAAGATCATCCTGATATGAGGCCGCCTGAGGCAGAGGCGAGAGCCATAGAATACGTGTGTTCAATTGCAGAAGAAACAGGATCAAGTGTCTATATAGTTCATCTTTCAAGCAAGGAAGGGCTTGAGAGCGTGAGAAACGCAAGAGCCCGCGGTGTTGACGTGATAGTAGAGACAACACCGCATTATCTTTTCCTCAACAGAAGCCTTCTTGAGAAAGATGACGGATCTTTATTTGTCATGACACCCCCGCTGAGAACAGAAGAGGACAACAGGGCTCTTCAGGAGGCACTTTTATCCGGGGAAATCGATGTTGTTGCAACAGATCACTGTGCATTTACCAGAGAGCAGAAGCTTTCCAGCAGTGACACAAGGACAATCTATCCGGGAATTCCTGGAACAGAGGAGATGCTTGTGCTCTTGAACACATTCTTCAAGAAGAACGGCAGATCCGTTGAGGATTATATTGCACTCATTTCATCCAATCCGGCACATATCTTCGGCATTGACTGCCAGAAGGGCAGGATAGATGAGAACATGGATGCGGACCTTGTGCTTTTTTCTCCAGATGAACACAGTGTCATAAAAGGGAGCAGTGTTCACTCTGCAAGCGGATACAGTGCATATGAGGGTTTTGAGGTCTCTGGCAAGGTTCATCTTACGATGAGAAGATCTGATATTCTCTACTGCTCTGGCAAATCATTCATAAATAAAGGCAGCGGCAGATTCATAAAGGAAGTTTGATATGATAAATCTTGTTGTTTTTGACATGGACGGGGTACTTATCGACAGTGAGGACCTTTCTATTTCCATTGGTATAAAGTTTTTCCAGAAGATGGGAAGAAGCCTTGAGAAAAAGGATTTCCTTCCTCATCTTGGAACAGGTGAATATGATTTCTTCTCCGGTCCTGCAAAGGACAATGGTATCTCATTTGACATGAGCCAGGCATCTTCATTCTTCAAAAGTCAGTACAAAAAGGAAATCAAGAAGAAGACTCTTGCTCTGGATGGAGCCTTTTCCTTTATAGAAAGAGTAAAGAGAGCAGGCTTGAAGATAGCAATAGCCAGTTCTGCAAAAAAGTGGAAAGTGGAGGAGAATCTGAGGAACATAGGGTTTGAGCCGTCCTTTTTCGATGCAGTCATCACAGAAGAGGACATAAAGAGAAACAAGCCTTATTCTGATATCTATCTTCTTGCTCTCATCAAATGTGCAGAATCATGTGAGAATGCAGTTGTATTCGAGGATGCACGCGGGGGAATAAGGGCTGCTAAGAGTGCAGGAATCAGGACAGTATCGCTTACAACCACAATAGGGAAAAAGGATGCGGAGTATGAGGGTGCTGATGCAATTATAAACAATCTTGCGGACATCCCTGATTTTTCCACAGCAGAAGAGCTTGAAAGCTTTCTTTTTTCATCAGATGCCGAAGAGGTGCTGTATGGGGTTAATTATATCAAGCCCCTGGAGCGCAACTACAGCCAGAGTGTTCTGGACAAGATGGCATTTGAGAAGGCAAAGAAGGCTAGGGAGAATGCATATGCGCCTTACTCAGGCTATAAAGTCGGAGCAGCGCTGATCAGTGCGGCAAGCGGAAGGATATACTCAGGCTGCAATGTCGAGAACTCATCATATGGGGCTGCAATATGTGCTGAGCGCAATGCAGTGACGACAGCACTTGCAGAGGAAGGGAAGCTTGGAATAGACACCCTCATTGTGGTCTCTTCAGATAATCCTCCAGCTCCTCCATGCGCCATCTGCCTTCAGGTCCTTGCAGAGTTCTCAAAAAGCGATACACGTGTAATCCTTTCTGATACCGAGGGAAACAAAGAGGTGTATCTCTTTAAAGATCTCCTTCCAAACCCATTCATTTTCCCGACGATGAGAAAATAAGCTGCACTAATATTTGAAAGGGTTTTCTTTTGTGATAAAGTAGTTTTTATGAGAATGATGAAAACCCTTGCAGCTCTTCTTATTTCTCTTATATTCCTCACTTCCTGTGTGGATACGTCCCTCTTTGATTCAGAATACATGAAAAGAGATGATGTTCCCCTTTCAGAGAAGCTTATTTACACAGGTGCAGAGCATGTGAGAGTTTCTCTTCCTGAGTGCTATTACACGGGTTCTGAGTGGAAGGACCGCCTTGTTGCACTCATAGACTCATCAGAGGACTACATTTTCATTACAACATTCCTCGGCTCTTATTCAGAGAATCTCAGACCTGTTTATGAAGCTCTTGAAAACGCCGCATCCCGCGGTGTGAGGATATATCTTATTTATGACGGTTTTTCTCCATTTGACATGACTGAGAGCAAGAGTGTGATGGGACCTCTTGAGTACCTTTCAACCAAAGGAATCCACACATTGCAGTATTCTCCGGTTTCTGCCCTGAATCTCATCAATCCTTTCAATCTTCTAATCAGGGAGCACAGGAAGATATTCGTATTTGACGGCAGAAGTGCCGCAATCGGTGGAATGAATCTTAATTACATTTCTATGGGTGCTGAGGGAAAAATTCTGCAGAGAGACAGCATGTATGTCTTTTCTTCCACAGCGCTTTCCTCAATATTCACTGATATTTTCCTTTCCATGTGGAATGACAGCAGCGTAGAGACCCTCTCTTCTTCAGATTTTGCAAGCTATCCCCCGCAGTTTGCCCCATATGATGCATATGTATATAACAGCACAGGCGATGAAGCAAAGGGAATGAGCGGAATATTCTCAGCTCTTATAAACAGCGCAGAAGATGAAATCATCATCTTCCCGTATCTTCCTGCCCTGGATGATGAGATGAAAAAGGCTCTTTCTGATGCAGTGGAAAGGGGTGTTGATGTGACATTCATCCAGAGCCTTGACACAAGGGGCTATGGAGAAAACGGACAGAAGATGGTGTTCCCGGATCTTCTTGAGCTTGGAATAAATCTTGTTATTGCCAATAACGAGGATGATACTCTAGGACTTCTGCATGAGAAGCTCATGGTTGTCGACGGCCGCTACAGCGTAATAGGTTCCTCTAATTTCAATTACCGCTCAATGGGTCTTTCCAATGAGATTGTAATGGTAATCGACAGCACGGAATTCGCCTCTCTTTCAAAAAAGCACATCAGCAATGTGCTTCAGATGGGTTCATTCACCCTTGATGAGGAGATGGCTGAAAGATGGAAAGAAGAGGATGGATCTCTTGCCGCATATCTTATGATCTATTTTGGAGGCTGATGTGAAAAAAATTGCTTTTTTTCTTCTTCTGTTTCTTACAATCTCCTCCATTCATTCGGTATCCTTTTATTATGGAGTCTCTGGGCTGGGGGAGGCTGACTGGGCTTCTGATGCAGAAAGCAGGAAATTCTCCTATGGTGCAGTGACAATCGATGCAGGAATCTCCTTTTTTGATGACAACTATCTTTCTCTGGGTGCAGAGGTGAGTCTTTCTCCATTCTTTGAAGGCGTGGGAATATACCTTTCAAGCGAGCCGTTCTCAACAGCAAGTCATCCTTTTTCCTTCATTTCTGCAAACAAACTGCTTTATACTCCGCGCCTTATGCTGGGCTTTGAATACATAGATGATGCATCATGGTATTTCAAGAGCGCCCTCGCGCTTCTGAATTTCCGCGACAAGCATTTTGCATACGAGTTCTTCACTCCTGTTTTCCTCTTCAGCATTCCAAAGATGGAATTTGCTTATGGATTATATCTTATGAGGGTTACATACAAGTTCTGAGGTCTGGATGAGAAAAATACTTATAATTCTGCTTTTATCTTTAACATGTTTTAGCCTTTCTGCCTCTGATCCATATGACATTTCACTCTTCTTTTCTCCTTCAGTAAGCTGGGGGACAGGAAGAGCGGACTTTTCAAGTCTTGAAAACGGGATTTCTGCAAGAGCAGGTGCCAACTTTGGTCTCTCCAGACGCTGGGAAATGTCGGCAGGTGTAACATCATCGCTTGTTCCTCTTCCATTTGAGAAGACCAATTTCTTTCTTGAGTTTTCAGTATCTCTTCTTGGAGAGAGAACGACAGAGAGCCGTGTAAGCGGAAGTCCGTTCAATATGATGATTTCTTTGGGAGGACTCTGCGCCCTTGATTTCTCTTCAGGAAAGTATGTTGCCGCAGGACCTTATATCTCGATAACGCCTTTTGTCATAGGAAATCCCCTCACTGGGCGCAGGGAGCGTCTTTTAAAGACTGATGCAGGATATGATGCTGTCAATAACCGCTTCTTCCTTGTTTTTTCTTTAATCAGCCTTGATTATTACGTGAGGGGATCATACAGGGATTATTTTTAATCAGCAATGACGCTCGATTTCTGTTATCTCGTTTATCCTTCTCTGGTGTCTTCCGCCTTCGAATTCTGAAGAAAGATATGCATCAAGAATCTTCTCTGGATCCTCTTTGTATTCAACCCTTCCTCCGAATGCAATGAAGTTGGCATTGTTATGCTTCTTCGTCATCGTAGCAGTATATGTATCTTGGCAGAGCGCGCATCTTATACCATGGAACTTGTTTGCCGCAATTGATATTCCTATTCCTGTTCCGCACAGCAGAACGCCGAAATCATAGCCTCCGCGCCTGTATTCCTCAACAGCTTTTTCAGCCTGGCGTGGGTAATCAACGGAAACATCAGGATCATCTGTACCCAAATATGTTACAGAATATCCTAAATCCTCAAGGTGCTTTCTGAGCTTTCCAGCCAGATCCACAGCTCCATGATCATTTGCCATCACACATTTCTTTTCCATTTTCTCTCATCTCCCGATATAATATCATTGTATCACAAAACAGAGGGAAATTATGGAAAAAGTATTTATCACAGGACACAGGAATCCCGACATGGACAGTGTATGCTCAGCCTATGGCTACAGCGTGCTGAAGAACAGGATAGATAAAAAAAGAGAATATGTTCCCTGCCGGCTCGGACCTGTAAGCAAAGCTGTCGAGAATGTGTTTGAAAACGCAGGAGCAAGCATTCCTTCTCTTCTTTCTGATGTCCGCCTGAGGGTTTCTGACATAATGAAGAGGAATTATGTTCGTCTTGATGTATCAAATCCTGTCTATGATGTGATAAAGCTATACAACAAGAAGCATCCTTCTGTCATTCCCATCTTTGACGGAGATAAATTCATCTGCCTGCTGTCAAGCGATGACATAAACCGTTACTTTCTTCTTGAGAACCATGCAAAAGGCAGACCTTTTTATACTGTGAGCGAGAGCAATATCCAGCGCTGCATTCCGGGCTACTATTTCAAAAAGGGAAGGAAAGCGGAAGTAAAAAGCCAGTTCGTTGTTGGTGCAATGGAATATGATGTCTTTAAAAGCCGGGTCGAGGAGTGCGATGTCAAGCCAGTCCTTATTGTTGGACTCAGAAAGCGTCATATCCAGTATGCCATTGACAGCGAGATGCCCGGAATAGTCCTTACAGGAATAAATGACATAAAGAGTCTTTCTGATTTTGATTTTTCCTCATATAAGGGCTTTGTATATATCTCTGCTCTCGATACTGCAGAGACAATCAAGCTCTTGCGCCTTTCAAGTCCTGTAAAAAGAATAATAAGGCGCGATAAGGCAATAACGATAAAAGAGGATACGCTTTTTGATGAGGCCCTTGAAATCTTGATTAAGAGCGAGGAAAGAGGACTTGCGGTTCTTGATGAGAGTTCTACCTTCACCGGCTATGTGACAAGAAGGTGCTTTCTTTCTCCAGAGAAGAAAAAGGTCATAATGGTTGATCATAATGAGGCTGAACAGTCTGTTGAGGGAATCGAGGGTGCTGATATCCTTGAGATAATAGACCATCACCGCCTTGATGCACCCAAGATGGCAAGCCCTATATTCATATCATCCGAGCCCCTTGGCTCCACGTGCACGATTGTATATGAGATGTACAAGAAGTATGGAGTCCGGCTTGATGAGAAGACAGCCTACATCCTGCTTGCAGGCGTGACAAGCGATACAGTGATGCTCAAGAGCCCGACAACAACGGACTATGACCGCTTTGTAGTAAAGAAGCTTTTGAAGATTGCAAAGGTTCCTTCCTATGAGGATTTCGGCTATATGATATTCTCCTCATCATCCAATTTGAGGGAAGAGGATCCTGAGAAGATCATATTGCAGGATTATAAACCCTATAGCGAAAACCGTTTCCGCTTTGCAATTTCCCAGGTTGAAGTCAGCTCGCTCCTTGAAATCAGGAGTGTTGAGGATATATACATCAAAGCTCTTGAGGCAATAAGGGACAAGAACGGTTTTGATTTCGTCTGCCTGCTTGCAACGGATGTGTTTGCAGAAAAGTCAGTGCTCCTGACAACTCCCTTTGCCCGTAGCTACCGCTTGAGCTACAAAAAGGAAAGTGAAGGGGTGTATTATCTTCCGGGAGTGCTTTCAAGAAAGAAACAGCTTCTTCCTGAGATCATAAAGACTCTTTCTGATTAAACGCCGCTTACTTTCTTTATGGACGGTATTCCCCTTATAGCGCTTGTTGTCTTCTTAAGTGCGTCCTCGCTCTCGCAAGAGATTGTGAACACGCCCTGCAAATCCCCGTTATCCTGAGCCTGCAGGTCTCCGCTAATGAGGTGAGCCCCGTATTTTCTCGTGGCATTGTCTATTTCACCAAAGAGCTCGCTGTTCATTTTCGCAATTACCTTGAATCTTCTTACAAGGTCCTTTCCTTCCCATTCGACAGGAACAAGGCGCACCTCTTTTTCCGGCATGTTCTTCAAGTTCGGGCAGTCCTTTTTATGAATCACATATCCTCTTCCGCGTGTAATGTATGCGACTATGTCGTCCCCGTGGACAGGATTGCAGCACTTTGCAAAATCAAAGAGAATGTTGGAGTTGTTGCCGATTATCACGCTTCCCTTATCGTGGGATACGAACTTGATTCCATGGCTTGGCGGAATGATTGGACGCTCTTCAGCCTTGCTCTTTTCCTCTTCCTTCTCCTTTGCCTGGCTCTGTGTGATTGGAATATTCCCGTTCTGCGCGTATTTGTTGAGCCACGCCTTTATCTTCTTCCTTGCACTCTGTGTCTGTGCATACTCAAGCCATGCCTGGGTAGGGTGGGCGTTCGGGCTTGTGAGGATCTCGACAATCTGAGTGTTCTGCAGAGGCTTGTTGAGCGGTATTATGCTGTTGTCCGCCCTTGCTCCCGAGCAGTGTGCTCCGACTTCAGAGTGGACCTTGAAGGCAAAGTCCAGCGCAGTGGATCCGACTGGAAGCTCAATGACATGGCCCTGTGGAGTGAATACTATTATAGAATCCTTCAAGAGCTCGTTCTTTATCTCATCCATGAAATCCCCCTCGCTCTGTTCGATTTCATGGCTCCATGTCTTCAGTTTTGAGATGATCTTGTTGTAATTGATTGAATCGGCCTTCTTCCATGCCCCTCCGTCGCTGCCGGTGCTTGCCTTGTACGACCAGTGGGCGGCAACGCCTTCTTCTGCTGTCTTATGCATCTCAAATGTCCTGATCTGGATTTCAAGATGCCTGCTTCCAGGGCCGAGGACTGTGGTGTGCAGCGACTGGTAGTTGTTCGGCTTAGGCATTGCAATGTAGTCCTTGAATCTTCCTTCAATCGGAACCCATATGCTGTGTATCAGGCCGAGAATCGTGTAGCATTCGACAGCAGTGTCACAGATTACCCTGATCCCGAGGATGTCATAGATCTCATCAATCTCTTTTTTCCTTTTCTTTATCTTCTGATAAATGGAGTAGGCGTGCTTTACCCTTCCCTGCACGAGAATATGCTTGAGCCCCGCTTCCCGGCATGTCTTTTCAAGAATCGTCGACACTTTCTTTATATATGCAGTGTATTCTCCCTTTCTCTCAAGAAGGTATTCGTTTATGTATGCATAGCTTTCCGGCTTCAAGACTTTAAGGGAAAGATCTTCCAGCTCGCACTTTATAGTGCTCATGCCGAGGCTGTCGGCAATCGGTGCAAAGATCTCAAGGCAGTCTTCTGCAAACTGCTTCCTCCTCTCAGGAGGAAGATATGATGCTGTTTTCATATTGTGAAGCTTGTCTGCAAGTTTTATGAGTATGACCCTGACATCCTTGCTCATGGCAAAGAACATCTTCTTTATAGTCTCAGCTTCCTGGATGCTCTTGTTGTCCGTGATGTGGCTGATCTTGGTAACCCCTTCGACCATCTGGGCAACTTCCTTTCCAAAGAGCCTTTCTATTTCCTCATATGTTGTGGGAGTGTCTTCAATAGTGTCATGAAGAAGGCCTGCGCAGATTGTGTCTGCATCCATGCCAAGGTCCATCAGGGTGTTTGCTACGCTGAAGGGGTGGATTATGTAAGCTTCTCCGCTTTTTCTCTTCTGGTCCCCGTGCTTTTTTGCAGCAAATATTGCGGCGCTTGTTATTTTGTCCTTCTCTTCGCCCTGGAAACGGATGATGTTCTTGATGAATTTGTCAACAATATCCTTATTGGGTATTTCTGTCTCTTCTATTTTTCTTTCTATTTCTTTCACATCATCCATAGAAACAATATAAACCAAAAAACAAAATCAGCCAATTGGAGGCTGTGCCATCTTCCTTATTTTGGATACTTTGCCTTTGTGACCCTTTCTTTTCCTGCAAGGTCTTTTACACTCTCGATGTCCACATAACCTTCAAGGGCAAGGATTCTTCTTATTTCCTCACACTGTCTCCAGTCAGATTCCAGAAGAAGCGATCCGTTTTTTCTCAGATGGCCTTTTGCCTCTCTTATGATTCTTCTTGTTATATCCAGTCCGTCTGGAGCATAATCTATGAGCGCAAGCTTCGGCTCATGCTTTACTTCTTCTGAGACACTGCTGTACCAGCAAAGCGTGACATATGGCGGATTTGCCGTAATTATGTCAAACTCTTCTCCTTGCCATGAGGCAAACAGGTCTGACAGCCTTGCATCCGGCTCTTCTTTGACAATATCCCTGTAGTTCTTTTTTGCAACAAGAAGGGCATTCTCATCTATATCCGATAAACATACAGAAGCTCTGCTGTTCATTTTTATCGCAATGGCTACCGCACCGCTTCCTGTGCATATGTCCAGCACGCGGGATCCTTCTTCTGTTTCCTTTAATGCCTCTTGTACAAGGGTTTCCGTATCAGGCTGAGGAATGAGCACATGCTCATTTACAAAGAAAGTGAGGCCATAGAATTCCCTTTTTTTTGTTATGTAGGCCATCGGAATATGAGAGTTTCTCTTTTCAAGAGCATCTCTTATCTTTGCTTCAATCTCGCAGGGAACATCCTCTTCCGGGCGGGTGAGGATATACACGCGGTCCTTTTCAAGAAAATGCTCAAGAAGCATCGATGCCTCGAGAGAGGGCAGCTCTGTTTCAAGGCTCTTTGCTATTTCCTTTTTCAGATCAGTTATTCTCAAGCTCTTTCAAAGCCGCCTCTCCGGCTGCAACACGAAGTGCCTCAACAAGCTCATCAAGCTCGCCGTTTATTATTGTGTCAAGCTTATAAAGCGTGAGGTTTATCCTGTGGTCTGTTACCCTGTTCTGTGGAAAGTTGTATGTCCTGATGCGCTCAGATCTGTCTCCGCTGCCGACCTGGCTCTTTCTTGCCTGACTGCGCTCGGCTCTCTTTTTCTCCTCCTCAAGCTCATAGAGCCTGCTTCTGAGGACCCTGAGTGCCTTTGCCCTGTTCTTTATCTGGCTCTTCTCGTCCTGGCAGATTACAACAAGTCCTGTAGGAATATGTGTCATTCTCACTGCGCTGTCAGTTGTGTTGACACACTGTCCTCCCGGACCTCCTGCGCGCATTACATCTATCTTCAGATCCTCCGGCTTTATTTCAATGTCAGTCTCCTCAGCCTCAGGGAGAACTGCGACTGTGACAGCAGATGTATGGATTCTTCCTCCGCTTTCAGTTTCAGGAACTCTCTGCACGCGGTGCACTCCGCTTTCATAGCGCAGGCAAGCATATACATCCTTTCCTGTGATTGAGAATACTATTTCCTTCAGTCCACCAAGCCCGGTCTCATTCTGGCTCATTATCTCAATCTTCCAGTTTCTCTTTTCCGCATAGTGCGAATACATCCTGAACATGTCAGAGGAAAATAGAGCAGCCTCATCTCCTCCTGTTCCGGCCCTTATTTCCATGATTATGTTCTTCCCGTCCAGTGGATCTGGCGGAAGAAGCAGCATCTTTGTCTTTTTCTCCAGCTCTTCCTTCTTGTCTTGAAGAATTGCAAGTTCTTCCTTTGCCATCTCCGACAGATCCTGATCAGAGCTTCTTGACATCTCAAGAGCCTCATCAATCTCATCATGTGTCTTTTTAAGATCCTCAAGGGCCTCGACAATCGGGGCAAGGTGGGAGCGCTCAACCATGAGAGCTTTGTATTTCTTCATATCCTGAAGAGTTTCAGGTTCACTGAGCCTTTTATCCACATCCTCAAGCTGTTTTATATATCCGTCCAGTTTTTCTATCATAGCATCTCCGCCATGTGATTATAAAAAAAAGAGCTAAATTATTCTAGGAGGAAAAAATACGCTCTTTTACCTCTAGTCCCCAGTCATACAGCTTCTTGAAGATTATCTTCTCAGCTGCGCTGCGCTCGACGCTCTCAAGACCTTCCCTGCATTCTCTTAAATAGAGATCAAGTGTCTTGCTGTACTTGCTTGAAGGCTGGAGTAGCCTTGTTGCGCAGAAGCTCTTCCATTGCATCTTCTCTTTCTCAGTAAGCACCTCAGGCCAGTTTCTTGCAACCGTTCTCCATAGCATCTTATGGTATTTCTCGCTCTTGAAATGGTATTCACCCATCCTGAGTATCCTGTCCTTATCCCCGCTCATTATGCTTTTCAGCTTTTCCTTGTCATCACGGTCCATGAAGCTTTCATAGATAGTGTAGTCAGGGTCAGTTTCCTCTTCATACTCAGGCTTTGTTCTTTCAATGAGAGAGGAAAGATCAAAAAGATAGCGGCACTTGCGCTTTATTTCGCTTGCTTTTTTAAGCATTTCATCCTTTGTAAAGCCAAGGCGTTTTTCCGCATTCTTGTCCAGTACGGAAATGGGGCAGAGGAACGGACAGCGGTTTGTCTGTATCTTTATTATTCCGCTTTCCCTCAAGTCTGCAATCTCGTCAAGGGATGAAGGAACGGGAGACAGCAGGTCGAAGAAGTATATGTCAGAGCTGTTCTCGCTCGTTCTCCAGATAGGCATCAGAGGATGGGTGTTGCCCCTTTCTGATGCAAAAAGAGGCATTGTCGATAAAAACACCTTGCTTCTGTCCTCTTCAATCAGATTCCAGATATCATATTTTGTGCGGTGGCTGTATGCATATGAATAAAGCCGAGGCTGCTTTGTCTTTATCAGGCGCGCAATGGCGATTGTTGCATATACATCCACAAGAGCATCGTGTGCCCCGACCTGCTCAATGCCGTTTTCCTCTGTCAGGTCAGTGAGGCGGAAGCTTGTAAAGCCTGTTTCCTCGTTCTTCTTGTCAAAGCATATCCCCTCAGGGCGCAGATCGCGCGCGGCTCTCACGAGATTTATTATATCCCATCTCGTGCGTCCTTTCTTGCTCTCTCTTTCAAACGGATCCATGAGATTGCGGTAGAGCGTGGAGCGCACTGCCTCATCATCGAAATTGATGTTGTTGTAGCCGCATACCGTGGTGTTCTCCCTGATGAACTCTGAGTTGAGCTTGCTTATAAAATCATATTCTCTCATGCCCCTGCTGTTGACGACATCGGGAGTGATCCCTGTGACAAGACAGCTTTCCGGCTGCGGAAGATAATCATCAGTAAGTCTGTTGTAGATGACACTTGGCTCTTCGATTATGTTCAGCTCCAGGTCTGTTCTTATGTATCCTGCCTGCGCAATCCTGTCCACATGCGGATTCAAGCCGAAGGTCTCAAGGTCATACCAAAGTATGGATTTTGCTCTGTTCATAAGAAAAAGATAGCACAAAAATCACAGTTTTTTCATGAGCATATGATTTTTCTGCTGATTAATTTCATTTATCCTGCTAGATTTTTTCTGGAGTATTCTATGAAAGACAGCAAAAAAGAAATAATATCATGGGCGCTCTATGACTGGGCAAACAGTGCTTTTGCAACAACGGTCATGGCAGCCTTCTTCCCAATATTCTTCTCACAGTACTGGGCATATGGATCAGATAGTGCGACAAGCACCTTCTTCTTGGGTCTTGCCAATTCTCTGGAGGCAATCTGTGTGGCAATCCTTGCACCGGTTCTCGGGGCAATTGCCGATAAAGGAGGATACAGGAAGAAATTCCTCATATTCTTCGCATTCATAGGAGCCGCCCTCACAGGCGCTCTCTTCTTTGTCAGAATGGGAGCCTGGCCGCTGGCTGTGATATTCTACATTGTAGCCAACATAGGATTTTCTGGATCCATCACATTCTATGACTCGCTTCTTCCATCTGTTGCAAGCGAGAAGAAGGTGGATTTCGTATCTTCCCTCGGCTATTCGCTTGGCTACATCGGAGGAGGTCTTCTTTTCCTCATAAATGTCCTGATGTACATCACCCCTGCAACTTTCGGGATTCCTGATTCTGTTACAGCAGTGCGTCTTTCGTTTTTGATGGTTGCAATCTGGTGGCTTGTTTTCTCCCTTCCGGTGATGCTCTTTGTAAAGGACCGTGAGCATGAGAGGGTCAGGATTTCAGTTGCAGTGAAAACAGGGCTCAGGCAGACAGCGATGACAGTAAAGAGCCTGAAGGGAATGAGGAATCTGACTTTATTCCTTCTTGCATACTGGTGCTATATTGACGGCGTGGACACGATAATAAAGATGGCTACAGATTACGGCACGGCACTTGGCTTTCCAGCAGAGAGCCTCATCGTGGCTCTTCTTATCACACAGTTTGTAGCATTCCCGGCTGCAATAGCATATAACGTCCTTGGCAAGAAGATAGGAGTCAAGAGGGCAATTCTAGCGGCAATATGCGCATACGCGGCAATTGCTGTTGTCGGATTTTTCATGTCAGAAGTCTGGCATTTCTATGCCCTTGCAGTAATCATAGGACTTTTCCAGGGAGGAATCCAGGCGCTCAGCCGTTCATATTATTCACGCCTTGTTCCAGAGAGCCTTGAAAGCCAGTTCTTCGGTTTCTTCAACATGCTTGGAAAGTTTGCAGCAATCATCGGGCCGTTCCTTGTCGGCATTGTCACACTCATAACAGGAGAGCAGAGATACGGAATCATATCCCTTATAATCCTTTTCATCCTCGGTTTTGTACTGCTCAGAAGGGTGGATGAGGAAAAAGCAAAAGGGGAAGCTGAAAAACTTCTGGCAAAATAAGAAAGTCATGTTATCATTTTCTCAGGAGGAAAAATGAAGCGGTTTTCTCTTCTTCTTTTGCTGTTCCTCTGTTGCTCTTTCTTGTTTTCAGTAAGCATAAGCGATGCGCAAAAGGCAATAAGCGCATCCCTTGATGCTTCTTTTTCCGCGCTCTCATCATCCCTTTCTTCTCCCCCGGTCCGTCTTCAGGGAGTAACTGTTTCCCAGTCAGGGGGAATGCCTTTCTTCATTCTCTTTACCCGCTCAGATTTATCCACATACAAGGAAAGCCTTTCTTTCCGTTACTCGGGAAATGAAGAATGGCTCAAGACATTGTTCAACATATCCAGCGAGAGCTCGCTTTCATCATCTGTCGAGCATCTTCAGAGCTATGAGAGGGGGGCGGTGATAATAGACGGGACGATATATATTGTAGATGACGGGAGCCTTGAGTATTCGCAGCTCTTTGAAAACGGGGATTACTCTTCTGTCCATATTCCCCTCTCTGTTTCCCTGATACTCACAGGTTCTGCCTTCTCAGAAAGCGTGCTCCTTGAAGGGGATTTCCTGATTTACGGGTCCTCTTCTCATCTTTATGTTGAGAACAGAAGGCTTGAAATCAACAAGGAAGAGATATCTGATGCTGATTTTACGCTTTTCTACTGATTGGAATGTGATATAATTCTCAAAAAAGGACTGAATATGGACAAAATTGACGATTTTTTAAAGAGGCACATGCTGAGTGCTGATGATATTGATGAAGAGAAAATACTTTCCTATTTCTTCTCTGAAATGGATAAAGGACTTGAAGGGAAAGAAAGCTCTCTGTTCATGGTTCCGACCTTCACCGGTCTTCCTTCTGCCATAAAAAGCGGCGAGAAGGCAATAGTGCTTGATGCAGGTGGAACTAATTTCAGGACATGCCTTGTCACCTTCAAGGAAGGAGGATCTACTGAGATCTCAGACTTCAGGAAAACAGGCATGCCTGGAATAAAGAGCCAGGTGAGTGCGGATGAGTTCTTCTCAATCCTTGCCGAGAACACGGAGCGTCTTATCGACAAGGCCGACAGAATCGGTTTCTGTTTCTCATACCCTGCAGAGATCACAGATGACCATGATGGGATCGCGCTCAGGTTCTCAAAGGAGATAAAGGCCCCTGAGGTCATAGGAAAGAAAATCGGAAAGGAGCTTCTGGATGCCCTGAAAAAGAGGGGCTGTGATGTGAAGGGAAAGAAGATTGCGATTGTAAATGACACTGTCGCAACATTTCTTGCAACATGCATCAAGGACAAGGAGCAGTCTTCGGGGTATATCGGATTCATCCTTGGAACAGGCACGAACACAGCATATGCTGAAAAAAACAGCAATATTAAGAAAATAGGGCTTTCTGATGATGGCCGCCAGATAATAAACGTCGAGTCAGGATGTCTCATGCTCCGCCTTGGAGATATAGACAAAGAGTTCACTGACAGCACAAGCGACAAGGACAAGAGCCTCTTTGAGAAAGCAATCAGCGGAGCATATCTTGGACCATTCTCGAACTATGTGATCAGGGCGGCAATAAACGAAGGACTTCTTTCTTCTTCCTTTGCATCTGCCTTCTCATCCATAGAGGAGCTGGATACAAAGGCAATGAGCGATTATCTTGAATCACCGCTTTTTGGAAACAGGCTTGCTGAAACAGTAAAGGATGAGGAGGACAGAAAATGCCTTTATGTCCTTCTTGATGCAATAATAAGGAGAGCAGGAAAGCTCACTGCTGTAAACCTTACTGCCGCGGTTTTAAAAAGCGGAATCGGAGAAGACCCGGCATATCCTGTAATCATAAATGCCGATGGAACGACATTCTACAAGACCAGGAATCTTGAGTTCTATACAAGAATGTATCTTTCCTCAATCCTAGAGAGGAAATACAGAAGATATTACAGGATTGTGAATATTCCAGACAGCCCGGTATACGGAGCTGCTGTTGCGGGACTCATAATTTGAAAAAGGTAATACTCCTTCACGATTATTCATGCTTTTCAAAAAGCAGCCTCACTCTGATAGCCCCAGCCCTTGAAAGCCGGGGCATCGAGACATTTGCAATTCCTCTTTCCCTTTTATCGACGCAGACTGACGGATTTGACTCAATCCTTTCTTATTCGCTCAAAGACAAGACAGAGCTTGTTTATGAGAAGGTTAAGAGCTATTCATATTCTTTTTCTGCGCTCTATTCAGGATTCATATCAAGTGAGGATGAGGGCAGGATTATTTTGAAAATAGCAGAGAAAGAAGGCTGCCTTTTTCTTCTTGATCCTGCATTTGCAGATAACGGCGAGATTTATCAGACACTGGATGAGAGCGTTGTGTCTTTCTTCAAAAGTGCGGTGAAAAAAGCTGATATCATAACTCCAAATGTCACGGAAGCAGAGATGCTTACAGATAGTGGAAGAAAAAAGGAGTATTCAAATTCAGATATTGACCAGCTTGTGAGAAAGCTTAATGCTCTTGGCTCATATTGCGGGGTGATAACAAGCATCCCGCTTTCAGTTTCCTGCCTCGCAAACTGTGCATATAAGGATGGAGAAATAAGGATTTTCTCATTTGAGGACCAGGGCATTTCGTATCCAGGATGCGGGGATTTCTTTGCTTCCTGCCTTCTTGCCTTCCTTCTTGAGGGAAAACCGTTTTTCCCTTCTTCTCACGATGCAGGAATCGCCGTCAGCAGAGCTCTTTCTTCCTCTATTGCATCAAAAAGGGAAAGAAGGATGGGGCTTTCTGTATCAAGTGCGCTTGAAGCCTTAAGAAGCTTTTTGTGATTTACACTCTTTCTTTCTCTTTAATGTGAGGATGACAACAGGAAGCAGCATCATCAGGGGAAAGACGGATGAAAAAAGGAGTGCGCTCCTCATGCTTCCCGTACTTGATGACAGTAGCCCTGAAAATGAAGGACCCAGCGTGCATCCTATGTCGCCAAAAAGAGCAAGGAGTGCAAACATCATTGTCCTTCCTTTAAGTCTTCTTCTTGAGAGCGTGAATGTGAGGGGCCAGAAGAGTCCCACAGCAAAACCGGTGAATCCTATTGCCAGGAGAGAGAAAAAAACAATGTCTGAAAGAGCAATGACAAGATAGCAGACAAGGCATAGAATGGACATTTTTATCAGGATTTTCTCGGCATCCATATCCTTTTTCGTGAAAATCATTCTGCTAAAAGCCATCATGAGTGCAAAGAATGCAGGAGCAAGTATGTCCCCTGTTTCCTTATTCAGATGAAGTACGGTCTCGGCAAAATAGCTTGCCCACTGATTGACTGCATGCTCGCTTGCGCCGCTTGAGATCATCATGAGGATGAAGAGATAGAAAACGGGATTCCTGAAATAAGACATCATGCTTTCTTTTTTCTCTTCCTCTTCATCCAACTTTCTTACCGGGCATGTGATTAGGACAATAAAATTGACAAGCGGGACAAGAGCAAAAATCAGTGTAAGAATGCTCCAGAGCTCTGTAGAGAAGATGAAGAAGAAGAGTGATGAGAAAAGAACAACGACAAGCTGCCCGATAGAATAGAATGCATGAAGGATATTCATCACTCCAGCTTTGTTTTCAAGGGGAAGTGCCTCAACCATAGGAGAGACCATCACTTCAACAAGTCCGCTTCCGAGTGCATAGAAGAACACGGAAATCATGATGCCGAAAAACGGAGAGATTATGAGAGGCAGGAATGAAAGCAGTGCAAGCCCTGTAAAGGCCAGCGCGTTTGCAAGCAATATTGCTTTCTTGTACCCGATTCTGTCTATGAATGATGAGCTGACGGCATCCATGACAAGCTGAACAAGGAATGTGACGCTGACAATTGCTGTAAGAGAAGAAAGGGGGAGGGAAAACTGACGGGAAAACTGAACAAAGAGCAGCGGCGCATAATCAATGCAGATTGCCTGAACTATATATGATGAAAATGATGCATAAAGAGTTCTTCTGTAGTTTTCCACACTCGAAAGAATAAATCGATTGAAAACTCTTGAAAAGATGAGAAGATGGGTTTATCTTGAATATGGATACCATACCCAGGAGGGGTATATGACAAAAAAGAAATACTTCATAACTGGAATGACCTGCGCAAGCTGTTCATCGCGCGTTGAAAGAGCTCTGACTAAGCTTGACGGGATGAAAGAATGCTCTGTGAATCTTTTAAAGAATACAGCACTCTGCACATTCGATGAGAATAAGATTTCTGATGATGATATCAAGAAAGCAGTTGTTGATGCAGGCTATGGAATAATAATGGAAGAAAAGAAAAAAGAAGGAGCAAACGCAGAGAGAACAAGCCAGGCGGCCAAGAGGGAGGAAGAGGGGATGAAGAAGCGCCTTGTTTATTCGTTTATCTTCACCATTCCTCTTTTTTACATCTCAATGGGTCACATGATGAACTGGCCGTTTCTTTCTTTTTTCCGTCTCAAGGAAAACTCAATGGTCTTTGCCCTGACTCTTTTCCTCCTTTCGCTTCCGGTTCTGATCATAAACAGAAAATTCTTCATCTCAGGCTTCAAAGCGCTCAAAAACAAGAGTCCTAACATGGATTCACTAATAGCACTTGGAAGCGGTGCTTCGATGGTGTATGGAATATATGCCCTTTACAAGATTGCATTTTTCCTTGGCCAGGGAGATCTTGAGAATGCGCATAATTTCAGCATGGACCTTTATTTTGAGTCTGCTGCCATGATACTCACTTTAATCACGCTTGGAAAATACTTTGAATCCCGGGCAAAGGGAAAGACAAGCAAGGCACTTGAACGTCTTGTGGATCTCAAGCCCAAGAGTGCTGTCATCAAGACTGAATCGGGAGAGATGGAAATAAAGGCAGATGAGATCAAAGCCGGAGATATTGCGGTGCTCAGAACGGGCTCTGCAGTTCCAGCTGACGGGGTGATAATTAAAGGAGAAATAGCTGTTGATGAGTCCCAGCTCACAGGCGAGAGCATTCCTGTTGACAAAAAAGAGGGCGAGCGGGTTACAGGAGCAAGCCTGATTGCAAGCGGCTATGCAGAGATGAGAGTTGAAAAGACAGGGGAGGATACTGCGCTTTCGCGCATAATCGCGCTTGTTGATGAGGCTACTGCAAGCAAGGCCCCTATTGCAAAGCTGGCTGACAAAGTAAGTGCGGTTTTTGTCCCTGCCGTGATTATAATCTCTCTTATAAGTCTTGTTTCATGGCTTTTAAGCGGATCCTCGCTTGAGTTCTCGCTTTCATTTGCAGTTTCTGTTCTTGTAATCTCCTGTCCGTGCGCACTCGGACTTGCAACTCCCACTGCGATAATGGTAGCAACAGGACGCGCAGCAAGAAGCGGAATACTCATAAAGAACGCAGAAAGCCTTGAGGCTCTGCACTCTGTTGACACAGTTCTTCTCGACAAGACCGGAACAATTACAAACGGAAGGCCGGAATTGAGGAAGATAATAAGAGCAAAGGAGATAGATGAGGATACCTTGCTTGAATATGCCTATTCAGCAGAAAAGAATTCTGAGCATCCTCTTGCCATGGCTGTTGCAAGATATGCCTCAGCACGCGGCATAGCACTTCTTCCTTCATCCTCGTTTGCACAGAGTGCGGGAAGCGGTGTTTCTGCTATTGTTAACAACAAGAAAGTTGAGATTGGAAACAGGAGGATGCTTGAAAGACTGGGGTTGTACAAAAAGAAGATAAAGGATATTGAAGAAAGCCTTTCATCTGATGCGCTCACTCCGCTGTTTGTCTTGATAGACGGAACCTTATTCGGCATCCTTGGCCTCTCTGATGAGATTAAAAGCTCAAGCGTGAGTGCAATAGAAAGGCTGAAGAAAGACAATCTTACTACCGTGATGATCACGGGGGACAATGCTAGGACTGCAGAAGTTATTGGAAAGAGGGCTAAAGTTGACAGGATAATAAGCGAAGTGCTTCCCGATGAGAAGGAGTCTGAGGTTCGCCGTCTTCTGGAGCAGGGGAAAAAGACGCTGATGGTGGGGGACGGAATAAATGACTCTCCGGCCCTTGCGCGAAGCACAGTAGGTGCGGCAATAGGGCGTGGTACTGATGTTGCAATAGAGAGCGCTGACATTGTACTGATGAAGAGTGATTTGTCGGATGTCGCAAATGCAATAGAGCTTTCCCGTGCGACGATGAGGAATATAAAAGAGAATCTTTTCTGGGCACTGTTTTACAACGCGCTCTGCATCCCGGTTGCAGCAGGAGTGTTGTATCCTGCATTCGGCATAAAGCTTTCTCCCATGATTGCGGCTTTCGCAATGAGTTTCTCAAGTGTGTTCGTGGTTACAAATGCACTGCGCCTGAGATTCTTCAAAACAGAGAATACAGCAGATTCAGCTTGCCAGTTAGCAGATACAGGGTACGCTGAAAGCGTTGAAATGGATATAATGGAAAAAAGAGAAGGAGATTGTATGAAAGCAGAACTTTTGATTGAAGGAATGATGTGCATGCACTGTGTCAAGCATGTTGATGAGGCACTCAGGAAATGCAGCGGGGTAGAGAGCGTGGAAGTATCTCTTGAAGATAAAAAAGCAGTTGTCTCAGGCTCCGAACTTAAAAAGAGTGAACTTGTTGAAGCAGTTGAGAATGCAGGGTATGAAGTAAAAGGATATGAAAGCAGATAAGAAAAACATTTCCAGAAAGCTCAACATCGCTCGTGGCCAGCTTCAAGGGATAAACGACATGATATGCAAAGACAGATACTGTATCGATATCTCTTCACAGATAATGGCTACAATCGCAATACTCAAGAAAGTCAACCAGGAAATTCTGGAATCTCATATAAACTCATGCGTGCGTCAGGCACTTGAAAACAGGGATGATGCAGAAGAGAAGATAGCCGAGGCGATTTCAGCCCTTGAGAAGATGGGAAGGCTCTAAAGAAGCGGGCATTTGATTTCCAGCAGCTCTTCTATCGTCTTATGCAGAAGAGCTGACAGCCTGGAATCCTTGATTCTGTATTTCACTTCCTTTTTGTCCCTTCTTGATGTCGCAAGGCCTGACATGGAAAGAGCTTTCAGGTGATGGGAGACATTAGGAGCGCTGAGATTAAGTGTGCCTGCTATCTCTGCGCCCGTCATTTCTTTATGGCAGAGCAGCCAGAAAATCCTTATCCTTGTAGCATCCGCAAGAGCCTTCATGGCCTCTGCCACGCTTATAAAGTCATCAATATCTGGAACAATAGATTCATCGAAAACTTCCATAAGATCATTTTATTACAAAAAGCCATTGAGAAAAAGATTGACAAGGAAAGAAAAGGGATATATGATTAAATCATCAATTAAATAGATGTTTAATTAATGATATTCAGGAGGCATTATGAAAAAGACTTATAAACTCGATGTGGATTGTCCTGTCTGTGCACAGAAGATTGAAAGGGAAGCTGCGAAGCTTGAGGGAATTGAAAGCGCATGTGTCAGCTATATGAGCCAGAAGATAGATATAACATTTAAAGAGGGAGCATCTGTTGAGTCTGTAATCAGAGAGCTGAAAAAGAGAGTAAAGAGAGTTGAGCGCTCTGCAGAGGTGTATGCCTGATGGACAGAAAACAGAAGATCATGCTTTTCAGGATCATCTCTTCAGCTCTGATCCTGATCTGTCTGCTTATTGCAGATCCTGAAGGAGTGTTGCGTCTGGTTCTCTTTACGGCGCTGTATCTCTTCATCGGCTACGACATCCTGATTGAGGCTTTCTACGGAGTAATACACGGACAGGTGCTTGATGAGAATTTCCTGATGGCCGTTGCCACAATCGGAGCTTATGCACTTGCACTTTACGACAGGAGCGGGGACTATACTGAGGCCATTGCTGTAATGCTTTTTTACCAGATTGGAGAGTTTTTCCAGGGCTACGCAGTCAGAAAGAGCAGAAAGAGCATTGCAGCTCTGATGGATATAAAGGCTGAATATGCCAATTTTGTAAAAGATGATGAGATTGTGAAATGCGAACCGGAAGAAATTCCTGTCGGCTCTGTAATCGAAGTCAGAAACGGAGAAAAGGTCCCGCTTGACGGCATCGTGATATCAGGAAATGCGACAGTGGATACTTCCCAGCTTACAGGAGAAAGCCTTCCTGTTGAGAAGAATGTGGGAGATGAGGTGCTCTCCGGATGTATCTCAAAAGGCGGTGTGATAAGAATCCGGGTTACAAAGGAATATTCAGACTCAACAGTCGCGCGCATTCTCTTCCTTGTCGAGAATGCCTCATCAAGGAAGAGCAGAAGCGAGAACTTCATATCTAAATTCGCGCGTATATACACTCCCATTGTGTGTGCTCTTTCTCTTGCCCTTTTCATCATTCCGCCTCTTGTCAATATCCTGATTCTCTCTGCATCTCCAGCGTGGCATACCTGGCTTTACAGGGCACTGACGTTCCTTGTAATCTCATGTCCGTGTGCACTGGTGATCAGTGTTCCGCTCTCGTTTTTCTCAACTCTCGGCTCAGCAAGCCGGGAGGGCATACTCATTAAGGGCTCAAACTATGTAGAGACTTTAAGCGGTATAAAGAAAATAATATTCGACAAGACAGGAACGCTTACAGAAGGAAGATTCACAGTAAAGGAAGTGCACTATCCCAAAATGGATGAAAGTAAGCTGGTACGCCTTGTTGCACATGCAGAGAGTATTTCAAACCATCCCATCAGCCAGAGCATAGTGAGCCATTACGGCAGGAAAATTGATGCAGGGGCTATCAGTGAAGCAAAAGAAATTGCGGGGCGAGGGGTTGCTGCAAGAGTTGATGGCCACTCTGTTCTATGCGGAAATGAGAGCCTGATGAAGGATTATGGTATTCCATATATTCCCTGTCACAGCACTGGAAGCATTGTACATGTCGCAATTGACGGTGAGTACATGGGGCATATCGTGATTTCCGATGTGCTTAAAAAGGAAAGTGCAGACACGATTGCGATGCTGAGAAAAGAAGGCATTGAGGAGATTATAATGCTCACTGGAGACAGCGAGAAAAGTGCAGAATCTGTATCATCAGAACTTAATCTTGACGGCTATTATGCTCAGCTTCTTCCCTCTGATAAAGTCGAGAAAGCTGAACAGATTATTTCATCATCCTCTGCAAAGACAGCTTTTGTCGGAGACGGAATAAACGATGCTCCTGTCCTTGCACGTTCTGATGTAGGCATTGCCATGGGCGCGCTGGGCTCTGATGCCGCAATTGAGGCAGCTGATGTAGTGCTCATGGATGACGATATCTCTAAGATTCCTCTTTCTATGAGGATTGCAAAGAAATGCATGAGAATCGTCTGGGAGAACATAGTATTTGCTCTTTCAGTGAAATTTCTCTGCCTTATTCTGGGCGCACTTGGAATTGCCGACATGTGGCTTGCCATCTTTGCTGATGTCGGGGTGATGATCATCGCGGTGATCAATTCCATGAGAGCTCTGAGTGTCAGAAAATAGATACCATATTTAGCGTAAAAGGAGATACAGGTTGTCTAAAACGGCATATTTTGTGTCTCCTTGACTTTTATTCTCCTGTTTTCTAGACTATATCTGAGGCTGCCGTGTCCGGCAGAAAAAATCTATGAATAACGAAAAGGAAATCAAAATCATCAAAGGAACGACAATAGTCTGTTTCCTCTTTGGCATACTGGGTGTTGCCTTTGCATTTTTAGCAGGCAGCAAGAGCATGATGCTTGACGGGCTTTATTCACTTTTGCAGAGTCTTTTCATTCTGCTTTCTTCATTCATCGTTTCTCTTATAGGAAGAAAGGAGGATGAAAAATACAATTTCGGTTATACAGCATTCGAACCGTTCTTCATCATAATAAGGACAGTGATGCTCCTTGTTCTGAATCTGAGTCTTGCATGGAGCTCTGTGCTATCGATAATTGACGGGGGATACCGCGTTGAGGCTTCCTATGGGCTTGTTTTCACTGCTCTCTCAATCTTCGGATGCTCGATTGTCTATGTAGTCCTCATAAAAGGGGCAAGAAAGTTCAAATCCCCAATCCTTAAGGCAGAAAGCCGCAGCTGGATAAATGATGCGCTGCTTTCAGTTGCTGTTCTTCTCTCGTTCCTTTTAATGTACATATTTGATAAAATCGGACTGGCATATATCGCATCATACATAGACCCGTCTCTTACGATAATATTCGTCCTTACACTTCTTCCTGTTCTCTTCAAGCAGATGCTTTCATCTCTTTCACAGCTTCTTGGAAGAAGCCCCTCAAAGGATGTGAAGGAAAAGATGAGCCAGATTATAAAGAAGTACAGCAAAGAATACAGCATCTCATCTTTCAAAATCTATTCAATAAGCCAGGGCAGAAGCATAAGCAGTGTCATTCATGTGACAGTCAAGGAAGATATAGGGATTAGGCGGGCAGATGAGGCCAGAGGCCTTATCTTGAAGGACATTGTCTCTCTCTTCCCCTGGGCTGACACCGACATAGTCTTTACCCTCGATTCGTCCTGGTTCCGCTATTCAATTCCAGAGGCTCAGGCACTCTCGCTTTCTGCACGCTCTGCGCAGTAAACAGGCTTTGTATGTTTTTTGCCCGCCACGATGAGTAAAAGCATTGATGCAATGCTCACTGACCCGATTAAGAGAGTAGCCTTTCCATACTCCATCACTTCTCCCAGCACGCCGGCAAGAAGCTGGAAGACGATGTAGGAGAGGCTGCAGAGGAATGAGAATATGGCGTTTGTCCTCACTCTGTACTTTCGTGGAAGATAATTCATTGTTGCTGTCATCCTGATTGTAGCGCTTATCTGGCCAAGTGTGCCTGATATGAATCTGAGCAATAGTATCACTGCGATTGGGAGAAAGACAAGAATGCTGTCAGAAATGTCATATACAAGATATACAGCTACTGTTACTGCAAATCTCCAGCGGGCAGGAATCTTTTTCACATACTGGAATATTCCGCCAGCAAGGCGCCCTGCCATCTCAAGGGATTTGACCAGGCCAAAGTAAAGTGCGCCGAGTGCGGGATTGCTTTGCATGAATGCCTGCACAAGCAGCGTGATGCTGCCGCTGGCTCCACTTGTTATTGCAATATAGGTTTCTATATTGCGTATTCCTTTCTCCTGTCTGAAGAAAAGAAGCCCGTCCTTCAAATCTTTTATATAGCCTTTCACTGTGATTCTTGTTTTCTCTTCCTCATCAGATCCTGTGGCTGAGATGAAGAGTATCATGAGACTTGGCATGAGAGACAGAAAAGATGAGATCATGAATATTGAGCTCATCGGCACGGCTGTATAGAGTATTGTCGAGATTGGAGTTATTGCAACTGTCACAACAGGATATACAAGAGAGGAGATGCTGTATGCCTTATCCTCGAGCCCTGGGGCGACTGTATCTATGAAAAGTGCTTCATATGCAAGGCGGTAGAACACAGAAAGCGTTGCGATAATAAGAGTGAAAACAACATAAAGAGAGTAGGAGAATCCGTTTCTTGCAAGAAAAGCCATCGCTATGTATGTCACTGCGGTGAGAGCTTCCATAGCTGCCATCACGGTTCTCTTGTTGCTTCTTTCAATAATGGGAGAAGAGAAGATTGAAATGAATGTGTCAGGAAGCATCCCGAGAACAAGGATTACGGCAGAAAGGAATGTCGAGCTTGTCTGATCGAACACAAGAAGAGATACAGGTACCATTATTGCCTCTCCACCGATTGCGCTCAATATGGAGGATGTTGTAATTAGTGTGAAATCTTTATTCCAGAGTCCTTTTTTCATATCTTCATGGTACATCAGTAGCTTAATAAATGAAATCAGGAATCTTTTGAGAAAATTTGCCGAAATATTGGCAATTAAGATTAAAATATTCTTTATTTCAGGAAAGATTTTCCTCAGAAGAGAACAAAGTCCTCATTTCCTCTGTCACAAAAAGTGCTCTCTGGTATTTTCTCTGTGCCTTGAGAGCCTCAACAAGGTCCTTTGCGTATGTTGAAATGAAGCTGAAATGCATGTTCTCCTTAAGGTGTTTATAAAGTCTCTCCAGTGCTTCAAGATAAGCACTTTTTGTAAGATAGCAATCATATTGGAGTCTGAATTCCAGGACATTCTGGAAAAGAAGAGAAAGCGAACTTTTGTCTTCTTTGAAGATCTCAAGTTCCTTTTCTGCTTCATCTTTCCTTCCTTCCATCAAAAGTGCAAGACACATCTTATGATGAAAAAGATATACTTTTTCCGGGTTTTTGATTTTCCCAAGATAAAAAAGAGCCTCTTTGCTTTTCTTTTCATCCAGAAGGCAGGACGCAAGGTTGTAGTATGTCTCGTCTGCCTCTTTCACCATGTTCAGTCTCTCATAGATTCCAAGTGCCATCTTATAATGCTCATAGCAGTTTTCCATGGATGCTGAGAGATTGTATGTGCTTGCTGCAAAAGAGTAGATTTCTGCAAGGCGGACAAGTGCGCCGCTGCGTACAGCAATTAGCTCTGCCTCATCAAGTGTTTTCAGAAACTGTGACACCATCCCGTTGCAATAGAGTGCATACAGATAGAAAGAAGCTGTGTCTGCCCTCTTTTTCTCTTTCCAGGCAAGGGATGCATAGCTGAGCATCTCTTCAAAGGACGGGCATTCATCTGCCTTTATCATAAAGTAGAAGGCTTTCAGATCAGGAGATAAAATAGTGCTCTGGCTTTCAAGAACTGAAAACTCATCTTCTGCATCCTTTTTCTCATGGCACATCGCCCATGCAAGACAGAAAGAGAGGAAATACCTGCTTTTAAGTGCTTTTTCCCGGATAGCAGCAAGAATCTTCTCATCGGGATGAATCTCGACAGCAGAGTCAAAGAAGCCTGAAAGGGTGATTCTGATTTCATCATCCTCGTCTTTTTCCAGCTCTCTGAATCCGAGAACCCCCAGAAGCTTTCTTTTTATCTCCTCATGGCATTTTGCCTCATCCCGTTCAATCTTTGAAAGATAGCTGACCGTGCATATTCCTGAGCACAGTTCTTTCTGGCTCAGCTTCAATCTTTCTCTTAGAATCCTAATCATCTGACCTGTAAAGAGCACATCTACTTTCATCAGTTAAATAATATGATAAAAGTCAACTGTTGTCATTTAATTCAAATTATCTTGCATTTTTGACAAAAGGACTTGAACATGTGCCGTAAATATGCTATTTTCTCACTGTTGCAAAACTAAAGCCGCTTTAGCTCAGTTGGTAGAGCAAAGGACTGAAAATCCTTGTGTGCCCAGTTCGATTCTGGGAGGCGGCAATCGAACTGAAAATTTAACTCCTTGCAGTGCAAGGAGTTATTTTTATAAAATGTCCAAGAAATTCCGAAATGGTCGCAAAAAGTCCGCGACTCCTGCTGTTTAGTGTACACTTTAAGGGAGGATTTTACGGAACACTATGAACACACCATACCGTTTCATATAGCGCAAACGCAGAAAAAGCATCTACGTCATTTTCGAGCATCTGCCCGGTAAAGAGTTCAGCACCGGAACTGACAATATGAGAGACGCAATTGTCTTTGCAGAGGCGATGCTCAGAAAAGATTTCACTCTCGTTGAGCAGAACCGCCATAAGATGACGTTCGGTGATTTCGCCAAGGGATTCTTCACTTCAGCCGATCCCCACGGCTTCAGGAAGAGGAACGAAGCCAAGAACAAGCACTATGAAGAGTCCTTCTACTTCAACCACCAGGGCAGGCTGACAAACTACATCATGCCCAAGTTTGAGAACTACCTTCTCTCCTCGATCAACAAGAACATGATCGATGACTGGTTCATGGCGTCGTTGCCCGCTCGAAGGTGAGACCGGAAGTCTATGCAAAGATCACCGTGAACATCACTGCTGAAATTCCTCTTGCCGGGGCGATTACAATCACCCCCGATATCCTCGAACTCTCTCCAGATTCTGATAAGGTGCTTATCACGGCCAGAGTATCTACAGAGGATGACTATTTCTTCAACAGCGATGTCGATGTGGATATCACAGCCGATGATGATCTTCTTACATTCTCATCGATGATGTGGGATCAGGATGGAGAAACCTGGTCTTGTTACGCAACGCCTAATCCCCTGGTTGAGCCAGGGGAAGGCTTCATTACCGTCTCTCTTCCTGACTTTCCTGGAATCAGGGAGGCAAGGGCAAGAATATTCCTTGGAGGCGAGCTGAAGAGCCTCTCTCCATACAATCCTGAAGGTGATGACGATGTTCTCATCATCAGCAAGGGGGATGTCACAAACATCGGAGTTGACTACGTTCCAGCGAATACGAATCAGACCGGACTTCAGTGGCAAGTTGAGGATTCTGACATCCTTTCCGTCACTCCGTCTTCAGGAGGAACAAGAGCAACAATCACAGGAAAGAATGCAGGAAACACAAGGCTTACTGTCACATCCACAGTCAACCCTGCGATAAGCTACTCCTTCACCGTCACAGTGAAGCCGATAGTCGAATCTGTATCATTCACCACATACAGCGACAGTGGCACTCCTACAACAGGACTTCGCTTTGCAACGACAAGCGACAAGCCGCTAAGACTTGAATGCAACATCTATCCATCAATCCTCGATGATACACAGAAGTTGCTTCTCGAACCTTCCGGCCAGGTTGCCGGAAGCGATGACGATATCCCGACTCTGAATCTTATAAACGGTACAGTCAATGACTATATCTTCACACCAGTGGAGTCCGTTAATGCCACATACACTTATGACATCATGCAGATCGGGAACGAACTGAAGAATGATGTCATAGACACTCTCACAATCATCGTAGCAGCCGACAGCATCAATCCCGTCATCGAGGAAAGAGGAGAACAGCAGGAACGAATAGACCGCTTCGTATTCAACTCCGAGACTTCTGATGAGATTACAATCAAGTTTGTAGACAGCAAAGGCATCAGCATCTACGGAGTCGAGTACGAGATTCTTTCTGAAGATGTTCCCAAGGCCATAGGACTCTCTGAAGAGGACGGTATTGCCACTGTTACGAGAAAGAAGGATGGCGGTACTACAGTCATCCGGGCAAATGTGAACTCAGGACTTGAGATAGAAACCTACGACATCACAATCTATACAAACTACAGACTTCCAGAATCTCTCATTGACGCACTCAGCAGTGCAGGTGTGATAGCTGACAGATTCTCAGATATGTACGGCATATACGTCAAATCGCTCTTTGATAAAGTGACAGCAATAGATCTCTCAAAGCTCAGCCTCAGCTATGCCGTTGAGGTATGCAACGATTCAGAAGACATCAATTACCTTGAATACTTTCCAAACCTCACCTCACTCAACCTCAGCAATACAAGACTGACATCTCCGACACTCTCACTTGACGGCAATGAACGCCTCAAAGAACTCAGAATGGAAAACGACAAGAACACATCCTTCCAGATCCAGGATGTTATAGATATTCCAACAGGCCTTCAGCATGTGGATGCATCAGGTAATGCAATCTCTGAATATGGCCTTTTCTCAAAGGCAGGAAACTCGCTGAAGATACTGGATCTCAGCAATACTTCAATCGAACAGTTCAATGATAGGAACTATACTGCACTCACTAATCTCGATATCAGCAACTGCAGTAAGATGAAGAAGCTTGTAATCTCACAGGAGTTCAGCTCATCCAGCAGTATTGTTGATGCATCTGACTCCGCACTCACTACGGCAGAGATTTCTTCAAGGCAACTGAAGTCTTTGCACCTTGAAAACAATGATCTTACAGAAGTCATTATTGATGGGTGCGACAACAGGAATGGATTAAGGGAGATTTATCTCCAGAACAATAATCTCGGTACAGGAGCCATTCGGATCGGAAACTTTACATACAAAAACCATTCATGGTCATCAAGAGACTGGAAGGCATATTCCTGCCTTACAATACTTGTCGCATATGGAAACAACATCTATGGAACGCACGGACAGTCAACGGTGACCTGGCGTGTCGGATGCGGCATACCTTCAAACACCGTCATGGCGGATCTTTATGCTTATGCTGACCACAATGGTCTTGGAAGCACGAGCAGGGGAACCTGGCTGGAAATAAAGTTCGGCGATTATAGAAGAACATCAAATCCGACTCTGAACGGATTCAATGATCACAATTATCTCAGTCATAGTTCGACATACAATGAAATCGGCAATTATGCTGGTCAGCTTGCCTCATCCTATGTCGATGGCAGCCATAATGGCCATCTGTTCTCATCGAGTGGCGAAAGCGCAACCATTTACCCATTTGGAAAGTAACAGAAAGGAGTTTTGATCATGAGCAAGATAAGAGACAAGCTTATCAGCCTTCGTGTTGATGAAGATATGTACGACGCAGTGAAGAAGCGGGCAGAGGCGGCCGGACAGACTGTCTCTGATTTTATGCTTGGGATTATTGAAGACATGTTGGAAGGGAACAAAGACTCCACGCTTTTAATCAGGAATACATACGATGAAGTCCTGAAGCTTGGAGATATGCTTTCAATCATGCAGGGCTTTAATATCGAGGCCTTTGCAACGTTGTTCTCCCGTGTAAGCCTGGCTCTCACACCTCTTCAGAAAAAGGACAGCAAAGATAACAGAGGCAAGGCTATTGAAGGCCTTCAGGGGTATATCAGGGAAGTCAACGAGAGGCTCAATAACGGAGAAAATGTGTGGGCTGGAGAATTTTATTCCTCAGATAATACTTCGCAGGAATGAAGAGAAGTCTGTTTTCTTCATGTTTACTGCAAATAGCTTGAATTTTAGCTAATCAGCACCTTTTGATTTTATAAGGTGCTGATTTGGTCTGGGATTTCTAAAACAAGTAATATCAGTTTGCTTGAGTAGTTGGCAATCTGGGCTTACTCGACTTCGAACCAGACTTCAACGAATTCAAGAAGAATTTCCTGATCTTTTGGTACTTCATATATGAGATTACCAGTTGCCCTGCCTCCTGGGTATACAGAATAGTCAATCAGATTTAGATACTCGAAATAATCCCAATCATATTCTTTTCCATTTGAGAACCTGACACCAGAAGACGAAGCGATATTGAAGTCGTGCGGATCAAGGGGAAGCGGGACATTTTCATCAGAATCCACTTCCATTGTGATATTGATCAGAATCAGTTCATTTCCAGGTTTTGGAATGTATCGTTCATAATCATCGTAGTAATAACTCGATGTTGCCGCTTCTATATCTTCCATTTCTCTCGTATATGCATTGTAGAGCTCTAGTACCTTATCTCCTCTCACTGAGTAATTTACATTCATCAGAATGGTGTAATCAGTTCTCTCATTGAGAAAGCGGTTTTCATTGTAGATTCCCCATTCTCCATATTCTCCGACTGGAACAGGATCCCGAAGTGTTCCATCATGTGTAGTCCATGTGGCAGGAGAAATGGTTTCTTCCATTCTTGCTTCAAATTCTGCAGGGTTTTCCATAGGAGTCCTCTCAGAAGATGAATCAGACTCTATTTCATTTGAATATGGGGCATAAACGGAAGATGTCTGGAAGCTTGCACAACTAGAAAAAAGCAATACTGTTATCAATACGAGAATAATAAATCTCTTCATGTCTTATTCCCTCCTTATCCTTATTTTAATGGCAATCCGCCAAAAGCACTCAATGGTCTCATATCTCCAGGCTGGAGAACCTTATTCATTTTTTGTTTTAATGGTTGTAATGAAGGTAACTCTTTTTGTGAATTATCAGAGAAGACACATGAATAATAGCATGTTACTTCATTTCCATCTGTACCAAGGAACACCGAACAATTCATACAGGACGAAAGAGATCTTCTGTGAAGCCGCCCCTGTGGACATACAACAAGATTCCTTTCTTTGTCTATCTTATATCTCTTAATCGACTCTTCATAGTTTTTATGTAGTGGATATGTATTCGGGTTGAAAATCCATTTCATTCTATTGAGATCTCTGAGGCAGGCCCTTAGTTCTTCCTTTGTCAAATCCTTATATGCCAAATCGTTCAGATCAATCTCAATTACAAAGCAATTACCAATTTCCTCTATACGTCTACGCTTTTCATCATCGACAGCATGTGTGACGTATATCTCGACCAAGATTGTTGCCTGACCTGACGTGATGACTATATCAGGAATGATGTCCGATATTCTTTTCTCGCTTTCAATATGATCAATAGTACAACTGAATGTTCGTGAGTCATAGACGCAACGCCAATTTCCACAGTTCTCGAAATCAGGTGGCAATATAATTGTTTTCTCTTCTTTAAGAATTTCCTCAGCCAGACAATGTATATTCGTCTGACACACATAATCACATTCAGCCTTGTTGTAATGAGCGAAGTGATGTTTGTTTTTCTTCCCCTCGTTTCTGGCTATTAGTTGTCCTCCACAAGCCGGACATGTGCAGTTGCAGTCCAGGCCGTTTTCTACATCGTCAATGTATACATGTTTTCCTTCAGGGTTTAGTGCGTATACAAGTTCTTTTCCTACTATTACTCCAGTATGTAAATCCATCTTTCACCTCCTCAAAATAGATTCTTATTCCAGCCTTCTGGTAGCCTCATGCCTCCTGTCCTTGTAACCACCGGTATACGTGATACTTCTGTGACATTAGGCCAGACTCCTACTGGAGAGTCAGAATTAGATATATTGGGATTGCTTAATAAAGCTTGTTCAATTTCGATTCTTTCCTGTTCTGTAAACAAGCGTGGAGGAATGGCAAGGCATCTTCCGTCCGCTATTATGTTGAACATTCCTGTGCCTTGTGGAGTTATTGTTAAGTTATGAATTCCGATACCCGAAGAAAGGGTATTCAAACGGAGAGGAACATGTTCACAATTCACATAATATGTAACTGGAGAATACCCTCTGGCAGGAGAGTCAGATATTGCGGGTATTCGCCATTCACCTCCGACTCTGAAAGCATTTCTTAGTTTTCCTCTCCGGATCCATTGACGTACTGTGACAGGCTCATTCTTTGTTACTTTTGCATATTCTTCAACTGAGAAGCTCTCAACAGGATAATTGATAATTGAGAAGCACTCATCAAATTCAACTGTATACTTCTCATTATCAGCAGCATTAGTATTTTCAGCCGGAATGAGTGCATGTATATGCTTCAAATATAGCCTGGCATTCCTGTTTGAGACTTCAAACGAATAATACCAATCATCCGGGGCATTAAAGATTTTTCTGGAAGCTATCTCCATGATGACTTTATCAAGAAGTGAAGACAATGCATTGTAATATTGCAAAGTATGGTTGGGATTATTCCTCATTTCATTGACAACATCCTTACTCGCCTCATCTAAAACTGAAATGACTTCTTTCTTACTGGTAGGCAGGTAGTTCCATTTATATTCTGACAAGAATGACCTCCTTATGTTTTGTATAATAATGTTACATTTGTTAATTGTCAATACAAATTATTTAGACTTAGAAACATCACTATGATGTGGGAAAAGGGAGGAATACTACCCAGGAAACAGCGTTTACGATTGTGGGTAAAGCCCTTTCAAACGTAAACGCTATAACATATTGATATTTCAAGAGTTATATTTTGAACGTAAACGGCCCTTATTTATCTTGCCCACTGTAAAACACAGCAGACTTGGACCTAAACTAGATTTTTCGCTTAAATGGTTTGGGTATAAATGTTCAAACGAGTATTGGGAAACGATACTCCCAATATTTAACAGGTTGTATGATTTGCAGAGAAAAGGGATAAAGTGGAATGAACTAACTGATAAGTTTGATTCAGTTTATTATCCTCTTCTTAAAGCATTCACAGCTGAAATTAATAGACAATATTATTCACATGGAAAAGATATTCCTACACGACTTATTGAGTATTTGTTTGCTAAATATGATTTTTATAAATCAATCGGACTGGATAAGGATCGGTTAACGATTGTTCAAGTTTATAATTTCAAAGGTACACTAGGAAAAAAATCAAAAGAAATTCGATTTTATGAGGTCACATTGCCAACAAGAATTATTAAATTAGACTTCGCACCAGGGAAAAAGCATATTGTAGAATTATATCTTGATAATGGCTGGCAACTATCTTTTAGAATACATAATGCTTCTACAATTGTTGAACCTAGTTTGAAATTTGATATTCAAATTGTTGGAATGCCATCTACAATAATAACGCTTGAGGAATATTGGAAATGAAGAACCCTGTTCATTATTATACGATTTATGAAAATAAAACTGATTCAATTGTTGCATTTGGTAATGCAGAAGATTGTGCAAAACAAATGCATAGATCGTTATCTTCATTTTATTGTACTGTTAATCGAAATCGAAAAGGGATTCACCATAAATATACTATTATAATAGATCAATATAGATCGCAAAGTGATTGGCAATAACCTTTTCCCGTTACCAAAAAGGTATTTGTTCGGTAATTCTTGCGTATATGCTTTTTGCTATTATATTAGCGATAAATATTTTTTCATCTTTCATGTGTTTTCTTTCGTCCTAAGAGGAGAATGTGTTGATTGAAAACTGATAGGTAATCCGTTGCAATTCGGAGAATCTATTTAATAGAGTCGATATAGCCAAATTTTCTTATTGCCAACATCAAATTGTATTTTATTATGTTCGTTATCAGGAAGGCTATCAACGACAATGCAAGCACTGAATCGTGCTCGAGTTGCAGCCACGTAGTACTTTTCTGGGTGATCTAGAGGTTTATCGTTCAAGATAAAATCTTGCAGTTTTTTAGTTCCGGATAACATCGTATGGGAAAATGTCATCCCTTTTGATGCCCCGAAATTTAGGAATTCTCCAAATTTTATTTTTGTGTTCTTATTCCATATCAAACATTGTGGTTTTAGAAAGTTGTAATATGTTTCTGCATCTTTGCTTGCAATCAAGAAGACACCGCTATGACTACATATTTCGTTATTACCAGATATAATTTGATATAATGGATTGCTGATACTCATTGCGAACTTGCATATTGCCTCATTGCATCTTCGGGAAACAGTGTTATGTGTAACAGGTATCTTACATAAGCTGGCAAGTTTTTCGATATTCGCTCCACAGTAATTCTTGTTTTTCTGATTATTGTTGTTCGTTGCAAAAGTAGCCTGTAATGGATCTCCAACTAAGGTAACATTTAGCTTGGACTGAAACAATGATTTAACTATCTCAATATCATATCCAGCCAAATCTTGGGCTTCATCAAAGTAGATATCTTCATATATATCCTCTAATCGATGAATTACCTTGTTATCAGATTCCTGTATCAAGCGATTCGCTAATTCGCTAGCGAAATCCCTTAAAAGCATGGAAGATGAATTCAAATATAAGTTTTTATTAGTATGCTTATAGCGCCTTGTTCTTTCTCCAAAACTCTTTTTCTCATCACCTGAAAAATCAATTGATTTAATTTGATTTATTCCAATCCCTGGAAAATATGATTGATATGGCTTAATAAGATGCACGAGAAGGAAATGATACCAAGTGTAAATATCAACATAATCACTAATCACTCCGTTGTTCTGTAGCCGAAATTCCTTTTTTAATGAGTTACACCCATTATTTGTATAAGAAATGACAAGAACTTTCCGTCCTGCTTGTGGACGTCCTTTTGAGATGATGGCATTGCAGATTCCATAAGTCTTACCTGATCCTGCAACCTCTATGTGCATAACATTATTCCCCACGTTAATTACTACTCCACCATTCAACAGCTTTTTGAATATGTTCGGGATATATTATTTTTAATGATGATTCCAGAACTTTCAGAGCCCAGTCCGTTTTGTTGTTTTGCATGTATGTTATCAGAGTATCTTTGTCCATTTTCTTTTTGGGAGACACTATAGATAAAAATCTTTGGAAATCTTCAGGGGAATTACTGTTTGCATTTACTACCGATGGTTCAAGAGTATTTAGTGTTTCATTTGAATCGTAAAATAAAGAAAACAGTTCTGAAGCACTTAATATATCGGTGTATCGTTCTCTTAGAGCTTTAATATCTCCATCATTATCTGTTACAATCGCAACTTTCTTGCATAGTAGTTTTGCAATTGCGCAAAA
Organism: uncultured Spirochaetales bacterium; assembly: GCA_949283305.1. Taxonomy (GTDB): domain Bacteria; phylum Spirochaetota; class Spirochaetia; order Sphaerochaetales; family Sphaerochaetaceae; genus Ornithospirochaeta. The sequence goes on along the minus strand of CASDRU010000012.1, from coordinate 8,948 downwards.
TCGCTTAAAAACAAGACCATTGATGGAAAGTATATCGATACCATCTAATTTAGGTTCTTTACCTTTGATGTCAATATAAGCTCTGGAAAGTATCAATTCATCAGATGGGCCTTCCACCAAAATAACTTTTGTCGAAAGAACAAATCTTAGTGTGTCATAGCCTGGTAGCTTATGAAAGAATTCAGCATCCGAATCGGCTAAATCTGTGAAACTTGTTGCGTGTCCCAGATGTAAAAGAATTACATTATTTAGTCCTAAGTGATTTGTTATATAGCTACTATGTGTAGTTATGAATATCTGTTGATTACCACTTTGGATTATTTGAATTAGTCTATGAAGATTTGAGAATGATAGATTATTTTCTGGTTCTTCTATCATCAATGCATGAACTGTGTTTTTGCAGTCTAGATAAAGTGCAGCTTGAATAAGATTTTGTGTACCTGTGCCCTGGTAAGACAGAGGTATTAGTTCATGGATAATCTCCAATTTATCACTAATTGATTGTAATACATCATTTTTCGCTTGGATTTCTGTTGTTCCAAAATGCATGGCTTCCAACGATTCCAACCTTATATTTTTGATGATATCTTTGACTGTCTCATTATTTCTGAAATCCGATATGGCTTGATTATATGAGGATTTTATTATTACTTTTTCTTCTTCTGAAAGGTATGAGTCAAGGACTGAAGAAATATATCGATCTGTTGTATTGGAATAATCATGTCGAGAAGTGTCCATCAATTCAACCCGATATAAAGGTGTCCGATAATTTATTATCTCTCCACTGAAATATGTTTTTGAAACCTTATAGTATTCAACTGGTATATCTTTTATTTGTTTACTTTCAAGCATGGCTTTGTAAACTTCCGAATATGTATCATCAAACTCAATTTTGATGCGAATACCAGGAGAATCAAGAGATAAACAATTATTAGTACCGCGAAGTATTGAGTATTTTTTCTCTTGATCATTGAAGTATATCTCTATAAGAATCTCGGGGAGTGGTTTTGTACCATTGCTGTTCAAAGCATTAATATATGAATCGCGATTGCATTTTGAAAATATGTTTGGAGAAATCAAATTATCTATAGAGGTTCGTCCCAGCCTTCCCCTTGTTGCAATTTGAATTGCTTCAAGGACGCTGCTTTTTCCTGAATCATTTTCTCCGATAAATATATTCATCTTTTCTTTTAAAGTGATATCAAGGTCTTTTAGGATCTTATAGCCTCGGATAATCAGGCGTTCTATATACATATCGTTTCTCCTACCTTTGTTTCGGGTTTTGGAGCATATACTGTCCGTGCCCCTTATTAACCGGAGTTATCAAATTAAGTCTCTTCATTAAGTTCAAAAGAGAGCTGGCAGGAGATTTTGTTATACCACAGACTGTGACAACATCACCTCTTGAAAATGGCTCTGCGAATCCAAATTGATTATATAGCGCCATTATATTCTTATATGTTGGTTTGGTTAGAGATAATGTATTAAGCAGGACTTCATAACCCTGTTTTTCTTCCGAGAGTCCTGTTTTTTCTATTTCAGAGTCCTGTTTTTTTTCATAAAGTACTGTATTCTTGCCATAATTCAGGTTTGGTAATGACACAATGAATTGTGAAGAAGTGGATGAGAAAGTAGGCAAATTCTCTTTTGTATAGTTCGCACATACCTGATACCATTCGATGATCTTCTCAAGTCCGCTTCCTTGTCGTTCCATGTAGCCAAGACGAGCAAATACATCAGCAAGCACTGGGTTACGTCTTTTAGAAGATACTTCACTAAGTTTCTGGTCTTGTATGATACTTCCATCGGCCATTCCTCCTGGGGAATAGATGGTCATTCTATCATCGAAAATATCGATATGAACCTCGCTTCCAAGCTCTAAATATGAGCGATGGACGAGGGCGTTGACGAGTGCTTCAAGGCAGCTTCTTTCTTCATACTCGGGCATTTCTATTCTGGAAGTAGGAGCTTTTCTCCACATCATCCTATTATGGCGTTTAATGAAGTTCATACCATTTTCAAGCAGGAGAATCAGGCTTCCTGTGTATTCGGCACTGTCAATGGCATCTATAAGGCCTCCGGCTTTTGTCAGCCCATTCCATCTTACGCAGAAGAGTCTTGACTGCCTAAGCGGGCAATCATCTGCTATGAGTGCACCTGCATTGGTGAGTTTATTCGTATTTTCATCAACCAGCCCAAAGGACATTAGAAACTTGGCATTGAAGCTTTTACCAGTCCATCTTCTATAACGCTCCCTGAGTTTAGAGAATGCAAAGTCATCAGCATCATATTTTGAAATGATAGCGTCAAAGGACTCATTCATTCCGTCTAGGATAAGCTCATGAAGTATGTGCTCAGGAGCCACAATACTTTCATCTCCAAGCCTGATATATGCTTCCCTGATTCCATCAGCTTTGTAGTAGTATGGCGTGTGAGTTCCTTTTGGAATTGAAAGAACGAGTACAGCTTTTCCATATTCCTGTTCAGCTGTGAGGATGAATCGTGGAGTCGGAGATATCCTTTCCTTGATGAGTCTACTTATGTCTTCAGCATCCTTCTGCGGATCTGATAGGCCTACGACGTTGTGAGAATTATCAACACCAAAGAAGAGAGTCCCGCCAGCTGTGTTTGCAAAAGCACTGACGCTCTTGAGCCAGCTTTTTGGCTTTTTTACCTCAAGTGCTTCTTTGAAATCACAAACAGTTGCCTCAGCTATCAATGTACTTATCATCTGATTCTCCTTTGGTTTCTTAATTATCGGAAGGAGAACATTGCTCATCAATATGCTTTCTTCCGATAGTAAGTAAAATCAAGATAACTGAGATACTCGCTCAGTTATTTTTCTTTTTATAGTCTTTTTCCTTAACCCTTTTCTTAGTTTGAAATTTTCATCAATCAGAGTACCTTCACCTTTGTATTTTGCCATTTGCGGAGGTCCTAGAGAGTAAAGCCCTTTTCCGTCTTCATCTGTCGCATATATTTTATCGTCAATAATAGTTATGTTTGCTTTATTGGGGCTTTCCAGGGTCATGGTGTGATAAAGTCTTAATGTGCACATGGTTTTTTATCTCCTTTGAAATAGTAAGTGCAGCTTTTTCCTCTCAGAATTGAGTTTGGTTTATGTGCTGGATAAAAGTCACATCTGGAAGTATTCCAAAATATCACTGAATCATCATGCATATACATGCAATCTTTACACACAAGATCTTTATTTGTTATTCGGATAAATCCTTTTCCTTCTGATTCATATCTTTTCTGAAGTTCATCGATGTATGACATTTTTAAATTATCGGGAAAAAAACATTACTTATCAAGATGCTTCCTGGCAAAAGTAAGCCACATTTACAATCAGTCGATTGAAAAGTTAAATGCAGTCAATTATGCTCAAATGCCTGGGCTTCAACATCAGGAAGTATATGAGATTCATACTGAAGCAGACCGGATTAAAGGAATGGAAAGCCCCTGAAGGAACAAAGCCTGAAACTTTCAAGAAGCCTTCTGCGAAGCGGCTTGCAAACAGAGCTGCCAAGGTTCGGCAGAAGTCAAAGAATGAACAGGTCATGGATTCTCACAAGTATACTTCTAAAGTCTAAATAAAACATGAAATTACACAATTGATTCAGGAAGAAAACTTACAGGTTCATGCAAGACAGGATGGGGTGAGCATTTAAATGGTTTATTAAAATCAGAATTGTAAACAGAACTAAATAAAATAGTTTACAATTTCAAGCTATAATGATACTCTCTTTCCATGCAAAATGTGCTTGCTGTATCAAATATTATGCTTGAATTGTCAGGGAAAAGAATTCTTGATGATGTTTCGTTTTCTCTGCAAAAGGGTTCTTTGACTGCGCTTTTAGGGACAAACGGAGCTGGAAAGAGCCAGCTGCTCAGGTGCATAAAAGGACTTAAGAAAGCAAAAAGCGGGAAAATATTCATAGATGGCGCAGAAGCTGACGAGAGAGCAAGAATGAAAAGGATTGCACTTGTTTTTCAGAGTGCAGAGATGCAGATAGTCTCCCAGAGCGTCGAAAAAGATGTTGCCTTTGGTCCAGAGAATATGGGGCTTGATGAGGAGGAAATAGAAAGAAGGGTATCTGATGCATTATCAGTCATGAATCTTGAAGATAAGAGAAAGCAAAGACCTCAGACACTTTCTGGTGGCGAGATGCGCAAATGCGCGATTGCCGGAATCCTTGCAATGGAGCCTGATGTGATACTTCTAGATGAGCCTTTTGCAAATCTGGACTATCCTTCAACCTGCCTTATGATAAAGGCTCTGATTTCCTTAAAAGAAAGGGGCTTTACAATCCTGGCAGTATCTCATGAGGCCGAGAAATTTCTTTTCCATACTGACAATATCCTGATAATGAAGGATGGCAGGATCGTAAAAAGCGGCGCATCCTCATCTCTTTATAAAGTCCTTCCCGAATACGGTATATATATCCCTGAAAATGCACATTTTGAGGATCTGTCATGGCTTGTGTGATGATGTTCCACTATAGGAATTCAGATAATTTCATGACGAGGATGAATCCCATGGCAAAGTTTCTTGCCTTAATTTCCTATTCTCTTGCAGTCACCTCAGCTGAAGGAATTTATATATATGCGCTCTTTATGCTTCCTTTCATTGTTGCCGCTATAATTAGGCTTCCTTTTAAAGACTATGCAAAAGAAAGTATTTTCTTCATTTTTCTTTCTCTTTTCATTTTCTTTACCTCCATTATAAGCCAGAAAAGTCTTTTTCTTGCATCATCTGATGCACTCTCGCTGCTGTCACTGGTTTTCTCGGCAATCATCTTTTCTGACACTACACTTCCTGATGAGATTTCCCGTTCACTCGGATCCATCCTTTTTCATGTGATTGGGAAATATGCCTATTATATTTCCTCAGCTCTTGAGATGACGCTTTCCATGATTCCTGTGATTGCAGACAGCATCAGCCAGATTCTTGAAGCAAGGAAAGCCCGTCTTGCATCATTTGTCAGGCATCCGCTTAGAAATCTTGTATCATTTACAATTCAAGCGGTATCAGATTTATTTGATAAAGTTGAGATATATACTGATGCTCTTTACAGCCGCGGCTATGATGCTGGGAAAAGAAGAAGCGCAATGCGGTATAGATTGTCAGATATATTTGTGATTGTTCTAAGCATAACTTGCCTTATTCTGTCATTTGTTATTTTATGAGGATTGTATGGAAAGAAAGCAGATCAGAGAAATAGCCTTTATATCACTTTTTGCCGCTCTTATTGCATCAGGAGCATTTATCAGGATCCCGTTTGTTCCTGTTCCACTTACACTTCAGACCTTTTTCGTGATGCTTTCAGCCACATGCTTAAGATCCCGTGATGCTTTCTTTTCTTCGCTGGTATATCTTTTTGTCGGTCTGATCGGACTTCCAGTCTTCACGACAGGCGGCGGTATTGCCGCGCTCTTGGGCCCAACAGGAGGATATCTTGCGGCGCTTCCGATTTCTGCTCTGCTTTCTTCATTTGTCATGAAACTCCCTTTTCTGAGCGTTAAGAAAAGAGCTCTTGTTTCTGCATTGATAAATACCCTGATTATTTATTCAATCGGCATAATCTGGCTCATGATGACCACGGAAATCAGCATATATGCCGCTTTGCTTGCCGGTCTTGTTCCATTTATTTTCGGGGATGCAGTCAAAATAGCAGTGACTGTCTTCGTGACACCGGTTTTGCGGCAGAGAATTGATGAAAATCAGATTTAGTCTTTAAACTTCCCATTCATGGCTGTAGAATCTTGATGTGGAGATGATATGAAAGTTGATCTATATAACCGTGATTTTCTCAAGCTCCTTGATTATACAAGTGAGGAAATAAGATATCTGCTTGATCTTGCAAAGGATTTCAAGAAGAAGAAAAAGCAGGGAATTGCCCATCGTTATCTTGAGGGAAAGAATGTTGCCCTTCTTTTTGAGAAGACATCAACGCGCACAAGGTGTTCATTTGAAGTTGCATCCTATGATCTTGGCATGAATGTCTCTTTCATTGACAGCAAATCAAGCCAGATGGGAGCAAAGGAAAGTATCAAAGATACAGCACGTGTGCTTTCCCGTCTTTATGATGGAATAGAATACAGGGGTTTCTCGCAGGAAATTGTCGAGACGCTTGCCCTCTATTCATCTGTTCCGGTCTGGAACGGTCTTACTGATGAGTTCCATCCGACGCAGATGCTTGCAGATCTCCTTACAATTGAGGAAAAGCTTTCTCGCCTTGACGGTGTCAGCCTGACATATATGGGCGATGCAAGAAACAATATGGGAAACTCGCTGATGATTGCATCTGCCAAAATGGGACTCAATTTCACAGCATGCGCTCCCTCCTCATTGTTTCCTTCTCCCGCCCTTGTAGAAGAGGCGAAGAAGATTGCCGCCAAAAGCGGAGGATCTGTGACACTTGAAGAAGATCCTGCGGAGGCTGTTAAAAATGCGGATGTCATTTACACGGATATCTGGGTATCGATGGGCGAAAGCGATGATGTATGGGAAAACAGGATAAAGCTGCTTTATCCATATCAGGTGAATTCCTCTCTTTTTGCAAAAGCAAAGGATGATGCCATATTCATGCACTGCCTTCCTTCTTTCCACAACAGGGAAACAAGAATAGGAAATGATATTGCCTCCCGTTTTGGAATCAACGAGATGGAAGTTACTGACGAGATCTTTGAATCTGAGCGCTCTGTTGTCTTTGATGAGGCAGAAAACCGCATGCATACGATCAAGGCTGTGATGTATGCGACCATGAAGAAGAATTAACGCTTCCTTAACAGGCTTATCATTTGCATTTTATCTCCTCTCTCGATAATAAGGAGGAGGAGAAAATCTTGAACTTGAAAAGTCATATAATACTGTCTTTATTCCTGGCAAAAAGAATCAGGATCAGCTGCATTCCTTTTCTTTTCGGATCTGTTGAGCCTGATCTTTTCGTTTTCTCATATCTGAAGGGTTTTCTCAGAACAAAGAGAATGAGCGGACATGAATATGAGAACATGAGAATCAGGAGCAAAAAGATCCTGAAAAAGATAGAAGGAAGCAGGATGCTTTCAAGCTATAGGTTAGGAAAGCTTGTGCACTACCTTGCAGACTCGTTCACGTATGCCCATAATTCCTGTTTTGAAGGAAATCTCAAAGACCATATGCTTTACGAAGACAGACTTCTTATGGCAATTGAGGAGATAATCAGGGATGAAGATGTAATTCCTGCTTTTTTCAGCAGCGCGTGGGATTATGTGGAGAAAATGCATGATGAGTATCTTTTAAAAAAGCATTGTGAGAAAACTGATGCAGAATACATACTCTCCATCTCTTTTTCTGTCGCCTTTGCCTTAAAGGAGGAAAAGGCTCTGCTTGGAAGGAAGAAAATACTGGCTTCTGTTCAATGAGTAAAATAACATTCCGTTTTCAGAATATAAAATTGATATTGAATAAAATTATTGAGATACTATGCAAAGGAGCACTAAGCTGATAGAATCTTACCATCATAGTGGAGAAGGCATATGAAAATACTCATTACGAGTGACTGGGCACTTGATGACAAGAACGGTGTCTCAACCTCAGTCAGTATGCTGAGAAAGGCTCTGGGGGAGAAAGGCCATGATGTCAGGATTCTGACGCTCAGCAAGAATGGTTCATCATATGTTGCTCAAGACATCTATTACACTGCAAGCCGCTCTGCATCCTTTGTTTATAAAGGAGCAAGGATGGCCTTGAGGATAAACAGGAAAATCCTCAGCGAGATTCTTTTATGGAAGCCAGATGTAATACATTCTCAGTGTGAATTCAGTACATTCTCTATGGCACAGTGCATATCAAGAAAATGCGGTGCACCTGTTGTGCATACCTTTCACACAGACTATGAATATTATATCCGCTATGCACACTTTCCAAAGCTCTTCAACAGGTGGTTTTCTTCGTTTTTATTCCGTCGCGGTGCAAGAAAGTCAAGGCTGCTCATATTCCCGACAGAAAAGACCAGAGCTCTTGCAGAAAGCTATGGAATCAAAAAGGAAAGTCTTGTAATCCCGAGTGCAATAGACCTTTCATCTTTCTGCTATAAGATTTCTGATGATGAGAGACAAAGAGAGAGAAGAAAACTCGGCATCAAAGACGGAACTCTGACGCTGCTATATCTTGGCCGAATTGGAGAAGAGAAGAACATAGATGAGATTCTGGCTTTTAAAAAAGCATTCTCCGACTATCCTCTATCCCTGATAATAGCAGGAGGCGGTCCTTATCTTGAAAGACTTAAGAAGAAAAAAGATGAGATGAATCTTGACAGCGTCATCTTCACAGGCATGGTGGAGAGAATGGACACACACTATTACTATCATCTTGCAGACTTCTTCATAACAGCTTCTGTAAGCGAGACTCAAGGCCTCTGTGTGATTGAGGCACTCTCTTCATCCCTTCCTGTAATCTGCCATGATGATATGGCATACAGTGCAGTCAGTGATGGTTTCAATGGCTTTAAATATAAGAGCCTTGAAGAATTTCTCCAGATCATGAAAAAGATTCATGACAATCCTGAAATGATAAAGCATATGAGAGAAAACGCGCAGAAAAGCAGTCTTGAATATTCAGGAGAAAAATTTGCAGAGAGAGCTGAAGAGGCCTATATGAAGGCTCTGGAGAAAAATAATGATTCCTAACTAAGGTTAATATGGGTGAAATGATTTACAAAATGAATATTATTAATATTTATTATCAATAACTATATACTCTTATTACATTATTTTGATTTTGTGATAGAATAAAAGAAAGGAGAGAACATGAAATTCTATATCCCTTTTTCCGAAGCAAATATTCGCAAATATTGAGATAAAATAAGGTACTGCAAATACTTACAGGAATTATTCCCGGTTAGAAATACCTGTCATTTGTAGTACCTTCTAAGAAAAATATTGAAAATCTTTTAATTCTTTGG
>CASDRU010000011.1 GCA_949283305.1 uncultured Spirochaetales bacterium | reverse complement strand
TCTTGGTTTACCGCTTTTTGGTATTGCCCATTCCTCATCCCCCTTATGGAAGCGGCGTCCCCAGTCCCTTGCTGTGTACAGCTTTATTCCAAGCTGGGATGATACCTTTCTGTATCCGCATCCGGATTGGAACAGCTCCAGAGCCTTAAGCTTCAGCTCGTAGCTGACTTCTTTGACACCCCTGTGTTTTGGAGCCTTTGACACAGTTTCTTCTTTTTTCCTTTTCACTTTTTAAATCCTCCTGTGAAAAGGCCTTTGCTGTGTCTACCTTTTGGGGGTTAGTTCAACACGGGGGGGGGTATTCTAGTGTTACTAATAACTAATAATTAGGAGGAAAAATGAAATTTAAGAAAGCAGTTTTGGCTCTTGTTACAGTAATGGCTGTACTCTCATTGAGTGGATGTGCGTTGTTTGGCGGAGGAGACTGGCAGGCAGATGTTGTAAACACCCTTGTAGCAACACATGATGACTTTACAATGGAAACTGAGTATACAATGCAGGAGTCTGGTTTGTATTATTCGGTGCTTCCTGTGAAGCTTGAATATACAACAGGAGATGATTCCGATTACTGGTGGGCAACATTCACCCAGTATGATTCTATGGGAAACACATCTCTTCTAATTACTGATGTTGCAATCATGAATAGTAGAGGAGATCGTTTTGTTGTTGATTCAATTGATCTGCTACTAGGAGATTTCACTGATGCTCTGGCAACTAGTCGAAGTGAAAGTAAAACATTGCTGGACGAAGAAGAAATAAGTCAGCTTTATCAGGTGTTCACAGATATTGAGAATCTAGAATACATTCAGATTAGATTTAATGGAGATTTCGTTTATGAAATGACTCAGCCTCAGGCTTATGCGGTTACATATTTCATTGACTACATCAGAAATCAGGTGCAACCGACTGAGGTTTAATTAAATAAAACAGATATTACTGTTATCCGAGATAACCCCTTTAAGTTTGTTTAGCCAACCTTAAAAGGGGTTTTTTCATAAAAATAGAAATAAAAAAACATAAAACAATTGGATGAAGGTTTTATAACAATGTTATCTTATTAGATGTCAAATGTTTATATGATTTGCTTTGAGTCAGGAATTGAATGTGAAGAAGTAAAATGGTGATTGTAATCTTTTTATAAGAATTTTGTTTATATAGAGGAGAAGAAAAAATGAAAAAAGTTATTATTCTTTTGCTTTTGGTTTTACTGCCGTTTACTCTGATGGCCGCACCTGTTTTCCAGGTTGGCGGAATCATGACATACAACAAGGCAGTCACACAGCTTTCAGGTGATGAGTTTGAGGACTTCACAAACAATTTCAGCTTCGGAGCTGATATCCGCTTGAATCTTTTCAAGAGCTGGTTCTCTCTCGATATTCCTGCAACAATCGGATTCGGAAATGATCTTTTCACTTTAAGTCTTTTCCCTTCTGCCAACATCAATGTTCCTCTGAAGTTCGTTGATATCGCAGTGGGTGTCGGAGTGCAGATGGGTTTTGCAAAGACAGGAGATCTCTGGCTTATAAACGGACTTCCTGTTGATGAGTTCTCTGAAGCATTCACTGGCCAGAGACTCCTTTACAGAGCAGCTGTGACAGCCAATCTTGGAGCATTCGGAATCGGAGGATTTGTGACAGTTCCATCTAAGGGTGCATTCTCTGACTTTGATGCAACACCTTCATTTGAAGAGACAAAGGGCGGTATTGCTGTCCTGATTGGAATTGGAGAGAATTCAAGTCTCTTCTGATTCATGGCTAAGAAATGGGGCTGCAGAGTAGCAGTCCCTTGTTCTCACCTGATTGCCATAAAGGTTCGGTCAACTTCTTTTACTAGCTTGTTTATCTCAAGGCCCTGAGGACATGCCTTTACGCATTTCTGGCAATCTATGCACTCGTTTGCCTTCACTGTCATTTTCGAATAAGATTCGATGAAAGCAGCTCTGTCCTTTGACAGTAGATAGCTGTTATAGACAGAAAACACTTCTGGAATCTCTATTTTCACGCTACATGGCATGCAGTATCTGCATTTTGTGCATTTTATCGTCCTGTTGGAAAGGAAAGAACGTATTGCGGCATCAAGGGCCTTCCTTTCTTTTTCCTTAAACGGGTTATCCTCAGAAAATGTCTTTATATTGTCTTTCAGCTGTTCCATGTTGCTCATTCCAGAGAGCACTACGTGTACGTTATCAAGCTCTTTTACATACCTGAATGCCCAGCTTGATATGCTGTTGTCAGGAGAGCAGGATGTGAGGATTTCCTCTGTTTCATATCCAAGTGAGCTGAGTGCTCCACCGCGGCATGGCTCCATGACTATCACAGGAATGTCTTTGCTTGTAAGAATCTCATACTGAAGCCTTGCATTCTGCAGCTCCCAGTCAATATAGTTGAGCTGAATCTGAGCAAAATCAAAGCTGTATGTATTTGTTATCTCATCAAGCACCTGAGGCGTGTCATGGAAGGAAAAGCCGAGATTCCTGATTAGTCCTTCTTCTTTCTTTTTTACGAGGAATTCATAGAGATCGAGCCTTTTTATCATTTCAAAGCGCTCTTTGTTCACAGCATGCAAGAGATAATAGTCAAAATATTCAAGACCAAGGTTTTCTCTCTGCTTGTTGAATATCTCCTCTGCCTCTTCTGTACATTTTAAGTTAAACAGCGGAAGCTTTGTTGCGACAAAGAAAGAGCTGCGGTCCTTTGTTTTTAAAAATGAGCCGAGAAAGCGCTCGCTTGTTCTCATATGATAAGGCCATGCCGTATCATAATAATTGACCCCATGATCATAGGCATATTCCAGAAGCTCTCTTGCTTTTTTCTCGTCAATCTCATAGTCAGAGCCTTCGACTTTAGGAAACCTCATGCAACCATAGCCGAGGCGTGAAATCTTGTTTGAGCAAAATTCTGTGTACTGCATAGTCTGATTATAACAGGAAATAATCAGATATAAAGATAGATTCCTACAAAAAAGCTCAGAGATCCAAGCAGGGTGAATAGATGCCAGATAGCATGATAATACGGAATCTTCTTGAATCCATAGAAGAAGAGGCCAAGAGTATATACTATCCCTCCTGTGAGGATGTATTTGAAAAGTCCTTCAGGAAGAGAGGGGAATATGTCGTTGTAGAAAAATACACAGAGCCATCCCATAACCACATATAAGACTACATGTATTATTCTCAGCCTGTTCCAGAAGAGCAGTGTTGATATGATACCGAGGGCAACAATGATCCACATCGCAACATTTATGTATATCGTCTTTGTGCTTCCGATATACATCAATAGGGGACAGTATGTCCCTGCAATGAGTATGTATATATTGCTGTGGTCAAGGATGCGGAATAATCTCTTTGCATCGGATGGCCTGAGTGCATGATAAATCATCGATGCCCCGTAAAGAAGCACGTTGGAAAGTGCGTAAACAAGCATGCCAAGCTTCAAATCAAGAGTTGAAAAGCTTGAAATTCTCTTTATTACAAGAAAAAGTCCGAAAAGGGCGAGGGTAAAACCGAAGGCATGTGTAAGGGTATTTACCCTCTCATGTCTTTCATCATATTCGCATAGGCTGATGTGTTTACTTATAAAGCTCATGAGCAAAGAGTAAACGGCATTTTATTTCGGAAAAAGAGTAAGATTTATTCATTTTGATCTCTGGTTAATGTTAACTATGTCTTTTTCTCTTGATAATTTTCCTCCATCATCTAGAATTTTTCTTATGGAAAGAGAACTTGAGAAGGATCTATTCTCTCTTTTTTCACGGGCAGCGGGTGAGCTGACACTCTGTGCAAATGAAGAGATAGAAAAGGAAATAGTGCTTGATGGAAAGAAAAGGAGCGCTGACTTCTATTCATTTTCTTTAACCGGCAGTTTCATAAGCGTGAAGATGAGGGAGATTTATGTTCACAAGACTGTCTTCAAAATGGAAGAAAGCGTCAAGAAATATTATATAAATGATTATGAGTGCTCACCTTTTTCCGCCCTTTCTGTTCTCAAGGTTTTGAAGCAGTCGGGCTATGATGTCAGGGAAGGTCTGCTTGCACAGCAAAATGATAATTTCCCGATTGATAGGATGAAGATAAGACGGAATGAGGAGGGGATAAAGCTTTATCTGGCAGCTGTATCCCGCTGTGCTGTAAGCAGCATCACACTTACTCTTGAGAAAAAGGAAGATGGCAGCTGCTACATCAGTGCTTTCCCTTCCTCGGCCATTCCTTTTGATGCAAGCCCGTATAAAGAAGTGTTCCTTGGCATTGACAGTCTTTCTGAGCATGTTGACCGCGATATAAGAAAAGCCCTTATAAGATATCTTGACAGTCTGAATAACATCACGCTTGCCTGCAGCCTTCAAAAGACTGATATAGTCACCTACATGAGCTTTCTTGAAAAGATGGAACATAGCAGCGCTCCTTTTGCTTTTTCACTTGAAATCGGCAAAAGAGATGAAAAGGAATATTCAGTCACTCCTCTTGATTTTTCATACTACCCGGGATTCTTTCAGGACACAGATGAGCAGAGAGCACGGTTCTTTGACTATTATGATGAACTTGGAGGGGCAGCAGAGAAGGGAAAAGAGAAAGACAGAGCATACTATCTTTCAGTTCTCGGCCTTGATGAGAGTGCCACAAAAGAAGATATAAGGAATGCATGGAGAATCCTTTCCAAACGTTTTCATCCGGATGGAATCTCCTCGCTCAATCTTGATAAGGCATTCCTGGATTTTGCCCAGCAGAGGATGAGCGAGATAAATGAGGCTTATGAGAAGCTGGTGTAATCAGATTTTCTTTGTCGTTATCTTCTGATTTGCCCTGATCTTTCCTGCCTTGCTCTGGATCACTATGCTTCCGGGCATGCCTGAATTCCTTATGTGTGTTTTTGCAGCCTCTACAGCTTCTTTCTGTGTTCTGTAGTATTTTGTGACCCTGACATTGTCCCTTTCTTTTTCAAACCATCCTTTCTCAGAGTCCTTGAAAATATATCTTACCTGCTTTCTCTTGTTCTTTGTTTTCTGAATGCTTTCCTTCCCGCTTTCATCAACATCGATTATTTCTTCAGTCTGTACATTTTCAAGCTGTACATCATCTTTTTTCTCAACACTTTCCTTTTTTGCATTTGCAGTTTTCTTTTCAGCCATAGCTATCTCCTTTTCATTAATTCTAACAGAGGCATGTGCGCTCTGAAAGAGTCAGTTTTTATGTTTTTCAATTTCTGCTATTATTTTTAATATGAAGAAAGTGCTTGTCGGGATGTCTGGAGGAATAGATTCCTCTGTTGCAGCGGCTCTTTTGAAAGAGCAGGGATATGAAGTTGAGGGAGTTACGATGCTCATCTGGAAAAAGGATTCGAAGTATCCTGAGCCGGTGAGCCCCAACAGCTGTTATAATCCTGACAAGACAAAGGATCTTGAGAAGATAGAGCAGGTATGCTCGGCTCTGAGAATAAAGCACCGCGTCATTGACTGTTCTGATCTGTATGAGGCAAAGGTGCTCGAGAATTTCAGAGCAGAATACATCAGTGCGCGTACGCCAAATCCATGCATATGGTGCAATACTCTCATAAAATTCGGATACCTTGTCGATAAGGCAAGAGAGGAAACTGATTTTGACTATTTTGCAACAGGGCATTATGCAAGAATAGAAAAGAGAAACGGGCGGTTTTGTCTGCTTAAGGCAATTGACAAGAAGAAAGACCAGAGCTACTTTCTCTCTCGTCTGTCGCAGGATCAGCTTTCTCATATCCTTTTCCCTCTTGGAGAGTACAGAAAGGATGAGATAAGGAAAATCGATGTCTCATATGGCTTCCATGAGGAAGGGGAGAGGGAGAGCCAGGATTTTTATGGAGGGGATTATACAGACCTCATAGGGCTTGAAAATAAGAAAGGCAATATAGTTTTCACTGACGGACGCGTTCTTGCTGAGCATGATGGATACTGGCACTATACCATAGGACAGAGAAAGGGACTCAAAATAGCATACAGCGAACCTCTTTATGTCGTTGATATCGACAATGTGACAAACACAGTGGTAGTAGGGACAGTTGAAAACACATTCAAGAGCAGGGCAGAAGTCAGGAATGTCAACTATGTCTCATCCCTTGATTTTGACGAGGATATCTATTCTGTGAAAATCCGTTCTGCAAGTGCCGGTATTGATGCTCATGTTGAAAAAACAGATGATGGATTTTCCCTGACTTTTTTATCTCCTGCAAAGGCTTTGACTCCCGGCCAGAGTGCGGTTGTCTACAGCGGTGATGCCATAATTGCCTCCGGAATAATCGAAAAGGCATATTAAGCTTTTCAAATTCCTGTACTTAGGATAAAATAACAGATGGTAATAAACTCAAGGAGGAAATAATGCGCGTTATTATTGAGCCGGATTATGAGAAGCTGTCACTCTGGGCAGCAAGATACATCGCAAAGAGAATCAAGGAACATTCAAGAACAGAAAAAAGGCCATTTGTTCTCGGACTTCCTACAGGTTCTTCCCCGATTGGAACCTATAAAGAGCTTATAAGGCTCAACAAAAGCGGATATATCTCTTTCAAGAATGTCGTAACATTCAACATGGATGAGTATGTCGGTCTAGACAGGAATCATCCTCAGAGCTACTGGACATTCATGCATGAGAATTTCTTCAATCATATCGATCTTCCTGCTGAGAACATAAACATGCTCGATGGCACTGTAGATGATGTAGAGGCAGAATGCGCTCGCTATGAAGAGAAAATAAAGAGCTATGGCGGAATCGATCTCTTCATGGGCGGAATAGGAGCAGACGGGCATTTGGCATTCAATGAGCCATTCTCATCCCTTTCTTCAAGAACAAGAGTGAAGAGCCTGACATATGACACAAAGGTCATGAACTCAAGATTCTTCGACAATGATGTTTCCAAGGTTCCTTCGACTGCTCTTACAGTCGGAATCCAGACAGTGACAGACAGCAAGGAAGTGCTCGTGCTCATCAATGGACACAACAAGGCAAGAGCTCTTGCCCACACAGTTGAGGGTGGTGTTTCCCAGATGTGGACATGCTCAGCTCTTCAGATGCATAAGAGAGCCATCATAGTATGTGATGAGCCTGCATGCGGCGAGCTCAAGGTGGATACATATAAGTATTTCAAGGATATCGAGCAGAATAACCTTGATCCTGCCAACATAATTTAAGAAGAAGCACAATAGAAAATGAAAAAACAGGGGAGAGCTGATGCTCTCCCTTATCTTATTTAACATTAATCAGATTGTAATCCCTTGTTCCCAGTCCTATCTTCTCAGCATATTCAAGACCCTGTTTCCAGCTTGTGTCCGGATGGACGTCATGAAAGTGGTCTCCAGTATGGCTTTCCGCCTCGTCAAGAAGAGTATTCTTGTTCACAGGCATCCTGTTCACCATGTCTGCACAGGCCTGGTCCAGTGCAACAGGATCAAAGGATGCGAACATTCCGACATTCGGAGTAATTGGAGCATCGTTTTCATTGTGGCAGTCACAGTTTGGTGATATGTCGATTGCAAGAGAGATATGAAATGATGGTCTGCCTGTAAGGACAGCCTTTGCATATTCCATCATTTTCATATTGAGAATCTCATTGCTGTTGCTTACTCCCTCACTGATTGCATCAACAGGGCATACTCCTATGCATCTTCCGCACCCGACACATTTATTAAGATCGATAGTGCACTTGTTTTCAGAAAAAGTAGGAGCTGAGTGGGCACAGATCTTCTCGCATCTGTGGCATCCTATGCATTTATCCTGATTCACAACAGGCTTTCCCTGGGAGTGCATGTCCATCTTTCCCGCACGCGATCCGCAGCCCATTCCGATGTTCTTCAGCGCGCCTCCGAATCCTGTTGCCTCATGCCCTTTGAAGTGATTTAAGGAAATAAAGACATCCGCATCCATCACAGCTCTTCCGATATGTGCATTCTTCACAAGATTCCCATCAACAGGAACATCGACATCATCTGTTCCCTTCAGCCCGTCTGCAATTATTATCTGGCAGCCGGTGGAAAGCGGATTGAAGCCGTTTGCATTTGCACTGTCAAGATGGTCAAGAGCATTCTTTCTTCCTCCTACATAGAGAGTGTTGCAGTCAGTAAGAAACGGCTTTCCTCCAAGCTTCTTTATTTCATCAGCAACACATTTAGCCCAGTTGGGTCGAAGGAATGCAAGGTTGCCAGGCTCTCCGAAGTGGAGCTTTATGGCAGCATAATGATTTTTGAAGTCAATCTTTGAAATCCCGGCTCTCTCCATCAGACGAGTAAGTTTATCCAGCAGGCTGTTGTTGAATCCTGTTCTGAGATCTGAATAGTAGACATCACTTTTCATGTTTTTCTCCTCCTTTATCAGATTATGTTCTTTGCCTTTGCCCTTTCAATCAGAAGGCGGGGGTTATCTGTCATTATCGTGTCAACACCCATGTCAAAGAGCGCATCCATCTGTGCAGTGTTGTTTATAGTCCAGACCATTATGATGGCACCGCGCTTATGCATCTCTTTTATGAATTTCTCGCTGATGATCCTTACAGGTCCCTGCTGGAGCGGAACCTGGAAGATTATCTTTCTTTTGAAGGTCTTAGGAAGAGCATTCACTGAAAGGCGGAATAAAAGCCAAGCAACCTCCACAGTCGTTATGCTAGTAAGCATGTCAGGAGCTTTTTTCCTCATGGCCTTCAGGTTCTTCAGGTGAAAGGATGCTGTGCACACGCGGTCCTCAGCCTTGTTGTCCCTTATGACCTTTATGTATTCATCTACAATCCGTGTGTCATTTGTCTTCAAGTCGATGTTGAATCTTTCATCAGGGCACGCCTTTAATGCCTCATCAAGAGTCATTATCTTCACGCCCTTGCCTCGGAAGGGGAAAGTCTTTCCTCCGTCTTTGGTGAAAGTGTATCCTGCATCGTATTCCAGCAGCTCTTCTAAAGTATGGTCCTCTATTCTTCCTTTTCCATCAGTATTGCGCTCCAGCGTATCATCGTGCCAGATCACGATCTTGTTGTCCTTAGTAAGATGCACGTCTGTCTCGATTATGTCTATGCTCATCCTGCTAGCCGATATGAATGCCTCAATTGTGTTTTCCGGGAAATAATGACTGTCTCCACGGTGCGCACAGACTCTCGGAAGAGGATCAAGAAAGCTCTTGAATTTTCTCATTGTCCCTGTCCTTGTATATTTTGATTTTCTCCATCTTCTCAAATATCTTGAGAAAACGTTTTATCTCGCTTTCTGAAAGCGTTGCTTTTTCAAGGGTATCGCGGATGAGGATTTCTGTCCATTTCTTCTCTTCATCCCACTTGTAGTAGCCGATGTTCTCAAGACTATTTGAGATGCATCTTGTAACTTCATTTACTCTTTCGTGGCTTACGCTTACCAGACCCGGCTTATACACTTTTGATTCAAGAAAGAGATTGTATGTGACAATCTGCACTGCCTGAGCAAGATTCAAAGAAGGAAAAAGCTCGCTTGTGGGAATTGTGACTACAGAAGAGCAGAGGTTCACCTCATCATCCCTCAGCCCATCTGCTTCACGGCCGAATACTATTGACACCTTGCCGTTTGCACATGTCTGGAGTCTCTTTGCAAGATCAGATGGAGTGTATGAGCTCAGTTTTCTGAATTTACCTTTTCTTCTTGTCGAAGCAACAGAAAACACGCTGTCAGATAGTGCCTGGCTGAGCGATTTGACAACTCTTCTTTTCTCCCATATGTCAGAAGCATGCAGGGCAAGCGTTCTTACACGGTTCTCATCATATTCCTCATTGGTAACGAGGCATAAATGCGTGATTCCCATGGTCTTCATTGCGCGGCATACTGAGCCAATATTAGCTGCATCCTGTGTTTCGACAAGAACTATCTCAATCCTGTCAAGATATTCGTTTTCCATACATGGAGATTTTAATTAATATTGTTTTTTTTGACCATACCGGCTATGATTCTGAGTATGGAAAAAGAAGGAAATGCAAGGTACGGACAGATAAGAAGCATAATGTTTTTCTTTCTTGTCGTGCTCGTGCTTGCCATATTCAAGATAGCACAGAGCATATTGCTTCCTCTTGTTGTGGCTGTCTTTCTTTTTGTTCTTGTTAACCCGATTCTATCTCATATGGACCGCCTGAAGGTCCCGAATGTGCTGAGCATCATCGCCGTAATGGCAATAGTGCTTACTGTGTTCCTTCTTGCAGCATATCTTGTCTTCCAGATGGTCAACATGGTGGCCTCGGGGCTTCCCCGATATGCCCAGCGCCTTGCTGAGCTTGACAGGCTTCTGAGTGTCTACGCAGCACGCTTTTTTGATGTGAAGAATCCGGAAAGCTATTCATTTCTTGCATCGCTGAACATAGACTGGATCGGGATTGCGACAAGCTACCTGGCATCGTTTTCAACAAAATTCATCTCGATTCTCTCTGATGTGATGATGGTTCTCATTTATCTTCTGTTCCTTCTTCTTGAGAGAAAGAGTTTTTCACCAAAGCTTCAGCAGACATTCCCTTCTGAGAAGGCGCAGAGAATATCGACAATGCTTTTAAGGGTGAACCGGCAGGTATCGAAATACGTGTTCCTGAAGCTTGTGATTTCCCTTATAAGCGGTGTGATGTTCTATCTTGTAGCTCTCTTTACTGGTCTTGATTTTGCACTTGTATGGGGAGTCCTTGCAGTTGTCCTGAATTTCATTCCTACAATCGGTTCCATTGTGGTGACAGGCGGTACGATACTCATGGCAGTGATCCAGTTCCTTCCTCAGTGGGGCACCGTGATATTCATAGCTTTTCTGATGATTATGGTCGAGATGATAATGGGAAACATAATAGACCCGAAGCTTCAGGGCGTGCAGCTTAACATATCTCCGATTGTCATTTTGATATCCCTTGCTCTCTGGGGCTACATATGGGGAATACTCGGAATGTTCCTTGCTGTTCCTTTAACGAGCATTATCCAGATAATCTGCGCAAATATACCTTCTGTGAAGTTCATAGCAGTCTTCCTTTCTACAGGAAAGTTCCGTGAAGTAAAGGATGAGAAAGCAAGAAAGGCAAAGAGAAAGGGCGGAAAAGGTGAGACATTCGATGTCGAGATGCCGGAAGGATCTAACCCTTCTGACTCCTGATGTTCCCCATTGCAATTCCAATTAGTATCACAAGTGCACCGATAAGCTGGTTGAGCGTGAAAATTCCATATAGGAAGTAGTCAATCAGCACTGCGGCAATCAGCTGCCCGGCAGAAAGCAGGAGAGCAGAAAAGACTGCAGGAATCTTCGGAATCACGATATTCGTGTTCACGACTACAACGCATGCAAGAAGGCCTCCCATCACTATCACATAAAACGGAGTGGAGGATAAATGAGAAAATCCCTTTGCTGTGCTTTCAGAAAAGAAAATGAAAGAATAGAGCAGAGAGCCAAAGAGACCGCTGATTACATTAACTCTTGCTGAGTAGAATGCACCTTTTAGAGATGCAAGATGGCTGTTGTATACCATCTGGATCATTGTGAGTATTCCTGCAGCGACTGCGGGAATGAGATAAAGTGCATTAAAATGCTCTTTTGATATGAAAAGCATTATTATTCCCAGAAGGGAGATGAAAAGGGAAATGTATCTTTTCTTGTCAGGTCTTTCCTTTTTTACGCCCATGAAGCCTGTCATGTCAAATACGAGGCCCATGAGGCTCTGTCCGAAAACAGCTCCTGCCATGGCAATTGTCGCATTTGTCCCTGTCACTGTAAGGTAATTGAAAGATATTATGAATACGCCAAAAAGTCCTCCGAAGTAATTGTACCATCTTGCTTCCTTCTTCTGCGGATTGACAGCCGGACTTTTTTTGAAAACAAGCATTATGAGGCTAAGGGTGATGATGCCCACAATCTGGTTTATAATCAGGGAAACCTCGCTTGAAGTGAGCTTACCGAATTCTGTGTTGAATACGACCATGATGGCAATCACGGCCCCTGTCAGGAATGCGACAAGATAGCTTATTGTTTTTGACATGAGTCAATTATAGCAATGTGGTTTTTTTCTTTCTACTTTCCTATAATCAGGATATGAAAATTGTAACACTTGATCTTGAAGGTGTGCTTGTTCCTGAAATCTGGATTGAGTTCGCCCGATACACTGGAATTAAGGCTCTTGAACGTACTACAAGGGATGAGCCTGATTATGACAAACTGATGAGATACAGGATTGATATCCTTAAAGAGAATCACCTGAGGCTGAAGGATATCCAGAATGTGATAGATAAAATGGATGTCCTTGAGGGTGCAAAGGATTTTCTTGATGCCCTAAGAAGCAATTTCCAGGTAATAATCCTTTCTGACACGTTCTGTGAGTTTGCTTCTCCCCTGATGAGAAAGCTTTCATGGCCGACAATATTCTCAAACTCTCTTCTGACAGATGATGAAGGATACATAAGAAGCATAAGGATGAGGATTGAAGATGGAAAGAAGGCGAGTGTGAAGGCTCTCAAGAGCATAGGCTTTTCTGTTTTCGCATCCGGGGACAGCTATAACGACATTTCAATGATCGATGAGGCAGACTGGGGAGTTTTGTTCCGCGCTCCTGAGAACATCAGAAAGGAAAGAAGCGATATAGAATGTGTGGACACATATTCTGAGCTTCTTGAAAAAATAAGGGCAGCAGAATGAGAAGAAGCACGAAAACAGCATTATCCGTTGCCTTTCTCATAATCTTCATGAGCATCGGGTTTTTCCTGCTTCTCATCACCTTCTCAGGCTCCAGGCTGCTTGTGTTCGCTATATTCCTGATCTATCTTTTTGTCCTTTATTTTCTCATTCTCACGACAAGGCGTTTTTTCCTTGCGCTGCGTGAAAGTGAGAAAAAAGGTGAAGAAAAGTAATTTTTCCTTGACCAGAGCCACTCTCTGTTGTATTTTCGTATTATCCCTTAGGGGATTTTATAAAAAGTAAAGGGGGATTGAAAGATGGATGCTTTCACTCAGGAAATGCAGCAGAAGCTGTTACAGGA
Source organism: uncultured Spirochaetales bacterium (assembly GCA_949283305.1). Classification (GTDB taxonomy): domain Bacteria; phylum Spirochaetota; class Spirochaetia; order Sphaerochaetales; family Sphaerochaetaceae; genus Ornithospirochaeta. The sequence goes on along the minus strand of CASDRU010000011.1, from coordinate 24,113 downwards.
AAGGGAGGAGCTAGTAAAGAAGCTCAACTCAGAGGGTAATAACTTTGCTGAAGAAGCTCAGCTTTCATCCGGAAAGGATTCAAGTGATCTTGCAAGCGATGATGCGGCTTACAGGAAAATGGAAGCACTTAATGCTATGGATGCCCAGCGTCTCAAGGCTATCGAGGGTGCACTGAAGAGAATAGGTGAAGGCCGCTATGGTATATGCCTTCAGTGTGGAAAGAGGATTCCCGAGGGAAGACTTCGTGCCATTCCGTCTGCAGTGCTGTGCGTTGAATGCAAGAGCCAGAATGAAAAAATGGGTTGAAAAATATGCATCTCAGTCGAGATGCATTTTTAATTTTCCGCACTCTCCATGCCCCGGAAGGAGCATTGTCTCTCCGTCTAAGGCTTCTATTTTCTTGAGGGATGCAAAAAGCTCAGTCATTGAGCCTCCAAGGTCATAGCGCCCGTATCCGTAAAGGAAGAGGGTGTCTCCTGAAAAGAGTATGCTTTCTTTTTCAGAGTAGAAGCACACGCTTCCTTTCGTGTGCCCGCTTGTTTTAATCACATCAAAGCCGAAGATATTCTCAGGAAGCCTTTTTGTCCTGATTTTCTCAATACAGGAGAATTCTTTGTCTGTCTCTTTGCTGAGCATGCCGAAATCTTTCAGTATCTTTTTGTTTCCAGAGCGGAAAAGCTCCTCATCATCCTCTGAAAGATAGATATCGAGATCTTTAAATTCATGATCAAGTTCATAAAGCCCCTGAACATGATCAAAATGGGCATGGGTCAGGAGAACTGCCTCAAGAGCAAGAGAGTTCTCCTTTATAAAGGAAATAACGGGGGCAATGCCGGAGGGGGCATCGATTAATATTGCCCTGTTTTCATCAAAGTCATAAACAACATAACAGTTGACTCTCATTTCTGAGAGTACAAATCTGTTTATCTTCACTTTGCCTCTCTGCTTGCGTAGCTGATCTGAGCCTTTCTTCCGTTAATGTCCATGCCGTTCATCTTCTCAATTGCTTTTTCGCAGTTTGTCTGGCTCATTGTTATGAATGAATATTTGTCATGGATTCTTATTGACATAATATCTGATCTTGAGATCTCAAGTTCCTTCTGCAGTATCTCAGAAAGGTTTTTCGCATATAGATGCTTCATTTTGCCTATATTCAGATAAAGAGTCCTTGCATCTGAAGGAATTTCTGCCTTGGCTGGTTCTTCCTTCACATCTCTCACATTCTTTCTCTCTCTTTTCTTTGCACCGGGTGTGAAAGAGAGAGCCTCGCGGAGAATATATGCTGTGAAAGCGCTTCTCATGAAGAAAGGCACATTCTTCTTCACAACTTTCTTTATGTTCTCAAGCTCTTCAGCTTTTTTTATATCATCAAGCTTAATTCTGTTCTTGATTTCCTCTATGCTTCTAATGAGGGCGCTTTCGTCAAATGACTGCCCGTTTGTATCTTCCATCAGGAATGCTCCTTAGTAAAAATTGCTCTTTTGAGGATATAATTTTCTGTTTTCTTTTGTCAATAAAACACATATCATCTGAGTATGCAGAAATACAATCTTCATACTCATTCATTCTACTGCGGACATGGCAAGGGCAGTATAAGAGAATATGCTGAAGAAGCCCTTGAAAAAGGACTCGGGCTGTTGGGCTTTACGGAGCATCTTCCTTTTCCTGATGACAAACTGAGCCGTACAAGAATGCCTTATTCGGCGAAGAAGGAATACGAGGAGGATGTGAAAAGAGTAAGGGATGAGTACCGAGAAAAAGGGCTTGAAATACTTTTGGGCTGGGAATGCGATTACTTTTCCTCTTATAAGAGCTATTTTGAGGACGTGAAGGCAGAAAGCGACTATATAATCTGCGGCACACATTATAAAATATGCGAGGATGGATTTAAGAGCCTTTTTAACGGCAAGCTCACTCAAAGCGAGGTTTTGAATGTTGCTGAGCGGACTGCAGAGGCAGCATCGACCCGTCTTTTCGATTTCATAGCCCATCCCGATGTTTTCTTCATAGGCTATGAGGATTTTGACAGCACGGCAGAAAGAGCAAGCCGCATCATAATAGAAGAGGCAATGAAAAGCGGGGCAGAACTTGAGATAAACGGCAACGGACTGATCAGGCCATCACTCTTTTTGCGCCCGGCATACCCTGTAAAAGATTTCTGGATGCTTGCCCGCTCGATGGGCATAGATAAAGCAGTATGCTCAAGCGATGCACATAGTGTTGAAAATCTGACAAAGAGCTTTCCCTTGATGGATGAGTTCATAAAAAGCGTGGACATAAAAAGAGCGGAGCCTTATTTCTCTTCATCTTTGAAGTTCAGAAATCCGGATCAGAAATGATTGTGATTTCCTTCCCGCTTCTGGGATGGATGAATGTTATCTTCGATGCGTGAAGAAAAAGGCGCTCTCCTTTTTTCTCATCTGCATAGAGCCTTTCGCCAAGTATCGGGTGACCAAGTGCGTATGCTGAATGGACTCTTATCTGATGAGTCCTTCCGGTATGTGGAAGAAAACGCACTCTTGTGACAGGCATGCTGTTCCTGCTTTCCCATGAAAGGATTTCATAGTCGGTTATGCTTTCCTTGCCGTTTACATAATCAACAACCTGATAAGGTCTTCTTTCTGTATCCAGACGGTGGGGAAGGGATATCCTTCCGCTTTTTTTCTCGATTTTGCCTTCCAGCAGCGCAGTGTATTCTTTTTTGATTGTGCGGTTTTCAAACTGACGTGAAAGATTTCTATGCGCATCTTTATTGAGTGCAAAGACAAGAATGCCCGATGTGCCCATGTCCAGGCGGTGGACAAACGGAGACTTCAAATCAGTGTAAAGCACCTTTTTTATTCTCTCTGAGGCTGAATCGAGCTTCTCTTCTCCGATTCCCGGCACAGAAAGCAGTCCGCTTTGCTTGTTTATCACAGCAATATCCTGGTCAACGTAGATGAAGGAAAGTCCCGTCATTCTCTTTATTATCTTCTCGCATCTTTCTCTGCAAGGCGGATAGAATGCTCCGCTCTTTCTTGTCTCAGTATCCTTTCCATAGTAGAACTCGCCAAAGCCTGTGATCCTGAGATTCTTCCTGAATGCGGCATTAAGGCACTTTATTCCCGCACAGTCTCCGCTTCCGCTTGGAGCAAATGAAGAAAAGACATCAGAAAGGGAGAATTCATTTTTCCATGCATCAGTGAATGAGTAAAGCGAATATATCTCAGTCAGAGCTTCTTTTGTAAGAAATTTTATCTCGCTTTGCGGAGCGTTTTTTATGATTGCACTCCATTTTTCTGTCACTTTTCTGAATTCATTTCTGCTGTAACAGGGATTTGCATAGCCCTTTATGTCCTTTTCTCCTGAGTATGCACGTATTACAGTCTCTCTTCCACTTTCATCCCTGGCTGTCAGGATTGCAAACATCATTCCTTTTTTCGATGCAAAGAGATCATCTTTTTTGAATTCGTCAGAAGGAGGAAATGAGTAAGAGCCATTGCTTTCTATTTCCTCAATAAGCTTGTTCTTTTCTTCGATTATTCTGTCTGTAATGAATGAGAAAGGCATAGCGTGATGCCGGTGATCGGACTTGAACCGATACAGGATTGCTCCCGGCAGATTTTGAGTCTGCTGTGTCTACCATTCCACCACACCGGCCTTGCTGTAGTTTAGATTATATTGCAATTTGTTGCAACGCATTAATCATGGCAATTCTTCTTTTGCTTGTTGAAAATACAAAAGTCATATTCTATATTTGAATATATGAAAAGATTTCTTCTTGCGCTTTTTATACTGATGATGCTTTCATCTTCCATCTTCTCCTCATCGGACATACTTTTATCCGATGTTCCTGTTTCCTATGGAGAAGACAGTTTCCGCCAGCGCATCCTTGAGCGTACGGAAGGAAAGAGAGATCCTGTGGGACTTGTGCTTACAGGGGGCAGCGCGAGAGCTCTGGCACACCTGGGAGTGCTTGAGTACCTTGAAGAAGAGAACATTGAGCCCGATTACATAATCTCAAACAGCATGGGCTCCATAATCGCACTTTTATATTCTGCAGGGCTGGACAGCCAGCAGATTGTGAACCTTCTGTCATCTGCAGACCTTTCTGATTACTTTGCCCTCACTATTCCCTACAAGGGAGGGCTCATTGACAACACAAGCTTCAAGAGCGTGATTGAAAGCATAGTAGGAGAGGACATGGATATCAAGGATCTTCCGATTCCTGTGATGGTCATCTGTGATGATCTTGTGACAGAAAGGGAGGTCAGGATAATGGAAGGCAATTTTGCGGATGTGCTTGCAGCTGCATTTGCCATGCCCGTATATTTTGCACCTGCTGAATACAGGGGGCATTACCTTATTGACGGTGGAGTAATCGAGCTTGCTCCAGTGAATGCCGCATACGAGTTTTCTGATACTGTGATTCTATCAACGACATTCTATTCAAATGACAATCTGAATATCCTGAGTCCTATTACAGTGCTCAACACTGCATTCTCAATAGGAAAGAACCAGCGCTCTGCTTCTGCAATCAAGGCGCATGAGGACCTTATCTGGATCAGATGTGCAGTGGAAGGATACTCATTCATGGATTTCAAGAAAGTCGATGAGATGAGAAAGATAGGATATGAATCGGCAAAGGCTTCTGCTGACCTGCTGAAAGATATATACAGAAGCGGCTCAAGCCTTGCTGATGAAAGGACATATTATGAGGAGAGGGTCGGCAGGGCAATAGACAACATAAGGTATTTCCATCGTGTTGAGACAGCCGATGTGGCGAACATAATATCATTCAGAGGCGGAAGCTATGCTGAGGGCAAGATGCTCTTTTTAAATAATTCTACGATTTTGGATGCAACCTATCTCATGCGCTACCGTTTCATCGATTTCTCACTGAATGTCGGAGGTGCGTTCAATCTTTCCGGCAAAGAGTACTCTGCATCAAGCGATACGTCTGTAAATCTCTCATTCTATCCTTTTGCGAGAATGAGGATAGCTCTTGATGCTTCCCTTTATTTTTCAGATTCTCCTCGCCCTGATTATTATCTTGCTCAGTCTTTCGATTACAGATTCTATTCATCGGATTATATGGATATAGGCTTTGTCCAGTCCTTTGAATACAGAAGCGTGAAAGAAAAGAAAATGCGTTACATGCTCTCTCTTCTCTTTGACGCATCTTTTGAGTACAGCATAGGGGAGAGCAGCATCAGAGCAGGTTATCAATCAGGGGGCTCTTCTTTTGCTGAATACTCAAGCTATGCATACATCGATGCAAAGAGCCGCTTTTCTCTTCCTTTCTCCCTATATCTGGACATAACAGCATCATCAAGATTCACACTTGATGGGAAAAAGAGTGTCCCGCTCTTCCTTGCCGACGGGTATTTCTCAAATACTGTTGATTCAGCTACAGGAAAAGATCTTGCCTCTCCATATTTTGTGACCCCGTCAATAGAATTCGGATACCGTCTTCCCTTCAGCCCGACATTCAGCGAGCTGTTCATAATAGAGTCACTTACAGTCGGGCTCTTCTTCAATACCCTGATATATGAAAACAGCTTTGAGTTCATCACAGGACTCAGGTTTGAAATCTCCAGTTCTCTGATCGGAATGGTGGGTGTTCCCTTCTCAGTCGCACTCGGTTATGATTCTGGATCTGAAAGCTTCCTCTTTTCTCTCTCCTGTTTTACAAGGTTTTAGAAGCTGGCTTTCATTTTAAGCAGAATTGCTGTGCTTGCCTTTGATGAAAGGGAGGTATCTGCATCCCTCTTTCCTTCCTCAGCAGAGGTAAAAGAGATTTCTTTTCCTCTTGATGCACGCATTATCTCATCTTTCTTGAAGAAGAATGACGCATCTGAGACTTTGTCTTTAAGAGAGCGGACATATTCTTCTGAATAAAGAGATGTGTTTGCAAATATCGCATTCTCAAGTGCCCCGTTCAGATATAAGAGAGCGCTCTTATAGTCATCAAGAGCAAGATAGACAAGTGCCATGTGTACAAAGACTTCTGGGAAGAACGGGGTATAATTTTCAAATACAGATTTCAAAATACATCCTGCATCAGCAAAATCTCCATTTGATGCGGCATAGGATGCACATGCGTCCCTGATTTCTGCTCCGTTCATGTAAAGGGACAGGGCAGTTGATGCCTTAGCTGCAAAATTCTCATCATCAGCCTGGCTGATGAAAAAGCGCATCTGGGAAAGCAGAGATGAAGCGCTTTTGTCCGCTGCTAGTATGTTGATCATCCTCTGGGCATCCTGATTTTTCCCTTCTCTGGTGTAGCTTCTCAAGAGAGCTGATGCGCATCTTGTTCTTTCTTTTCCTTCTTTTCTGTCTACGATGCTTTCAAGCATTCTTTCGCTTTTCTCTCCTTTCTTGTAGTCGAGCAGAATAATAAGGGCATTGATGCGCTGAGAGCTCTTGATGTCCCATGAGAGTGCCTTATCCAGATAGGAAGAGAGAAGGGCTATGTCTTTCTTTCTCATGTTCCTCATTATCTTCTCTGCCCTTGCATAATAAAATGATCCCACATTCATCAGCAGCAGCGCGGCAAGTGCGAAAATGAGGAGGATTATCCTGACAGGTCTTGAGAATGAGAAAAGCAGGATCAAAGCAAACAGAACCAGAAATACAGCAAAGAAGATGAAACGTGAATATTTTCTTAACATGAATGCCCCTTAATAATAGCCATGAAATATTATATAATCTCTTTTATGGAAGAAAAAGAGAAAATATTGCTGCATGTCTGCTGCGGTCCATGCTCGACCAGTAGCATAGAGCGTCTGCTCTCAATGGATTACATTCCGCTCCTGTTTTTTTCAGACAGCAATATCTATCCTGAATCTGAATTTGAGAAAAGATATGCAAATGCCCTCCGTGTCGCTTCTTTCTATGCTCTGGAGATGATAAGAGAGGAGCAGGATCATGATGCGTGGCTGAGTCACATAAAGGGTTTTGAAGGAGAAGAGGAGGGAGGAAAGAGATGTGCCCTCTGCTTTGACTACAACATGAAAAGGACATACATGAAGGCAAGAGAGCTCGGTATTCCTTATTTCACGACAACCCTTACCGTCTCAAGATTCAAAAGCAGTCCCCTTATATTCTCTGTCGGGGAAAAATATGATGGGTTCTGTGCAATAGACTTCAAGAAAAAGAACGGGTTTGCCCGCTCTATAGAGCTTTCACGCCAGCTGGAGCTTTACCGTCAGTCCTACTGCGGCTGTGAATTCAGCATGAGGAGAAATGATGGGTAAGCTTATAAAGATACTGACAAGCCGTCTTGTATGGACACTTCTTCTTTTCCTCTCTGAATTCGTGATGCTCGCTCTTCTTGTGTACTGGGCCGCATATACAAAAGGATTCTTCCTTGTTTTCTATCTGATTTCCATGCTTGTCATTCTCATAGTCCTTTCACGGAAGGAAAATCCCTCATACAAGATGGTGTGGATTGCAATCGTGTCCTTTGTTCCCGTTTTCGGTGGAGTCATGTATCTGCTTTTTGGAAACAAGCAGATAGGACGGCTTTCTGCAAGAAAGCTTTTGAAGTACAGGAACGCAGAAAACAGGGAGGTCTTCCTCGATGACAGGATCAGTCACAGCGCATCAATTGAGGCAACAGGGGAGGACCAGATAAAGAGACTTGAGAACTATATATACAACACAACGCTTTTCCCCGCGTGCCAGAACACGGAGAGCATGTATTTCGAGACAGGAACCGAGTTCCGCAACGACCTTCTTATCAAGCTTGAGAATGCAAAGAAGTTCATATTCATAGAGTATTTCATAATAGGAGAAGGACGCTTTTTATCCGATGTGAGGAAAATTCTTTCAAAGAAAGCCAGGGAAGGGCTTGATGTGCGCCTGATATATGATGACATGGGAAGCATCAACTCTGTCAGCTACCGCTATGACAGGGACCTTGAAAAGGATGGGATAAAGACCATAAAGTTCAATCCGCTCCGCCTTCATGTCAACCCGCGTCTGAATTTCCGCGATCACAGGAAGATTGTTGTCATCGACGGCGATATCGGCTATACAGGCGGGCTCAACATAGCAGATGAATATACAAATGATGAGATCCGCTTTTCATACTGGAAGGATAATGCGATAAGGCTTTCCGGCTCTGCAGTATTTTCTCTTACCCGTCTTTTTCTGTCCATGTGGGATGCTCTTAAGGGAATAAAAGAGGATGTGATGCTCTTCCGTCCAGGCTATCTTTCTCCATCGGACGGTGTGGTGCAGGTATTCGGGTCAAATCCGTTTGCTGACATTCCGGTTGGAGAGAACGCATATATCGAGATGGTCAACTCAGCACGCAGATATCTCTGGATAACAACACCATATCTCATTCCGGATGACACGATGATAAACGCACTTAAGAACGCATCTCTTGGCGGAGTCGATGTCAGGATAATAACTCCATCCGTTCCGGACAAGAAGCAGGTGCACGAGGTGTCCAGAAGCAACTATAAGAATCTCATTGAAGCAGGAGTGAAGATTTATGAATATACTCCTGGTTTCATACATACCAAGATGTTCTTGTCTGATGACAACAGGGCGATTGTCGGTACGACTAATATGGATTACCGTTCTTTCTATCTGCACTTTGAGCTTTCAGTTCTGTTCTATTCATCATCGATGTGCAAAAGTGTGAAAGAAGATTTCCTTGCTATAATGGACGTATCAAAGAGAATGAAGAGAGATTCTCACGAGAAGATCAATATAATCAGAAGGCTGTTCAGGTATTTTTACCGAATGTTCAGTCCGGCACTCTAGGAGGATGATATGAGAAAGGCTCACAGCATGATGGAAAGCGATGAAGGAAAGAAAAAAGCGAGCGAGATGATTGCTCTCTTTGCTAGAACCACAGACAGTAAGGAGATGGCATCCCTTTTTGAAGACCTTTTCACTGCTGCAGAAATCGATGACTTCATTCTCCGCTTTGCCCTGATGGACGATATCTATAAAGGAAAGAGCCAGCGCCTTATTGCAAAAGAGCGCTCGCTCAGTCTTTGCAAGATCACAAGGGGATCAAAGATCCTCAAAAAGAAGGACGGCTTTTTGAGGCGTTACTTTTCTTCCCTTTACGACGACCATCTGCACCTTTAGCCTTCCTGCCTTTTATTTCAGATCCTTTCTTGTCTTTCTTGGCAAGGGTGGCAATTTTAGGCCCCTTTTTCTTTCCCTTGTTGAATAGAGCAAGAACACTCTCTGCATCCTCTTTCCTCACGTTTACAAAAGAAAAGTCATCAAGAACCTGCACATCGTCTATGCTGCTGTATTCTATTTCTGCACCATCTGAGATTAAAGAAGCAAGAGCTTTCTTTGTCAGCCCGGCTTTCCTGCCGCGGCTTATGAATATGCGGATGCTTTTGCTTTCCACATCATTCTCTTTCCTTTTGTCCTTTCTCCTGTCTTCTTCTTTTTCTTCCCTTATTTTCCTGTAGCGTGAAGGGTCAAATTCTGCTTTGAACATAGCTTCAAGCAGAGATGAGACAGCATCAAGCGGATTATCAACATGATCAAAAAGCGCAAGTGCAAGTTTCTTGTACTCATCTCCGGCATCCCTCTTGATGATTTCTCTTGCCTTTCTGACCAGTTCATCACGCTTTACTGCCATAATCTGCTCGAGTGAGGGAATGCTGTCTTCCTCTGCATTGCTCTTCGTGGCCCTGAGGATATATTCAAAACGACGTTTTTCCCCTCTTGTGATTAATGTGATTGCCTCTCCGCTCTTTCCGGCTCTTCCGGTCCTTCCGACCCTGTGTATGAAGGTTTCAGCCTCCTCTGGAAGAGAGTAGTTTATTACATGAGTAAGCCCGTTTATATCAAGGCCGCGGGCTGCGACATCTGTTGCAACAAGTATGTCGATGCTCCTTTCCCTCATCCTTTTCAGCACTATCTCCCTTTCTCTCTGCGTAAGGTCCCCGTTTAAGGATGAGGCTCTGTAGCCCTGCTTTACAAGGTTCTCTGCAATCTCATCGCTCTCTGCCTTGGTGCGCACGAAGACAACAGCATAGAAATCAGGATTCATGTCAGCAATCCTCTTGAGAACCTCGATTTTGTCCTCTCTAGAAACGACATAGTATCTCTGCTTCGCATTTATGTTCGCCTTTGCTTTCTTTTCTGTCCTGATGATTTCATATTCATGCAAAAACTCCTTTGCAATGGACAGGATGTCTTCTGGAATAGTTGCACTGAACAAAAGAGTACGTGCGGCTCTGGTATGGGAAAATATCTCTTTTATATCATCAATAAAGCCCATGTCGAGCATCTGGTCAGCCTCATCGAGGATGAAGAACTTGATTTTATCAAGTATGAGCGTTCCTCTTTTTATGTGGTCCAGCACACGTCCCGGAGTTCCTATTACAACATTCACTCCCTTTTTGAGAAGTCTTATCTGGTTTTCGATGCTTGCTCCTCCATACAGCGGAAGCGTTACCAGATCCTTCTTTCCCTTAAGCGAATTGAATTCAGCGTTGACCTGTATTGCGAGCTCTCTTGTAGGACAGAGAATGAGGGCCTCTGTGTTTCTGCTTTTGCTGAGCGTCTCGATCACAGGAAGGCTGAATGCGGCGGTCTTTCCGCTTCCTGTCTCTGCCTGGGCAATCACTTCTGTTCCTTCTCTTAATAAAAGAGGTATTGTAAGGCGCTGGATCTCTGTCGGCCTTTCAAAGCCCTTTTCCTCAAGGCTCTTTATCGTGTTCTCACTCAGTCCGAGTGATAAGAATTCTTCTCTGTTTTCCATAGCTATCAGGATATAGAAAATGAGGGAGAATAAACAAGACACATATTTTCCTGTTTTGTTTTAATTAAAAAGCAAAATGACACAAAAAGAGAGAAAAAATGATACATCTGTGTCATTTTGACAAAAACAGATGAATAAGTAAAAATATTAAGAATGATAATTGCTTGTAATACAATGAATTATAAAAGTTGGCACGCCCCTTGCAAATGAATTTGTGTAAACGAAAATATAAGGAGGCCGGATATGGCAGCAATTACAAGATACAACAGAAACAGAGAGATGAAGGAGTTTGACAGGATGATGAACAGATTCTTCTCATCTGATATGAAGATGCCAAGTGTGGACATCATGGACAAGGATAAGGAATATCTTATCAAGGCAGAGCTTGCAGGCTTTGACAAGAGCGATGTTTCTGTAAGCGTTGAAAAGCACTCAATCACAATCAGTGCAGATTCAAAGGAAGATAAAGAGAAGAAAGATGGGAGAAACTATCTTCTGAGAGAAAGAAGCACTACCAGCTTCTCAAGAACGTTCACTCTTCCTGAGGATGCAGATGAGGAGAAGATAGAAGCCGCATTCAAGCATGGAATCCTGACTCTAGTCATTCCTAAGATTGTAAAGAGCGAGCCTGAAGTCAAGAAAATTGAAGTTAAAAGTGAGAACTAAGGAGGATGAAAATGAGATACTACTACAATATTCCAAGTCTTTTTGATTTCGATCATATTTTTGATGATTTTTTTGCACCGCTTTCTGAATCACGTTTCCCGCGTGTGGATATATATGAAAATGATGATGCATATGTGCTGGAGGCTGAAGTTGCGGGCTATGATCCAGAGAAAATCAATGTCTCAAGCAAGGACAAGGTCCTGACAATTTCTGCAGAGGAGGAAGAGGATAAGAATGAATACCTCAAGAAGGAGATTTTCCATCCTTCTTTCTCAAGGAGCTTCTCTCTTCCAAGCGATGCAGATGAGAATGCTATCGAGGCACTGCACAAGAACGGACTTCTGATCCTTTCCATCAAGAAGATCAAGAAGCCGGAAGCAAAGAAAATCGAAGTCAAGATTAACTGACGCTTTTCCCGGGTCCAGTATACCCGGGATTTTTTATGACCTTTCATAATGATTTTCCCTTTCTCTGTTTTTGACACTGCCTGATATTTTCACTATAGTGAAATAGATTTATTTTCGGAGACAGATTATGTACAGGATACTCAAGAAGGAAAGGCTGTCAGCAGAAGTCTTTCGCTATACGCTATATGCACCCCTTATTGCAAAAAGAAGGAAGGCCGGCCAGTTTGTCGTGATCCAGCAGGGCGGCGACTACTGCGAGAGGATTCCCCTCACGATTGCAGATGCAGATGAGAAAGAGGGAAATATAAAGATAGTCTTCCAGGCTGTGGGAGAAGGAACACACATGCTCGCCCGCCTTGAGGAGGGAGATTACATTGAGAATGTCCTCGGACCGCTTGGAAAGCCGACTCATATTGAGAAGGTCGGCAAAGTGATCTGTGTCGGAGGCGGAGTCGGAGTTGCTCCTCTTTACCCGATAGCAAAAGCATTCAAGGAAGAAGGAAACGATGTAAGAATAATTATCGGGGCAAGAAACAAGGACCTGATTTTAGAGGAAGAAGAGATGAGAGCTCTCGATCCTGAGCTTATCGTGACAACGGATGACGGGAGTGCGGGGCGCAAGGCTCTTGTCACTGAGCCTCTTGAGGAGCTCTTGAGAGAGAAGGCTGATCTTGTTGTTGCAATAGGTCCTGCTGTGATGATGAAATTCTGTACAAAGGTCAGTGAGAAATACGGAACAAAAGTTCTTGTTTCCTTAAATACCATCATGATTGACGGCACGGGAATGTGCGGAGGCTGCCGTGTACAAATCGGCGGCGAGACCAAATTTGTATGTGTCGACGGTCCTGAATTCGACGGATCGCTTGTAAACTGGGACAATATGATGAAAAGAGCAAGGACCTTCTCTGATTACGAGAAGGAAAAACATCACAAGTGCCATATAGATATGCAGATTGAGGAGGGCCTGGCATGAGAGATGAGGAGAGAGCAAGATTAGTCGTTTCCCGTGCAGCTGAGGGTGCTCTGAGTGTAAAGGACAGAATGGCAATTGAGCCGTTTGACATGCCCAGCCAGGAGCCTGGTGAAAGAATAAAGAATATGGATGAGGTAGCGCTCGGATACTCTGAGATAATTGCACGTGCAGAGGCTGAAAGATGTCTTAACTGCAAGAATAAGCCATGTATCCAGGGCTGTCCTGTAAAGATAGACATACCTCTTTTCATCGAGAAGATAAGAGAGGGGGATTATCAGGGATCCCTGCGGGTGATTAACCGTGACAGCCTGCTTCCCTCAATTTGCGGCAGAGTATGCCCGCAGGAAAACCAGTGCCAGAAGTACTGTACTCTCGGCAAGGCTTTGAAGAGCGTTGACAAGGCAGTTCAGATCGGGCGTCTGGAACGATTTGTCGCTGATATAAACAGCTCGAATATGATTCTCCCTGAAATAAAGGAGCCCAGCGGGAAGAAGGTTGCCATTGTCGGAAGCGGACCTGCTGCAATCTCCTGTGCAGCCGATTTGAGAAAAGAAGGGCATGAGGTCGTGATTTTCGAGGCCCTTCACAAGACTGGAGGAGTTTTAAGCTACGGAATTCCTGAGTTCCGTCTTCCGAAGCGTCTTGTTGAGCGCGAGTTTGCCAAGCTTGACATGATGGGTGTGAAGATTGAGAAAAATGTTCTTGTCGGAAGGACAATAAGCATAAAGCAGCTGATGGAAGATGAACACTTTGATGCTGTCTTTGTCGCCAGCGGTGCCGGACTGCCCCGCTTTATGGGGATAAAGGGAGAGAATTCAGTCGGGGTATTTTCTGCAAATGAATATCTGACAAGGTCCAACCTGATGAAGGCTTATGACAAGGAAAAGTCCCATACTCCAATATTCAGCGCACGCCGTGTAGCTGTGCTCGGGGGAGGGAATGTTGCAATGGATGCAGCCCGCACAGCACTCCGCCTTGGTGCAGAGTCTGTCGATATAGTATACAGGAGAACCCGGGCCGAGATGCCGGCAAGAAGAGAAGAGGTGAGCCATGCTGTTGAGGAGGGCTGCAATATTCTTGAGCTTTCCCAGCCGGTTGAGATAAAGAGCGACGAGAATGGAAAGGTGTCCTCCCTTGTGATCAGGAAATGCAGGCTTGGTGAAGTTGACCAGTCAGGCCGAAGAAGTCCTGTTGAGATTGAAGGAAGTGATTATGAAAGAAGCTATGATGCTGTTATAGTCGCTATCGGAAATGCATCCAATCCGCTAATAAAGATGACAACGGATGAGATTGAGGTGAACAGGAAGGGAAACTTCATTGTCAATGAAGAGACAAATGAGACAAGCATGAGGAATGTGTATGCTGGCGGGGACATCGTCCTTGGAGCTGCAACTGTGATACTTGCAATGGGGCAGGGCAGAAAAGCCGCCAGCGCGATAAACGAGAGATTATGCTCAGAGGGTTAAAAAGCGTTTTCACATTTGTTGATGCAAATAACAAGTTTGATGCATTCAACCAGATCATACAGAAATGCACGGTCTTTGATCTTCTTGAAGACAAGGAGTCTTTCAGGAAGAAGGTGGAGCGCCGTGAGAGAACAGAGTCCACCGGAGTCGGACACGGAGTTGCAATTGCGCATGGCAAGATTGACCATCTGGAAAAGTGCCATATAGCACTTGGCTTTTCAAAAAACGGAATCATCTTTGACCAGCGCTATCCTGACCCGGTGCACTTCATCTTCGTCATTGCCTCATCAAGGACACGCCAGGCTGAGTATCTTCATGCCGTTTCTGCCATTCTTTCCTGGGTCCATGATGATGATTTCCGTCATGAGTTCATGAAGTGCGATTTTGAAAAGGGAAAGGCAAAGGAGTTTCTGAAAATCCTTGCCAGCCAGGATTTCAGATGCTATCAGAGATGAGCGCGTCAGCTTTCATGTCATGTTCTTCTGTCTCAAAATCCATTATCAGGTCAGAATATATGATTCCGCAGGTGAATATCCTTTTTCTGTTTTTCCTTGCATAGCGGTCATAATATCCCATGCCGCGGCCAAGCCTTATGCCTGACTCTGTATAAGAAAGGGCTGGAACAAGCAGCAGCGCATTCTCATATGGAAGCTCTGTTCTTTCCAAGGGCTCGAAAATTGAGAACCTTCCTCTTTTCAGCGGTGCTCTGGAAAAGAACATATCATTTCCTTCCAGAAAAGGAAAAAGAAAGCGGGAGTCAAAGATTTCAGAAATATCCACCTCATCAGCAAGCGCGCAGTATGAAAGGATCACATCCGCTGAGCGGAATACAGGAAGGCTTATAATTCTTTCCATTATCTGGATATCCTTTTTCCTTCTTTCATCAATCCCGGCTATTATTCTCTTTGCCTCTTTTCTTGCACTGTTTTTATCCACAGCTCTGATTATAGCCGGATTTTTCCTTTTAGGCTTCCCACATATTGTGCCCCTTGAGGAAAATCATATGTTAGCTTAGACTGTCTGCGGTGAGTTTATGGACGAGAATGATAAGAGCATAAGATTATTTGAGAACACAAGCATGCCAAAGCTTTTTCTGAAGGTGTCCGTTCCAGGATCAATTGGCATGATTGCCACAAATATTTTCTGGATTGTGGAGGGCCTTCTTGTTTCAAGGGCACTTGGAAGCACTACATTCGCGGCATTCAACCTGGCACTTCCTCTTGTCTACATCAATTTCGCGCTCTCTGACTTTATAGGAGTCGGAAGCTCAGTGAGAATTTCAATCAAGCTGGGGCAGAATGACAGAAAAGCGGCAAACGAGATATTCACCATGGCGGTGTTCTTAATTGCCTTCAC
Source organism: uncultured Spirochaetales bacterium (assembly GCA_949283305.1). GTDB lineage: Bacteria > Spirochaetota > Spirochaetia > Sphaerochaetales > Sphaerochaetaceae > Ornithospirochaeta. The sequence goes on along the minus strand of CASDRU010000011.1, from coordinate 8,512 downwards.
ATCTTTTTTGATGCTCCTTCTTCTGTATTTCGGAGGCCCATTTTTCTTCCGTCTGATGAATGCAGATGAGACACTCATTCCAGATGCGGTTGCATATCTGCGCGGCTATGCGCTCTTTGCTCCTCTTACTGCTCTTTTCTTTGCAGTGGACAACTATCTGAAGATATCCGGAAAGGTGAAGTACAGCATGGCGATAAACATCATAATGTCCCTTCTTGCTTTCACTCTGGATTTCCTTTTCCTCTTTGTTTTTGGCATGGGAGTCGGCTCTGTTGCTGTTGGCTCATCGATTTCGCTTTCAATATGCACAATCATCGGACTCTTTCCTTTCATTAGGAAGAAAACAGTGCTCACATTCACACGTCTGCACCTTAAGCTTGATCATATTAGGGATATATTCTCATCCGGGCTTCCTGTGTTCCTTGCAACAACAGCAAGCAGGCTTACAAGCATATTCATCAACAGCATACTGCTGCTTGTTTCCACAGCAGACAGCGTCTCGATTTACGGAGTCCTGATGCAGATTGACGGTTTTATCATGCCGTTTTTATATGGGCTCTGTGATTCCCTTCAGCCTGCTGTCGGCTATAACTGGGGAAGGGGAGACTTGAAGAGAGTGAAGAAGATTGAAACAGTGTGCTACAGCGTTGCCTTGATAATCTCAGCACTCTCTTTCGTCATTCTTCTTGCATTCCCAGTTCAGATAATGAATATATTCTTCTCTTCAATGGATGAGAGCTTCATAAGCGCGGCAAGGACTGCGATAGTGATATTCTCATTCACATATATCACAAGATGGATAAACTTCTCGACTCAAAGCTTTGCATCCGCAATCGGAATGCCTCTTTATGCAACGCTAATAAGCATTGCCCAGGCAATAGTATTCCCGGTCATCTGCTTCTTGCTCATATTCCCATTCGGAGTAAACGGGATATATGCGAATATGGCATCCTCCGGGCTGCTTACTCTCCTTTTATCCCTGATTCTTCTCTCTAAATTGCTGAGATTGTTCAGAAAATCTTGATTGATTTTTTCAAAAGCAACAGAATATCTTCATGACTGAAGAGAAAAAGAATGTTCCGGATCTTTTCGCATCGATGGTTTTCAACGATGCTGTGATGCGCTCCATGCTTCCAAGGGAAGTGTATAAAGAGCTTTTGAAGACAATAAACGATGGCAAGAGACTTGATGAGAAGATTGCCGATGTTGTCGCATCTGCCATGAAGGAGTGGGCCTTGAAGAAAGGCGCTACTCATTTCACGCACTGGTTCCAGCCCATGACAGGAATCACCGCAGAAAAGCACGACAGCTTCATCACTGCACAGAGAGACGGAAGCATCATAATGGATTTTTCAGGAAAGGAGCTTGTCAAGGGAGAGCCTGATGCTTCAAGTTTTCCTTCCGGCGGACTGAGAGCTACCTTTGAGGCCCGAGGTTACACTGCATGGGATCCTACAAGCTTCGCATTCATCAAGGACAACACGCTCTGCATTCCAACAGCATTCTGTTCATATACAGGTCAGATTCTTGACAAGAAGACACCGCTGTTGAGGAGCATGGATGCAATTAACACTCAGGCAAAGAGAATCCTTGCTCTTTTTGAAAAATATCCGCGTCGCGTGAATGTGACAGTCGGAGCAGAGCAGGAATATTTTTTAATTGACAAGGAAGATTATAAAAAAAGGCCGGATCTGATTCTCACAGGACGTACATTAATCGGGGCTGCCGCTCCAAAGGGCCAGGAGAAGGAAGACCATTATTTCGGTTCTATCAGGCCGAGAGTCAAGGCTTTCATGGAGGATTTCGACAGGGAGCTCTGGAAGCTTGGGATAAAGGCAAAGACAGAGCATAACGAGGTTGCTCCCTGCCAGCATGAGATGGCTCCGATTTTCGATAAGGTGAATATCGCAACTGACAGCAATCAGCTGACGATGGAGATAATAAAGAAGGTTGCAGACCGTCATGGCTTTGCATGCCTTTTGCACGAAAAGCCTTTCAGCGGGGTAAACGGGAGCGGAAAGCACAACAACTGGTCACTTGAGACAAGCGATGGAGAAAATCTTCTGGATCCGGGAATAACACCGCAGGAGAATGCGCTTTTCCTCCTTGTTCTCACAGCTGTGATAAAGGCAGTTGATGATTATCAGGATCTGCTGCGACTTTCTGTTGCCTCTCTTGGCAACGATTTCAGGCTCGGAGGAAACGAGGCACCCCCTGCAATCGTGTCCGTATTTGTCGGAAGTGAGCTGGAAGAGGTGATCAACGCAATCATCGAAGAAAGAAGGGCTGAGATCAAGAACGGAGTGAAGCTGGATATAGGAGCTGCATCCCTTCCTCAGCTTCCGCGCGACAATTCTGACCGCAACAGGACGAGCCCGTTTGCTTTTACAGGAAACAAGTTCGAATTCAGGATGCTTGGCTCATCGTTCAACATCGGATGTACCAATACGATAATAAACACTGCAGTTGCAGACACATTCTCAGTCTTCGCATCTGAGCTTGAGAATGCAGGAGATTTCAAACAGGCCCTTCACACTCTCATAAAAAGAGAGCTCAAGAAACACAAGAGAATAATCTTCAACGGCAACGGATACAGCCGCGAGTGGGAAGAAGAGGCTGAAAAGAGGGGGCTGACAAATTACCGTACGACACCGGAAGCACTTGTGCATTATCATGATGAGAAGAATGTGGAGCTGTTTAAAAGGCAGAAAGTATATACAAGGGAGGAGATAATCTCACGTGAGGAGATTCTTCTTGATGAGTACCGCAAGCAGGTGCATATCGAGGCATCGATGCTGCTTGAAATGCTTACAAAGCAGATAATCCCTTCTTCTGTCAGATACTCTGATGATATTGCAAAGGGCCTCATAAACAAGAAAGCCCTTTCAATAAAGGCAAGCGGGGAAGAGAAGATATGCCGTGATGTTACGGAACTTGTGAACAGGCTCTCTCTGGATTGCGAAGCTCTCAAGAATGCGGCTCTTGCAATGCCTGATGATGCAAGGAGCGCAGCATTCTATGCAAAGGACATCATTCTTCCTCTGATGCAGAAATGCAGGGACTCAAGCGATGAACTTGAGATGATAGTTGGAAAGGACTACTGGCCCATTCCTACATATACAGACATACTCTTTTATGTCTGAGTCCGCTTTCGTGCATGATAATATGTATAGGGAATAAGGAACAAAAGCATTAAAAGCCATCCTGTCATACAGGAAAATGCAACGGCGAGGATGCCCATCTCTGGAACAAGGAGGTATGTGAAGAAACACCTTGCTCCAGATTGTATGAATGTGCCTGTTATCGTGCTTTTGACCATGCCGAGGCCTCTCAGCACTCCCTGAAGCAGATTTGTGCATGCAGGCAGGATGTATATAAGAGACATGAATGAGATATATGCTTCAGCCTCCATTATCACCGCACTTTCATCCCGGCTTATGAAAATTCCAATAATGGGCTCTGAGAAGAAATGAAGTATTAAAAATAGAAGAAGAGCATAGCAGGCTTCTATCGCAAGGCCTGAAATGATTCCTTTTTTGATTCTGTCTTTTTTCCCTGCCCCAAGATTCTGACTTATGAATGTGGTTTCAGCGCTGGCTATGTTCTGCTCTGGGGTAAATGCAAAGTCATCAAGCCGCGATGCTATGTTGAAAGCAGCAATCTGAGAAACTCCCATTGTGTTGATGGCCCCCTGAATCAGGAGCTTGAATACAGGCTGTATGGTCTGCTGGATCAGCGAGGAGACAGAGTAGCTGAGAGTAAGCGAGAGCTCATCTTTGTCTATTTTCATATCGCGTATTCTGAGAGCAAGAAGCTTTTCTCTTTTCTGTATGTAGATAAAGCAGAGCAGGGCAGAAAGGAATTCTGAGAAAATTGTCGTTGCGGCGCTGGCCCTGATTCCAAAGCCGAGAAGTCCTATCAGTATGATGTCAAGGAATATGTTCAAAAGGGATGAAAGGAGCAGGAAGAAAAGAGGAACCTTCGCGTTTCCTATGCTTTTGAGCGTGGATGACAGAGCATTGTAGGAAAAAGCAAACGGAGTTCCGAGCAAGAGTATCCTCAAATAGGATGTGCTCATTCTTTCAATCTCATCCGGCGTATTCATCCATCTTATGATGAAAGGAGAGGAAACTGCACCGATGGCGGCAACCAGCAGAGAGAAAACCAGGCCCGCTGTCAAAATGGTTGAATATGTGTTTTTCAGCCTTTTCCCATCACCCTTTCCATAATAATAGGCTGTAAGGATTGCCGATCCTGTACTGAGTCCTGAAAGCGAAAGAATTATAATGTTGTTGACAGGTGCGCTCGCTCCGCTTGCTGCAAGTGCATCTTCTCCAAGAAAGTGCCCGAGTATTATGCTGTCTGACGCATTGTAGGCAAGCTGGAAAAGGGATGCGAGAATGAGAAAGGATGAGAAAGAGAGAAGTGATAGTGTTATTTTTCCATCAATCAGGCTTTCACGTCTTCTCATATGCAAGCCTCTCATCCCCGTTCTCAAGATGGATTATCCCGCAGAAAGTGAAACCAAGGCTCAAAAGCGCCTTCTGCATCGGCACGTTGTCGCGATGTGTGTCGATTCTTATGTGAGGATTTATCCTTTCTGCAAACTGCACTGCCTCTTGCAATATTCCTCTTCTGTCATCTGCCTTTGCAATGCGGTGTATTGTCAGATAAGAAGAATCCTCGAGCCAGGAGCCTTCAATTTCCCTGTATGTCTTTTCTTCCCTCTGCATGAGAAGAAAGACTGCCCTGATATTTTCCCCTTCAACGATTTTATAAAGTTCTTTTCTTTCAATATCGCTTAACAGAAGCTCCTTTGACGGATAGCCTTTGCTCCACTGGCTTTTATTGCCGCTTCTTCTCATGAAAGCCTTTGCTTTTTCATAGATTATGAGAATGTCATCAATGTCTTCTTTTTCAGCTGTCAGTATATTCAAGCTTTACATTCTCCCCTGTCTTGCACATCGAGATCTCATGTACAATTTCTTTGATTATGCACTCATGATCGTTATAAAGAAGCTCTGCAATCCTCTTCAGTTCATCAAGGCTTTCTCTGGATACATCATCCAGAGATATCTTCTTTTCAAGTATGTCAGAATAGATCCTGACGTATCTTGCATCCGGAAGACTCTCAAGAGAGAGGTTCATCATGCTCTCCTGGGCGGACATGTAGCTCTTTAAAATCGGGTAGGCCCATCCGGTAATACCGCCCCCTGTCTTTGATGCATCAAATGAAAAAGGTTTCTTGCATGTGGAGAGGCTCAGGATTACAAACTCATCTGTATCCGGATAAAGCTTCTTCGCCTCTATATATGCAACAAGCGCGGGATTGTTTGCACAAAGTCCTCCGTCAACCAGGCACCTCTTTATTCCTTTTTCATCCTCAATAATGTGAGGCGGAAAATAAAGCGGAGCTGCTGTGCTTGCCCGTGATGCGTCAAAAAGAGAGTAGGAAGAGCTGTAGCTTGTGAAAAGGAAGGGATTTCCGCTGAGAGTGTCAAATGATACGATCACAGTCGGAGCAAGAAGGTCATTCATTTTATAATCCAGGAGATTTTCCCTCAGGAATGCCTCAAATGGGCGCACATCATATTTGTCCTGGAATATCGGGCCGAGAAAGCTCTTCTGATGGGGGAAAATTCTCTCCCCGTTTTTCAGATATATGTCCTCCATTATTTTGGGATCAAAAGAGGATCTTATCCTTCCTTTGTATATCTCCTTCTTCCTGAAGAAGAATGATCTTTCCTCCTGGTACACAGGATAGCCGCCCTTGCTGTCAGCCTTCAGCTTTCCGCCCTCAGCAGGGCAGGAGAGGGCAAGAGCAAGAAGAGCACCAGTACTTGTGCCGGCAATGAGGTCAAAATGCGAATAAAGAGGCCTTAAATCGCCTTCTTTCTCAAGAAGTGTGTCAAGCCTGCTCAGAATATAAGCGGGAATTATGCCCCTCATTCCTCCCCCGTCAATTGAGAGGATGTATCTTGTTTTCTTCTCTTTCCCTTTTTTCATATATGCTCTTTTCTGTTTAATTGGTAATATCTTTAGAGAGTATGGTCAATAGCGCTTACACATCATGTACATTATGTCCCAACATGTGCCATGTAAACAGAAGCAGGGGAGAGCTTGGACTCTGCAGATCAGCAGATAATGCGACAGTCGCATGGGCAGGGCTTCATCGCGGTGAAGAGCCGCCACTTACAGGAAAAAACGGATCAGGGACAATTTTCTTCACAGGATGCACTTTGCATTGCCCATATTGCCAGAATATCCAGATATCCGGAGTTGAGAAGGAAAGCATAGGTTATGAAATGAGCACAGCTGAGCTGGCCCTTCTGATGATGGATTTAAAGAAAATGGGCGCTCATACCTTGAATCTCATTACCGGCACTCATTATATCCCGTCAATTATCGCAGCTCTTGAGGAAGCAAGGAAAATGGGATTTGATCTTCCTGTTGTCTGGAATTCATCCGGCTATGAGCGCATTGAGGCCCTTTCTCTCATTGACCCTTATATCGACATATATCTTCTTGACTGCAAGACTCTCAGCCACTCTGTTGCCTCCCGTTTCTGCTCAACTTCCCGCTATGCTGATGTGATAATCCCGGTAATGGACTATGTGAAAAAGACTCACCCGGTTACGGATTTCGATAAAATGAGGGGCACTCTGCTGCGCCACCTTGTTTTTCCGGGCACAGTCAATGAAACGCTTTCATTCCTTGAATACTACAGCAGGAATTACAAGTCTTCCTTCTTCCTTTCACTGATGGTGCAGTTCGTTCCTCCACGCTCAGGCATCATGTTTGATAAAATCACAGAGGAAGAATACGATACTCTTGTATCCGCACTTGAGTACTATGAGATTGATGACGGATTCATACAGGAACTGGGAGATGAGGATAAGTGGATACCCGATTTCAAAAAGGATGTTCCATTCCCCTCTCCCTTTGCAACAGCAAGTCCTTATTTCCTTTCAGTCAAAAGGAGATAGTAGTTCCCTCAAAGCTCTTTCCCTCAAGGAATGCCATGAGGTTATCTATGTTTCTCCCATCCATGCAGACAACGCGCATCTTCTCTTCGCTTGCAATTTTTGATGCAACTGGGTCAAAAGGAAGATTTGCTCCGGGATTCCACTCTGATCCGACCATATTTAGGAAGTCCGGCCAGCTTATGAAATCCAGCGGTTTTGCGTTCCTGTCGATCTTCGGGTCGGCTGTATAAACCTTCTTTATATTGCTCAGATTCACTACAGTGGATGAGCCGAATCGCTTTGCAAGATAGACGGCATCCGTGTCAGTTGAAAATCCCGGCTTCCATCCTGATGCTACAAGCACACGCTTTTCAAAGCTGAAATCAGCTGTAGGATCAGTTACTATTTCTTTTTCAGAATAAGGCTCAAATGAAGCTCTCACCATCTCTGCATTGAGTCTTGTTGCCCTGATTCCTATCCAGTCAAGGCTCTTGTTGTCAATGTTTTCATTGACTATCCTCACGGCCTTCTGATAAATGCGTGCCGGCGCTCCTCCTCCGACAACAAGGATTATTCTTCTTTCCTCGTCTTTTTCAAGATAGGATACTATTGCTTCTTTAAATGAGGTAAGCAATGCTGTGTCAACGCTGTCTGGGGCGACGATCGAGCCGCCAAGTGAAAGAACTATTGTTTTCATGTAAATGATTTTATCAGAAAAGTGGGCAAAATTGAAGTTTGTTTCTCTTTCTTTACAGGAGGCTATTATGAACCATTTGAACAACATCCTTCTTGAAGGCATTCTCCTGGAAGAGCCTAAAGTGGTTGCAACAGAAAAGGATGGAAACAGCTGGGGACGGCTTGTGAAGTTCTCAATTTCAAGCCATAAGGTCTACAGGAACAAAAAGGATGAGATTGTCGATGAGTCGCTCATAATGCCCGTTCTTGTATGGGGCGATGTGTCAAGAAGCGCAATTGAGCGCCTTGAGAAGGGAATGAGTGTCCGTGTAATCGGTGAGCTCAGGATGAGCGAATGGACGTCAAAGAGCGGAGAAGCAAGGAAGACTTTTGAAATCGTTGCAAGTCATGTCGAGTTCCGCTGGAAGAAGAAGAGCGAGGCGAGGGAGATTTCCGAAGATGAGCTTTTCGTTCTTGATGAGGTTGATGAAAAGAAGGAGGCAAAAGAGGAAGAGATAGTATACAGTTTTTGAAACAGCTTACGGCATCATAAATCCCCAAAGGCATCTTGAAAGCACAGGATGCCTTTTGCTATTTATAAGACATACCGCCAGAAAACCTGCCAGGCTTGTCCTGCAGGATGAATGCGGCAAAGTTCACTTCGTCTTGTAGAAGGCAATCACATGGCCACAATCCGGACAATAGTATTGAGCACAGGATGCCTGTACTTTGTACACCATACGATATGATACTGCAGTGTCGAGACCGAATTGTTGTTATTTCTCATATTGCCTCCTATTATAAGGAATGGTATGATTGTTGTATGCGAAGGTCAATCACTGTTTTTCCCAGACTATCTGATAAGGAAGTAT
>CASDRU010000010.1 GCA_949283305.1 uncultured Spirochaetales bacterium | reverse complement strand
CTGAGAAGGCAGAAGCCGGTCGCTAATGTGTCCAGCGGGATGCCTGGCCGGCATGATGGTGCTCTGGGTGGCAGCCTTAGTCCCAAAGTCTGAAAATGATGCACGGATATGGTATAAGCCTATTCACCTGAACCCCACAGGTTTGCCTGTGGGAGCAGTCAGTGGTCAAATGTTCCGCCAGTTGTGATTATTCTCAGATCTGCCATACTGTTTTCCCTCCTGATGATATATGAGCCTCTAATTTTTCTCAAGTGCGCAAAAATTCCTCACTTATGCTATAATTCTCTTTATGAAAAGATTCACTGTCCTTGATTTACTGGATCTGGATTTGAAGGAACACAATCACCTGCAGCTTAAATGCATAGCAGGGCGCAGCGGACTGAGCCGTGAAATACCCACAGAAAAGATAAGCCGCCCGGGCCTTGCCCTTGCAGGATACTTTGTCGATTTCTCCTCAGACAGCATACAGCTTTTCGGACGCGGAGAGCAGAGCTATCTGCAGCTGCTCGAGGAAAAAAATGAATGGGAGAACATCCATAAGCTTTTCTCATACAACATCCCGTGCCTCATATTCATCGGAGGAGCAAAGCCGTCTGAGCAGTTTGTAGATCTTGCTGAAAAGAATGCCACTGCCGTGCTCACTACCCCGCTTGAGAGCGCGACATTCTCGCGCAGGGCCTATGCTCTGCTTGATGAAGTGTTCGCACAGAGCCAGACCATTCACGGAGTTCTTGTTGAGGTGTATGGAATTGGAATACTCATCACAGGAGACAGCGGAATTGGCAAAAGCGAGACTGCTCTTGAGCTCATAGAGCGCGGACACCGCCTTATAAGCGACGACACAGTGAAAATAAGGAAGCTTTCTGACAACTACCTCATCGGAAGCGGGGAAAACCCGATGCTTGCACACCACATGGAGATAAGAGGAATAGGAATAATCAATCTTCAGACATTATTCGGAGTCGGTGCCATCAGGGAGAAAAAACAGGTCCAGCTTTCTGTGAGACTTGAAAAATGGGATGAGAAGAAGAACTATGACCGTCTTGGAGATCAGGATACATGCACCATAATGGGAATAACCATTCCCCAGGTAGTATTCCCTGTTTCCCCTGGAAGGAATATTCCTTCTCTGATTGAGACTGCAGCAAGGAATGAAAGGCTCAAGAAGCTCGGCTATTATTCTTCAAAGGAATTCGATCAGTCCGTTCTGAAATGGCTTGAGAGCCAGGCTGCGAGAAAACTTTATTACAATACGGATAGAAAATGATAAAACGAGAGTTGACTGTTCCTACAAGGGCAGGAATACATGCACGGCCTGCATCCCTAATTGCACAGACAGCAAGCACATTCAAAAGCTCTGTCATGATTGAAAAAGAGGATATGAAGATAAACGCCAAGAGCATCATGGGAATAATAACGCTTGGTGCAACATATAAGACAAAACTCACTCTCATTACGGAGGGGGAGGATGAGAATGAGGCAGCTGATGCCATCTGTGCTCTCTTTTCCTCCAAATTCGAAAAGTGATCAGGACAACAAAAAAACAGGAAGCTCTTCTCTCCGCCATAAAGGAATATCTTGCAGAAGAAGGCTGCTATCCTCACCTTGAAAAGCTCTCGCATCTCCTCTCACGCTCAAAATCAAGCGTGTATCAGAGCATGAAGAGCCTTATTGAAAAAGGGTTTCTTGAAAAGGATGGAAGGTCCTACCGTCTGAGCAGGGATGAAAGAGATGGCCTTTTTTGCATCAGAGTGCCGTTTTATGAAGGCAATGACTTCATCTATGTTCCATCTGTCCCCTCATCATCATTTGCCATAAAGGTTTTTTCCGATGACATGTCCGGGGGAGGAATAAAGCGCGGAGATATTGCTGTCTTCGATTCAGATGCATCAGAACTGAAAAACGGGGACATTGTGCTGGCAAAGCTTTCTGATGAGCTTTATATAAGGCGCTTTTATCGCCGTCCGGAAGGATCTGTGGATCTGATTCCGGAAAACGACAGCATTGGAAAAATTGCCTCATATAGTGTAGAAATAAAAGGAAGACTTCTTTTGATTGTGAGGAAAGTGCTTTGAGCGGAAAAGTTATTATGCTCCTTGGACCCGAGGAAGGAAACAAGGACGATGAGATCAGAAAAATAAAGAGTGAGTTCTTTTCAGCGCACCCGGATGCAGAGACTGTGAATCTTTATGCAACAGAGGATATAGAAGCCTCACTTGATGAGGAGATAAATCAGGCAGGTCTTTTCTCCTCATCAAAATTCGTGACTGTCAAACATCTGGAAGAGATGAAGAAAAGCGCACAGATAGGAAAGATTATATCCACCTTCATTAAAAACGGAAGCGAGGATGTGCTCCTTCTCCTTCTTTCCTCTGACACGTTCTCCCCTTTCAAGATCAAGGAAATCGAGAGCAGGATATTCTTTGAGGAATTTGACAGCAATAAGATCCGCTGGGTGAAGCAGGAGTTTGCAAAATATGAGGTTGCCATCTCAGATGACGGAATTGATGAGCTTCTCTTTTCTGTTGACAACAACAAGGCCGAAATGCGTTCTGCAATCTCGCTTATTGCACTGTATTACCGCCAGAAGGGAAAGAAAAGCATCACCAGCGATGATGTAAGCGCCACTCTAAGAAGGCAGAAAGGAGAAAACGGATACACTCTTTTTGCACGTATAGCGGAAAAGGATCTTGAGAACGCGCTTTTGTCCCTTTCCTCAATCGCGCTTGAAGACAGCATGCGTCTTGTTTCTGCCCTGAGTGTTGTAACAAATGAGTTCAAGGCAGCAGAGAACGCTCTTGAGATAAGCAGGACAAAGAAAGAAAACCTTGACAGCATATTGAAAAACGATGTCGAGATAATAGGCACATCATCATTTGCATCCCAGCGCGGGATTTCAAATTACAGAAGAAGGAATGCTATTTCAAAGGCATGCCAGAATTACACAGCAGATGAGATAAAGAGCATAATAAACTATCTGATTTCATCAGATGTTGAATTGAAAAGCTCGTCTGACAGCAAGAGCGCGTTTGAGAGAATAATTTACAACACGATTGTCAACTCAGGAAGAAGTGAAGAACTGGAGTTCTATCAGAAATTGAGTTTATGAAGAATCCTTTCAGCAACAGGAAGGGGGATTCCCCCTTTCTTTGCAAGTTCCTTTGCAGAAAGGGATAAAATAGCCTCGACAGACCCGAATGTCTTCATAATCTTCTGGCTCCTCTTTTCTCCCATGCCTTCAATTGACTTGAGAAGTGAAAAAGATGCCTCGCGGCTCCTCATCCTCTGATTGAATGAAGTGGCAAACCTGTGGCATTCATCACGCACAGAAATCAAGAGCCTCAGACCCTCGTCTGAATGCGGGAGGACTATGTTTTCTCCGCCCAGTGGAGGAACAAGAGTCTCCTTTTCCTTTGCAAGTCCTATGAGAGCGACCTTCTTCTCAATTCCCAGAGTACAGAAAACCTCGTAAACGGCATTCACCTGCCCTTTTCCTCCGTCTATCATGACAAGATTAGGCAGCTCAGCCTTCTCATTGATCAGCCTCTGATAACGTCTTGTAGTGGCTTCCCTCATTGATTCAAAATCATCGATCTTCCCGTCCAGGCTTCTGATTGAGAAATGCCTGTAGTCCTTCACGCTCGGCTTGCCGTCAATGAACACGATAAGGGAGCTAACCGTATATTTGCCGTTAAGCTGCGCTATGTCAAACCCTTCTATATGACGCGGAAGATGAGAAAGGGAAAGAACTTCCATCAGCCTTTCCATCTGTGCTGTGTTATCAGTCTCCTTGAGCCTTTTTTCGATATCCCTGCTCGCATTCTCATCGGCAAGGCGCAGTATCCTGTAATGCTTTCCTTCCCGCGCAAGAGTGATGTTTATCTTCTTCTTGAACTGGCTCTCAAAGTATTTGCATAAAAGAGGCGCATCGATTTCATGGGAAACATAGATCTCATGAGGGAGATTCTCTCCATCACCATAATACTGCATTAAAAATGAAAAGAGTGTCTCTGTCTCATCTCCAAGGCTTTCTGAGCGGTAAAGGGCCTTGCCAATCAGAATGCCGGAGCGGAACTGCATGATTGACACTGTGCACAGATAGCTTCTCATCTGGATGGCAACATAATCCCTGCTTTCCGTATCATCCACGCTCTCGACAGCCTGATTGACCTGCATGCTTTTCAAAACTTCAAGTATGTCCCTTTTTTTTGCGGCAGTCTCAAAATCGAGAGAAGATGCGGCTTTTTTCATCTCACTCTCAATCTGGCTTATCATCGAATTGTCATCGCCGGATAAAAAGCTCTCTACAGCCTTTATGTATTTAGAATACTCCTTCTCGTTTATCTTCTCCTCGCATGGTGCCGAGCACTGCCCCATATGGTAATAAAGGCATGCCTTATGGGAAGAGAACTGAGAAGAGGAGCATCTTCTGAGCGGGAAAGCCTTGTTTATGATTTCGATATACTCATTAAGCGCTTTTGCGTTAGGATATGGCCCGAAATAGCGGCTTCCGTCCCTTATTATCCTTCTGGTCTTGAAAATCTGAGGATATTTTTCATTGGTTATCCTTATTAGAGGATAGCTCTTGCCATCCTTTAAAAGGATGTTGTAGTGAGGACTGTATTTCTTTATGAGATTGTTCTCAAGGACAAGGGCCTCATATTCGTTTCCCGTTATTATGTAGTCAATATGGTCAATCTTCTCAACCAGGGCAGTCGTCTTCATGTCCCGGTTGGGAAGGAAATACTGATTGACTCTTTTTTTCAGGTTCCTTGCTTTTCCGACATAGATGACCTTGTCATCCTTGTCCTTCATCAGATAGCAGCCGGGGTTATCCGGCATCGCTCTGGCATAATCCCTGGCCGTCATTTTTTATTTAAGCTTCTCCAGAAAGATTTCCTTCTCCCTTCCCTCCAGCGGAATCTCCTTTCCTTCCACAAGGGCTTTGACTGCATCTTTTTCCTTCGCAGAAAGACTCACGCCATCTTTTTTATGGTTGATGAAGGCCTCAGTTGCAATCGGGCAGACCTTGCTGATTATATCAAGGATGACCTCGGCATATGCCCTGATCTCATACTGAGCATGGGAATCAAGACGGAGTGCGAGGAAATGGAAGAGGTTATGCAGGTCAATCTGCCAATAGAATTCTGTATAAAGAGAAAGAGGAAGATCGATTCTTGAAATCTCTCTAGCAATTCCCATATCGAGCAGCTTATGATAATTCTCGAAAATCATCTTCTGTTCCTGAGAAAGCATCTCCTTCACTGCCTCTGCTGTCACCTCATCAACAGGCTCACTCTTCCTTCCCTGCTTGTTGTCCTCGCTCTGAAGAGCAATGTGATCTGAAGATGGGATATAGCATTCATCCTTCATCACAGAATAGCGGCCTGAAATCTCATTCATCCTTGCAGTGCGGTGACGGACCCACTGGCGTGCAACGAAAATAGGCATTTTCACATGAAATGTGAACACAACCTGTTCAAAAGGACTTGTGTGGTCATTTCTCAACAGGTAGTTTATAAGCCCCTTGTCCTGGCGGTATGTCTTTGTTCCCTCTCCATAGCTGACTCTCGCGCTCTGCACGATTCTCTGGTCAGAGCCAAGATAATCAACCAGACGCACAAAACCATGATCCAGTACAGGATATTCCTTATCAAGGATCTTTTCTGCCTCTTCTACAAACGTATGCATAAGCAATCTCCTAAAGTATATTCATTCTCTCAAGTGCAAGGGCTGTGGCGGCAACGCATGCCGTTTCCGTCCTCAGTATTCTATTACCAATCAGGGCCGCAGTAAAGCCGGATGAGAGGAATGCATTTCTCTCATTATCCGAAAATCCCCGCTCGCTTCCTATAGCGATTGTAACTGATTTTCCCTCTAGAGTCATATCAGAAAGACGCACAGATCCGATTATGTTGTCCAGAAGGATTTTCTCATCGCTTTCTGCATGCTTTACAGCTTCTTTGACGCTGGATGCGAAAATGACTTGTGGAATGTATGTACAGCCGGCCTGCATCGCACCATCCAGCAGGATCTCCTTATATTCTCCGCTTTTGTAAAGAGATGCTTCATGATAGCTTTTCTCTCCTTTTTCCGTGAGAGTGAGAATAATCCTTTTTACACCTAAACTGGTGACTTCCCTCAAAATCCTCCTCATGCAGATCGGACGCACCTCGCCTATTATGAGTGTCAGGGGATAGGAAAAACCATCCTCTTTCTCATCAGAGTATGAGAGAAATATATCTGATGGTGTAATTTTGTCTATGCGGGCCTTATAGCAGCTGCCTCTCACTACCCCACAGGAAAAACTGTCTCCCTCTTTCAAGCGAAGGACTTTTAGAATATGAGCTGCTCTCCTGTCAGAGACCGGGATGCTCTCACTTAAGCTGTCAAAGAGTATTATGTTCACTTCTCAGCCACTCTTCCATAGAGCTTGTTGTAATAATGAAGCCTTGACCATCCCTCAGCACAATAGCCCCACTCAGGCATCTTCCATGACCAGTTTGAAGATCCGCATGTGGAAGGAACATTCATCCTTGAGTTCTCATCAAGCATCAGGAGGTCCTGCATAGGGATTACGGCATATTTTGCGTTGCTCATTAAGAGATGCCTTATCATCTGCCATGGCACCTGGTCATCAGGACACTCAAAATAGCGTCTTACTGCATCCCTGACTGCATCACTCTGCTCCTTATACCAGCCGCATGTTGTGTTGTTGTCATGAGTGCCTGTATATGCCACGGAGTTTCTCTCGATATTGTGAGGAAGGTATGCATTGCCGCTTTCAAGCTCTCCAGAGTCATTGACAGAGAATGCGAACTGGAGAATCTTCATTCCAGGCAAGCAGAATGTATCACGCAGGGCCTCGACTTCAGGAGTAATCACTCCAAGATCCTCAGCAATGATTGGAAGATCATTCCCAAGCTTTTCTGTCAGTGCTCTCAGAAGTTTTTCTCCGGGGCTCTTGACCCATTTGCCGTTTATGGCTGTTTCTTCTCCCTTTGGAACCTCCCAGCATGCTTCAAAGCCTCTGAAATGATCTATCCTCACTATATCGCACATTCTGAGAGCCGCACTGACTCTTTTTATCCACCATGAGAAATTCTCCTTCTCATGCTCTTCCCATCTGTAGAGAGGATTTCCCCACAGCTGTCCTGTTGAGCTGAAGGCATCTGGCGGAACTCCGCTGCTTGCTTCCTGCTCGCCGCTTGCATCTATCTTCAGAAGCTTTGTATTAGTCCATGCATCTGCACTGTCAGGAGCAACGAAAATCGGTATGTCCCCTATTATTCTTACTCCCTTTTCATTTGCATACTCCTTCAGGCTTTCCCACTGAGAGAAGAAGAAATACTGCAGGACGCACCATATGTCCATCTCATCCTTGAGCTCAGCTTTCGCTTTATCAAGGGCGCTTTTCTTTCTAATTCTCAAATCCTCAGGCCAGATGGAAAACCATCTTGAGTCATTATATCTGTCACACAGGCTCTGATAGAGTGCATAATCTTCAAGCCAGTATGAATGCTCGTTGCAGAATGCCTTGTACCTGCTGTTGTTTTTCTCAGTCTTCAGAAAGACAGATGCGGCCTTTCTGAGAAGAGGCATCTTTATTTCTTTTGCCCTTCCGTAATCAACCCGCTCAGTGACCACCGGCTCTGTCATGATGTCCTCAAGTTCAAGATATCCATCAAGATAAAGCCTCTTGAGATCAATCAGGAGCTCGTTTCCTGCGAATGTAGAGCGTGATGCATAAGGGCTGTCTCCATATCCTGTCGGCCCAAGCGGCAACACCTGCCATAGACTGACTTTGTTCTCATTCATCACATCGATGAAACGGTAAGAAGCATCCCCTATATCGCCTATTGCATACGGACTGGGGAAGCTGACCGGGTGCATAAGGATTCCTGTGTATCTGTCGTTCTTCATGAATCCAATTATAAATGAAGAATGAGAATTTTAAAGAGTCAAATGGTTTTATTTTCTTTCCTTTTCACCAGGATGTGGTAAAATATTGACAGATGAGAGACAAAGACCGCAAAGGTTTCCTGATAGGCGAAAGGGTTGTCTATCCGACAAGTGGCGTCGGAGTCATTAGCGATATACAAGAGCAGGTTATCCAGGGAGAAGCCAGAAAGTATTACGTTATAGCCATACCAAGTCTAGATATGAATATCCTGCTTCCAGTGGCAACAGCAACTGACATGGGACTGAGAAAGCTCTCCACGAAGAAGGATACAGAGGCGGCTTTGTCCATGCTTTCAGAAAAAAAGGATCTCTCGGTCTCAGACTGGAAGGCCCGCCAGGTCATTCAGGCACAGATGCTCAAAAGCGGCACAATCTCAAATGTCGCGACAATAGTGAACATCCTCTACAACAGACAGAAGACAAGGGATCTGCCTGTACAGGAAAGAAGGCTTTATGAAAATGCTCTCACGCATCTTGTCGATGAAACATGTTTTGTGTTAGGAATGGACACGGAGCAGGCAAAACGCACTATATTCAAACGCCTGGAAAAGATTAAATGAGCATACCTCCTTTTGCAGTCATAATTACAGCCGCAGGAAAAAGCGAGCGCTTCAATTCATCTTCATCATTTAACGTGAAGAAAGAGTTTCTGAAAATTGACGGGCACACTGTCCTATACAGGGCCGCTGAGCCATTTTTTGAAATCCCCGGTCTTGCTGCAGTTGTGGTCACATGCCCTGAGGGGATGATGGAAGAGACATATCTTGCTCTTGAGGACCTTGGAGAGGTGAACAGCCTTCCCTTTCTGATTGTGGAAGGAGGAAAGACAAGATTCCTGAGCATAAAGAATGCTCTTTCCAGGCTTTCGTCTCTGGACCTTCCTATCAGCTATGTGGCAATCCATGACGGTGCACGGCCCTTCGTCACACCCGATATGATAATCCGTGCTCTTGCGAATGCAAGCGTCGCAGGAGGTGCAGTTCCTGCCCTGCGCATCACAGACAGCGTAAAGAGGCTGTCAGATAACAACCTCATCTGTGAAAATGTTGACAGGAAACAGCTTATAAGGGTTCAGACTCCGCAGGTTTTCCTCTTTGAGGAGATTGTGAATGCATATGAGAAGTATGAGGGCACGGATGCAAGCGATGATGCTGAGGTGTTTGTCTCAGCAGGCTACAGATGCACTGTCATAAAAGGCGATGAGAGCAATAAGAAGATAACATATTCATCAGATATTCCTGATGCAGAGAAGCAGAGCGCTGAATATGCTCTGTTTTTGGAAGAAGCAAAGAAAAGCAGGAATGCTTCCCGCCGCATGAGAGAGCTCTTGTATGGCATAAAGGAGGATGGGAAATGAGAATCGGCCAGGGCTGGGACATACACCGTCTGAAAGAAGGAAGAGATCTCATGATTGGCGGAGTCAGGATTCCATCCGATACAGGAGAAGATGCTCACAGTGACGGAGATGTGTTGCTTCATGCAATAATAGATGCACTTTACGGGGCATTTGCACTTGGAGATATCGGCTCACATTTCCCACCATCTGATGATCAGTATAAAGACATTTCTTCATCTGCTCTCCTGAAAAAAGCTCTTGAAGAGACAAAGCCGGATATTGTCAATCTTGACTGCACAGTGATTCTTGAGAAAACGAGACTGCGTCCTTACATTGACAAGGTGAGGGAGAATCTCTCTGTTCTTCTTGATATCGAAACATCAAGGATCTCTGTGAAGGCCAAGACTAACGAGGCTCTTGACTCGCTTGGACGGGGAGAAGCAATTGAAGCCTCCTGTGTGATGCTGATTAACAACTGAGGGAATATATGAATATAAAAGATGCGCTTGGCAAAAAGACATACGTTGTCCTTGGAGACACAATAAACGAAGAGAAGTATGCTTTCAAAATAAAGAAAGAACTAATAAGGCTTGGCTATGATACATTTGCAGTTGGAAAGGAGCACAGCAGCATAAACGAGTTTGATAAAGACATTGATGTCCTTGTTTTCTGCATCAATCCGGCAAAGGGAATCATGCTGCTGAAAGAATGCACAAGAAAGATATCATGTGCTGTGATACAGCCGGGTGCAGGAAGCGCAGAGATTGAGGAAGAACTGTCATCCCGCTCAATTCCTTTTGTAAACGATTGCATATATAAGGCAATGCTCAATGCTTAGCATACGAAAAGCCCTGCCAGAGGACATTGACAGGATCAGAGAAATCTACTCCTATTATGTCGAGAATACTGCCATATCGTTTGAATTTGAAACTCCAAGCAAGAGCGAAATGGAGAGAAGGTATTGCGAGATAAGTAAAAACTACCCTTATCTTGTTGCGCTCTCTGACGGCATTGTAAGTGGCTATGCGTATGCACATTCATTCATTGATCGACCTGCATATAGAATCAGTGCTGAAGTCACAATCTATGTCGATAAATCATCAACAGGCCTCGGTACAGGGAAAATGCTCTACAAAGAACTTGAAAAGGAACTTGAGAGCACGGATATCAGAAACCTGTATGCTCTTGTCACATACCCCGGCTGGGGAAGCATCGAGTTCCATCAGAAAATGGGATACAGAATCAAGGGCATAATGGACAGCTGCGGGCTCAAGAACGGCAGATACTATTCTGTAGCCTATATGGAAAAGATAATCAAAAAATAAAATATTTCTTTAAATTACAACCACTTAAGCATTTAGTTAATTCTTATTACTAAATCTCAATCCCATGTTTCTCAAGCCAGGAGAAAATATAATCATTATAATCCTCCATCACGAACATGCTCTCTCCGTGTCCGGCTTCAGGAACAACAAGAAGCTCTTTGTCCCCTCCTGCATTCTCATAAATCTTGTAGCACATCCAGGTCGGAACAAAGTCATCCTCATCCCCATGGATTATCAAAAGAGGCTTAGTATTGCTCCTCACGCTTTCTGAAGGATTTACAGCAGAAAAATCAAGTCCGATTCTTATTCTTGACCATAAGTTGATGATCCTTACAAAGAAAGAAGGGAGGCCAAACATCTCTTTTGCCTCATGAAAGTATTCTTCATAAAGGCTTGAATAGCCGCAGTCAGCTATGTATGCAACAGTGCTCTCACTTTCTTTTCCGGATAAGATCAGCGTCGTGGCAGAGCCCATTGATACCCCATAGACTATTATCTTCGCATTCTCGTTTCTTTCCTTTATATACTCAATCCAGGCAAGGACATCCTCAGCCTCATCACGACCCATGGTTATCCATTTGCCTTCACTTTCTCCATGAGATCTCATATGAGGAACAAGTATATTGAATCCCCTTTCATAAGCTTCCAGAAAAACAGGTGCGTTATTATCCGCACTGCCATGAAAACCATGAAGAGTTATAAGGTAATAGTCGCTTTTACCGCTTTCATTCAAATAAGCGCTGAGCCTAAGGTTGTCAAAGCTTTTTATGCTGATGCTCTCGCATTCAGTTTCCAGGAACTTTTTCCCCTCTTTCATAATCTGCTTTGCTTCGCTGCTGGAGAAGATGTTATCCTGATCCAGCTCGTTTTTTTCTTCAAAGCTGTTGTTCCTTCCAAGAGCAAAACGCAGAAAATACTCACAGGATGCAAGCACAGCAGAAAAAATAATCAGAAGAACTATAAGAACAACTATAACAATTTTCATCAATACACTCTAAACGTGCTAGAATATATCATATTTAGCAGGGAAAGGAATATATGTATATATCAAGAAAGATTGACAGGGAATGTGAGAAGATAATTGAAAACAATGATGCAATACTCATCTACGGATTCTTCAAGAGCGGGAAAAGCACACTCTTGAGAAATGCACTTAAAAAGAGAAAGGAAAAAATCATTATCCTTACAGCAAAAGAAAGCGCATATGAAAAGAATCTTCTTGCTTTTGCAGAAAAGGCAGACAGGCTTGTTTCTGTTGAAAAAGCATCCTCTCTTTTCTCCCTCTTTTCTCTTTTTAATGAAAGAGAGGAGAAAACGATATTCGTCATAGAAGAGATTGAGAACATCAGAAAGCAGGAAGATGAGATAAAGAGAATGCTTAAGGAAAGAGGTGAGAACACAAAGATAATACTCACAACAGCAAGCCTTGATTTCTATAATGATCTTTATTCCTCCAGGCATTTGGACAAATGCATTGCCCTTCCTGCATTTGAATACAGCGAGAGCGAAGCATTTTACAGCAAATTGAATTCAAAAGATAAATTGATTTTCTATTCCGTTTTCGGTTCATTACCTTATGTAAATATGCTTATTAACGAGGAAGAATCCTTAAAAAAGAACATAAGGAACATTTTCATTAATAAATCAAGTCCGGTTCACCCTTACATGCTTTATGAGATTACAAAGAACATAGGAAAAAGAAGCTATGCATATGATATCCTTTCAGAGCTCGGCTCAGAGTATAAAACATACTCGGATCTTCTTCCTTCTCTTTATCAGGAAAACAACGGACTGCTGGACAAGCAGCTTTCTGTCCTGCTTGGTGAAGGACTGATTGAGAAAATAAATCCGATAAACAAGATAGGAAACAGAAAAAGCAGATATTACTGCATAAAAGATGGCGCTGTTGCTTTCTACTACTCTTATATCTATCCATACCTTGATGAGATTTCCGAGCTTTCAGAAAAAGAGTTTTTTGAGCTTCATGTTGAAAGGGAGCTAAGCATTTTCACTGACAGAATGATAAGCAGAGCGCTGAACTCTTACTTCAAGAGAACATACATGGCAGATGAAAGCGGAATATTCGACGATGATGGTATTATTTTCAACTCATCTTTCTTCAAAAATGGGGAATACACTCTCACATTCATACGTACAAATGACGGGAAGATGACGAGTGAAGAAGCAGAGGGAATAAAATGCACGCATAAAAAAGCTTTCTTCTCATTAAATGGTTTTGATTTCAATGCATTTGATGTAGAATTACTCTCACCAAAGGATCTGTATAAGGAGAGGATATGAGAGGGAAAATAAAGGAAAATGTTCTTGCTGCCACCGGTTTCGGATATTTTTTGAATCTTGTGGACAGCCGCTTCAAGCTCTCTGTCCTTTATACTCTTCTTGAGTTTGAAAGCGTCAGGTACAACGACATTCTGCATTTTGTTGAGAATGTATCTTCTGCCACACTCACAAACATACTCAAACAGATGGAAAAAGACGGCCTTGTTGAAAGGACTGTACTTTCAAGCATTCCTCCTCATGTGGAATACTCGCTAACTGAAAAAGGGCTCTCGCTTGCACCTGTTCTTGATAAAATTGCAGAATGGGGAGAAAAAGAGAGGATTGAAAGCAGCAAGGAAGATTAGAACTCAATCTTCAGGTCTTTTTCCTCAAAGCCAAGTGCCTCAAGCTCTTTTAAGAGTTCCTTTCTGTTTCTGACCACACACACTTCCTTGATCCTGCCATCCTCCATCTGGACGGCAAGACGCTCTTCTCCTGTGCATATGCTTTTAATCAGTACCGGCTTCATAAGAAAAGCCGCCAGATGGCGGCCAGCATTACTTGGAAATAAGCATTGTCCTCGGGTCCAGATTGACCTTCATCGGCTTTGGAACGTTCTCATGATGAGAGCGCACAACAGTCATGACAACCTTATCTATCTTCTCATCATAGCGCAGAGCTACAAGGACATCGATCAAGTCATAATACTTCAAGATTGTATTAGGAACACCATATTCATCATAAACTACATCAGGGCGCTGCGGAGATACACTGAACCATACTTCAAGGTTCATCTTCTTTGCAAATTCCTTGATTTCTAAAATATCATCCTCATCAGCTGTTGTGAGCTTATAACCGTCAAAGAGAACTGCATCTGCTTTGAAGCTTCCCTGATTAATCAGGCTCTCAAGGCTCTGAAGAACTTTCTTCACAGGCACCTGATCCTGAGAGAAATTCATGACAACGCGGTTTGCGAGAATTGAGTTGTAGACAAGAGTTGCATCATCGAGACTGGACAGTTCCGCAATCTCCTTGAATACTTCCTTATACCAGTTTATGACATGCTCAACGTTTCCGCTGAAAGATACGTGAATTACGCTTTCGCCCTTGAAGAGCTTATCTGTTGCAAGATGAACAAGACATGCAGTCTTACCAACACCATGACGTGATACAATCACCCCCAGATTGCCTTTTCCGAGTCCTCCATTGATGGACTCCTCAAAAACACGTAACGGGCTGACACTGTTTAATTCTTTGATGTCCATTTTATTTGCCTCCTGTGATGTTTTTACTAATTATAGCATGCGGAATTTCAAAAACAAGGGAAAAAGAGAAAAAAACAAGGCAGGATTTTCTCCTGCCCTGAAAGTATCGGAAAGAAATTATTATTTCTTTGCCTCATTCTTTTTCTTTTCCTGGTAAGCCTTCTTGAGCTCCTCAGAGACGCTCATCGGAACGCGGCCGTATTTTGCAACCTCCATAGTGAACTCAGCCTTACCCTGAGTGAGGCTTCTGAGCACTGTTGAGTAACCGAACATCTCTGAAAGCGGTACCTCAGCAATTACCTTACATGCATTGTTGTCTTCTGTGCTGGAGACAATCATGCCTCTTCTCTGGTTGATTGATCCGAAGATGTTTCCCTGGAACTCGCTCGGGCCCTCGACCTCAACCTTCATTATAGGCTCAAGGATTGCAGGCTTTGCTTTCTCAAATGCCTCACGGAATGCTCCGATTGCGGCAGTCTGGAATGCCATATCTGAAGAGTCAACAGGGTGCCATGCACCATCATTGATGACAACTCTTACTCCGATTACAGGGAAGCCGACCTGAGTGCCTTTCTTCATTGCACTCTGGAAGCCCTTGTCACAGGACGGGATGTACTCTGTAGGAATAGCGCCACCCTTGATCTCATCAACGAACTCGTAGTCCTTCGGCTGCTCATCACCCTCAGCCTGCTCAAGCGGTTCAATGTATCCTGCAACACGTGCATACTGACCAGATCCACCTGTCTGCTTCTTGTGAGTATAGTTAAAGTCAGCTCTCTGTGTGATGGCCTCTCTGTATGCTACCTCAGGCTTGCCGACCTCTACCTCTGCCTTGTACTCTCTCTTCATCCTCTCAATGTAAACATCAAGATGGAGCTCTCCCATTCCCCTGATGATTGTCTGGTTGCTTTCCGGATCAACATATGTCTGGAATGTCGGGTCTTCCTTAGTGAATCTATTGAGAGCCTTCGCCATGTTGTCCGCTGCCTTCTTGTCAACCGGCTTGATTGCAAGGGATATAACAGGATTAGGAACATACATGCTTGTCATTGAGTAGTTGAGGCTTGGATCACAGAAAGTATCACCGCTTGCACAGTCAATACCAAAAAGGGCTGCAATCTCTCCGCATCCGCACTCTGAGATATCTTCCATCTCGCTGGCATGCATCTTGATAAGTCTTCCGACATTGAACTTCTTCTTTGTTCTTGTGTTGTAAAGAGTGTCACCCTTCTTGATCTTTCCCTGGTATACACGGATATATGTAAGCTGTCCGAACTGACCGTCCTCAAGCTTGAAAGCAAGAATTACTGTCGGCTTGGAAGAATCTGACTCAAGAATGACTTCCTTCTCGTTGTTGTCAAGATCAAGAGCCTTGTTCTCGACTTCTGTCGGGTTAGGAAGGTAATCGATAACAGCATCAAGAAGCGGCTGGATACCCTTGTTCTTGTAAGCTGAACCCATGAAAACTGGGCAGAGCTCAAGATTGATTGTACCCTTTCTGACAGCCTTCTTGATCATGTCAGTTGTCACTGTATCCTCAAGCATAGCCTCCATAAGCTCATCAGAGCACATGGAAACAGCATCAAGCATCTCCTCTCTCTTTGCCTGCGCCTCATCAAGAAGCTCAGAAGGAATCTCCTCGACTCTCAGCTGATCCTGATTCGGTCCCTGGTCAAAGTAGTAAGCCTTCATCTCAACAAGGTCAACCACACCCTGAAGCCTGTCCTCAAGCCCGATTGGGATCTGCATCAAAACTGCATTGAGTCCGAGCTTCTCGCAAAGCTGGTCCTTGACCCTGTATGGATTTGCTCCTGTTCTGTCACACTTGTTGACGAATGCGATGCGTGGAACATGATATCTCTTCATCTGACGGTCAACAGTGATTGACTGGGACTGTACGCCTCCGACTGAGCAGAGTACAAGAATAGCGCCATCAAGAACTCTGAGGGAGCGCTCAACCTCAATTGTGAAGTCAACGTGACCCGGAGTATCGATGATGTTAATTTCATGGCCTTTCCAGTTTACGTTTGTTGCTGCTGATGCAATTGTGATTCCCCTCTCTCTTTCGAGCTCCATGGAGTCCATTGTCGCACCTACACCATCCTTTCCTCTTACTTCATGGATGGCATGAATCTTGTTGCAGTAGTAAAGAATACGCTCACTGAGTGTTGTCTTACCTGAGTCAATATGGGCACTGATTCCGATATTTCTCATGCCCAGAAGGTCATTCATCATATATCAAATCCTCTCAAAATAGTGTCTGCTAGGTTTAATGTTTTTTCCTTATCTCATTACTGGATGTGAAATAACGATAAGAAAATCACCATCAGCCATGATATAGATTTTATTGTCTTTATGCAAGTAATTTCTTTGCAATTATTCACTCGCTCTGCTATGCTTATGTAAAACAGAGGTGAAAGTGTATGCCCACAGTATTTGAAATGATTATAAACGGAGACATTCCGAGCAAAAAAGTCTATGAGGATGATGCTGTCCTTGCCATTCTTGACATCAATCCGAGGGCAAAAGGACACACTCTCGTGATATCAAAGAAAGTGTATCCGACCATAAGCGAGGCACCGGAAGAGCTCATTGCCCATATGTTCTCTGTCGTCAAGAAGATTGACAGTGCCATGAGGAGAAATCTGATGGCAGAAGGAACGAATGTGATTATAAACAATTCAAGTGCAAGCGGACAGGAAATTCCGCATCTGCATATCCATGTGATTCCAAGAAAGAGTGATGATGGCCTTTCATTCTTTCCTCCTGTCTGCAGATATGAGGAGGGAGAAATTGACAGATACAGGAGCCTTCTTGAGATAAAATGAGGAAAATCACAGCTCTTTTCCTGACTATAATTCTTCTTTCTTCCTGCTCTGTAATGAGAGTAAGCGATGCTGAGAAGAACATCAATCTGCCATTTTATGAGAATCTTGAGGAAACAAGATTTTCTGTTCTCGAGGAAGAAAGACAGGCTCACATTCTATGGATGGAAGAGAATGCGGTATATGAATACCCTGAAGATGTTGGAAGCATAGAAATCCCGCACAACTACAGACCTCTCAGGACAAGGGATAAGATAGACACAAGGTGCAATGCCATATCAATCCTGTTCATTCCTCTTGAGAATCCGGATATAGAAAGGATAGCCGGTTCAATAAGAGCCTACAGCTATGATTTTCTAGTTGCAACAGGGGAAAGGAGCGATCTTGTGGCTCTGAGCAAAAGAATTGAAAAGGACTCTGTTCTCCTTGAGGATGCTCTCATAATCTACCGAACGGATTTGTATGCAATGGACAAGGATTCTGCTGTTTTCAAAGTAAATGATGAAGAATATCTTGAGATTGCAGCAGCAAACACTTTCAAAGGCCTTCCTGAAGAAAACGAGGCAGATGAATATTTTTCATCCCTCGCTGGCGATACTGAAATACTCAGCGCTCTCAGCATAAGCGCAGAGGATGTGATTGTTGCCTTCTCTTCTTCCCAGCCATCCTCAGCTGACTGGAATGCAATAACAGGCTACAGCTACCGCAGTGCCCATGATTTTGAGAACTCCAGCTTCTTTGAGGAAAACGGCTTTGAGGATGTATATCTCAAGACACATTACTCTCCTGAAACTGACAGCGGAATCACAAGGGAAAACGGCAGCGTATATGAGCGCATGGACTTCCTTTACTCAAAATCAGTACTCCCTGTAAGGAGCTTCACACTTGCTCTCAGCGGAAATGACGCACGCGCTGTCTATGCAGAAGTCCTGCTTTGAAAAAACTGCACCCTTTCAGGTGCAGCCTTACAATGCGTGAATCATCTATCAGAGAATGTCATCAAGATATATCTCACATGCCACAACAGGCATCTCAACGCCCCATGAGGTGAGAACCTCCGGATGAATCTCTCCAAAGCATCCTACTTCCTTTCCTCCCACGATTATCTTTGCTCCTCGTCCTGCAATAAAGCGCGGATCATCTGTAAGGCTTTCAAGCCTGTATTCCTTTCCTAGGAAGAACATAAGAGTCGATACGACACTTGAAGCATCATTGTAGCCTACAAGATTGTTTGATGAAGAGAATCCGAGAGTGTTCTTTGTGACCGTTCCGCTGTTGTCCTCATTGTCGCGTATACAGATCTTTCCGACCTCAAATATGTTATGAGGATAGACTGCGTGCGCACTCATGCTCTCGCTTTCAAGAAGTGAAGGAAGAATGGAAGGGCGCACCACTTCGTAGTTCTCGCTCATCGGATTCATGATGAACACAGCCTTCTCATCACTTACATGCATTCTGTCAATGTATTCCTTGCGGCTCCCGAGATAATTGTAAATCATCTCCTGGTATCCAAGGCCGACAAGCAGGTCCTTCACCTTTCTTGATATCTCCTCTGCCTTGCTCAGTCTTCCCACTGTGAAATCCTTAGGCATTACAGGAGTGAAATTCATCAGTCCATGACCAATCATTATGTCCTCGATGACATCGACCTCATGAAGGAAATCATTTCTGTATTCAGGACATCTGATTGTAATCTCATCAGCGCAGATATCGCACTCAACACCCATTCTCTCAAGTGCTTTTCTGCACTGCTCGGCAGACAGAGGCATTCCAAGCTTCTTCTCAACAGCCTTGACTGAACATTTCTGAGTGCTCTGGAAATAATATGGAACTGTAATCTCCTTTCCATACTTTGTATCTCTGGCAAATCTGACTTTCACCGGAAGGATCTCAAAGCCCATGTCGCTCATGTCGCAGGCAAGGATTGAAGATGCAAGAATTAGATCATCGAGAATCGGACCGGAAAGCTCTACAAAGAGATTCCTGTCTCCTACCTCAACTGCTCCGATTCTTGCTGAGTTGATTACAGGAGGGAATGAAAGAGTATCCCCATTGTCATCATAAAGATAAGGGAATTTGTCAAATGATGACACGATGTGCCCGTATTCCTTTCCCTTCGGATGCTCTGAGCATATTTCTCTCAAGCTCATCATCCTGTCCATTCCAAGAGGAATGAACTTTGTATCATCAGGATCCACTGCCTTATAGTGCACAGGGTACTTTATCAGATCAGAGCGGTAGATTCCAAGTGCGATTGTCTTCCTCTTCCTTCCGAAATTGAAACATATCTTCTCCTGGCTCTGGATGAGAGAAAGCAGGACTTCCTCGCTTATCGGAGTCTCTGTAGCTGCTGCAAACCCGATTGAATAATCCCTGATTCCGAGTGCTGACTCATCATCAATCACTTCTCGCCCTGCACTGTCCAGGCTTTTTTCTGCAGTGCTGAAGAAAGAATACTTCCTTATTTTTCCGCTTTCATAGGTAGAAAGCGCTCTTGCAACCCCGCTTGCAGACCATAAGTCAGGTCTGTTCGTGTCATTGAGCTCAATCTTGATTGTATCCCCGTCATGGCCATCAAGCTCTGCTTTGGCAACCGGGAAGATATCCACCAGCTCATCATCACTCATTCTCTTGCCAAGAAGAGAAAAGAACATGTTCTCATTAACTTCAATCTTAGGCATTATTTTCCCCTCCTGACTCTTACGCTGTCTATATCCGGAGTAAAGAGCTCACGGATATCATCAAGACCAAGATGCATCAAGGCCATTCTGTCAATTCCAAGTCCCCATGCAAGGACAGGAACATCCACACCAAGAGCCTTTGTGACCTCCGGACGGAAGATTCCGGCTCCACCAAGCTCGAACCATCCGAGCTTAGGATGCTTGATATGAACCTCGATGCTCGGCTCTGTGAACGGGAAATAGCCGGGAACATACTTCACTTCCTCAGCACCCGCGATCTCTTCTGCAAACATCTTCAACAGTCCAAGAAGGTTCTTAAGGTTGACATCTTCTCCAAGCACGATTCCCTCTGTCTGATAGAAATCAGCTCCGTGAGTAGCATCGACCTGATCATAGCGGAAACAGCGCACAATGCCGAAATACTTGCCGGGAACCTTCGCCTTTGTCAGCTGATGGGCAGAAAGCACGGTACCCTGGCTTCTCAATACCTGACGCCTTGTGAACTCGTGATCGAACTTGTAGCCCCAGCCGCGGCTTCCTGTGTTCCATCCATCCTCATGGGTCCTTGCAACCTGCTCAAGCCATGGCATCTCAATCTCCTTTGCGTGCCTAGGCTCCTTGACATAATAGACATCGTGGATATCGCGGGCAGAATGGAACTGAGGCATGAATAGAGCATCTCCGTTCCAGAACTCGTTCTCAACAAGCGGTCCGTCAAACTCCTCAAAGCCAAGGGCAATCAGCTTGTCCTTTACCCATGAAAGATAATCCGCATACGGATTCTTTCTTCCAGGGATAAGCTTGCTGACAGGTCCGTCTACGCCATATGGGCGGAAAGTGCCACTCTTCCAGCTTCCTGAGACAAGCATCTCATGAGTAAGCTGTCCAAGCTCCTCTCCTGTTATATTCGCATCCAGAATCATCTGTTTTACCGCAGATCCCTCGTCAGTCATTGAATATGTTATCTCCTCCCTTTCAGAAAGTTTGAAAGGAGAAGTGGAGGCACCTCTTTTCTTGGCCATCTGACTGATTGCTTTCTTCTCATCAGCTGAAAGCGTGCTCTCATCAAGCTCAGATACCAAGGCTCTTTCCAGCAGGCTGTGCTGAGCAACGATTTCAGAAGGCATCTGATCTGTAAGAAGCTCTGCCTTCCTCTCGGCATTCATGTGAGCAGCCTTCTTCTGCTGCAGGGCTCCAAAAGATGAGCCAGTATCACTGTTCTCAAGGCCGAGCGCCTCTGTGATCTCAGGAAGAGTATGAGGACCGTTTTCCTTGAGATAGTTGAAAATCCTTTCTACAGGAAGTCCGCTCTTCTCGCACTGCCTTCCGTAATCTGTTATTTCATATAATGTCTTCCTGACTCTGGAATCTTCCTTTATCAGATTCTTCTGAAGCAACCAGGAAAAAGCCTGATTGCACTGTCCGACATTATATCCAAGCTCACTTATTATTCTCTTATTGTCAAAAGTCTCACCTAGAGAGACATGACGAAGCACCTTTACTTCCAAAGGATGTAATTTCTTTACATCAATATCCATAACTTCTCCTTGAGGTTAAACATGGAAGATTATAGAAAGATTGAGAAAAAAGTTAAAGGGCAGAAAGAAGAGATGCGGCCTTGATTCTCACTCTTTCCTTTACAGGGACAACCGCATTCTCAAGACTTTTTGCAAAAGGTATCGGCATATCCAGTGCGCTGACTATCTCTATTCTCTTGCCAGCAAAATGCCGCGATATCATTGCGGCAACAGTTGCGCCTACAGAACCGGAGAATGGAGTGTCCTGGACTATCATAATCTTCTCAAACTTCCCGGCCTCTCTGATTATGGTCTCCTCATCAAGCGGGCTTATCGTAGCAAGGTCAATGTACGTGATCCTGTCTGAGAAAGACTGTGTGGCTTCAAGCGATGTCTGATAGGCATGGCTGTAGGAAATAAGAAGCATGTCCTTTCCGCAGCCTGAGACGAAGGCCTTCTTAAGAGGAAGGAATGTATTGGCATCTCCTGCCTGCCCTTCTGTGTCATAAAGCCCCTTATGCTCAAAGAACAGAACCGGATTATTCTCACGCACAGCGCTTTTTAAAAGAGCCTTTGCGCTGAAAGGATCAGACGGGGCAACTACAATCAGCCCCGGCGTGTTCAAGAACATGGCCTCGATATTGGCAGTATGCTGGCTTCCATGCCCTGTGCCGCTTCCAATCGGAGCGCGGTAGACAAGAGGAACAGAAAGCTGGCCGGCAGACATGAAATACGTCTTTGCAGCGTGGTTTATAAGGCTGTCCGATGCAAGCGTGGAGAAATCCGCATACATTATCTCCACAATCGGATGAAGATTCATCATGGCAGCTCCTACTGCAAGGGAAGTAAAGCCTTCCTCGCTGACAGGAGTTTCAAGCACTTTCCCCGGATGCCTGCTGTAAAGATCCCTTGTCACTGCAAAGCATCCGCCATATAACCCGATATCCTCTCCGATCAGATAGGCATCATTGTCCTCAGAAAGGATTTCATCAAGGGCCTCATAAATTGCATTTCTGTATGTTGAAGAGTGCGTTTTCCCGCTCTGGCAGTCCTGAACAGCGGAAGGTGAGAATACAAGATCCTCAGCCTCCTTCAGGCTCAAAGACAAGCCACGCATCCTATATGCATCCATATAGGCTTTATCGACTTCTGCCCTGACATTGGCCCTCAGTAGAGATATATCCTCATCTGATGCAAAATTATTTTCTACAAGATATTTCTCATAGCGGGAAATCGGATCTTTTTTCCTCCACTCCTCCTCTTCCTCGCGGCTGCGGTAGATGCACCTGTCACTCTTGCTGTGCCCGCACAGCCTGTATGTCTCAACCTCGACAAATGCCGGCTTTCTGGCTGCAAGAATATACTCTCTTGCACTTTTCACTTTCTCAATGACATCAAGCACATCATTTCCATCTGCCCTGAAATATCTCATTGAATATGCATCAGCACGTTTTCTCATATCAGAAGTGCTGAGCATGCGGCTGCTTGAAGCGCTCATGCCATAGTGGTTGTTTTCAAGATAGAACAGAACAGGAATATTCCATACTGATGCTATGTTCATGCTCTCATGCACGGCACCGCGGCTTGTTGCACCGTCTCCGAAAATAGCAACTGCAATATTGTCCTTGCCTTTTTTATCAAGAGCGAAGGCGATACCGGTTGCAAGAGGAACAGAAGAGCCTACAATTGCACTGCTTCCCGCATTGCATGTGCTCACATCGCTCATATGCATGGAGCCCCCAAGCCCCTTGCAAAGCCCGTCTTTTGAGCCGAAGAGTTCGCTGAACATCTTCCTTATATTGCTTCCTCTGGCCACATTGAAGCCGTGGCAGCGGTGAGTCGGGACTATCCAGTCTTTATCATCAAGGGCTGCAGCAAGCCCTGTATGGCTGGCCTCCTGCCCTATATTCAGGTGCGTTGTTCCATAAAAAACACCATCCTTGAACAGCTTTTCAACCTTCTGCTCAAAGAATCTGGATAAAAGCATCTTCTCCAGTATGTCTATTTCAGTCATCCAAGCGGATCTCCAGTCCGTTAATTTACTTAACGATATTACCCATATAACGGATATGTCAACCAAAAAGTCTTTTCTTAATTATCCATTTCAGATAATATCTTTTCTATAGGAGAAATCGATGAGTTCATCCCTTGCACTGCCGCCTCTTACAGAGGATTTTAAGCAGGTTTTAATTGATGCAGACACAATCAGCAGACGCGTAACTGAGATAGCAGGATTAATCAACCGTAAATATAAAGATGAGAAGGAGCCGCTTGTACTTGTCGGAGTGCTTAAGGGCTCCTTCATATTTTTATCTGATCTTGTAAGAAAGCTGGATATCCCTCATGTTGTTGAATTCATTGCCATATCATCATACGGCAACAATGGAAGCCAGCAGGGCGAGGTCAGAATGCTTATGGACACCAGAGAGAGCCTGATGGGAAAGAGGGTCCTGATTGTAGAGGATATCCTTGACAGCGGCAACACGCTTTCCTATCTTATCGAGCTTTTCAAATCAAGAGGTGTGAAGAGCATAGAGACTGCAGTATTCCTTGACAAGCCGGAGCGTCATAAGGCACATGTGGACATCCAGTACATGGGATTCACAATCCCGGATGTCTGGGTTGTCGGCTACGGTCTCGATTACAAAGAAAAATACAGAACATTACCATATATTGCAGAAATGTACCCCGTCAAATAAGGAGAGAAAGATGGCAGAAGAAAAACTATATGTTTCCTACAACACAGTCCACAAGCTCATAAAGAAGCTTGCCCAGCAGATAAAGGATTCCGGCTTTGATCCGGATGTCATTGTCGCAATCGGAAGCGGAGGCTTCATACCGGCAAGGATAATAAAGACATTCATCAACCGCCCTATATATGCGGTCGGAATTTCCTACTACGGCATCGATCACAAGCACCGTGAGCATCCGACAAAGATCCAGTGGATTGATGAGGTCCAGGTACAGCTTAAGGGAAAGAAGGTGCTCCTTATTGATGAGGTCGATGATACAAGAGCAACTCTTGCATACTGTGTCGGTGAGCTTTTGAGCTACAACCCGGAAGAGATAGCTGTTCTTGTCCTCCATAACAAACTGAAGCAGAAGGATGTGGAATTCCCGCCAGAGATAAAGAGGTATTATCCGGCTCTGGAGATTGAGGATATGTGGATTAAATATCCCTGGGATGCAGATGACATTGACGAGCAGGAAAGACTTGAAAAAGAGATGTTCGACAGAATGAGCAAGGAAGGGAGGAAACTCTTTGTATGAAAACTAATGTAAATGCAGTTGTCGGAATACAGTATGGCGATGAGGGAAAAGGAAGAATTGTCGACTTTCTCGCACAGAATGCCGATATCGTGATCAGATATCAGGGAGGGGATAACGCAGGACACACTGTGATAAACGAATATGGCAAGTTCGGCCTTCATATCCTTCCAAGCGGGATCTTCAATCCGGAGACCATGAACATTGTATCTGCAGGAACTGTTGTCAACCTCAACACCATGCACGCAGAACTTGAGGAAATCAGGAAAAAGAGCTCACTTGAGCTTGACAACATATTCATTGACGAAAGGGCTCACCTGATTATGCCCTACCATCAGGATCTTGACGGAGCTGAGGAACTGAAGAGAAGCGACAGCCAGAAGATCGGAACGACAAAGCGTGGAGTCGGTCCATGCTATACAGACAAGGCTGCAAGAATCGGAATAAGGGCTGTGGATCTTCTTGATGAGCAATACCTTGAGATGAGACTCAAGGCACTACTTGCGAAAAAGAACAGGGAACTTGAGTACTATGGCCTTCCTTTATACAAGCTTGAAGACCTCATGGCCCTCTGTGCATCCTGGAGAAAGGAATTCGGAGACCACATCATCGACACGGTCCCGGTTGTGCGCGATGCAGTTGAAAGCGGAAAAAATGTCCTTCTTGAAGGCCAGCTCGGAATAATGAGAGACAACGACTGGGGAATCTTCCCATACACAACAAGCAGCAATCCGACAGTATCGGGCGCATGCAACGGTGCAGGAATTCCTCCAAGGGCTATCAACAGAGTCTTCGGTGTAGTCAAGGCCTATACAACAAGCGTAGGCGGCGGCCCATATCCTGCAGAGCTCTTTGATGAGGACGGAAAGAAACTCAGGGACATAGGACATGAGTATGGAGTCACTACAGGCAGACCGCGCCGATGCGGCTGGTTTGATGCAGTGAGCGCTGACTTTTCATGCTATATGAACGGAGTTACGGATCTTGCCCTCACAAAGCTTGATGTGCTCGACTCATTCAAGGAGATCAAGATCTGCACAGGCTATATGATTGACGGCCAGTATTACAACTACCTTCCTGAGACAAGGATGCAGGAAAGAGCAAAGCCGGTTTACGAGACACTCCCGGGCTGGATGGCAGACACAACAGGATGCAGGACATTTGAGGAGCTTCCGGAGAATGCGAGAAACTATGTTCTCCATATTGAGAAGCTTCTTGGAACTCATATCACATACGTCTCTGTCGGTCCTGAGAGGAACCAGCTTATAGAAAGATAACATGAGAGAAGAAAGCTATATAAAGAATCCTGAAATCTTTTCAGTCAACAGGGCACCGCACAGTGCCCTGTTTGATGCTTATGGAGAAAGAACAGAGCATATAAGCCTGGATGGCAAATGGAAGATCAGATACTTTGAAAGCATCAGTGTCTTTGACGAGAGATGTCTGGAAAAGGATTATGATGTATCCGCTCTTCCTGAAATAGAGACTCCATCTGTCCTTGAGCTCAACGGATACGGACAGATGCAGTATGTCAACACGCAGTATCCATGGGACGGCAAAGAGGCCCTCACGCCTCCAGAGGTAAGCAGAATCTGCCCTGTTGCAGTCTATTTCAAGGATATCAGCATCAAAACTGCAGAAAACGCAATTATCACCTTCTATGGTGTTGAAAAAGCATACAGTCTCTATGTAAACGGAGTGTTCTCCGGCTACAGCGAGGATACATTCTCTGCCCATCATTTTGATATATCATCACAGCTTGAAGAAGGAGTGAACAGGATTGCTGTCCTTGTCTTCAAGAACACAAGCGCATCATGGCTTGAAGATCAGGATTTTTGGAGGCTCTCAGGCATATTCCGCCCTGCAGAGATAGTTCTGCATCCAGATGGATACATTGAGGATGTGAAAGTCGAGTGCATTCTTGAAAAAGGATACAGAAAAGGCACTGTGAAAGTCTCTGTAAAGACAAAAGCTGAGCGTGTAAGACTTGAATGCGGGAAAAGCTCTGCCGAAGGGGAAAAATGTGCAGAAATTTCTATTGAGAATCCCCTTCTCTGGTCTGCAGAAAATCCGGCTCTCTACACTCTCAAGGTGTCTGCCTTGTCTTGCGACGGCAAAGAAATAGAGAGCGTGGATATAAAAGCCGGATTCAAGGATGTGAAGATAGAAAACGGAATCCTTAAATTAAACGGCAAGAGAATCGTGTTCCATGGAGTCAACAGGCACGAATGGAATGAAAAGACAGGAAGAGCAATCACATACGAGGACATGAAAAAAGATATCCTCATAATGAAGAGGAACAATATAAACGCCCTACGCACAAGCCATTATCCGAACAGGAAAGAACTCTATGATCTTTGTGATGAGTATGGAATCTATCTGATTGCCGAGGCGAATTTGGAGACTCACGGAACATGGCAGAAAATGGGAAAGGTTGCTCCTGACAAGAACACCCTGCCGGATGACAACCCTCTATTTTATGAAGCAGTCCTTGACAGGCAGAAAGCCAACTATGAGGCATTCAAGAATCATGTGAGCATCATCATGTGGTCCATTGGAAACGAGTCTTTCGGAGGAAAAACCCTTCAGAGCGCTCATGATTACTATCACTCCCTCTCCCCTCTTCCTGTGCATTATGAGGGAATATTCCACGACAGAAGATACAACGGAACAAGTGATGTCGAGAGCCAGATGTACACAAGGGTAAGCGGAATAAAAGCATTCCTTGAGAAAGACAGGAGCAAACCCTTCATCATGTGCGAGTATTCCCACTCGATGGGAAACAGCAACGGAGGGCTGATGGAATATATCCGCCTTGAGAGAAGCGATTCATCCTATCAGGGGGGCTTTATCTGGGATTTCATTGACCAGAGCCTCAATGATGACGGAAAGAAGCTCTATGGCGGAGACTATTATGACAGGCCTTCGGATTTCACATTCTGTGCTAACGGCATCGTCTATGCAGACAGGAAAGAGACAGCAAAGATGAGGGAAGTCAAGTATGCCTATCAGAATGCAGAGATAAACATAGATAAAGAGAAGATAGAAGTGATA
This sequence comes from uncultured Spirochaetales bacterium, assembly GCA_949283305.1. Taxonomy (GTDB): domain Bacteria; phylum Spirochaetota; class Spirochaetia; order Sphaerochaetales; family Sphaerochaetaceae; genus Ornithospirochaeta. Next base: position 276,649 of record CASDRU010000010.1, on the reverse strand, counting down.
AACCGCTATCTCTTTACCGACCTCTCTGAGTTCGAATGTGAGCTTGAATACCTTGAAGAAGGCAGGAAAATAAAAGGAAAGAAGATAAATCTTGCTCTTGCACCATCAGAGAAAACAGTTTTCTCAAATCCTTATAAGGGAAAAGAAGATGTTTCTTACTCAATCCGCCTTCTGATGAAGCTGAAAGAAGACACTTCCTGGGCAGAAAAAGGGCACACTGTCGCGCATGGGGAATATTATCACATTGCCAGGACAGTTCTTATGTCTGAGAACGCTGCGGCAATATCAGGAGATGTCAATTACGGCTTTGAGGGCAAGAACTACAATGCCCTGTTCGACCGCACAAAAGGCCAGATAATCTCAATAAGGGCAAAAGGAAGAGAAGCACTCAAATACCTCCCGTATTTCTCCCTCTACCGCGCACCTGTCGATAACGACAAGGGAAGCAGTCTCTCATTCGAATTTGCGCCTCTTCTTGCAGAGGGAAAGAGAGCAAGATATGAGAATAACAATGCCAGGCTGAGGTTTTCTGATGTTGACTCGTACCATATAATGCCAATCAGCCGGAAAAACATAAACGCACACTATGAATTCAAGAAAGATTTCATCAAATGCACTCTGACATATAATGGTCCTGAGCGCTATGTTCCTCTCTTTGGAATGACATTCATCCTTGATGAATCCTTCAGGAAAGGAAAATATCTTGGGCTCGGACCAGAGGCTAATGAGAGAGACAGAAAAGAGGGATCTCTCTTCTCTCTCTGGGACATAGATGCTTTTGATGCAATGGAAAGCTATCATGTGCCGCAGAGCTCAGGCTGGAGAATGAAGAGTAAGAGAATAAACCTCTCAGGCCTTGTTTTCGAGGCTGAAAACGACATGGCATTTTCTCTTCTCCCATATACGGAAGAAGAAATAGAGAGTGCTTATCACATGCATGAGCTTGGCGCGAAGACCAAGGTTGTCCTCACAATTGCAAAAGACACTTCAGGAGTCGGCGGCGATGATTCATGGCTCAGCTGGCCGCTTGAAAAGGACATGTACAAAATCAAGGAAGGCGAAAGCTTCACTTTCTATATCTACCAGGAGGAATGATGTACGACCACGATACTTTTATCAGCCCACTTACATGGAGATACGGATCTGAGGAGATGAAGAAGGTTTTTTCTGAAGAGCACAAGAGAAAACTGCTCAGGAGAATCTGGATTGCTCTTGCAAAAGCTGAAAGCGAATATGGCCTAGTAAGCAAGGAGCAGCTTGATGAGCTAATTGAACACAAGGACGATGTAGATATCAAAAGAGCAAGCGAGATAGAAAACGAGATACATCATGACCTTATGGCAGAAATAAGGACGTATGCAGAGCAGTGTCCTAAGGCTGGCGGAATAATACACCTTGGGGCAACAAGCATGGATGCGCTGGACAATGCGGACATCATAAGATACAAAGAAGCCCTTGAGATAATAAGGAAAAAGCTTTCATCCCTTATAGAAGAGCTTAGAAACAAGGCTATGGAATATAAAGACATGCCCGCAATGGCCTTCACCCATATCCAGCCAGCGGAGATTACAACAGTCGGCTACCGCCTTTCTCAGACACTCCAGGATCTAGTTGATGACTATGATGAGCTTGTTCATTTTTCAAACACAATCAGGGCAAAAGGATTCAAAGGAGCGGTGGGAACAGCAGCATCGTATGTGGAGCTGCTAGGAGAAAGCGCTGTAGACTTTGAGAAAAAAGCATTTGATGAGCTTGGACTGAAAACATTCACATGCTCTACGCAGATCTACACCAGGAAGCAGGATTTGAGGATGACAGAAGTGCTTTCAAACATCAGTGCAACGCTCTACAAGTTCTCTCAGGATTTCAGGATACTCCAATCCCCGGTAATCGGTGAGTTCTCAGAACCTTTTGGAAAGAAGCAGGTCGGCTCTTCTGCAATGCCGTTCAAGAGAAATCCTATAAACAGTGAGAAAATAGACAGCCTTGCCCGCATAGTATCCTCTTCTTATTCAACCGCATGGAACAACGCCACTAGCACGATACTCGAGCGCTCGCTTGACGACAGCGCGAACAGGAGAATATATATTCCTGAGGCCTTCATCGCGCTCGATGAGATGCTTGAAACCGAAATAAGGATTGTCAGGGGCATGAACATCCACGAAGAGGCGATAAACCGCCTTTTGAAAAACTATGGAATATTCAGCGCGACAGAGCGGCTGCTGATGAGACTGGGGAAAAAAGGTGCTGACCGCCAGAAGATGCATGAGATAATCAGAGAAGAATCCCTTAAGGCATGGGACAGCATCGCAAAAGGAATGGAAAATGACCTCAAGGACCGTCTTGCAGAGAATGCTGAGATCAGGAAATACATGGGGAAAGAGGAAATCCTTGAAGCCCTTGATGCATCGCGTTACACAGGGGATGCTGCAAGACGGACAGAGATGATCTGTCAGGAAGCGAAGATAAAATAATAGATCACCATTCTCACAACACGTGTCAGGCTGACAAGCGCAACCTGGCGCTGTGGCAGCTTCATGACACCTGCTGCCATGCATATTGCAGAAAAAGGCAGCGGGAATATTGATGCGATGAGAACAAAGCCCACTCCGTATTTATCTATTGTAGCACCCCATTTCTCATGCGCTTTCACTGCAGATCTGCTGATAAGAGGAATCTTTACAAGCAGACGGCCGATATAATACGCGCTTATTCCTCCCAGTGCGCTTGCGGCACTGGATGCAAGGATAGCCTTAAACGGCCCGTACTGCACAAGCATCGGGAATGCGAACATCGGAGAAAGAGGCAGGATGAATGTGTCTGTTATCCAGATATAAAATGCAAGTGCGAATATTCCAAAATGATCATTGAAGATCGAAATGTAATGCTGAAATGTCTTCTCGCCTATGTAACTCATCGCACCTCGGAAGAGGAAAAAAGCAAGAACAAGGGGAATGCATCCCAGTATTATATAGAAAGCAAGGCGACGCCTGCTCATAGGTTTTCGTTTTTTATCACTGCTCATAAATCTTTTTCCAGAAAAGAGAGCTCTTTCAGGTCAATCACCTTCCCCTGATAAAACCCGTTTTTTCCTCCGCCTTTGAGGACTCCTCTGCTTTTCAGGGTTAAAAAGACTTCATCTCTTCCCTTATAGATGAATCTCTCACCGTTTATGATGAAAAACTCATCATCACTCTTCTCAAGATGATTAATAAAACAGTCAAGGTCAAGAGGTGTGTATATAATCTTCTTTCCCCTATTGCTTTCAAGATCAGAAAGGGCAAGCCTGCTTTCAAGACTCTTTATTGTTTTCTTCATCGCTTCTGCCTCATCCCTTCTTCTCTCGCTTTCATAAACGAGCTTCTCCAGCGGCGATGAAAGTATTGAGCAAAGGCTCTTTATCACAGAGTGCTCTGCACGGCGCATTGACACTGCTTTTTCAGAGACGAAAAAGTAGAGCCTCACATGATTTCTTATGATCTCGCTTTTGTCATAGCTGATTTCCTTGATTTCACAAGTAGATGCCACATGCACCCCACCGCACGGGACAACATCCACACCATCTATGAAAACAAGGGATATATCATCCCCATCCACCTTTATGGATCTTCTGATCGGATATTCTGATGCTTTCTCACGGCTCATCTCTTTTCTGAAGATTTTCCTTCCTTCACGGATTATGGATGCACATTCATCCTCTACTTTTTCTATTTCTTCCTCGCTGATAATCTCTCTGTCTGTCTCGATTGTCACAAAGCCGTCAGAAAGATGCACTGCAAGAGTCCTGATGCCAAAAGAATTATTAAGCACTGCTGAGATGAGATGCTGCGCTGAGTGCATCTGCATTGCCATATATCTGTTCTCCCAGTCAAGTGAGAGACAGCCCTTTTTCCCGACATAAAGGGATGATGTGTCCAGAAATACATGTGCAGAGCGTCCGTCAATCTTTACTGTGTCTGTTATCTTGAGGCCATCAAAACTGCCAGAATCCCCTCTCTGCCCTCCTCCCTCAGGATAGAAGACTGTCTTATCAAAGAAGACATGATTGCCATCAATTTTTACAATCTCAGCTTCTGTGCTTCTCAGATACGGAGCACTGTAATACAGCTTCTCCTCTTTCATTTTTTCTTCTCTCCCTTCATTTTCGCAACTGGAAGCTTCAGTCGCAGTTCATATCCCATGATCCTCATTGTGAATGTGAATATGGCTGTTATAAACAGCATCATATTCGCAGAAATGGGTGCATAGTAATACAGAAGCACGTATATTATGGATCCCGCTATTGTTGCAGTGGCATAGAAATCAGAAGTGAACACCATGGGAATCTCCTTGCTGAACACATCACGTAGCATTCCTCCTCCGACTGCCGTGAACATGCCGCTCATGACCATTCCAACTGGTCCCACTCCAAGACTTGCCGCCTTGGCAACCCCTATAGCTGTAAATACCCCGAGCCCGAGCGCGTCAAGATATATTATTATCGGCCAGGATCCTATCGTGTGGGGTGAGAGGAGGAAACAGATGAGTCCTGATATTATGCACACGATGAAATATGCGCTGTTGTTGAAGGCAGCTACAGGAGTGCTTCCGATTAAGACATCTCTCAGCATTCCTCCTCCGCATCCTACAGTCACAGAGAAAAACAGAACCCCCAGGAGGTCCAGACGGTTCCTTATTCCTTTGACAGCGCCTGTTATGGCGAATATGATTGTTCCAAAAATATCGAAAAAAAAGATTACATCCTGGCTCATCAAGTGTAAGATACATCAAAGGAGTTCTTTTCTCAATGAAAGCAAGAAGATTGTTTCTTTTAATTCTCTCATTTGCTGTCTCTACTCCTCTTCTGTTCTCATCCGAGATCGGCGCAGGAGGAGCGCTCTCTTACAGCGAGAAGCTCTCCCCTTCTTTCTTCATTCATATGAATGCATCCGGCTTTGACATCCTCTACAGCCAGAAAAAAGCCAGCTGCTTTGAAATCAACATCGAAGAAGAATTGAGAGCAAATAAAATCTTTGCCTTCACTATTGGCTCCTATTTCAAGATGAACAGAGAATACGATGCTGCAGAAAGCGGAGAGTATTTCCTCCTTTCATTTGATTTCGATTACCTAAAATACATCTACACGGACATAGACATAGGCTTAGGCTCTTCTCAGTTTTTCATGAAAGGCATGAGCGGTGCGACAACTGTCTCGCTTCTTCCATATTTTAGAGCCGAGGCAGGACTTGATTTCGGTTTTCTCTCAATAGGTGCATTCATCTCGACAAGCGAGAAGGCCAGCAGGGTCTTCCAGATCATAGCACATGCGGGTCTTGATGCATCCTTCACATTTGGTAGCTGGAAAATAGCGTCATATGCGTTCTTCTCAGTTTCCGACTGGTTCTCAAATGATGTTGTGAAGGAAATATATGCATCTGTATCTCTTTCCTACCTCTGGGGTGACATATGAGAAAAGCAATTCTGTATCTGCTCCTCTTGATCCTGGTCTCCTGCTCTCTTGATCTGATTGAAAACAAGATAATAGTGCCAGAGGATGCTTTTATAATCAAAGAAAGCTACGAGGACAGGAATAATGATGGAAGAATCAAAATCCTCGTGATCTCAGATGTGCATGCAGATGCTAAGAAAGACAGAATCACGCATTATGAAGAGTCCCTTAAAGAGATGAAGCATGAGATGGAGGATGCTGATGCGATTGTTCTTTTAGGAGATATCGTCTGCTCTCTTTCTGAAAGCTCTGGAAGAAAAGCCCTACTATCATTCTTCAGAGCTCTTGAAGAGAAGAACACGTATGATCTTCCTGTTTTTTATGTTCTTGGCAATCATGAGACAGACTCTCTTTCATGGGAGCAGACAGAATCATACCTAGATGAGGTAGCCGGATACAGGGAGAACCAAAGCTTCTATTATGCTTTTAAAATCAGCAACACGGCTTTCTATATATTAAACTCTGCATACAGGGTCTTCTCCTCTTCTCAGCTTGACGAGCTTGAAAAGGCTGTTGAAGTCAATGATGCTCAGTACTCTGTCTTTCTCTCTCACATTCCCATTTTGTCAAATGCAGGCGACCAGAGCATGGGAGCTATGGTCGTTGAAGATACGGAAGAGAAAGCAAGGATTTTAAGGATTCTTGAAAAATGCGGGAATTCTGTATACCTTTCAGGCCATCATCATAGCGGCGATGATGTCATAGAAATCTCAGAAAGCGTTGCTCACTTCATATTCCCCTCAAATGTCGAGGACAACTATCCTATTTTAGCAAACAGCAACGGATGCTGGTCTGTCTTCACCCTTGATGAGAAGAACTCCCTTTTTGAGATTGAGGTGCACAGGGCAGAGGACAACAGCATAGAAAGAAGGTATTCTTTCTCTTTTCCATAGCTTTTCATTCGCCTCTTGTGATGTTATATTTCCTTTTATGGGAAAGATAAGAAGTGCGCTTGAAATAGCGCTTGAAAAAACAAAAGACATAGCATTTGACAAAGAAGAATTTGAGAAAAAGGAAGAAGAAGAGAAAATAAGAAGGCAGATCGGCTCATACATGAGTGCAGATACATCTGATGATGAAAAGCTTGAAGAGCTTTCTTCCATGGACAGAGAAAGCGTCAGGAAATACAGCAAAGCATACATTCTTACAGCGCTGTCCCTTCCTTCTATGGAAGTTGCTGATGACCGCTATGAGAGGCTTATAAAGCTTGCATCCATCTCATTTTCAAAAGAGGCAGTTGAATTCATCTCAAAGATCACAGCTTTTTTAAAGCAGTATCCAGTTCATAAGAAAGATCTTGTTGAGAAACTTGAAGGGCAGCTTGAAGGCATGCTCCGAGAGAAAGAAGATGAGATAAGAGAAAAAACAGGGCGAAGCATACACCTTTCACTCGAGGATGACAAAGAATGCCTCGAGATAATAAAGAAAAACCTCGAGGCTCTGGACAAACAGTACAATTCTACTCTGGAGAATGCGAAAAAGGAGCTTGAAGGCCTTTTATGACAAGGCCTTCCTCATCCTCTCTCTGAGAGAGAGCCTGTACTCCTCAAGATCCTCTATTTTCCTTCTTGCCACCCCGTCCTCCATCGCGGCTTTCGCAACAGAAACAGCCTCATATTCAATTACACGCGGGTCAAAAGGCTTTGGGACGATATAATCCCTGCCAAATGAGAAATGAGAGCCTCCGTATGCTTTCACAACCTCTTCGGGAACATCTTCCTTTGCAAGGCGGGCCAGTGCGAATGCCGCAGCCTTTTTCATGTTCTCCGTAATTGCTGTGCTTCTAGTATCCAGTGCACCGCGGAAGATGAAAGGGAAACCCAGAACATTGTTTATCTGATTCGGATAATCGCTCCTTCCCGTTGCCATTATCACATCACTTCTGGTTTTAACTGCAGTTTCATACCTTATTTCAGGATCAGGATTAGCCATTGCAAAGACAATCGGAGATGCGGCCATTGAAAGAAGCATCTCGGGAGTAAGAACATCCGGCTTGCTGAGTCCCATGAAGACATCTGCATCCTTTACAGCATCCTTGAGTGTCCTTGCCCTGCTCTTTGCTGCAAATTCTCTCTTCTCAGCGCTCAGATCATCTCGCTCTGTGCTGATTACTCCACGGCTGTCAAGCATTATGAGATTCTCCTTCTTCACACCAAGGGAGACGAACATGCGGGCACATGATATCCCGGCCGCCCCTGCCCCGCTTACGACAACACGTATTTCAGAAAGCTTCTTTGATGCAATCTCGCATGCATTCATGAGCCCCGCAGATGCTATTATCGCAGTTCCGTGCTGATCATCATGGAACACAGGAATATTCATTCTCTTTATAAGTTCTCTTTCTATTTTAAAGCACTCAGGGCCCTTGATGTCCTCAAGGTTTATGCCTCCGAATGTAGGCTCAAGGGATGAGATTATTTCAATAAGCTTGTCCGGATCCTTCTCGTTTATCTCGATATCGAAGACATCGATGTCGGCAAAGCGCTTGAAGAGAACTGCCTTCCCCTCCATGACCGGCTTTGAAGCCAGAGCTCCTCTGTCTCCCAGTCCTAAAATAGCCGTTCCGTTGGATATCACGGCAACAAGATTCCCTTTGTTGGTATAAAGGTACGAATCATCCTCCTCCTGCTCTATTTTAAGCACTGGCTTTGCTACACCCGGGGTATATGCAAGCGAAAGGTCCTCGCTTGTTCTGCATTCCTTTGTGGTCTTTATCGCTGTCTTGCCTGCAACAGGATTGCTGTGGTATTCAAGTGCTCTTCTTTCAAGATCGTCCATATAATTCTCCTTTTTCAAGGATAGCATATGTAGCGATAATATTGAAAAACAAATTCTCATTAATTATACTCAAATGGTGAAAACTGAATATATTACTCCCAGAAAATGCGTTGTTTTCTTGTCAGATTTCGGACTTTCTGACGGTGCGGTATCTGCAATGCATGCTGTTGCAGATGATGTTGATGAGAGCCTCAGGATTGAGGATCTCACTCATGACATACCCCAGTTCAACATATGGGAAGCCAGCTACCGCCTCATACAGGCGCTCACTTACTGGAAACAGGGCACATGCTTTGTCTGCGTTGTCGATCCTGGAGTGGGAAGCTCCAGGAAGAGCGTGGTGGCCCTCACTGAAAGCGGGCACTATATCATAACCCCGGACAACGGCACACTGACACATGTTGTCCAGAGCATAGGAATAAAGGAAGTCAGGGAAATCAGCGAGGCAACAAACAGGCTCAAGAACAGCCAGCAGAGCTACACATTCCATGGACGCGATGTATATGCATACACAGCAGCAAGACTTGCAAGCGGAACAATAAGCTTTGAACAGGTCGGAGCAAAACTGGATAAGAAGGATGTGGTATGCCTTTCAGTCCAGCCTGCTCAGAAAAAAGCTGATAGCATAATCGGCAACATCGACATACTCGACACAAGATATGGATCTCTTTGGACAAACATTCCCAAAAGCCTTCTTGATGAAGAGGGTATCTGCTATGGAGACAGCCTGCTTGTAAGCATAGCCAATGCTGACTGCATCGTGTTCCAGACAACACTGAGACTATGCAAGAACTTTACGGAAGCAGCGCTGGGAAAGCCGCTTTTATACATCAACAGCCTGCTTAATCTTGCAGTTGCACTGAATCAGGGATCTTTTTCTTCTCACTACCACATCGGTACAGGAGAAGGATGGCATATAACAGTTAAAAAAAGTAGAGGAGAGAAAAATGCAGAAGACATCTAATCTTTCACCGGTAAAGTTTGTTGTGCTTGTGGCAATCGGAGCTGCTCTTTATGGCCTTGGAGGACTGCTGAGCATTCCAGTATTTGCAAACACATATCTCAAGCCGGCAATGGCAGTCCTGGCACTCTGGGCTGCAATCTTCGGACCTGTCGTAGGATTCCTTGTAGGAATGATCGGACACTTTATCACAGACATGTGCTATGGCTCAGTATGGTGGACATGGGCACTTGGAAGCGGGCTTGTCGGCGTAATGATTGGACTTTTCCCAATCATCACAAAGAAAAAAGTTGAGGATGGAGTATTTGAAGTAAAGGAAATTGTGCTTTTCATAGGTCTCAGCTTTGTGGCAAACTTCATCGGATATCTAATCTCAGCAATCCTTGATTATCTTTTCATGAGCGAGCCTCTTTCAAAGGTCATCACACAGCAGCTGATCACAGCATTCACAAACACAGTATGTATCGGAGTAATCGGAACAGCACTCATGTTCCTCATTGCATCCAGATACAAGGCTGGTCAGAACCTCGAGGAGTGATGATGATTGAGTTTTCCAGCTTTTCATTTACCTATAAAGGGCTTAAGAAACCAGTACTTAAGAATATAAACCTGAAGATTGAAGATGGGGAGAAAGTTCTCATTCTCGGACCTTCAGGAAGCGGTAAATCAACGCTGGGAAACGTTATCAACGGACTGATTCCTCACGCAATTGAAGGAAAATGTGAGGGATCAGTTACTGTTGAAGGTCTTGATGTCCTGAAAAACGACATCTATAAAATCAATGAAAAGGTCGGCACTGTGCTCCAGGATACTGACAGCCAGTTTGTCGGCCTTACTGTTTCTGAGGACGTTGCCTTTGCTCTTGAGAACATGAGAAAGAAAAAGGATGAGATGGAGGAAAAAACAATGGAGGCTCTTTCTCTTGTGTCCATGCAGGACTACGCCTCATCTTCTCCTCAGGATCTCTCTGGAGGACAGAAGCAGAGAGTAAGCCTTGCAGGTGTCCTTGTTGAAGAGAACAATGTCCTTCTTTTCGATGAGCCCCTTGCAAATCTCGATCCGGCAACAGGAAAGAAGACCATCCGTCTCATTGATGAGATTCATGAGAAAACAGGAAAGACTGTCATAATAATAGAACACCGTCTTGAAGATGTACTTGAGATGCATATTGACCGCGCTGTGATGATTGTCTCAGGAGAGATTGTCTATAACGGCAGCATGAACGATCTTCTCAAAAGCAGTCTTTTAAAGGAAAACGGCATAAGATATCCCCTTTATCTTGAAGCCATGAACAGGGCAGGATGTGCTCTTGAAAATGAGTGCGTTGAATCCCTCAGCTCCATTAATCCATCCTGCTACAGGGAAAAAGTGAAAGCATGGTTTGAGGAAAACAGGGAAAAAGAGGAAAAAGAAGAAAGGCCGGTTCTTCTTGAAGTTGAGAATATATCATACTCATATGACGGAATAAAGAATGCAGTCTCTGACATCTCATTCAAGATCCATGAAGGAGAGATGCTCTCGATTCTTGGCAACAACGGAGCGGGAAAGAGCACTTTAAGCTCGATTCTCATGGGAATATACAAGCCGGATAAAGGAAGGATCCTTTATAAAGGCAAGAACATAACAGCCTACTCCATCAGCCAGAAAAGCAGCATCATAGGCTATGTGATGCAGAATCCAAACCATATGATCAGTCAGACGAAGGTCTTTGATGAAGTGGCATTCGGACTCAGGACAAGAGGAGTTGAAGAAGATGATGTCAAGAATACAGTGTCATCAGTGCTTACTCTCTGCGGCCTTGAAAAAAAGGCAAACTGGCCTGTGTCCTCTCTTTCATACGGGCAGAAAAAGAGAGTCACCATTGCATCCATTCTTGTAATGAAGCCTGAAGTCCTGATTCTTGATGAGCCTACTGCGGGGCAGGATTACCATCATTACACGATGATGATGGAATTCATCACCGCGCTTTCCAAGAGACTTAATCTTGCAATAATATTCGTAACACATGACATGCATCTTGCTCTTGAATACACTCCACGTTCAATAGTCCTCTCCTCATCAAGACTTATAAAGGATGATGATACAAGCGCTGTATTCTCTGATGAGGATGTATTAAAGAGAGCAAGCTTGAAAGAGACTTCACTTTTCAGCCTTGCAAAGAATGCCGGACTTGATGAGAATGCATTCATACGCGCATTCATCGAAAGTGAGAAAAAGGAAAGAGAGAAGAACCTCTTTGACCGTGTCCCTCAGATCGAGATACCGGACAACATAAGAGTCGACAGGGTCAAGAAGAAAAAGAAGAAATATGATGAGGGCGAGAGAAAAATAAAATTCGGGCTCTCGTACATTCCTCTTGAATCCAGGATACACAGTCTCAGCGGGCTGACAAAATTCATCTATATATTCTTTGGAGCATTTGTAAGCTTCACGACATTCGATTTGAGGATTCTGTCTGTCATGCTTGTCCTCTCGTGGACTCTGGTGTGCCTTACAAAGATTCCTTTGAAGATATTCAGGCCATATCTAATCCTGATGTCAGTGATGACAATCACAAACGATATATTCATCTATCTCTTTTCCCCTAATCAGGGAACTATCTACATGGCGACAAGAACAGTGCTTTTAGGGCCTGAGACTTTTTTCTACTCTCTCACGCTAGAGACTCTATGGTATCTTCTGATTGTCACTTGCAAATACCTTATACTATTTCCTCTTGCGCTCATGTTCATATCCACAACGCATCCGGGAGAATTCGCGTCAAGCATCAACCGCCTTGGAATAAGCTACAAGATTAGCTATGCCACTTCCCTTTCCTTAAGATACCTGCCTGATGTGATAAAGGAATACACTCATATCTCCAATGCGCAGATGGCACGCGGAGTTGATCTCTCGTCTAACGTGGGCCCGATAAAAAGAGCGAAGGGGGTTGCATCTGCACTTGCTCCTCTCGTCATGTTCTCCCTAGACAAGATCGACACAATTTCAAATGCAATGGCACTCAGGGGCTTTGGAAGAAGCAGGAAAAGAACATGGTACTCAGCAAAGAAGCTGAAAGCAGCTGACTGGGCTCTTATAATCTTCCTCTTTGCTTTATGGGCACTTGCTCTTTACATGCGTTTTGGAATGGGAATAAAGTTCTGGAAACCTTTCTGATAAAAAAAGCTCCATAAGAGGAGCTCTATAGGAGTCGAGCGGATTCGAACCGCTGAAAGACGGTTTTGCAGACCGTTCCCTTAGGCCACTTGGGTACGACTCCATGTGCTTTGAAAATTTAACAGAAAAGCCCAATATATTCAAGTCTTTCTTGACATAAAGAGAAATTGGGTACAAATTAACAAAAAAAATGAGAGATCTTAGATATATTTTCTCCTATCTCGGGAAATACAGAAAAGATTTATACATTGCAATTTTCCTGATCTTCATCGAAACATGCTTTGAGCTTGTAATCCCTATGCTCATGGCATCGCTTATTGATGACGGAGTTGCCAAAGCTGATGTCTCATTCATGCTTAAAGACGGACTGCTGATGATAATCTGTGCTCTCCTTGCCCTGTTTACAGGCCTCACCTACGCACGGTTTTCATCGCGCGCTGCGTACGGGCTTGGTGCCAACATCAGAGAAGCAGAATACAGAAGGATACAGAGTTTCTCATTTTCGAACATAGACAGGTTCTCTTCTGGAAGCCTGATTACAAGACTCACAAGTGATGCAACAATAATCCAGAACGCGATAATCGGAGGACTCAGGCCTCTTGTCAGAAGCCCGGTAATGCTCTTTCTTGGCATCTTCTTCTCATTCCAGATGAACGATGACCTTGCGCTTATATTCCTTGTGGTAGCACCTGCCCTTGCCATCATGCTCTTCTTCATAATAAAGACAATAGCACCGCGGTATGAGATAACGCAGAAAGCGCTTGACAAGCTGAATGAGGTCGTTGAGGAGAATCTGAGGGCCATAAGGACAGTAAAGGCCTTTGTCACTGAAGATGAGGAGAAGAAGAAATTCTATGCTGCTAATGACAAGCTTCGCGACATAACGGTCAACACTACACGCATTGCAGTTCTCAACCTCCCTGCATTCCAGAGCGTGATGTATATCACAATCGTGATGATAATGCTCTTTGGAGGCCGGATGATACTCTCAGGAAGTCTCACTGTAGGCGCACTGACCGGCTTTTTAAGCTATGTATTGCAGGTGCTGAACTCCCTTGTCATGTTCTCAAATGTCTTCCTGCTTCTTTCAAGAAGTCTCACATCAAGCCACAGAATAATGGAAGTGCTGAAGGAAGAAAGCACAATAAAGAACAGGCAAGATGCTGTAAAGGACATTAAAAGATATGACATTGAGTTTGAAGATGTCTATTTCAAATACTCAGAAAGCGCAAAGGAATACACTCTTTCAGATATCAATCTAAAAATAGAAGAAGGAAGCACTGTAGGCATTCTCGGCCAGACAGGAAGCGGCAAGAGCACTCTCGTGCAGCTTATAAGCAGGCTTTATGATGTCAGCAGGGGATCAATAAAGATAGGCGGACTGGATATCAGGGAATATGATATCACAGCACTAAGGGAAAACATCGTTACAGTCCTGCAGAAGAACACTCTCTTTTCCGGAACCATAAGGGACAATATACGCTGGGGAAAGATGGATGCCAGTGATGAAGAGATAATAAATGCGCTTAAGAAAGCTGATGCATACTCTTTCGTGATGGGTTTTCCTGAGGCTCTCTCAACTGACCTTGAACAGGGAGGAGTCAATGTATCAGGGGGACAGAAGCAGCGACTTGCCATTGCCAGAGCCCTTATAAAGAATCCACGCATCATAATCTTTGATGATTCTCTTTCTGCAGTGGACACGAAGACAGAAATGACTATAAGGGCAAATCTGAAGCAGATAGAGGATGCTACAAAGATCTTCATCTCACAGAGAATCTCTACTGTAATGAATTCAGACATGATTGTGGTCCTTGATAACGGAAAGATTGCAGATATCGGCAGACATGATGAGCTTATAAGGAACTCATCCATCTACCGCGAGATATACTCATCGCAGCTGAAGGGAGGTTTCAATGGCTAGGATATACTCAGTCAAGCGTGCAAAGAACCTCCGCTACACACTGAAAAAACTCTTTTCATATCTTGGACACTACAAGGGTCTGCTTGCACTTGTGGCCATCCTTGTAATCATAAGCGATGTGTGCAACATCATGGGCACATATATGATAAAGCCCATCGTTAACTCCCTTTTGGAAACAGGAAGCTGGCAAAGTCTGGTGAGAGGGGTAATTATTACAGGATCAATATTTGCCTGCGGAGCAATTTCTGCCCTGCTCTACTCCCAGATCATGGCAAGACTTGCCCAGAAAGTCGTATTTGATATAAGAAATGATCTTTTTGCCCATATCGAGACTCTTCCGCTCAAGTATTTCGATTCTCATCAGAGCGGAGACATAATGAGCTATTTCACAAACGACATAGACACAATTTCCGATGCTCTCAACAACAGCTTCTCATCTACCATAAAAAGCGGAGTGCAGATAACAGGAACCCTGATAATAGTGTTCGTCCTCAACTTCTCACTCTCCCTCATTGTGCTCTTAAGCTATATCGCAATGTTCCTCTACATACGTTACAGCGGAAAGAGAAGCAAGCTGTATTACAGCCGTCAGCAGAAAAAACTTGCTGATCTTGACGGCTTTGTCCAGGAAATGATTGAAGGAGAAAAGGTTATAAAGGTATTCAATCACGAGAGCGAGAGCATCAAGGACTTTGACGTGAGAAACAAGGCCCTTGAGAGAGAAGGAGAAAAAGCTCAGGGCTATGCACTGACGATGATTCCCGCGGTTGTGAGCATATCATATTTCAATTACGCAATTGTCGCGCTGCTTGGAGGCTTCATGACGCTTCGCTCTATGATGGACATTGGAAGCCTCTCGACATATCTTGTCTTCGTGCGCCAGACCACAGGACCTATAAACCAGTTCACACAGCAGTCGAATTTCCTGCTCTCATCTCTTGCAGGATGCGAGAGGATATTCGAGGTCATGGACGAAATCAGTGAGATAAACGAAGGAAAAGTGAGCCTCGTGAATGTCATTAAAAAGGATGACGGAAAGATGGAGGAGACAGAAAAAGTCACAGGATGCTATGCATTCAAGGACGGAGAAAATCTCATTGAACTCAAAGGCGATGTCAGATTCAACAATGTCTCATTCTCATATGACAGGAAAACAAAAGTGCTCAATGACATAAGCCTTTATGCAAAGCCGGGAGAGAAAATAGCATTTGTCGGCTCGACAGGAGCGGGCAAGACAACAATCATAAATCTCATAAACCGTTTCTATGACATAGATGAGGGCGAGATAACATACGATGGCATCGATATCAGGAGGATTGAAAAGAGCGCGCTCAGAAAGACCCTTTCCATGGTCCTTCAGGATACTCATCTCTTCAGCGGGACAATAAGGGACAACATAAGATATGCATGCCCTGATGCAAGTGAGGAAGATGTGGTGAATGCTGCAAAGATTGCAAATGCACACAGCTTCATAACACGTCTTCCGGAGGGGTATGACACGATGATCCATAACGACGGAGCAAATTTATCAAGCGGGCAGCGTCAGCTTATAGCCATTGCAAGGGCCAGCATATTGAATCCTCCTGTCCTGATTCTTGATGAGGCCACAAGCAATATCGACACAAGGACAGAGGATCTGATTGAGAAAGCCATGGACCGCCTGATGGAAGGAAGGACTGTATTTGTCATTGCCCACCGCCTGAGCACAGTAAGAAACAGCAACGCAATCATGGTTTTGGAGCACGGCAGGATTATAGAACGCGGCACTCATGATGACCTGTTAAAATATCATGGGCTGTATTATAATCTCTATAAGGGTCTATTTGAGCTGGAGTGATATCATGAAAAAACTTTTTATCCTCATCCTACTTGTTTTCTCATCAGTCATCTCTCTTCCTGCAGTCACGATGACATCAGTTGGAGCAGATGTAGCCTATTCCACCATTTCCGGAAATGTGGAGATGGGAATATTCACAAAGACAACAGCAGGAGGAAGCATCTCAGGGGGAAAGTCCAGTCTCGGACTTGCAACGAGAAGCGATATAACATTCTCTCTTCCAAAAGCAGAATATCTTTCTGTAGGAGCAATTGTCGGAATCGGAGGAGATTACTGGATAAACGACAGGTCTGCAATCAATTTCACACTGGGCCCTTCAGTATTCATCTCTTCGAGAATCAAGGATGATGAGAATTATCCTATAGGAGTGGGAGGTGGAGTGGATCTCTCCTACTCTTTCTACTTCGATGACTGGAAGAGCATGGCTCTAGAGACAGGAATGGTGAATTATTTCATTGCAAGCATATACGAGAGCAGGGATACCGAATTCAACTACTACGGATCCTTCTATTTCTCAATGATCTTCCGCTTCGGAGACAGCAGTCCGGCCTATTTGCCCTACTATTATTACTGAGTTTTCCTTGCAAGATGGCTTCTCTCCTTTATACTGAAAAAAAAGGAGAGTTTTTTATGACTGAGAAAGAAAAATTCCTTGATGCATATAAGGACTGTGTATTTGTTGATTTTGACCGTCTTGAGCGCTTCATGAAGGAAGCTCTGATGGCTGCCGGCGTTCCGAAGGCGGACAGTGAGATAATTGCAGATGTTCTTATTGAATCGGACAAGAGAGGCATAGACAGCCACGGAATCGGAAGACTCAAGCCGATTTACATCGACAGAATCGACAAAGGGATAATGAATTCTGTCACAGAAATAGAAATTGTAAAGGAAACTGAAACGACATGCGTGCTTGACGGGCACAACGGCATGGGACATGTGGTATCATTCAAGGCCATGAAAATGGCAATCGAGAAAGCCAGAAAGCATGGCATTGCAATGACTGCCGTGCGTAACAGCAACCATTACGGCATTGCAGGATATTATGCGACAATGGCAACTGATGAGGATATGATAGGAATCACAGGAACAAATGCCCGCCCTTCTATTGCCCCCACTTTCGGGGTAGAGAACATGCTTGGCACGAATCCTCTTACAATAGCTCTTCCCACCAATGACCCGTTCCCGTTCGTGCTCGACTGTGCAACCAGCGTCAGCCAGAGAGGAAAGATTGAAGTATACGGCAGAGCCGGAAAGGAACTTCCCCCTGGATGGGTCATTGATGAGGAGGGGAAGACCAGGACAGACACAGAAGGAGTTCTCAGGGACCTGACTCTCGGCAAGGCCGCGCTCACACCTCTTGGAGGGCTTGGAGAAGAAAATGGAGGCTACAAGGGCTATGGATATGCCACAGTGGTGGAAATACTCTCTGCGGCCCTTCAGGATGGATCTTTCATGAAAGCTCTTGGCGGCAAGGATGAGAATGGCAAGGATATTCCTTATCCTCTCGGGCATTTCTTCATCGCGGTAAACCCTGAATTCTTCCTCGGCACTGCAGTGTTCAAAAGAATAAGCTCTGCAATACTTTCTGACCTCAGGAACAGCAGGAAAGCTCCAGGAGAGGAGAGAATATATACTGCAGGAGAAAAAGAATACATCGCAAGGATGCTCAGAAGCCAGTACGGATGCCCTGTTCCTGATAGCCTTCAGAAGGTAATAAAGACACTCACAGCGCGGTACGGCCTTGAGGACGACTGGCCCTTCTAGGCGCCGAAAACGACAGCAGAAAGCTTCTTCATTATTCTGAATCTTGTATCACAGGGGACAAAGAGACTGCTCTTTGTCCTTTTGAAGAAGAATCCGTCATCCTGCACTTCCTTTACAGAATAACCCAGGCCCATTCTCGGATTATCATAAGGACAGTATGCTGAAGCGAAATAGAAAATAAAGCTGTCATGAGGAGGTATCGTAAGATTTCTGGTGCCCTTTGGTCCCCAGTTGAATCCAAGAGAAAGAGAGTATACCTGGCTTACCCCGCCATCCCACAATGCCCACGGGGAATCGAAACGTCCAAGATAGTTCTGCGTTATCGCAACATTCGGAAAACATGAAGAAAGCGCAAAATTTATGAACATCTGCTGAGTTCTGGGATTCATCATCAGAAGATATGACACATCCTGACTCTCATTTGTCTTGCCGATTATATAGTCATATGTACCGGTGGGAGGCGGAAGATAGGATGCATCGCAGACTCCCCCGCTTGCAAGCGGAGCATGCTTCAAATCATCAAAGATGAGCGATGCCATATAACGGTTTCTCGCCAGCTCCCTCCTTGCCTTCTGATATGCAGAGAAACTTCTTGCATTGCTGTCAATGACACACCCGGTTTCTAAAAAAGGAGCTGAGAGCATGCTGTTGAATGAAGGGGAGGTCTCAAGTGCCTGGTCAGGAGAGAGATTTGTCGCCTTTATCGCACTGTAGACGGCAGGATGGGAAGGAAGAAGGAAATCCAGGCGTTCAAGACGGTAATGGCACGATTCCATCCTGCTCTTCATCTCAGAAAGCAACCATACCCCGCCATACTCTTCCTCAGTACCGTACTTTCTGACAGTCCAGTATGTATTATTGCTCGTGATTATATCCTCACTCGGATAAGGAAACGTGAAATAGCTTCCTCCCGCCTGATAAAGCGTCTGCTTGTTCTGGTACCATGATGCATTCTCGTCAGAAAGGACCCCGGATGAGAATCCTCTGAAATAAGGCATGCTGAGTGCATTGATCCTCGCACCGCCCACAGACTGTGAGGAAAGCTCCAGCATCACCGAACCCTGATCTTCGATAACCGCTGTTATGTAATCGTTGGCCATATATGTGGCATTTCTGCCTTCCCAGAGAGGAAGTCTTCTTATATCCATGAAAGTATTATATAATGAATTCATGATTAATGTAACAAAAGACTGTACTTTCATACTGAGTACAAGAAATTATACATACTCATTTTTCCGCACAGCGGACGGAGATTTGAAAACACTCTATGCAGGAAAGAAAGTCGATAACGAAAGTCTGAAGAAAGCAGACAGAAACAACAGCTACTCAGAAGAAGTAAGACTGCCTGTCATCTTTGATGGAAGCTGCAGGTTTTCCTACATAAGCCACAGCCTTTCTGCAGGCATCAGGAGAATGAGGAAATATTATTATCCTCAGGCAGTCATGGCAGACACTGAAAGCGAGAGCCTTGTCATCGAGGCAGAAATCAAAGAAGGCATCAAAGCAGAGATAATATACACGGTCTTTCCGTCCCTGGATGCGATTTCCAAGAGGATGATAATCAGCAGCGGCAAGAAAGAGAATGTCTCATTGCTTGTCTCCTCTTCATTCAATATCCCTGCATCTTCTTTTTCCTACATAGACAGAAATGATGAGAAAAAAGGAAACATCTCAAAGTCCCAGACCCTGGCATTCGAGTCCCAGATGATCAGAATGCATGATGATGAGACATCCTACATGATTCTTCCGCTGTATAACCAGAGCATTACAAGCATTGAAAAGAAAGAAAGATGCATGAATGTATCTTCATGCATATTCAAATCATTCACACTTGATGGCGAGCTGGAACTTCCTGAGACTGTATTGATCTTCTCGGAAAAAGGATCT
The DNA here is from genome assembly GCA_949283305.1 of uncultured Spirochaetales bacterium. Taxonomy (GTDB): domain Bacteria; phylum Spirochaetota; class Spirochaetia; order Sphaerochaetales; family Sphaerochaetaceae; genus Ornithospirochaeta. The sequence goes on along the minus strand of CASDRU010000010.1, from coordinate 256,854 downwards.
GAGTACGACAGGATCAGGTCATTCATGTACAACGCGATTCTCCGCGGAAGATGGAAAGACGGGATAAGAAAACTCTATACAAACACTCCAGAGGGAATGAAAACAGATGAGAAAACACTTTCCCTTCTGATAAAGAAAGCAAAGGACCTTTCCTTTGAGGGACTCTGTCTTTCTGATTACTGGTACGGCTCAAGAGAAGAAGACTGCCTTTCATACGGAGACTGGTACATAAACACTTCACGCTTTCCCTCAGGGCTCATGGAAAACGCAGAGCGCGTGCATAAGGCAAAGCTGTCTTTCTCGCTCTCTCTTGCTTTCCTGAAAGTCTCAAGCGACAGTGCAGCAAAGGCAAGGAGAATCGGTTCTTTGCAGGACATAAGGGATGAGAAGACATATGACAGTCTCTTCAGCATGATTTCAGCCTTGATTGAGAATGCCTCTCTTGAGCAGATAATACTGGACATAAGAGAACTCGATTTGTCCAGTCTCTCTGAAAAAGACAGGTTTGACTATTTCAGAGCGCTCAATAGTTTCCTCAATGATCTTTCAAGGAAATTCATATCCCTTGAGATAGTGATCAGGGCAGATTATTTCTCACCTGTCTACATTCAGAGCGCATCGGCTGTGATGACAGAAAACACGGATGACATCATCTCCACATTCCCTCAGGCAGTGCTGAAAAGCAGCAGTCTCTCTTCTGCTCTTCCTCTTTTTTCCGAAGATGACATACTCTCTCTTTCCAATGAAGAGTGCATGAAAATAAAGAGCATCAATGAGGAATATCTGGATAAAAGAGCTCTCTTCCAGTTCGGAAGTCTTGAGATATTGAAAAGAGAGAGGGATGAGAAGATAACTGCTGTATACAACAATGACAGGACGGCATGTCTTGTGGCAGCAAGCTCAGCGCAAGAGAAAATCAATCTTCTTCTTCCTTCAATCTGCGGAGAAAGAAACTATACGATAACATCATTCTTCTTAGATGAGAAAACTGTAAAACAAGCTGATGAAATCAGGAGACTTTCCATCACTCTTTCAAAAAATGAAGAGAATGAAGTATACATCTTCAGGAGCATAGAGGAAAAAGAAAATGAATAAAATAGTAATCGCAGGAGCTGGAACTTTCGGCACAAGCGTTGCCGAGCGTCTTGCATGGAACAATGAGAATAAGGTGTATCTTCACACAATAGAGGAAGAGGTTGCTGAAGACATCCAGAGAATGCACAGGAACACGAAGTACTTCCCTACCCGCTACATCAACCGATCTATTGAGGCGACAGTTGACTATGAAGTGTTCAAGGATGCTGATGTAATCCTTCTCGTAATTCCCAGCAAGGCAATCGTACCGTTCAGCAATCAGGTCAGAGAGCACTGCCAGGGAGAACCCCTTGTTGTCAATCTTGCAAAAGGAATGAGCGATGACGGAGCATTCATAACAGAAAAGATTCCGTTTTCCAGAAGAGCAAGCATGAAAGGACCATCATTTGCAATCGAGACGCTCAACGGATACCCGACAAGCTTCACTTTCGGCGGAAGCAGGAAGGACTATGAGTATTTCAAGAACAGGATTCTTCCAGACACAGGATTCTCCATCGACTATACAGACGACATCAAGGCAGTTGAGCTTTTAAGCATATTGAAGAACATGTATGCAATTGCAATAGGCATAGTCTCAGGACGCTATAACAGCCCGAATGTCGACTTTCTGGTATATACGAAGGCGGTCAACGAGATGAAGAACCTTCTCAAGCTCTTCTCCTGCGGCGAAGATGCCATCTTCTGCTATTGCGGCATCGGGGACCTTGGACTGACAAGCCTTAATGACCTTTCAAGGAACAGGACTTTCGGAATGCTGATTGGCAAGGGCTTTTCTTATGACGAGAAGGGAGGAGCCACTGTAATTGAAGGAAAGAGGACAGTGCGCATAATGGGAGAGAAAGTGATCAAGGAAGGCCTTGAGAATGTATTTCCTGTAGTAACTGCCCTTTACAAGCTCATTTATGCAGACTATTCACTCAATGAATACATAATGGATGTTCTAAAATAAGAAATGCAGGACCGCTGTCCTGCATCATCTCAAGCCCTGAGATCCGGCCTCTTTTCAGCCTCTCTTAGAAAATAGGCCAGGGCCATCATCATGGTGCCGTTATCATACTCTCCGCTTCCCATTGCTGATACAACATCCTCAACAGGGAGGGCAAAGACATCAATCTCTTCATTCTCATCAAGGCTCTGTCCGCTCTTCTTCTCAAGATTCTCAGCCAGGAAGAAGTACTGCCTGTTTTCCATGAATGCGGCATTCGGGCTCACAGAACCAAGCATAGTGATCCTGCCTGTGCATCCGGTCTCTTCAAGAAGCTCTCGCCTTGCAGCTGTCTCAGCATCCTCTCCCTCATCCACAAGCCCTCCTGGAAATTCAGTCACGACGCTGTCTGTTCCATGCCTGTACTGGCTTTCCATTAGAAAACATGCTCTTCCGCTTTCATCACGGAACCAGGGGATCACCACAACCCAATCGGTTGTATTGATTGTCACAAAAGACCCTTTCTTGCTTCCATCCCTGCTTGAACGCATTACTGAGCATACAGAGAAAATCGGGGTTTTCAGCAACTCTTTTCTCTCGCCGCTCTTCCACATCAGGGCTGAAGAATCCTTTCTTCTTGAGTAAAAATCTTTCATCACTTCTTCCTTGAAGGGCAGTCTGCAGTGCAGGCTGAGCATGCAGATGGCTTACAGAACGGAGTTCCTAAAAATGAAGTGTCCCTGCTAGTTGAACATGCAGTTCCATAGTTTATCTCGTTAGCGATTCTCTTCAGTGCCTCAGCAGATGGATGGGAGCCCTGGCTTGTAAGGAAATCCACACCTTTGTCTTCTGCAATGCGGAGATCTATCTCCATTGGCACAGAACCGAGGAACGGAACATGCATATCCTCGCACATCCGCTTTCCACCCCCTTTGCCGAATACAGGAATCTCTGTCTTGCATTCAGGGCAGACAAGCCCGCTCATGTTCTCAATAACTCCGATTATCGCAACACCCATGCGCCTGGAGAAGTTCACGCTCTTTCTTGCATCCAGAACAGCAACATCCTGAGGGGTGGTTACTATTATCGTGCCTGTAAGTTCAGGAATTGCCTGACAGACAGTCAGCTGCTCATCCCCTGTTCCTGGAGGAGTATCAATTAAAAGATAGTCCAGCTCTCCCCACTCCACATCAGAAAGGAACTGCCTGATTGCACCCATCTTCATGCTCCCTCTCCAGATTACAGGCGCATCCTGGTCCTCAAGCGCAAAGGAAAGGCTTATCACCTTGAGATTCTCATTGACCTCAACAGGAAGGAACGTGACTCCGTCATTGCTCATCAGGGATGCTCCCTCTATGCCGAACATCTTTGCCACATTAGGCCCGTGAAGATCTGTGTCAAGCACTCCGACCCTGCATCCCATCGCACTCAATTCATTGGCAAGGTTGACTGTGACAGTTGTCTTTCCGACTCCGCCCTTACCGGACATTATCATGATTTTCCTGCCGATTTTGTCCATTCTTGCTCTTATTTTTTCATTAACAACTTCAAATTCGTCCTTGTCAGACATAATGCCTCCACAATCAGAATAAGGATAATACCAAAACGGGAGAAAGAAAAGCTGAAAAGTTTTCATCCTAATCGATATTTTCTTATCTTATTTCTTGCACCAAAATACTTTTTTGATATAGAATCAAGACTGTTGAATTATATTCAAACCAGAGGAGATGAACCATGTTGACACTTTTAGTTAACTTGCCAAAGGAAACTCTCGTCCAGCAGATCAAGGACGGAGGAATTCTTCTCGTTCTAGGTATGGGTACTGTATTCATTTTCCTTGCAATTCTTATCTATGCGACAAAGCTCATGAGCTCAGTTGTCAAAAAGCTTGGGCCGCAGGAGGAAGTAAAACCGCAGAATACTTCCAGAAATACAAAAGCAGAGACAAGTGCAAAGAAAAATGATGATGCTGCACTCGCAGCGGCCATTGCAGCGGCCTATGACAGGGAAAGATGAGGAGAACAGTTAAATGAGCAAGAAAAAAGTTAAGTTTATGTGTACTGCATTCCGTGATGGATTCCAGTCTGTTTACGGAGCACGTGTTTTTACAAAAGATTTCATGCCTGCAGTAGCAGCTGCAAGAGAGGCAGGAATCACACATTTTGAGGCAGGTGGCGGAGCAAGATTCCAGGCTCTCTACTTCTATACAAATGAAGATGCATTTGAAATGATGGACGAGTTCCGCCGTGTCGCAGGTCCAGATGCAAATCTCCAGACACTGGCAAGAGGCGTGAACATCGTAGGACTTGACAGCCAGCCAAGAGACATGATCAAGCTCCATGCAAAGCTTTTCAAGAAGCATGGAATGACAACAATCAGGAACTTCGATGCCCTCAACGATGTGAACAACCTCATTGACAGCGGAAAGGCTATTCATGATGCAGGCCTCAAGCACGAAGTGACAGTTACAATGATGAGTCTTCCTGAGGGAGTTACAGGAGCTCATGATCCTGATTTCTACGAGAGCATCTTGAAGCAGATACTTGATGCAGATATTCCTTTTGACAGCGTATGTTTCAAGGATGCAAGCGGAACAAGCACACCGCATAATGTATATGAGACAATCAAGAGAGCAAGAAAGCTCCTCGGACCAGATATGAACATTGTATTCCACTCACACGAGACAGCAGGAGTATCAATTGCACAGTATTTTGCCGCACTCGATGCAGGTGCTACACAGCTTGATCTCTCACTCTCACCGTGCTCAGGCGGAACATGCCAGCCGGATGTGATTACAATGTGGCATGCAATGAGAGGCACAGACTACACTCTTGATGTAGATATCCAGAAAATCCAGGAAGCAGAGCGCGTGTTCGAGGACTGCATGAAGGACTACTTCCTTCCTCCAGAGGCAACAATGGTCAACCCGAATATCCCGTTCTTCCCTCTCCCGGGCGGAGCTCTCACTGCAAATACACAGATGCTCAGAGACAACAATCTCATGGACAAATATCCTCAGATTGTAGAGGCAATGGGCGAAACAGTAAGAAAGGGTGGATTCGGAACATCAGTTACACCTGTAAGCCAGTTCTATTTCCAGCAGGCATTCAACAATGTCATGTTCGGACCATGGAAGAAGTTTGCAGAAGGATACGGAAAGATGGTCCTCGGATATTTCGGAAAGACACCGGTCGCACCGGATCCGGAAGTTGTGAAGCTTGCTTCAGAGCAGCTCAAGCTTGAACCGACAACAGAGAAAGTCGTCGACATCAACGACAGAGACCCGAAAAAGGGTGTTGAGGCAGCAAAGAAGATGCTTGCTGAGGCAGGACTTGAAGAGACTGAAGAGAATATCTTCATCGCTGGCGCATGTAAGGAAAAGGGAATCCTTTACCTGACAGGAAAGGCACATGTCAACGGCGTGAGAAAGAAGAGCCAGGAGAAGAAGGAAGAGAAGAAGGCTTCAAACGGCGAATACACAGTCACAGTCAACGGTGTGAACTACGGCGTAAAGATTGAAAAGGATTCAGCTGTTGTAAACGGTGTGAAGTATCCTCTCTCAATAAAGGACGGCATTGCAACATCCCCAGCTGCTCAGAGCGTCAAGAAGACTGTTGTAAGCTCTTCTGTTGAAGTAAAGGCTCCGATGCCGGGTCTTGCTCTCCGCTTCAATGTCAAGGTCGGAGATACTGTCAAGAAGAATGACATCCTCATGATCATGGAAGCAATGAAGATGGAGAATGAGATCTACTCTCCTTGCGATGGAACAATCACAGCTATCTCTGTCAATCAGGGTGACCAGCTCCAGAGCGGCGATCTTCTGATTACTATCGGATCAGAAGCAGTGGCTACTGAGACTGTTGCAGCTCCTGAAGTGAAAGAAGAGGTAAAGGCTGCAGAGGCACCTGTATCAGCAGAACCTGTATCAAAAGCAGAAGGAGAGACAGAAATCACAGCTCCGATGCCGGGTCTTGCTCTCCGCTTCAATGTCAAGGTCGGAGACACTGTCAAGAAGAACGACATCCTCATGATCATGGAAGCAATGAAGATGGAGAACGAGATCTACTCACCATGTGACGGTACTGTTCTCAAGATCTGTGTTAACCAGGGTGACCAGCTCCAGAGCGGTGACCTGATGATGATCATCGGATAAGGGAGATATTTATGAACGCTATACTTGAAGGTGCTATACAGCTCTGGAACAGCACAGGTATCGTCGGCTTCATGGCTGACGGAGGCTGGGGAAATGCGGTAATGATTCTTGTCGGTTTCCTCCTGCTCTACCTGGCTATCAAGAAGGGCTTTGAACCGCTTTTGCTTATTCCAATCGGAATGGGATGTATCCTTTCGAACATCCCTCTTGCATATATTGCTTCTGTAGACCCGACAAGCGGAGATGCAGGATTTATCAAGATACTTTATGATGCAGGTATTGAGTCAGGACTCTTCCCTGTTCTCATCTTCATGGGTGTCGGTGCAATGACAGACTTCGGTCCGCTTATTGCCAACCCGAAGACACTGCTTCTCGGAGCTGCAGCACAGCTCGGTATCTTCACAGCTCTCATCGGAGCTCTCGTGATTTCCTTCATTCCTGGCATCAACTTCGACCTCGCGGTTGCAGGAAGCATCGGAATCATCGGAGGAGCTGATGGTCCTACAGCAATCTATGTAACAAGCCGTCTTGCCCCTGACTATCTTGGCTCGATTGCAGTTGCAGCATACTCATACATGGCACTGGTACCGATTATCCAGCCGCCTATCATGAGAGCTCTCACAACAAGAAAGGAAAGAGAGATCAAGATGGAACAGCTCCGCCCTGTATCAAAGCTGGAGAAGATTGTATTCCCGATCATGGTCATCACGCTCTGTGCAATTCTCCTTCCTTCAGCATGCCCGCTCATCGGTGCATTAATGTTCGGAAATCTTGCAAGAGAGTGTGGAGTAATTGGCCGACTTTCTGATACAATGCAGAATGCGCTGATGAATACAGTAACCATCTTCCTCGGTCTTTCTGTAGGATCAAAGATGGCTGCTGACAAGTTCCTCAACCTTGAGACACTCGGAATCCTTCTTCTGGGAGCAATTGCCTTTGCTTTCGGAACAGCAGGCGGAGTGCTTCTTGCCAAGCTCATGAACAAGCTTGATCCGAAGCACCCTGTAAACCCGCTCATCGGATCGGCAGGAGTTTCTGCAGTTCCTATGGCTGCCAGAGTATCAAGCAAGGTCGGACAGGAGGCTAACCCTCAGAACTTCCTTCTCATGCATGCCATGGGACCGAATGTTTCCGGAGTTATCGGATCAGCGGTTGCCGCAGGTGTCCTGATTTCTGTAATCCCGACAATGATGCAGGCATTGGTATAATAAAATATGCGGGAAGAATTCTTCCCGCTTACAGGTCGCATAGCTCAGCGGGAGAGCACTTCCTTCACACGGAAGGGGTCGCCGGTTCAATCCCGGCTGCGACCATAGATGAGAGTGGACATCATGCTCCACTCTTTTTTTTCTTTGATTATGATGTAGAATATCACTATGCTGCTTTTTCTGATTATTCTGGCTGTTCTCATCTTCTTCATGCTCTGGAATGTCTGCCTTCTCTTCTACAGGGACAGAAACATCACCAGTCTTACCGAAGATGAAAGCAAATGTTTTTCTCAGCGGTGCAGAAGCATCATATATAAGAACGGCAACAAGAAGGCAATTCTCTTCATTCATGGCTTTCCCACCGCTCCGAACATGTATGCATACTCATGCAAGCATTTCTCGGAAAAAGGCTATGATGTCTTTGCACCACTTATCCCGACATTCGGATCTTCAATTGAAGATTTCAAGAAGACAAATTTCTCACAGTGGTTCAGCTATATAGACAAATATTACACCACATTGCGCTTCAGCTATGAGAAGGTTTTCATAATCGGAGTCTCAATGGGAGGAGCTATGACACTGAAGCTATGCGAGAGATATTCTTCCTCTCCCCTTGCACCGGAGGCAGTGGCAGTGCTATCAGCTCCTGTGGTATACAATTCTTTCATCCGCGACAGAATCATCACGGATCCTTCATTTTACATTGCACGTACAGTTGCTCTCTTCAAGCCCGTTATAGGAGGAAAAATAATGGACGGGAATCCGGATGGAGAAGACGGAGATGAAGAGTGGGCAGGATACAGAGGGATCTTCCTTCCCCAGGCAATTTCCCTGATATGGAACCTCAAGGACATCAGAAGGAATCTTGGGAAAATAACTGTTCCCCTGATTTCCATACATGACATGGAAGATAAGACAGTTCCTTTCAAGAACCAGGGTATAATACTCAGTGAGATCAGGTCTGAAAATGTAGAATCATACTCACCCAAGATGGACAATTACAGGCACACTCATCACTCTCTTTTAATGTACAATTCAGTCAAAACAAAGTACACTTTATATATAGAGAGATTCTTTGACAAGGTGGATAAAAATGGCTAAGCGTGATGATTATATTTCATGGGATGAATATTTCATGGGGATTGCTGTGCTTTCAAGCAAGAGAAGCAAGGATCCGAATACACAGGTCGGAGCATGCATCGTAAGCCCGGATAAAAAGATTGTCGGCGTCGGATATAACGGATTCCCAACCGGATGCTCAGATGACGAATTCCCATGGGAAAGAAGCGCAGAAAAATGGGAGGACAACAAATACCCGTATGTATGCCATGCTGAGCTTAATGCTATCCTCAACTCCCCTTCTCCCTCCCTCAAAGGCGCAACTCTTTATGTCGCTCTCTTTCCTTGCAATGAATGTGCAAAGGCAATAATACAGAGCGGGATAAAGAAAGTAATCTATCTTTCTGACAAATACAGCGACAGCGAGCAGACCAAGGCATCAAAGAGAATGCTTTCCTCTGCAGGTGTTGAATTCGAACATCTTGATTCAGAAAAGGAAATCCTGATTTCCCTCAAATAAGGAATTTTATGGCTGTAAGAATAAACGGTATAGAATATGAGATTAAGGAGGATAAAACCCTTCTTTCATTCCTGCGAGATGATCTTCGCCTGACTGGTACAAAGGACGGCTGCAGCGAGGGTGCGTGCGGAACATGTACCGTAATCATTGATGGCAAGGCCCAGAAGGCATGCGTGTTCAAACTGTCCCGTCTTGAGGGAAAGAGCATTACGACAATTGAGGGGCTCTCGGAAAGGGAAAAGCAGGTCTACTCATATGCATTTGCAAAAGCAGGTGCTGTCCAGTGCGGATACTGCATACCCGGCATGATCATGAGTGCAAAGGCCCTCATCGACTCAAATGCAGATCCTTCAGAAGATGATGTTAAGAAAGCAATAAGGGGAAATCTATGCCGCTGTACAGGCTATGTGAAAATCATAAAGGCTATTTTGCTTGCATCCCGCATTTTCAGAGAAAATCTTCCTCTGGCAAAAGACGATGATGCTTCTCTTGGTTCCCGCATGATAAGGATAGATGCAGAAGCAAAAGCTCTCGGAGAAGGGCTTTATACTGATGACATAGTCCTTCCGGGAATGCTCTATGCATCAGCAGTCCGCTCTCCCTATCCTAGGGCGAAAATCGTGAGAATAGACACAGAGGAAGCTGAAAAGCATCCTGATTGTGTCCGCATAATAAGAAAGGAAGATGTTCCTTTCAACATGCATGGACATCTTTCACTTGACTGGCCGGTTCTCTTTGGAGAGGGAGACATAACCTCTTATATAGGAGATGCTCTTGTCATTGCAGTGTCAAAGAGGAAGGAAAGCCTTGAAGAGATAAAGGCACTTGTGAAGATTGAAGCAGAAGAGCTTGAGGGCGTATACACAATTGAGGATGCCAGGAAAGATGAGATAAAAGTCCACTACTGGGGCCAAAGCAACATGTACAAAAGAGAGTACATAATAAAAGGTGATGCCGATAGCGTGATAAAAAGTGCTCCTCATGTCATAGAAAGACATTTTGAGACTCCTGTCACAGAGCATGCATTCATGGAGACTGAATGTGCAATTGCATGGCCGCATGAGGATGGAGGTGTGAATCTCATAACAGGAGGACAGAGCATCTATGATGACCAGAGGGAATGTGCAAGGATGCTTCGTCTTCCTCCAGAGAAGGTACATGTGAAAAGCGCTCTTGTAGGAGGAGGATTTGGCGGAAAGGAAGATATGTCAGTGCAGCACCATGCAGCCCTTTCTGCATACATTCTCAAGCAACCTGTGAAGATAAAGCTCTCAAGAAATGAGAGCCTTGCCGTTCATCCAAAGCGCCATCCTATGTCGATAGACCTTACTCTTGCATTTGACGATGATGGCAAAATCCTTGCACTGAAAGAAGACATTCTTACAGATACAGGAGCATATGCCTCCCTTGGAGGGCCTGTATTGCAAAGGGCATGCACCCATGCAGGCGGTCCATATAATTTCCAGAACCTTTCGGTTGTAGGCATCGCATACTACACGAACAATCCTCCAAATGGAGCTTTCCGCGGCTTTGGAGTCACCCAGTCATGCTTTGCCATCGAGGCGGCACTTGATGAGGCTGCGAAGATGCTTTCAATAGATCCATTTACAATCAGGGAGATAAATGTCATAAGAAGCGGTCAGGCTCTTCCTTCCGGTCAGATTGCGACTCCTGACACAGCTGCATACAAATGCCTTGAAGCCCTTAAAGATGAATATTACAAGGCAAAATACAAGGGCATCGCGATGGGTATGAAGAATGCTGGAATCGGGATGGGAGTAAAGGATTCCGGACGGGCGATCCTCTCTGTGGAGGGCGGCAAGGTACACATAAGGACAAGCGCCGCATGCATGGGACAGGGAGTAAAGACTGTATGTCTGCAGATTGCCTCTGCCGCACTTGAACTTGATGCATCTCATTTTATCGTTGAAGAGCCGGATACAGACAGAACGCCTGACAGCGGGACAAGCACAGCAAGCCGTCAGACAGCATTCACAGGCGAGGCTGTACGCCTTGCTGCCATTAAGATGAAAAAGGATCTAGATAAGTACGGACTTGAAAGACTTGAGGGTGAAAGCTACAAAGCTGAATTCAGTCCACCAACAGACAGCCTCAATACAGAAAAAGAGCATCCTGTAAGCCATCTTGCCTACTCCTACAGCGCTCAGCTTGCCATTTTGGATGATGAGGGAAGAATAAAGAATATAATATCTGCATCGGATGCTGGAACTGTCATAAATCTCACAGCAATCGAGGCTCAGATGGAAGGCGGTGTTGTCACAGGCATGGGTTATGCCCTTACAGAGAACTTCATAACTGAAAAAGGAAGAGTAAAAAGCAAGCTTGGCACTCTTGGACTACTCAGGAGCACAGACATTCCAGAAATCCAGAGCATCTTCGTAGAGCCGGATGAAAAAATGAAAACCAGCTATGGAGCAAAAGGAATCGGAGAACTCTCTGCCATTCCGACAGCGCCTGCGATAAGAAATGCCTACTATATGTATACAGGAAAGCCTGAGTACTCCCTTCCTCTTGCAAACACTCCATACAGCAGGAAGAAGTGATGAATCTGTTCTCCATTTTCAGAAACCTGGTATCTATTCCGTCCGTATCTGGCAGAGAAACGGAAATAAAAAAGCACATCTGCTCTTTCTTTTTCTCTCTTGGCTACAAAAAAGATGAGGATGAGAAGGGAAACATGCTCTTTTATCTGAGCAGAAACGAAAAGAAGCTATGCCTGTCTGCTCATCTTGATACAGTCCCCCTTGCAGAAAAAGTGAACCTGATTGAAACAGACGAATTCTTCATGACAGACAGAAGGTGCGCGCTGGGAGCAGATGACAAGGCGGCAGTTGCCGCATTCATGAAAGCGGCAGAGAAAAAAGAGGAACATGTCATATTCCTTTTCACAGTAGGAGAAGAAAAAGCGCTTGAGGGTGCAAGGATGATGGGCAGAAATCTCCTCAAGAGCTTTGATATAGCTCTTATAATTGCAAGTGATGCAAGCGGCAAATGCGGGGACATAATCCAGAGTGCTCCCGGAAAAACCCAGATGGACATAAGATTCAGAGGCAAAAGCGCTCACGCCGGATTTGAGATTGAAAAGGGAGATAATGCTGTACTTATGCTCTCTCGATTTGTAATCAGAGCGGAAAACGGAAGACAGGCAGATGGGAGCACCGTGAACTGTGCAATAATAGATGGCGGGAAAAGCACCAACATAGTACCAGATTGCGCACACCTTGCTCTTGAGATAAGGAGCCTTGATGAGAACATGCTCTCTTTCCATGAGAAAAGGCTTATTAATCTTGCTCTTAAGATAAACACAGATGCAGAAGTTGATGTGTTCCACCATTACAGGCCGTATTTCATTAATGAGGACAGCAGGGAAATAAGATTCATAAGGATGGCAAATGCTGATGCCCAGCTGATACCCACGCTCGGAGGAAGCGATGTGAACATATTCCGCGCCATGGGATACCGGGCTGTCAATATGACTACAGGCTATGAGAATGCTCACTCAGAAAACGAGAGGATGAGTAAAACTGAGCTTGAGAAGCTGTATGAGATCACCGCGCTTCTTGCTGACACCTTTCAATCTCATCAAGACTTTTTCTGAGCGCTCTCTTCTCCTCCTCAATCAGGAATTTCCTGTAGCGTTGAGGGGCAGATGAAAGCTCTGCTTCCAAAATGCCCTCATTCTTTATTTCCTTTTTGGCAAGCCTTATTATCTCTTTCTTCTCAAGCACATTCACAGCTGGAGTATTGAAGCGCTCAGCAACCCTCTCGCGGGCATAGAAGAAATTCTTAAGATATATCTTTTCGTTTCTGCTGAGCATTCTTATGTTGCATATCTTCATCCAGGATGGCACCTGTTCCTTTATCCTGGCAACACTCTTCATAGCATCCTCTACCTGCTTCCTTTTCTTCTTCTCATCAACAAGCTCATCAAGACGGGCTCTGAGGGCAAAGAGATCCTTAACATCTGACAGCGCATAGTCTATCATGCTGTTGGTCAATGGACGTTTCATCCAGTTCTGCATCTGGTTTTTCTTCTTGCCCTGCTCTATTTCTCTTCCAAGGAACTGGCTTTTGACATCTGAAAGCGAATGTATGTTTCCAAGAGCCTTAGCAAGGACGCGCAGATCATATACATGCTCTGCCTTGACTGCATATTTGTTATAGAGAATTCTCAGATCCGAATGGCATTCAAACCAGATTTTTTCGATGGAAGATGAAAAGAAACGCTCAAGTCCCTTTTTTCCCACTTTTCCAGAAAGCATGTCGATTATGTAGAATCTCTCGCCGTCAAACACCTGTATTATTGAAATATGCTCCCCGTAGACATGAAGATTGCATTCCTCTTCGAAATCCACAGCAATGCTCTTTCCTCTTTTTTCAAGGCTTTCAGCAAGCATTATGAGATCTTCATCAGTATATATTGTCGTGTAATCCATCAGTCATACCTCTGAGCCATCAGGCGGCACTTTTCTATATAGCGCTCTTTAAAATCATCCGGTGCTATCACATCCGCATCCTCTCCGTAAAACAGAATCCTTGATAAAAGCTCCGTGTCATCGGCTACTCTTATTTTCAGCACCACTGACCCGTCAGGCAGCCTCTGCAAAATCTGATCTTCCTTCCATATCTGGGAAACAACAGCATCTGCCGCCCAGGATCTGAAGCGGATGACATATTCTCTTTCCTCTCTGTCTGAAAGATATATTCCATAGGAAGAATAAAGCCTTTCCAGTCTTTTCACATCAGAGAAAGAGGCATCAAGGCCTGTTATTTCAGCCTTCTCAACTTTCGACATCTTGTATGTCCTTATTTTTCCGTCAGAACAGTAAGATACAAAATAATATATCTCACCGTAATTTATGATCCTCAAAGGCTCAGATACGCTCTCCCTTTTTTTATAGACCATCCTGACTTTCTTCTTTCTCTCAATTGCAGAAAGTATTGTATAATACACAGAGGAAGAGAAAGGCTCACGCGCATAGCTTTTATACAAAATAAGCCTGCTCTGCCGCAGCACCGCCTCCGGCAGATTCCCTTTCTCTCCGCTCTTAACAGCATCAAGGGCCTTTTCAACTGCCCACTTCTCAAGCCTTCTTCTCGACTCTTCAGTGACAGTCAACACATTCCTTTTCCTGTCATATACGATATCGAGATTACCGAATCCGAGAGGGCATCTGGTCATAAGATATTCCTTATCCCTGTATACCTGCTTTATAGAAACGCTGAAATGTTCTGCGACCTCCTTCCTTGTGAAGAATCCTTTTTCAAGAAGAAGATCAAGAATATAGAAGACTCTCTCTGTCTGACTCATAAGAATATATTAACAAAAAAGAGGAGCTTTTTAAGGCTCCTCTTCTGTTATTTCTTCCAGAATTACTTTCTGAGAGCTTCCTCGAGAGTGTCGAGCATAGCTGCAAGTTCTTTCGGAAGATGCTTGCCGAACTTCGGATAGTGATTGGTCCTGATGTCCTCAACTTCCTTAAGCCATCCTGCTTTGTCAACAGTAAGAAGTTCTTTCATATCCTCTTCTGTCACACCCTCTGGGCGATCGATTGCATCGATTGTCGGCATGATGCCAATTGGAGTGTCAACAGTCTTTGCAACACCGTCACAGCACTCGAAGATCCACTTGAGGACGCGGCTGTTGTCACCATATCCCGGCCATACGAACTTGCCGTCCTTCTTTCTGAACCAGTTGACATAGAAGATCTTCGGCAGGTTCTTCTGCTCCTGATCGTCCTTGCCCATGTCAATCCAGTGCTGGAAGTAGTCACCCATGTTGTATCCGCAGAACGGAAGCATTGCAAACGGGTCTCTTCTGATTGTTCCAGCCTTGACATCAAGTGTTGCTGCTGTAACCTCACTTCCTACAATAGAGCCGAGGAATACACCGTGGTTCCAGTTTCTCGCCATGTGTACAAGAGGAATTGTAGAAGGTCTTCTTCCACCAAAGAGGATAGCAGAAATTGGTACGCCCTGCGGATCCTCCCACTCCGGTGCGATACACGGGCACTGGTTTGCAGGTGCTGTGAATCTTGAATTCGGATGTGCAGCCGGCTTCTGATCCTTGTTGTTCTTGTCCTGAATCCACTCATTTCCGTTCCAGTCGATGAGCTTTCCAGGAGCATCATATCCGATTCCTTCCCACCATACGTCCTTGTCTTCTGTAAGTGCGACGTTAGTGAAGATTGTGTTCTTGCTTGCTGCTGCAAGTGCATTGTAGTTGCTGCTCTTGCTTGTTCCAGGTGCAACACCGAAGAATCCTGCCTCTGGATTGATTGCATAAAGCCTTCCGTCCTTGCCAGGCTTCATCCATGCAATGTCATCTCCGATTGTCTCGACTTTCCAGCCAGGAATTGTAGGAATGAGCATTGCAAGGTTTGTCTTGCCGCATGCTGATGGGAACGCGCCTGTGACATACTTAGACTTTCCTTCCGGATTTGTTATCTTCAGAATAAGCATGTGCTCTGCGAGCCAGCCTTCATCACGTGCAAGCACGCTTGCAATTCTGAGAGCCATACACTTTTTTCCAAGCAGTGCGTTTCCGCCGTAGCCTGAACCGTATGACCAGATTTCCCTTGTCTCCGGGAACTGTGAGATGTACTTGTGCTCCATCGGTGCGCATGGCCACTTGCCGCCGTCTGTCTCTCCGTTCTCAAGAGGCTTTCCGACTGAATGCAGACATGGCACGTAATATCCATCCTCTCCGAGAAGATCAAGGACCTTCACGCCGACTCTTGTCATAATCATCATGTTGCATACAACATATGCGCTGTCTGTGATCTCTACACCGATTTTGGAAATCGGAGAACCAAGAGGACCCATTGAGAAAGGAATTACATACATTGTCCTTCCATGCATACAGCCCTTATAAAGGCCCTTGAGTGTGCTCTTGAGCTCAACAGGGTCAATCCAGTTATTTGTAGGACCTGCATCCTCTTCCTTCTCAGATGCGATGAATGTTCTCTTCTCAACACGTGCTACGTCAGAAGGATCTGAGTGGAAAAGAACACATCCTGGCTTCTTCTCCTGATTAAGGCGGATAGCAAGGCCTGAATCAACACATTCGTTGATCAGAGCATCATACTGCTCCTTTGATCCGTCAGCAACCACAACATCATCAGGCTCGCAGAGTGCCTTGATCTCTTCAATCCAGGCTACGAGCTTCTTGTGCTTCAAATCATTTACTGTCATTGATATTTCTCCTATACAGATAAAAATTTACCGTTTTATCAATCAAGATAAGATTAATCCATCTTTGCCCTTAAGGCAATATTATATTTTTGTACACACTCAGCTTTTCTTCTGCTATGATTTTCCCATGATGGAATTAGCGTTGCCTGCAGGAAGTCTTGAAAATGCACTTGTGGCCTTCAGAGAAGGAGCCGAGGCAGTTTATTTCGGCTTGAAATCATTCTCTGCACGTAAAGGGGCTGTGAATTTCTCAGAAAGCGACTATCTGAAAATCAGGCGCTATGCAAGAGAAAGGGGAAAGAAGATATATGTCACAATAAACACTCTTGTCTCTGATGATGCGCTTGAGGAAGTTTATAAAATGCTGATCTTTCTCTCTTCCTGCCCTCCTGATGGCATCATAGTGCAGGATCTCGGGATAATAAACATCATAAAAAGAGAATTCAGGAACCTTTCTCTTCATGCATCAACACAGCTTGCTGTCCACAATATTGCTGCAGTCAGGGAGCTTGAGTCCCTTGGCTTTGAACGCGTAGTCCTTTCAAGAGAGCTTACAGAAAGCGAGATAGTGAGAATCAGGAAAGCATGTCCTGAAATTGAAATCAAGGTATTCATACATGGAGCAGACTGCTATGGTTTTTCAGGCCTCTGCATGGCAAGCTGGATAATAACAGGAAGAAGTGCAAACGAAGGCTCTTGTGCCCAGATATGCCGCACATTCTTCTTTGATGAGAGCGAGAAAAGATTTCTCTACCCCTTCAGTCTGAAGGATCTTGATTTCGGACCAGATATAAAGCGTCTTGAGAAAGATGGCATAGACAGTCTGAAAGTCGAGGGAAGGCTCAAGGGAAATGAGTTTGTCGCGGCAAATGCCAGAAGATACCGTGCAATAATCGATGGCAAGGCTTTCAATGATGAATACTGCTACACATTCCTCCGCGAGAGCGGCAACGCCTATTTTGACAAAGCGGGACCAAATCATGAGCCATGCGTCACTGACACATATACATCACACCGCGGCAAGAAAGCAGGAGTATGCATATCACAGAAGAAGAATGAGGCTGTGCTTGACCGCTTTGTAGATATAAAAAACCGTGACGGGCTGATGGTTCTCTTCAAGAACAGCAAGGGCCTTGATGAGCCCTGGCGTTTTTCTGCCCGCATGAAAGACAGGAACACAATAATTATTCCTGAGGCAAGAAACATTCTGGGTAAGACGGTATACAAGATTTCTGACAGTTCTATAAACGAAAGGATTCCATCTCTGAATATCCCCGAAGAAAAAATCGAGATTGCTGCATCAGTCAGAATAAGCGATGGCTTTATTGAAATCAGATCTTCACTTTTTGAAAAGAAAATACCTGTAAAGACAGAGAAAAAGGACAAGGCTGGAGATGAAGAGCAGGAGCTGAGGATTCTCTCTCAGTCAGGGAGTGCCAATAAATACCAGCTTAAAATAGAAAGGATAGAGAATGAGAATGATCTCTTCATCCCACCATCATCACTCAAGGAGGCAAGAAGAGAATATCTGATGATGCTGGATGAAGTGGAAGTAAAAGAAAGACACTACATCATGAAGCCGATGGAAGAAGAAAAAACGGAGGCTCTTCCAGAAAGAAGGCTCCTTTCTTCTGCTCACAGCCCGTTCAATGAGGATGGTGTTGTGATCAACGGAATAAGATACATAAGCCTTCCTGCCATAATCTATGACAGCACATCCTATTTTGAAAGACTTGAAAAGAAACTCAGCCTTTTCAGCGAAAACCTCATGATAGGCCTCAACAACATTTCTCATGTTGACTTTGCAAAAAAACATAGGGAATATGGCTACTTTGCAGACATATACCTCTACATGTCAAACAGGGAGGCTGCTCTTCTTCTTAAAAACGAGCTTGAAGACTCTCTTAAAGGAGGATATCTCTGGCTTGAGAGGTCCACATACTCATCCCCTTGGCCATTTACCCCGACTCCTGTAAAGAACTTTATCCCTCCTCTTTTCATCTCAAGAAGCTGCTACAGGCATGACAGCCTGAAAAAAAGCTGTGACGGATGCAAAAAAGAGCATACATATAAAATAAGCCAGAACGGGAAAAAGTATGAAGTATATGTTAAAGACTGCCAGAGCATAGTCAGCGTCGATGAATGAAAAACACTTTCAGATCAGATTGTATTCTTTGACAAAAGCCTCAGCATTCTGAATCGATCCGCCGGCCGCGCCCTTGACAATATTGTTCACAAGAAGGACGAAGCCTATCTTGCCATTCTTCTCTCTCAGCCTTCCTGTATAGACGACCATGCCTTTAGGATTTCCCCAGAAAGCATATTTACTCTGCGGGAATGTAGGCTCGGCTGAGTATACAATCGGGTGAGCAGGAGAAGATGGAAGATCCGGGGATGGATTGAAACTCTCCCATGCATCTACGATTTCAGAAAGCTCAGTCTTCTTCTCAAGGTCCAGCCATACAGTCTCAAGATGACCGAACATCACAGGAACCCGTACTGTATACGCATATACTTCAGGAGAAATCGAGAGAATCTTCTTTATTTCCTTCTCTATCTTATCCTCTTCACCTTTTATGAAAGGAATGCAGTTGTCTGTGATATCAAAAGAAGAAAGACCGGGATATCCTGCTCCGGACACACTCTGATAGCTGTTTATTGTTATTGTCTTTATACCGAATTTCTTAAGCGGGGCAAGTGCCATCGCAAGGCCGGTAGTCACGCAGTTTGCATTTGTTATGCAGAATCCCTTTTCAGGATAGCCCTGCCTTTTTATCAGAGACAGCTGATCTGAATTGGCTTCAGGAATCATGATAGGAACATCATCAAAATAACGCATTGCAGCCGCGTTTGAAAACACATAGAAGCCTCTGTCCCTGAGGTGCGGCTCCACTTCAGAAGCAACTGATGCAGGAAGAGCAGAAAAGACTATTCTGACCCCCTCTTCCTTCATTGAATCCAGGGCAAGCTCCATGACTTCCATGTTCTTGATGCTTTCAGGCATTTCAAAGGGCATTACCCAGTGAACGGTCTCAGCATATTTCTGACCTACTCTAGCAGCTGAGGCTGTAATATAGCTCAGCTCAAACCAGGGGTGCTCTGAGAGCATCCACATGAATACCTGGCCGACTGCGCCAGTTGCACCGATGACGGCAACCTTTATCTTTTTATCCATGCCCTTTTATTCCTTATAAGCATTAGCGTTAAGAAGAGGGTAAAGTTTTTATGCCGTGAGGTCAAGCCTGAATGTCATATTGTAGCGTAGAAAGGTTCTCCACAGTGAGGACATGTTACAAGAACCCTCTGTGTCTTTTCAGCCTCAACAACAGGAATTTCCTCATCGGCAGTTACTGTCTTTGTATTGAAGCTCACATCTTTGCCATTAACTGTCACAATATTGCTGTTTCTCAGCGGATATACAGTGACTTCTCCCTTGGCCATCAGACTCTGAAGAGCAGGAGTTATTGCTGTAACCCCTATATTCTTGAATCCTATTGTCTCAATGAAGCTTTCAGATACAGAAGAGTTCTGTGCCAAAAGAAGAACAGGATCAAGTCCTGTATTCTTCAGCCCTGTGACAACGGAATCGAAGAGAATGGAATCAGCATTCTCTGCAACAACTATAAGGTTCTGTCCATCATCCATTCTCCATATTCCATCAGCAAGGCGCTCGATTCTGTAGCCCATTGTACGGACTGCATATGTTGTGTTGGAGACACTGTATGTTACGCTGTATTCATCACTGGAGATATCAAAACCTGTAACTGAATCATTGGATGCTATTTTAATGTCAACTGCAAATACGGAAAGTGTGCAAAACAACACCAGAAGAATTAAAAAGAACTTCTTTAACATCAAATCCTACCTCTATATTACTAAATTACAACACCGCTGATTATAAAGCAATCACAGAGAAAGTATTTTGTGTGTATTTGATGGCTAGAAAAAATAAGCCAAAGATGCAATAATACACTTCAGCGGGGCTGTAGCTCACCTGGCTAGAGCGTTTGAATGGCATTCAAAAGGTAGTCGGTTCGATCCCGATCAGCTCCATTTAACGAACTTTGAAATAACTCCTTGCAAGTCAAGGAGTTTATTTTTTGCCTTTAGACTTTGCGGAAACATTTTGCGGAAACAAATTGCCCGAATAGCCTCTTTTACAGTCAAAATCAGACTCTAGTGGAACATCTGTTCTTCAGAAATAGACGCTGATTACACATCCAGATACCTGAAAACTATCTCACCCCTCCCCCATGCGTTTTCTCATGCGTTTTACTCGACAAAAAACGCATGAAGAATTAGCACGCTATTGCTTATAATGTATTGAATTACTTTACTATCATGCGTTTAAGCCATACGTATTTCATGCGTTTTTCATGCGTTATTTTGACAATTGCCATTTTGAACTCGATCCAGATTTAGTATTAAAAATCAATCCGTCTTCTCTGAGCTTCCTAAGCAAATTATCAATACGATTTCTTTTCTGCTTTTCCGATAAATTCGCCGGAAGAATATCGCCCACTAGCTTATTGATTTCCATCTTTGTTAAACTGTCATGCTTTTTGATGGAATCAAGAATAAGTTGCCTATACGACTCATTCTCCAACCCTTTTTCTCTCGTATAGCCAATTTTATCGCCAATAACAGCAGCAACGCTTTTGGATAGAAACACTTTGGGGTATCTTCCCTCAATAAGGTGTTTTCTTCGTAAGCGGTTTGCATCTTCCCTAGAAATTTGCCTTTTCTTAGATACTCTATCTAAAAGAATTACATCCTCTATGGACAACTCTGTATTCTTCATCAGGATATCAGCAAAATCTTTATCAACGACTTTTCCTGTTATTTCAACTTCAACTTTATTATCTGCAAGATCATAATCAGGCAACGGGAATCCTTTTTGTTTTTGCAACATGAACATCTTCTTGATACCACCACCTGCGGTCTCCACCAAGCCAACATTTGCCATTGCCTCAACTAAGAACTTATTCCTATAAATTGCTTCAGGCGAATCCTGTATAACAACGGCTTCTACGCTCTCTGGAATGAAAGAACCAGCGTTGATGAAAGTAAGATACTCCCCCTTCTCAATAACATCAATGCGCCGACCGATTTGGTAATCTTGATGTGCGATGCAATTGCATAAAGCCTCGCGTATAATAAAAGGATCAAACTGTGTAACAGTCTCTGGAATTAAAGAACCTTCTCTAAGATACTGATACGTTGTATTATGTATCTTGTTAGCAATTGTATCTACACTCAAGATAAAAGGAATCGTACATATGCAAAAATCCTTATTATCTCCATTCTCGTCTTTTATCGATAGACGAATCTTGGGATCGCAAGAGTCATCAATCATGCCAGACACTTCATCTTTCCCAACTAGCAATAAAGTTGTGCGTGTAATCTTTCCTTTGAGTGTCAATTTTGCCTTATTTAGAAATGTTACATTATCCCAGCTATTTACATCCTCAGTCCTGCCTGGATATTTCTTCTTGTAAGCTTCTCTTGCAACAGTAATCGCAACTGGGTCAAGATCATCAAAAGTAGCTTCAGGAACAAATGCCGCACTCCAGTCTGGAGCCGTCTGGCTAAAGATTCTTTTCAGCTTATTCTGACTCAGTCCAACAATTGATTCGCCCTCTCTCCCATAACAATGCCCATGAAATGACACAGGAACACCACGGGGAGCAGCAGGAATCTCAAACATAATCACTCTGTTGCTGTCCTTCTTTATTGGTACAATATTCGTGAAAGACATGCTCGGAGATGTTTGCTGGCTGATAAACAGTTTCAACTTATTGAACTTAGCTGTAGTTGAAATGAAATTTGTTCCAACTATTTCATGAGTCTTATCGGCAACTCCAAATACAAGCCAAGCAGAAGGGACACCCTGTAAATTTGCTTCATTACTCAAGGCAGAAAAATACTGTCCAATCTTATCGTTATTGAACTCGTTCTTTGCTTCTTTGAATTCTACAAGCTCTGTCTCATCCGACATGGCAAGGAGTTTTTCAAGCAGCTTTTCATTTTGATTCATTTCTTTCCTCCTTTGATGGTGAAATCCTTTACAATCGTGTTTGCCCACTTCCTGAACTGTACAGCACGCTCATTGTTGACCTTGAAGCCGACAGCAATAATCATCTGAAGATTGTAGTGGATGACATCTCTGGATACTTGTCTGTTTCCCTCCGTTTGAACTATCCGGTATTTTCGGATAGTTGCCTCTTGAGACAGTTCTGAATCTCCATAGATTTTCTTGATATGGTCATTGACTGTCCGCACATCAACACCGTATAAAGTCGCCATCATCTTCTGCGTGAGCCAGATATTCTCATCTTCATATCGGAGCTCGATGCTTTCATCAGAACCACCTGTGACTGCAACATAGGTCAGATACTCGGCGGCAGAAGAACGAATAATAGATGTATCTTTGCTTTTTCCATTCACTCTTCTATCTCCACTATTTCTCATCAGGAACAATCTCAACGATGTCATCAAATGTGCAACCAAGACACTTGCAAACCTTCACAAGTACTTCAACTCTGACATCCTCGTTTTTTCCCATCTTTGCAATGGCATTCGTACTCACCCCTGCCATTGAACAAAGCTGGCTCCGCTTGAGTCCTTTATCAATCAGCAATTTCCACAACTTGTTATAACTTACAGCCATAAGTAGTCCTTCGAGTCACTATGCAGTAAACTCGTCTTCAAGTATACAATAGAATATTGAGCATCTCAAGAATAAGAAAACGAAAGGTATGCAAAGGATTCATATGCACAGCCGGATAATGATTCATCTCAGCTTGCGTCACAAATTCCGTCATAAAAGACTTTTACCGCTTGATATTTGATGTAATGCTCAGTAATCATCATCACAGACCATGTAACTGTTTTGCAATGATTTAGCCATATCTCATAAGATTCAGCAAAGTTGCTTACTCCCTTAAATCTCAATCAGCTCCAACGCGAAAACCCCATCCATACCGACATGTCACATTGCCCAAATGTGTCGATTTCTTGTTATTTCCACTGTTCTAGCAAGCAGGCAAGATTGGTCTCAATGGCCATAAATCGCTCTCCCATGACATGGGTAATGGACCTATCGCAAGTGGATACGGAAAGCACCAGCGGCAGGGAGACCCATGAACGGATTACGGAAAGCATGAGTGCCTTCTCCTTCGATATCGGGAAGGTCTCGACAAGCTCACATGCGTGTTCGAGGACGAGCTCTCTGGTAGCGTTCTCGACAACCGTCTTCTTGATTGCTGCTGATTGTTCTCTTGTATTCATATCAACATCTGAGGGTGCAGAATGCGCCTGATGTTGTTTGTCAGCCCCGTTTTCCAACTGCAGTTGCATGAGAAACCCTTGCCTCGATGACATATTTCATGAAATTCAGCTTTTCAAAAGTCATTTTTCATGAAAATTGATTGATAGATGGGTGTTTTCAGTTTAGACTTTAGGCATGAAATACATAAAGCGGGTATTGGATATCAATCATGACCTGGAAAGGAAATCGCAGTTTCTGTTCGGGCCCAGGCAGACGGGAAAGACCTCTTGGATCAGGGAAGAGCTTGATGGAGTGAGCTACCGTTTTAACCTTCTGGACAAGAAGCTTGTGAAGGCGCTGCAGGACGATCCTGCCCTTTTTGCGGGCATGCTGAGACGAGAAGGTATCGACAGCGGGCTTGTCGTAGTGGATGAGATACAGAAGCTTCCATTCCTTCTTGATGAGGTTCACAACCTGATCGAGTCCACAGACATCAGGTTCCTTCTGACTGGATCCAGCGCAAGAAGGCTCAGGGAACAGGGGACGAATCTCCTTGGAGGAAGAGCCGGCTGGAAGGAGATGTATCCTCTCGTATGGCCTGAAATCAAAGGAGATGAGAGAGAGCTTGATTCGGTTTTCAGGTCAGGCCTAATCCCTGCCATGTATCTTTCAGATGATCCGGATTCAGATCTCTTCGATTATGTACAGCTCTACCTCAACGAGGAGATACAGGCTGAAGGACTGGTCAGGAACCTGCCATCGTTTGAGCGTTTTCTGGAAGTTGCAGCACTGGGCAACAGCGAGATGCTCAACTATGAGAACATCTCGAAGGATGTCGGTGTCAGCCGCTCAGCCGTCATCAGCTGGTTCAAGATCCTCTATGACACTCTCATCGCCTTCGAGGTTCCAGCCTATACGAAGACGAAGAAGCGCAAGACATATGCCTCCTCGAAGTTCTACATGTTCGACCTCGGTGTCATCCGCCATCTCCTCGGTTTCGAGAAGATAGAAGCTGGCAGTACTGAATACGGGAAGTTCTTCGAGACCTATATGGCAATGGAGATGAGGGCGTATATCGGCTACAGGTCAAAACCGAAGCTCAACATCACTCCACTCAGCTATTGGAGGAGCCTCTCCAGATTCGAAGTCGATTTCATCCTCATGGAGAAGGTCGCCATAGAGACGAAGACCACTCGCCGCCATACGGCAAGGGATCTCAAGGGGCTGAAGGCCTTGAAGGAGGAAGGACTCTTCTCCCGCTACATCCTCGTATGTAACGAGGATTATGCCCAGACGACGGAAGAAGGCATCGAGATTGTCCCCTGGAGACAGTTCCTTGATGAGCTGTGGGCTGGGAAGATTGTTTGATGATATCAGTCTCTATGAAACATACAAGGGCAAGAAAAAACTCTCCCCGCTGATAAGAGAAATTTCTCTTTTCCAGACACATCGATGATTTTGCTTATATCTTGTTCGCGTGAATCAGAGCATAATATATTCAGGGCAGAAGAGTCTTGTATGGATTACTCCCCCGTTTTTCTCCCTCTTTCCCGGCATTGCTCCGGGAAAGTCATTTTACTTCATGGCGGTTTGAATTATGGCAGACTTCACACAGAAAGAAATCAGAAAGACATTCATTTCCCTGCTTGAGAAAAAGAGGGCTGACAAAATCACAGTAAGGGAAATCTCGTCAGAATGCGGAATAAACAGGAACACATTCTACTATCATTACCGCGATATTCCCCACTTAATTGAAACCATCATTGAAGAGGATGCTGAGTATATAATCGCAGAGACAAAAGAAGAGAAGACTCTATCTGAGTGCCTTAAAAAGGCCATAGATTTCGCACTTGAGCACAAGAGTGCTGTAATGAACATATACCGTGCAGAGCGCTATATATTTGACATCTCGCTCTGGAAGGTTGCAGACCATGTAGTAAGATCATACCTGAAAACTGTTTACAGTGCTGACAGGATGAACGAGAAAATGGAAAGCGTGATTGTATATCTCCGCTGCGTTCTTTTCGGACTTGTATCTGCCTGGCTTGACTCATCAATGGATGAGAGAGTGCTCAAGGAACTCAATATAATATCTTCTTTCAAGAAAGGAGATCTTGAGAGCCTTGTCAGGAAGGCAGGATTATGAGTACTCCCGGTATTTTAAGCTTATTTTGTAAACACCTTCTTCTACAAGAGCATCATCCCCGCTATAGTTGAGGCGCAGGCATTTGTCATAATGCTCATGTGGATATCTCCCATTCTCAGAGCTGAAGAAGAAATACTCAGAAGGAACCGTCACTACCCCGCAATCCATCAGGATCCTATAGAACTCGAGAGCGCTGACAGTAAGGGATGGAAGATAGAGCCATGAGAAAATCGAGCCTTCTATCTTATGCACATAATATTCTGTACCTTTGAAGTACTTATGGATATAAGAGAGCATCTTCTCGCTTTTTTCTTTATAGAACGGGCGCACTGCGCTCTCTGCAAGAGAAACAAGGCGTCCGCTTTTGAGCATATTGTCAACAAGAACAGGCCCGAATGATCCTGTAGCAAGTGCACAGATTGCATTCATGTTCCCGATTTTTGATGCTATTTCCCTGCTTGCAATCACAATCCCTGTCCTTATTGAAGGAAGCCCTATTTTCGAAAGGCTCATTGAAAGGATTATATGCTCGTTCCAGACTGGGGTGGCATCATCTGTAAATACAATATCAGGGAAAGGAAGACCGTATGCGTTGTCTATGACAAGAGGTATGTCGTACTGCTCAGCAAGAGAAGAAAGGAAGCCTATCTCACCGTCTGTAAGCACATTACCGCTTGGATTGGTAGGACGGGAAACTGCAATTGCTCCAACCTCATCATGAGAGGCAAGATAATCCTGGCAGGCTTTCTGGTCAAGAACATATTTCATGCTTCTGTCGCTGTAATATTCAACCTTAGATGGTATTGATACAAACGTGCCCTTCTCAATTGCCTGATCAGCATAGCCTATATATTCAGGCATCAGAGGAAAAAGAATAGTCTTCTTCTTTCCTTCAGTGCGTCCAGAGAACATGTTGAATATGTAGAACATGGCAGACTGGCTTCCGTTTGTCAGCGCTACATTGTTCTCATCTATATTCCAGCCATAGCGTGATGAAAAGAAACCTGACACAGTCTGGAGAAACTCGACACGGCCCTGAGGAGAATCATAATGGGCAATGAAATTCTCAAAATCATCTCCAGATGAGAGCAACCTCTCCATTTCTTTTCTGTATTCTTTTTCCACCCCGCTTACACGCGCAGGATTTCCTCCGCCAAGAGGAAAAACCTTCATTCCCTCTGCAAAAGGACGGGAAATATCATCCATGAGCTGAAGTATTCCTGAGTGCGATGCCAGCTTTTCTGCAAAATCCGAGAATTCCATGAGAAAAAGAATACTACCTTACGCGTTCAGTGAAAAGGATTGACTGCCCTTTACGTCAGAAATTGTGGAACATCGCCGATCTCGATGTTAACAATCCTGTCCCCCTTCTCCTCATAATTGCCATCTGAGCCTGCACGCTGGAACGGGATGCTCTTCCTCTTGTAGAACACATTGTCAGTTAAAAGTGCGTCAGGATTGCCTGCAGGCGTAATTGAAGAGACAAGATCATCATAGCTCACATTGTTCCTGAATACATTATTTACGGACTCAGAAAGGCAGAACATCACAGCTCCTCCTTCGTTTGACCAGGAAAAATTGTTGTCATACACAGTCCCGTCACCTGAGTCGGCATCCCATGCCTGACCGTCCTGATTGATCTTTGTATCAATTGCAAGGTTTCTTGAAAAGACTGCACCAAGACATTTCCAGGGCCAGATGGCGGCAGCCACCCTGCCTTTGAAGAGAACACTCTGATTATAAATGCTCCTGTTCATCTCATGCGCGGCACTCTCGCACTGGCAGTGCTCTACAACAGGGGAAAGACAGTACATCACTGTTATGCCGTCTCCTCCGGCAGAAGAGACAAAGACATCACGGATCTCTATATTAAGATTTCCGTACTTCTCAAATGTCTTTTGCTCAAGCTTCTGCGTTGCAAACTTGTCATGATTGTAAGTATATGCAACAGCAAGGCCCCATCTGGAGACATCATGAATAAGACTATCGCTTATGCTTACTCCGTCAAAGCGCGGAATTCCTGTCTTTTCCTCATCATCCGGCTTCAGACAGGAAAAATATATTCCGCCATTGTTCATATGCTTGTCATATATATTTCCACGCACGGAGGATACTATAACACTTTTTATGACACTATTTTTTATTGTTCCTCTGTTTCTGGCAACAAAAGCAATACCTGTACGGCACATTCGGAGGCTGCTGTTGTACTCTTCTTCATCTACATTGCCGCTGTTTCTGACATGAATGGATTCTATCCTTATATTGTTCGAATCCTCAATCAGGACAGCAGATGATACATTTCCCCTGTTTTTATGGTAAATGTTGTCAAGAGGAACACCGTAATCCTGATACCACACTCCGCTTGCATTTGCATCAAGAAGAGGAAGCTCGCCTTCTCCATAGGCAGAGATTTTCACATCATCAATCCCTCTTATATGGATAAAGCTGTCAAGGAACACGGAATTTTTCTTTAGAAGTATCTCATCACCCGGCTTAAGCGAAATCTTCATAAGAGAAGAAAGAGAGGAAAAAGGTGAAGTGACGCTTCCATCCTTGTTTTCTCCTTCATATGCGCTGTCAAAGTGATATCTCATTAATATGTGCCTCCCACTCCTCTTCTCTTATTTTCTTTCTCACGACATCGGAAACCTCTTCAAACGGAAAATAATCTCCATCCTCATATTTTGAGAAGATCTCCTTGTTTTTATCGTAATAATCCCTCAGCATCTCCTTAGAGAGGAGAACATAGTTGAACCGTATGCTTCTGTCTTCATTCACAAAACGGAGACGGAGAACATTCTCAAGATGGACAGCATAGGAAAAAGGTGTGTATTTTCTGATTCCCCAATCATGCGTCTTCTCGTTTTCCCTCCTGCAGAGCTCATCAAAATCCTCTGTATCAACAAGCTCTATGGATTTGGAGAATCGAAGTATCTTCCTCAGTCTCTCGCTTATCATTTGACTGATCCTGTTATGCCGTTTGCAAAGCTTCTCTGCAGACACAGGAATAAAATGGCTGTAGGAAGCGTGCAGATCAGGACACCGAGCATCAGCATGCCATAGTCAACAACATATCCGCTCTTGAGGTTGGCAACAAGCATCGGCATCGTGATGCTCTCCTTTGACTGTAGCACGACTCGAGGCCACATGTAGTTGTTCCATGCATTCATGAATGTCACTGTCATGGCAGCTCCGTATGTCGATCTCATGACGGGAACAAACATCGTGAAGAAAATCCTCAGCTCGCCAAGCCCTTCAAGACGTGCCGCCTCTATGATGTCACGCGGAAAGCTTCTTGCACTCTGACGGAAGAGCATTATCATGAAGGGTGTGCTTATTGCAGGAAGGACAAGAGCCATCCATGAATTGATCAGATGCACAGATGAGAACATCTTGAAAAGAGGAACCATCAGAGCAACAAAAGGTATCATCATTGCAAGAAGAAGTATGCTCATGACAGTATCCTTCTTCTTGTCATGATAGATTTCAAAACCGTATCCTGCCACAGAACAGATCAAAAGGGTCAGGAAGGTTATTATTATCGAGTTACGGAAGGAATTGAACATTGCCTGTCCAAGATTCTGGTTTGAAATCAGGCTCCTGAAGTTCTCAACCAGATTTGTTCCGGGAAGCAGCTTTCCATTCGTGACTTCCATGCTTGTATTGGTTGCTCCCACTGCCATGTAGTAAAGAGGGAACACCGATAAGAAGCTTGCTATTATCAGTATTATATAGGCCGGGGCCATTGAATGAGCTCTCTTAGTCACGCTTGTCTCCTATTTTCATCTGTATTGCAGACAGCACCGCAACAGATACAAGAATGAATACCGACATGGCGGCAGAATAATTGAAATTCGGCGTCATCACGAATGATGTGTCGAAAATATAATGAGCAAGGGTCATTGTTGCCTTTCCAGGGCCTCCGGAAGTGAGGTTCACAGACTCATCAAAGAGCTGCAGAGTACCTGCTGTGCTCATTATGGCAGTCAGGAGAATCGTAGGTTTCAACAGAGGAATCGTTATCTTGAAGAACTGCTGTACAGGGCTTGCCCCGTCAATGGTAGCAGCCTCATATACAGAGCTTTCTATATTCTGCAATCCTGCAAGATAGAAGACCATGTTGTATCCTGTCCATCTCCAGATTAAGGCAAATATTATGACAAAACGCGCCGGCCATGCCTGCTCAAGCCATCTGACTGGCTCAAGCCCTATATTTGTCAGAAGCACGTTGATGAATCCGTTTGATGAAAAAAGAGACTGGAAAATCATTGAATATGATACAAGGCTTGTCGCACATGGAAGGAATATCATGGTGCGGAATATACCTTTTCCCTTAAGTCTCGGATTATTTAATAGCTGTGCCAGGATGAGTGCAAGCACAAGCATGATTGGAACCTGTATCACAAAATAGAAAACAGTATTGAAAAGACACTGCTTGAATGTGTTGTCCTTCAGTAGTCTTGCAAAATTTGCAAGCCCGACAAAGGTTTCATTTGCTCCCCTTCCCCGCTTGAATGCAATCAGGATTGCCTGAAACATCGGATAGAAGCTGAAAATCAGAATAAGGGCGGCTGCAGGGATTATGAAAACCCACCCTGTTATCCTGAGTCTCCTCTCCAGTGTCATAGCTTTTCTTTCTTTAGCCATATGAACCTTCTTTTTTAAAAAACCGGGCCATAGACTGACCCGGATAAATCAATCAGTATTTCTGATTATCAGAGAGCAGAGATAGCAAAATCAACTGTTGCTTCTGCATTCTCAAGCTCTGTTGCGATATCTGCACCGTTCTGTACGATGTTTGTGAGAGCAACATTGAGTGCATCTCTGATTTCGTTGTACCAGTTGCCATAATCAACTGCCGGTACATTTCCTGCAAACTCAACTATGTCTGCATATACCTTCTGTCCGCCATAGAATGGAACCTCTTCATTGTAGAGAGAAGAAGATGCTGCAGGCAGATAGCTTGCTATTACAGAATTGGATTCAAGCACTGTGTCATAAAGTACTGTAGAAGAACCGAATGTTGACTTGAGGAAGTCAATTGCAAGTTCCTTGTTTGCATTTCCGGATACGACCCAGCTTGATCCTCCGATATTTGCATAGTTTGTTGCGCCAGCTACATCACCAAGGCGAGGAATTGTGACAACTCTCCAGAGTCCGCTCTGATCAGCAGCTGCTTCAATTGATCCGAGGATCCAGCATCCCTGGATGACTCCGCCTGTGACACCTGTGTTCATTGATGCGATATATTCATTCCAGTCTGTGTAGTCAATGAGGATTCCCTCATCATACATTGTCTTGTAGATCTCAAAAGCCTTCATGAGAACTTCGTTTCCTGCGATGTTGAGCTTGCCGTCAACTACAGGAGAATCTGTTCCTGCGCTCTGGAGGATTTCAATGATGATTTCAGATCCGCCGCTGATTGTGATCATCGGGTGGCCTGTCTTCTCCTTTACGACTCTTGCCTTTGCAATGAAGTCATCCCATGTAATCTGGTCAAAGTCTTCAACTGTGAATCCTGCCTGCTCTACGATGTCCTTCCTGATTGCGAAGATCGTTGTTGAGTTGTCAAACGGAACACCATACTGCATGCCGTTGACGTTGCTGTCTGCTGCTTTTCCAGCTGTGAAGTCAGCAAAATTGATTCCGCTGTCTGTAAGGTCTGTAAATACTTCTGGATATCTGTTTGCATATGTGTGGAACTGATAATCCTGCATGAGGAAGATATCTGGAAGAGTTGAGATGTCTCCTGCCTCAGCTGCTGCAATCAGGTTTGTCTGGATGTCGTTGTAGACATATTCGACAATATTGAGCTTGAAGTCAGGATGATCTTCCTGATAGATTTTCTCTGCAGCCTTGAGTGCTGCAATATTGAAATTAGGGTCCCATGCCCATACTGTGAGTGTATTCGGGTCTTTGTCTGTGCTTGTCACAACACCCGCTTCCTTGCTTCCGCCTGCGAACACTGCAGGAACAAGGAATAATACAACAAGAAGAACTGCTAAAATTTTCTTCATAATCATCTCCTTTTACTTTGGTATTCTCAGGGTAAAGCTGAATTTTAAAATAAATTATAAAAATATTGCCAGATTTTATTAAAATATTGCCATGTATTTCTTTTTAATAAATACATTATTAAATATTTGAATACAAACTCTTTGCTTTATATTCAATAAAAAAAAGCCCGCATCAGACGGGCCAATAGTCACATAAGCTTATCAAGAGCATCAAGTACAAGAGGAATTTCTTCTGCACTTTTAAGCCGTGCTCCTGATGCGAATTTATGCCCTCCTCCTCCAAAGGATGAAGCAACTCCGTTTACTGCAATACCCTGACTTCTGAACTCGACACGGATTTTCCCGAAAAGATCGGAAAAGAGCACATATACAGGATGATCTTTGATGTTTCTCATACACGAGAGCGCCTCAGACACCATGTCAGGAGAAAGACTGTACTTATCTTCGATCTCCTGAGGAATATAAATCCAGAGCACTCCTTTTTCTGTGACTTTCATCCTGTTATATGCTTCTGCAATGAATTTCACTGTATTGAAATTTCTCTCGTATGCCTTTGAAAGAAATTCTGACACATCTATTTTTGTCTCAAGGAGCTTTGATGCGATGAAAAGTGTTGAGCTGCTGACTCCGCTGTACATGAAGTTACCGCTGTCGGTGCTCATGCCTGTGTAAAGGCATGCTGCGGCATCCTGAGTCATTCTGAGACCTTTCTCAATTGCATCAGATGCGATTATCTCACAGCAGGATGAAGTCATCCTCTCCTCGTTGTATGTGCCATAGGAGTCAATCACTATATGATGATCTATCTTTATCACTACAGATGCATCCATGAAGGAGCAGTCGCAGGATCTGTTTCTCACCGAGTTGTCTACCTGGATTGCAAGAGATCCGCGGTAATCAATGCTGCCGGGAACAGTCCAGGAGCCAAGATAGGAATACTTTTCTATCGCCTCATTCACTACGATGCATTCTCTGCCATAGTTCTCCTTTATCAGATAATAAAGTCCGAGTGATGATCCTATGCAGTCCCCGTCCGGCTGGATATGACCGAGGATATACACACGGTCAAACCTTGTTATTTCCTTCTCAATTATGTCAAAGATATTCATGAGCTTGATTATAAACGAAAAAAAGCCGCCTGAAAACTCAGACGGCAATTGCTGGCTCATGTCTATCAGAGACCGATTTCTGACTTGGCTGTCTCAATGAGTGCATCGATATCCGCATTAGGATCAAGAGCGATGTTCTCAACGACATCAGAAAGGATCTGTCTGACACCATAGCTGTTTTCAAATACAGGGTCATAAGCAAGATATTCATCAGGATATGTTGCGCTGACGTTCTTTGCCTGAGCCTGAAGGTTTCCGCTTGCGATGCTGTCCTTATAGACATCTGTCTCAAGGGCTGCCTTGTTAGCTGGTGCATAACCTGTGTTTGCACTGTAGAGAGCGCCTGCCTCTGCTGTGTAGAGATACTCGAGAACAATGCTTGTTGCAAGGTCTACAAGAGCATCACCTGTTGTGAAGCCGCAGAAGTTGCCTCCCTGCTGGATGACTGCAGGATTAGGTCCTACCGGGTTTGGAGCAACAGCTACTTCAAATCCGTTTGGAGTGATGTAGCTGGCACCTGATGAGGAACCGATATAGATGATGATATCTCCGTTGCCGAACGGACCTGAGCAGTAGAGGTCCTCACCTGCTGTGCGGAAATAACCCTCGTTGATACCCTTCTGCCACCACTGATAGAAAGCCTTTGTAGTATCAATGTTGTTCTCATCAAAGATATAGATGTTTCCCTGCGGGTCAGCATATTCGCTTCCAAAGTTGATTGGGCCATAGATACCGAAGTTATCCATGCTGTCATGACCGAATGCCGGCTTGCCTGTGATTGCTGTGATTGCCTTGGAAACCTCAGCAAGTTCTTCATATGTTGTAGGAACACTCATACCATGCTCGTCAAGGAATGTCTTGTTGTAGAACATGACTTCTGTGCTCTTTCCAAGACTTGTTGCATATGTGTGTCCATCCGGGAATGACTTGTTCTCGCCAAGATATGCAGGAACTACTGTAGAAAGCTCTTCCTGTGAAATTCCGAAGTCATCAGCAAGATAAGAATCAAGCTGCATGAGCTTTCCTGACGGCATATATTCCATCATGTTGTTGTTATAAGCCTGTGTGATGTTCGGATAGGAACCGGCAGAGAGTGCTGCAAGAGTCTTCTGGTGAGCATCTGTATAACCACCCTGGTTAGTTGCAACAACCGTAATTCCGTACGGGTTTGTTTGGTTGAAGAGTTCAACCACCTTGTCAAGAGCAACACCGTTTTCTCCTGTCTGAGCATGCCACATCTGGATTGTGATGTGAGCATTCTGCAGATCCTCTGCTGTGATGTCTGATACATCAACAGTGCTTGCAGCTGCCTCTTCCTTGCTTCCGCCTGCAAAAACAGGAATGAATACAAGAAGGGCAACCATTAAAAAGGCAAATAGCTTTTTCATTTCTTTTTCTCCTTATATCAGCCTTTTAATCCTCCACGGGCTATGCCCTGGATTATATACTTCTGGAAAACGAGATAGATGACAATGAGCGGGAGCACGACTATTGTCGCACCTGCCATCATCAGCTGATACTCGCTTCCTGCATCGCCTGTAAAATAGTGCAGTCCTATTGAGAGGACTCTTTTGTTTATGTTTCCTGTAACCATCATCGGCCAGAGATATGCGTTCCAGCTTGTGATGAAATTCAAGAGCCCTATGGTCACAAGACTGCTCTTTGAATTTGGCACCATGATCTTCCACAGATACTTCCAGTCATTAATCCCGTCAACCTTGCTTGCAAGATAGAACTGGTCGGGAATCTGCATGAAGAACTGTCTGAGAAGGTATATATAGAATACGGATGCAGAATACGGAAGAATCTGCGCCCAGAGAGTATCATAAAGTCCCATCTTGGTGATGGTTATGAAGTTCGTGACAAGATACATCTGGCTTGGAACCATCATGGTTGCAAGCAGTATGCTGAAAAGCTTGTCCCTGCCCTTGAATGAAAGGCGCGAGAAAGCAAAGGCAGCAAGTATGGTAGTTGCCAGTGTGAATATCGTGTTTGCCGAGCTTACGATTATCGAGTTCTTGAAATAAATGCCGAACGGGTTTGACGGCATTGAAAGAACCTTTGTGTAGTTGGACCACTGCATCTCATCAGGCCACCAGACAATCTTGAGCGACTGTATCTCCTGAAGCGTCTTGAATGATCCTGAAATCATCCAGTAGAACGGGAAGAGCATTACAACAGCCCCGACTATGAGGAAGATGTAGATTATCACAGAGATGATTCTGTCTTTTGAGCTTTTCACTTCTGCAATATCCCCTCCTCAGTCCTTGTTCCTGCTGATTCTCAGCTGGATGAGCGTGAACACCATGATGATCAGGAACATCAGAACTCCGCTGGCCGCTGCTTTTGAATAGTCAGCATAGCCATAGAACTGGTCATACATATAGTAGACCATCGTCACCGCAGAGTGCAGAGGTCCGTCATCTCCGAATATGCCGACAACCTCAACATATGTCTTGAATGATGAGATTATCGCAATTACAAACTGATACACTAAAATAGGCTTGAGCTGCGGGACTGTGATCTTATAGAACATCTTCCAGCTGGATGCTTCGTCAATGCGTGCCGCCTGATAAAGCTGTGGATCGATTGACTGCAAGCCTGCAAGGAATATCACAATCTTGAACGCAAGAGCACTCCATACCCCGTATATGCACAGCGTCGGGAGAGCCAGAGAGGGACTGTTGAGCCATTGCTGTGGCGTTCCTCCAAAAAGCTCTATGACTTTATTGACGATTCCATAGCTTGAATGGAATATGAAGCGGAATGCCAGGCCTATGGCAATTGCATTAGTCACATATGGAAGGAAATATGCTGTCTGGAAGACTTTTGCCGCCTTCAGTCCCTTGTTAAGGAGAATCGCAAGAAGAAGCGAAATCGCCATTGAGACAGGAACTGTGACAATCGTATAGATGAACGTGTTCTTCACAGCAAGGAAGAAAGTCTTGTCATTCAGGACTTTCCTGTAGCTGTTCAATCCAAATCCGGTACCCTCATATGTGAAGATGTTGAATTTGTCAAAAAACGACATTCTTACTGTATGGAACATCGGATAAACCACGAATATTCCGATTATGACCAGTGCAGGAAGAAGATAGCACATGGCCTTGATGAATGTCCTGGACTTTTTCTCTCCTACCATCGGCTGATCCTGTTTCCTTCTTTGTCAAAGAGATGTATTCCGCTTCTCTTTGCCTTTACTTTTATCCTGTCTCCTTCATTGACACGGTTATCCGATTCAATGAGGGCCTTGCTGAATACCCCGTTAAGATCAAAGCGAACAAGGAAATCCCTTCCTATTGTCGCCTTGTACTTTATGTCTATGTCAAACGAGTCATCTCCATCAGAGACTATGAAGCTCTCTGGTCGGATGCCTACCTGGACATCAGAATATGGAACATCTGCCTTGAAAGCCTTCTCTCCGTTTATGACAACATAGCCATCCGAGACCTTTGCATCAAACATATTGATTGGAGGATTTCCTAGGAACTTTGCGACAAACGCGTTATCAGGCTCTGTGTATATATCCTGAGGTGCTCCTACCTGCTGGATTATTCCCTGGTTCATCACGACAATCTCATCTGTGATGCTCATTGCCTCTTCCTGGTCATGAGTTACGAACACAGTCGTGATTCCTGTCTCCTGCTGTATGCGCCTTATCTCTTCCCTGGTCTGGATTCTCAGTCTTGCATCCAGATTTGAAAGCGGTTCGTCAAGAAGGAGCACCTTCGGCTGCTTTGCGATTGCCCTTGCAATTGCAACCCTCTGCTGCTGTCCGCCGGAAAGCTGTCCGGGCTTTCTGTCAAGGAGCTTGTCTATATCCACAATGCGCGCTGTCTCGTGCACGATAGCATCGATTTTCTCCTTTCTCTCCTTGCTCTCTGGATAATCCTTTTTGAAGCTCTTGCTGTTCTTGAGAGGGAAAGCGATGTTCTCATAGACAGTCATGTGAGGGTAAAGTGAATAATTCTGGAAAACAAGCCCTATTCCTCTCTTTTCAGGAGGAACGGCTGTAACATCATCTGAGCCGAACCATATCTTTCCGCTTGTAGGCTCATGAAGACCGCATAGAAGATACAGCGTTGTGCTCTTTCCGCAGCCAGAAGGGCCGAGAAGCCCGACAAGATGCCCTGACTTTATAGTCAGGTTCAAATCATTTACAGCAATTGTCTCAACCTTGTCCTTGTTGGTAAAGGACTTGGTCAGATGCTCAAGACGTATATCCATTTTTTCTCCTTATCAGGAGGATAAGCGTACCGTCTGTACTAGAACAATTATAAAGATAAAAACCAGACTTTTAAATGCAAATTTGTAAAAAAACTGAATTTTAAACATTTTTCAATGAAAAATTAACTTTTTGCCATGTTTTTCATGTGGAAATCCCTGTTTGTCGTGTTAAAATAATTTGGTAAGCAAAACTGAATCAAAGGTGTGGTTATGAAGAATATTCTTTTTGTTACAAGTGAATGTGTTCCGTTTGTGAAGACCGGAGGTCTTGCAGATGTATGCGGAAGCCTTCCTAAGGCTTTTGACAAGAGCGAATATGACATCCGTGTCATCCTTCCAAATTATCATGCGATAAAGGAAGAATGGAGAAACCAGATGGAGACAGTGTATTACTTCCAGATGGACAACAGGATATATGTCGGCATAAAGACTCTTGTCCTTGACGGAATCAGATACTACTTTGTCGACAACGAGCAGTATTTCGGAGGTCTTGTTCCATACTATGACATGTTCCAGGACCTTGAGCGCTTTGCATATTTCTCAAAGGCAGTTCTCTCTGCCCTTCCGCTCATAGGCTTCCGCCCGGATATAATCCACTGCCATGACTGGCAGAGCTCACTTGTTCCGGTGTATCTGAACACAGTATTCCA
This sequence comes from uncultured Spirochaetales bacterium, assembly GCA_949283305.1. GTDB lineage: Bacteria > Spirochaetota > Spirochaetia > Sphaerochaetales > Sphaerochaetaceae > Ornithospirochaeta. The sequence continues at coordinate 219,260 of CASDRU010000010.1, read as the reverse complement.
GGGAGATCCGTTCTTCCGCGGCATAAGAGCTGTCTTCACTATCCATAACATACGGTTTCAGGGAACCTGGGATGTGGGACACATACAGTGGGTATCAGGGCTTCCATGGGAATGCTTCGAGCCGGGACGGCTTGTATCGCCTTATCAGGACACAAGCATTCCGAAGAACAGCTGGAACTGTTCAATGATGAGGGGCGGACTTGTCTATTCAGACTACATAACCACAGTCAGCAACTCGTACGCAGGAGAAATCCAGACAGCTAATTTCGGAGATGGTCTTGATGATATCCTGCGCTGGAGAAGAGAAAGACTTTGGGGAATACTCAACGGCCTTGACTACGATGAATGGAATCCCGCGAAGGACAAGAAAATTTACAAAACCTACTCTGTGAAGAGTTTCCGCGAAAAGAAGAAAGTCAACAAGACAGAGCTTCAGAAAGAGCTGAAGCTGAAAGAGAATCCTGACGTGCTGACACTGGGCATAGTCTCACGCCTTACAGACCAGAAGGGCCTTGATATCGTGAACATCATCATGGATGAGCTCTGTTCAAGGGAAATCAACCTGATTGTGCTTGGAACAGGTGCGGAATACTATGAGAACATGTTCCGCTACTATCAGAGCAAATATCCTGACAAGGTGTCTGCAAGAATCATGTACTCAGATGATCTCGCACATAAGATCTATGCGGGAGTTGATGTCCTGCTTGTTCCATCTGCATTCGAACCATGCGGACTCACGCAGCTCATAAGCCTCAGATACGGCACAGTTCCTATCGTGCATGCCGTCGGAGGATTAAGGGATACTGTAGAGCCTTACAATGAGTTTGAGGAGACAGGAACCGGATTCGCATTCAACGAGTACACAGCATGGGCACTCATGGACAGAATAAACCATGCATCCTGGCTTTATTACAACCACAAAGACAGATGGGACAATCTCGTTGAGCGCGGAATGAAGAAGGATTTCTCCTGGAAGGAATCCAGCAAGATCTACCAGGATCTCTACTCAAGAATGTGAATAACTCTGTACCATCGGCGGTGGTACAGTTTTGATAGGAGATAAAAATGTACAGATTCAACCTGAATGAGACAAGTTATCATGGTTATGGTGCAATTGAGGCAATTGCTGCAGAAGCAAAGGCCAGAGGATTCAGAAAAGCTTTCATCACAAGCGATCCTGGAATCCTCAAGGCAGGAGTTGCAAAGAAAGTCACAGACCTTCTTGATAAAGAAGGGCTGAGTTATGAAGTGTATTCAGAAATCAAGCCGAATCCGACAATAGAGAACGTCAAGGACGGAGTTGAGGCTTTCAAGAAATCAGGAGCAGACTACATCATAGCAATCGGAGGCGGCTCTTCAATGGATACTGCCAAGGCTATCGGAATAATCATTACAAACCCTGAGTTTGCCGATGTCAGAAGCCTTGAGGGAACAGCTGCTACAAAGAACCCGTGCACTCCGATAATAGCAGTCCCGACAACAGCAGGAACTGCTGCAGAAGTCACTATCAACTATGTCATCACAGATGTCGAGAAAGAGAGGAAGTTCGTATGTGTAGATCCTCATGACATGCCGATTATTGCAGTAGTGGATCCGCAGATGATGGAATCCATGCCAAAGAGCCTCACTGCAGCAACAGGAATGGATGCTCTTACTCATGCCATTGAAGGCTATACGACAAAGGGTGCATGGGAGATGTCGGACATGTTCCATCTCAAGGCAATAGAGATTATTGCAAAGAACCTCAGAGCAAGCGTCAACGGGGATAAAGAAGGAAGAGAGAAGATGGCCCTCGGTCAGTACATTGCAGGAATGGGATTTTCAAATGTAGGACTTGGAATTGCCCACTCAATGGCACACACTCTGGGTGCTGTGTATGACACACCGCATGGAGTTGCCTGTGCTATGATGCTTCCTCTTGTCATGGAATTCAACCAGGAAGAGAGCGGAGAAAAATACAGGGAAATTGCCAGAGCAATGGGAGTAAAGGGCGTTGATTCAATGAGCCAGAGCGAGTACAGGAAAGCCGCAATCGACGCTGTACGCCAGCTCGGAGAGGATGTAGGCATTCCAAAGTATGTTGATGCTCTCAAGGAAGAGGATCTTGATTTCCTTGCCCAGAGTGCCAAGGCTGATGCATGTGCGCCAGGAAACCCGAAGGAAGCAACAATAGATGACTTCAAGGCGCTTTTCAGAAAGGTCATGCGCTGATTTATCAAGAAGTCAATTCATGGGGAGCAGAAATGCTCCTCTTTTTTTAAAAGACGATTGAAAACGATGATCCTCATTGCTGTGTATGCACTGATTCCACCCACTACATTGCTTATTGCCTCAGCAATCATTATTCCGTCTGTTGAAAGAATATACGGCAGAAAAATTGTGAGAGGAACAACAATGATAACTTTTCTGAAGAGGGAGAAGAAAATTGCAGGACCGGAAAGACCAAGAGATACAAATGTCTGCTGTCCGCTCATCTGGAATGCCATGAAAATGAAACCGAAGAAATACAGTCTTATTGCATGAGCTGAAACAGCAAGAAGAGCCTCATCACGGGTGAACATAAGAGCCATCAGACGGGGAAAAAGGAATACAAACAGCCATACAAATGTTGAATATATTAAAATTGAGAAAAGCAATGTGTTGCTTGCTTTTTTGACCCTGTCATAATCCCTTGAGCCATAGTTGTAGCTCATTACAGGCCCTCCAGCGGAGGAAAGTCCGTTTATAGGGGTTGAGAAAATCTCCCTGATTGAGTTTAAAATCGTCATCACGCCCACATATAAATCCCCGCCCCAGATGAACGCTGTCTTGTTGCATACAAGCTGGACTATGGAATTGGTGGCTCCCATTGTAAAACCAGACAGTCCGAGCGTGATTATGCGGCGGCAGCGCGAAAAGCAGAGATGCATTCCACTCACAGTAAGGCGGAGCTCAACAGAGGATGAGCGGAGAAAGAAAAAGGCAAAAAATGCGGAAAGGCTCTGGCTTATGACAGTGGCAATTGCCGCTCCTTTAACTCCCATGTCAAAAACGAATATGAAAACTGGATCCAGAATTATGTTGGAAACAGCTCCGACAATCACAGTCATCATGCCTATTTTCTGAAACCCCTGACTGTTTATGAATGCATTCAGCGTAAGCGAAACAAGAGAGAATACAGTGCCGCATACATATATTGACAGATAATCACGGGCATACGGATATGTATTGTCACTTGCGCCGAAGAGATAGAGAACAGGGCGCATGAAAACAAGAAGTAGCACAGTTATCACTAGTGCGGCAATTACTGCCATGAGAAATGAATTTCCCATAATCGCCTCAGCCTCTTTTTTCTCCTTTTTCCCCCTGTAAATTGCCGCAAGGGGAGCCCCTCCATTAAAACCGAACAGACGTGAAAATGCACTGATCAAGCTGATTATGGGAAAGCACAGTCCAAGCCCGGTAAGCGCAGAGCTGCCCACATCCTCAATATGCCCGATATATATCCTGTCGACCATGCTGTAAAGCAGATTGACAAGCTCTGCGACAATGAGTGGGAAAGACACTTTCAATATAAGAGAAGGTACACTCCCCTTCGAGAAATCCGCTTGTCTGACTTTCATATGATTATCTATAATCCCTTAAGAAGAGGTTTAAATGAAAAAAGTCACTTTTGCAATTGCCGGACTCGGATCGAGGGGACTGGATGCATACGCTGAATACCAGAAAAAACATCCTGACGAGATGGAGATAGTAGCTGTCGCGGATTTGAAAGAAGAACGCAGGAATCTCGCGAAGAAAGAATACGGGATAAAGGCTGACAGGATTTATGAAAGTGCTGAGGAAATGCTCAAGGAAAAGAGGCTTGCAGATGCCATCATAATCGCAACTCAGGATCAGGATCATGTAAGAGAAGCTTTAATGGCAATTAAAAAGGGTTATCATATACTGATGGAGAAGCCGATAAGCCCATCAAAGGATGAATGCCTTCTCCTCCTTGATAAAGCAAGAGGATATGACAAGAAGATTGCAGTATGCCATGTTCTCAGATACACCAGTTTCTACAGGACAATAAAAGAGATAATTGATTCAAAGCGTCTTGGGGCCATTGTATCAATCGATGCAATAGAGGCTGTTGGATACTGGCATATGGCGCATTCATTTGTACGAGGCAACTGGAGGAATTACAATACCACAAGCCCGATGCTCATGCAGAAATCATGCCACGATATGGATATCCTGAGATATCTGACAGGAGAGAAAGCAAAGCGCATCTCATCTTCCGGATCCCTGATGTACTTTAAAAGAGAGAATGCACCGGAGGGAGCATCTGAACGCTGCACTGTATGCAAGGTTAAGGACAGCTGCCCTTTTGATGCTGAAAAAATCTATATAACAGACAGAAAGACAGGAATAAGGCACAACAGGCTATGGCCCTGTAATGTGCTTCAGAGCAATCCGGATGAAGAGAAAATCAGGAAGGCAATTGAGGTGGGCCCATATGGAAGATGTGTCTTCCGCGCAGACAACAATGTAGTGGACCATCAGAGTGTTTTAATTGAATTTGAAAGCGGAGCAACTGCCACTTTCCAGATGATAGGACTTTCAAAGGAAAATCACAGAAGCATACACATCTTCTTTACAAACGGAGAACTCATTGCTGACATGCTCTCAGATGAGATTGTAATCAAGAATTTTGATGATAAGGAATATGAGAAAATAAGAATTGAGAAAGCTTCCAGCGGGCACCTTGGAGGAGATGAGCAGATAATGAAGGAATTCATAATGGCTGTAAATGGAGAAGGAGATATCTCTTCTTCCCTTTCTCTCTCAATTGACAGCCATATGATGGTATTTGCCGCTGAAGAATCGCGTATTTCTGGAAAAGCTGTCCCCCTGAGGGAGGAATTCAAGGGTCAGGCATACAACCCGGAAGATGGAATCACTTTTGAATGGATGGGAAGAGCTGAAGGAATAAATGAAGAGCAGTAAGGAAAATCCAGAGCGCACGGCTCTGGATTCATCTTTTCCTATTTTCCTTTTTTCTTGAGGATTTCCATAAACTCATCCCCTGTTATCGTCTCCTTTTCAAGCAGATAGGATGCAAGCTCATCTAGAAGCTCTCTGTTCTCATTAAGAATTTTGGCAGCTTTGTCATGGGCTTTTTTGACAACATCAAATACAAGTGCGTCTATACGGCTACTGGTATCATCTGCACATAAAAGAGAAGTATCGCCGCCAAGATATTGATTTCTGACGCTCTCAAGTGCAACCATCCCGAATTCATCAGACATCCCATAGCGGGTTATCATGGCCCTTGCAAGCTTGGTAGCTGTCTCGATATCATTGCTTGCACCCGTAGTTGCATTCTCTTCTCCAAAAACAATCTCTTCTGCAGCGCGTCCGGCTGTAAGGGTTGCAATCTTGTTCAGTATCTCGGCCTTGCTCATGAGGAATTTCTCTCCCTCATCGACCTGCATCGTGTAGCCGAGTGCACCGTTGGCCCTCGGGATTATCGTGATCTTCGTCACAGGTGCGCTGTCCGTCTGTATCGCTGCTACAAGCGCATGTCCTGTCTCATGATAAGCGACAATTCTCTTTTCTCTCTCCGGCACTACCCTGCTCTTCTTCTCAGCACCAGCAATCACGGTCTCCACGCTCTCTTCTAGATCTGATTGTGTGACGATGCTGTGCCCTCTCTTTATCGCAAGCAGTGCTCCTTCATTTATTATGTTCGCAAGCTCTGCTCCGCTTGCTCCGCTTGTAAGCCTTGCAATCTTCTCAAGGTCTACATCATGGTCCATCTTCACATCTTTTGCATGCACCTGTAGTATGGCCTTTCTTCCTTCCAGGTCAGGAAGCTCCACAGGAACCCTTCTATCAAACCTGCCGGGTCTAAGCAGAGCCGAATCGAGGCTTTCCGGGCGGTTTGTCGCAGCCAGCATGACAACTCCCTTTGCAGAGTCAAAGCCATCCATCTCGGCTAGAAGCTGATTAAGAGTCTGCTCTCTCTCATCGTTTGAGGAAAATCCGGATGTGTCCCTCTTCTTTCCGATGGCATCAATCTCATCTATGAATATGATGCATGGAGCCTTCTCGTTGGCCTGCTTGAACAGGTCTCTTACCTTTGCAGCCCCCATTCCGACAAACATTTCAACAAACTCGCTTCCAGAGATTGAGAAGAAAGGTACCTGCGCTTCACCTGCAACAGCTTTTGCAAGCAGTGTCTTGCCTGTTCCCGGAGGACCTACAAGCAGTATTCCCTTTGGAAGGCGCGCTCCGATTTCCCTGTATTTCTCAGGGCTGTGAAGGAAGGATACAACTTCTTTCAGGCTTTCCTTTGCCTCTTCTTCTCCTGCAACATCTTTAAATGTGACAGCCTGATCCTCTCCTTTGACATAAATCTTCGCTCCGCTTTTCCCGAACTGCATGGCATTGCCGAAAGATCCTCCCATCTTTTTCATCATCATGCGTGAAATAAGATTTCCGATGATCATGATGAAAACAATCGGGAGTATCCAGGAAAGGAGGAATGAGAGTATCGGGTTTGCCTGAGTCGGAATCGATGCGGCAACCTGTACTCCTTCCGTATTTCTCAGCTGTTCGAGAAGCCTTTCGCCATCCCCTGGCCATACCCCGGTGCGGAACACGATTGAACGCACAGCTCCCTCTGGCGTTGCAAGGAAAGTATATGTCTTTTCTGCCTCATCATATGCGACCTGCGTCACCTGATTTTTCTCAATCATCGAGAGAAAGTCAGTATAGCTTACGTCCACAACACCGTTTCTTGTTATGGATGGGACGAGAAATGCATTTAAGAGCATTATGATGATCAAAGCCACTATGTAATAATACAGTATTGATTTCTTTGGTTTTTTCTCTTCGTTATTGTCTTTTATTTCCTGCATAAAAATTCATCCTGTGTAATCAATATCGCAAGAGAGAATGAATACGGCAAGAAAGGAGAATATGTATTTTCTGTGTACTCTTTTCATTCGCCATATTATTGATTATCTTATCTGCGGAGAAGGAAATGTTAATTAAAAGAACAAAAGTAGTCATAGTCGGGGCTGGCAATGTCGGTGTGACAACAGCATATTCGATTGTCAACCAAGGGCTCTGTGATGAGCTTGTAATGATTGACCTGAACAAGGAAAAGGCATATGGGGAGGTTCTTGACCTCAGTCATTCCATTTCCTTCATGAACAGGAACATCAGAATCAAGAGCGGCTCTTATGAGGAGTGCGCCGATGCAGATATCGTGATAATCACGGCAAGTGCGCCGATGAGCAAGAGTGACAATGACCGTCTTCTCATGCTCGATAAATCAATGGCCATCATAAAAAGCATTGTTACTGAAGTGATGAAAAGCGGATTTGACGGAATATTCCTTGTTGTCTCGAACCCTGTGGATATAATGACATATTACACATATAAGCTCTCAGGACTTCCCAAGAACCAGGTAATCGGAAGCGGGACAGTGCTCGATACTGCAAGACTGAGATACTACATCGGGCAGAGAATTGATGTCGACCAGAGAAGCGTGAACGCATATGTCATGGGTGAGCATGGCGATACTGAGTTTGTATCCTGGAGCACTGCCACAGTTGGCGGAAAGAGCATCGAGAATGTTATCAAGGACAACAAGGACCGTCTTGGAGATGATCCTTACAACAAGATTCTTCATGAGACAAGAGTCGGAGGATGGGAAATCCTTTCAAGAAAGGGAAACACATCTTACGGCATTGCCGGAGCGACAACAAAGATCCTCAAGGCAATATTGCAGGATGAGAATCACATCTACCCTATTTCAGTTTATCTTGATGGAGAATACGGTGTCTCTGATGTCTACATCAGTGTTCCCACAATCATAAACAGATACGGAGCAAAGGAGATCGTGGAGCTGAAGCTCAACGAGGAAGAGAAGGAAAGATTCCTTAAATCCGTTGAGATTCTCAAGGAAAACAACAGAAAGCTGGTCTTTTAAAGAAGCTTCTCAACCTCATCCAGTACAAGAATGTCAGCAGGAAGCCAGTCAACGCTCCTGATCTCATCCTTTGAAAGGAATCTCGCACTCTCGTGCTCCTTGAGACACAGATTGCCGGATATGAGAGAGCAGAGATAGCAGTGCATAGTGATATGAAAAAGAGGATAATCATACTCAACAGTCTTTATAAGCTTCTTCACTGAGACAAGACTGTCAAGCTCCTCTTTTATCTCGCGCACAAGGGCATCTTCTGCCCTCTCGCCTTTTTCCATCTTGCCTCCCGGGAATTCCCACCCGTCCTTGAACTCTCCATATCCACGCTGGGTGGAGAACACTTTATTGTCTTTTATAATCACAGCAGCAACAACTTCAATACTTTTCATGTGTCAAATAATCAAAGAGCTCGCCTTTGACTCTCTCCTTCATTTTAAGTCTGTATTCGATTACAGGAATTTCTTCCCCCTTGTCGTTTCTCATTTTCTCTTCTTTCCAGCTCTCTGGCTCTACTGGCCCAAGATAATAATGCTCTGCACTGTCTGAATCATCATTCTTCTTTGCGAAGAGATACATTTTAAGTCCATTCTCCCTACATGAGTTTATCGCCTTTATCTCAGAGCTCTCAAGAGTCAGATTTGAGCGGCTGAACCATCTGAAGGCATCATCTGAATAAAACGCATCCTCATAGCTTGTCTGAGAAGAGACATTCTTTTTTTCAAGAGTGACAAAAATCGGACAGCTGTCCTCCTTGACTGTGTAGCCATATATTGTAGATGTCGAGTCCTTTTCCCAGTTAAGAAGTCTTGAGACATCCTTCCTGGTATATTTTTCATAAAGAGTGAACGTGCTTGACTCGTCATAGCGCTCACTTACACGAGCAATGGAGAACCTTATGTACATCTCTATTTCATTTCTGAATTCATCGCTTTCCAAAAGAGAAGCAAACAGAGGAGATATGCTTATATACATCCCATCATCTGTGAAAAAGCTTATCCCGTCATATTTTTCCCTCTCCCTCTCGCTTAAATAGCTGAGAGAAAAAAGTGCATAAAGAGATATGAAAAGCCGTGTATCCTCTTTCTTTACTGACTTCCTTTCAATCAGAGTGCGCAGAAACTCTGCTTCTGCCTTCCTCTTTGAAGAGAGAACCCAGGAAGAGATGAATGAAAAATACTTTTCCTCAACAGGAAGAAATGAAAGGCCACACTCATCATCAGAATAGCATATGAATTCAGACCAGGAAGAAAAAAGGAGGCTTTTAGAGGCACTCGTTCTTGTGATTATCACAAGAGGATCTATCGTGCCATACTTCTTGAAATCAAGGAGAGATGGTATACGCCCGATCTTTTCCTTCAGCTTCCTGTATGCATCCCTGCATTCTCTCTTTGACAGATTATGTGTATTGATTGCGCGGAAGATCTCTTCCTTCGCACGGGTTGAGAAATGGACTGAGGAAAGACCTGGGATGATGCTGTTTGCCTCCATCATGTATCTCCTGCTTTCATCCTTTGAGAAAGAAGAGCTGCCGTTCAAGGCCAGAGGAATCATGTAGTTGTTGTCAACATTCGCAATGAAATCAAGGATCACGACATATTCTTTCCCCTCCATCTTCCTTAACCCCCTTCCAAGCTGCTGGATGAAGATTATGGATGACTTTGTCGGCCGGAGGAATATCACCTGATTAACTGAAGGGATATCCACTCCTTCATTGAAAATGTCAACGGTGATTATATAATCAAGCATATTGCCAGAATCTGCTTCCAGAGCATCAATAGCATCATCCTTTTCCTTCTGGCTGTTCTCGAAGCAGAGGAATCTGACTCTCAGGCCGTGCTCTGCATTAAGCCTTTGCTCAAGAATCTTTCCTTCCCTTATGTCACTTACGAATATAAGCCCCTTCACACGCTGCCCTGAGCAGCCATAATACTCAGCCTGAGAAAGAACATGCTTTATGCGCTCTGAACTTGTAAGCTTGGCAAAATCCCTTTCTTTATATGTTTCTCCGCTTATCTTCAGATCATCAATCGCATAATAATGGAACGGACAGAGGAGATTCTGCTCAAGTGCATCCTGCAAGCGGATTTCAAGTGCGATATTGTATTTGAACAAAGAGAAGATGGAGGCACTGTCATCAGTCCTTTCAGGAGTTGCGGTCATTCCAAGGATGAATGAAGGGGAAAAGTAATCAAGGACCTTCTGATAAGAAGATGCGGCCGCTTTATGGACTTCATCTATTATTATCAGGTCAAAATCGGATGGACTGAAATTCTCAAGAACTTCATCCTGGCTCAACGTCTGTATTGTTGAGAAAAGGAGGCGGGCTGAATAGCACTTGCTTTCCCCCGAAAGTATTCCTGCATCATGCTCTGCAAAAACTTTTTCAAACACAGTTTTCGCCTGAGAAAGGAGGCGGGAGCGGTGGGCTATGAAGAGCATTCTCTTTGGCCTGTAATCCCGGGCAAAGAAGGCTGATGCATATGTCTTTCCTGTTCCTGTTGCAGAAATCAGCAGAGCTCTGTCAGATCCCCCTTCAATGATTCTCCTAACATTCTCAATGAACTCAAGCTGCATGATGTTTGGCTTTATCGGCTTCTCATTATCCAGCTTCTGCTTTTTAAGGGCTTTCCTGTTCTCCTCATATATTCTATTATAGGTATCAAGGTATGATGAGACATCAACCGATGAAGCCCAAAGGCAATTAAATTCATGCAGAACTTCACGAAAAAGGGGATCGCACTTTTCTGCGCTGTACTCTAAATTCCATTCCATGTTTGTCTTAAGCGCATACTGGGTGAGATTCGACGATCCTATGAGAAGACTCATATTCTTCTCAGAAGAAAAAAGATATCCTTTTGTATGAAAGCCAGCTCTTTTCTCTTCATTGCTCTTGAAGAGACGCACTTCAAGATTCTCAAGCATGAGAAGGTCTTTAAGAGCAGCCGGTTCGGTCATCAGCTGGTAATCTGTTGTAAGGATCTTTCCGCAGATTCCTTTCTCATCAAGTTCTTTCAGAACAAGCTTCAAAGGAGCAAGCCCGCCGGAAGTGATGAAAGCAACAGAGAAAATGTAATATTCGCATTCAGAAAGCCTTGCTTCAATCTCAGAAAGCACGCTTCTGCCTTTCTTCTGATTGTTTAAGACAAATCTGACATCTTTCGTCTTCATAGGAAAAATGTAGCAGCTTGCCTGATAATTAACAAGATCATCAGAAAAAAAGCCTGCCACGCGGGCAGGCAGTAAATCATGCTTTTTTCATTCTTCGCTGTACAAGCTTCTGTATCTCTACAATCGGCACAATACATGCTGCAAGCAGAAGCGAGATGAAGAATTCAAACAGTGATATATGCTCAAATCCGAACACATCGTTAAGGAAAGGAACATAGAGAACCAGAACAGTCAGCACAAATGCTCCGATCAGTGAGGCATAGAGGAATTTGTTATGTCCCTTGAGCGTGAATATGCTGTCCTTCATGCTCCTCATGTTGAATGAATGAATCATCTCTGCCATTGAAAGAGTCAGAAAGGCCATTGTCATTCCATCAGAGGAGTTTACAATCCTGAACGCACCGTTCTCAATATACTCGCCTACAAAATATGCAACGAGAGTGATCAGAGCACATGCACAGCCCTGGAAAATGGCATTGAAGCCGAGACTGTTGGCAAACACTCCCTCATTCTTGTCGCGAGGAGGACGGCTCATGAGATCTTTCTCCCCTGCCTCCATTCCAAGTCCTATTGCAGGGAAACTGTCCGTAATCAGGTTGATCCATAACAGGTGGCTGGGTTTCAAGATTGTAAATCCTAAAAGGGATGCTACGAAGATTGAGAGGACTTCTGCAAAGTTGGAGCCCAGAAGGAACTGGATCGCTTTCCTGATATTGTCATAAATTCTTCTTCCTTCAGCTACCGCACTTACGATAGTTGCAAAGTTGTCATCAGCCAGGACCATGTCAGCAACATTCTTTGTGACATCAGTTCCTGTGATTCCCATTCCCACTCCGATATCTGCATTCTTGATGGAAGGTGCATCATTGACGCCGTCTCCTGTCATCGCAACAACCTTGCTCTGCTTCTTCCATGCATTGACTATCCTGACCTTATGCTCTGGCTGGACACGGGCATAAACACTGTATTTTGTAATCAGGCCGCCATCCAGATCCTCGTCAGAGATATTATTGAGCTCACTTCCTGTTATCGCCTGAGAAGCATCAGTTATTATTCCAAGCTCCTTTGCAATTGCAACTGCCGTATCCTTATGGTCTCCGGTAATCATGACAGGGCGGATTCCTGCCTTGCGGCACTCCTCGATTGCACTCTTTACTTCAGGACGCACCGGATCGATCATGCCGACAAGCCCGACAAATACAAGATCTTTCTCAAGCGTATCAGCACTGTACTCAGGCTCCTCATCCCATGAGCGTTCTGCAGCTGCAAGGACTCTGAGAGCCTTGTCTGCAAATTCCTTGTTCTTCTCAAGAATCTCTTTCTTATCCTCATCAGTGATTCCTCTGATGCTTCCGTCAGAAGAGAGAATCCTTGTGCATTTTTTCAGCAGTACATCAGGAGCACCCTTTGTATACTGGATGATTCCGTTTTCTGTCATATGCACGGTGCTCATGAGCTTTCTTACTGAATCAAATGGAGCTTCCCCGATTCTCTTCTCACTGCTTTTTTCAATCTCATTCTTGTTGATTCCCTCTTTGTATGCAAAATTGACCAGAGCACACTCAGTAGGCTCTCCTGTTGCATTGTTGTTCTCATCAAGGCTGCTGTCAGAACAGAGTGCCATAGCCTTTGCAATGAGAGCCTTGTCAGGAGAATAATAATCGACAACAGTCATCTTGTTCTGCGTAAGGGTACCTGTCTTGTCTGAGCATATTATCTGCGTACAGCCCAGGGTCTCTACTGCTGTCAGCTTGCGGATGATGGCCTTGTTGCGGCTCATCTTTGTCACCCCGATTGAAAGGACTATTGTGACTACAGCCGCAAGCCCTTCAGGAATTGCAGCGACAGCAAGCGAGATTGCTATCATGAAGGTATCTAGAATACCGGAAATTCCCATGCTGCCCATAATCGCCATTCTTATGAAATCAATGACAAATATGACAACACAGATTCCAAGCACCAGATATGTCAGTATCTTTGAAAGCTGATTAAGCTTTATCTGAAGCGGTGTCTCTTCCTTCTGAGCAGAATCAAGAGCGGATGCGATCTTTCCCATCTCCGTATTCATGGCAGTGTCTGTTATTACAGCCTTTGCCCTGCCATATACAACAGTGGAGCCCATATAGACCATGTTTGCCCTGTCTCCAAGAGGAACATCTCCGTTTTCGCCTGCCTTGAGAGTATCTGTATGCTTTTCAGATGGGACAGACTCTCCTGTAAGAGCAGCCTCCTCGACTTTCAGCGATGCAGCCTCAAGTATCCTTCCATCTGCAGGCACGCTGTCTCCGGCTTCAAGGACCACTATGTCTCCAGGAACAAGCTCATCGCTTTCAACGGGGTGCATGAAGCCATCCCTGATTACCTTGCTCTGAGCCTTCGACATATTCTGCAGCGCCTCGATTGCAGCCTCTGCCTTTGCCTCCTGGACAACACCTAAAATGGCATTGAGAAGAACGACCACGAGGATTATGATCGCATCAGTGTATTCAACTTCTCCCTGTATTGCGCTTGTAACGACAGAAAGAACAGCCGCTATCATGAGGATGATTAGCATAGGCTCAGTCAGCTCAGAAAAGAATTTCTTTATGATGCTTTCCTTCTTGCCTTCTTTGAGCTTGTTAGGCCCGTATTTTTCAAGTCTTGCCTTTGCCTCTTCCTTTCCTAGTCCATTTGCACTGGTGGAAAGAGAGGAAAGAACATTTTCAGTATCGCTAAGATACGGTTTCATCAGTTTTCTCCAACAAATTAAGATTAGCTATTCAAATATACAGGATTTCATGCCTGATTTTCCATAAGGGACAAAACCCTCTCAGGATAGTTTGTTATTATTCCGTCAACCTGAAGAGAAATCATCCTCCTGATATCCTCTTCTTCATTCACAGTCCATACATTGAGTTCAACACCGTTTTTTCTGATTGATGCAGCTGTCTTCTCATCAACAAGGCGGAAATCCGGATGATAGGCATCAAAGCCCGTGTCTTTGATAAGGGGCGCAATGTTGTGCAGCTTTATGCTCTCAAAAAGTAGGCCTGCTTTCACAGAAGGGTCTATCTGCTTCATTCTCAATACAGAAAGCCAATTAAATGATGAGTATATGACCTTATCTGAACAGCCTGCATCCTCAACCATCCTGTACACCTTCTCTTCAATGCCTGGATAATAAACAGGTGCTGTCTTGAGCTCAATGTTAGTTATCACATCAGTGTTCCTGATGTATTCAAGATATTCCTCAAAAGACGGGATCGGGGTAAAGCCATACATGTCGCTCTGCGTCTTTCCTGCACTTATGCTCTCAAGCTCACTCCTTGTTTTCTCAAATACAAATGAAGAAACACCCGCGGTCCTTTCAAGTGATTCGTCATGGATTATCATGACATGATTGTCCTTTGAAAAATGCACATCCAGCTCAATGGCATCAGTTTCAGCCTCTACTGCCTTTCTGAATGCAAGCATCGTGTTTTCAGGATATCTTCCTGAATATCCTCTGTGTGAATATATAAGCATCTCATTCCTCCGCTTTTTTTATAAATATAGGTGTATAGATCATTCCTCTTTCTCCACGCTCGGAAAGCATCAGGGAAAATGAAGACACACTCTCAGCAATACGCTCTGTTGATGCTACAGGAATATCCTCACCAGCTCTCCTTGAAAGTGTGATATGGGGTCTGTATTTTCTTTCTTCAAGCTTTAAACCAATATCTAGGAGTGCTTTTTCCTGAGATCTCTGAAGAGAGAGCAGGGCATCATTTCTTTCCACACACATATAATATATCCTTCCTCCTTTCCTGCTGAAGAAAGATATGTCTTTCATTTTTATCACAAACGGAGAGAAACTGACAGAATCCAGAGCCTCTATGACATTATCAAGAGAAGAAGGCTCAACTTCTCCTATGAAAGAAAGAGTCAGATGAAGATTTTCCTTTTTCTCAATTCGCATACGTGGAAAGCTGTTCATCAGGCTTTCTGATATTCCATATATGCATTCCTCTGTCTCTGGGGAAAATGTTATTGCTGTAAAAAGCCTCATATGATGATTCTAACAGAAAAGGCCCTCAGAATTGAGAGCCTTTGCTAAATCATAATGATGAAAATGATGCCATGTCATCAAGAATGACTGTATTGTCCTCCTCCGTCGGAGCCGATGGAGCAACCTCATACGGCTCCAGCCAGACACTCTGGCTCTGGCTCATGTCCGCCATGAAAGTCGGGACAGACAGAAGAACCATATCCTGCATCAGAGGGATTGTGATCTCAAAGGCCACAGCCATCATCTTCCCATCCTCATTCTTATATTGCAGCTTCACCTGATGCTTCTGTCCTGTGACATTGACAAGCTCCCTCATCATCGGAGCCATGTCAAGCATTGCTGAGCCGTCTACTGAGAACTCAAAGTAATCAAGAGCCTTATGCCCGTTCCTGCTCTGGTTGTCAATCAGAACCGTATGCTCCTTGCCGATGAAGAACATTGTGACAGCGATGGCAAGGACGACAACAATCACGGCAAGACGTATGAAAAAGCTTCTTTTTAAATGTATCTTCATGCTGCTGCCTCCAGTGCCTTTCTTTCTGCCCTTCTCTTTCTCATCTCATAGAGAACAAGCGAAAGTGATATTACTCCATAGCTTACGAATACCCTGAAGTATTCTCCAAGCTGTGCCTCTCCGATGAGGTTTCTGCCGACTGTCGGGGCAATCGTGAACATGAGGTGGAACAGGATTATTCCCAAAAACACGTTCTTTATATTCGCCTTGTCAACACTTGCACCTCCTACCAGAAGGGCTGCAATAGAGAACATTCCGATCTGGGAGTGGCTGTTGTATGTGTTCAGCGTTCCGATGTTCTGAAGGTATATGATCATGCCATAGCCTGCGAACACTGTCGAGAGTATGATTGAAAGCACTCTTGTCCTCTCAACCTTTATACCTGCCTGACGTGCGACTTCCATATCCTGACCGACTGCTCTCATATCCTGTCCGAGCTTTGTCTTTCTGAACCAGATTATTATCAGGCAGAAAAGAGCTACAAGAATCAGAGTCGCAACAGGAACACTTGCTCCGAATATGCGCACAGGAATAAGGTTGTCAAGGCTCTTTCTCATGCTCTCAAGATTGACTGTGTTCCTTATTCCATATCCTCTTGGAAGTATGAGCTCGCTTGAGGATATAGGAATTATGGCACCCATGAAGTAGAGCACAACAAGCTGGTAAACACCGTTCATGAAGAATCCGATGATGTAGCTTGTGACCATCTCCCTTCCCTTTGCCCTGTTCAGGATGTTTCCGCATACCCAGCCAAGAAGCACTGAAATCGGTGTTGATATGATTGCAGCAAGAACCATGCCCGGTATGCCTACAATCGACCAGTCAGAGACGAATATGAGTCCTATCTGTCCAGCCATCGCACCGAGTGTCATGCCGAAGTTCAGTCCCATTCCGGCCATTACAGGAATGAGGAGAGAAAGGACAAGGAATGCATTCCTTCCAAGTCTTGAGAGAATCTCATTTAGTAGATATGTGCCGGAGTATCCTGAAAGAGGGATACCGAATATACATATTCCAACAAAGATGATTGGAACAAGGTTGTTTATTATCATCTCGCGAGGAGACAGATTTGTCTTAAGAGTGTTCTTCATCTCGTTGCCTCCTGCTTTCTTGTAAGAGCATACAGGATCATACCGTTTGAGACTATGATTCTTATGACTTCCGATACATCCATCTGTATAAGTCCGTTCATAACGCTTGGGGTCATTGTAAGGATTCCCTGGAAAAGAAGGGTTCCTATAATGACGTTCGCAATTGATGCCTTGTTGACGCTCGCACCTCCAAGAAGGATTGCGCTTACGGCAGGAAGGGCCATATTGAACGGTCCCATATAAAGCTGTATGAATCCATATGACTGCTCATACATGATTATCCCGACAGCACCAAGCCATGTGGAGAGAACAACAGAAAGCATTCTCAGGCGGTCGATGCTTACTCCGCTTGCCTTTGCAAACACCGGATTTGATCCCACAGCTGTCATCGCTGTTCCTGTCTTTGTCCTCAAGAACAGCCACATCAGGAATGCAAGGAGGGCAAAGAACAGTATTGTTCCTGTCGGTATAGCAAAATGCCCGATCTGTATCCTCAGGAAATTATCAAGGAGTCCGCCATAATAGCCGGCAACAGAGATAGTGGTCCTTAATCCTGTTCCTGCATAGCCCCAGACCATGTTCGGAGAGTCATAAGGCAAAAGCAACCACATTATGCACATGAATGCAACGGATGAGAATCCCACATATGTTGCAATCATCATCTCACCGCCCTTAACGCGGTTTAAAAGTCCTCCATATCCAGCTCCAAGCACAAGAGCAAAAGGTGTGGATATCAGGATAGCCATGATGAAGCTTGAAATTCCTGTAAATCCGAACTCGATTGACATTGTAGCACCAAGCAGTCCTGATATGATTCCAAGCGGAAGTCCGAAATTAAGGCCGCATCCGGAGTGGATCATCGGCACCATCGCAAGAACAAGAACCGCATTCATGCCGAATCTTGTGAACACATTGGCAAGTCCTGCACCGACATTCACATTCGCAAATGGTGCAATGATGAACAGAAGCAGGAGGAAGATTGCGATAATAAGTCTCGGCAGCCCGAATGATTTTACAAGGCTCTGAGCTCTTTCCTTTATATCCATCACATGGCCTCCTTTACATTTCCAAGCATGAGCAGACCGAATTCCTCGCTTGCATTAGATGCGTCCAAAGTTCCCGCAATCTCTCCGTCATGCACGATTGCGATTCTGTCGCATATGCTTCTGAGCTCTTCCAGCTCACTTGATATCATCACGATTGTTGTTCCGTTTTCCTCGTTATAGCGTCTGAGGGCATCAAGGACCAGGGCCTTGGCTCCGACATCTATTCCTCTTGTAGGCTCGGAAACAAAAAGCAGCTCAGGGGAAAGCGCGAATGCCTTTGCAAGACACACTTTCTGCTGGTTTCCACCTGAAAGCTGACGGGCCTTCTGTTTTGAGGATGTGCATTTGATCTTCAGAAGGTCAATATATTCATTCGTGACATCCTCAATGGCTTTCTGGTCACGGAACTTTATGAATCCGATTTTCTTCAGGAAATTGTCATTAACCTGCATTGCTGAAAAAGAGACATTCCATTCAAGGGATTCATCAAGAAGAAGCCCTACTCCCCTTCTGTCCTCAGAGACGAATGCCATCTTGTTCTTAAGAGCAAGGGCTGGGTTGTTGAGCTTTATCTCCTGGCCTTTGAATTTGACACATCCGGAAGAAAGATTGAGTCCCATTATTCCATTAGGAATTCCAATCTTGCCCTGACCGGCAAGACCTCCAAGACCGAAAATCTCACCTTTCCTGACAGAGAATGTGGCATTTCTTACCATTTCTCCGCTCATTTCCACCCTGAGATTCTCAACACTCAGGATAATCTCATCTGAAATATCTCTTTTTTTCCTTTCAGAGCCTGACTTTTCCTCAACTTTTCGTCCGACCATCCATGAAGCAATTTTCTGGACATCAGCTTCTTTTTTATCCACATGGCGGATTATAAGGCCATCCCTCATGACCATTATCGAGTCACATACGTCAATTATCTCCTGTAGGCGGTGAGAGATGAATATTATCGCTATTCCTGCAGCAGAGAGATTCTTCATGGCCTTCAACAGTGCAATGGCCTCATGTTCTGACAAGACTGCAGTAGGCTCATCAAGAACAAGGAGCCTCATGCCCTTTTCTCCCTCATTCCTCTTGTCATCTTCCTTGCTGAGCTCCCTCGCTATTTCAGTAAACTGCTTATAGCCTACAGGAAGAGAAGAAATTCTCTTTGAAGGATCAAGCTCGACGCCAAGGCGCTCTATGGCCTTGAGCGCTCTTTTCTGTATTTCCTTAGTGTCCACAGTATTCAGTCTCTTTCCGAAGACCTCGCTTATGACACTGTATCTTTCCGGTTCTCTGTTTAAAAGGATATTCTCCCCGACTGTGAAATCCGGGATCAATGAGAACTCCTGATGAACCATTCCGATTCCTGCCTTGATGGCATCCTCTGATGAGGAAAAAGTGACCTTTTCCCCGTCAATCAGGATATCTCCACCGTATCCTCCGGTGTTTCTGATTTCATCCATGCCAAAAAGAATTTTCATCAGAGTGCTCTTGCCAGCCCCGTTTTCTCCGACAAGGCCCAGGATTTCTCCCGGGTAAAGCGAGAAATTGATATCTGTAAGAACCTTGTTGCCTGAAAATTCCTTGCTTATCCCCCTCATTTCAAGAAGGGGTACCGAATTATTTCCCATAGTCCTTTCCTTTTTATGGAATAAAAGGGGGAGAAACTTTCCTCCCCCGGGGTTTTTATAAAACTTTTTTTACTTGAGTGTGAAGTACTTCTCAGGAACCTCAAGGTCAGTTACATGCATGTAACCCTTGCCCATGATGTATGTATCCTGATATGTGAGGAAATAGTTCCTCAGACCGACACCTGTGTCAACGTTGACATAGTTGCTTCCGCCCCACTCAGCACCTGGTGAGTATTTTGCGTATGCAGCCATGATGTCATCTCTGTTGGTGATTTCACTCTTTCCTTCAATTACGTTGATAGCATGTGTTCCAAGTCCTGCAGATACAGTATAGCCATAGCTGAATGCCCATGTTCCGAATCTGCCTGCACCGCCGCGCTCGGCAACAGCATCCTCAACTCTTGCAAGGATTGCAGGGAAGTCTCCAGCTACATCACTTACATCGATTCCAAGTGCTCCAGGATAGCCCATGAGCGGGGAAGGAAGGTCAGCTTCGATGAAGTATCCGCCGTATTCCATGAGCTGGCTGAGAAGAGGCTCTGTATGAGCATCATTTGTACAGAAGAATGCTGTGTTCTCACCGTACTCCTCAATCCAGTTCTTTGTGTTCTCGAGAATGTACTGCTGTGCACCGGCAATACCGACATCGCTTGTCGGGTCTGGAGCAGAGATATCTACGAATGTCATTCCGAGCTCTTCACATGCAGCCATCATGATTGCTCTTCTTCTTGCCATTGTCTCCATAGCAAGGTGACGCGGGAATGAGATGTGAACAAATGTGTCACATCCAAGCTCATGAGCTGTATGGATGATAAGATATCCACGTGATACAAAGTCGTTGTTACATACAAGGTCAGCAGCAGATGCAATTACGCCCGGATCCTCGTGTGCCTCTCCAGCGATGCAAAGAATGTCAGGTCTGACTTCCTTGATCCTTCTGAAAGCCTCTGTTGTTCCAGGAACAGCCTGGTTGACGATGACTGCCTTCATGAGAGGATCGTCTGCGAGTCCTGCGATAACGCTGATTGTTGTCTCCTGCTCTTCCATGAAGTTGTCAGGATATGTGAGGTGCTGGATCATTCCGCCCTCATCAACAGATCCATATTCCTTTATAAGCTGCTCAGCTCCTCTGAGGTCATCCTCAGACTGAGAAACTGTACCTGTGACGATACCGATATGGAATGTCTCAGGGACATCTTTTGTCTCTTTAGCAGCTTCTGCTTTCTCTGCTGTCTCCACAACCGGAGCAGCCTCAGTGACTGTGACTGAACCTGCATCATCCTTTGAACAGGATGTGAATGCGAATACAGCAAGGAAAACGAGCAACATTGTCAAAACAATTTTCTTCATTTATTCTCCTCCGTTTTAATTATGTAAAGCATGATAAAACTCAATTTTAAGAATTTCCAGACCAAAATCAAAGAAAAGATAAATTTTTATTCTTTTTTTATGCAGTTTTATGCATATTTCAGAGTTTTTTGAAAAATAAAGGGAATATACACCTCAACTCCACATGAAAATATTTCCTTTTTCCGTTCACGGATTATATTAATAATATGCAGAAAAGAAACGGCCTAGATAACATAGCATTCATTGCGATAGTTCTTTCAATTGTACTTCTCATCCTCACTTCGAGCCTGATTGACAGTGCTTTCCGCTTTATTCCTGCTTCTCTTGGCATCGCATCAGCCTCCTATGCTGTATTCAGGATTCTAAGCACGAATGTCGGAAAAAGAAGATACGAGAATGACAGATTCACTGCATTCTTCACCCCCTCCCCTTACCGCTACTTCCGCTGTCCAGAGTGCAAGACTAAGCTCCGTGTTCCAAAGGGAAAGGGAAAGATCAAGATAAAGTGTCCTAAATGCGGGCATCAGATAATAAGGAAGACATGATATGTTCGGCTATATCACACCAGTCAGGAACAAGCTTGAAGAAAATGATATCGAAACATACAGGAAGTATTACTGCGGGCTCTGCCATGATCTGAAGAGATATGGAGGCTTTGCCACGCATGCACTTTCATACGATGCGGTATTTCTTGCTCTGCTCTTATCTGATTTATATGATGAGCCGGCAAATGAAGGAAAAGAAAAATGCATGTTCCGTCCTGTAAAAGAGCATGCATACATAAGCAACAGGTACACTGAATATGCATCTGCCATGCAGATAATCCTGATGTATTTCAAAGCCCTTGATGACGAAGCTGACGAAGGGAAAAAGAGTTCATATTTTGAAAAGGCAGAGAAAACAATACCCCGGATCAGGAAAAGCTATGGGCGGCAGTTCTCAGCTTTTGAGGAAAACATGAAAATTCTCAACAGGATGGAGAAAGAAGGGGAAAAGAATGCAAACAGGCTCTCCCTTACTTTCTCTGCAGCCCTCAGCGAGATGTTCGTCTATGATGAAAATGATTTCTTTGCAGACACACTCCGCCTCCTTGGTTCCTCACTTGCACGCTTTATATACATAATGGATGCATACAATGACAGGAAGAGCGATGAGAAAAAAGGACTCTTCAATCCGCTGAAAGATGAGAGCGAGAATGTTATTCTGGACATGCTGCTTGATGCGGCTGCTTCCAGTGCAGAATACTTTGAACGCCTTCCCCTTGATGAGAATATAAACATATTGAGAAATATTATATACTCAGGCATGTGGAAGAACTACGATAGGGTAAAAAAGAATGACAGATGATCCGTACAGCATCCTTGGCATCAAACCGGGTGCAAGCGAAGATGAGATAAAGAAAGCATATAAGAAGATGGCCAGGAAATATCATCCGGATTTGAACGGGAATTCAAAAGAGGCCGAGGCAATGATGAAGAAGGTGAATGAGGCATATGATGTGCTCATCAATAAGAAATCCTATTCATCATCTTCTTCCTCATCCTCTTCATCAGAAAGGGAAAATCCGTTTTACTGGTATTACAACAGCGGCTACTCTTCCTACTCGTCTTCTGCTTTCAATGAAGATGAATTTGCTGCCCGGTATGGAAGCGGACCAAGCCTTGAGAGAGCGAAAGTGCTTTTCAATTCCCGTCAGTTCGGACGCTGCTTAAGCGAGCTCAACAGATTTCCTGGAGAGCAGAGGACTGCTGAATGGTATTTCATATCCGCTATGGCAAAGAGAAATACAGGAAACTCATATGAAAGCTATGCCGATCTGAAAAAGGCTTGTGAGATGGATCCGGATAATGCTGAATACAGGATGTACCTGAACCGCTTTGACCAGAGGAACACATATTACTCATCCCAGCGCAGCTCATACGGAATCCCTTCAAGCATCATAGAATGCTGCTGTTCACTTATGCTTTTCCGGTTCTGCTGCTGCATCATCTAATGCAAGAAGCTTTTCAAACCAGGTAAGGCGCGTGAAATCTGCAATGCCGCAGCATAAGGAAGGAAGCTCATATATAGAGAAAGGAACGCGCTCCAGAACCGCATCATAATAGACATCTATTATCGCGCTCATCCAGAAATCGACAACCAGGATGAACTCCTTCTCCCTTCCGTCTCTTATAAAGCGGCGGCCATAGGTGCTGTGCAGGAAGAATGAGAATATAGCACTCTTGTGGTTGCCGATATACTCGGCAAACCCGCTGACCTGAAAAAGAAGCCTTGCATATTCAATATCAGATGAAAGATAATCCGTGATTGCCTGAAAAACAGGACGAGGATTCTCAAAGATGAAGTCCGCACTGTATTTTTCCAGAATTGTCATGATTTCATGAATCATGTCATCCTGTATCTTCTCAAGCACTTCCCTGGTGCTGTGGAAGTGGGCATAAAATGTACCTCTGTTTATGTCAGCCTTCTTCACGATCTCTGCAATCGTGATTGAGTCAAAACTCTTCTCCTTCATCAGCTTTAAAAGAGCTTTCTTTATGAGGGTCTTGCTGCGGAGACTGCTTCTGTATTCTGCCTTCTTCCTTATCTCTTCACTCAAAGCGAACTCCTTAATGCATACATTATCGCTTCCTTAAGCCCGTCATGCTCGACATCACCTGTTATCCAGTCAGCCCTGCTCTTCAAATCAGCACTGGCATTGCCCATTGCTATTCCAAGTCCTGCATATTCAATCATCTCAATGTCGTTCGATCCATCTCCGATTGCAACTGCATCCTTTTTATCTGCACCGTAATATGAAAGGACCTTCTCCATTCCTGTTGCTTTTGTGATATCGCTTCTCACAATCTCTGCCATAAGATTTTCAGGAAGGCCCACTGTGTTGTTGACAACAGTGAAAGAAGAGGAAATGTCCCTTCTCACATTATCAACGCCCCATCCTGACTCTTCTGAGATGAAAAGGAGCTTCTTGACCCTGACATTCTCAGGAAGGGTCTCTCTCACAATCAGGCCATTGAGATCGACAAGGCGTCCTACATACCTGATCAGATATTCCTTGAATATCTCAGTGGCCTTTGCACTCATGTATGTGCCCTCTTCTGCCTGAATAAGGGTATATAGCCCATGGGAGACAAGATAATCATTGAGCATCCTGAACTCGTTTTGAGGAAGATAATCATCGGCAATCTTCTTTCCTTCAACAACAACTGTTGCCCCTGCTGAGCATACCAGACCATCGAACTCGATGCGTTCAAAGCGCGGAAGCTCTGCAAGACTCCTGCCGCTTGAGATGAAGAAGCGGGATCCAAGCGCCTGAGCCGCCTTTATGGCATATACTGCAGAATCAGGAATGCTCTTTCCAAAGGGAAGCAATGTCCCGTCGACATCAAGAAAAAAATACTTCGTCATACCAGCTCCGATACAATATTGTAGCCTTTGTCAATGAGTGCTTTCTTTATATCAGCAACATGAGCAAAATCCCTTGTCTCTATGGTCACACGAAGAGTGCAGCTCTTTAGATCCGTGTCGCTTCCTCCCCTTTCATGGTACACTCCTGTCACGTTTGCTCCCTGCTGGGCGATTATTGAGGCAACAGCAACTAGCTGACCCGGTTTGTCAGGAAGTGCCACTGTAATGTCAGCATATCTTCCCTCTCTGAGCAGAGCTCGGTTGATGACTCGGGAAAGAATCGTCACATCAATGTTTCCACCGCTGACAAGACAGCAGACTTTCTTTCCCTCAAGATCAAATTTATTGAACATCGCGGCGGCAACAGATACTGCGCCTGCGCCCTCTGCAACAAGTTTCTGTTTCTCCATCAGATCAAGGATCGCGCATGCAACCTCATCATCTGTCACTGTTGCAATCTCATCAACATATTTTTCTGTATAGCTGAATGTAAGATCTCCGGGCTCCTTTACAGCAATGCCGTCACTGATTGTGCTTACTCTCTCAAGAGTCTCAATTTTGTGAGACAAACGGCTTTTATACATGCTTGCAGCCCCGCTGGCCTGTACCCCGTAGATCTTCACCTCAGGCTTAAGAGCCTTCAGCGTATATGCAAGACCGCTTATGAGACCGCCGCCTCCAACCGGGACAATGACGGCATCCACATCTGGAAGCTGGTCAAGGATTTCAAGCCCTATTGTTCCCTGCCCGGCCATCACATCATCATCATTGAATGGATGAATCATGACCTTGCCTGTCTCCTTCTCTATTTCGAGGGCTCTTAGATATGCATCGTCATATACTCCCTTGACAAGCTCAACCCTTGCCCCGTAGTTCTTTGTTGCCTCGACCTTGGAAATAGGAGCTCCCTCTGGAATGCATATAAGGGCATCGATGTTCTGATGACTTGCAGCAAGAGCAACACCCTGGGCATGATTGCCGGCACTGCAGGCAACAACACCTTTCTTCTTCTGCTCTGCAGTGAGCCTGCTCATCTTGTAATATGCTCCACGTACCTTGAATGAGCCTGTTATCTGGAGATTCTCCGTCTTCAAGTATATTTCCTTATCAGGGAACATGCGAGGTGCCCTGATCATGTCCGTCTTTCTTATCACGTTCTTCAGCGCGAACGCAGCCTGGTATACTGATTCTAGTGTCAACATGGTTAAAATCATACATTTATTGCTTTAAAACGGCAATAAAAAATCCCCACTTGCGTGAGGATCATATATCAGAAAGTAAATCCGAAATTCAGAAGCCCCAGATGGCTCATCTCTCCGTTCAGGAAATCGGAGGTGAAGGCATAGCGGAAATCATAGCGCACTCCCAGGAAGAACACTGATCCAAGATAGTGCTTTGCTGTCGCAGAAGCAACAAGATACGGATAGAAGCATATTCCGTTTACATCAAAAAGGCTGATCATGCTGTTCTTGCTTTCTGCCGAGTAGCCTGCAAAGCCTGCTCCGATGCCGAGAGATATGTCATTTGATCCGATCTTCATGTCAAATGCGAATGTGAGGTCTCCATAGCCCACCTTGTCATATTTTGCCCATGAAAGGAAAGAACCGTTCTGTATATAATCAAATATGGTCTGCTCATCCTGAGTAAGAAGAGTCAGTCCTCCTGAGAGTCTCAGATTGAATGCAGCGACATCGTTGGAAAAACGTATTATGTTCTTGAAATCAAAGGAAAGATTGAGTGACGGGGCAAAATGGCTCTCTGTCACTTCTGCTCCATATGCAAGATCAAGGGAGAAAGCAAAAGGACGGGTTAGAATCTCCTCAGATGCATCATCAGCAACCACAATGCTTTCCTGCTGCTTCTCTTCCTCTTCAGCTTCCACCTTTGCAAAGCCTGATGGGCTCCATGTAATTCCATCAAGAGTCTGCTGAACAAAAAGCGTCTCCACATCGTCAGAAAGTGTCACGCTCGTTGTATCAGGACCTACATAAATCCAGGACGCATCATCTTCTCCGTCAGCCTGGTATCTGAATCCCTTTATGTTGTTGTACTGGCTGTCCCAGTGCCATGTCGCAGAGAAAACCAGTGCAGGTAAAAGCAAAATCAAAAGAAAAGCAGAGAACTTCTTCATTTTCCATCTCCCAATTTTTCCGGGTCATCCTTCTTCTCTTCTTCCATCCTCTTTGGAATGAGCCTTAAAATAAACCATCCCTTTATCTTTCCAAGCGTATAGAGCGCCCAGAAGATGGAAAACACCAGAGATCCGATGAAGGTCACACCCATGTCCTTCATTGTATCATATAATCCAATGTCAAGATATCCGCCAAGACCAAGAGGCATGCCATTTACTGTAACATCCGTAATATTCCTTATGACCACAGCCCTGTTTGATTTTGTAGGATCAAGCTCAACTGTACTTATTGTATGCAAAATGGTGTCTTTCTGCATATCGGTAAGGAAGAAATAATCCATGAAAAATTCTATGAATTCCCACATCACAGCAACAGTCATCGAAAAGCAGAAAGCAAAAAAAGCGACATAGAATGGCGAGAGATTGATGTTCTTGCTGTTCTTGTTGAGTATATCCACAAGAGAATACCCGACAGCCGCAGAAAGGAATCCTGTAGTGGTGTGGAGAGCCGTATCCCAGAAAGTATACTTCAGATAGAAGGAATTTATCTCTCCAAGGATCTCAGCTGCGAATATGAAAACCAGAACTATGCCCTCAAGCATGTTCGGAACATCTATTTTCAGCCTTCTCTCGATGATTGACGGAATAGTGAAAAGAATCAGAGTGAGAGCGCACATCGCAACGTTGTAGTAATCCCCGTTGAGGATCTGCAGGCACATTACTGCAATTACAGCAACACGCAGAAAGAAATAGACAGCAGAGAGCACTGGCGCACTCTTGACCTCCTGAATCGTTTTCTCTCTCTTTTCCTGGCGTATTTTCCTGCGCCTTTCTCTTCTTTCTTCTCTGCTTCCACAATCCTTCATCATATTTCCATCATAAGGCAAAAAAGCTATATTATCTATAATGTTTTATTTTAAGGAGATTTTCCATGGACAATATCATAAGAAAGTATATTGACTACATCAGCAGAAACAAGACTGAGAGAGAGTGCGTCGAAAGCACAATAAAAATGGCTGAAGAGATGGGCTACAAGAACATCGAGGAAACTGAAAGCCTCAAAGAAGGAGACAAAGTCTACTGCAATGTCTATAAAAAGGCCCTCATCCTTTTCAACATCGGAAGCGAGGAGATTGAAAACGGAATGAACATCCTCGGAGCTCACATCGACAGTCCCCGCCTTGATCTGAAGATGAAGCCTCTTTATGAAAAGGGCGGAATTGTATACCTCAACACTCATTATTATGGAGGAATAAAGAAATACCAGTGGGTAACACATCCGCTTTCTCTCCGCGGCCATGTCATAAAGAAAAACGGAGAGGATGTTTCAGTGCTCCTTGGAGAAGAAGCTGATGATTTCACATTCACAATCTCAGATATCCTTCCCCATATTGCACAGGAGCAGATGAAGAAAAGCGCAGCTGAGTTCATCCCTGGAGAAAGCCTTGATCTTGTAGTGGCACTGGGCAGTGAGAGTGAGAAAGACAATGGCAGGAAGGAAGTGCTTTCAATCCTCAAGGACAGATACGGCATCGAGGAAGATGATTTTCTTTCTGCAGAGCTTGAGGTTGTTCCTGCCGGAAGAGCAAAGTATCTTGGACTCAAGAAAGACATGATCCTTGGATATGGCCAGGATGACAGAGTATGCGCATTCACAAGCGTAGCGGCAATGCTGGAAGAAAAGGATGTGAGAAGAACAAGCTGCACAATTCTTGCAGACAAGGAAGAAATCGGCAGTGACGGAGCAACTGGAATGCATTCTCTGATGCTCGAGAATGCACTGTATGAAGTCCTCGTGAGGATGGGCAAAGACTCTGCAATCACAGCAAGAAGAGCGCTTAAAAACTCTGTGATGCTCTCAAGCGACGTAAACAGTGCATACGACCCGCTCAATGCAGAGCTATATGATGAGGACAACGCATCAAGACTCGGAGGAGGAATCGTATTCAACAAGTATACAGGAAGCAGGGGCAAGAACGGTGCATCTGATGCAAATGCAGAGCTCATTGCAAGACTGAGAAACACTCTCGATGAGAAGAAAATAAAGTATCAGATGGCAGACATGGCAAAGGTCGATGTAGGTGGCGGCGGAACGATTGCAAAGTTCATGGCATACTATGGCATGCAGGTGATCGATGCAGGAGTAAGCGTGCTCTCGATGCATGCCCCGTTTGAGATTACAAGCACATTTGATGTCGAGTGTGCATACAACGCCTACAGGGCTTTCCTGAATATGTGATTAGAAATCAGACGCCACCGTGCGGTGGCGTTTTTCATCTTTCTCTTGCGGCCATTCTTCTGTATGTATGGCGTACCCCGCGTATTGCAACTGAATATGAGAATATGTTCTCCGGAAGTGCCATGCCCATATAACCGGAGTCCCCGATATGATGGATGTCTGTACCAGTTGCTTTTGCCTCAAGTGCAATCTTTTTAATTGTATCAGTATCGCTTCCTTCCTGACTTGTCCCGATTGCTGTCATCGTAAGTCTGCCAAGGGAATGAGTGTAACTTACAAGAGAGCGTATATATTCACCTGTTATTCCAGGAACTGTGTACGGGGCAGGAAGAAGAATGACATCCGAACCAGCAGAGACAAAGCTCTTTATATCATCTTTGCTGATAATATTCTCTCCTCCCTCTCCGATTATGCCGCTTGCATGCATCTTCCCGCTGAAAATGAGCATTTCATTCTTCACTGCATCCCTTATTTCCTTTACAGCACCAGATATGTCCTCATTCCTCACACCATTGCCGGGATTTCCCGTAATTACAACGAAATCGGCACCCATCTGTAAAAGCTTAAGTGCATTTTCCGCATTTGCAACACGGCCTTTCTTCATTGCCCAGATTGAATCATCATCCCCTACCTTTGCCGGCTCCAGATTGACCCCGACAGCACGTCCTGAGAGCTTCTTCACACATCGTATGACATCACAGGACGGAGTATCAGGAAGACCAAGGATTTCAGGGTTATCGACATCGAACATATTGAGGATTATGAGATCTGCACCAAGAGATGCGGCAAGCTCCGCATTCGAGATATCAACAAGCATCGGCATGGCAATGCCTATTGTCTCACAGGCAAGAGTCCTTCCCTCTGCCTGAGAAAGCGCGTAATAAAGCTCCTCTGCACTTAAAGAGATAAGCTCAGAAGGCATCAAATCAAGAATTCTTTTCATAGTTCACCTCTCCATGATTCTATCATATGGAGAGATTTTTAAGAATTTCCTCGTATCCTGTTATCTCATTAAAAAGCTTTTCCGCAACATCTTCCTGGTAGTTATAGTACGCAATTATATCCAGAACATATGGGGAATATTCAAATCCGGTAAGGAATTTTGCAAAATACATCGCCTCAAGCTCAGAAAGACATCTTAAAGTGCTCTTTGTCTCAAAGCGCAGGAAACGGAAATTCGTGACCTTTGTCTTACGTGAGAATATCTGGCTGTCCTTCTCCTCCACAAAATGGAAAAGCTCGTGTGAGAGAATCAGGGACTCAAGACTTTTTCTGTCAAAAACAGATGAGAGATATTCATCAGCAAATATCCTGTCAAGAGGCTCATTCATTATCTCGATTTTATCTGGAGGAGTGAAAAGTGCGAAAAGAAGGCCATTGCGCCCCATCTCGTTATCGGATCTAGTGACTGAAAGAGAAAAACTTTGAGCAATCTCCCAGGGGTCAGAAGCGACAGCCTCCATTATCTTCCTGGACTGCATTTCAGCGTCTTCAATGGCTTGTAAAGAAAGGCTGACCTGATTGCGCAGGTCAACCTTATCCTTAAGGGCATCGCGTGAGAACGCATAGAGTCCCCACGCCGCATCACTTACACCTTTCAGGTGATTGAGGGTATTCTTTATGTCCATCAGCTCTGCTTTACGTTTGCTGCAACCATGATGATCTCATCATCATCGTTCATGTCAGAGACCTCGAGGTCTGTCAAAAGCTGGAGCTGAGAGAACTCTGTTGCGCTGAAGTCCATCAGACGTGCGCCAAGACAGAAGTAATAATCAGGGCGCTGGATAAGCTCTGTTCTGTATACAGCCATATCCTCCCAGAGTTTCTCCATTGATGCAATGTAGTCTTTTGCCTTGACCATCACGCACTGGCCTCTTCCGCGCTGTACCTTGATGAATCCCTTCTTGTCTATGATTCTGATAGCACCGGGCTGACCGTTTGATGTGATTTCACCAAATACATAGAAGAACTTTGTCTTTGCAAGAAGCTCAACCTTGTCAACTGTAAGGCGCATGTCTTCAGCAGCAAGCTCCTTTGCCTCTTCTTCAGTACATTCGCTCTGAAGGTCCGCTGTCTTGACTTCTGTTGCACCTGTTGCGATTGCAGTCACCTTTGATGTCTGAGGATCGATCTCAACATGGACCTCGACACTCTCCGGAGTTGCACCGCTCTCAATTGCCTTGTTTGTAGCCTCCTGCTTGATTGCCTTGATATCTTCCTTGCTCGGGCTCGGAATGATTCTTTCAACAACGTCTCTGACCATTGCAAGAGCAACACCGATTGAGGAGATGACCTCGGCATTCTCGGGAATTGAATATTTGACACCCATCTTGTTGCTGAAGTAGATGATGAGGGAAGCAGCTCCGCCTCCGACTCCTACAAGAGAAATCTGGTCTTTCTCAAGCTTATACTTCTCTGCAAGATCGAGGATGACCGGCTCAATCTTCGCATATGCGCGCTCCATGATCTGTGTTGCGATATCCTCAACAGTTGTTCCGCAGTAATCTGCGAGAGCCTGCATTGCCTTCTTTGCAGCCTCAACATTTCCGTAAGAGAAGTGCTCTGGCTTGACAAGTCCGAGTACGTTTGCAGCACAGCTGTTTGTGATAGTGACAGCAGAACCATCCTCAAGGCGGATTCTTACATAGTCATCAGGATCGCCCGGCTTCGGTGAGAAGAACTCTACCTTTGGTCCCTTGATCTTCTCCGGATCTGTGAATACTGCATAGTCAAGACCTGCAATATGCGCACTTCTCGGACCGACATCCACTACTCCGCTCTTGTTTGCCCTTACCATTGATCCTCCGGCAACACCGAGAACGCGGACATCAAGAGAAGAGATATATGTTGCATGTCCTCCGACAATTGAATAGTCAATTGCAGGACGGCCGTTCTTGATGACTCCGATATTTGTCGTTGTACCGCCTACTTCAAAGTAAACACCGTTACTTGCTCTCAGATACATGAGAGAACCCATGACTGATGCAGCAGGTCCGGAAAGCATTGTGAGAACCGGGCGCTTCTTCATCTCGGAGATTTCCATGACTCCGCCGTCTCCTCTCATGATCATAAGAGGAACTGTGACACCAGCTTCCCTTACAGATGCCTCTGTGCTGTTTGCTGTATCGAGCATCTTAGGAAGGATTGATGCGTTGATTGCAGCTGTTCTTGTTCTTCTTGTAAGACCATAGAGCTTTGTGATGTCGCTGGCCATGGTTGTAGGAAGATTTCTCTTTGTAGCTGCTTCATATACAAGTTTCTCAGGCTCTCCGTTATCTACACCGAATGCCATTGATGATACAATGACCTGTGCTCCGTCAGCCTGTAATTTATCGAGTGATTTCTCAACATCGTCATCTGTCATCTTCTTTGTTGAGAGGAAGTCATTGACAATGCTGATTTTCTTGCTGTTTCCAAGATCAATATCTGCAAGCCTTGTCTGGCGCTTTGCAAGGAATGACTCAAGGCCTCCCTTTGCCATGCCAAGGACTCCGACTTTTGCAACGTCTCCTTCAATGAGGGCGTTTGTTGCCTGTGTTGTGGAATGTGCTACGAAAATAACATCCTCAGGCTTGATGTTGTTTTCCTTAAGACAGTTTTCAAATGATTTGACGACTCCGGCTGCTACACCGCGCTTGTCATCATGTGTTGTCTTGACTGAAGATTTTCCGATAATCTCATGTGTTTCGTTATCGATTGCGACTGCTTTTGTGTGGGTTCCACCTACGTCTATACCCATTCTGACACTTCTTGCCATAAGAGACTCCTGTTTTTAAATAAAGACCAAGAGGGGACGTTTACGCGTCCCCTTTAATAGATTGATATTCAGGCAGTTAAGCCATGATAAGTGTTCCGGATACATACATGAAGTATACGATGACACACATGACAAGACCGATAATCCAGCCTGTAGGAATGCTCATCTTCATGTAGTCCTTTGTAGAAACCTTTGTATAACCGAAGCCCCATGCAACCCAGCTCTGTGTGATGTCAAGATGCTGCGGTGCGATTGTTGTGATAGCAAAGAGAGGATAGAGGAATCCAATCATTGTTGCTGCCGGTGTTGCAGAAGCGTTGAATACTGCTACGACAACAGCGAGGATAGCTGTACCGCATCCTACGAGGTTCATTGGTCCGCGGAAGAAGCCGAGAACTGTGAGGACACCGAACATGATAGCAAGTACGATTGGTGTTGTCGGGATGATTCCACCAAGGATTGCTGTGAAGTACGGGGATGCGAATGTTGCTGCGTTGTTGAACATAGCAAGTGTGAGAAGGAAGCCTACCATCGGAGCAATGTCGATTGTTCCGTCTGTGAAGAGCTTTGCAAAGAGACGGCAGATTTCCTTATAACCACCGCGAAGCTTTCCTGTTGTAAGGAGTGCATACACGCCGGCTACGATGAAGCCCGGGATAATCGGGAAGTTGATTGTTACAACGCCGATGACCGGAAGGATAACTGCAATCCATGAATACCATGGAGCATTGTCTGCTGCACCCTGAGGAGCTGTTGCTGCCCATGCATGACTGTTCTTCTTCTTTGAGAGGAAGAGGAAGCTTACAACGAGTACTACAACAAGGGATACGACCATTGCGATGAGACCTACGCGGAAATAATCCTGGTAGATGTAGTCAGCTGCTTCTGGAACGAATCCTGCAAAGATTCCCTGATACTGTGCGAAGTTGACAATGTTTCCAAAGATACCAGCCATGATTGAACCCATGAAGCTGAACATTGCAACAGGTGCAGGAATACCGAGAGAAAGAAGAATCGGGAGAACGATAACTGCAATTGAGATAACCGGTCCGATACCTGTCATTGACATGAAGATGACTGCTGTAACGATACAGAGAAGAGTCATTGTGATCTTTGGCTTGTCTCCGCCAAGCTCAACAACCTTTCTGATAAGTGTTGCAGCAATACCTGTGTCAACAAGTACTCTTCCGAAGAATGCTCCGAAGAAGACGTTTACGAGAATGGATGATGAGTATGATGCAGGACCATCTGCAAATACATACTTGATAGCATCCATTATTCCGCCTTCACCCATGTGAGCAATAACCTGTTCGTTTGGAACAAATGCGTTACCGATGAGAGAGAGCACTGTCCAGAGTGTTGCCATCAGGAAGAATCCGACCATCAGGTTAAGTCCCTTGACACAATAAAGGACCATGCCGATGAAGGATGCAATCATGATGATACCGAAAATAATTTCGACCATTTTACCCTCCAATAAGTGTAAAAGCGGGGCATACCACCCCAGTAGTGTAAATAAGATAAATTTGTTTAGAACAAATATATTAGTATCGTATCACACAAAATATAAGCTGTACAGAAAAAAATAAGGGCTTTGACGCATTTTTTTGATCAGAGACGAAAATCATCATTAAATACTTCTTGAATCAAGGTTTAAATAGTAATAACCTTCCTGCTTAAACGCTGTTTTCCTCCTTGTTGTCAAAGAATCAGAGAGGCTTTCAGAGCATGGAGCATGTCAAGAAATTACAATTATTCAAGGAAAGCAGGGAAAAGCTCTGTTATGATGCCGTAGGTACTGTCGCATTTGACAAGATGATTCTTCAGCAGGCTTCTTGCAGCGCTCACATCATCCGTCTCCAGGGCCCTCAGGATGTTTATATGATCTGTTATCACACCCTCAGCAATTCCTTCTGCATTAAGAGAAAGAAGGCGCAGGCGGGAATAATTTGGACTGTTTTCCTCAATCACCTTGAAAAGAGAGATCATTGATGCAGAGCTGAAGAATATGGAATGAAAGAGATTGTCCAGATCAAACAGCCTCTGGTTATCCCCTTCCGCCATTGCCTCGGCCTGACGGGCGATGAGGGAATCAAGCTCTATCAGATCAGCTGTGCTCTTCCTGTCAAGGAAAATATCAAAGACACCGGATTCCAGGGTCTCACGTAAAAAACGCTCAGTTGCCACACGGTCTCTTTTTATCCTGGTCACCTGGATTTCCTTCTGTGGCTTTATCTCTATCAGACCTTCCCTTTCAAGCCTTATCAGGGCTTCTCTTGTAGGAGTTATGCCAAGGGCAAGGGAAAGCGCTGTCTCTCTTGTGGAAATCACTGTGCCGGGAGCAAGGGAGAGCGACAGAATTCTTTCTTTCAGTATGCTGTAAGCCTTGTCCTGTGCTGTTTCCTTCAAGCCAAGACCCCCTCTGAACGGAATTTTCTTGGAGTGAGTCCCT
This sequence comes from uncultured Spirochaetales bacterium, assembly GCA_949283305.1. GTDB lineage: Bacteria > Spirochaetota > Spirochaetia > Sphaerochaetales > Sphaerochaetaceae > Ornithospirochaeta. Next base: position 184,495 of record CASDRU010000010.1, on the reverse strand, counting down.
TTATTTTCTTGAAAGTGTTTACAAAATACGATGAATCATAGAATCCTGTTGATCGTGCAACAGCAGATACAGGCATATTGGAGGAAAGGAGCAGCTCGCTTGCTTTCTTTATTCTGTATTCCACCAGATACTGCGAAAAGCTTATACCGAATATCCTGGCAAAGAGCTTTGAGAAATATGTAGTGCTGTAGCCCATCTTCTGCGCTATCTCATCCAGCGATATTTCCCTGTCATAGTTCTGCTCTATATATTGTGCCACCTCAGCCTTCAGATTTCCAGCGATGGCCTTAGCTCCACCTTTTTCTCTCTTTTCGTGCTCTTTTGCCATTCTGGCGCACTCAAAGGATGCATCATAAAGGGCAGGAAAAGAATCAGAACACTGGATTCTTCGCAGCGGCAGGGAGGAATCAAGGGATGACAGCACATTCAGTATTATGAGTTTCGTAAATAAGAATGATGATGAGATGAAAGAGAGGAACGAAAAGACAGTGTCAAGAGAAGAGAGAATGTTCTTTTTCTGCCTCATATAAAGCCCTATTTCCTCTTCGAGCGTTCCTGGCTCTTCCTCCCTTTTCTTGGAAAATGGATTCTGGCTCAGATTCGAAAACGCAATGAATGCCGCACTCTGGCACTGGCTCTCCTTTTCAAATACAGGAGAGAATGCAAGCACAGCAGACTTTCTTACTTCCTCATCAAGATTCACATAGACATTCCTTATCTCAGAAGAAGAGAAATCCGTGAAGAGAAACACCACGTTGTCCTTGTCACCATAAGAAAAAGCGCCATCAAGAGCAAGAAACTTCTCAATGAAAATATGCCTGTACTCCTCAGACTTGACCTCAGCCATCATTATCATGGCTTTTGAAAAACTGATTTTTCCGCTTCCGTTGCGCAGAAGATGGAAAAGATTCTGGCTTGCCATGTCGTTTTCAAACTGGCTTCTGTGTATGCTGACACCCTTTCTTTCAAACACCTTTGACAGGCACATTTCAAGACTGATGAGGCTGTATGGCTTCAAAATATAGTTAATTCCTGATCTTGCCAGGGCAACAGACAGATATGCATAGTCCTTTACAGGCACCAGATAAATCACCCTTGTATCAGGGCTCACCCTGTTTATCGAGGCCTCAAGAAGGAAGTTCGACATCTCAAGCATGTCTATATCCATGAAAACAAGGCTTTCTTTGTTCTTATCCAGCTCCGAAAGAAGCTGCTGGGACGAAGAGATGCAGACATAGGAGAAATCCAGCTCCAGCTGGGAAAATGACTTTATGAGATCTTCTTTATCTTTTTCCTCTTTGAGGTATATCGCGATATCCTTCATTTCTCTCTAGAAATAAGATACCACATATTTTGGGAAATATTAAGAAATAATGTCATGATTTTACAATTTTCAAATTTCTCAAAGGCATCGTCCAATCAGGAGCCCCATGCATTCTGTTTTAGGAAGCATTCTTTTTCTCCTGCCGCTTGCAGTGTAATAGAGATAGAATGAATCATCTTCTGCAACATATATCAGACAGCTGCTTGTAAGAGCGACATTAGCCCACGGAGTATCAGGAAGAAAGAAAAGAGGGCGGACAAATGAAAACTCATTTCCGTCCCTGCTTATGAACAGAAGCAGTGCAGAGCGGCTTCTTTTCTCTTTTTTGTCGAAATACTGGCTTGCGGCTATGAGGACAAGAGCATCAGAGCAGGGATAGACAAAGCAGTGTCCTACAGCAAGGCTCATGTAAGCAGAATCCGGCGCAATTGAAAGAACGGGCTGGGCATTGACTTTGTATGGGCCTTCTATGAACTGGCTTTCTGCATACATGAGAACACTCGACACCTTTACCTTGCTGTCAAAAAGACACACATCGCCAGCTCCGAAATAAATCCTGTATCTGCCGTTCCATGGGACAATATGAGCTCCATAGATTCTGCTTGGCCTCTGCCTGAATGATGCCTGGCTTATCTTCTTTGCATCAAGCACCACAGACTCTTCAGTCCATTTATCCAGATCGCTACTTTGAGAGAGATATATCTTCGATCCTCTTTTAGTGACATCCTTTGTCTTCCTGCTCTCCATCTGGCGGTCATGAGACTCGCTGAGCATATAGTATACACCCCCTTCTCTGTAAAGCTGCGGAGAATGTGTATACGGGGAAAAGAAGTCCTTCTTCTTCCATTCAAGGGCTGTTGTGGATGTGTAGTGGTTCAGAAAGAAAAAAGATGATGTGAACATATGATAGCTTCCATCCGGAGAATCCTCAGGAAGGACTATTGAAGGATATCTCATCCTGGAAAAGAAGAGCCTGTCAGAAAAAAGCTCGCTTTCATTCAAAGAATACCAGGATGCACCAAGGATTTTGTCACTGGAGACGTATCTCAACTCTGTTCCTCTTCTCTGTTTTTTGCCTTTCTGCTCTTTTTCCTGAATATAGGCTCCATCTTGTCTTCCAGCTTGAACTTGTCAAGGACAAATGCCACAAGACGGTTATATATGAAAAACGAGCCAAGAAGAGCAAAGACAAGCACAAGAATCAGGCCTAAAGACATGACAGTCTGGTTTTCCGGGAAAATCCTGAGAAGAAGTGCCCATACAAGAACACCGACAAAAGCACATGCTATCATCAGGATTATGTTCACAAGTGTGGCCACGACCATGAATATCCATGTATTTCTTTTTTTGTTATCCATTCAGTTTTTGTTCTCCTTTTTCCTGAAAAAGAATGTTATGAATAAAAGTATAACAGAAATCACAACAGATGCATCTGCTATGTTGTATGTAGGAAATCTGTCCATACCGAAAAGCCCGTAGTTATTCGTGCTTATGAAATCAACAACGCTCATATGACGGAAAATCCTGTCAATCAGGTTGCCGATTCCTCCTCCGATCAGGAGAGAAAGAAGAGTCCTCTGAAATTGTGAGATGTCCTTTTCCCTGACCATGAACAGTGCTACGAAAGTCAGGACAACAAGAGGAAGGATTATGAAAAGAACGACTTTGACCAGCGGGTCAAAAGAGGAACCGATGGAAAATGCCACAGCGTCATTTCTGACATGCACTATTCGCAGGAAGTCGCCAAAGAGTGAATATCTTGTTGTCCCGATAGGAATGAAAGTGTCGACCAGAATCTTAGTTGTCTGGTCCAACAATATCACAATAATGGCAGGAATAAACAGTTTCATGTTCTTCATAGGCCTGATGGGCTATCAATAAAGAAGGTCTCGATGCCATATTCTTTTTCAACATAGCGCATGAGAGCCTTTACTCCGAACACTTCACTCTTATAGTGACCGCCTGCTATCATGTTCATGTTGTTCTCCTTCACTATCGGGAAAATCTCATGACAGGCTTCTCCTGTTATATAAAGGTCCAGGCCCTCCTTGATGGCATCAACCACATCCCAGGCAGCACCGCCGGAAATTATTCCAACGCTCTCGACCATATCCTTTCCAAAAGAGAGTATCCTAAGCCCGTTCTCATAGTCAAAGCCCAGAAGGCGTGCAACTTCTGCACAGCTCATCGGGAACGGGAGCTTTCCCTTATATCCTATTTTATTGCCATGATACTCTCCAAACGGATCATAGCTTGTCATCCCGAGAGCGAGTGCCATCTGGGCATTGTTCCCGAAAAGAGGATGTGCATCAAGCGGAAGGTGCATTGCAAAGAGGGCCATATCGGCATCAAGAGCTTTTTTCACCCTGTTGTAGTGCTCATTGACAACTGCAATTGGCTTACCCCAGAAAAGCCCATGGTGCACTACAAGCATATCTGCGCCCTTCTCTGCAGCTTCATAAATTGTGTCAAGCTTTGCATCAACTGCGAATGCAACGCGCTTTGCTTCCTTGTCAGATGAAGCAATCTGTAGTCCGTTGAGGGATATATCGTCAAACTTATCAGCCTCAAGCATAAAATATAGTTTGTCAGCAAGTTCCTTTACTTTCATACCTGATGATTATAGCAGGATTGCCCTTATTCATCCACTTTTATAGAATTGTTATCTATGATAAAAGAGCTTAGAAAGGAAGACCTTGCACTTGCTTTTGAGGATACGGATTATTCCGATATTGAAATCAGGGATGAAATTGTCGGCCAGGAAAGAGCCATTGAAGCTCTGCGCCTTGGTTTTGCAACAGAAAGGGATGGCTATAACATGTTCGTCTCAGGAGAAGAGGGAACAGCTAGGCTCAGTGCGATAAAAATGGTCGCACGCGAGTATGTGAAAGACACATCCCGCTTAAAGGATCATGCTTATGCATACAACAGTAGCAATCCCTCATCTCCCCTTCTGCTTACATTTGAAAAGGGAGGAGCTGTGCTCTTTCAGAAACAGCTTGAGGAAGTTGAGAACGGCAGACTCGAACTGTCTGAGCTGAAGAAAAAGTACAGCGACAAAAAGATTATCTCATTCCTTTCTTCTCTTGAGAGGACAAAAGACAGCGCCTGTTTCAGGATAAACATAATTCTCGACAGAAGCCAGAGCGACGAGCGCCCCCTGATAATCGTCACGCATCCTTCGCACGATGCCCTTTTCGGTTTCATGGTGAAAGCAAAGGCTGAGCATCTTTCAATCCGCACGGGATTCTATCAGCAGGCAAGCGGCGGCTACCTTGTGATAAACGCGAACGAGCTAGTGAAGGAAAAAGGTCTTTACACAAGTCTCAAACGCTACATAACAATGACAGAGGAGGCTCTTTTATCCGACAGCGTGAAAGGCGAACTGATAAAAACCTGCACGCCAGAACCCGTAAATGAGCGCGTGAAAGTCATTCTCACCGGCAGCGATGAGACCTTTGATTATCTTTCTGCAAAAGATGAGATGTTTTTGAAGTTGTTCAAGATAAACCCTGAATTCGATTATCAGATGAAGAGAAACTATGAGAACATAAGAGGAACGGTGAGCTATCTGAAAAAAATTTCAAAAGATATGCTTCCTATAAAAAACTCAGCATTCAGAGAACTTCTCAGATACTCTTCCTGGTTTTCAGAAAACCGTATGAGCTTAACAACAGAGCTCGGAGTCCTTGGAGATCTTCTTGCAGAAGCCAATCTTCTTGCCATGGCTGAAAGAAAGGACTCTGTCGAAGGCTGTGACGTCAAGAATGCAATACTGAGACGCAACAAGCTTTCCGCACTTACTGAGGAAAAAATCAACAAAGAAATCAGAGACGGCGAGCTCCTTGTCCAGCTTGATGGGAAAGCGGTGGGAGTCGTAAATGCACTTGCCGTGATGGACAGGGGGCTTTCAAGCTTCGGGACTCCGAGCGTGATTACAGCAACGGTCAGTCCAGGAAATGAGGGAATAATAAACATCGAGCATGAGGCTGGACTTTCCGGAGGAATTCATGACAAGGGCCTGTTGATACTCGAAGGGTACCTGCGTCACCGCTATGCACGCTTCTTTCCTCTCTCGCTTTATGCAGGAATCTGCTTTGAGCAGAGCTATGCAGAAATAGACGGAGACAGTGCATCTTCTGCAGAGCTCTACGCACTGCTTTCTGCCATCGGGGAAATACCGATCAGGCAGGACATTGCCGTTACAGGTTCTGTCAACCAGATGGGGAAGCTCCAGGTGGTGGGTGCTGTAAATGAGAAAATAGAAGGATTCTATAACGCTTGCAAATGCTTTTCTCTTACAGGAAAGCAGGGAGTCATAATTCCAAAGGAGAACATCTCTTCTCTTATCCTTCCTTATGAGGTTGAGGATGCAGTGAGCAAGGGACTGTTCCATATCTGGGCAATCGATGACATTGATGAAGGATTTGAACTTCTTTCAGGACTTGAAAGAAGCGAGAGAAACGAGAAGGGAATATTCAAAAGCGGCTCATTCAACAGGATAATTGAGGACCGTCTGAAGAAAATCTGTTCCTCATCCGTGAAGAATTAGCCCAGAGAGCAAGAAGTATTGCTGCAGCAGATGCGACATTGACAGAGCCCTTTGCTCCGAGCATGGGGATGGATACAAGCCCAAGGCTTTCTTCGGCTCTCTTGCGCGAAGAGCTACTTATGCCCTCCTCCTCGCTTCCGATTACGCACAAAGCCCGCTCAGGGAATTCAAATGACCAGATATCCATTCCTCCAAGCTCAAGTGCAAATACAGGAAGATCATGAATATCTGAAAGCTCCTTTTCTTCCCACTCAACGACATTCACAGTGTCCATGCTGGTGCGGCGCGCTCTCTCATGAAGCGGTGATGCAGAAAGAGGACGCAGGAATATCTTTTTCACTCCAAAAGCATCTGCACTGCGGAAAATGGAGCCGGTGTTATATGGACTTCGTATTCCATCAAGATAAAGAAAGTGATCAAGAACTGTCCTTCGGGATGCATCAAGAGATGCCTTCTCATCAAAGAAATCCCAGTCAGCCACACTCTCTCCAAGAATTTCAAGATTCATGTAATAGAGATCAGAATATCTTTTGTCACGAAAGGCTTTTTCAGCCTTCTTTTGATATACAGGATCAATAAGAGTAAGGTAGTACAAGAAAATATCATCAAGCTCATCGGAAATCTGCCCTTTTGACGCCATGAAGAAGACATCGGCGCATTTTCTCATCTGCACCCTTTCTTTCAGGCTCTTAATCTTCTTCAGTCTGATCATCCTCATCTCCTGGAGCAATGACAATGGTGAACTCACCTTTGATAGAATCCCGCTCTGAGAGCATTTTAAGCATTTCACAGACGCTTGCGCTTCTTATTTCCTCAAACTGCTTCGTCATCTCGCGCCCTATCACGCATTTTAAAGAAGGATCTATTTTCTCCACTTCTCCAAGCGTCTTTATGACCCTGTACGGGGACTCAAGGATGACAAAAGCCTCTTTTCTGCCAATAAGCTCAGCAAGCCTCTTTAATCTCCTTCCGCTCTTGACAGGCAGGAATCCCTCAAAATGAAATGACTTCCCGATATTTCCCGCACAGCTGATTAAAGTAGCCGCGCTGTTTGCCCCAGGAAGAGGAACAATTTCATGAGAAGAATTTGTCCTTATGTATTCAACAAGGCGGGCTCCCGGGTCTGAAAGACATGGAGTTCCTGCATCCGAGCAATATGCAACAGAAAGTCCCTGGTCAAGAAGAGCAAGTATTCCCTTCTTAGAATTGTCCTCATTATGTGCATGACATGAAATTGTCTTCTTCCTTATATCAAAATGAGAAAGAAGATTTCCTGTGTGCCTTGTATCCTCACATGCTATGACATCAACGCTTTTGAGCACATCAAGCGCCCTCAGCGTTATATCCTCAAGGTTCCCGATCGGGGTTGCAACCATATATAAAGTACTCACAGTCTCAGATTCTAGTTTTTTAGGAGAAAGCATACAAGAGAATGTAAATTGGTAAAATTTACCATATTTTGACTTTCACCATGTTTATTTCTGCCATTTTACCCCGTTTTTCATCCTTGGCATGCTCTTTGCAAATTCATGTGTGTAAGGAGAAAACAAATGAACGTTTTTAAAAGAATGAAAGACATTATCTCATCCAATATCAACTCAGCGCTTGACAGGATGGAGGATCCTGAGAAGATGATCGACCTGTCTATCAGGCAGCTTGAGGATGCTGTTGCAGAGATGAAAGGCATGCTGACAGACAAGAGTGCGGAAAAAAGCATTCTTGAAAAGAAATGCTCTGAGCTTAATGAAGAAATCAAACGCTGGGCAGAAAGGGCACGCCTTGCTGCGAAAAAGAACCTCGATGACATGGCAAAGGAGGCACTGCTTAATAAAAGAGAGCTGACTGAGAGGCTCACAATGGCAAAAAACAATGTTGCAGAGCTGGAAAAGATGATTTTAAGCCTTTCTGAAAACCTTGCTGAGGCAAAGAAAAAGCTCAGCGAGCTCAAAGAGACCAGCATCACGCTGAAGAACAGGGCAAGAATAGCAAAGGAAAGAGTCAAGGTAAGCAGGAAGGCAAATGTTTCAGAGACTTCTGATTATTCCAGGCGGCTTGAGGAACTTAAAGCAAAAATCGAGCGCTGGGAAAGAGAAGCCGATATGAATTACAGCGACATAAGAAAGGAAAAGGGAGCAACTTTCTCAGATCTTGAGAGAGACGAAGAGATTGAAAGAGAGCTTGAAGAGCTTAAAAAAGGAGATGTGTAATGGAAAGAGAAAAACTCAGAAGATCCCGACGCGGCCTCATTCTGGGTGTATGCCAGGGCCTCAGCAACTGGAGCGGCCTCAGTGTGGGACTCATAAGGATTCTTGCACTCATCGCACTCTTCTCATCCGGATTCTTTCCTGTGGCATTCATATATCTTCTTCTGGCAATAATTCTTCCTCCTGATGAGAAATTCTGAAAGTTGGGCACCATATTCCTGTGGTGCTCATTTTTTTATCCTGTCCTTGTATTTTCTGTACAGCCCCCTGAATGAATCATAGGTGATTCCCATTTCCTCGCTTGCTTTTCTCTGATTGCCTCCGCTTTTTTCAAGAGCGCGTGAGAGAAAAGCAAGATCAAGGTCCTCATGTGCTTTTTCTAAATCACAAAGGTTATATGAAAAAAGGTCTAGTCCGCTATTTTCCGTATCATTCTCTGCGCTTTTCCCATCATACGGATTATCAAAGGGATGAAAATTCAGATTCTTAATCACATTCCCTTCTTCCTGGTAAACCGCACGTTCTATTACATTCTTGAGTTCTCTGACATTACCTGGCCAAGAGTAAGAAAGGAGCTTTTGCTGCACTTCTTCATTCAGCCTCGGCACATCCTTGCCGCATTCATAGGCCATGCGGGAAGAAAAATAGGAAGCAAGAAGAAGAATGTCATTTCCCCTCAGGCGCAAGGGTGGAAGGAAAAGGACCTCAAAACTGAGACGGTCTAAAAGATCCATCTTGAATTTCCCCTCATTTGCAAGCTGAAGAAGATTCTGGTTTGTAGCTCCGACTATCCTGACATCCGTCTCATGAGTCACCGAAGAGCCGACACGCTCAAAAGTTCCATATTCAACGACTCTCAGTATTTTCTCCTGAACCTCCAGGGGAATCAGGGCAATCTCATCCAGAAACAGTGTTCCGCCCTCTGCCTCCTCAAACCTTCCCTTTCTTGTCTGATATGCTCCTGTGAACGCTCCCTTTTCATATCCGAAAAGCTCTGATTCAATCAGACTCTGGGGAAGGGATGCACAGTTTACTGTAACCAGAGGTTTCTGCCACCGCGGAGACAGATAGTGAATCCTTCTTGCCGCTATCTCCTTTCCCGTTCCTCTCTCTCCAATCAGGAGAACCGGCCGGTCAATACGTGCAACTCGGCTCACTTTTGCCTGAAAATCAAGATAAATCTCACTTTCACCTATTCCGGCGCTTGTATTTGCATCTCCTTTCATATGGTAAATTTTACCATTTAAGGCATAATTTTACATCAAAATATACATAAAATTCGTGAAAAAACATCCATTTTAATGTAGAATCATCCTTGGCATGCTCTTTGCATTTATGAAAGTGAGGAGAAAAGGATGAGCATATTTTCAAGATTCATGGATATTGTCAACTCAAACATAAACGCAATTTTGGACAAAGCGGAAGATCCGGAGAAAATGCTTCGCCTGATGATACAGGAAATGGAAGACACTCTGATCGAACTTAAAAGCAACTGCGCAGGAAGGATGGCTGAAGAGATAAAGCTTGAAAGAAAGAAAAAGGAAGCGGAAAACGCTTTCTCCCGCTGGGCATCCCGTGCAATGCTTGCAGTTGAAAAGAAAAGAGAAGATCTTGCAAGGGAAGCTCTTGTTGAGAAAAGAAAGGCCAAGGGCGAGATAGACAGAATAAATCTCCTGCTTGAGCAGATGAAAGCTACAATTGAGGAAACAAAGAAAGAAATCGAGACTCTTGAAGAAAAGATGCAGAGTGCCAAGTCAAAGCTCAGGATACTCAGAGAAAGGCAGGAAAGGGCTGAGAACGAGAGGAAAAGCAGCGTGACAGGCTCTGCCGACTTTGACCAGAGATTCTCAGACATGGAAGAGAAGATTGACAGGATGAATGCTGAAAATGAAATGCGACGCAGGACTTCTGCAGACGAGAAATTCCAGAAGATGGAAGAAGACGAAGAAATTGAAAAAGAGCTCGAGGAGCTGAAGAAGAAGGTGGAAAGATAATGTCAGACTTGCTTATCGTATTAGTTACATTCGGCTTTTTATTCTGTCTTTTCGGAATGTACTACAGCTACAAGATGAAGAAGATGAAGACAATGGCAGCACTCCGCAAGATGGAGATGGATAAAGGCTATGAGCCAGGAACATACAGCTACATTGACAAGAAGGATAAAAAGAAGCGTAAAGGAAAAGAAGACCGCTCTTTTTCTCAGCAGAACGAGAGAATAAAAAGAGAGGCCATCATCAAAGGCATAGAAGATCTTGAAAAAAGGATAGACAACATCGATACGATACTTAAGGAGAAAGAGGAAAGAAAATGACAAAGAAATGGACCAGAAGCCCGCGCGGACCGGTTATGGGAGTTGTTACAGGATTTGCAGAATGGAGAGACCTGCCGGCAGACACGATGAGAGTGATCATTTTCCTCATTATTCTCTTTACCGGAGTGTTTCCAGGCCTGGCGATATATCTGATTCTTGCGGTGGCACTTCCTGCCCAGAGAGAGGATGATGTGATCTATGAGGAGAAAGGTGGCGGCCGATCGTTTAACGGACGTGCTAAATACGAGGATGCGAAATGGGAAGAAAGATCCACAGAGGATCTTGAAAAAGAGTATCAGGACTTAAAGCGCAAGGTCGAGGAAATGGAAAGCAGGATGTTCGACAAGGAAAAGGACTGGGACGAAAGGTTCAACAACAGCAACAGCTGATTATTTTCAAAGCAGAAAATAAATTCTTTGTTGCATTATGGTGTTTTTCTTTCTGCTGTCTTGAAAAAGCATGTCTTAACCCTTACACTCATTGCGGACTCAGCTATGAATAAAGGTATTTTAAAGTTTAAGGACGGAAAGGAGTTTAAGGGAGTGCTGTTCGGAGCACCTGTCTTATCTCCAGTTATTGCAGAGGCTGTATTCAATACAGGAACACCGGGATATCAGGAAATACTGACTGATCCGTCCTATAAGGGACAGATTGTAATCCTCACTTCCCCTATGATCGGGAATTATGGAATCATAGATATTTCAGATAATGAGAGCAGTGACATAAAAGCCACTGCTCTTGTTGTAAAAAAGCTCTACAGAGGAAAAACAGCACCAGGCAGAATCTCTCTCGATGCCTTTTTAAAGAAGAACAGCATCACAGGCTTTGAAGAGGCTGACACCAGAGCAATGACAATCCACATCAGAGAACACGGGGCGATGAATGCTGTAATCTTCACAGAAGACATGAGAGAGGATGCAGAAAAGCTTCTTTCATCCTACCCTTCCACAAGCCAGATTGATCTGATAAAAACTGTGGCGGTGAAAGAGAGTATAGTAAATCCCGCAACGTCAAGTTCGCGAGAGAAGGCCAGAAAAGACGCAGAAATTAACATAGCAGTCATAGACTATGGCATAAAAGAAAGCATACTGGACAATCTATATAAAAGAAATGCAAGGCTGAGTGTATTCAACAAGGAAGCAGGAAGCAAAGAGATTCTTGAAGCAAAGCCGGATCTCGTCTTTCTTTCAAACGGTCCTGGAGATCCAGAAAGTCTTGGAGCAAGTGTTGATACGGTAAAAGAGCTGATAGGAAAGGTTCCTCTTTGCGGCATATGTCTTGGTCACCAGCTGATAACACTTGCCCTCGGTGCAAAGACATATAAGATGAAATTCGGCCATCACGGAGCAAACCAGCCGGTCAGGGATGTTTTTACTGGCAGGACTTTCGTTACAAGCCAGAACCACATATTCGCAACCGATGAGAACACTCTTCCTCCCGGCGTATGCGTATGGATGAGAAACGCAAACGACTCATCAGTTGAGGCTCTCACTTCTCCATCGCTGAGGATAAAGAGCGTGCAGTTTCATCCAGAAGGCGCACCCGGCCCTCTTGATGGAGAGTGGATATTCGATGAATTCCTGGAGCTTGCAAAATGAGAAGAGATGATATTAAGCACATACTTGTTATAGGAAGCGGTCCGATTGTAATCGGACAGGCTTGTGAATTTGACTACTCGGGAGTGCAGGCAGTAAGGGCACTGAAAGAAGAGGGATATGAAGTGTCTCTCATAAATCCCAACCCAGCTACCGTGATGACTACCCCGGGCCTGGCTGACCATATATTCATGGAACCTCTTGAGACCAAATACATAGAAAGCATATTCATGCAGGTTGCTCCCGATGCTGTACTCTCCACAATGGGAGGGCAGACAGCGCTCAATCTGACGATGCAGCTTGAAAAAGAAGGCCTTCTTGAAAAATATGGAGTCAAGGTAATAGGAGCATCCACAGAAGCTATCGAGAAAGCTGAGGACAGAGGCAAATTCAAGGAAATAATATCCTCTCTTGGTCTTGAAAGCGCAAAAAGCGGCATCGCATACTCAGCAGAGGATGCCATAAGGATAAAAAAAGAAATAGGACTTCCTCTGATAATAAGACCGTCATTCACCCTTGGTGGAATGGGAGGATCAATTGCAAAGACAGAAGATGAATTCATTCCTCTTGTCGAAGCAGCGCTCGCAGCATCTCCTGTGCACGAAATCCTGATTGAAGAATCCCTCATTGGCTGGAGAGAATTCGAGATGGAGGTCATGAGGGATAAAAAAGACAATGCGATAATTGTCTGCTCCATTGAGAACATAGATCCGATGGGAGTGCATACAGGAGACAGCATAACAGTGGCTCCTGCTCAGACGCTTACTGACAGGGAATACCAGAGGATGAGAAATGCAAGCATCGACATCCTGCGCGCTGTCGGAGTTGACTGCGGAGGAAGCAATGTCCAGTTCGCCATCTCTCCTGACCATAAAAGGATGATAGTCATTGAGATGAATCCCAGAGTATCAAGGTCCTCTGCTCTTGCAAGCAAGGCAACAGGATATCCTATTGCAAGGATTTCCGCAAAGCTTGCTGTCGGCTATACGCTTGATGAGATTATCAATGAGATTACAGGCACGAGCGTCTCCTGCTTTGAGCCTGCTCTTGACTATGTTGCACTTAAGGTTCCCCGTTTCGAGCTTGAGAAATTTCCCTTGAAGGCTTCTGCACTCGGCACCCAGATGAGGAGCGTAGGAGAAGCACTCGCACTTGGCAGGACCCTCAATGAAGCGCTGAATAAGGCTTTCAGATCGATTGAACAGAAAAAGGAAGGTATTGTAGAGCTTGATGAGAATAAATATGACATTGAACTCTTATCGCGCTCTGCACATCCTCTCAGATTCCTTGCCCTGTACACAAAGATAAAGAAGAACAGGGATACTGACCTTGAGGATCTCAGCATGAAATCCGGCTATGACATCTATTTCCTTGAAGCTCTTAAACAGCAGGCAGAGCTTGATGACAAAATAGAAACCAGCCTTGATGAGGATGTGTATCTTGAAGCAAAGAAAAACGGCATGAGCGACAAGAGAATAGCCCAGCTTGCCTCTCTTGACACTCTGCCATACAAAGCTGAAGCATCCCTTCATTTTGTTGACACTTCTGCAGGCGAAGTTGAAGCTGTGACTCCGTACGGCTATCTTACATACGGTGAAGAAGATGAAGGAGAGCCCCTTGGAGATGATGCGGTGATTATAATAGCCAGCGGTCCTAACCGTATCGGACAGGGACTTGAATTCGATACATGCTGCACACTCTCAAGCCTTGCATACAGAGCAATGGGTAAAAAAACAATCATGGTGAACAGCAATCCTGAGACTGTTTCAACGGACTACAACACATCAGATCGCCTGTACATTGAACCACTCACAAGCGAGAGCGTCATCCAGATAATGAGAAAGGAAAAATGCCGTCGTGTCGTGCTCCAGCTTGGAGGACAGACACCTCTCAATATGGCAGCAGAGCTTGAGAAGGCAGGAGCAGAAATTGTCGGAACAAGCCTAAGGAGCATTGACATGACTGAAGACAGGGAGCTTTTTTCGCTCCTTGTGAAAAAACTTGGTCTCAGGCAGCCTGAAAACAGAATGGCACATTCCAGAGAAGAAGCCTTCGTCAAGGCTGAGGAGATAGGATATCCAGTGCTCATGAGACCTTCTTTCGTACTCGGAGGAAGGAGCATGTTCATCGCATATGACAAAAAGGGACTTGAAGAGTATTTTGACAATCTAACAATCCAGATTGATCAGAATCATCCTGTACTTGTAGACCAGTTTCTGGAAGATGCTTTTGAATATGATCTTGATGCTCTGTCTGACGGAAAGGATGTATATATTGCAGGAATCCTGCAGCACATAGAAGCTGCTGGCATCCACAGCGGAGACAGTGCGGCAGTATTTCCTCCATATAAGAGCAAGAAAGAGATAATCGATGAGATGAAGAATGCAACCCTTGCACTTGCAAGAGAGCTGAACATAAGAGGACTCATGAACATCCAGTTTGCAGAAAAAGACGGCAAACTCTATATAATAGAGGTCAACCCAAGAGCAAGCCGGACAATTCCCTTTATAAGCAAGGCAAGCGGCGTAAACATCATAGAAAACGCTGTAAGGGTGTTTGAGGGAAAGAGCCTGAAGGAGATTGGACTTGTCAAAGAGGATGAAGAGATTGCCACAGGAAAATGTCAGACAGGATGGGCAATAAAAGAAGCTGTATTCTCCTTTGACCGTTTCCAGAATGTCGATCCGGCGCTCGGCCCTGAGATGAGGAGCACAGGCGAGGTAATGGGCATGGGAAGAACGTTTGGAGAAGCATATCTGAAAAGCCAGGAAGCAGCAAACAACATTCTTCCTTCAGGAGGAAGGATAATCGTCAGCGTGAACAAGAAGGACAGGTCTACAATCGCCCCGATTGTCAAGGAGCTTATTATGCTCGGCTTTGATGTGCTGGCGACAAAGGGAACAGCACGCGATCTCTTTGACATGGGACTTCTGACAGATATAGTGCTGAAGGTGCATGAAGGAAGGCCGAACATAACTGACCAGATAAGAGCAAAGAATGTCAGCCTAGTGATCAACACACCTATGGGATTCCATTCACAGAACAGCGATGATGCTATAAGGACAGAGGCAATCAGGGCACATATTTCCTACACTACAACAACCAGTGCCGCAAGCGCCGCACTGGAGGCCATCAAGTACCTTCAGAAAAAGCACACGATTGCCAGAGAACTTCCTACCTCTTCCTGGATGTGAAGAAAGCAAGGCCGCTTTCGCTTACTTCCACTCTCGAATACTCACTTTCACGCAGCACTCCTCCCATGAAAATATGGGAGGGGCGATATATCATCTCTGACTCAAGAGCTTCAGTGGGATGCACATGATACTCTTTTGCATTGAGATGGGATGAAATGTATTCAAAATTCCTGCTCTTGATGCCGGCCCCTGGCATGATTATGATTCTGTCCCCTGCCTGCCGGATGAGCTTCTCAAGCATGAGCAGCCCTTCCATCACGCTTGCCTCCCCGCCGCTTGTGAGTATTCTGTCAAAGCCAAGGGAGATGATGTCCTCAAGGGCTTCTGAAAGATTGCGGGACATATCGAAGGCACGATGGAATGTAACACGCATTGGACGTGCAAGCTCAAGCAGCTCTCTGCACCTTTTTTTATCCACGCTTCCATCGGCATTCAGTATGCCGAACACCACTGAATAAACTCCTTCCTGCTTGAAAGCAAGGAGATCTTCCTTCATTACCTCAAATTCCTCATCCGTATAGCAGAAATCACCGCCACGGGGACGTATCATGCAGCTGAGAGGGATACCGACCTTCTTTGCTCTTCTCACTGTCCCGAGAGAAGGAGTCAGTCCTCCTTGGAACAGATCAGAGCAGAGCTCCACACGGTTAGCACCCGCATTCTTGCTGCGCTTCACACTCTCAACACTTTCCAGACATACTTCAATTTTGTAATCAGACATACTGAAATTCTAACATCAGGATCAAGCAAAACAAAGAGTGACAGTTTTATTTTTTCACTAAAGCTGATAACATCAGCTCAGGAGCAGAAAAATGGAAGAATCATTCATGCAGAGAAACGCCACATGTGGACAGCTCAGAAAAGAAGATGAAGGAAAGACTGTCATCCTCAACGGCTGGGTTCACAAGAACAGGAACCACGGTGCACTTCATTTCATAAACCTCCGCGACAGATACGGAGAGACCCAGGTCGTCGTGGAAGACGATGCGGACAAGGAAACACAGGAAACAGCTTCAAAGCTCAAGATGGAGTACTGTGTGGCAGTAAAGGGCATTGTTAGAAAAAGACCGGACAACATGATCAATGAAGACATGGAGACGGGAGAGATAGAAGTAAAGGCTGAGAAAATAGAAATCCTCTCTGAATGTGCAACCCTGCCATTCATGATCGATGACGAGAACTCAGCACGAGAGGATCTGAGGCTCAAATACAGATTCCTCGATTTAAGAACAACAGGAATGCAGAAGAGAATCAGGCTACGCCATGAGATAGTCAAGGCGATAAGAGAATTCTTCTACAAGACAGATTTCTATGAAATCGAGACTCCGACTCTTGTAAAGAGCACACCTGAAGGAGCAAGGGACTTCCTGGTGCCTTCAAGAATATATCCTGGCAAGTTCTTTGCACTCCCTCAGTCTCCACAGCTTTACAAGCAGATTCTCATGGTCTCTGGTTTTGACAAGTACTTCCAGATTGCAAGATGCTACAGAGATGAGGATCCGCGTGGGGACAGACAGCTTGAGTTCACTCAGCTGGATATCGAGATGAGTTTTGTAAAGAGAGACGATGTGCTGCTTCTCATTGAAGATCTCTTCAATTACGTCTTCAAGAATGTTGTAGGTGTTGATATCCCTGCGCACTTCAAGAGACTTACATATCAGGAAGCGATGGATAAATACGGAACAGACAAGCCTGATCTCCGCTTTGACCTTTTAATTAACGATGCATCGCAGTTTGCATCAAAGAGCAGCTTCAATGCATTTACTGAAACGCTCTCAGCAGGCGGCACGGTAAGATATATCGTCGCTCCGAAGACAGAAGGTCATGAGTATACAAGAAAGTATCTTTCTGAGCTTGAAAGCGCGGCAAAGATCTATGGAGCAAAAGGTCTTGCCTGGATGAAGGTTGATGAAGGAAAACTCTCAGGCGGCGTATCAAAATACTTTGCCGGCCTTGAAGAGGAAGTTCTCTCAGCAACAGGAGCCAAGGACGGGGATGTTATTCTCCTTGTAGCTCACGAGAATGCAAAGAAATGTGCAAACAGTCTGGCAGCTGTGAGAAACAAGCTTGGTGCGGATCTTCATCTCATTGACGAGAACAGCTTTGCATTCTGCTGGATCATCGACTTCCCGCTCTTTGAATACAATGAGGATGAAGGGCACTGGGAAGCTGCACACCATATGTTCAGCATGCCTCAGGTCGAATATCTTGATACTCTTGAAAGCAATCCGGGTGCTGTAAAGGGAGATCTCTATGATCTTGTCCTTAACGGCTACGAGCTTGCAAGCGGATCGATAAGAATCCATGACATTGAGCTTCAGAAGCGCATATTCAGAATCTGCAACTTCCCGGATGATGTTGCACAGGAGCGCTTCGGATTTCTTCTTGATGCATTCAAATTCGGGCCTCCACCGCATGGAGGAATCGCACCGGGAATTGACAGGCTGTGCATGATCATCGCAAAGCAGCAGTCAATCAAGGAAGTAATCGCATTCCCGAAGAATACAGCAGCCCTCTGTCCGATGGATGACTGCCCGAGCGAGGTCGAAAAGAAGCAGCTTGATGAGCTGGGCCTTGCAGTAGTGAAGAAAAAAGACTGATGAAAGATGTCATCATAATCGGAGGAGGTGCCTCCGGACTATTTGCCTCAGTGCTCTTGAAGCCTGAGGCAATTGTCATTGAGAGGAATGAGAGGGCAGGAGAAAAACTTCTTCTCACAGGTGGAGGGAAATGCAATTTCACTCACCTGGGAAATGCAGAAGAAACATGCTCTGCATATTACGATAAGAAGAATTTCGTCAAAAGGGCGATATACAATTTCCCTCCCGAGAAAATAATCTCCTTCTTTGAAAAAAGGCTCCATGTGCCTTCCTGCGTCAGCGAAAACGGGAAGGTGTTCCCCGCAAGCGGGAAAAGCAGTACAGTCCTGTCTGCCCTCCTCGATAACGCAGGGCAGATAATATACTCAGAGAAAGTTGTTGACATAACAAAGAAAGACGGCCTTTTCATTGTGCGCACAGATAAGAATTCCTACACTTCCAGATATGTCATTGTCGCTGCTGGAGGAAACAGCTTTCCTAAAACAGGAAGTGACGGATCAATATGCCCTATTCTGAAAAAACTCGGGCATACGGTAATACCCTTAACCCCTGCACTTTCAAGAATAAAGACAAATATCGACTTCTCAGCAGCATCAGGAATCACAGTTGCTCTAGCAATCAAAGGAAAGGAAGGATCATTGAAAGGTTCTGCTGTAATCACGCCATCAGGGTTCGGAGGACCTGTTGCAGAAAACTTCTCGCGCTATCTAAGGCAAAAGGAAGAAATAACGATAGACTTTCTCCCTGATGAAGAACTTGCAATAAACAGGTGTGCAAAGGAAGTGAGGAATGTAGTCCCTCTTCCCTCCTCTCTCCTTTCAGTCCTTATTGAGAGGAGAATCCTAGATAAAAAAAGCGCGGAGCTGACAAAAGAGGAAGAGAGGAAAATAATAAGCTCGGTCAAAAACTTTAAAATATCTGCCTCTGTTGATGGAAAAAGCGCGATGAGCAGCCGCGGAGGCGTGAAGACAAAGGAAATCGACAGCAAAAGCATGCGTTCAAGGATTGTGGAAAACCTGTATTTTGCCGGAGAAATAATGGATGTGGATGCCATCTGCGGCGGATACAGCCTGACATTTGCATTCTCCTCTGCCGCGCTTGCCTGCCTGGATATTGGGAAAAGACTCTCCCAAGGAAAATAAAAATAGATTAATTTCCATCTCCTTTTATGCTAATATTCTTATATGAGAGAAATAGAGGCACATTTTTCAAAAGAACGGAGATACTTTGAGAATTCAATCGGACGTGAGTTTGACTTCACTCAAACAAGCGGACCATATGAATATCTGTTAGGAGCTCTCTCTGGATGCCTTTATTCGACATTCATGTCAATCAAGGATGAGGATCTCACGTTCGACAGTGTTGATATAACCGTCCGCGGAGAGAAAAGGCAGGAGGAACCGACTTTTCTTGAAAACACTTATCTGCATGTCCTGGCAAAAGGAGCGAGCAGCAGAGAGAAGTTTGAAAAGTCATTCATCCTCGCCTCAGAAAAATGTTCCATATTCCAGACGATAAAGAAAGTAAGCAAAATGCATCTTGAGGTGAGCTTTTCATGAAAGGAAAAAGAGAAGAGAACATAGATACTTTCGGATATTTCAAAGGTGCGCTCAAAAGGCTTTTCAAATATGATGAGGAGCTTCTTGAGATGAAATACAGAAAAGAAACGGTGATAAACAGGATTTCTCTTTATTTGAGCGAGAGCCTTGAAGAAGGAAACAATGTCGATACATCCATACTCGGAGCAGATCTGGTGATCTGGGACAGAAAAGGGAATATCGATTTTGCTCTGTTTTTATCAAAAGACTATCTTTCTGAAGAGGGAAAAAGAAAAACACGGGCTTTCCATCTTGCATATAAACCGAATCTGACGCTGGCTTTCTCAATACTGAAAGAAAAGGACTATGTCCTCATTTACAGATGCGAAAAAGATTATGTGGATTATATCCATTACTATTTGGACTCATTTGAGGACAAGATGCTCAAGCGTGTACTGCTTGATGAGGACAGCAAGGAAGGTCTTCTTTTCTCGTCAAAGAAAAAAACTAAGACTTGATCCTGCTCTCATCAAGAACCCTGCATGCTGAAGTGAATTTATCAACAGCCCTGTTTGCCGCATCCTCGCATCCGTTCCAGCTCTTGTCTTTATTCTCGCTCTTGTATTTCTGAGTCAGCCACTGATCATCTTTCTGGACTCTGTCCAGATTATCTCGCATGAGAGTAACTAGAGTGTGATAGAAATCAACAAGCGCATCCCCTTTCATGACATCTTTGCCCACTTCAAAGAGTTTTTCTGTATGATGTATGCATAATCCCTTGCTTTCCTTGAATGCTTTTTTAAATTCAGAATCCTCAAGGAAAAGAGTGCAGAGAGTGAAAAGATACCGCTCAAGACGTTCATTCATCCTCTGACACACCAGACATCCTTTTTCCCTCTCATGGTAGGAAGAAAAGAGAGAAGATGCTGTTTTTTCTATTTTTGAAGCTCTTCCGCTTGAGAGTATTTTCTCATAGAAAGGAGAGAATATCCTTTTATTCTCATCATAATATGTGTCCATCATGAGAGCCAGGGCCTGAGCCTTCTTGCCTTCAGAGAGAAGATGCATGTGATGATGGCAGAATCCGTATGTATTTGTCTTTATCCTCACTTCCGGCGTCATGATGGCAGAGGAAAGATAATAGCTTACAGCATCATCCTCTGCTTCCTTCATCAAAGAACAGATAAAGCACTCATCATCTTTTTTAAGTGCATCCCATACAGGAATCGTCTCAAGCTGGATCTTCATCTTGCCAGAATGTTCTCCACTTTCTGGAGCATTGCAGGAAGCGTGAATCCGTATGCCTCTTTCAGATAGGAAAGTGGTCCGACCTGACCATATTCATCTTTTATGCTCAAAAAATCCATCTTGACCGGGGAGTTTGCTGCATAGTATGCGGCAATTGACTCTCCCACTCCACCTGCATAGCGTCCGTTCTCCATGACGATGACACGGCCACATCTTGCTGCAATCCTGTCAAGAGTCTCAGTATCCATAGGCCTGACTGTATGCCAGTCAATGACTGTAGCCTTTATCCCTCTTTTCTCAAGCTCTTCCTTTGTCTCAACCGCGAGATCCACCATGAGGACTCCCGTTGCAACCAAAGCCACATCAGATCCGTCTGCAAGCTCGATTGCCTTTCCAAGCTTTATCTCATCATCGGCTGAATAGCGGAAGCTTATTCCTTTCCTCGGTGTTCTGATATAACTTGGTTTTCCGTTGAAATACACCTGCTGAGTAAGTGCATAGAGGCTCTGGGCATCACTTGGTTCGATTATCACGAAAGAAGGGACCTGCCGCATCAGAGCAATGTCCTCAAAAGGCATATGGGTTCCACCGTTGTACTGTGCAACTATTCCTGGATCGCTTCCTATGATGTGCACTGTGCGGTTTGTATATCCTATGCTGATAAGTATCTGGTCATAAGCCCGCCTTGTTGCAAAGCATGCAAAGCTATGGATAAATGGAGTAAGGCCTGCAGATGCCATGCCTCCGGCTACAGCGGCCATGTTCGCCTCCGCGATTCCTGCATTGAAGAAACGGGAAGGGAATTCCTTTTTGAATGTTGTGCTGGTAATGCACGAAGAAAGGTCTGCATCAAGGAAAACTATATCCTTGTGTTCTTTGGCAAGGTCCACTACTGCCCCGATAACTGTCTCTCTGTAATGATTGTAGCAATGTGCATCTTTCATCATACACCTTCCCTCTCTTCCAGCATCCTGATTGCCTCATCAGCCTTTGCGCTGTCAATGCTCATTGAATGGTTGTTTTCAATCCCCTCGCCAGGAATATAACCACGGCTCTTCTGCGTGTTGAGGATTATCATATGGGGTTTGCCTTTTACTGTTTTTGCTTTCTTTATTGCCTCTTCCAGCATCTCGAATGAGTGTCCGTCAATCTCATATGTATCCCATCCGAATGTCTCATAGCGCTCTTTCATCATATGCATGGGAACAATGGAGTCTGTGTATCCGTCAAGCTGCGCACCGTTCATGTCAGTGAATGCTATGAGGTTGTCAACCTTCCATGCAGCTGCATCCTCTGCAGCTTCCCATACTTCTCCTTCCTGGCTCTCTCCATCTCCCACAATAGCATATGTCCAGCTGTCCCAGCCATTCACACGCTGTGCGCATGCGATGCCGAGTGCGGCAGAAATCCCCTGCCCGAGAGATCCTGCTGTAAAATCAATGCCGGGAGTCTTGAGCATGTCCACATGGCTTGGAAGGGTGGTTCCGCCCTGATTCAGAGTCATCAGCAGGCTTTCATCAAAATATCCTTTCTTGGCAAGGATTGCATAGAGAGCAGGTCCGCTATGTCCTTTTGAGAGAACAAGGCGGTCACGCTCAGGCCAGTCGGGGCGGGAAGGGTCAATTCTCATTTCCGCATAATAGAGGTATGTAAGGACCTCTATTACTGACATAGATCCGCCGATATGCCCGCTGCCGAATGAAGAAATGCATCTTATCGTCTTTCTTCTGGCATCAAGGGCCTCTTTCTTCAAACCTTCTAGTCTGGCTTTATCCATATGCGCTCCTAAAATTTATTTGGTCTTAATAAACTTAAGCTTGGGCAATACCCCTCCCCTGTTGAAAATATTCAGTTTCGCAACCGCATCCAGAAGCTCAAGCTTGTAATATGCGACTGCAGGAGAGGGACCTAGAACCACCACGCCAAGATTGTCAATAATTATTATATCTGTGTCAACACATGCTTCCCTTACTGTCTCTGCCAGAGAAAGAGAATTGCTCTTCTGGTATGGAATTCTCTTTATATTCTTGAGCATAACAGAGGTTTCTTCCGTAAAGGCTGTCTGTATTTCCCCTGTCTCAGAAGAAAGGAATGGGAGGGATGCAAGAGGAGCGTAGAACACACATTCTATATCGCTCCTTATTTCGTATATTACACGGTGAACATTCACTGGAAACCTTATACCGTTTTCAAGAATTTCCCCTGTATAGATATCAAATGTGCTTACATCCTGTTCTGTTATGTCAAAGCGTGGAATCTCCGGTCTGTTGACAATGAAGTACCCTTCGCTCTTAATCGATATTTCTCCTCTGAAAGTATTGAAATAACCTTTATCAAAACATCTTCTGGTGAATGAAACAACCTGCTGTACAAGTGCTGCTTTTGCGCTCTGAGCCTTCATGTATCCAGAATAACATATACTTTTCTGATTGTTAAGAAAATGAATTTATGATTTAATGGCTTTTGAGGAGAATTTCGTACTATGAGAATGTCAAAAATGTTTTCCAGAACACTCAGAGAAGCCCCCAACGGAGCAGACAGCAAAGGCTATGAATATCTGCTGCGTGCAGGGTATATCAAGCAGCTCGGAGCGGGAATCTTCTCCCTGCTTCCACTTGGTCTGAGAAGTATCAGGAAAATAGAAAATATAGTCAGACAGGAGATGAACAGAATCGGATGCGAGGAAATCCAGATGCCTCTTGTCAATCCTGCAGATATATGGAAGGAAAGCGGAAGATACTACTCAATAGACAAGGAACTTGCGCGCTTTGAGGACAGAACAGGACGGGACATGGTCCTCGCGATGACTCATGAGGAAGCATGCACTACAATTGCCCGTGATGAGATTGACAGCTACAAGCGTCTTCCGGTGACAGTATACCAGATCCAGACAAAATTCCGTGATGATCCGCGCCCTAGGGCAGGCCTTATCCGAGTAAGGGAATTCACGATGAAGGATGCCTACTCTTTTGACCGTACCCAGGAAGGGCTGGAAAAGAGCTACAGGAATCAGTACAAGGCATACTTCAGGATTTTCTCACGCTGTGCACTCCCTGCAATCGCAGTGAAATCAGATACAGGAATGATGGGCGGAAGCGTCGCACATGAATACATGTATCTTTCTCCAATCGGAGAAGACACGATTATAACATGTCCAGAATGCGGATATACAGCAAACCGCCAGGTCGCATCATTCAAAAAGGATTACAAGAAAGAAGAGATGAAGGCCATCCAGAAGGTCGCCACGCCAGATGCAAAGACAATCGAGGAACTCTGCGCGCTTTTAAACATCAAGGAAAGCGACACATGCAAGGCCGTGTTCATGGTTGGCGCCTTCACAGATGAGAACAACGAAGAAAAATCCCGTCTCATCGTTGCCTTGATCCGCGGAGATCTTGATGTCGAGGAGGCAAAGCTGCAGCACGCTGCGGGAGCAAACGAGATCAGACCAGCTCACGATGAAGAAATCAGAGAGTGCGGCATGATTCCAGGCTTTGCAAGCCCGATTGGAGCAAAAGGAGATTTCATACTCATAGTAGACGACAGCATCAGCGAGTCAAACAACCTTGTTGCGGGAGCTAACGAAGATGGCTATCACCTGATGAACACCAACTACGGAAGGGACTTCAAGGGAACGGTGAAAGACATAGCAAGCGCAAGAAGCGGACACAAGTGCCCGCACTGCGGCTCACCCCTTGATGCCAGCAAGGGTGTTGAGATTGGAAACATCTTCCAGCTCGGAACAAAGTACAGCCAGGCAATGAAGTGTGAATATCAGGATGAGGACGGTACAAGAAAGCCTGTTATAATGGGATGCTATGGAATCGGAATAGGAAGACTCCTTGCCTGTGTGGCAGAGGAATACAATGATGAGGGCGGCCTCAAGATGCCTATCTCCGTTGCTCCTTATCAGGTTCACCTTGTATCCCTCATAAAGGATACAGAGCTTGCAGATTCCATCTACGACAAGCTCATAGCTGAAGGAATCGAGGTGCTTTATGATGACAGGAAGGAATCTGCCGGTGTCAAGTTCGCAGACGCAGACCTCATCGGCGTTCCTTTGAGGATAACTCTTGGAAACAAGAGCATAAAGGAAGGAAAGGTTGAAGTAAGGATCCGTTCAAACGGAGAAGTTACAAGCTACAGTCTTGATACCATGATTGATGACATCAAGAGAGAGATTGCAAAAGAAGAAAAGAAAATCGAGGATGGAATCATCAATAAGGAACTTGAAGACTGAGAAAGATTGCAAAGCACAGGAGGGATGCCTCAGAGCATCCCCTTTTTTATTAAAAAAACCTGGCTTTTACGCCAGGCTTCAGTCAGAAACACACCGACTGTCAGTTTGCACCGTTCTCTTTGAGAAGGTTGATCACATATGTTCTCTTTGCATTCTTTGCATAGTCAAGAACACTGTGTCCCTGATAATCACATGCATTGACATCTGCACCGCTCTTGATGAGCTGTGTTGTAATCTTTGTCTCAGGGTTGCTGTTTACAGCCATGATGAGAGCTGTCTCGCCAAGGTAGTTTCTTGCATCGATGTTTGCACCTGCTGCAAGAAGAGCCTCAATCACTTTTGGATTCTTGCTGCTGTTTGCTGCAAGATGAAGTGAATTAGAGCGGTACTTTGGCTCTGCTTCGTGAATGTCTGCTCCTGCCTGAATGAGTGCGTTGAGCACAACTACAGAGTGGTTGTACTGAGCAGCAAGCATTACAGGTGTAAGACCCCATTCATTGTGTGCGTTGACATCCGCACCCTGATCGATGATGTCTTTGATCTCTCTTGCCTTTGTTGCTGTGATTGCAAGAGTGAGTAATTTCTTGTTAAGTGATTCTTTAGATTTTGCCATATTTCAAACTCCTGAATATGAATTTATATCTAATATTTTTTTTTGTAAATATGTTCATCCATGTTTTTTACTAAATAAATCTAAACACTGAGAGCAATTATCAGGACAATATTAAAAAATATTGGTTTAAATCTCTCTTAACAATTCTCTTTGAGAAGCAAGCATTTCAGGCTATAATCTAACTATGCTGACAAACGAGATTATAAAGAAAGCTCCGAAAGTTGAACTGCATGACCACCTGGATGGAGGCTTGAGAATCAGTACAATAATGGAGCTGGCAGAGAAAGAAGGCATCACCCTTCCAGAGACAGACCCAGCTGCGCTCAAAGCCTGGTTCATAGAAGGATGCAAGAAAAAATCATTATCTCTCTATCTTGAGACATTCAAATATACAACAGCTGTCATGCAGACAAAGGAAGCTCTTGTGCGCATTGCAAGAGAAGCCATGGAGGATTACAGCAAAGAAAACGTGGTGTATGCAGAGCTCCGCTTTGCACCTGCTCTTCACACACAGAAAGGTCTTAATCTTGAAGAAGTTGTCCAGGCAGTTTTGAAAGGACTTGATCAGGGAAGAAAGGAATATGGAGTACAGTTCGGCCTGATTTTATGCGCTATGCGCAACGAAAGACCAGAGAATACCCTTGAAATAGCGGAGCTTGCTGTTGCATTCAGGGAAAAAGGCGTGGTCGGTTTCGATATCGCAGGAGATGAATCGGGGCATCCGCCGAAAAAGCATCTGGAAGCTTTCAATTACATAAGAAGACAGAATTTCAATATCACTATCCATGCAGGAGAAGCTTTTGGAACGGAGTCCATATGGCAGGCAATCCAGATCTGCGGAGCTCACAGAATCGGACATGGGGTAAGACTTACTGAGGACATGCTCATCGAGGATGGAAGGATAAAGAAAATGGGAAGCCTTGCGCATTTTGTCCAAGACAGGAGAATACCTCTTGAAATGTGCCTTACCAGCAACGTTGGAACAGGAGCGTGCGAATCGTACCAAGACCATCCATTCCCTGTTTTCTTCAAGAACAGCTTCCGTGTCTTTCTCTGCTCTGACAACCGCCTTATGAGCGACACGAATCTGACTAATGAGATGATCATAGCTGCAAGGGAATACGGCCTGTCTCTGCGAGATCTGGAAAAGATCACAATCAATGCGATGAAAAGTGCTTTCATACATCATGAGAGAAAGATAAAGATTATCTACGACGTTATAAAGAAAAGATATCAGGAGATAAGAGAAGAATATGGCATATCCTGATTCTGAAGGAAAATTTTATGGCAAATGTTGACCGGTTCGAGAACTGGCCTGTATATAATGGCAAACTTGGATTCAAGTTAGAAAAAGACAGAACAGTGTTCAGGCTGTGGGCACCAAGTGCGACACAGGCTGCGGTGAATTTCTTTGAGGATGGATATTTCTCCCAGCGTCATGACAGAATGTACATGACGGGAAAGGCAGATGGCGTTTACGAGCTTTCTGTAAACAGAAACCTTGAAGGCACTTATTACACATACACGATTGTCACAGGAGGAGTTGAGTATGAGTTTCAGGATCCATACTCAGTGGCAACAGGTCCAAACGGAAAAAGAAGTCTTATAATCGATTTGAGAAAGACAGATCCTGAAGGATGGGAGAATGACAAGGCTCCTGAAAAGCAGAATGAAAACATCATCTATGAACTTCATGTAAAGGATTTCACATATCAGCGTTTCAACGGAATCAAGGAAGAGAACAAAGGAAAATATCTGGGACTTACAGAGAAGAACACTGTGCTTTTGAATGACAGCAGCCAGAAAACAGGGCTATCCTACCTGAAAGACCTTGGAGTGACACATGTCCAGCTCATGCCAGTATATGATTTTGCATCCGTAGATGAGCTTGGCTCTGATGAGCATTTCAACTGGGGCTATGACCCTGACAACTTCAACGTTCCAGAAGGATCCTATTCATCGGATCCGATTCATGGAGAAGTCAGGATCAAAGAACTCAAGAGCATGATCAAAGCCCTGCATGATGAAGGCATAAGAGTTATCATGGATGTGGTTTACAACCATACTTACCATCTGGATTCATGCCTTTTCAAGTCAGAGCCATGGTACTTTTACCGCCAGAATGCAGACGGGAGCGCATCAAACGGATCCGGATGCGGCAACGACATAGCATCAGAGCGTCCGATGGTGCATAAATACATACTCTCATCCGTTCTCTACTGGGCTGAGGAATACCACATGGATGGTTTCCGCTTTGATCTGATGGGTCTTCTTGATACAGGACTTCTGAATGATATAAGGGCAAAGCTGGATGAGCGCTACGGAAAAGGAGAAAAGCTCATGTACGGAGAGCCCTGGGGCGCTGCAGGAACAAGCGTGAAAGAAGGTTTCCAGCTTGCTGACCGCAATGCACTTGTGCTTCTTGATGAGAACATAGGTGCCTTCTGCGATACCACAAGGGACCTGATAAAAGGAAGCAATTTCGAAAGCACTGCAAGCGGATTTGCAAACGGGGGAAGCGTAGATCTCAACTTGCTGAAACATGCTGTCACAGGATGGAGCATCGGAGACTGGCATTTCAGGACAAAAGCTCCAAGCCAGACAATAAGCTATGTCTCAAGCCACGATGACTGGTGTCTGTGGGACAAGCTCACACTCACAGTAGACCCGAAAGAGAACTTCCTGGGCCTTGAAAAGACAACGCTCAGAGCAAACCGCTTTGCCGCAGCACTCTATTTCACGATGCAGGGAAGCCTGTTCTTTCTCTCTGGTGAAGAATGCGCCAGAACAAAGATTGGAATAAAGAACACATACAACTCCCCTCTTTACATAAACAGGTTTGACTGGGTGAGAGCCAGAAAGGCAAAGGAACTTGTCGACTACTATAAAGGACTCATAAGACTCAGAAAATCTCTTCCTGCCCTTTATGACAAGAGCAACAAGGCAAAAGAAAGGCTGAAGGACTTCCAGATTCTGGCAAAGAAAACAATAAAGATCACTTTGGACAACAGCGGAGACAGCCCTTATAAAGAAATAGTCATTTTCTATTTCGGAGACGGAAACACCAGCGTGAAACTGGATGGAACATATTTCAAGCTTCTTGACGGAGAACGCTCAGATTATATGGATTCAAAAGAGGAGACAAGCGGTACTCTCTCTTCTCATGGCCAGGAGGTGGTCCTGCTTGCCCGCTGACTTGGCATGCTTGTTGCATGTTTATGGTTACAGAGCAAACAGTTTTTTCAACCTCCTTTTTTAGCATAACAGGCGCCAAAACGGCGCCTTCTTTATTGCGCAAATAATGCACAGTGTGAAAAATATTCACACCTTTTATTGTGAATTTTCTTCACATTTACCCAAAAACTACAGCTGGCATGGGTTTTGCATTGAAATATTCAGAGCAACAGATTATATTGCATCGTCAGATTTCTCCCACCCATTACTGACGATGCTTTTTTATTTTCTGCATTTTTATTAAACTTTTTCTATGGCAAATTCAAGACGGGACAAAGCAGACTCATATACTCAGAAAGCACATAAGGAAGGTTACCCCGCAAGAAGTGTTTACAAGCTTGAGGAAATCAATCAGAATCACAGGATAATCAAACCTGGAGACACTGTCCTTGATGTTGGAGCTGCCCCAGGATCGTGGACTCTTTATACGCACAGAATGCTCATAAAAGGCAACGGAAGAATTGTCT
This sequence comes from uncultured Spirochaetales bacterium, assembly GCA_949283305.1. Taxonomy (GTDB): domain Bacteria; phylum Spirochaetota; class Spirochaetia; order Sphaerochaetales; family Sphaerochaetaceae; genus Ornithospirochaeta. The sequence goes on along the minus strand of CASDRU010000010.1, from coordinate 155,375 downwards.
CATGCGATCTCAACCCTCTCAATCTCTCACCTGTTCCCCCTACAGTCACAGAAATAACAGGGGATGCATTCAGCGTTCAGGTAAGAGCACGTCTTGTTGAGCTTGGCCCATATGATGCGATAATAAGCGATGCCGCTCCTATGACAACAGGCAACCGCACTGTGGACACAACAAGAAGCGAAGCTCTGGCTGAGAATGTCCTCATGCTTGCTCAGGAGCAGCTCAAGAAAGGCGGCAACCTTGTTATAAAGATTTTCCAGGGAGGAGGCCAGGAGGTTATTCTCAAGAACATGAGAACAATCTTTGAGAAAGCAAAAGCCTTCAAGCCAAAGGCATCACGTGATGACAGCTTTGAGATTTTTCTCATTGGACTGAATAAAAAATAATATATAGAAAAAACAAATGGGCAGGAAATCCTGCCCATCAACATTTTCAGCTCTTGCTGATTATATTCACATCCAGCTTGTCATACGGGATTTCGATATTCTCTTTTCTAAGAGCCTCGACTATATCCTGCTGGAACCTCCAGTAGACCGGCCAGTAATTTTCAGGCTTCACCCATGGACGGACAACGAAATCAAGCGAAGAGTCATTGAGCTTGCTGAGTTCTACAACAGGCGCAGGATTCTCAAGGATTTCAGGATATGATGAAATGAGGCCTTTTATCACCTGCTTGACCTTATCTATATCGCTGTTATAGGCAACCTGGACAACCATGTCCATCCTTCTCTTTTCTATATCTGAATAGTTGACTATTACGCTCCCCCACACTGTTTTGTTCGAAAGTGTTATCTTTCTGTTGTCTGCACCTCCTAAAGTGACACTCAGCAGATCCATAGAGACAACTGTACCGCTTACAGAGTCGATGTCAACATAATCGCCGATTCTGAACGGATTTGTAACAGCAATGAGAAATCCGCTGAAAAAGGATGAAACAGACTCCTGAAGAGCAAAACCAAGAACGACTCCTGTAACTCCGAGTCCTGTTATAATCGGTGTTACGTTTATTCCGAAAACATATAAAAGAGAAATCGTGGTGCATACCCAGAGAATGAAATTAATTGTCTTCCTGACTACAGAGCATATCAAAGGGGACACCCTTGTGCTATTCCTTGCAAGACGTAAAAAAAAACTCTTTACGAGCTTGGTGACAACAAGTGTCACAAGAATTATGACTACAACTGCAAGCGCGCGATCTAAAATAGCCGTCAGAATGGATTCAAAGCTTATTTCTACCATAATTCGTCCTTGTAAAAAATATGGGAGCAGTGCTCCCATCTAAATTTACATTAATTTCAGCCAAGCAGTCTAGTAAGATTCTTTGCAAAAGCAAGAGCATCTTTTATCATGACGCCTTCCTGAAGGAGCGCCTGATCAAGAAGCACCTCTGAAACTGCTTTCACGTACTCCTCATCCTCGCTTGCCTCAACCTTGTTTATAACAGGGCTCTTCGGGTTTATCTCAAGAATAGGCTTGACTTCAATTCCTTCATTTCCCATCTGCTTCATGAGACGCTGCATCTGTACTGAAGGATCATTCTCATCCATGAGGATGCAGGATGAGACTGAGGAATCAAGGCGGCTTGAGATGACAACATCCTTGACTTTGTCTCCAAGAGCCTTCTTCACCTTCTCGGCAACGGCCTTCTTCTCTTCCTTGAGCTTGTCATCATTCTCATCCTTTATCTCATCAAGAGCACCTGTCTTATTGATTGCCTTGAAAGGCAGACCTTCATATTCATAAAGGGAAGTAAGCACAATCTCATCAATATCATCATCCATGATGAGAACCTCGTATCCCTTTTCCGTATATGAGGAAATGAGCGGTGAGGATTTAAGGGTATCAAGGCTTCCTCCAGAGATATAATATATGCTCTTCTGGCCTTCCTTCATCCTCTCTTTGTACTTCTGAAGAGAGACATATCCGTCCTCTGAGCTTGAATGATACCGCACAAGGGCCAACAGGGCATCCCTGTTTGCATAATCCGAGTAAAGTCCTTCCTTCAGCGGGCGGTTGTACTCTTTGATGAACTTATCATAAAGCTCAGGATTGTTCTCACTAATCTTCTTGAACTCTCCAAGAATCTTTTTGACAGATGAGCTTCTGATGCTTGCCATGATCCTGTTTTCCTGAAGGATCTCCCTGGATACATTGAGCGGCAGGTCCTCACTGTCGATTATGCCTCTGACAAAGCGCAGGTAGACAGGAAGAAGCTCCTTGTCATCATCTGTAATGTATACTCTCTTGACATAAAGCTTCACGCCCGGCTTGTAATCCGCATAGTTCATATCAAACGGAGCATGCTGAGGAATATAGAAAAGTGTTGTGTACTCAGTTGCCCCCTCAACCTTGCTGTGCATATAGAAAAGAGGATCTTCTGAGTCATACCAGTTGTTCTTGTAAAAATCCTTGTATTCCTCTTCCTTGATCGAGCTCTTGCTCTTTCTCCAGAGAGCTATTGCTGAGTTTATCTGCTCATTCTTGTGCTCAACTGTCTTTTCCGGCTCACCCTTTTCATCCTTTTTCTCGTAATTGTAATTTGTTTTCTCATATTCAAGATAAATCGGATAAGCAACATAATCTGAATATTTCTTTATGAGGCGTTCAAGCTCATAGCGGTTAAGGAAACTTGTTGAATCACTGTTCATGAAAAGTGTTATGGTGCTTCCCTGCTCGCTTCTCTCTGCCTTTTCAATCTCATAACCGCTTCTTCCGTCACTTGTCCACTTATATGCCTCTTCTTCTCCGGCTTTTCTTGTAACGACCTCTATTTTCTCTGCAACCATGAAAGCAGAATAGAAACCTACTCCGAACTGGCCTATCAGATTACTGTCTTTTTTCTGCTCATCGCTCAGGCTTTCAAGGAATTTCCTTGTTCCGCTGGAAGCAATCGTTCCAAGGTTGTTGTTAAGGTCATCCTCATTCATTCCAATACCGTTATCGCTTATTGTCAGAGTCTTCTTCTCCTCATCAAATGAAAGCTGGATTCTCGGGTCAAAAGAATAGCCTTTGAGAGAGCCGTCTGTAAGTGAAAGGTATTTGAGCTTGTCTATAGCATCAGAAGAGTTAGATATAAGCTCCCTGAGAAAAATCTCCTTGTTTGAGTATAATGAATGGATTATGAGCTTAAGCAAATCCGCAACTTCTGTCTTGAATTTTTTCTGTGACATAAATTATCTCCTCAGCATTAGAAAATAAGCAGAAAGAAGCAATCAGGCAAGAGAAGATTCCATTTTGCCTCTTTTTCTGCTACTCTTTTCTTATGGATTTCTCTAAACCGGACAATGCCAGAAAGATAAACAAGCTGAAGGTTCTCTCTGCAATAAAGAGTCTGGAAAGCCCGACAAGAGCAGAACTCAGCAGATATCTTCTTTTGAATAAAGTTTCTATATCAGAAATTGTCGATGCACTCATAAAGGAAGGACTGGTCAAGGAGAGCAGCAAGATCTTCTATTCTTCAGGACGTCCTGGGACATTGCTTGAAATCAACAGGGCATCCGGCATCGTGCTTTCAATGACACTCGATAAAACAGGCTGCTATCTGGCTGCATCAGATACCCTTGGGAAAACCATAAGACTCGAACGCTTTTCCAGAGGACTTGAGAGAAAGACCCTTTCAGAAAATTTCCAGCAATCGCTGAAAAGAATCATAAAAAACGACAGCGAGAAGATTTACGGCATGGTTGCGGCAACGGATGAGGATCTTTCATTTTTCTTCAGCCAGATCAGCTTTCCCTCCATTTCCGTCTCTCCCATAACCGCAAGATGCGTCAACGAAAGAGAGAAAATGAAAAAGGAGGAAGACAGACTTCTCTTTGTAGACCTTGATGATGAGCCATCAGCACTTTACGGCGGTAGCTCATTTATGAAGCTTGATCCTCTGTTTGAGGGATTTGAAAGCATAAAAAGCATCTCAAGGAGAAAAGGCACCACCTCATCATCCCTTTTTTCCCAGAAGGATGAAGAGAATGTGGACTACATACTCAGCGTTGCTGACAAGATAGCATCTGCATGCATGGTCCTCAATATAGATGCAGTTATTCTCATGGGAAGCCTTTCCCTGCTTTGCCAGAATATGCTTTTGACTCTTAAAAACAGAGTGAACAGTTTAACAGGAGGCATGGAGATAAGATGCGCTTGTTCTCAAAGAGGAGAAATTGAAGGCTCAGCCATCATCGCTCTCGACACATTCTTCTACAAGAAAAGAATGCTGGACCTCATAAAGAAGGCAGAAAAGTTCTAGTTCTTCTTTCCCCTGATTATGAAGAATGTGAGCAAGAGGACAAGATAAGCATAATAAAGGTTATTCCATCCGCTTATTATGACTGATGCTATCATCGGTATTGCTGTAAAAAGCAATGCAAGGACTATGGAAATTAGCACAGGCATTCTTCTTGTGCTGTTGCTCCTGATTATCGTGGAAAGAGATACGATAAGCACCATGACTGCTGCCATTATGAAAGATGTGAGCATTATCTCATCAGCTTTGCTGTCAAGCCCGATTTGAGAAACATCATTGCCTGTTATATCTGCTTCCTCAGCCTCAGCGACAGAAGGACTTTCTGCCACATCTTCTTCTTTGACGCTCTCTGGAGCTTCCTCAGATGGCACTTCTTCTTTGGCACTGTCATCGTTAACAGAAATTTCTTCCACTTGTTCTGCTATAGCAGATTCTTCTTTCTCCTCTTCTGTCTCAGCAGTCTCTTCTTCAGTCTCAGCGGCTATCTCCACCTCGCCTGAAAATACAGGAGCTGAAACTTCTTCTTTTTCTTCCTCAACGCTGATGCTCTCTTCTATCTTGACATCAAGGGCTGAGTGAGGCGGGACAAAATCACCTGTAGAAGTGCATGAAAAAAGAAGTAATGAAATAACAAGAGGAAAAAGAAGTTTTCTCATATGCAAATCTAGAAACAACAAAAAAAGGCAAAGGTTACAAAAAAAACCGCTGAACTTGCAGCGGCAACCTCCTTATCCCTTTCGGGGCACCAGACGTATGCAAAGACAATCAGTACGCCTTGGTAAGCTAATTTTTACACACTTTTTTTCAGATATCAATCAAAGAAACAGCGTTTAAAGCAAAAAATCACTGTTTTTTTGCCATTACAGCATCATCTGCACGCAGAACAAGACTTCTCTGCCAGGAAAGCAGCCTGTCGTGAAGAGCCTTGTTATCTCCCTTCACATCCGCCATTACTCTCATCACAGGCTCCGTCTTTGACTTGCTGAGCCAGATGTATGCGACAAAATTTCCATCGCTGTCAGTGAATATCACCTTATAGCCTCCGCTTGACGGATTGTTTCTGAACTCAGGGCCAAGTCCTATCTGCTCCTTTATTCCTTCAATCTGATGGACCTCGTACTGTGCAATACCGTCCTTAAGATATGAATCGACCTCAGAAAGGAATATTCTCTCATACTCGAGCTTGAGAGCATCGAAATCCGTACTCTTTATCCTCATGACCGCATCCTTGCTGAAAGCAGGGGTCGTAGTAAAGCGTGGAAGAGCATTTATGACATTCTCTATGGACACATGCTCACAGTCCTTGATACCGAATTTAGAGCATATGAAGCTGTAAAGTCCGTCAATTGAATAAAGCTTTGCTATGCTCATTATTGAGTTCATCGGATCTCGGACCTTTGCAGGGTGCGTGATGTTTCCTCCGTTGCTTCCTTCTCCACAGATATGCACCTGGTAGCCTTCTTCACTCCTGAGCTTCTCTGCAAGCGTGACTACATTGGCTTCTCCGACATCGGAACGGAACACCTTTGCCCCAAGGCGGGATGCTATCTCATCGATTATATTGCTCGTCGGCCCGTTCACGGCGATTGCCGGCCTCTTATCTCCGGCCATGACCTGATGAGCAAGGTCTATCAGGGCAACAAGAGCAAAAACTTCCTGGGCATTCAGTATGTCTGCCCTTCCTTCGGAATGCTTCATATAGACAAAGTTGCCTCTGTCCCCATCATTGTCAGGAACATAGCCGAGAATATAATCACTGTCCTTTTTATGAATCTCCTCAAGCGTTTTCCTGCAAAGCTCAAGATTCTCTCCTTCCGGGACAATGGCATGGGCAACCTGCCTTGGCTGAGCGTTGACAGCCCACACCTTGGCCCCCATCTTGTTAAGATAAGGAATATCTATACTTGCACTTCTTGCCGATCCGTTCATCTCTGCGACAATTCCAAAAGGAATCCTGAAAAGCTTATGTGCTGTTGCAATGCGCAGCACGAACTGGCGGTAGTAATCAAAAGCCCTTATCTTGTCATCATCATGCTTCATCAGGACCTCAGCATAGATATCTGGATCTGCTTCGCTGATGACTTTTATCGCATGAGAGACAATATCGTCCCTGTTCACCTTCTCAAGGAACATGGGAATAATCTTGTCAATGATGCTTTTGTTGTAAACTCCACCATCTACTCCGAACTTGAATCCATTATGACCTATCGGGTTATGGCTTGCGGAAATATAGAAGAAACCGTCAAAGCCGGCATTTGAATATGCCATAATCTCCGGAGCCGCGGCAAAAAAGAGATGAGTGACCTCACAGCCGAGGGACAAAAGAGTCCTGACAGCCACATCGCATAGGACCTGCCCTGTAGGGCGCGCATCGACTCCAATCAGGATTCTCGGACGAGGAACTCCAAGATACTCGATAAATGTCTCTGTGGCAGCCTCTGTGATTACCAGATCTTCTATTCTGACCTTTTTCGTATCATCTTCATCTTCTTTGCTCTCTGCAAAGACAGCACGCCATCCTGAGGCTGAAAGAATATAGCCCTCAAGAGATTTGAGAACATCTTCCTTTGTGCATGTAAGTCCCTTTACAGGGTTGATTGTCGGATCTGCTATTGTAAAACCTGTGGTTCTGTCGAAATATTTCATAGCATTAATTCTACCATAAAAAAAGGAGGTTAATAGGCACATTCTTGCATTGTTTATGTTTTTTTCAGCGAGAGAATGTCTTAATATTGTTCTATGGACTTCATATCACTTGAGAATGCAACAGTACGACGGGAAGGCAAGATCATCCTTGATAATGTGAGCTTTAAAAGCAAAGAAGGCGAACATATTGCCATAATAGGGCCGAACGGCGCGGGGAAAAGCACTCTGATCAACGTGCTCTACCGCTCAGTTTATCCACTTAAAAAAGATGATTACCGCAATGTCATTCTGGGCTCTGAGCGCTGGATCACAAGCGAGCTCAGAAAAAGAGTATCCATTGTAAGTCAGACAGAAGCGGATTTCATAAACACAGGATACAGAGCCATTGATATTGTCTGCTCAGCCCTCTACTCCTCTCTCGGCTTTGATTTCCATCATGTTGTTAAAAAAGAGGATTACAGTAAAGCAGAGCATGAGCTTGACAGAGTCGGTATGCTTGACAAGAAAAACAGACCTGTAAATACACTCTCAAGCGGAGAGCTGAAGAGAATCCTGCTTGCAAGGGCCAATATCACAAAGCCATCGCTGCTTCTTCTAGATGAGGCAACAAGCGCACTTGATTTTCCTTCAAGAGCAGATTTCAGGGAGCTTGTGCGCTCATACACAAAGGAAAGCACTGTCATAATGGTCACTCATGAACTGTCTGAAATCCTTCCGGAGGTCAAAAGAGTGATAGCTGTAAAGAACGGCCAGATCTTTCTGGACGGGAAAAAGGATGAGGTGCTTACTCAGAAGAACCTCAGCCTGCTATATGAGAGAAAGGTACATCTTGAAGAGGAAGATGGAATTTACTCCGCTTTCTGCTGATATTTTCCTTTCTTTAAGAATCATCTCATTTTATAATTTATTCAAAGGAGACAATGATGAGATGCAATATCATATTCCACTCAATTGGAGGGAACATTTATCTTATAGCAAGATCCTTCAAAGAAGCGCTTGCTCTTGAAGGTGTGGATACAAGACTTTACAGGATTCTTGACAGCGATCTGCATGTGCTTGCCGCAGACAGGAACGATGTAAATGAATACTACGAGGAAATTGAAGAACTGCCGGTTGCAAACAACGAGAAGCTGAGAAGCGCAGACCTCATTATGTTCGGCCTCCCTTCACGTTTTGGAATGCCGAGTGCAGAATTCAAGACCTTCCTTGACAATACTGCGGATCTCTTTGAGAGCAGGGAACTTGAAGGAAAGCTCTATTATTCCTTTGCCACAAGCACATACAGCCATAAAGACGCTCTGGATGCAATAGAAGCAACAGACAGCTGGGCTGCCATGATGGGCCTTTATGCCGTGGATTTTCCTCAGTATACCCATAAAGATGGCCTGATGATGCCAAGCCGCCCGGGCCAGGAGCTTGAGGAGGTGGCAAAACGCTTTGCCTCCACTGCAGCAAGCCTACTTAAAGAATCTTGAGAAGAAATACGAGATATATCGTCTGACCACTCCGTGTCTGGCCCTCTTCCTCATTATGTGGGCAGCCTCATCAACTGACACGGAGTTGTCCTTCCTGTTTCTTTTCAGATCATCCCAGAGCCTTACAAGCCACAGATACATATCTCCTTTCGTATGCCCCGGAAAGAGCGCAAGGATATGGTGCTCTGTAATCTCGTCAACGATGACCTTATAGACATTCTTGTACCATGAAACAGCCGCCTGCTCAAATGAGATTTCCTTGCTCTTATTCTGGTTTATGTAATATTTATGCACAAGGATATGGCTTACCATCTCTGGATAAGCTCCGGGGCTTGTGAAGTATATCTCGCTCATTGGAAGGAATGTCGGCTTGTACTGCTTTATGAACTCATCCCGCTCATATGCAACCAGGCGCTTCTTCAAGGCCTTCATCGTCAGCCCTTCCTCAAGCTCTATCTGGGAGTCCAGCTCCACAACCTCTGCATCAATAAACTCAACACCCTGCGCTTTTGCGACGCTGACACGGTGATTGCCGTCTCTGACAAAATAATATCCCCCGATTGAGAAAACAGAAATGGGAGGAAGGATCACATCGCTCAGTCTTGCCCTGTCCACACTCTCCCACCTGTTTCTAAGCATCTCGCGCTTGGGATAGAACGCTGCTGAGAAATCATGATAGCGGCCTTCGCTCCCGATTATTTTCTCAACAGGAATGGTCTGCATTCCCTTGTATGTCTCACTTTTGGGCTTTATTATGCTTGTAACCTCATAAAATGAGAGCAGATCAGGGTTTTTCCTGGTAATTGCATAAAACAGACTCTGAAGTTTTGCCTTCTTCTTTGCTCTTGAAAAATCTTCCTGTGCAATATCCATATGCTCACCTTTCTATTTCCAGAATATAGTTCTTATATACATTGATTACCGTCGTATCCTCATATTTCGTTTCCCTTTTGTCGTTCATGTCTATTAGGTGCACATGACCGTGCAGAAGATAGCTGGGTCTGACTTTTTCCATGAAACGCAGAAAAGACGAGAATCCCTTATGACAAAGATCCTCTCCATCCCCGATTTTATAGGGCGGAGCATGCGTTATGAGGATATCGAGATAGCGGCCGTATCTCATCTTGTTGTAAATCAGGCGAGGAACCATTCTGATCATACGGGCTCTCATCTGGCTTTCAGTGTACTGGCTGTCCCCGCCGTTATAATGCATCGATCCTCCCAGTCCACCGATGAGAAGATCATATTTTTTCAGATAAACAATCTTTCCATCCAGAAAGAACCCGTCATACGTTACAGGACTCTGATAAGTAAACGTATTGCCGACTGTGGTCCTTCCCTTCATCTGAGCCCTGAAGCCCTCAAGATTATGATTGCCATAAACGTAATAGACATCCTTCTTTAAAATTGTCTGGATATAGTCATAATACCTCAGCGGCAGATCACCTGCGGAGATGACGAAGTCGACATCTGCATATCTGACCGGTGCATTTGTGGAATAAATAAGGGCATCGGTTGCATCAGAGATGCACAGAATCTTGATTTTGCTCATAAAAGGCTATAACCATTATCTATTATAATGCTCTGACCGTAAATACCCTGGCTTACAGCAAGAAAATATACAAGTTCCGCAATCTCTTCAGCTTCCATCATCTTCTTTCTGACCGAGTGGGAAGAGAAAACCTTCTCAAGCTCCGTGCCCTCAAGACGGGGTGCTCTTATGAGTCCCGGGCATACAGCATTGACACGGAGGCCGGTCTCTGAAGCAAGGCTTTTGGTGAAAGAGGACACAAATCCTTTTGAGCCGTCATAATGACTGGTAAGTCCGAATCCGGGATGCATTGCATTCATGCTCGATATATTCACAATCGAGCCATTGCTTTTCTTCAAAAGAGGAAGCATCCTTTCAGTAACATGATACAGTCCCTTTATGTTGACATCTATCACAGAATCAAAATCTTCTGCACTTAGGCTTCCAGTCTTTCCCTCGGTGAATATCCCGGCATTGTTTACAAGAACATCACACTCTTCAATCTCATCAAGAACAGAGTAATCAGGGCATGAGAAATCAAGAGGAAGAATTTTTCCGTATTCAAAAGCCCTTTCTTTTCTGCTCGTTCCGTAAACCTCAAAACCGTGTTCATAGAACACTCTTGCTATCTCAAGCCCCAGATTAGAAAGGGCACCTGTTATAAGAACTTTCATAACAGCTCTTCTGCCTCCGGATGAGATGATAAGAACAAAGAAGATGGCGTGATATAATCGCTGGCGTTGTAGCGCGGGGACATGACTGTGGAAAAGAGAGCATAATCGCCATCAAGCAGCCGTGTTGCCTGAAAACAATTCTTCCTTACAAGGGAGAATCTGCTGTCCTTCCCAAGCACTCTTACACTTCTTTCTCCGTTCTCATAGATGACCTGCTCAGCATTTCCTCCTTCAAGGAAAAACCAGACCTCATCATTTTTCAGTGCATGAAGAGAAGAAAATGAATTTTTTGTAATCAGATAGAAAATGCATCCTGCATCATTTCCAAAGGATGAGAGGAAGGAAAAATATCCTCCCTCGTTTTCAAGTGGAATAAGAGAATACCTTTTTATTATCTCTTCTGACCTTACCATCTTCTGACAACTTCCTTAACAAGAGCCTGGAAGCTGTCCTTGACTCTTTCTCCAGTCTCCAAAACCTCTTCATGATTGAGCTTTCTGTCAAGAATTCCGCTTGCCATATTGGTCAGACAGCTGAATGCGAGCGTTCTCATTCCCATATGCGATGCCGCTATTGCTTCAGGAACAGTGGACATTCCAACTGCATCTGCACCGAGGATTCTGGCAAGGCGCACTTCTGCCGGTGTCTCGAAGGAAGGTCCTGTGAAGAGCATGTAGACTCCCTCTCTCAGTGTTATTCCCTTTTCTTTCGCAACTTCCCTTGCAAGGGCACAGAGACTCTTGTCATATGCTGTGCTCATATCGAAGAATCTGGGTCCCATCTCATCCATATTCTCTCCCCTGCACGGATTATCGCTGGCAAGCTTGATATGGTCTGTTATGAGCATCAGATCTCCTGCATTCCAGCTGGCATTGACACATCCGGCCGCATTCGTAAGAAGAAGATTCTCTATGCCAAGCACTTTGAATGTGCGGATCGGATAAACCACTTCTCTCATCATATAGCCCTCATAGGTATGGAAGCGGCCCTGCATTGCGACAATATCCTTTCCTCCAAGCTTTCCAAACACAAGCCTTCCCTTGTGGCCTGGAACAGTGGAGACAGGAAAGCGCGGTATCTTCTTGTATTCAAGCACTACAGGTCTCTCAATCTCATCAGCAAGCTCTCCAAGACCTGAACCGAGAACTATTGCTATCTCCGGTTTGAATGATCCAATCTGGCTTTTGATGTATTGAGCACTCTCTTTTATTTTCTCAAGTTCTGTCATTTCTTTTTCTCCTCTTTTCTTATAAACCGGCAAGTGCCATCATCTAGAATGGCTCTCCGGATGCAAGAGGAGCCGCACTCTTCTTGCTAGATACAACAAGTGCAATCAAAGTTGCCACATAAGGGAATATGCCGAGATAGCCTGTAGGGATTCCCTGGAATACTGGAATGACCCTTCCCATGTTTGCAATCGTCATACAGATTCCGAAGAAGAATGTGGAGGCAAGAATTCCAAGCGGTTTCCACTGTCCGAAAATGAGAGCGGCAATTGCCAGGAATCCCAGTCCGTTGATTCCGCTTGTTGAGTTGTATTCTCCCGCATAGGTGGCAAGTATGCATGCCCCTCCAAGCCCTGACAGAAGCCCGGAAAGAAGAACTCCGGTATAACGCATTCTGTGTACGTTTATTCCGGCAGAGGCAACAGCTGACGGGTGCTCGCCGCAGGCTCTGAGCCTGAGACCGAAACTTGTCTTGTAAAGAAGGAAGTAGCTTAATGCCCAGATTACAAGGCAGATCCATGTTGTCCAGTATGTTCTTGTAAAAAGAAGAGGACCGATTAAAGGAATCTTTGAAAGAACGGGTATGTCCTGACGGACGATACCGCGCAGCACTGTCACGTTTCCGCTTCCTGTTATTGTCTGGGCAAGAAAGAGCGTGAGTGCAGTTGCAAGCATGTTTATTGCTGTTCCAGATATGACCTGATTGCTCTTCAAATTGATTGCTGCAACAGCATGCAGAACTGAAAGAAGAGCAGCTGCAGCCATTGCGGCAAGGATTCCGATCACTATCGCGCCTGTGTAGCTGAAGCCTGCACTCTGCAATATATAGATCACTGTCGCAGATGCAAAGCACCCTGTGAGCATAAGGCCTTCTATACAGAGGTTCGTCACACCGCTTCTCTCAGAGTAAAGCCCTCCGAGAGCTCCCATCAGAAGAGGCATCGTATATGCGATTGCCGCAGGAATTATACTTGTTATTACAGACCAGACTTCCATTACTTTGCCTCCTTCTTTTTCTTATCTTTTTCTGCTTTCAAAAGCTTTTTACCTTCTTTTATGAGATTGTTTCTCTCATTTTTATCCAGCGTTGAGATGTCTGTATCCTTTTTTCCCTGTTTTTCAAGGGCAAGAGCGATTGCATCTTCCTTCTTTTCATAGCTTTTCTTGAAAAGCATGTTCCAGAAGTTCGCAAGGATAACATTTGTTGCTGTGAAATAGATTATTGTTGCTATGATAGTGTCTGCAATCTCTGTCGGAATTCCTGTTGCTGCAAGACTTCCTCTTCCCATCTTGAGAATACCGAAGAATATTGCTGCGAAGAAGACACCGAGAGGAGAACAGTTTCCGAGAAGGGCAACGGCAATACCGTCAAATCCTTCATTAGGCATCTTTCCCATCTCCATGATGTTCGAATAGCCGCAATAATATGTAAGTCCTGCAAGTCCTGCTAGCGCACCCGCAACTGCCATGGATATCATGATGGCCCTGTTCACCTTGATTCCGGCATACTCGGCGCAGAACCTGTTTGATCCGACAGCCTTCAGCCTGAAGCCGAGCGTTGTCTTAGCAAGTATGAACCAGATCACCACACATGCTATTATCGCTATGAGAAAGCCATAATTGAGCGTGGAGAACTTTGTCAGATCGGTTATCCAGTCCGCTCTCAGCGTATGTGCAGTCTCAATAGGCTTTGATTTTACGACAATCGTCGGATCTACAATAAAGCGCTGGATCCAGTCGTATACCAGCCAGTATGCAGTCCAGTTGAGCATGATTGTCGATACGACTTCATGCACATTGAACTTGGCTTTCAGAAATCCTGATATGAAGCCCCAGAAGGCACCTACAAGAGCTGAAGCCACTATTATAACAGCAAGATAAAGCGGCCTTGGCATTGACAGAGGAAGATAGTATGCAAGAATGCTGCCCGTTATTCCTCCCATGAGCATCTGCCCGGATGCCCCGATATTGAAAAGTCCTGTCTTGAATGCAAAAGCAACAGACAGGCCGATGAGAATCAGCTGAGTAGACATGCCAAGTGTATTGCCAATTCTTCTCACGTTTGAAAGTGCACCGAACAATATCTTGTCAAAGCCGGTGACAGGATTCTTTCCAATCAGAAGTATCAAGAGAGCTCCTGCCACTACCCCGAGAAAGACAGCAGAAAGACTTACAAGAAGGGAAGAAGCCTTTCTGGCCTCAAGCGGCTTGTTTATCATTTTCTTATTCACCTTTCTCCTCCTTCTTGATTCCAGCCATCATCAGGCCGACCTTATGCTCATCGGTATCCTTTGTATCCACAATATCAATAAGACGGCCAGCATTCATTACTGCAATCCTGTCAGACAGATTGAATATCTCATCAAGCTCGAATGAAACAAGCAGGACCGCCTTGCCGCTGTCCCTTTCCTTGACAAGCTCTTTATGGATGAACTCGATTGCTCCTACATCGAGACCGCGCGTGGGCTGAACAGCAATCAGGAGTTCAGGATCTGCCGCAACCTCTCTTCCGATGATTGCCTTCTGCTGGTTTCCGCCGCTGAGCTTTCCGGCAAGAGAATGGATTCCCTCTCCGCTTCTGACATCGAACTTGTCCACAATCTTCTGGCTGTAGCTCTCGATCTCGCTGCTGTGCAGTATTCCTCTTGAGGAATATGGTTTCTTATAGAACTCTTTTATAACAAAGTTTGTAGTAAGGGGGGATGCGAGAATAAGACCTCTTTTCTGCCTGTCTTCAGGAATATGGCCAAGGCCCATCTCGTTTCTTTCTTCAATGGAAGCATGCGTGATGTCCTTATTGCAGAAAATGATGTTCCCGCTCTCGACTTTTCTCAGTCCGGTTATTGCCTCAACCAGCTCGCTCTGTCCATTGCCGTCAACTCCGGCAATGCCTATTATCTCCCCACGTCGGACAGAAAGAGAGAAATCCTTTACCCCGAGGACTTTCTTGTTGTTCATCACATTCAGATTCCTGATTTCAAGAACTGTCTCTCCTGGTTTGCTTTCCTTCTTCTCTGTCTTGAAGTTCACAGGACGGCCTACCATCAGAGCAGCCATATCGGAGGCAGAAGTGCTCTTGACATCAACAACGCTGATGAGCTTTCCTCTTCTGATGATTGTGCAGCGCTCTGCAACTGCCTTGATTTCCTCAAGCTTATGAGTAATCAGTATTATTGACTTGCCTTCTCTTGCAAGATTCTTCATGATCTCAATCAGCTCCTCAATCTCCTGAGGAGTAAGGACTGCTGTAGGCTCATCAAATATGAGGATGTCAGCATCTCGGTAAAGCATCTTGAGTATCTCAACCCTCTGCTGCATTCCTACTGTTATGTTCTCGATGACCATGTCAGGATCTATGGACAGTCCATAACGGTCAGATATTTCCTTGATTTTCTTGCTGGCGGTCTTTATGTCATATACAAATCCGCCTTCCTTTCCAAGAATGATGTTTTCTGCGACTGTGAAATTATGCACAAGCTGGAAATGCTGGTGCACCATACCGATTCCGAGGGAGAAGGCATCATTGGGGCTTGATATGTCAACTTCCTTTCCCCTTACCTTTATCACTCCCCTGTCTGCGCGATAGAGTCCAAAGAGAATGCTCATCAACGTGCTTTTTCCAGCTCCGTTTTCTCCAAGAATTGCATGAATCTCCCCTTCCTCGACCTGCAGTGTGATGTTATCGTTGGCAACTATGCCCGGAAATTCCTTTCGGATTCCAATCATCTCAATTACATGACTCATTTTTTCTCCAATGAGAGCGCATCGCGCGGTTTATCCAAAAAGGCCGCCTCTTTACGGGCGGCCATAATAACAGTCAGATTCTCTTATTTGATGAGGCCATCGCCTGTTGCCTGGATTGTGATCTCTCCAGCCTTGATGAGATCAACAACCTGAGCAACCTGCTCCTCGATCTCTGGTGTGAGGTTCGGGTTGGATGCAGGAATACCTGCTCTGTCTTCAGCAATACCGAGCTCGATGTGCACGCCACCTTTGTATGTGCCATTTGCTGCTGCAACTGCCTGGTCGTAAGCAACGCCAGCAACATCTTTCATAGCACTTGTAAGGATACAGGACTCACCGTTTCCCATGTCTCCTACTGAGTACTGGTCAACGTCAACTCCGATTGCCCATACATCGCTGCCGGAAAGTCTTCTGTTCTTTGCCTCGTTGATAACTCCGACACCTGTGCCTCCAGCTGCTGCGAAGATTGCATCGACTCCTGAGTCATACATTGCTGTTGCAAGCTGCTGTCCGAGCGCGAGATCTGCAAATGAACCGGAATATACGAAATTATTAGCATTCATTGCAATGTCTGTTCCCATATTCTCGTTTGCATATGCAACACCCTGCTGGAATCCCCAGTTGAACTTCTGGACTGCCGGAATCTCAAGTCCGCCAACAAAGCCGACTTCGCCTTCACCGAGCTTGAGTGCTGTTGCAACTCCTGCAAGGAATCCTGCCTCATGCTCTCTGAATGTGATAGCAACTGTGTTCTCTCCGATTCCTGATGCAAGAGGATCGTCGATGATGATAATCTTGAGGTCCGGATACATCTCCTGAGCCTGAGTAACAGCTTCTACAAAAAGGTAACCTGGGCAAGCGATGAAGCGGTAACCCTGGTCATAGAGATCAGAGATAGCTGTAAGGTAGTCAGTTGTTGTTGTTCCTGCCGGGCGGAGGTATGTTGACTCAAGACCGAGCTCCTCTGCTGCCTTGACAACGCCTTCATATGTTCCCTGGTTGAAGGATCTGTCATCGATTGTTCCTGCATCTGTAACCATACCGAGCTTGAGAGGCTCTTCTTTCTCTGCTACAGCTGTAGTAGTTGTTGTAGATGATGATGCTGTTGTAGTTGTAGCGGCTTCATCCTTTGAGCAGGATGCGAATGAGAAGACCACTACAAGAGCGAGTAAAACTGCAAATAATTTCTTCATTATGTACTCCTGTTTAGCGTTTATGCCTTAATTCTACAGGCACTATCTGTATGTGTCAAACAAAAGAGAAAGAAATGCTGAGCAGGAATAAATAATTGTCTGGTTTGTTATTTCTTTAGCAACAAAGAATTATAATATTCATGATTTTTGCAACAAAAAATTTTTGAAATTCTGTTTTCACAACAGTTTTACAACAGAATATCACTATCTGACAGGGTAAAAAACAAAATGCAACAAAATTACTTTCTCCACATCCACCAGTGAAGAGATTTTGCACGCTCAAGAGAGAGTTTTTCCTGCAATGCCGCGCTTGCTGCATTTGAAATGTAAACATCGCAGAAGGGAATGCGGCCAAGCTCCATTGCCCTGTTGATCACGTACTCCTCCATCCTTATTCCGTATCCCTTTCTCCGATGGGAGGGAAACACTTCGAGCATTCCCATCGATCCCTCCTCATGAAAACCGGAGAAAGCAACGAGTTTGCTGTTTTCATAGAGACCGAAAATCCTGTTTTCATTTATGGCTCTCTCTATACTCTGCAGATCCGAGTGATGATGGTACTGGGAGGCAACAAGAGCGGCATCAGAAAGAGGGATGGGGAAAAAGAGTGTCTCATCAACATCCTTTCTCTCTCCCCTGTATATATAAAAATAGCAGGGCTCGCTCATCTCAAGAGAAAAATGAGTCAGCATCTTTTTTGCAAAAACATCGCCACGCACACTGAAAAGAGAAGATTCTTCATCAATATATGGAAAAAGCGCTGTGCTCTCATCGAAGGGAAGGACATATGATGTGCCGGCTTTGTGGCGCACAATCACACCGGATGAGGAAAAGTGGAGGATTTCTCCACTTTTTTCCTTAATCAGCGCAATGATGTCCTCATTGCTATCCTTGTCAAATGCCTCAATTGCCGCTATAACCTTTTCATCACTCATTGTCTGTCAAGAAGAAAACCCTCTTCTTTATTCTTGCTCTTTTTCCTGCATAAAGGAAATAGGCAACAGTGCACAAAACAGTATAGAGTGCTGTGACTGCAAGCATTATATAAAGAAGATACCAGCTTCCTCCTGAAACACTGAGCTGAGGAAGATTGATCAGGAGAATCAGAGGAATGACGAGGAAGAACACGATTGAGGATGCATACACATAGTCAGTGGCTGCCGGTGTCTCGAAATCCGGGTCCACCACACGCAGAAGGGACAGTCCTGTAGGCAGTGTCCCTGTTGCGGTTCCAATCAGTACAAGAGTCCTCTCAAACTTGTGATCATCATAGAGCCTTGCGCAGTAATACGGGGTCAGGAACATCGTAATGAATATTCCTACAACGGAAAGAAGAGTTATCGGGAGCCAGTAGATGCTTATCGCAGTCAGACTGATAGCGCCTAGACAGCTTGTAACAGTAAGGTCCACAGAAAGTCCGTTTATCCTGTTCAGACTATGGTTGTCGATTGTGTATGAAATGCCTGCCTTTGTCATTATGGCCCGCACAAATGAAGCACAGAACACACTGAATATGAAATTGACGCCCCAGAGCGAGTCCGCAAGCTGCACACCCATTGCTCCGATAAATGAAAGCAGATATGAAATGAAGCTCAGAAGAGCCCATGAAATCAGATAGGTGACCATTATCAGGGCAATATGATAGGAAAGCGTATCAAGGCTTTCTCCATCAGTCGTTATCCTGGAGCCTTCTCTCTGATGCTCTCTTTTTAAGAAGCCGCTTCTTGTCTCTCCCCTGTTTATCTTATCTCTCAGGCTTTCATCCACCCAGCCCTTGCGGATTCCTATATTGATGAGAATCACTCCGCCGATTGAGCCGACAACAAAGCCTATTGCCGCCATTGCAAGGCCTACACTGGTTGCGCCCTCAAAGCCCATTGCCTCCCATGGAAGGGACATGGAATATGCCTGTCCGGGCCCGAGCTCAAAGCCGAGAGGAAGAGAAAGTCCTATTGCGGGAGAAAGATCAGGCATGACTGTGAATATCAGGACAATTGCAACAATGAGACCGAATGTGCACTGCAGTCCGTACTGCGCGACAGTTGAGACAACAGTCTCTCCTATTACTCTGGACTTCCTGACTTTCTTCTCTTCCGGAGTCCTGAGCATCATAGCTATGAATGATATGTTCAACAGATGATAGACAAGATCACCGAGAAAATCTGAATTCAGATTCAAATGCGGAGCTGCATAGTTGTAGAAGAAAAGAAGAACGAATCCTCCGATTATCGATGAAGGAATCAGATACTTCTGCAGAAAACGGATTCTGCTCCTCAGGAAAGCACCGAGAAGCAGTGCTGCTGAAATGATTCCGAAATGGATTATGTAGGAAAAATCCATCAGTTACCTCCTCTGATTATGCAATACGCGTCAAAGACCTTCAGGGGACTCTTTGTCTCCTCAAGGCGGAAACGGTATGTGTTTTTCATATGTGTGAATTCAACGGACTGTCTGGCGTTGATTACAAGGGCTGAAATCTCAGAAAAAGGAAAGGATATTTCACCCGCTCCCTCTTTATGGTTGGAAAAAGAGAAACTGATAGAGCCTGCTGTCATTGAGAATATAAATGAAGATGAGAGCTTGACAAGCCTTCCCTTCTCTTCTTTTTGAAAAAGTATTCCCCTTTCCGGAGGGAAAAGCAGAGAGCCGTCATTTTTCCCTATGTTCCTCTCAAGCTCCTCTCTTGCCCTTATATGAGCATCTCTCTCGCTCATCATGCCGTCTTCAGAGATTATCTCATCATAAACTGAGACTTCTGCACTCGTCTTGCAGGATGAACAGGCAATCATGTTCCCATTGCTGCTGACTGTGCCTGCAGAAAGGCAGTATGGACAGTAATAAAGAAGACGCTCAATTCCTTCTGCCCTTTTTCTTCCTTCAAAAGGCATCCTGTTTTCTTTCTGCCAGGAGGAGGATGAGAAAGAGAGATTCTCTCTTAAAACAGCCTCCACATCCGAGATGCTCATTTCTTCAAGTTCTTCACAGCTGAGTATCCTTTTGACCCTTATTGTTATATTCCCTTTTCTGTCACTCTTTGCCCAGCGGGGCTTTCTGTTGTAGCCGCCTTCGATGTTGATGATTACCACAGGGCGGCGGAAAATCTTCATGATTTTCGCAGAGCCTGTGGTGATGTCCATCATCTCCCCGTCCCAGCTTCTGGTGCCCTCGGGGAATACCCCGACTATCGTATTCTCCTCAAGAGCATTTTTTATTGCCCTGATTGTTCCAAGGTCGTTTTTCCCCTGACTCTTGCTTATGCATCCGACCCAGTTTCTCAACAGGTATCCGACTGCCTTCATCTTGAAAAGATAAGCACCCGCGACCCATCTTATATGATATGGAAATACCGCGCTGATCAGAAACGGATCAAGTGTGTGGACATGATTGGAGAATACGAGACCTCCCCCTTTCTCTAAAAGGATATCCAGACTCTTTTCATCATCTGAAACCAGAGTAAGCCCGTATTTTCTTTTAAGGTAGGTCCCGTAAAAGGGAAGAAGCAGATATTTCATGGCCGGTGGCCATTTGTATTTTTCAGCTTTCATACAGGAAAAGAATAAAAGATGGATAAATCATATGTAAAGCTCAATATCCGTACAGATGCCTAAAAAAGGAAAAAAAAGAAGAAAAAAGGCAAAAAGAAATTGACGGTTCACCCTTCTGATCCTAAAATGAAACTATGTTTCAAATATGAAAAAGGAGAGCATATGAACATCAAGGATTGCAGCAGCAGAAAAGAAAG
Source organism: uncultured Spirochaetales bacterium (assembly GCA_949283305.1). GTDB lineage: Bacteria > Spirochaetota > Spirochaetia > Sphaerochaetales > Sphaerochaetaceae > Ornithospirochaeta. The sequence goes on along the minus strand of CASDRU010000010.1, from coordinate 134,904 downwards.
ACCGGTACGTATTCTTCAGTACGGAGAAGGCAACTTCCTGAGGGCCTTTGTCGACTGGCTTGTCGACATCATGAACGAGAAAACAGATTTCAATTCATCTGTGATGATGGTGCAGCCGCTTGAAAATGGAATGAGCGACATGATCAACGCACAGGATGGATACTACACCACAATCCTTTCTGCAGTGGATGAGAATGGAAAGGAAAAAGAAGAGATGAGGAAAATCACATCTGTGCTCGGATGCATCAATCCCTATAAGGATTATGATGAATACATCTCATATGCAGAGAGCGCTGATCTCCGTTTCATTTTCAGCAACACCACAGAAGCAGGAATAACATATTGTGAGAGCGATAATCTTGAGGACAGGCCACAGTCGTCATTTCCTGCAAAGATTGCAGCTTTCCTTTACAGAAGATACACATATTTCAAAGGAGACGAGAGCAAGGGCCTTGTTTTCATCCCATGCGAGCTTATCGACAAGAACGGGGACATGCTGAAAAAATACGTGATCGCTCATGCAAGAAGGTGGAATCTTCCTTCCTCCTTCATTTCCTGGGTCGAGACAGCCTGCCATTTCTGCAACAGTCTTGTCGACAGGATTGTTCCAGGATACCCGAGAGAGAGGGCAAAGGAGCTTTGCACTGCTCTTGGCTATGAGGACAATCTTCTTGATGCGGCAGAACGCTTCCTTTTCTGGGCAATTGAGTACAAGGAAAAGAGCTTTGATGATGAAATCCCGCTTTCAAAGACAGGGGAAGGTGTTGTATGGACTCCTGACATGACATTCTACAGGACAAGAAAGGTCCGCATCTTGAACGGCACTCATACGATGACAGTGCTTACCGCCATGCTCTATGGCCTGGATACAATAAAAGAATGCATGGACTCTGGGGTAATCTCATCCTTCATGGAAAAGGGACTCTTTTCAGAAATAATAAAGAGCATGGATGGCAGCAGGAGTGAGCTTGAAAGCTATGCACGCGATGTGTTAAAGAGATTCCAGAATCCCTCTGTCAAGCACATGCTGAGCTCAATAAGCCTTAACAGCGTGAGCAAGTTCAAGACAAGGGATCTGCCAAGTCTTACAATCTACATGGAAAAAGAGAAGAAGGTCCCTCCTGTTCTCTCCTTCTCTCTTGCATCCCTTATTGCTTTCTACAACGGAAAGGAAATCAGGGATGGAGCGATGATTAGTTACAGGGAAAAAGGAGAGTATTCTCATAAGGACTCACCAGAAGTGCTGACCTTCTTCTGCACTCTCAACAAGGCATCATACAAGGACAGAAAGGAAGAAGCACGGATCAAAACAGAGAAGGTGCTTTCAAATGTTTCCTTCTGGGGAGAAGACCTCACAGAAAGAGAAGGACTTGCTGATACTGTTTCCTCCTATCTTGAGCTTATTTACACACAAGGAATGAAGGAAGCAATCAAAAGGGTTATAAAATGAAGAAGATAATCAGGATAAACAGCAGGGACAACGTCGCTGTTGCCCTTGCTGACCTTGCAAAGGGGGATGTCATATCTCTTGAAGACGGAACTGCCATAACAATAACAAGTCCGATAACAAGAGGACACAAGATTGCGCTTTGCGATATCAAAAGCGGAGAGGATGTAATAAAATACGGCTACCCCATCGGTTATGCAACTGAAGAGATAAAAAAAGGATCTGCAGCCCATGTATACAACATAAGGACAAAGCTTGCTGAAAGCGGAGAATACTCATTTTCTCCACTAGAGAGCAGAAAATGCATGGAGCGTTTTGAGAAAAGAAAAACTGAGATATCTGACGTGCCTGCAATCAATGTCTATCACAGAAAGGACGGAAGGATTGCCATCAGGAACTCTCTCTGGATCATTCCGACGGTAGGATGTGTCAATGAGATAGCAAAGCGCCTTGAGAAATGGGGCAATGAGAACCTCAGTGTTGCTGACAAAGTGCATGCTTACACGCACCCGTTCGGATGCTCTCAGCTTGGAGATGATCATGAGAACACAAGAAAGATTCTTGCTGATCTGGTGCATCACCCAAATGCGGGAGGAGTGCTCGTGCTTTCTCTTGGATGTGAGAACAACACGCCTTCATCCTTCAAAGAGTATCTTGGCCCTGTGGATCCCCGTCGTGTGCGCTTTCTTACATGCCAGGACGTTGAGGATGAAGAGGAAGAAGGAAGGAAGATACTGAAAGAGATTGCCGATGTGATGAAGGATGACAGAAGAAGCCCGGACTCTTTATCACGCCTTGTTGTTGCCGCAAAATGCGGGGGCTCAGACGGACTTTCAGGCATCACGGCAAACCCTCTTGTCGGAAGATTCACGGATGAGATCACAGCGATGGGCGGAACAATGATCATGAGCGAGGTTCCAGAGATGTTCGGAGCTGAGCAGATGCTCATGAACAGAGCAGAAAGCGAGGAAGTGTTTTCAGCTCTGGTTTCCATGATCAACGGCTTCAAGTCGTACTTTACATCCCACGGCCAGAGTGTTTACGAAAACCCGAGCCCTGGAAACAAGGCAGGTGGAATCAGCACTCTTGAAGACAAGTCACTCGGCTGTGTCCAGAAAGGAGGCGATGCTCCTGTAACAGATATCCTCTCTTATGGAGAAAGAGTGAGAAAAACAGGCCTCAATCTCCTTACAGGACCCGGAAATGACATTGTAAGCACAACAGCAGAAACAGCTGCAGGAGCTCACATCATCCTGTTTACAACAGGAAGAGGAACTCCTCTTGGCGCTCCTGTTCCTACAATAAAGATTGCAACAAACGAAGAGCTTGCAAGAAAGAAGAAGGACTGGATTGACTTTGATGCATCCCGAATTCTAAGAGAGGACAGCCAGAGTGTGCTCATTGACTTCATCAACCTGATAATAAAAGTTGCAAACGGTGAAGTATTGGTTAAAAATGAGATTAACGGATATTCAGAAATTTCTATATTCAAGGATGGTGTTACATTATGAAAAAATTTATGGACGAGAATTTTCTTCTTGAGACAGAAATGGCTCAGCGTCTTTATCATGACCATGCTGCCAAGATGCCTATTTTCGACTATCACTGTCACCTGATTCCTCAGGAGATAGCTGCAGACAAAAGATTCACAACAATAACAGATGCATGGCTTGGCGGAGACCACTACAAATGGAGACAGATGAGATGGACAGGAATCGATGAAAGCCTGATTACCGGAAAGGATGCAGACCCGTACAAGAAGTTCTATGCATGGGCAGAGACAATGGAGAACCTGATTGGAAACCCACTCTATCACTGGACACATCTTGAGCTTCAGAGATATTTCAATATCACTGATGTGTTCTCAAGAAAGACAGCTGAGAAGATCTATAAAGAGGCAAATGAGAAATTCCAGAATGATCCGGATCTTTCTGTATTCGGCATAATGAAGAAATTCAATGTATATGCAGTCGGAACGACTGATGATCCTGCAGATGATCTTGAATACCACAAGATAATCAAGAAAGAAGGCAAATGCCCTGCAAAGGTTCTTCCTTCATATCGCCCGGACAAGGCCATCAATATCGACAAGGCAGATTATGCTTCATATATAGAAAAGCTCTCACAGGTCAGCGGCGTTGCCATCTCAGGCGTTGAGGATGTGCTTAAGGCTCTCATAATCCGTCTTGACTATTTCAAAAAGGCAGGATGCAGGGCATCGGATCACGCACTCATGACATGCCCGCATACATTCTGGAGCACAGAAGATGTGGACAAGGTCTTCAAAAAGAAGATGAAGGGAAATGAGCTTACTGACACAGAAACCGATGCATACAGGACATATATCCTCTTCAATCTTGCAAAGGCATATAACGAGAGAAACATCGCAATGCAGCTCCATTTTGCCGCAATCAGGGACAACAACAGAAAGGCATTTGATCTTCTTGGTGCGGACACTGGCTTTGATGCATCATATGATGAGTGCCTTGCAAAAGGAATTTCTGTTTTCTTCTCCGCACTCAGCGAGAGCAACAGCATTCCAAAGACAATCCTTTATTCGCTCAACCCGAAGGATTACTACTCCATCATGACACTCATAGGCTGTTATGAAGGAAAGACTCCTGCCCGTGTGCAGATGGGATCCGCATGGTGGTTCTGCGACCATAAGGATGGTATGGAGGAGCAGCTTAAAGTCTTCGCAAACCTAGGAACACTTCCCCGTTTTGTAGGAATGCTCACAGACAGCAGAAGCTTCCTCTCCTATCCGCGCCATGAGTACTTCAGAAGAATCCTATCCAATGTGATCGGAGGATGGGCTGAGAGTGGGCTTGTTCCTTACGATGAGGAGTACCTGGGCAAAATAGTTGAGGACATTTCCTTCAACAACGCTAAGAACTATTTTGAGGACTGAGAGATGGCAAAGGAAGCAGAGAAACAGACAAACGCAGTACTGAGAACCATATCTATTCTTGAAACCCTCTCATACAAAAAGAGCGTGAATCTTGAATCTTTGAGCCGGGAAACAGGGCTGCCGAAGGCTACTCTTCTCCGCTTCCTTTCAACTCTTGTCAATCTTGGCTATGTATACAAGGACTCATCTGACTGCTACTGCCTTACACTCAAGATGTTTTCTGTGGGATCAAGAAGCCTTTCCCATATCGACCTCATCAGCACAGCATCCTCTTATCTGAAAGAACTTTCTGATGAGCTGAAAGAAACATGCCATATGGGAATCCTTGAAGGGGATGCTGCAGTATATGTTTTGAAGGAAGAATCCAAATACACGCTCAGAATGTATTCCAGAGTCGGCAAGAGCATTCCGCTCTATTGCACAGCAATTGGCAAGATTTTCCTCTCCAGGATGAGTGACAGCGAGCTTGATGAATACCTTTTGCGCAACACTCTTGTTCCTTTTACAGCAAAATCAATAAGAAGCAAAAATGCCCTGAAAGAAGAGCTGGAAAGGATCAGGGACAGAGGATACTCTGTAGATGATGAAGAGCATGAAGAAGGCATAATGTGCATAGCAAGCCCTGTTTTCAATCAGGATGGAGAAGTCATTGCAGCAATAAGCGTCTCATGGCCGACATTCCGCTTTGACAAGGATAATTTTGAAAACATCATGCACAAGATAAAGCGATGTGCAAACGAGATTTCATCAGTAATGGGCTACAGCCTCTAGATATCTCCCTTGAAAGCCTGAGCTCTGATCAATGCCGCATATTCTCCGTCTTTCTTTATAAGCTCATCATGGCTTCCGTATTCAATGATTCTTCCCTTGTCTATGACAGCTATCTTGTCAGCATTCCTGACTGTTGAGAGCCTGTGTGCGATTATTATCGTGGTTCTTCCCTTTGCAAGCTTGTCAAAAGTCTCCTGAATTCTGGCTTCAGTCACGCTGTCAAGCGCGCTTGTAGCCTCATCAAGAATAAGAACAGGAGGATTTTTGAGGAAAATGCGGGCAATCGATATCCTCTGCTTCTGTCCTCCAGAAAGCAGCACTCCTCGCTCTCCTGCCTGAGAATTGAAGCCGTCCGGCATGGCCATCACATCATCAAAAATCTCTGCCTTTCTTGCAGCTTCGGCAACCTCTTCATCAGTTGCATCCTCTTTTCCATAGCGGATATTCTCCATTATCGTTGCAGGGAAAAGGAACACATCCTGCTGGACTACTCCTATCTTTTCATGAAGGGACTCCTGCTTTATCTTCCTTACATCAATTCCATCTATCTTTATGCTTCCCTGAGTGACATCATAAAAGCGGGGAATAAGGCGCGAGAGTGTTGTCTTTCCCCCTCCGGAAGGGCCTACAAATGCAATCGTTTCTCCGCTTTTGATTTTGAGGTTGACATCATGAAGCACTTCCGGGTGATTGAAATAAGAGAAGCTGACATCCTCTATGTCTATGTCTCCATTGCATGAAGAGAGCGCAGATGCATCCTCTGCATCTTTGAGGCTCGGCTCTGTATGCATGATCTCAAAAAAGCGGGAAAGCCCTGCAAATCCGTTTGCCAGAAGCTCTGAAAGCGTTGAAAGCCTCCTCACTGGAGTTACAAAGACGCTCACATAAAGAGAGAATGTGACAAGATCAATGACATTCATGTCCCCGCTCATTATGAGAACTCCTCCAACAGCGATTACAACAACAGAGAGCATGCAGGTGAAGAATTCCATGGTGGAGTTGAATTTGCCCATTGCCCGGTGAAAGTCCTTCTTGCTGTTCCTGTATGAATCATTTGCCTCATTGAATTTCCTCATCTCGAGGTCCTCATTGGCAAACGCCTTTGCTGTCTTCATTCCGGATACTCCAGCCTCGAAATCAGCATTTATATTCGCCGTCGTCACCTTGACCCTCTTTGATGCCCGGCTCATCTGGCGGCGGAACTGCCAGATGATGGCAAAAAAGAGCGGTATCATGAGGGCAAGCACAAGAGCAAGACGCGGCTCGATAGTGAACATGATGATTAGGGAGCCTATTATCGTGACGCAGGATACAAAAACATCCTCCGGTCCATGATGGGCAAGCTCCGATATATCAAACAAATCCGTTGTAAGACGGCTCATCAGCTGTCCTGTGCGGTTTGCATCATAGTATTCATAGCTCAAACTCTGCATGTGCGCAAAGAGATCCCTTCTCATATCAGCCTCTACCCTTATGCCGAAATAGTGTCCGCGCGACCATACGATGTATGAAAGAGCTGTCCTGATGAGATATGCAACAAGCACGATAAGCATCACGCGCCAGAAAGCGCCAAATGCATTTTCAGGAAGAAGGGTATATAAGCACCATCTCGAGACTGAAGGAAAGAGAAGGTCTATTATGGAAACAAGCAGTCCGCAGGAGAGATCGAGAGCAAAAAGCTTCCAGTGCGGACGGAAATACGAGAAGAAAACTTTCAGCTGGCTTTTTTTACGTTCATGCATGGCTTAATTATGACAAAGAAAAGAAAACTGGGCAATTGAGACAAAAAAAGAGCGGAGATCAAATCCGCCCTTTCTGACAAGAAAAATCCATCAGCGCTGAACTCTTCCAGATCCATCACCCTTGCAGAGTGCCTCGACCTCGCTGAGTCTTGTGAGATTGAAATCTCCGCTGATTGAATGCTTGAGACAGCTGGATGCGACTGCGAAATTGATGCAGTACTGCTTGTCCTCGTAGTGGCTGAGAGCATAGATGATACCAGCTGCAAAAGAGTCTCCTCCTCCTACTCTGTCGACAATGTTCGTAATGTCATAGTGTCTTGAGAGGTAGAAGCCTTCCGGTGTGGAAAGTGCTGCTGACCAGCCGTTGTAATCTGCGCTCTTGCTTTCTCTGAGTGTGACTGCGATATACTTCACATTCGGGAACTGCTTTCTTACTTCTGCACAGAGATCCTCATATACCTTTGTATTGAGCTCTCCCTTTGTGACATCACTGTCAGCTTCTATTCCGAGGCACTTCTGGATATCTTCCTCGTTTGCAATGAGAACATCTGCATACTTTGCTAGCTCTCTCATCACTTCCGGTGCCTTCTTTCCATAGTTCCAGAGCTTCTTTCTGTAATTCAGGTCGATTGATACTGTTGCTCCAGCCTTCTTTGCTTCCTTCATTGCCTCAAGTGCGCTGTCTGCAGCACCCTGACTGATTGCCGGTGTGATTCCTGTTGTATGGAACCATGTTGCACCTTTCATTATTTCTGAGAAATTGAAGTCTGCTGCCTTTGCCTCTGCAATTGCTGAATTAGCTCTGTCGTATACGACCAGTGACGGGCGCTGGTTTGCTCCAGTTTCAAGATAATAGATTCCAAGCCTTGATCCCTTGACTTTGTTTATGTGGCTTGTCTTGACCCCATACTTCATGAGCTCGCGCTCTGCTGCCTCACCCACGGCATTGTCTGGAAGAGCTGACACAAACTCTGCATCCTCTCCGAATATTGAAAGAGATACTGCCACGTTAGCCTCTCCGCCTCCGAATGTAGCCTCGAGCTCCGGCTTCTGGAAAAGTCTCTCTCTTTCGTTGCTTCTAAGGCGAAGCATGATTTCTCCGAATGTTACATACTTGTTGGACATTGATTTCCTCCTGTTCATCTATCTCATTCTATTTTCAAAAAAAGTATAAGTCAACAAAGAAATTAAAAATAATGAAACATCGTTTCATTTTATAAAATCTCTATTCCATTTCTTTTTTCCCGGTGTTATACTTATGAAAAAAATAGGAGAAAGAAAATGACAAAAGAAGAGCTTTTCAAGACCTTTCATGATATAGGACTTGTTCCTGTTGTAAAAATCGATGATGCAAGCAAGGCAGAACGCCTTGCAAAGGCTATGATTGACGGCGGAATTCCATGCGCAGAAGTGACATTCAGAACCGATGCCGCTGAAGAGGCAATCAGAAGAATGACAAAGGCTTATCCTGAGATGCTTGTCGGAGCCGGAACTGTAATCAATGCCAAGCTTGCAGAGAAGGCTGTGAATGCAGGAGCAAGATTCATCGTGAGCCCTGGCTTCAATCCTGAGACTGTCCAGTGGTGCCTCAGCCACAATATCCCGGTCGTTCCTGGAGTTGCAACTCCAAGCGAGATAGAAAGAGGACTTTCATACGGACTTGATGTCCTCAAGTTCTTCCCTTCAGAAGCATCCGGCGGCGTTGCGATGCTCAAGGACCTCTCAGGCCCGTTCTCTCAGGTCAAATTCATGACAACAGGAGGAATAAACATCAACAACCTTCCTGAATATGCAAAGTGCCCGAACGTGCTTGCAATCGGAGGGTCTTGGATGGTCAAGAGCGACCTAATCGCAAACGACAGGTTCGATGAGATCACAAGACTGTGCAAGGAAGCTGTAATCAAGCTCCAGGGAATAAGCCTGGCACACATCGGAATCAACCTTCCGGATGCAAAGGCAGCATCAGAGGCTGCTTCTGACTTTGCAAAGCTCGGCCTTGAGATCAATGAAGGAAACTCATCAATCTTCATGAACAAGGACGTTGAGCTTATGAAGAAGATGTATCTTGGTACCAACGGTCATATCGCATTCCGCTGCTATGATGTCGACAGGACAATATACTTCCTCAAGAACAAGGGCTTTACTGTCAACGAGTCAACTGTTTCCAAAGATGCCAAAGGAAACACAAAAGTCGCATATTTCAATGAAGAACTTGCAGGCTTTGCTTTCCATCTGGTGAAATAAGAGATTGCAAGACAAAGTCAGACCGGAGATTTTCAAGTCTCCGGTTTTTTTGTCAGAGAAGCAGGCCCTGATCAAAGGACACAGGATGCCTGTTGTCGCAAAGGGTCTTCTCCATATAAGCGCAGTCAAGCTTGAGATCAAATACGATTTTCTGCAGCAGGGTCTCGGAAATCAGGTTCTGCTCACTGAAGAGATAGCACAGAGCCTTTTCAGCAATATATTTCGGACGGAGGGAATTGAGATATTTCTCTCCTTCATCCTCACACCTGTAACGCTGGGTAAGGTTCTTTGCAAGAGCTGAAGCCTGAATGTTGTAGCAAAGAGCTTCTATTTCGTTATAAAGAGGTTTCACATTTCCCCTTCCCGCCTCCTCTCCAAGAGGCTTGAGAGTGAAGAACGTGTATTCCTTTCCAGGAAGATAGTGATGGCGGTCACATCTGGAGGCATAGTTGGGCTCAAGAGAGCCATCCTTCTCCCTGTCTCCCCCTACTATGATAAGCGGATCAAAATAGAGCGCGGGACACTCCTGCCCGTCCACGCTGTAATAGCGGTATGTATAGAATGCAGAATCCATGCAGTCAGGATGCTCACAGTAAGCAGTAAGGGGAATCACATCCGTTGCGATATCAAGCATCAGCCTTGCAGTGGAGTTGAATATATCCCTCCTGAAATTAAGAATCAGAGTCGGGAATATGAACATGCATCCTTTCTCAAGAGAATAGTTTCTCACCACATATGCAAGGCGCTCATCAAAAAAGGAAGCCTCATCGATGATGAATGTTCCGACTGTAGGATTGTCACGGATTACTTCCTCAAGACCGAAGGAATCCTTTATCCTGGCAATGTTTTCTCCGCATCTGACATATCCGCTTCTGTAGCAGAGGGCATCTTCCGGATACTCAGTAAAGCGCACGCCGTCTATCTGGCTGCGAATGAAGAATACATTTCTCCTGTCCAGAAGTCCTGTGCTTGTGAGAGCTTTGACCTTGTCGCTCTTTTTCTGGGCAATGGCCGCATCACGCCATACGCGTGCGGCAAACTCTGTCTTTCCGCTTCCCATAGGGCCAATCAGGAGTACACGGCGGCCAGGAAGAGTGAAATCAAAATGTGTGAATGTCTCATGGACATCAATTGTCGGAAAACCGAGGGACTTGAGAAAATCCTCGCTGTCCCTCTTGGTCTCAATACGCGGCATCTGACACCTCATGCATCATGATCTTGACTCCGCTTGAAGCTCCCAGGCGGCTTGCTCCCGCATCAATCATCTTAATTGCATCCTCATAGCTTCTTACTCCTCCGGATGCTTTCACTTTCACTTTGTCAGACACGGTCTTTCTCATAAGGGCTACATCTTCTGCCGTTGCTCCGCCCGTGGAAAACCCTGTGCTTGTCTTGACAAAATCCGCCCCGGCCTTTTCTGACAAGAGGCAGGCCCTTACCTTTTCCTCATCATCAAGAAGACATGTCTCGATGATGACTTTCAGCACTTTTCCTTCACAGGCCTTTCTTACAGCGAGAATATCGTTATAGACAGCTTCATCATTCTTTTCTTTAACCTCTCCGATGTTTATCACCATGTCAATCTCATCGGCTCCGTCCTTTACGGCATTCTCTGCTTCAAAAGCCTTTGCTTTTGTGCTCATCGCACCAAGAGGAAAGCCAACGACTGTGCAAACCTTAACGTCAGTTCCCCTAAGCTCTTCTTTTGCCAGAGACACCCAGTATGAATTGACACACACAGAAGCAAAGTCATATTTCCTTGCCTCCTGGCAGATCTTTATGATATCTTCTCTCCGGCTGTCCGCCTTCAAAAGAGTATGATCGATATATTTTGAAAGTTTCATAATTTCCTCCGCTTTCATCATAGCCTATAGCAACTGAATATTGAAAGAGATTTCTTTTCATTTTATTCTTCACATATGCTTTTGAATTTTGTTAACCAGAGCTTTACATTTGTAATGCTTCTTCTGCTTTTCACCAATTTCCAGCAAAGGAAATATAAAAAAGGACAGAGAAAGAGAATGGCATTCCTGATTCTTGCCTCCTACTATCTTCTCTTCTTCATCCTTTTGATCCTCGTCGATACCCTCTCCCTTCCATCATGGTGTGAATGGGTATCCCTTGTCCTTGTCATCCTTCTAGCTGTTCTGACAAGAAAATTTTCTCTTCCATTTAAGCGAAAATGCGTCAAATGCGGGAAAAAGCTCTCATTTGACCAGTGGCTTGGATGTGATGAGAATCTGTGCGAGGACTGCTTTTATGAAAAATACCCGGATTTAAAGCCTAAAGAGAAGGAAAAACCTCTTACAGAGGAAGAGATCAACGAAAACTTCAGGAATGCTAATAAAGTTGATGACATTGACTGGGACATCTGGGATCCTACAGAGCGATGCACTCTTTGCTATATCATAGACAAGAGCAGGAATGAAGTGCTCCTGATTAAAAAGCTGAGAGGAATGGGAGAAGGATATTTAAATGCTCCCGGAGGGCATATAGAGGATGAGGAGACAAACAAGGAAGCTGCTGTAAGGGAAGTGAAAGAGGAAACAGGACTGACTGTTCTTCCTGACTCTCTCCTTCTCCGTGGCCGTCTTCACTTCCAGTTCAAGGACGGAATCCGCATGCTTGGCTATGTGTTTTTCTCCTATTCATACTCCGGAACTCTTCTTGATAAGACAGATGAGACTATTCCTTTCTGGGAGAGCCTGGACAATCTTGACTACTCATTGATGTGGGAAGATGACAGGCTCTGGCTTGAAAGAGCAATAAAAGGCGATGAGTTTGACGGCTATTTCATCTTCGATGACAGGAAGATGATTGACAGCAGGATAGAATTCTACCCTCCATCCCAGGAAGAGGATGTGTGATGCTTTCTCTGATCAGACGTGCTGAGACAGAAATCATAGTAAAGAAATCACGCTTTGTATCAATTGCCCTTCCATGCCAAAGAAGTGAGGATGTGAAGGCGCTTGTGCAGAGCGTAAGAAAAGAGCATGAGGGGGCAAATCATGTTGTCCATGCGGCTGTTTTAGGCCAAATGGGAACGATATATTCATCAAGCGATGACAGGGAGCCCAAGAATACTGCAGGCCGGCCTGCCCTCGAAGTCCTCAAAGGAAGCGGGATAACAAACATCCTCGTATGCATCGTCCGTTACTTTGGAGGCACACTCTTAGGAACAGGAGGACTTGTCAAGGCCTATGGAGATGCCGTGAAGGCAGTTCTTCCCCTTCTTGAGACAGAAGAGCTGATTGAAAAGAAAAGAGTTAACCTTATTCTCAGCTATGACCTGTATACTCAGCTGAAAAGGATCTTCGAAAAGCACGGGGCAAGCATTGAGGAAGAGAACTTTGACATAAACATCAGCGTGGCAGTGCTCATAAGGTCTGACAGATTTGACGGTTTTAAAAAAGATGTGAATGATCTTGGTCAGGGAAGGATAGATATCAGTCTACTGGACTGAGACGGTAACGCTTGTTTTCATCAAAGAGCCTTCTCTCCTCTTTCAATGCTTTCTCCTTTTTCCTGTCAAGACTCTCTATGAACTTGATCAGGATTGCTATCACCTCTTCAAGGGCCTCTTTATCAACCGCATCTGGAGTATCCTTTTCACTATGGGCAACACTTTTTCCCTCAGCAATTGTAGTCAGGCTCACTGCCTTGAATGCATTTTCTGCAGCACTCAATGCATCTGTTGATCCAGTGAGAATACTGCTTTTCCCGCTCTTCATCCTGTATCCCATTGCAGTTGCAGCCATTGCAAGCTTTCTTGCAAGAGCCTCATCAAGAGAATAAAATCCGTAGCCATCCGTTGTCAGGACAGCAAGACTCTCTTTCTTGAAAATCCCATCAATGTTTATGACATAGCTGTTCCTGTCAGAAAAGGATGAAAAGAAGGCTTTAGAGCCCTGCTGCGCTTCTTCTTCCCCATCAAAGGATGCAAATGTGAGAGCTACATGCTCTGTTCTGTTTTTGGAGAAATAACGGGAGAGAGCAAGAATAATTGCAACACCGGAAAGATTATCTCCAGATCCTGGAGAAACCATTTCCGTATAAGGGAAAAGGCATCTTGCAGTATAGAAAGAAAGAACAAGAAGAATTATGTACAAAATCAGAAAAACAATCGGGGGTATGTTCGGCATAAGAAGACTTGAAGAAAATATCTCGATTACTATCTGGAAAAAGGAAAGAAGGAGAACAAGAGCAAAAGAAGACAGCAGCACAATGAAATCTCTCTTCATCCCGCTCTTCATGATCCGTGCAGAATCATGATGGGCTGTGATGACAACCCTTTTCTCCTTTTCTTCCAAAGCCTCTATCTGCGCACTTACATTCGCACCTTTTGCACTTTTATACAGTTTTTTTACAAGAGGAGATCTTCTTTTCAAATCAGAAAAAGACAAAAGAACGCAGAGAACAAGAATCAAAAAAGAGATGTATGGAAGCCCGATTGCACCAATGAGAATTGACAGAGGAAGGACAGCAGGAAATACCTTCATCCATAGAGTGCCAAAAGAAGAAAAGGCGCTGAATTCTTCAAGCTTTCCTTCAACTCCGTTTTCCTCAAAGATGGAAAGTATGTTTGACGCACACTTTCTGGACTCTTTGGAAAAGCTTCTCCTGCCTCCGCCGGATGAAAGCCGCTCTATCAGAGAATGGGCATATAAGGCAAGATTATGGCTGTTAAGCTCATCTCTTTCCTTCTTCTCACTTTTTATCTCTATGCTCTTGCTTTTCTTTTTCAGAAAAGGCAGGGAGAATCTGAATTTCATACATATGATTCTACGGAAAATCCAGCATCTTTTAAAGAGAAGTAACTGTATTTGAGTGCAGTACTTGACAAATGCTCCTCTCTTTCATACTATGAAAAAGCTTGCAAGGAGAGATGTCCGAGTGGTCGATGGTGGCAGTCTTGAAAACTGCTGTGGGGAAACTCACCGGGGGTTCGAATCCCTCTCTCTCCGCTAAACAAAAATGGAAAGGTGCGAGAGAGGCCGAATCGGGCTCCCTGCTAAGGAGTTGACCTGTCAAACACGGGTCCGGGGGTTCGAATCCCCCCCTTTCCGTTTTTTTATTTCTTGAGACTATAGCTCAGCTGGATAGAGCATCAGTTTGCGGAACTGAGGGTCGGAGGTTCGAATCCTCTTAGTCTCGCTCATCCAGGCTGAATGGCCTGGATATTTTTTTACGGAGACGTATCGAAGTGGTCGTAACGAGCTTGACTCGAAATCAAGTTGTCCGCAAGGGCACGGGGGTTCGAATCCCCCCGTCTCCGCATTCTTCTAAACAGCTGATCCTCATGCGCCTTATCTTTTCCGAGCAGGAGGCTTATTCATCTTCCTCAGTGCTCTGTCGTTTTTTTACAGCTTTCATATTAATCCATTCTATTTTCAAAAAACATGCACTTTTCTTTCAGCTGGTCTCTACAAATTGTATTTTACCACAGTTTTTATAAGTTATATCGAATAAATTCTATTTTGTTCCTTGGATTTTCAGATATAATTGAGATATGATTAATTACTTGCAAGGAGCTGACTCCATGATTAAACGCGAACTGTATATGAGCCGAATCCGCCCTTTCATCGGATCAGATTTGATTAAAGTCATCACTGGTATCCGACGCTCTGGAAAATCGGTCATGATGGAACTTATAAAAAAGGAAATCATAAACTCTGGCGTCAATCCATCTCAGTTTATTTCAATTAATTTTGAAAATTTGTGTTATTCGCATTTGCAGACTGCAAGAGCCTTGCACGATGAGATTACAGCAAGAGCTGAATCAATAGATGGCAAGGTCTATCTCTTCTTTGATGAGATACAAGAGGTGAAAGAATGGGAAAAATGCATCAATTCCCTGCGTATTTCTCTTGACTGCGACATCTATATCAGCGGATCGAATGCCAAGCTTCTGTCCAGCGAGCTTTCAACCTATCTGGGAGGGCGCTATGTCGAATTTATAATATATCCATTCTCCTTTGCTGAGTTTTCAGAGCTGTACTATCTGAGTGCGCCTGATGAAATAATGCAAAATGTTTTCCAGAAGTATCTTTTGTTCGGGGGCATGCCCTACCTTGCCAATCTCCGTTTTGCCGAGGAACCGTCAAAACAGTATCTCCAGGACCTGTTCACCTCAGTACAGCTGAAAGACATCGTGAGAAGAAACAAGATTAGGGATGTGGACTTGCTGGAGCGAATCATCGCCTATGTCATGTCAAATGTCGGCACAACATTTTCAGCGACATCTCTGACAAAGTTTCTGAAAAGCGAGAAACGCACAGTAGCACCAGAGACAATTCTAAACTACATCAAATACTGCTGCGATGCCTATCTGATCTATCAGGTAAAGCGGGAGGACCTTCAAGGCAAGCAGATTCTCGCTTCCAACGAAAAGTACTACATTGCAGACCACGGTATCCGCGAAGCGGTATTCGGAGGCAACACAAAGGACATCAATCTTATCCTTGAAAACATTGTCTATATGGAACTGTTGAGAAGAGGATATAAAATAACTGTTGGAAAATATGGAAACAAAGAAATTGACTTTGTATGCCGCAAAGGAGGAGAGAAGCTTTATGTGCAGGTAGCCTACCTTCTTGCATCGGAGGAAACTATTGAAAGGGAGTTTGGCGCTTTTTATTCCATACGCGACAACTTTCCAAAGTTTGTTGTTTCGCTCGACGAATTTGACTTTAGCCGAAATGGAATAATACACAAGAACATCCGGGACTTCCTCTTGATGAAGGACTGGACCTGAAAAAAAAATCTCTGCCATAAAATCATGTTATAAGCCAGTTGCGTAAAACCCGTATGGTTGCATATGGGATGTAAGCAACAGAATATGGAATTGGAGAAGTAGGACAAACCTTAACATGCATACTTCCGTCCCTTCCTCCCGTTCTGCCACAGCCGGCACCTGAAATGCCATGAATAATCAGAATATCTCATTCTGCTATATGAAAATATCACGATATATGGTATAATGTAATCAAGGAAGAACAAGGAGGTGTGCCATTGGATGATGACATGAAATCCTTAAGAAAGAAGAGCCCAAGGCATGTCCTCGTGCTTGAGGCTGATATGGATGAGAAGTCGAAGAGGAGCATCTTCGGCATGGCGGACCGTCTCCGCCTTGCCGGCAACGAGCTTACAGCATTGATGAAGAACAGCATCTCCCAGCTTCTTAGGACAAAAAGGTACAGGAAACTGAAAACGCTTTACGGCAAGGCTTCTGAGAACAATGACAAGGCGATGAGGTCCCATCTTTCATCACAGATGAAGGCCATGCAGGCCGAATATGGCGTGAGCTGGGACTTCTTCAGGAAAGCCATGATTCCGATTGGAAAGAAATACGGCCTTCCCAGCGTGTTCGCACTCACCCGTGCCGAAGACATCTGGAGAGGTGTGGAGAAAGTACTCTTTGAGGATGGGCGAATAATCCATTTCCAAAGAAGAGGTAATCTCCCCATCCTAAGGGCCAAGCAGATTGAGAGAATCATCACAGTGAAGAACATTGCCAACCGTCTAGTCCTATCCTGTGATTGCATCACCTTCTCCCCGATAATAAGGGACAGGTTCGAGAGGGATGAGGTTGATGCGGTACTCGATTATCTGGCTCACAGAGAAGAGGGTGATGCGAAGACCGGGGAAATCTCTGACACATACCGTCCATGCTATGCCGCGCTAAAATGCGAGGAGATAAGAGGGAAGCTCAGAGTCTTCATCCATCTCACGATTGAAGGGAAGGCGAAGTCAAAGTTCAATAAGGATGGCTCCCCTCGTCACAAATATGAAAGGGGTGTAATCGGCTGCGACATCGGCACCCAGACGATTGCCTATACTTCTGATAAAGAGTGCGGCCTCAGGAATCTTGCCGAAAGAGGCGATGCAATCTCAAAGAGCGAAAGGATTGAGAGAATCCTCTTAAGGAAGCTTGACCGCTCAAGAAGAGAGATGAATCCCCGGAATTTCAATGAGGATGGAACAATAAGAAAAGGGTTTAAGAAATGGACCTTCTCAAAGAACTACATTGAGAACAGAAAAGGACTTTCCTCTCTTCAGAGAAAGAACTCCATAAACCGCCATCTGGCAATAAGGGAGGATGTAAACCATATAAGGAGCCTTGGAGATGTCTTCATAACGGAGCCTAGGAATGCGAAGAAGCTGATGCTCCGTACAAAGGAGACAGCAGTCAATGGGAAGACAGGCAGGAAGAAGAGATTCGGCAAGTCGATAAGGAACCGTTGTCCCGGATACTTTCAGAGACATGTGGAAGAAGTTTTCCTTTCAACCGGAGGAAAGTACTTTGAAGTCCCTTATGACTACAGGGCTTCGCAATATGATCACACAAATGGAGAGTATGAGAAAAGGAAGCTGTCTGAGAGGATGTTCACCCTTTCAGATGGGACGATGGTGCAGCGGGACCTCTATTCGTCGTTCCTTCTATACAATGCATGCATGGATGGTGATGGTAAGATGATGATAGATGGCATGAAGTGCAATGAAAGTTTCTCATGCATCAGAAGGATGCATGATGAAGAGATTGAGAGGATAAGGCTTTCAGGAAGGAAGGTGCTTAACAGCGGAATAAGAGCTCGAGGAGGAGAAAAACAGAACTTGAAGTAAAAAAACAATATGGGGGAGCTGACTGTCTCTCCCTGTTCGAGAGGGCAGAAGCCGGGCGCTAATGTGCTGAGTGCGGTGCTTGTCCGGCAGTTTAGGTGCTCTGGGTGGCAGCCTTAGTCCCAAAGTCTGAAAATGATGCACGGATATGGTATAAGCCTATTCACCTGAACCCCACAGGCTTGCCTGTGGGAGCAGTCAGTATACTTCTCCGCTTCCTTTCAGTTTTCCCTGTGCTAGAATCAGAATATGAGTCTTGAGATAATTAAAGCAGATATTACAAAAATGGAAGTGGATGCTGTTGTCAACGCAGCAAACAATTCTCTTCTTGGCGGAGGAGGTGTTGACGGTGCGATACACAGGGCAGCTGGGCCAGAGCTGCTGAAAGAATGCATTGCTCTCTCCGGCTGCGAGACAGGGGATGCTAAAGTGACAGCAGGATATAATCTCTTATCAAGATATATTATTCACACAGTCGGACCTGTCTGGAGAGGGGGAAAACATAATGAGGAGGCCCTTTTGACATCCTGCTACAAGAGATGCATTGAAGAAGCTAAGAAAAGGAATGTTAAATCTATCGCCTTTCCCCTGATTTCTGCCGGCGTATATGGCTATCCCAAAAAGGAAGCATTGCTCATTGCAGCACGCACGATCTCAGCAGGCCTCTCTTCTGATATGAAAGCATATATTGTGCTGTTTGATGAGGAACTCATCAATCTGGCAGAAAACATGGAAGCTGAACTTTCTATGTATGTAGAAAAAATAAACCTCTGAGCGCTTTGCCCAGAGGCTTGTCTTGCTAATCAATCGAGTACCACTTGATTTCATTTGCATCAAGATCAAGATCAAAGGTAGATCCGTCTCCCCTGTATACTCTCGTACTCTGCTTTTCATATGTGTTGTTTACAACACAGTACTTCCTGTTCTTGACATATGCATGAACCTCGACATTGTAGTTTGAACTGAACCATGTTTTAAGCTCACTCTCGCTGTTCGTCGACCAGAGCACTGCCCTATGAAGAATTCTGTTGTTCTCAAAAGAATACGGAAGACCGCTGATGTAGACACATCTGCCTTTTCCATAGCTGTTGACCGCCATCTGGACTTCCTTGTCCCTTTCAATCAGCACTTCAGCTCCTTCAAGAGCGTACATGCTCTTCTTGCCTTCTCCAAAGTCAACATCACTCTTCACATCCTCAAGGATGAAGTGATCTTTATGCTCCTGCCAGTTATACTTGTCATAATTGAGAGTAAAGCCGGTTTCCTTCTCAACTCCGAGAACATTTTTCAGCTGAATGAACTTGCCCTGGCTCTGATGTCCTGTAGGCTCTCCGATTCCGATGAAACCTCCGCCGTTATAGATGAAAGCTTTGACACGTTCGACAACTGTCGGATTGCACCACATCTCTCCGCCTGTGTGAGCTGTGTCAGCATCTCCTACATTGATTATCACATCGATGCTGTCAAGAAGCTTCTCATCGCGGATGATGTCATCAAAAGAGATGAAGGACACATCAAAAGGAGCTCCGGAGAGAGCCTCGATGACTCCGGCATAGCTGTAATTCTGCTTCTGATAAAGCGCATGATGCACCATATGGGCACCCCACTTCCTTGCCTTGCCCCAGCAATTGAGCACAGCAACCCGCTTGATGCAGAATGCTGTTGTTCCCTTGATGTTCTGATAAAGTGTCCTGAATTCATCGCAGACGCTCTTCACATATTCAATGAACGGAGGGAAATCAAGGGCGAGCTTCAAATATCCGCCGTATCCTATTCTGTCTATAGGCTTTCTGAGTATTGCCCTTCTTGCTGTAACCCAGTTCACCTTTGCTTCCTTAACCGGATCCCCGCCTTCATGGAATGTGTCAGGGAAGAAATACGGAAGGAATCTTCCTTCTGTGTATTTGACTCCTTCAATGTCACTTATAAGGCGCAGCGTGCTTCCGTTTCCGACACTGCCGACAACTGCATCAAGACCGACTGATTCAAAACCATCCAGCCATGGCTCCATTCCAATCCAGTGGTCGCCAAGGAACATCATAGCCTCTTTTCCGCACTCATGCGTGATATCGACCATTTCCTTTGCAAGAGCGCGGACTTCTCTTGTCTGGAAAGCCATGAAATCCTTGTACTCCTTGCTTGGGATCCTGTACTGGTTGTTATGATAACCCTGATCTATTATGAACTCAGGACGGAACTTATACCCCACTTCCTTCTCAAACTTCTCAAGAATATACGGGGATACGCTTGCAGAGTATCCATACCAGTCAACGAATTTCTCTCTGGCAAGCTCATCGAAGACAAGAGTGAACTGATGGAAGAATGTCGTATATCTGATGACATTGACATACGGGTGGTCAGAAATGAACTTTCTGAGCCTCTTCATCGTGTATTCATGCGTCTTAGGCTGTCTGACATCAAATGTAATCTGATGCTCAACTCCTTTCCAGCCGTTTACAACAGCATTGTACATATGAACAGGATCCCACATGATGAAAGCCAGGAAAGAGACTGTGTAGTCATGGAACGGCTTTACTTCTATCTCTATTTCCCCGCTTTCATCACTGTATGACCATGAAGAAGGAGAAACAACTTCTCCTGTTGTTCTGTCAATTACTTCCCACCATCTCTTATTGTCCTTGCTGTTGACTTTGAGCATCTCGGGATAAAGACCCTTCATGAGATTTATTTTGAGAGTATTTGTATCAGATGAATAGAAAGGTGTCATGAGATACATCTGCTGAATCTCATCAGGGTTCTTCTTTGCCCAATCGTTGTCCTTTCTTGTAGTATAATATGTAGAGTAGATCTTTGCATCCACACTCTTGAGCTCTGCAGGAAAATCTGTTCCATCACAGTCTCTGATTGCATCAGCTCCCCACTTGTTGAGAATTTCTATTGTCTCTGGAACAACATCAAGATCTGTCGGGATAGTGACCCTTCCCTTTTTCAGTTCATCACTCATTTAAATCTCCATAATTAAAAGATGACCCACAGTTTACACTGTGGGCAAGGAAAACATCAACCCTTGATACCGCCTCCGGTGACTCCGCTTATGATCTTCTCGGAAAGGAAGACATAAAGCAGGAATGTCGGAAGGAATACAATGATGACGGCTGCAAACAGTCCGCCGTAATCCATTGTGTATTTCATTGAGTTGACAATCTGAAGCAATCCGACTCCTACAGGCATTGAAGATGAGCTTGTGGCAAAGATCATTGCCATGAAGAACTCATTCCAGACACCGAGGAATGTGAAGATTGATACAGTTATGATAGCTGGCTGTGTAAGCGGGAGCATGATCTGCCAGAATGTCCTTCCTGCAGGGCATCCGTCGATTGCAGCAGCCTCCTCATATGTCCTTGACAGGGTTCCAAAGAAATTCAAGAGGAACACTGTGGTATAAGGAACATGAGAGAAGATATAGAGGAATATCAGAAGGAGTCTTCCTCTGAATCCTATCTTTGCTGTAAGTGAATAGAGCGGAAGTATGACCATGATTGCCGGAACAGACATACACACGATCAAAGCTGTTTTGAGAGCTTTGTTTCCCGGGAATTTGTAGCGGGAGATGGCATATGCTGCAGGAGCGGCTATTATGATTACGACCACGCATGTCACAATTGAATACAATAGAGAGTTCGCAAAGTATACGGAGACATTGAACACGCTCCATGCGTTCGCATAGTTCTCAAAATGCAATCCACTTTCAAATTTCAATACACTGCCTGAGAAAATCTCACGGGTTGTCGAGAGGCTTGCTCCGAGAATCCAGAAAAGGATCACTGCAGTGAAAGCAACCCAGATGAATACGAGAATGTATCCGGGAAGATGTCCCAATATGTTCTTTCCAAGAGAAGAACGAACTTTTACTTCTTTTTCACTCATATCGCCTCCTCCTTATCAATATTCAAGATCATCATCTTTGATCAGTCTGTTCATGATGAAGTACACGGCAAGAATGATGAGAGCAAGAACAACGCCGACAGCGGCACCGGCTCCTGCATCACGGGCTGCATTACCCTTGCTTCCGAATACGATATCATAAAGGTAAATGACAGGAACCATCGTTGCGGCCTCACTGTCAATCGGGCTGAACATCTTCGACCAGAGATAGAATGTTGCTGTATTTACAGTCCAGAAAGTCAGGTTTGTCTTTGTCACACCCTTTAAAAGAGGGAATGTGATCTTGAAGGCCTGCTGGACCTTGCTTGCACCATCAATTGTAGCTGCCTCATAGATGTCCTGAGGAATCTTTTCAATACCGCTCATGAATATGAGCATGTAGTAACCTACGGCACCGAATATGAAGGCAAAAAGCATTGACCAGAATTTCATTCCTGTGCTCATCCAGTTTGTTCCGGCTGCAGGATTGCCAGTAATAAATCTTAGGAATGAATTAAGCAGACCATAGTCCTGCTGGAAAACGAACTGGATCCACATTGTTGCAAGAGCAACTGCTGAAATAACGTTCGGCAGATATATTGCAGCTCTGAAGAATTTCTTACCCTTTATTCCGCTTGTGAGGATAACTGCAAACAAAAGCGCTATCGCAAGTGTGAGTATTCCACCGAATAACCATATCTGGATCATGTGTGTCATACCCAGGCGGAATGCAGGTGCGCTGAATATATCAAAATATTTGCCTAAGCCCGCGAAAGACCAATCGGACATAGGGGCTGTAACGCTTCCTGTCTCAAAGAAACTCATCAACACTGTTCTGCATACCGGATAAAGATACATTATCAGGAGACAGATCACGCTTGGTAGTACAAAAGCTGCTATGAGAGAGGACGGTACAAAATTATTAGCTCTTTTCTTTTTCAAAGTCTTTGTCTGAGCCATAACTACCTCCTTCTTTTTTTACTCCATCCTTTTAAACAAAAACAACCTTACAGGAAGGCTGTATAGAAGGGGGAATTTCTTCCCCCTTTTCAGTATAAGTCTCAGTAAAGAGCATCCATAGCTGCTGCGAATTCAGCGCCTGTAGCATACTGACCTTCAAAGAGCTGGATGATGACTTCCTTGAGCATTGTCTTGAGAGTGCTGTTCTCGTTGATTCCACCTGTCCATGAAAGAGGCTCTGTGGAAGCAAGAAGAGCATCAATTGATCCGGAAAGCTTAGCTGGCTCTTCGTTTCTTGGATCTGCAGGAACCTGCTGAGCCTCTGTTGCCATCTTCTGATCCCATTCACCGCTTGTGAGGTAGAGAGCAAAGTCAAATGCTGCCTGTGGGTTCTTGCTGTTCTTGACAACTGCAATTGAGTTTGCACCAGCATATGCGTTAGCTGATCCGCTTCCGCCCTGCTCTTCTGGAACAACCGGATAGTTCATGAGTCCCCAGTTAAGAGGCTCTGCTGCAACTCCGTCAACCTCTGTTGTTACGTAGTTAGCACATACGACCATTGCTGCCTGCTCGAATGCGAGCTTGTTCTGGCCAGAAGGATACTCATCCGGAGCGCCCGGTGCAAGATATCCAGCTTCTACGAAATCGATGATTGTCTCAGCTGCTGCTGCAACTCCTGGCTCCTTGCTCCATCCGCCATTGAGTGAAAGCTCTTTTGTCTTTGCCTGGCCGATATATCTGTCAAGGTGATAACCGAAGTTGAAGTCTGCATATGTGCTGTCAAGAGCCATTGGTGCGATTCCTGCATCAAGAAGCTGCTGACACATATCCATGAACTCATCCCAAGTTGTCGGAAGCTCTGTGATTCCTGCCTTCTCGAAGAGGTCTTTGTTGTACCAGATACCGCCAACCTGCGGCTGCTCTGCAATTGCAACAAGGTATCCGCATCTTGCGATTGAGTCATTTGCAAATACTGCATAGCTCTGATCTGCATAGCCTGCAGCTTCTGCCATCTCTGTAAGATCGAGGCAGTAAGGAGCATATGTGTTTGCGATTCTCATTGAGTCTTCTTCAAAGAGGTCAACCTTCTCGTTAGCCTCGAGAGCTGTCATGATGATTGTGCTGAGGTCTCTTCCTCTGAACTCGATAGTGACCTTACATCCTGTCTCAGCCTCGAAAGCCTCTGCTGCTTCCTGAAGAACCTTTCCCTGAGGCTCGTTAGGAAGCCACATGGACCACATTGTAATTTCTACGCCATCATACTTTAAATCTGAAGCTGTAGTTGATGTAGTAGTTGTTGCTGTTGTAGTAGTAGTTGTTGCAGCTTCGTCCTTTGAGCAGGATGCGAAGGAGAAAACTACTGCAAGAGCAAGTAAAACTGCTAGAATTTTTTTCATGAAAAAACCTCCATAAACTTTACCCACATAACTGTGGTAATTTAAGTCTAAAGGTGAAATTGTAGATTAACAAGCAAAAAATTGCTCAAAATCTTATGTTTATTGTTATTTTTACATTCAGCAAATATAATTAATACATGCCTAACGAAAGATATCGCCTGAAAATCCATTCTCTTGCAATAGAACCTGACCTCATTTATGTATCACATGCTGTATACGGAGAGGACTGGATAAGCGTCCTACATTCGCACACGACAACAGAGCTTCTATATATAATCTCCGGAAGCGGGGAGCTTGTGACTGCAAACGGCACGCATTTCATAAGCACAGGAGATTTTCTGATAATCCCTCCGCACTTTCTGCATACAGAGAAATCAAGCAGGGAAAACAGGCTGGAATACTATGTTCTCGGAGTGAGAAACATCATTCCAAAGGGCCTTGGCAGCGAAGAGGATTTCAAGCCGGTGATATCCCTGACAAGCAGCCATGATCTTGTAAGGGATTACATTTACTCGATATACAGGGAAATAAAGAAGCAGGAGCCCGGGTATGAGATAATGGCAAAGAGCCTATTCAATCAGCTTACAGTCCTTCTTGTCAGGAGAAAGAAGATAGACATACAGCTTGAGCGTGGAGACAACATAAAAAGAGATGTGGCTACTGTAAAGCAATATATCGATGAGCATTACAGCGACAGCATATCGCTTGATACTCTTGCTCTCCTTTCATACAAGAGCAAATTCCATCTTGTGCGGGAATTCAAGAAAGAGACAGGCTATACACCGATTGAGTACCTTATCTTCATGAGGATACAGGAGGCTAAGCTCCTTCTTTCCTCAACGGAAATGAGCATTCTGGACATCTCTTCTTCTCTTGGCTTCTCTTCCCCATCCTATTTTGCCCAGCGCTTCAAGCGCTCTGTGGGAATGACCCCGGTAAAATACAGAAACAGCAAAGAAGAGAAAAACTCAATTGATTAACCCCTCTTTTAGTCTTATGCTTTATCTATGGAAAAGAAACCCAATATCCTGATAATAATGTCTGATCAGTTCAGAGGCGACTGCATGGGATTTATGGGTCACCCTGATGTGAAGACCCCGTATCTGGACACTCTTGCAGCAAGAGGAGTCGCATTCACAAACGCATATTCAGCCTGCCCCAGCTGTGTCCCCGCCCGTGCAGGCTTTTTAACAGGCTACAAGCCTTCACACCATCGCCGTGTGGGCTATGTGGATGGAGAGAAATGGGAGTTTGACAGGACAATTGCAAGCGAATGTGCAAAAAACGGCTATTATACAAAGGCATGCGGGAAGATGCATATTCACCCCACGCGTACTCTTGCCGGTTTCAATCACATAGACCTTCATGACGGCTATCTGCATTACGTCAGATACCAGAGCAATGAATACAGATACCAGCAGAGAATAAACGATGATTATTTCTACTATCTGAGAAACGAGAAAGGAATTGATGCAGATACAATAGACACTGGTCTGGAATGCAACAGCTGGGTTGCCCGTCCATGGTGCTATGATGAGCAGCTCCATCCGACAAACTGGGTGACAAATAAGGCAATGGATTTTTTAAGGACAAGAGACCCGGGAAAGCCTTTCCTTCTCTTTGCCTCATATTTGAAGCCGCATCCGCCGCTGGACCCGCCAGAGTATTACTACAATATGTATATGAACATGGACCTCAGAGACCCGGCAATCGGAGACTGGGAAAAAGAGGATGAGATAAACAAGCTTGGCAGAGTCTTTGACTCAAAGACAGGTCCGAAAGACAAGTTCATGATCAAACAGATGATGGCAGGATACTATGGCCTGATTACGCATCTGGACCATCAGATAGGAAAGCTCATCCAGGCTCTTGTCGAGCATGAAGTGTATGACAACACAATCATAATATTCACGGCAGACCACGGAGAAGAGCTTGGAGACCATCATCTTTTCAGAAAGAGCCGCGCATACGAGGGCTCCTGCCATATACCTCTTATAATCAGTGCACCGGAACACCTTGTAAAAGGCATCAAGAGAGGCGCTAAGGCAGAAGGTGTTGTTGAGCTGATGGACATAATGCCGACAGTTCTGGACCTCATCGGAGCAGAAAAAGCCGAAGGTGTTGACGGAAAGAGCCTTGTAGAAATGCTTTCAGATCCGAATAAAAAGGTCAGGGACTACCTTCACTGCGAACATGCATACATGGAGCACTCTTCTCAGTGGATTGTCACAGAAAAGGACAAATACATCTGGAACACGAATGACGGGAAAGAAGAATACTTTGATCTTGAGAAAGACCCGAGGGAACTTCACGAGGCATCAAAGGAGAACAAAGAGAGGGTCGCAAAGATGCGGCAGGCTCTTATAAAAGAGCTTGAAGGCAGGCCTGAAGGCTTTGTAAAAGAAGGAGGGCTTGTTGCGGGAAGACCTTATGAGCCGCTTTTAGACAAACCCTTCTAATATTGACACTTGATGCTTTTTTCCTTAAAGTTATCCCGGATAAGGAGAGGTGTCCGAGTGGTCTAAGGTGCACGATTGGAAGTCGTGTGTGGTCAAAAGCTACCGGGGGTTCGAATCCCCCCCTCTCCGTCGGGCGACAGATCCCAGGCAATATGCCCTAGCGAACCTGGTCAGGAGGGGAACCTAGCAGCCATAGTTAGTAAGCATATGTGACCTGGTGCATTTGTCGCCTTTTTTTCTCTTTTCATTCATGCTATAATCACACGGAGATACAATATGGCATACGAAGTAACGGCAACAAGAAAGAGACCTCAGAGCTTTTCTTCCCTAATAGGACAGGAATTTGTCGTCTCAACTCTGGAAAGCGCCATCAAGGAAAACAGAATCGCACACGCCTATCTTTTCTCCGGTCCACGCGGAGTCGGAAAGACAAGCTCTGCCAGACTGCTTGCAAAGGCTCTCAACTGTGAGATAGGCCCGACCAGCGAGCCCTGCGGAAAATGCTCCAGCTGCAGAGCAATTGCCGCAGGAGAAAGCGTTGATGTAATTGAAATAGACGGAGCATCAAACAACGGAGTTGATGCTGTGAGGGCTATCAAGGAAGAAGTTCTTTTTCCTCCACAGAGTTCAAGATACAAGATTTACATAATCGATGAAGTCCACATGCTGTCAATAAGCGCATTCAATGCGCTTTTGAAGACCATTGAGGAACCTCCAGAGTATATTGTTTTCATCTTCGCAACAACAGAGATCCAGAAGGTCCCTCAGACGATAAGGAGCCGCTGCCAGCAGTTCCATTTCCAGCTCATAAGCCAGAATGATATCGTGAAATGTCTTGAAAGCGCCGCAGCAGAGATGAAAATTGAAGCGGATGAGGATGCCCTTTACTGGATAGCAAAAGAGGGAGCAGGATCAATGAGGGATTCATACACCCTCTTTGACCAGGTGGCTTCTTTTTCAGAAGGACATATCACGCTCAGGAAAATCAAGGAAAAGCTTTTCCTTGCTTCAGTAGAAGATATTGCCGCAATTCTTTCTCTCTCGTTTGAGGAAAGAACAGAAGAGGCTCTTGATATCCTTGAAAAACTCTTTTCATCCGGCACCTCAGAGACCCAGATAATCAAGGACATGGCAGAATATGTCAAGAGTCTGCTGTTTTACAAAGCAGGGATAAGGAGAGCTGATGTCCTTTCGTGTACAGAAGAAGAGATAGACAGGAATCTGGTGGATCTCTACTCAAAAGAGATGCTTGAGGCTGTTCTCAAGGCTCTGCTTGACCTTTACAGGGATATAAGATACTCCCTTTCTCCCAAAATGGAGATTGAGCTATTTGTATCAAGGCTTTCTTCCATCAGATATCTCACAACAAAAGAAAGTCTTTTATCAAGACTTGACCAGATAAGAAAGAGCATAGAAAGCGAGAACAGAATCACTGTTGAGAAAAAACCTGCTGAAAAGGCTTTTCCTGAAGTAAAAAAAAAGATAGCTGACAGCAGCACGGAAAATGAAGATTCTCATTTCCTGTCTTCAAAAGAAGCAAATGTGGTGAAGGAAGAAGAAAGAGGAGAAAAGGTCTTTGATGAAGCTGCTCTGTCCTCTCTTATAGAAACGCTGAGAGAAGAGGCAATGAATGCAGAGGCAAGATTCTTTTCTCAGAAACTTGCATCCTTTTCTCAACAGGAAAACACAGTCACATTCACCTTCTCTTCCACACTTGCCCTTCAGGCTGTGGAGAAAAGCAGAAGGATGATAGAAAAAATCCTCTCTGACCTTTTGGCTAGGAGCATCAGCATGCGTCTTGAAGCCCTCGAGAAAGAAGAGAGAAAAACAGGAAACGACACACGCTTTGTCCTGGATGTCTTTAGATCAGGAGAAGCAGTTGAGATGAAAGAAGAGGAGATTATAAAAAGTGAACCCATTCGAAATGATGAAAAACCTGGGTCAAATGCAGGCGAAAATGAAATCAGTGCAGGAGATGGTGGAGAAAATTGAAGTCACGGGATCTGCAGCTGCCGGCCTGGTTGAAGTGACAATAAAGGGAAATTTCCTTGTAAGCAGCATAAAGATAGACGAAGGACTGTATAAGGAAGATGTCATATCATCACTTCCTACCCTGCTTAAAAGCGCTTTCAACGATGCTGTCGAGAAAGTGAGGGCCGAGCTTCAGACTCAGGCACAGAGTGCACTCTTATGATGGATGCTGTTTCTAACCTCACATCTCTTTTAAAGAGACTTCCCGGAATGGGAGAGAAATCTGCCCAGCGCCTTGCATATTTTCTCATAAAAAGCGATGAAAGCTACAACAAGGCACTGTCTGAGGCAATTGGGACTCTTAAAGATAAAATTCATCCATGCCCTGTTTGCGGAGCATATATAGAAGAAGAATGTCCTTTCTGCTCTGATGAAGGAAGGGATAAGAGCATAATTTGCATAGTCGAGGAGCCTCAGGATGTACTGACAATAGCATCCAGCGGAGCATATTCCGGCCTTTTCCATGTACTTGGAGGAGCCATAAATCCTCTTAAGGGCATAACGCCGGACAAGCTTAGGATAAGAGAACTTGTAAGCAGAATTGAAAACGGCTCCTTTTCAGAAGTCATAATTGCGACTAATCCCACAGAAGAAGGAGATACCACCGCCCTTTTCATCAAGGAAGCACTGAAGAAATTTGAAGACCTGAAAATCACCCGCCCTTCCAGCGGCCTGCCGATCGGCGGGGATCTTGGCTATGTGGACAAGACAACTCTTTCACGCTCTCTCAAAGGCAGGGTCAGCCTTTAAGGCTTTCCCTGGCCAGGTATAAAGAAAGAGAAAGCATGAATATGAAAAGAGATGGAAGCACTATCAAAGAAGGATGTGAGAATATATACCTGTAACCGCTGCTCATGAGCTTTCCTAGACTTACATATTCAGCAGGAAGTCCAAGGGATAAAAAAGAAAGCGATGCTTCTGCTGCAATTGCAGCGGAGAAAACCGTCAGTGCAAGCTCACCCATAATGGGAAGTAGGGAGGGAAGATAGTGCTTTAAAGCTATGTTCTTCCCTCTTATTCCAAGCATATGCTCAGCCTTTATGTACTCCTTCTCTCTGATATTCTGCATCTTCGTATAAAGGACTCTAGAATTGTCCGTTATCTCCGCTGCCGCTATTGCTATGAAAAGCGGAGCAACCCCATTGCCCCAGAGGGAGACAAAGAACAGGACAAGAAGCACCTTCGGAATGCTTTTGAGAGCATTGAGAAAAACAAGAAAAGATGGAAAACGAAGGACAGCAAGAGCCACGATAAAAGAGAAAACAAGGGAAAAAAGCGTAACAGAAAAAGAGAACACGAATGTGTTCCTCAAGGCAAGAGCAACAAGAGAAGCATAATCACGCCCCATATCGTCGCACCCGAATGGATGAGAAAAAGAAAAGGGGGCAAAGCTCCTTGAGAAATCTATCCCTTCTTCCTTTGAGAAAAACATGGAAAAAAGAAGCAGGAAAATGAGGATTGCAACTGAAAAAGCTCTCTTCTTATTCATCATTCCTCCTGCTCTGAGGATCCAGAAAAAAAAGGCAGATATCGGAAAGAAGGGAAAGGATGCTTACAAAAAGAGAAATCAGCATCACTGCAGTTGCAACGAGATTGACATCCCTGGCCATAGCAGAAGATACAATAAGAGAGCCAAAACCAGGCAAAGAGAACATCGTTTCAAGAACAGCAGAACCAAGAAGCATTGATGAGAAAGAAGAAAAGGAGAGGGGGAAAAGAGTTCTCGATGCATTTTTGAAAACATCTGTACTCATTATTTTCTTCCAGCTTTTGCCATAGCTCAAAGCTGTTCTTACATAATCCTTATCAAGCTCTGAAAGGACCTCTTTCTTGAATATCCTCATAAAGAGAGCTGAGTGCATAAGAGAAAGAACGGCAACTGGTATTGCTGTGTTTCCAGAAATCGGGAGAAGCGGAAAGCGTATAGAGAAAAGGAGTGCAAGAAAAAGAGCAAGAACCATCGGAGGAAGAGAGAAGATTATAAGAGAATATACATCAAGAGCACGGGAGGCTCTGCTACGGGCAAGAAAAAGAGCAAGCAGTATCGAGATCACAAGAGAAACAAAAAGAGAGGAGAGTGATAAAAAAAGAGTAAGTGGAAGGCGGGAGAAAATCAGACTTGCTATATCCTCAGCGTATATGCTTTCGCCCCAGCTGAATGACACAAAGTTCAAAAGAAAGATGAAATAGCGGTAAAAGATATTCCGGTCCAGAAGAAGGTTCTCCCTTATTGCTTCTTCCCCTGCGGCAATTCTGTCTCCGCTGATATATACAGCCGCATCCGCACCGGATAGATCCAGCAGGAGGAACACAAGAAAAGAGACAATTAGAAGAGCCGTTATTATCTTCAGGACATTCTTAAGAATCAGAGCTGGCACCGTAGAATCTGTTACCCTCACTTATTATCACACCGTCGATACTGCTTCTCTGAGCGTTTATTGTGCTGTAGTGTCCACATACTGTGACATAGCAGTTTTCCCATAAATAGCGCTGAGCCTCCTCCCATATCATAGAAAGAGATGCCATGTCCTCTGCCCTGTTCATCTCCTCAATAAGAGATGCAAGATATTCATCTTCAAGCCATCCTGCATATGAGGGGTTCAGATACTGCTTCATCTGAGGAAGCGCAACTGTGGAGAAGGCAGAGATGAAAAGATCAAAGCTGTTCTCATCATTCCTTCTTGAAAGAAAGCCCGTCCAGTCCAGAACCTCTATCTCTGCAACAAGGCCTATCTCTTCAAGGCTTTGCTTTATGACAAGAGCGGCTTTATCCAGATTCGAAAGATTGCTTACAAGAATCCTGACTTTTTCATTCTCATAGCCATGCTCATCACGGATTTTAACCGCTTCTTCTATGTTCTTCTCATAATAAGGATCTCCGGAAAAGACAAAGGACGTCTGCTGTTTTTCCATATAAGCAGAATCCGCCCTCCATCCGTATTTCCCATAAATGGCATTCATCACATCGCTCTTGTTTACCAAAAGGGAGATCATCTGCCTGAAAGGTTTTTCTCTGGCTATCCCTCTTTTCTTGTTGTACACCAGAGCAATGCTCTCGCTCTCCTCGCCTTTGATGAGGACAACATCCTCATTCTCCTCAAGAGAGGAAATATCCTCACTCATCACCTCTGTAATGAAATCATATTCGCCTCTTTCAAGGCCTGAGCGGCGCATGTTGCTGTCGCTTACAGAAAGAAATTCTATCCTGTCAAAAAACACATCATCTTTGTTCCTGTAATTCTCATTCTTCTCAAGAGTGCACGATATCCCCGGCTCGAGAGAAGAAAGGACATAAGGACCGCTTCCTGTTATCTCATCAAGCAGCAAATACCTGTTTTCACTAAGCGCCTCTTCTTTGCTTATCACAGCCAAAGAAGTCCCTGAAGACATCATGTAAACAATATTGTATAAGGGTTTTGAAGATGTTACGTATACAGTGTCATCATCGTAAAGAAAACGGCTGTCTCCTAAAAGAGAAAGAGCATTGGCGTTGTTTTCTGCCCATCTGTTAAGAGAAAAAGCAACATCAGATGGCTCAAGAGGAGTCCCGTCGGAAAAGAGGATACCGTCTCTTATTGCAATTTCCAGGCTTTTCCCATCATCTGAAAAAGAGATGCTTTCTGCTATGTTCATTTCAAGATTTTCCCCTTCAAGGGAAAAAAGCGTCTCATATATATGCATATAGATATCCCTCATCATCCTTGAGGAATTCTTATGAGGGTCAATATAACTCACGCTTTCGGCATACGCTGCAGTAAAGGTCTTCTCCTCTTCTTTCTCTGAAGAGCAGGAAGAAAAGAGGAACACCAAGACAAAAAGAAGAACTGCTATTTTTCTCACAGGGAAAGTCTACATTAAAAAGAAGAAAAAAGAAAATAAAAAAGCTGACTTTCCGTCAGCCTGAATATATGAACACAAATTTGTGATATAGCAGGGGTAGGACTCGAACCTACGGCCTCCGGGTTATGAGCCCGACGAGCTGCCAACTGCTCTACCCTGCGTCGATTGCTTTAACACTGTACCTATATTACAAAGTATTGTCAAGAGAGTGTAATATTTTTCTAAGACCGCCTCTATAAGTCCTTTCTCGTCAAGAAATAATGCATCTGAAAAAATGAATACTTTATTTAAATTTGTATACAAAATTAAAATTTGTATAAAATTTTTCTTTACAACTCTCTCTTCCTGACTTACACTATAGTCAAGATGAACATCAGGGCAGACATAAACAAGGATACAGCCAGCATTATCTTCGATACGCTGAAAAAGGAGATTCTGGACCTCACTCTCAAACCGGGCGAGGAAGTATCAGAAAACATGCTTACAAAACGCTTCAACGCTTCACGCACACCTGTAAGAACAGCAATCCAGCGCCTTGCAGATATGGATCTCATTGACATTGCGCCTTATCAGTATACAAAGGTATCCCTGATTGACTACTCCATTGCCCGCCAGATGATATTCCTCCGCTCTGTAATGGAAGAAAGGGTGATTTCAGAATTCATAAACAAGGCAGATTTGTTCCTGATAGAGGATCTGGAACATATTTTGAGGAAGCAGGAGATTCTTCTTTCCTCTTCTTCCTTCAATGCTTCGGACTTTTACAATCTGGATACAGCTTTTCACTCCCTCTTTTTCCGTGACATGAACTGCCTGTATATCTGGAACATGATTCAGGATTCCGTACATTATACGAGGCTGAGAATGCTGGACATAGTCGAGGTCAAGGATTTCATATCCATTTACGAAGAACATGTCAAAATGCTCGGAATAATAAAGACCATGGATAAAAAGGATCTTCCTGCGCTTCTTTCTGCACACCTTAACGGAGGTGTGAGAAGAATACACGAAAGAAGCAATGGAGATTATGATAAATACTTCAGGAATTTCAAATAGGAGAAAAAATATGGACATTCGTTATTCAACAGGCAAGGAGCCTTTCAAGAGAATGACAACAGAAGAGCTCAGAGATGAGTTCCTCATTCAGAACATCTTCCGCGCAGATGATGTTTCATGCGTTTATTCACATGTCGACAGAATCGTTGTCATGGGAGCTATGCCGGTAAAGGAAACTCTAGATATTGAGAAGAATATCGACCCATGGAAGAATTTCGGCGTCAAGTACCTTCTTGAAAGAAGAGAGCTTGGAACAATAAACATCGGAGAAAAGGGATATGTCAATGTTGACGGTCAGGATTACGAGATGAATCACTTTGACTGCATCTACGTTCCAATGGGCTGCAAGAAGGTGACATTCAGAAGTGCTGACTCTGCAAAGCCGGCAAAGTTCTATATCTGCACAACTCCGGCTCACCGTGCTTATCCTATCAAGCACATCCCGTTTGAGAATGCCATTCACAAGCATCTCGGAGCACAGGAGACAAGCAACGAGAGAACAATCAATCAGTACATTCATCCGGATGTCCTTGATACTTGCCAGCTTTCAATGGGCCTTACACACCTTGAGACAGGCAGTGTATGGAACACAATGCCGGTTCACACTCACGAAAGAAGAATGGAAGTCTACTTCTACTTCGATCTTGAGAATGATAATGTCGTATTCCATTTCATGGGTGAACCAAACCAGACAAGACATATCGTCATGCACAATGATGAGGCAGTAATCAACCCAAGCTGGTCAATCCACTCTGGATGCGGAACATCAAACTACACATTCATCTGGGCAATGTGCGGTGAGAACAGAGCTTATGATGATCAGGATTGGATCAAGACAGAAGATCTGAGATAACAAAACCAACTGGAGGCATAATAATATGGAAATGAAAGATTTCTCCCTTGAGGGAAAAGTTGCATGGGTTACAGGTGCATCTTACGGAATCGGATTTGCAATTGCTTCTGCATTTGCAAAGGCTGGAGCTAAAATTGTCTTCAACGACATCAAGCAGGAGCTCGTTGACAAAGGAATCGCTGCTTACAAGGAAGCAGGTATTGAAGCAAAGGGCTATGTATGCGATGTCACAAATGAAGATGCTGTGAATGAAACAGCCGCTGACATTGTAAAGACAATGGGAAGCATTGACATTCTTGTCAACAACGCAGGAATTATCAAGAGAATTCCTATGCTAGAGATGAAAGCAAGTGAATTCCGTCAGGTGATTGATGTTGACCTCAACGCTCCTTTCATCGTATCAAAAGCATGTATTCCATACATGATCGAAAAAGGACATGGAAAGATTATCAACATCTGCTCAATGATGAGCGAGCTCGGAAGAGAAACAGTCAGCGCATATGCTGCTGCAAAGGGCGGACTGAAAATGCTCACAAGGAACATCGCATCTGAATACGGTCAGTACAACATCCAGTGCAACGGTATCGGACCTGGATATATCGAGACACCGCAGACAGCACCGCTGAGAACTCCTGGTCATCCTTTCAATGAGTTCATCCTTGCAAAGACTCCTGCAAACCGCTGGGGCAAGCCAGAAGATCTTCAGGGACCAGCTGTATTCCTCGCAAGCGATGCATCAAACTTCGTCAACGGACACGTTCTTTATGTTGATGGCGGTATCCTTGCTTATATCGGAAAGCAGCCGCAGTAATCGTTTCAAACGAAAAACAGAGAGCAGGATTAAAAGCCTGCTCTTTTTTATTAATCATAATTGGTCATGTATCGATTCTGCGGATTCTGCAAAAACCTCAACCTATGGAAAGTTCTCCTGCTATCGTTGAAAAGAATATGCCTCCGGGTGGAGGCAATCTGTTAAAGCTTATCTATAAGCATCGAACATTTTCCAGAAGGAATCGGAAGAGTTTTCTTCTTGTTCTCCTCCAGAATCTCTATTGTGAAATAATAAAGCTTCTCGCTCTCTAGCCTTATCTCCCATCCCCTGATATTCTTGTTTGCCAGAATCGTGATGTTGTTCTTCTTCAAGGAGAGCTTCTCAATTCCCATCTCTTCAAGAACAGGAAGAGTCCAGTCTACAGTCTTCTTAGGTAGCGATATATTGAGCCCTATTATGTTTTCTATCATCAGCGTTATCGTTATAAGTCCAAGAGACGGGAGGAATCGCTTCCTGTTTCCAACCGGACTTTTAGCTTCTCCCTCGCTTGATGGCCTATAGAACTCAAACGTATCCCCAAGCTCTTCCTGATCCGGATGAAGAGTGTCAAGAATATAATACATATGCCTCAATGCACACTCGCGCGCAAAGATATATGAATCGTAGTTAATCAATCCCTTTATTACGAAGAATGTGATCCAGGATGCAACAGAAGAACGGTATCCCTCTCCTTCTTCAGTAAAGTATCTGCTTGTTCTTGGTACAGTAGGGAACGGATTATCAAGACCGAAAACATTTTCATCCTTGAGCTTTGCAATCATCTTTGTTGCATATTCGACATTAGGAATTTCAGCAAGCATCGTCATATATGCACCGATATGCATGTTCTTGACCCTCTGCCCGTTTTCATCAAGATCGTAGTAAATGCCGTCCTCACTATCCCACATCAGCGAGTTGATTCTGGTTTTAAGAGAGAAATAAATTCTCTTATACTTGAAAGCAAGCTCCTTGTCGTTAAGAACATCTCCGATATTCGACATATAGAGCGCACTGAGAGCCATGAAAGCATTATAATCTACAAAATATTTTGCACCTTCTCGCTCTAAATTGCGCATCTCGCTTGCAGCAGGAGGAACTGCAAAAAGACCGTTTTCATCCTGGAATCTCTTCATCCATGTGAAGTATTTTTCCAAATAAGGGACAATGTCCTTGAGTCTCTTCTTGTTTCCGATTTTGTGATAGAAAAGATATTCGACATAAGGGAAAAGAGGAAGGGAAAGCCCCTCAGGATTGTCCGGGATATCCACAGCACTGTCATCTGCGATGTCATAACAGCTTCTGATAGCGCCATCTGCTTCCTGCCGCGAATAGAAATAATCAACCATGGAATACGGACTGTATGTCTGATTGCTGTATACAAGGAACAGAGAAGAAAGCAGCGTATCGAAAAGACTTATCCTTTCTCCGTCATGTGTGAAGAAGCCTTCTTCAAACTTTGCATTCTCTTCCCGGGTCTTCCAGACTTCATCAAGCCAGACCCATGTACGGTCATACATATCAACAAAGTCCTGGTCATAAAAATGCACTTTTGGAACAAAATCTTTAACCACAAAAAGCTCCCGAAAACGGACAAAAAGCTGAAATTTTTGTCCTAAAATCGCATTATATAGAATAAACTACGAAAGGGGGAAAGTCAATTAAAATTTATTTAAGACTAAATGTTGCAATATAAGCAAATAAAGAATTTATATGAAATTTTTTCTTTGTTTCCTAACAGTATACGAAAAGAGCATTCGCAAGCAGCGATACATCAAAGTCTTTTCCATTCCCTTTTGCAACTATTTCTCCGTCTGCATGACAGGCAATATCGCTTCTTTCGCTTCTTATTTTCACTTCCTTTGCCCTGTATACTTCAAAGTCTCTCTTCATATTCACATGCTTTCCTGTTATGAACGCGAGAGCGGCTTTTATAAGGCCGAAAGAGCGGAAAGGATGCTTTGTATACAAAATGTCAAAATATCCATCATCAACAAGAGCAGAAGGAGCCAGCATGAAGGAAGATCCCATGCGGCGTCCTATGCATACAGAAACCTGCTGGGTATTGAGCCTTATCTTTTCTCTGTCAGTCTCGAGTTCAATGTCATAAGGACGAGGACATTTCAGCAGTATGCAAATGAAAGCAAGTACATAGCTTGGCATTCCGTTTATGTGCCTGTATTCCATCGCCTTGAAATTTACAAGAGGCTCAAAACCAAAGCCTGTACCGTTCAGAAAATATCTGCCTTCATCAAACATGCCTCCTTTTACAAGGCCGACATCCACTCTTTTGCCTCTTCTTTCTGCTATTAGGCTGCATGCCTTTTTTACATCTGATGGAATATTCAGCGCAAAGGCATAATCATTTCCTCTTCCGATGGGAATTATACCCATCTTAGCTTTTCCGCCGGCTTTCATGATGCCGTTAGCAACTTCGTTTATACACCCGTCTCCACCTGCGGCGATAATTGTGTCATAGCCGGAGAGAGAGCCCTCATAGGCAAGAGTCTCCGCATGCCCGGCATGCTCTGTAAATATTGTATGGATGTCTTTATTGTTGCTCTTGAAGAAATCCTTTATCTCTTCTGCCTTAGTCCTGGCTTTCCCCTTTGATGCATTCGGATTTATGATAAGCAGTATTTTCTCTTCCATAAAATTCAGTTTAAAACAAAAGTGCGAGATACAACAATCTGTTTCATTTCTACTTCTCCTTTTTATGTGATATACTTCTCTCTATGAGAGAAATACTAAAAGGATTAACAGTTTATACTAAAACGGGTAAGTCATTGTTTGACATTACAATTGAAGACGGGGTCATATCCGATATAAAGAATTCTGCAGAAAGCTGCGGAACTGTGGTCCTGCCGGGCTTCATAGACACGCACATCCACGGCTTTGGAGGATACGGTACCGAGGACTGCAGCGCAGACTCCATCTTGAAGATGAGCGAGAATCTCATCAGATTCGGTATAACATCATTCTTCCCCACCATATATACAGACACAGAAGAAAAGATGATCCGGAGCATAAGAGCAGTCAGTGAGGCAAAAGGAAAGGAAAAGGGAGCAGAGATTGCCGGAATACATATCGAGGGGCCTTTCATCTCTCCGGATAAAATCGGCGCACAGAATCCTCTTGGGAGAAAGGATCCGAGCGTTGAATGGCTGCTTAAATATCTAGATGCAGGAGATGGCCTTGTAAAAGCAATGACCATTGCCCCAGAGCTTCCCGGTATCGAGGAGGTTGCTTTAGAGGCAAAAAGACAGGGTGTCGTGCTTCTCATGGGACATACAAACTGCAAATATGCTGAGGCCATTCACGGCTACAACTCTGGCATTACTCATGCCACACACCTTTTCAATGCCATGAGAGGGCTGTCTCACAGAGAGCCGGGAACAGTTGGAGCTGTTCTTACAACAGACATGACTTGCGAAATCATCGCAGACGGCCTTCATGTCAATCCACAGCTTACAAAATACATCTTTGATACAAAGACCAGCGAAAAGGTCTGCATCATAACAGACTCGCTCAAACCGACAGAGCAGGAAGAAGGTCCGTTTTATGCAAACGATGTCGAAGTCGAGATAGACAATGGTCTCTGGGTGACAAAAGGAAGACCGGAGCTTATTCAGGGTTCAAGTCTCACCATGTACAAAGGCTTTATAAACGCACTTGACTGGGGATGCTCTGTATATGATGCTTCAAAGATGACAAGCACTACTCCTGCAAGAATCTATGACCTTAAAAACAAAGGAAAGATAGAAATCGGATACAAGGCAGATCTTGTGCTTCTTGATGAGAAAACAATGCAGATAAAGAGGGTGGTGTTCTGATGTGGTACGATAACTTTGCGAATAAAAGACTCTGGGAAATATTTGAGAAGATATCCTCTGTTCCCCGTGAAAGCGGAAAGGAAGAGAAAATAAGGGAATATCTTCTTTCCTTTGCCAGAGAAAACGGTCTTGACAGCACAACAGATGATATTGGAAACGTTTTCATAACAAAAAAGGCAGATACAGGCTATGAAAAAGTAAAACCGCTTGCTCTTCAGGGACACATGGACATGGTCTGCGTCAAGAAAGAAGGAAGCTCTCATAACTTTGACACAGATCCGATTGAGATCGTTACTGACGGCAAATATGTCATGGCAAAAGACACATCGCTTGGAGCTGATAACGGGATTGCTCTTGCCATGGCGCTTGAAGTCATGACAGACAAGAGCATCAAGAGCGGAAAGATCGAGCTGATCTGCACGGTAAGCGAAGAGACCGGCCTTACCGGTGCTTTCAATCTTGATCCAGACAAGGTTGAAGCAAAAGAAATGATCAATCTCGACAGCGAAGAAGAAAATGTCATTTACATAGGTTGCGCAGGAGGAATAGATCTTGAAAGCACCATCTCTTTCAAAAGAGAGGAGAACAAGGCGCTGCACACATATGAGATAAGTGTATCCGGCCTCCTTGGCGGGCATAGCGGCGGGGAGATTCATAAGGAAAGAGGAAATGCCACCAACATTCTTGCCCGCGCTGTTATGGAATGCGGAAAATTCTCCCTTGTCTCAATTGAAGGCGGTACAAGAAGGAATGTCATTCCATCCTCTGCAAAAGCTGTCATTGCTACAAATTCTGATATCTCAAAAAAGATTGAGAAGATAAACAGCAAAGTGAAAGGAGAGCTTCTGGCAAGTGATCCTGATGTATGCATCTCTTTCAGAGAAATTGAAAAAGCAGAAGCCGTGATACAGAAAAAGAAGGGCATGAAGATAATTAAAGCCCTCTATGCTGCTCCTTTCGGTGTAAGATACATGAGCACTGCGATAAAAGGAATTGTCGACACATCAAACAATCTTGCTATCGTGACAACAGACAGGAAGAGTATTACAGTTATCAACTCAGTCAGAAGCAACACAGAAAGCAGGAAGGCCCTTCATGTGAAAGCTCTGGAATATTACTATTCTTCTTTCGGCTTCAAATGCGTAACTGATGACGGGTATCCGGAGTGGGAAGTAAACAGGAAGAGTGCCTTTATAAAGAATTTTGTGAAGGAATATCAGGCGATAACAAAGAAAAAACCTGTTGTTACAGCAATTCATGCCGGCCTTGAATGCGGAATAATCAACAAGAGGAAGAAAGGGATGGAGTCTGTTTCCATAGGCCCTAACCTCTTTGATGTCCATTCTGTGAACGAGAAGCTCGAAGCAAAATCGGCAGAACGCATGGTTGCTTTTTTAAAGAAATACATCGCAGAAAGAAAATAAACACACAAGCACCCCTTCAGGGGTGCTGATTTATGCCGATAAAAGCTAAAAACAAAAAGAAAGGAATACTAACTAAATGAGCGGAAGAATAAACAAACTCACCTTGATCACTCCTCTTTATTATAAAAAGGAGGACTATACATACTCTTCTGCTCTTCAGGAGATCATAAAAGCAGAGCGGGGAACAGACATATTCCTATGTCTTAATGTAGAATACAAGGACTATGGAGCAGATCTTAGTGTAAAGAGCTCCGGTAAAAAGACGCCTTTGGATGAAGAAGAAAAAGCCAGGGTAGAAAAAGGAGAAGCTGAAATAAAAAGAAAAGATGAAGAAACAGGGATAAAAGAAGGGTCCTATTACTTCGAACAGTTTCTTTTCATCCCCGAGGAAAAGGATCTTTTTACTTTGATTGCCCCTCTTCTTTCTCAAAATCCCGATATCAATTATATTTATATAAGATTTTTCAAGGAAAGCGTGCTTGAAACTGTATTGCAGGCCTTCCTCCCAATAAAGGAAAATGATGACTGTTGAGAAAATTAGCGATACGCTCCATAAGATAACTTTCAATGATGGAAGACGCCTTACACTGATCGGGACAGCACATGTCTCCTCAGAAAGCGTAAACCTCGTTGAAAGCACAATAGAAGAAATAAAGCCGGACAGGATCTGTGTTGAAATAGACTCATCAAGACTTAAAAGCAAGAGTGAGGAAAAGGACTACAAGAGCATGGATATCAGAAAAGTCCTAAAAGAAGGAAAAGGCTTTTTCCTTCTGGCAAACACGGCCCTTGCATCCTTTCAAAAGAGAATGGGAGCACAGACTGGAATAAAACCGGGAGAAGAGCTTCTTACGGCTGTAAAATATGCAAAGGAAAATGATATTCCTCTCACACTTGCCGACAGGGACATTCAGGTGACTTTCAAAAGAGCCTGGGCAAAAAGCAGTCTCTGGAACAAGATAAAGCTCCTTTCTTCCCTTCTTTCTGCCGCATTCTCAAATGAGGCTCTGACAGAGGAGGAGCTCGAGACTCTGAAAAAACAGGATTCCCTTGAATCAATGATGAAGGAGATTGCAAAAGAGCTTCCTTCTGTAAAAGAAGTGCTTATAGATGAAAGAGACAGATACCTTGCAACCAGCGTGTACAAGGCAGAGGGAGAGAATAAAGTTGCGGTAATTGGAGCTGGACACACAGGAGGATTCATAAAGACACTGGAAGCTCTGGAGAAAAACGAGATTTCTGACAATCTTGAAGAGATCAGTAAAGTTCCACCTAAAAAAACATATACAAAGGCTCTCTCTTACATCATTCCTGCCATCATAGTCATCATAGTCATTGCAGGAATAATAAGCACCGGATGGCAGCAGGGCCTGATGATGTTCGTATACTGGATGATTGCATGTGCTGGAATGACATTCATATTCTCTGTTCTTGCTTTAGCTCATCCACTCAATGCTCTGCTGAGTGCAATAACCGCACCTTTCTTTGCTCTTAATCCTGTGCTGGGAGTAGGAATGTTTGCAGGCGTTCTGGAAGCAACTTTCAAAAAGCCGAAAGTTCAGGACTTTGAGAACATGAACGATGATGCGGCAAAGCTGAGGGGGTGGTATAAGAACAGAATCCTTCACGTTCTCACTGTATTCCTGCTTTCAAGCGTTGGAAGCGTTATAGGATCCTTTGTAGCTTTTCCTTTCCTTATATCTCATCTATCTTAAGGCAAAAGCCGTCTTAATGGCAGTCTTGAGGGTTTTGACTCTCAGATTGCCATCTTTTTTATTTTCGTAAGGACATATTATATTTTCAAATCCCGCATCCTTGGCTGTTTTTATCATGCGTGAAGAAGAGGCAGTGTTTCTGACTTCAGCTGCAAGAGACAGCTCTCCAAAGGATATTGTCTTCTCACTGAGGCTTCTGTTAAAAGCTGAACTGTATATTGCAAGAGCAAGCGGGAGCTCAAGTGAAACATCCTTGACCTTTACTCCCCCGGCAATATTCACATAAATATCTTT
The DNA here is from genome assembly GCA_949283305.1 of uncultured Spirochaetales bacterium. Classification (GTDB taxonomy): domain Bacteria; phylum Spirochaetota; class Spirochaetia; order Sphaerochaetales; family Sphaerochaetaceae; genus Ornithospirochaeta. Next base: position 92,615 of record CASDRU010000010.1, on the reverse strand, counting down.
ATCAGAAAGATGAAGACCGATGTGTCGTTCAAGAATTGCAGCGACACGGGATACGCGTGAAATATCTATTTTATCTGAATATATTCTCTGCAATCCTGATTTTGCAGGAACAACCAGAGCCTGGAGCTCTATTATGAAAGTTCTTGTACCTTCAACTGCGGCTGTAAAGGCAATTCCAGGAGGCAGATTATCTTCTTCCCGGTTCATGATAAAAATTTCATTAGGATTCTTTATTCCATGCAAACCTTTTGAATCCATAGAGAAGAAGCCAATCTCATCCACAGAGCCGAATCTGTTCTTTGATGTCCTTAAAAGCCTGATTCCGTTTTCAGCACTCTCAAAATAAAGCACAGTATCCACCATGTGCTCAATAATCTTCGGGCCTGCTATGTTTCCATCCTTTGTCACATGGGCTATGAAGAACACACAGAAATTCAGCTTTTTAGCCAGAAGAGAAAGCGACAAAGCACAGGCTCTTATCTGAGTTATTGTTCCCTGGATTGATTCCACTTCAGAAGAAAACAGTGTCTGGATTGAATCTATCACGACAACAGCTGGTTTTATTTTCTCTATCTGAGAAACAACAGATTCAAGGTTTGTATTGCTGTATATATAGATATTCTCGCAATCAAGATCAAGACGCTCTGCACGGCTTTTCACCTGTACAGGAGATTCCTCCCCAGAGACATATAGAACAGAATCCTTTTCTGATATACGGGCAAGACTCTCAAGCATGAGTGTTGATTTTCCAATTCCCGGCTCACCTCCGACAATTACAGAGGAAGGAAGCATGATGCCGCCTCCCAGCACCCTGTCAAGCTCATCAAAGCCGGAAGAGAGTCGAATTGAAGAAGAGGAGGATACATCTGAAAGTTTTCTCAGACTCTGATCTATTACATCATTGCTCTTGTTTTTTACTTCTTTGACAATAACTTCCTCTTCAAAGGAGTTCCACTGCCCGCATTCAGGGCAGCGTCCCATCCATTTTGATTCAACATGTCCACAAGACGAGCAAATGTATCTCAGATTCTTATTCTTCATCAGAAATCAAGAAGCTCCACATCAAAAACAAGGTATGAATTTGGTGGAATGATACCAGGATAGCCATACTCTCCGTATCCGAGCTCTGGTGGAATGATCAGGGTTCTCTTTTCGCCTTTGCTCATTGTCTGCAAGGCTTCATTCCAGCCTTCAATCACCTGCCCGATTCTAAATACAGCAGGTTCTTCTCTCGCAATTGAAGAGTCAAAAATCTTTCCGTTAAGAAGCATTCCCTGATAATGCACAGTAACGCTCTGTCCATATTTAGGACATCCTTTTCCATCACCTTCTTTGTTGACAACATACATCAGGCCAGATGCTGTAGTTGTCTTATCAGGATATCGGTTATCAATTTCTTTCAGAATCTTCTCTCTTTCTTTTCTTACAAGCTCTGCCTGTGCGCTTTCAACCTGCTCAACATAATTGCTGAATGCTTCTCCGCTTGTATCAAAGGCATTAGCCTCTTCTCCGACTCTGATAATCTCAACATGGTTTATTCTGTCGCCCTGTTCAATTGCATTGACAACATCCTGCCCTTCAACAACATGTCCAAAGACTGTGTGCTTGCCATCAAGCCATGGAGTTGCAACATGTGTTATGAAGAACTGGCTCCCGTTTGTATTAGGTCCAGCATTAGCCATGGAAAGAATGCCTGGCCCTGTATGACGGAGTGATGAATCAAACTCATCCGGGAATCTGTAGCCAGGGCCACCTGTGCCATTTCCTTTAGGACAGCCCCCCTGAATCATGAAATCCTTGATTACACGATGGAAAGACAGCCCATCATAAAAAGGCTCTCCCTTCTCCTCAACGTTGAGCTCTCCTTCTGCCAGTCCTATGAAATTGCATACTGTCATAGGACATTTCTTATACTCAAGAGACAGGAGTATGTCCCCTTTTTCTGTCTCGATCTTTGCATAAATTCCGTTTTCAAGTTTTTCCTTATCCAAAACATTACTCCTCAAAGAGTTCCTCGCCATCTGCAAGGAACGAATATATTCTCTCCAGCTCTTTCTGGCTTCTGAATCTTACAAGAATCTTGCCTCTGTTGAGGCTTCCCTTTATCTCGACCTTTGCGCCAAGAGCTGTGATGAACTTCTCTTCAACAAAAGAGACCTCGCTGTCCTTTTTGGTCTCTTTCTTCTTCTGTATGATTTTCCTGCCTTTGTTATACTCTTCAGCAAGAGCCTCAGCCTCTCTTACAGAAAGCTCCTTCTGCACAATCTTGTTTCTCAAAAGGACCTGATCTGCAGGATTCTGCAAAGAAAGTATTGCCCTTGCATGTCCTGGAGTCAGGAGAGAGCTGATAACATCATCCTTTATGCTGTCAGGAAGAGAAAGAAGCCTCATGGAGTTGGCAACTGCTGATCTGGATTTACCGACCTTTGCTGCTACCTCTTCCTGTGTATATCCGCTTTTCTGAACAAGATACTGATATGCACATGCCTCCTCTATGGGATTCAGACTTTCTCTCTGAACATTCTCAATCAGTGAGACCTCTATTCTCTCAAGCTCAGTAAAACTCTTCACAATTGCAGGAATCTTTTCAAGCCCGGCAAGCAAAGAAGCTCTGTATCTTCTTTCACCAGCAATAATTGAATATTTTCCTGGAGCATATTCATCAACTATGATAGGCTGAACGACTCCATGGTTTTTTATGCTCTGCGCAAGCTCGTTGAGGCTTTCCTCATCAAAGTTCTTTCTTGGCTGATTCAGATTAGGAGAAACCAGAGAAAGAGGAAGGAGAAGTATTTTATCTTTGTTACTATCTATAGTAACGCTTGTCTCTGTTTCCTTTTTCTCTTTTCTTTCTGCTGCTTCCACCTTCACATCATCAGAAGGCTTCTCTGCAACCCTGTTGATAATATTATTTATCTGTGTATCGACATCATATCCGGATATAAGGGATTTCATTCCTCTTCCGAGTCCATGTTTTTTCTCATTTTGCACGATCAACAACCTCCTTTGACAGAGCTCTGAATGCTTTTGCTGCATTATTGCTCTTTTCATAGACATTTATCGGCAGCCCGTGGCTTGGAGCCTCTGAGAGTCTGACACTTCTGGGGATAATAGTAGTGAACACAAGATCCTTAAAATAAGAGGAAACGTCATCTACAACATCCTGATCAAGAAGATTTCTTCTCGAGTACATATTGAAAACAATTCCCATGATTTTAAGATCCTGATTGAATGTCTTCTTTACACTGTTTATTGTCTTCATAAGAAGATTCAAGCCTTCCATTGCAAGATATTCGCACTGTAATGGAATAATCACATATTCACACCATGCCAAGGCATTCATGGTCTCAAGACCCAATGCAGGGGGGCAGTCAAGCAAAATGAAATCAAACATATCATCTAGCTCACGCAGCGCATGCTTTAGATAATATTCTCTTTCATTCTCATTGACCAGTTCTACAGACAGCCCTGCTGTATCAACAGAGCCAGGAATGAGATAAAGATTATTGCATATTGTAGACTGAATACCATCCTTAGCATTCTTCTCTCCAGATATAATCTGATAAATCGTTGTTTTTCTACCATCTCCAGAAACAGAGCTTGTAAGATTAGTTTGAGAATCAAAGTCTATAAGAAGAACTTTATAACCCATTTCAGCAAGAGATGACCCTATATTGACACATACAGTCGTCTTGCCGACTCCTCCTTTCTGGTTAAAGAATATAATCTTATGAGCTTTCATGTAATTCATTTTAATTTAATAAAATATATTTGTCGATACACAACTTGAAAGAGTATGTGGAATAATATAAAGTATACACAGGAGAAAACAATGGTAGAAAAGATAAAAGAAGCAATAAATGCAATCAGACCCGCATTGCAGAATGACGGGGGAGATATCGAGTTTCTCAGAGTAGAAGACAAAAATGTCTATGTACGCCTTGTGGGAGCATGCGCCGGATGTCCAATGAGCCAGATCACACTCTCAAATGGAGTACAGAGATATCTCAGAGAAGCAGTAGACCCAGATCTGACTGTAATCAACGCAGCAGAATAAGCCAGATGTTTCACGTGAAACAAAATCTCTATCACACATACATGTTTCACGTGAAACAATTTTAACTTCAATTTATTTTTCACAAAAACAAAATCTTTATATCTTCTTAAATTAGCAATGTTTCACGTGGAACGGTCTCTTATTTTTCTTTTGGCAAATTTGTCTATATTTATGCGAACTAAAATTGACAATTTTCCTTTCAGGTCTGCCATTTTCCGGTTTAAATTCACATCTTAATATCTTTTTTCCAAAATATGCATTTAAATAGGTTTAAATGAAGGTTTTTGTTTAAAATTACTATATATAGATACAAAAATATTTGAAAAATTTTCTTATTTTCTACTATAGAATAGGGTATATTTTTGTTGTTTTTTTCTGCTTAAAAAGGGGCCTTTTTCAGGCCCCGTTTGATTTAACTGTTTTCCTCAGGCTCTTCTTGGACTTCATCCTCTTCCTGTTCTTCCTGATATCTCGTTATAGCCATTGCATTTATGCTGTCATTTGCTTTCTTGAAAGCAGCTACTCTTACTCCGCGGGCGCTCCTTCCCTGAGTAGAGATATCTTTTGCATGGATTCTTAGAGCCTGTCCTTTCTTTGTGATAATGATGATATCATCGTCATCTGATACAGCAAAGGCATCAACAATACCGTTTTCGCCTTTCTCAATGGTATAGATCTTCTGACCCATTGTTCCTCTTCCATGTGCCATGAATTCAGAGAACTTTACTTTCTTGCCTTTACCGTTTTCTGTAACCATGATGATTTCCTTATCATCACTGACTTTTACAAGACCCCTGATTTCATCAGAATCAGAAAGCTTCATTGCTCTCACTCCATGAGTGCCACGGCCCATGGTTCTTACATTATCTGCACTTGTTCTAAGGCCCTTTCCTTCTTTTGTCACGAACATGACATCATCTGATTCGTTGACAAAAATTGCTTTTTCAAGCTCATCACCCTCATCGAGAATGATTGCCTTGACGCCTCTTACCTTTGCATTTATGAAATCATTGAGTCTTACTTTCTTTGTCACTGCATTTCTTGTAAGCATCATGATGTATTCGTTCTCATCGAACTCAGGGAATGTAATTACTGCTGTGACCTTCTCATTGTTGTCAATCTGTACAATGCTCTTGATGCTTGTTCCCTTTGCTGTCTTCGCATTTTCCGGGATATCAAAAGCCTTGACATAATATGCCTTGCCGAGATTTGTGACAAACATGATGATATCATGGCTTGAACAGATGAAGAGATGCTGGACAAAGTCATTGTCAACAAGCTTTGCTCCGATTGTTCCTTTCCCGCCTCTCTTCTGAGCTCTGTATTCATCAATAGGAATACGCTTTGCAAATCCTTTATTGGTAATAGAGACTACAACCTCTTCCTTCTTGATGAAATCCTCAGGGGAGGAATCTTCAAGCTCTCTTTCTGATATCTCAGTCCTTCTTCTGTCCCCATATGTCTCACCGATTTTGATCAGCTCATCCTTTACTACGGCAAGGATCTTCTTCTCATCAGCAAGAAGATCTTTGTAATAGATGATTTTCTGCTCAAGATCAGCAAGTTCATTAAGAATCTTTTCAGTCTCAAGATGAGAAAGCCTTCCAAGCTTCATGTCGATAATGGCATCTGCCTGAACCTGAGTAAGAGAGAATGCTTTCTGAAGCTCAAGAGAAGCAACGGCATTGTCCTCAGCTTCCTTGATGATCCTGATCACTTCATCAATGTTATCAAGGCCTATCTTAAGACCTTCAAGTATATGTGCCCTCTCTTCAGCTTTCTTCAGATCATACCTTGTTCTTCTTGTGACAACCTCTTCTCTGTGCTTGATATAACAGGAAAGCATGTCCTTTAGATTGAACAGGCGAGGAACACCGCCATCAAGTGCAAGATTATAGGCATTGAAGTTTGCCTGCAGCTGAGTCTTTGAGAAAAGCATATTGAGCACGATATTTGCTACAGCATCCTGCTTGAGCTCTACAACGATTCTTATTCCATCGCGTCCGGACTCATCCCGTACCTGGGAAATTCCCTTTATAACATCATCCTTTCTCAGTTCATCTATTTTCTTTACAAGCTCGCTCTTGTTAACCTGATAAGGAATCTCTGTGAAGACAATTCTGTCTCTTCCATGAGCTTCCTCTATCTCATAACGGCTTCTGATTACTATCTTTCCCTTTCCGGTAGTAAAAGCATCCATTATTCCTTTTTTACCGCAAATGATGCCGTATGATGGGAAATCAGGGCCTTTTATATACTCAGAGAGCTCTAATATGCTTAAGTTAGGATTGTCAATTAATGCACAGGCTCCATCAACAACCTCTTTAAGGTTATGAGGTGCAAGGTTTGTTGCCATACCTACAGCAATACCGGATGAGCCGTTTACAAGAAGGAAGGGAAAGGCTGATGGAAGCACTACCGGTTCCTTTGTAGACTCATCATAGTTAGGCATGAAATCGACCGTATCCTTTCCGATATCAGCAAGCATTTCCTCACCAAGGCGGCTGAGTTTTGCCTCTGTGTATCGCATTGCAGCCGGTGGATCTCCGTCAATTGAGCCGAAGTTTCCCTGGGGCTTTACAACAGGATAGCGGAGGGAAAAATCCTGACCAAGACGGACAAGAGCATCATAAACGGATGCATCCCCATGCGGGTGATACTTACCCAGAACGTCTCCGACAACACGGGCACACTTCTTTGTGGCTCCTCCGGCCTTAAGCCCGATTTCCCACATATCGTAAAGAATTCTTCTGTGTACAGGTTTAAGACCGTCTCTCACATCAGGCAGAGCTCGGCTGATGATTACGGACATAGCATAATTCAGATAACTTGTCCTCATCTCTGTGGAAAGATCTGCCTGTATTACTTTTCCAAGATGTTCTTCCTGAATATTTTCATCCATATAATCTTCCTCATACATCCAGAACGCTTACATATGTAGCATTCTGCTCGATAAACTCTCGTCTTGGCTCGACATCCTCGCCCATAAGCATGGAAAACACTCTGTCTGCCTCTTCAGCATCTGAAAGATGAACCTGACCGATCATTCTTGTTTCCGGATTCATGGTTGTCTCCCAGAGCTCTTCTTTCTCCATTTCTCCAAGACCCTTATAGCGCTGTGTAGATACCTTGTTTTCATCTCCCTGCGCATATTCGTCTATTATCTTTCTCTTTTCCTCTTCCTGATATGCATAGAACACTTTCTTTCCGATTGTGATCTTATAAAGAGGAGGCATTGCGAAATACACATATCCTGCTTCAATGAGAGGCTTCATGTAACGGAAGAAGAAAGTAAGCAGCAATGTCCTGATATGGGATCCATCGACATCAGCATCAGCCATAATGATGATTTTATGATATCGCACCTTGTTTAAATCAAAAGTTTTCTCATCTTCAGATTTCTCATCATGATCGCTTTTTGATTCGTTGTATCTGGTAATTCCTGCCCCGATTGTCTGAATCACAGGATGAAGCTTGTCGTTGTTCAGAACCTTTGCTTCCTGTGCTTTTTCTACATTGAGCATCTTGCCCCAAAGCGGAAGGATTGCCTGGAAACGGCTGTCTCTTCCCTGTTTTGCTGTTCCGCCTGCAGAATCACCCTCAACTATGAACACCTCACATTTTGCCGGATCCTTTTCAGAGCAGTCTGCAAGCTTTCCAGGAAGTCCGCCGCCCTCGCTTTTCTTTCTTATGTTCTCACGGGCCTTTCTTGCGGCAATTCTTCCGATAGCGGCACTTGTAACCTTATCAAGAAGCTTGTCTATCTCATCTGGGAACTCATCGAAATGATTGTTCAGATTCTCATAGACAAGAGAGTCGACGATTCCTCTTACAGCAGAATCACCGAGCTTCATCTTTGTCTGTCCTTCAAACTGAGGGCTTGGTATCTTTACAGAAACTATGGCTGTAAGACCTTCTGCTATATCGCTTCCCTCAAGGTTCTCTGAATATTTTTTGAGATACTTAGGATTCTTTTTCAGCTGATTATTGATGCATCTTGATAAAGCAGTCCTGAATCCGATGAGGTGGGTTCCACCCTCCCTTGTATTGATGTTGTTTACAAAAGTATAGACTTTCTCATCGTACTTGTCGTTGTACTGGATTGCTATCTCAACTGCCACCATTTTCTTTGAAGACTCAATCATCTTCCTGCCTTCAAAATAAATAGGCTCAAAGAGTGTAGTCTTGTATTCATTGAGATATTTTACAAAACTTGCAAGTCCGCCTTCGGCGTGGAGTGTATCAGTCCTTGCTTCTTCCCCTCTGTTGTCTGTGATCCTTATCGTTATCCCTTTATTGAGGAATGAAAGCTCTCTGAAACGGGCAAGAAGGGTATCATAGCTGAAGCTGTTTCTCTCCATGATTGAGAAATCAGGAGTGAATCTGATCAATGTTCCTGTCTTATCTGCTTCTCCAACAGTCTCCACATCTGTAACAGGTATTCCTCTTGAGAAAGTCTGTCTGTATGCTTTTCCATCCCTGTATACGGTTGCCTCCAGCATGTCAGAAAGAGCATTCACACATGATACTCCGACTCCATGAAGTCCTCCAGAGACCTTATACGCATCATTGTCGAATTTTCCTCCGGCATGAAGCTGGGTAAGAACAACTTCAAGAGTGCTTTTATTCTCTGTCTGATGCATGTCTACAGGAATACCGCGGCCATTATCAAGAACTGAGCAGATTTCCCTTCCTTCCTCATCATAGGAAAGAGAGACATCAATCATATCACAGAAGCCAGCCATGGCCTCGTCAATGGAGTTGTCCACAACTTCATAAACAAGATGATGAAGGCCGTCAATACCAGTTGATCCGATATACATTCCAGGACGCTCTCTAACCGGTTCAAGCCCCTTCAGGACCTTGATTTCCTGTCCTGTGTATTCAGCAGCCTTCTTTTTCATTTCTTCGCTGTTTGTCATTATTTTTTTCCTTTATTATCTGCTGTGAAAAACACATCCGGGTAAAACCCGGAATATATGTAATTTTATCATTTTAAAAAAATAAATGCAAGGAAACGTCTGAAATAGAAACATAATATAATTTATTACATCAGATACAGTTAGTAAGAAAATCAACACAGCTGTTCTTTTTATGTTGTTTTCCTTTGATTTCTTGTCTAAAATTAAGCTGTTCAGAGATAGTAACAATGTTGAAGGATTCATGGTTGAAAACAAAGGAGCAGCTTTCTGCATCGCTGCCTGGAACAAAGAAAAGATGGCTAGAGAATGCCGAGTATGTTTCTGAGGATAATGACAGCATAAAACTGTCATTTTCCAGCCAGTTCTACAAGGACAATTTTGACAAGCAGTGCAAAACTGAAGTCGAGAACACTCTCAGCGAATTTGAGGACCGCCATATCAGATGCACTTTTTCAATAGACAAGGACAGGGCAAAGGAAAAGGCTGAAAGCATTCCTGAAAAGAAGGAAGAAGTCAAACAGGAAACAAAGAAAAACGAAACTCTCAATCCTTCTTATTTATTTGACAACTTCATTATCGGAGAGAACAATCTCTTTGCAGCGAATGTGGCACGTGTAATTGCAAAAAATCCCGGAACAAGCTACAACCCATGCCTGATATATGGAGGAGTAGGGCTTGGAAAGACCCACCTTATCCAGGCAATCGGGAACTACATATATTCCCATAATCCTAAAATGAAAGTCATATATGTAACTGCTGAAACCTTCACAAATGAGCTTATTCATGCAATCTCAGCAAAGACAGCTAACAATAAGTTCAAGCAGAAATACAGATCTGCAGATGTGCTTCTGATTGACGACATACACTTTCTTTCAGGAAAGGAATCTACACAGGAAGAGATATTCCATACATTCAATGAGCTTACAGACAAGAACAAACAGGTTGTCTTCACATGTGACAGACCAATCAGTGAGCTTGTAGGAATAAATGAGAGGCTTATCACAAGATTCAGAAAAGGAACTAATGTCGACCTGCAGCCTCCAAAATATGAAACAAGAATGGCAATTGCAAAGAAGAAGTGCCAGGCCCTAAACTTCTCTATTTCAGATCAGGTTCTTGAATTCGTATGCCAGAACATAAATACGAATGTAAGGGATCTTGAAGGCGCAATAACAACTCTCCAGGCATTTTCTAATCTTGTAGGAAAAGAGATAACAAAAGAAATTGCTGCAGAACATATAAAGAACTTCATCCCGGTTCAGATGATCAAGAACAATGATGTCTCCATTGACCAGATAATCAGGGAGACTTCCAGGTATTTCAGTATTTCTGAGTATGAGATAAAAGGTAAAAGCAGAAACAAGACAGTCACCATAGCAAGGCATATTGCAATGTATCTTGCAAGCACACTCACAAATCTTTCTCTTTCTGAAATTGGAAACTTCTTCAACGGAAAGGATCATACCACAGTAGTTTATGCAATAAAGAAGATAGAAAGTGCGGAAGAGAGTGATGAAAGCCTGAAAGAAGCAATAAACAAAATAAAAGAGGCTTTCTAGATTTTTTGTGGAAAAATTGTTTAAAACCTGTTGATAACTGTTTGATAACCTGTTTATATCCTGTTGATAACTTCTTCATTTAAGTTAATAATTTAAAAGGAATTAACGAAGCTAAAATCCAGGCTGTTGAAAACTGTGAAAAATCTTTGAGTTATTAACAATTTTTTCCACAGCCTATTTTATTAAAATTAAAGAAAATAGTTCATTTTTCCACCAATTTCACATATACTACTACTATTACTAGGTATTATCTATCTTAGTAGATATAAAAGGAGTCGAAATGAAATTTCTTGCAAAATGCGAAGACATGAGAAGAGAGCTTTCATATGCTCTTAACTTCACAACAAAAAGAAATGCTCTTTCAATTACAAGCAATATTCTTCTTGATAACAACAATAACTGTCTTACAATCAAGGCAACTGACCAGAAAAACGGATTTATATCTTCTTTTCCATGCGAGACAATTGTCCCTGGAAGAACAACAGTAATCTGTGAAAAGCTTCTTGATGTTCTTAAATTCATTAACGGAGAAGTTGATCTTGAGATATCTGAGGAAAACGAGAAGCTTTCTGTAAAAAACAGTCAGGACAACAGCTTCTTGATGAATATCAGGACAATAAGTGCAGATAAATTCCCTTCTCTTGATGAAAGAGGAGACCTTGAATTCTTCAATATCGGACAGAGCTCTTTCTTCGATATGATAGACAAGACTGCGTTTGCTGTTGGAAAAGAAGAGACAAGACATTTCCTTACAGGTGTTTTCATGGAAAGAAATGAAGATGGAAAGCTTGTTATGGTTGCAACTGACGGAAAGAGGCTTGCATGTGTTAAAAGAGCCTTTGAGCAGGAGATTCCTTCCTTCACACCTTCCATTCTTCCTGTTTCATTCCTTAATAATCTGAAAAGCATAGGAAGCGGAGATGGAATACTGTCAATTGCAATAAAGGATCAGTGTGTTTATGCAAACATTGAAGGGCACTATATATATTCTCTTCTTGTAAGCGGAAATTATCCTGTTTACCAGAAAGTCATTCCTTCAAGCTTTGAGTATACAGTCACTTGCGAAAAGGATGCTCTTGTAAATGCGATTTCTCTTATCTCTGCTATGATTGAGCTTAAGAACAGGAAAGTTCTTTTCAACCTCAATATTGATGGAATCATGATAAGCGGAGAGGATGAAAATGGAGATATAAAGAACATAGTTCCTTGCTCTTACGAGGGGGAGGAAATGCTTTTATCCTTCAATTCACAGTTTCTTCTTGAATCAATAAAGAAGATTGACAGCAAGAACATAGCTATGCTGATCAATTCAAACAAGAGCGCTGTAGGAATCATAAGTGAACCGGAAAGTGATTATATATACATAATCATGCCAATGCAGAACTGATGAGATTTATTAATATAGAAATAATGAATTTCAGAAACATATCCTCGCAGAAAGTAGACACTGACTGTGAGGATATTGTTCTTCTTGGATCAAATGGAATGGGAAAGACAAATTTCCTTGAAGCAATATACACTCTTTGCTATGGTTCATCTTTCAAGACAAGCGCACTTAAAGAAACAATACAGCATAAAAATCCTTCTTTCTTTTTAAAAGCAGATTTTGTCAGTGACCTTGGTCTGAAAGAGAACATTTCCTTTTTCTATGATGGAGTAAAAAGAAACATAAGGCTCAATGATAAGGAAATAAAGGACAGAAAAGAGCTTGTAAGTGCATTTCCATGCATAATATTTTCTCATGAGGACCTTGCTTTCATCCGTGGAGAGATGAGTGAGAGAAGAAGGTTTTTTGATCAGACTATGAGCCTTTATCTTCCATCATTTCTAACTCTGATGAGAAACTACAAAAATATATTGCTTAAAAGGAATATGGCCATAAAAAGCCAGGAATACATGCTGTTAAGCATATATGACAGAAAACTTGCAGCTCTTGGATTTGAAATAATGAGTGAGAGAAAGAAGGCTGTTGATGAATTCAATGAAATTTTTCCTTCTCTTTTTGAAAAGATAGCCGGAAAGAATGATCTGTATATAAGCTATATGCCATCCTGGTCAAGTGCTGAGAGCGCTGATGATATTGTGAGAATACTTGAAGAAAAGAGAGAAACAGACAAGCTTATGCTCACAACCACAACAGGAGTCCATCGTGACCGCTTTGTTGTAAAGGACAGCAACGGAAATTTCGTACAGAGCGGATCAACAGGGCAGCTCAGGCTCTGTTCTCTTATTTTCCGTCTTGCAGAAGCCAGAATATTCACAAAAAAGAGTTCAAGAAAGCCGCTTCTTCTCTTGGATGATGTCCTTCTTGAACTTGATGATGAGAAGAGAGCAAGATTCCTTGATGAGCTGGATTCTTATTCACAGGCTTTTTTTACTTTTCTTCCGCGTGAGAATTATTTTTCAGAGGACAAGAAAAATGTGAGATACTTTAATGTATCAAACGGAGAGTACCGCCTTGAGTCAGTATTATAAGGATATAAAGGAAATTCTCACATCTGAAATGGAAAAGCTCAATATAAAGATTGAGAAGAGAAGAAGCGTGAAAGAGAATGAATGGGAATACATAGCAGGAGAGAACCTCTCAAAGCTCTGCTCCTTTTCCGGTGTTGACAAAAAAACTTTGCTGATCAGCATAAGCTCTTCTTCTGTCAGGACAATTGTTGAGATCAACAAAAGAAACATAATAAAAAAATTCAATGAAAAATATCCGGAAAGCAAGGTAAGCTACATCAGGATAATAGCAGAGCGATGAATAAATCATGGAAATCTGTGATTATTGACAAGGACGCCTTATTTTTGCTAAATTCTTTGACTGGACTACTTTGTCTTTATTTAAATTGAAAAATACCGCTTTTACAGCGATGAAATTGGAGTATACTCATGAGTTACAAAGGCAAGAGAACTTACCAGCCGAGTAAGAGAAAAAGAACAAGAAAATTCGGCTTCAGAGCAAGAATGGCAACAAAGGGCGGACGCCTTGTGTTGGCAAGAAGAAGAGCAAAGGGCAGACACAACCTCACAGTCAGTGATGAGAAGAAGCCTTACTAAGATAGAGATATTAAGAAAAAAAGAAGACATTAATCGCATTTTTTCCAAGGGAAGAAGATATAACCTGGATGGAATGCGATTAATTAGTCTCTCAAACAATCTTTCTTATGACAGGTTCATCGTTATCCCGGCAAAGAAATATGGAAATTCTGTTGAGAGAAACAAGATAAGAAGACAGGCAAAAGAGATTTTCAGAAACTGGGAGAAACGGCACTCAGACTTAAATGGTGAGCAAAGCGATGGACTTGATATCATCTTAGTAGTGTATCCGGGGAGGGTTTCCGGTTTTTCCTTGCTTGAGTCCGATTTTCATTCTCTATTGGACAGGATTATCCGGAAATAGTTCCTATTTTCTCTTCATGCAGAGTTCCTATTCCTACTTTCCCGTATACATCGTTTTTCTATTAAAGGAGAAATAATGAATAGGAATACAGTACTGGCAATAGTACTTGCCACAATCGTAATCATCGCAGGCACATTCATCCAGGCAACATTCTTCTCATCTCCGGTTGAAAATACAGTTACAGAAACTGAAGTTGAACAGACAGTCGTTGCTGATGTTCCATCCGGTTATGGAGTAGATTTCACAGCTTATGGAAATGATCCTGCAAACAGTACCTTCGATATCGAAAACGATGTCATGAAAATCACTTTTGATACAAAAGGTGCTACAGTTTCCAGTGTTATATTAAAGAATCACAAGCTTAACGGAGAGCCTTCCCAGTTCATCTATAAGGAAGAAGGGGATGTAAATCCTTACATGCTCTACAGCGCAGATGACAGGACTTCTGCTATTGATCCTGAATTCAATTACACAATAAGTGAATCTGCCAATTCAGAAATAACACAGATCAGATTCTACCGTGATTTCATCACAACAGACGGAAAGGAATTCACAATTGAGAAAATCTTTGCAGTTCCTGCAAATGATGAATATATGATCCAGATGGTTGTAAATATCAAAACAGCTGATGGAAGCAGTATTCCTCTTTCCGAAAACAGCAGCATGTATTCAATCTACTTCGGACCGCAGATTGGACCTGAGTTTGAAGAGATAAATACAAGCTATGGAGATTACAGAAGAGTCAATATTCTCAGAGCTGATAAGGGCGGAGTAAGCAACGTAAAGTATTCAGACAATGCCTATGTTTATGACAATCTTGAGGAAGAGGATGAATACCTTGACTGGATTGACCTTACAGGAAAATATTTCACATTGATTGCAATTCCTGAGAACAAGCAGAGCATAAAGGAATATACAACAACAGTTGAAAGCAAGGAAGAAGGAATTATTCAGAAAAATGATATCTACATAACAAGATCTTCCAGCTCATCTTCCTCTGTAACAGATGTTTACTCATTCTATATGGGGCCTCAGGATGCAGGCGAGCTTTCCCGTTATGACAGCGAGGATGAAAACGTATTCGGACTAAAAGATCACCGCTTAAAGGAGAGCATGAGTTCCAGCTGGCTAAGCTGGCTTGAGAAGATTCTCGGATTCTGCCTGTCAGTGATCTATAAGGTAATACCTAACTACGGTATTGCAATCATAGTGATGACAATAGTAATCAAGCTCCTTATCCATCCTCTTACAAAGAGAAGCCAGGATTCAACAGCAAGAATGAGCGCACTTGCTCCCAAAATCAATGAGATAAAGGAAAGATATCCCGATGATCCTCAGGCACAGAATACAGCAATGGCAAAGCTTTACAAGGAAGAGAACATCAAGCCGATGAGCTCATGCTGGCCAATGCTCATACAGTTCCCGATTCTCATCGCATTCTACGGACTTCTTTCAAAGAATATAGAGCTGCGTGGCGCTATGTTCATTCCAGGCTGGATCACAGACCTTTCAGCACCGGAGACAATATTCACTCTTCCTTTCCGTATACCTCTTCTTGGAAATGAGATACATCTTCTGCCGATTGTCTACACAGTCAGCATGATTTTCAGCATGAAGCTGTCTCAGAGCGCTACAAGCGGAGTAGGACAGTCTTCGGGAATGCTCAATTTCATGACATACGGAATGCCTATTATATTCTTCTTCATCCTTTACAATGCTCCGAGCGGACTTCTTGTTTACTGGACAGTCATGAACATCATCACGATGGGAACACAGCTTTATGTGAACAAAAAGAAGGGAACAAAGTATAAAGAGGAGTTCCAGAAGCAGCAGGAAGAGAAGAGACTTGCAAGAAAAAAGAGAAACAGAAGGTAAGCTTATGTATAAAGATTTTGAAGGTAGAAATGAAGAAGAAGCTCTCAGCAAAGCAAAAGAAGAGCTCAATTTGAAAGACGGGGAAGTTTATGTAGAGGTTCTTGAAGAGGTGAAGAAGACTCTTTTCAAGAAAGGATATGTCAAGGTCAGGGTTTATTATGGCTCAGATAACGAAGAGAATGTCGAGGATATAAACGAGTCATATGCAGAGCCGGATGAGGAGCTAGAAGCAGAGAATGACCTGGAGAGAAAGACTCTTGAGTTTGTAAAGCAGATGATAGAGAAGATGGGCTATGAGGTTGATGCGAAGATTACAAGCAGAAAGGACAACAAGATCAAGATCAGCATAGACAGCCCGTCAAGCAGCATATTGATTGGCAGAAAGGGAAGGAACCTCGATGCGATTCAGCTTCTTGCCAACATCTATGCCTGCAATATCGATGAGGATTCAAAGATAGTGATTGACTGCGAGAGCTACCGTCTGCGCCATGAGGAGCAGATTGTAAGGAATGCCCTCCGTCAGGCAGAGTATGTGAAGAGAAGCGGCAGAAGCAAGCTTTTGGAGCCTATGAACCCGTTTGAGCGACGTCTTGTGCATACAGCACTCAATGAGATGGAAGGCGTTGATACAAAGAGCGAGGGTGAAGGCCTTTACAAGCAGGTAAGAATAATACCGGTCAAATAAAAAAGAAGAAGCAGGATGTCTGAATGGCACCCTGCTTTTTTTTGTCAGAGAAAATGGCTGCGATGTGCAGCCAATGCTTTTGATAAGACTTTATCAGTAGTTCTGTCCAACAAGCTCAAAATATGCCTGAGGATGAGCACATACCGGGCAGACCCCTGGAGCCTTCTTTCCAACATGGATATGACCGCAGTTTCTGCACTTCCAGATCATATCTCCTTCTCTTGAGAATACAAGTCCTTCCTCAACATTCTTCAAAAGAGCAAGGTATCTTTCCTCGTGGTGCTTCTCGATTGCTGCAACACCTTTGAAGAGAGCTGCGATTTTTGTGAATCCTTCCTCTTCAGCTTCTTTTGCAAACTGAGCATACATATCTGTCCACTCATAGTTCTCTCCGCTTGCAGCATCCTTGAGATTCTGAGCTGTTGAAGGGATGTCTCCGCCTTCCTGAAGAAGCTTGAACCAGAGCTTTGCGTGCTCTTTTTCGTTCTCTGCTGTTTCAAGGAAGATAGCTGCAATCTGCTCATATCCTTCCTTCTTTGCCTTAGAAGCATAGTAAGTGTACTTGTTTCTTGCCTGGCTCTCACCTGCAAATGCTGTTGCAAGGTTTTTCTCTGTCTTTGATCCTTTGAGTTCCATTTTATTTCTCCTCTTGTGCACAATGTGCGCAAATGCCATTGAATATTATATCATAGGAAGTCACTTTCCCATACATTGACCTGGCCAAAGAAAGCAAATTTTCCCTGATATCGAGATTTACATCAAATACCTTTCCGCATTCTGAGCATTTTGCATGATAATGGAAGGAAGTGTTGCAGTCATAACGGTCGCTGCCGCTTCCAACCTTTCTTATCCTCTTTACTGCACCGCTTTCCTCTAAATCTGCAAGATTGCGGTAAACGGTTGCCTTTGAGATGCTGGGATAATTGATGTGAACAGCAGAATACACTTCCTCTGCAGTAGGATGATCATGCATTTCTTTTATAGTCTGGAATGTTATATCTTTCTGTAGAGTGTTTCTTTTGTTCATCTTATTAATAATTGTTATCAATAAATTATCAGTTTTATTTTTCTTTGTCAACCTTAAAAGTTCTTCTCTATGTAGTTCTTCACTTCCTCTGTTTTTTCTTTAGAGAACTGTGCTCCCATCTGGCTTATTATCTCTCCTGCAAGGTATGAGGCTATTTCGGCAGATGTCTTCATATCGAAACCTTTTTCAACTCCGTATAAAAAGCCTGATGCATACGTATCTCCTGCACCGGTTGTATCTACAGGGCTGGTGGTTCCATAAAGCGGGATAGAATAGATATTCCCGTTGTCTGAGACGAATGATCCTTTCTTGCCGTTTTTCACAACAGCAACAGGAGCAAGTTTACCCATGTTCTTGACGCATTCATATGCATCATAGTTGTCAAACAGATATCTGGCTTCCTCGCTGTTTGCAAACACAATGTCTATATAGTCCCTTATAAGGGAATAGAAAGTGCTTCTGTTTCTTCCGACAGCAAAAGGGTCCGCTATGTCAAAGGCTATCTTCATGTTTCTGTCTTTTGCTTTGTCAAGAACGCTCTTTATTGCTCCTTTCTGGCTTTCTGTATCCCACATGTATCCAGTGAAATAGAAGATATCCGCACTCAGAGCACTCTCCATATTCACATTTTCTTTTGAGAAATACCTGTTTGCGCCCAGATATGTGCACATTGTCCTTTCCCTGTCCGGAGTTATCAGGATGATGGATGTGCCTGTTGGCCACTGGTTCTCGACAAGCTCGTTTTTGACACCAAGTTCATCAAGCCTGTCTTTATACATTTTCCCATGCTCATCCCTTCCGATTCCTCCTGCAAGAGTTGTCTCAACAGAGAGAGAACGAAGAGTTATCATGGTGTTTGGACAGCTTCCTCCGCAGGAATACCTGATATCTAGATTCTTGATGTGATCGATAATTTCATTTCTTTTCTCAGAATCAATCAGATTCATTGTTCCCTTGAAAAGACCAAGTGATGAGATGTCCTCATCGCCAACATAACAAAGGTAATCTATCAGCGGATTTCCAATTCCGTATACAGCCATATTCTGAGTGTACTCCATAATCGGAAAAAAAGCACTATATATGGCATTTTCACCTACTTTTCCACAGGTTTTCCACAGGAGTGTGAAAAACTGTCAAAAAGCGTTTTCCTGATTCTTTTTTCCTCATGAATATTACAGAATATAGAATAGTGTCAATTCTTTATAACATAATAACTTGCTTAGCGATACAATGTCGTGTTTTAAATGAAACCTATATAATAAACTGATATAAATTATAGTGGTGGAAAACTGTGAAAAAAGAGAGTTTTTCAAGAGTTATTCACAAATTTAGACATCTGTATGATTTTGCATTTAATTCCATATATTTTCTTTCTTTAGGTTTCCGTTAGATAAGCAGGAGTGTGTACATATTTAGTGTCACTTGTTCAGATAGGTTTCTATAGCCCCAAGAGCATAGATTGCTGCAGTTTCACTTCTCAGAATATTTGTGTTGAGCAAAACCGGGCAAAAGCCGTTTTCCTCAGCAAGAAGGCATTCTGAGTCAGAAAAACCTCCTTCCGGTCCGATGAAGAGGGAAATATGGCTGTCATCTTCAGATAGGATAGAAAAAAGGTTGCAGCTTTTTGCTCTTATTCCCTGATGAAGGATTATTTTCTTTCCCTCAGCGCTCTTTACAGCATCATTGAATGAAGAGAAGAAAAGGAGAGCGCTTCTTGCTCCTGACTGCTGTACAGCTTCTTTTTTTATCAGAAAAAGTCTTTCCTTTTCATGTTCTGTCATCTTCTTGTTCTCACAGAAAGCTGTTTGGAGAAAAGTGATGCTCTTGACTCCTGCCTCCTGGGCCATTCTGATCACGCTTTCATTCTTCCTGCCTTTAAGGCTTCCTATGAACAGATCTATATCAACAAAGCGCCCTTTATATGATGAGAGATTGTCAAGCAGGCATGACATATCATCACTTTTTGTGAGAGTCAGAGTGGAGGAGGAAGAGAATGAGGCATCATAGTAGTTCTCTTTTCCATCCTTTGCCTTGAAGACTGTATCAGGTGAAAGGCGGAGGACAGAAAAGAGATAGTTCTTTTCTTTTTCGCTCAGCACATACTCTTTTCCGTCAATCTTGTTCTCGTTCAAAAGAAATATTCTCATATATCCTTTCCAAGAAAGCTCAGTGCCGCCTTCAGCACATCATCATACTCATATGAGACAACAGGTCTTTCGTGAGAAGGCATCCTGTAGATATACTCGCTTTGGATCAGCTGGGAAAGGAAAGTCTTGTCTATCTCCTCACTATAGCCTGATACGAAAAGCTCTACATTCTCCAAGCTGTATGCAGGATGCTCTTTTATAAACTCATCGATTTCCCCGTTGTTTATGATATCCACATATATTTTTGTCTCTTCTTCGCTGAGAGTTTTCTCTGGAATCTCTATATCAGGGCGGATTCCGGTTTTGTTGATGCTTACATCATTTGGAGTATAATAGTCAGCGCTTGTGAATCGGACGAATCCACCGCTGTAAGGAATAACAGTCTGCATTATTCCCTTTCCGAACGTATTGCTTCCGATTACTGTTGCCCTTCCGTTGTCAGCAAGGGAAGCAGTCATTATCTCGCTGGCGCTTGCTGTTCCTCCATTCACAAGAATGACAACAGGAGTGGATGAAGAAACAAGGGTCTCCTTGTTTGCTGTGTATCTTATATCTGGATTGCCGGAGCTGTCTTTATAGCGGAGGCTCACCATCGTTCCTTCTGATAGGAAGAAATCAGATATTTCAAGAGCTGCATCAACAATTCCTCCGCTGTTGTTCCTCAAATCTATTATGAGGGCTGATATTCCTGCTTTCTCAAGGTTTTTCAGATGCTCTTTCACGCTCTCTGCGGTCATTTCATTGAATGTCGAGATAGCAAGGTATCCTATATCATCAAAAAGAACAGTGCTTGCAGAGTTTGGAGTGACAACATCCTCCGGCACTACTGTAAGATTGAACTCGAGGCCGTTGCGGTAGACTCCGAGGACCATCTCCTCGCCTTTTTTGCCCCTCAGCATTTTTGCAGCCTCATCTGCATCCATGGCTGTAATATCTTCTCCATTTATTGAGAAGATCATATCTCCGCTCATCAGGCCTGCCCTGTCAGCAGGACCGCCTGGGAAGGGGGACACAATCTTGAGCATGTATGTCTCTGGATTGCTTGCATCTATGAAAGCGGGATTCATCTTGGACACATATGTTCCGATTCCCGAGTATTCTCCATTTAAATCCTGCTCAAAATCATCAGCTTCATCGCTTTTGACAAAATAAGAGTACTCATCGCCAAGGCTGTTCACGAGAGCAGAAATCAGGGCATCGCTGACTTCATCATTATCTATTTCATACAGGAAATTCTTATCAAGAAAAGAATACAGGTTGCTGACAGAATAGAGAATCTCGCTTATATTCTTCTCTTCCTTTGCTGAATATGTGCTCTGATAGGATGCGGATTCTTTCTCTCCATATGCAAAGAGCGATGAAAAAAGAGAGAATACGAGCATCATGCATGATATTTTCTTCATGCTCTGATGATAATCCTTTTTCACCGCTCTTTCATCAAGTTGAATGAAAATGAGTGAAATTTTATAATTCATCTATGCTTTTGTACATAAATTACCCCTCATGGATAAGTCCTTATGTTTTCTCATTCCTTCCTGTAAGGTGGTATGCGCTCATGTATGTTGTGGCTTTTGCCATATCATACATACTTTTTTCATATGAGATGAAAAGGGACGGAATCCTCAAAATGACAAATGACGAGAGGGACAGTCTGTATTTCATAGCAATACTTCTGCTTCTTGTCGGAGCACGTCTCTTTTCCTGTCTGTTCTACAGTGATACGGCATACTATCTGACACATCCCTGGATGATATTCTGGCCTTTTGAGGATGGCCAGTTTGTAGGCCTTCCCGGCATGAGCTATCATGGAGGAGTTGCAGGATGCATCCTGGGAGGATGGATTTTTTCCAGAAAATACAAAAAGAGCTTTCTGCAGATAGCAGATGCTGTATGCGCATCTATTCCTCTTGGATACACATTCGGGAGACTTGGAAATTTCATAAATGCAGAGCTCTATGGAAGAGTGACAGATTCTCCTGTTGGAATGATTTTCCCTACAGCAGAAAGATTTTCGACAAATGAGGCCTGGGTAAGGGAGATAGCTGACAAGGTTGGCCTCCTTTATTCACCGGGGGATATGATAAACCTTCCTCGTCATCCTGCCCAGCTTTATGAGGCTTTCTTTGAGGGAATAGTACTTTTCCTGATTCTCTGGTTCATTTTCCGACCCCTCAGGATCAAGGGAAAGACAAAGGATGGTGTGATAATAGGAGCATATCTCCTTTTTTACGGGCTTTTCCGTTTTATAATCGAATATTTCAGAGAGCCTGACAGGAATATAGGCTATGTTTTGTCCCTTGGAGAGGGAAGTGACAATATAGCGCTGTTCACGTCCTGGCTGAATATATCAAAAGGACAGGTTTTCTGCTTCCTGATGATTATTCTGGGACTTGGTATTATATTATTTGCAGAAAAAAGAGGCAGAAAAGATGATAAAGGAAAGAATAGAAAAGCTGAGAAAGCTGTTAAAAGAAAGAAACATTGATGCATTCTACATCACGGGAAGCGATGCGCATCAGAGTGAATATGTCGCTCCCAGGTGGAGGGGAAGAGAGTACCTGACTGGGTTTACCGGCTCCAGCGGAAGCGTGGTAATAACACAGAAAAGCGCAGCCCTTTTCACAGACAGCAGATATTTCATTCAGGCAGCAAGAGAAATAGAGAAGCATGGCGTAATATTGATGAAGAGCGGGACAAGTGATCCGGATCCTGTTGAGTACATAAAGAGAGAAGAGGGAGAAAAGGCAACAGTTGCAGTGGATTCATCTGAAATATCGATTTCAGAATACAGGGAGATGAAAAAAGCTCTCTCTCCTCTGTCCCTGATTGCTGCAGAAGACATCCTTTCTCTTGTCTGGACAGACCGATCTCCTGTTCCTTTTTCTCCTGTGGTTATGCTTTCTGATGATATTACAGGAGAAACGTGCGGGGATAAGATAGAGAGAGTGCGCGCTGAGATAAAAAAGAAAGGAGCGCACTGGACATTCATTTCCTCTCTCGACGACATAGCATGGCTTACTAACTTAAGAGCATCGGATATTCCTCATAATCCTGTCTTCTATGCCTATATGCTCATTACAGAGAAAGAAGCTGTCCTCTATACAGAGAAAAACAGGTTTGAGAGCCTTGATGATCTTCCTTTCTCCGTCAGGCCGTATGAGGAGGCAGTAAGCGATATAGAAAATCATATAGATGGGACGGGATATATAAACGACAAAAGAGTCAGCATGAGTTTTTCCTTCCTTGAGAGATACAGCCTGATTACCGGCAGGGATGTCACGACAGACATGAAGGCTCAGAAGAATGAAATAGAAATGGAAGGAATGAGGAAAGCCCATCTTGATGATGCTGTAAGCTATGTCAATTTCCTTTCCCGTCTGGAAAGAGAAGGTGCTGAGGATGAGATAGCAGTATCTGACATGCTCGAAAGAGAAAGAGAGAAGAGAGAAGATTACCTTGAAAGCTCCTTTTCTCCGATTTCAGCATTCGCTTCAAATGGAGCAATGTGCCATTACAGTGCAAGCGAGGAGTCAAACAGAAAAATCACCCGCGGTCTTCTTGTCCTTGATACAGGCGGACAGTATAAAGGCGGGACTACAGACATAACAAGAACCCTGCTCTTTGGAGAGGCAACAGAAGAGGAGAAAAGAGATTATACTCTTGTTCTGAAGGGACATCTTGCCCTCTCAAGGCAGAAATTCATAAAAGGAACTGCAGGATGTCAGCTGGATGTGCTTGCCCATCAGTTTTTATGGAACGAGGGAATGAGTTATTTTCACGGAACAGGGCATGGTGTTGGATGCCGCCTGAATGTCCATGAGGGTCCGATGAATATATCGACACGATTAGTGGATGTACCTCTCCTTCCCGGAATGGTCATATCAGATGAGCCTGGATTATATAAGGAAAACAGACATGGAATAAGGATAGAAAACCTTATTGCAGTCAAAGAAGACATGGATACAGAGTTCGGTACATTCTATTCATTTGAAGTTCTTACCCTTGTTCCTTATGAAAAGAGACTTATTGATATGAGTCTGCTGACAGAAGTTGAGAAGGCTCAGATTGACATGTATCATGAAAGAGTGAGAAAGGCTCTGATGCCATATGTGGAAAAGGATGCTGTCAAATACCTTGAAAAAGCAACTAGTCCACTGAAGGAAAAGTAAATATAATCTAAAGATACAAGGAGAAAATACAATGCTTGAACCACTTGTGAAAAACGGAAAGGTAAACCGAAAAGGCCCTGTGATGCTTGTGATCATGGATGGTGTCGGTTATGGAAAATATGAGGACGGAGATGCAGTAAAGCAGGCTGTCACAAAGAATCTTGATAATCTTCTCTCAACATGTCCCAATACAAAGCTCAAGGCACATGGACTGGCAGTTGGCCTTCCATCTGATGCAGATATGGGAAACAGCGAGGTCGGACATAACGCAATGGGCTGCGGAAGGGTTTTTGCCCAGGGCGCAAAGCTTGTAAAGAATGCAATCGATTCAAAGCTCATGTTCAGCGGAGAGAGCTGGAAGAAGCTTGTAAAGAATGTCAAGGACAACGGAAGCACTCTTCATTTCATTGGTCTTCTTTCTGATGGAAATGTCCACTCTAACATCGACAACCTTGAGAAGATGATCATTGAGGCAAAGGAAGAAGGAGTGAAGAAGGTAAGAGTGCATGCCCTTCTTGACGGAAGGGATGTAGGAGAGACAAGCGCTCTTGAATATTTCGATCCATTTGATGAATTCCTTAAAAAACTCAGCGCAGACGGAACATTTGATGCAAAGATCGCGTCTGGCGGCGGAAGAATGGTGATTACTATGGACCGCTATAATGCCAACTGGGACATGGTGAAGAAGGGATGGCAGACACATGTTCTTGGAGAGGGAAGGTATTTTGATTCTGCTCATGAGGCAATTGAGACTCTCAGAAAGGAAACAGGAGCAATTGACCAGGATATTCCTCCTTTTGTAATTGCAGAAGATGGCAAGCCGGTTGGAACAATTGAAGACAATGACAGCGTAATCCTCTTCAACTTCAGAGGCGACAGGGCAATCGAGATTTCCAGAGCATTCGATGAGAAGGATTTCTCAGAGTTTGACAGAGTCAGATATCCTAAGGTCGAATATGCTGGAATGATGGAATATGACGGAGACCTTCATATCCCTTCTCAGTATCTTGTTTCTCCTCCGCAGATTGACAGGACTCTTGCAGAGTATCTCTGTGCAAGCGGAGTAAAGCAGTTCAGCATCTCTGAGACTCAGAAATTCGGACACGTGACATATTTCTTCAACGGAAACAAGAGCGGCAAGTTCTCAGACAAGCTTGAAGAGTATGTGGAGATCAAATCAGATAAGGTTCCTTTCGAGCAGAGACCGTGGATGAAGTGCGCAGAGATCACAGACCGAGTCATCGAGGAGATCGAGAGCGGAAAGTGGGACCTTATAAAGCTCAATTATCCTAACGGGGATATGGTAGGACACACAGGAGTCTTCGAGGCTGTAGTATGCTCGATGGAAGCAATGGATCTTCAGATCGGAAGACTTAAAGAGGCTATCGAGAAAGCTGGCGGTGTGATGGTAGTCACAGCGGACCACGGCAATGCCGATGATATGTATGAGCACAACAAGAAGGGAGAAATCTCAAGAAAGGCAGATGGAGAGCCCAAGGCAAAGACAAGCCACTCTCTCAATCCTGTTCCATGTATCATCTATGATCCATGCTATGGCGGAGAGTATGAGACATCTCTCAATGAAGGGCTTGGAATTTCCTCAATTCCGGCAACGCTGATGAATCTTCTCGGTTACGATGCTCCTGCTGACTATGACAAGAGCGTGATAAATTTGAAGTAAGCTGATCTAAAGAGAAAAGCATAAGGAGCCTTTGTACCATGCAGGGGCTCCTTTTTTGTATTCCAGTCAGAGACTTTCCTTGCTTGTGATTATGAGCATTATGCTTGCAATTGCAAAAATCAGAGGGAATATGATCACGTTAACAAGGGTTGCAGAAGAGAGGAATATGCCTGCATTCCCGATTACAAGCAGAATGTATGTAATGCATCTTTTCAGGTTTCTTCTGGTCTTGTCATTTATTATGGCTACTATGAAAGAGATTATGCTGACTACATTGATCATATAGATTGCATAATTGAGATATACATCATATACAGACCCAAAATTGATGCTGCTGGCATCACTGGAGTTGCTTCCCGGAGCAAGAACAGAAAGAAGGAAAGAAAAGCAGAGTGAGATTATCAGGTAATTAACAAGCTGCTTGAAATTGCTTCCCATATACATCAGAGAAGAGAATACGAAAAGAAGGGAAGTCGAGATGAAAGAAAACCTGATGATCACATTCATGACAAGCGGGTTCATTACCATTATCCTGGAGCAGGTATAAAAGAATGGAAGCACGCTTGAGCATTCAAGAGACAGAAAAAGGAATAAAAGTGGAAGTAGCTCTCCCTCCGGGGTATGTGAATGGTGCTTCACTTTTATGATTATGTTTGCAAGAAGGGAGAAGAAAAGGACAAAAGCAAGAGGCATTGTCTCAAGCATGACAGGATAAATATCGCGGCTGTCCATGTAGCAGAGAGAAAGAATTGCAGAGAAGAATATTACAAAGAGAATATTCAGAACAGATATTATATTGGAGGCTGTCTTGCTCATAATGTATCCCTTCCTGCTACAGTTATATCGCTCCCGCTTTTGATTGAGATTGCCTTTGTGATGAAAAGGGAAAGAACAGCATCAAGGGCGCAGGCCATTCCGTTTACAAGCACCAAGAGAGAAAGGAGGGAGGATTCTGCGCCAAAAAATGAATTTCCCGTCACAGTTGCAATCAAAACCGGTATCAAAAGGACCTCAAGGGACGGAGTCAGGAAAGATATGAAGGAAAACAGGAATGCAAAGCAGGCTGTCTCAAGTATGAGAATAGCATTCACATCAGCTCCGATTGCCTTGTAAAGGGAAAGCGCTGTGTAGAGAGAAAAAGCGGCGCTTCCGCCTTTTGCGAGAATGTAGGATACAGAGACAGAGAAATTTCCTGTTTTCTTCTGAACTCCGCAGTTCATTCTTGCTGCAGTATAGGAAAGCGGCATCGTAAACACATTAGATCCTGTCATCAGGCTGGAAATGAATACAGCAAGACACCTGTAGAGAATCCTGAACGGATTTTCTTTTCCTTTTGTGTATATGGCAAAGGAAATGACAGCTACTGCAAGAACAGCAAAAAAGAGAAGCGCAAGGCTTATGAAGAATGAGGGGCGGACAAGAACCGTCGCATCATTTAAAAGAGAGATGAACATGGATACGCTCATGAAATAAAGAGGTATGTATCCATAAGAAAAGAAAGCCCTTGATATCTTCATCATGACTTCAGAAAAGCTGTTCATCACAGCAAAGGCTGGACGGACTGCATCAGAAGAAGGCTTGAAGAAATATCCGAAGAAAATGCATATGAGAATCAGAGGCACAACATAGCTTGCGCTTACTGCTATCGTGTAAAAGGGATTTACAGGAGAAAGACTGTCCACAGCTCTCATCAGAGAAGAAAGTGCATAATCAGAATAGATGCTCCCGCTTCCTCCTGCACTCGAGGTGACAGGAAAGGATGAGGGAAGAAGAACAAAAAGAACTGCTGCAGCAGTCACTGAGAGCAGCGTAGTTGCCGCAGCCCATACAAAGATCTTCCTGAAAGAGGAAAAAGCCATGTTGTCCCTTCTTAGAGAAGCGACAGAAGAAGTCAAAGAAAATACAAGAAGGGGAATGAGCACAAAAAGAGAAAGGTTGAAGCTTATATCAGAAAGGGCCGAGAAGACGTAAGCGGCATTTGCCGAGTGGAAAAGTAGCGCTGTTGAAAATGCAAAAAGAACTGAGAAAATATATGTGATACTGCTTTTCATAGAAAAAATTATAGTACCTCTGAAAATGAGGGTCAACAAAAAGGGGACCCAGGCAAGGTCCCCGCTTGATTACTTTTCGTCTTTTTCCTCTTCTTCTTTTTTCAGGAGCTTGTCCAGCTGGTATTCGCTCTCCATTTCCCTGTTAAGGAGAATGGATGCAAATGCGTCACTGTCAAATCCTCTCTTATGGTATTTGAGCTTTAAAGAGAGCGCGGAAACAAGGATCAGAAGCTGCATCCTTTCCTTGTTGTACCATCTGATGCCCTGGTATTCGTTTATCGCGGCAAAATCCTTGATAGCATCATCTTCTGCAAGGAGAGAGAGCACCTTTACAGGATCTTTTGTCTCTTTGTAGCTGATCATGTCTCCGCCTTTAAGGAATATGGCTGCTGCATGAGAAGCAAGCCTTGCATCATCCTTTTCAAGCCCAGCCTCCTTTGCCGCCTCTTCAAACAGGTGCTCAGGAAGAATCTGATCAGCAACTTTCATCGTGTCAGCAACGCTTTCCATCTTGAACGGGCGCAGGGCAACAGATACAAGAAGGAGGAAAGAAAGAGCGTCTTCAAAATCTGCCCAGATGTTCAGAGCATTTGCATTCTTTCTTTTCATCAGTGCAGAGAATGTCTTCACATCCTGAATCATGAGCTTCGCATCCACTTCAGTGTAGTCTCCAAGCATTGCCTTGAGCACATCGTCAAAAGAAGGATAGACTTCAGCAATCTTTGTGTAGACTTCAGCACAGGTAAGAAGCATTGCTCTTTCATCCTGTATTGTGCTTACTCCCTCAGCAATCTTCTTTATTGCAAGGTAGAAGTTCCTGCTTCTCATTATGTCAAAGAGACTGTAAAGAGGACGCAGCCTTATAAGAGCAATTGCTGTGTTGATGTCTCTTATGCCTCTTTCATGGTATGTGTTGTAGAGAATCTCATAAGCTCCATCCGTGTCCTCAACTTCTCTTATGTTCCAGTATACCCGGCTCTCATAGCCGTTGAGAGAGAAGGAAAGACCTTCTTCAAACAGCTTGATCGAAGGCATGAGATAGAACAGTCCGTCAGAGAAGTTCTCGAATATGACATAGCGTCTGGCGCGGAAAGAAAGAGCGAGATTGTCAGCAAGCTGGATTGTACGGGTCTCATTCTCCTTTCCTCTGACTTTTTTGGGAGCAGAGGTCTTTATGTTTCCATAAACACGTTCATAGCGGTTGTTATAAAGGACCAGAGTCCTTTCATTTCCTTCTCCGTTCACGTATGCGTAGACGCTTTCTTCAACTCTTCCGTTGTCGTAGCAGTCGTAGATGTTGAAATGCTCGACATTGCTGAAGAGATATCTTCTCTTGAACAGCGGGAATATACGTCGGTAATGTTCTCCTACAAGATAGTCATTAGGTCTCTCATCCCAGTAGGCTCGCTTGTATTCCATTCCGTATTTTTCGTGGTATC
The DNA here is from genome assembly GCA_949283305.1 of uncultured Spirochaetales bacterium. Taxonomy (GTDB): domain Bacteria; phylum Spirochaetota; class Spirochaetia; order Sphaerochaetales; family Sphaerochaetaceae; genus Ornithospirochaeta. The sequence continues at coordinate 63,609 of CASDRU010000010.1, read as the reverse complement.
CTTCAATCTGGCCATGTCCGACCATCGGAAGGCCCGGAAGGGTAGCAAGAAGAGTTGCAACTCCAAAGTACCTGTCTCCGTCTCCGAACTGGGCAATTGCAGTCTCTTCATCAGGGTTGTTCATGAAGTTTACATAGCGCTTCAAAATTTCCGGCTCGAATACAAGAGTGTTCTTTATGCCAAGACGGTATTTCTCATTCTCCTGGTTCTTGAGCATGTTCATGAATGCAGAGTTGTATACTCTGTGCATTCCGAGTGTCCTGACAAAATAGCCTTCCATCATCCAGAAAGCTTCTGCAAGAAGGAGAGTATCGGGGACCTCAGAAGCAATCCTGTCGACGACCTCGCGCCAGAACTCATTTGGAATTGATGCGTTGAAGTTTTCATTAGACATGCTGTGAGATGCTCTTCCTGCAATGTCTCCAGCCTCACCGAGCTTCGGATACCAGAGCCGCTGTATATGCCTCTTTGCCAGAGTCATTGCTGCATCAAAGCGGATGATAGGGAAGTTCTTTGCCACATGGATGATCTTCTGGATAACAGCTTCCCTTGTCTCAGGATTAAGGTAATCCAGCTGCGCAGTGTCATTCCAAGGCATGCTTGTACCGTCATTTCCGTGGAAGACATAGCGCACTTTCCCATTTCTCCTGTCAACAAGGCGGAATGTTACAGCCGCATCCGTGCGGTCATAGTAATGGTCTTCAATCTTGACTTCGAAATCCGGATTATTGGAAAGATCCGGGCCGTTATATGTGTAGGACGGGAATGGAGGCCAGTCCTGGCTGATATAGTAATCAGGATGCTCATAGACCCAGTTGCCATCAAGACCTGTATGGTTCGGGACCATGTCGGAGGCAAGGCGTATTCCCCGCGCCTTACAGCGCTGGCGGAGGTTGTCAAGGGCTTCCCATCCTCCGATCTGCGAAGATATGTCATAGTCCTTTAGGCTGTATGCACTTGCCTCTGCATCCGGATTGCCGCAGAGATTCTTTATTCTCTTTGATGCATCGCTTCTCTCCCAGAGTCCGATAAGCCAGAGGGCTGTGAATCCTCTCTCTTTCAATAAATCGAGTTCCCTGTCAGGAATCTGGTCAAGACGGGTTATCTCCCTCTTGTACATCTTTGACAGCTGATCGAGCCAGACAAGCGTGCACTTTGCCATCATGACAACACGCGGCATCCAGTTGGAGTCATCACTGAAAGCCTCGTACTCATTCATTTCTTCTGAATAGTCTGTTACAGGCATCGGTCCGGGAGGTCCTGGCATTCCTCTGTCTTTTTCCTCTTCCCTGATGAAATCGAGTGCCTGCTTGAGTATGTCAATAAGATAGTCAGGCAAAAGATGTGCCCACTCTCTGATTATGTATTTAATCTGCTCTGAAAGAGAGTTCGGGTAAAGGCGGGCAGGCTTTGTCAGCAGGGTGAAGAAATCCTCATCCTCAAGGGCCTTTCCGTTTCTCGATTCATCCTTTATGTAAGCGGAAAGCAGGGATGCAAGGCTTGCTGTCCCTGATGGATAAACAAGACCTTCCGGGTTTATGAACGCCCTGCAGGCTGAAATCATTGCAGGGTTGTTCAGCATTATCTGGTGTATGAAGAAGGCTCTTGAATCCTCCTCTTCGAGAAGAACAGGGCTTTCATTCTTTTTCCTTCTTTCCTCAAGTTCAGGGGAGGGGAAGGCAGTGCTGTAGAAATCCAGAGCCTTTTTCAGCTCATCATTGGAGTTTATAAGGTTGATTTTCCGTGTGAAGAAATCGCTCTGACCTTCTGCCATCAGCCTTGTAAGCACTGTCTGATAAAGCAGATGAAGAACGCTTGTCGCATGCAGTTTTGCCGCAGAGACAAATTCGCTCTTTCCTTCTTCCTTCATCCTCTGGTTGTATGAAAAAGATATTGTGAGAGCTTCTTTATAGAGGCTTGCAATATCCTGAGAGGTTTCAAATACCGGATTCTTTACATCCAGCTTCTTCCTGACCAAATTTGAAATGCGTAAATCGCGTTTTTCCACACCGGCCTCCTTTGACTAGTACATTATAGCATGGAAAATGCAATGGTTCAGCAATTTAAGAATGAAGATATGAGTTTTTCACATTCGTCAAATGCAGTTTCCAGGGCAATCTGCTCACTTTGACTGAAAGGAGAGAGGACATGAATGCGCATGTCGTTATGTTTAGGCCTTCCGATCCCGATTCTCAGACGGCTGAAAGCACTGCTTCCTGTCATCTCGATGATGCTTCTGAGGCCGTTATGCCCCCTTGCTGCACCTCCTTTCTGGATAACAGCCTTTCCTGCATCAAGTTCTGTGTCATCATGGCAGATGAGGATATCTTCATCAGAAAGCTTATAGAATTTCTTTGCCTCGCTTACAGCAATTCCGCTCTTGTTCATATAAGTCATAGGAAGCATGAGTTTTGCTTTTCCCTCATCTGAGAAAAGGGAATGGAATTTGTTTGAAAGCTTTATATCCGGATACATTCTTTTAAAGAGAGCAAAGGCCGCATTATGCCTTGTGTTTTCGTATTCTTTTCCGTAATTGCCCAAAAAAACTATGAGTTTTGCCATAAAGAGAATATAATTCGAAAAAAGCAGATAATGCAATGGAGGAATAATATGGCAAAGAAAGCTAGTGTGAAGGCGGCAGGAGATTTTCTGTTGAAGCTCCTTGTGGGTCTTCTGTTCATATGTATCGGAATTCAGGGAATTGCCGGAGAGAGAAGCAATGATCTTTATAGGGAGATCGGCAATAACACAGTCAACATCATTTTGGGCATAGTTCTCCTTCTTTGCGGGCTTTTCATAATAATCCCGCTTTTCACAGCAGGAGCAATAAAAGCATCGCTGACAAAGTGGTCCATGATAGTGACAGCAGTTGTCTGGATTCTCATCATAGTGATATCTGATTTTGTCTATGGCTTCAGGGGTATAAGCGGAATAGAGATTTTCTACTGGATGGAGACATTCATATATCATCTGCTGATACTTACATGCATTCTCAATGCATCAAAATCAGCATTCAAGAAAATAGTTGCCTGATGAGGAAGATCCTTGTACTTCTTTTTTCTCTTTTTCTCATTTCCTGTTCTCCTTATGAGAACCTGTTTGTAAGAATAAAGGCAAGCGAAGAAGCCAAGGATCTTTTTGTTTCCATCGACAGGGAGATTGCGTCAATAAAAAACGGTGACAAGAAAGTCAATGTCGATGAAGCGATAGACAATCTTATCGGGAAAGATGTCATCAGCAAGGAAGAAAAGAAAAAGATATATTATGCCGTCCTTTCTTCTTCTTTCATGGAAAAGTATTACGAAGAAGGAGAAGGGCTTGTAATCACACTTTCCTTTCCTTCTTTCTTCAACGGCCTTGATGAGGAGATATCAAAGGACATTCTCTCTCTTGAAAGAAGGGAGGACATTGAATATATAAACGACATGCTCTCTTTGAAACTGGAGACCTCAGAAGAACGCTATGAAGGTGCAATTGCTGCAACAAAAGACCTGATTGCTTTTCTGAATGCAGAAAACTATTCTCTTTCCTCTTTCATCAGCATCAGAAGCAGCGACATAACGCTTTCTGATGTGGTGATTGTCCAGAAAACAGTCCTGTCGCTTTATGAGATTCTTATAGAGTCAGTCTTCCTCGATTTCTCTTCTTCATCAATGAATGTCGAGGAGTATGTCAAAAGCATAGGAGAAGATCCTGAGAAGTGGATAGTCTCCACGCTTTTTTCCCGCCAGAGCAGAGCTCTTGAGGCAGTAACAGAGCTCTACAGCATAGCAAACACCCTTAACTCATCTTCTTCAATCCTCAATCTTGACAGCCTGGGAGAGCTTCTGAAATGAGAAAGACTGTTTTAATTCTGCTCATGTTTACATGTCTTTTTCCTCTGTTTTCCTCAGAGACAGAAACTTATTTCTATTACAGCCGTGAAAACGAGATGAGAGACAGCAGTGAATTCTCTCTCACAGTTCCTCAGCTTTCAATGCGCGTTTACAATATTTATGACAACAGGAACATTTTTGAAAACGGTGCGATGGAGGATGTTCTTATCGGCTTTATAAACAACATTCCTCCAGGTGTGAGGGATATTTTATCCCTTGGTGCAGAAACAGGATTTTCAGTTTCTGACTATGACTTTCATGCAGTCCTTGATGCCCGTCTTTTAAAATCAGGATACAGTGACATAAGTTCCACATTCTCTCTCTTTATGAGCCTGGACATATCTTCTTCCTTCACTTTTCCCTTCTCTGTTTCCGATGATGTGATTATCATCTTCAGCTTTGCTCCGCACATAAGAGCCAGCATGATGAATGCAGAAGGAGGGAAGATAAATGGAATAGGAGCAGAGAGCATCAAGGACATTGTAAGAAGGATTAATGCAGGAGAGCCTGATGCTCTTTTATCTTTCTTTGAGCAGGATGTGCCTGTCTCCTGGTATTTTTCTGCGCCTCTTGATTTATCTGCATCTGTTTATCTTCCTTATGGGTTTTTCACGACTCTGGCTTTATACAGCGTGTTTGACTACACACTCTCATCAGATGAATCCTTCTTCCTCCTGCCTTCCCTTGATATTAGTGCAGGCTGGAAGAAAGAGTGGAAGCATTTTTCCCTTTATGCAGAGCTCTCGCTTGTTGATACACTCTCTCCGTTTGTAAATGAAGGAGTGACTTTTGCGGATATGATGGCTGTCCGGGCCGGCTTTGTTCTTTTTGACGCACTCGGCTTTGAAGCAGAGTGTCTTAAAGGCTATATGAATTACAGAGCATTTCTAGATCTTTTTGTCCTTCGTCTTGATCTTGCATATGGAATAAAGACATATTCACCTGTTTTGAAGGGAGAGAGGCAGGACTATCTTGCCCTTGCTGTCTCTCTCGGCTGGTGATCATCTTGATTTCCTGACACCTTTTTTAGCGCAGTATCTCTCAAGCGGGCAAGCTGAGCAGAAAGGAGATACTGGCGTGCATATCCTCTGACCGAACATAACAAGGCGCTCGTTAAGCGGAATCCAGTATTTCTCATCAAGAATTTTCCTGAGCACCTTTTCTGTCTCATCCGCACTTTTTGTGTCCACAAGGCCAAGACGGTTCAAAACCTGGTGCACATGGCAGTCCACACAGATTGCATTGATTCCGTATGCAAGATTCAGCGTGAGGCTTGCTGTCTTTAAGCCAACTGAAGGAAGAGAAAGGAGTGCTTCCATGGTGGAAGGAACTTCTCCGTCATAATCTTCTATTATTATCTCTGCAATTTTCTTGAGAGATGAAGCCTTTCTCTTATAAAACGCAACAGGATAGATGAGTGCAGAGACAGTCTCCTCATCGAGGGAAGAGAAGGCTTTTATGTCATCTGCTTTTTCAAAGAGGCGCCTGGAGGCTTCAATGGTCACAGCATCCTTTGTCCTTAAAGAGAGGATGGTTGAAAAAAGGATTTTGTAAGCATCTCTTCCAGTCAGCGCTATCTGGCTGACTGAAGGAAGGGGGATCCCTTCTTTCTCAAGCTTTTCGTTTACAAGAGTAAAAAGAAGATCAAAAGAGAGTCTTTCCATATCTTGAATTATTAACAGGAAAAGAAGAAAAAGTCAGTAAAAGAATATCTCTACATGTTCTGATTGTTGACCAAAGAAAACAAAAAGAATAGGAATTTATCTATGATTATCATCTTAAAGAAAGACATAGCAGATTCTGATAAAGCCAAGATAAAGAAACATCTGAAAGACAATGGCTACATTGTAAAGGAAATAGTCGGAAAGGAAGAGACAGTGTTCGGAGCAGTGGGATTATCCCGTCTGGATCCGAGAAGCATAGAGCTGATGGAAGGGGTGTCAAAAGTAATTCCGATCAGCAAACCTTACAAGCTTGCATCCCGTGAGCTGAAAAAAGAGGATACGATAGTAAAGCTGAAGAATGTCAGCATCGGAGGAAACAGGATTGCTGTCATCGCAGGGCCCTGCGCCGTTGAGAGCGAAGAGCAGATAATGCGCATTGCAAAGAAGGTAAGGGAAGCTGGGGCTGTGATTCTCAGGGGAGGGGCTTACAAGCCAAGAACAAGCCCCTATTCATTCCAGGGCCTTGGAGAAGAAGGGCTCAGGCTCTTGAAGAAAGCAGGAGATGCATACGGCCTTCCTATAACAAGCGAGGTCGTGAGTCCTAAAGATGTTCCCACTATGGCCAAATATGTCGACATGTTCCAGATCGGAGCAAGAAACATGCAGAACTTCGAGCTTTTAAAGGAAGTGGGAAAGACCGGAATGCCTGTTCTTTTAAAGAGAGGACTTTCTGCCACAATAGAAGAATGGCTTATGGCGGCTGAGTATCTTATGGCAAGCGGAACAGACCAGGTCGTGCTCTGCGAAAGAGGAATAAGGACATTTGAAAAAGCTACGAGGAACACTCTGGACTGTTCTGCAATTCCAGTTGTGCAGAAGCTCACACATCTTCCTGTTATAGGGGACCCGTCCCATGCAACAGGAATCAGGGATATGGTCTCTCCAATGGCTCTTTCCCTAATTGCAGGGGGAGCAAGCGGCATAATGGTAGAGGTGCATGATCATCCTGAATGCGCACTCTCAGACGGACCTCAGTCCCTTCTTCCTGAGCAGTTTGAGAAACTGATGAGGGATATCGAGGCACTCTGCCCTGTGGTGAACAAAGCACTTGAGAAGATACCTCGCTTTGTTCCCTCCACGATAAATGAAGAGAGTGCTGCGCTTACAGATAAGGCTGAAGACATTGTTGCTTTCCAGGGAGAGCGGGGTGCATTCAGCGAGCTTGCTGTCAGAATGCTGTTTTCAGAGGAAGAGAAGGTGAAGCCTTGCGAGACTTTCCGCGCTGTCTTTGATGCTCTGAGAAAGAAGGAAGTCAAGTACGGGGTAATACCGGTTGAGAACACTCTAGGAGGCACGATCTATGAGAACATAGATCTCTTGCGCCTTCATAAGGATGTGCGCGTTGCCGGCGAAATCCAGGTAAGGATCATTCATAACCTTATTGTCAACAAAGGTGTTGAAAGCGAGGATATAAGGAAAATATATTCCCACCCGCAGGGGCTTGCACAGTGCAAGGAATACCTTGACAGGCATTTTGAGAAGGCTGAGCGCATTCCTTTCTTTGACACGGCGGGTGCAGTCACGTACATAAAGAAAGAGAAAATGATGGATGCTGCGGCCATTGCAGGAAGCCCTGCCGCAAAATATAACGACATGGAAATTCTTGCGACAGGAATAGAAACAGACCCGAAGAACTATACAAGATTCTATGTGATTTCCATGCAGGAGAATCTTGAGGAGTTCCTTTCACGCGGCAAGCCGGACATGGCTGCAATGAGCATTACAGTTGCAGATGAAGCAGGCTCTCTTCTAAAGGTCCTTGATATCTTCAAGAAGAACAATATGAACATGAAGAAGCTTGAGTCCCGTCCTATTCTCGGCAGGCCTTGGGAGTATTCTCTGTTTATCGAGGTGGAGTTTGAAAAGGACAGCGTGCTCTATTCCTGCCTTGATGATATAAAGGCGGAGACAACATCCTTTGTCCTTCATGGAGTTTTTGAGAAGAATCACTGATGGAAGAAAGAAAGTATGAGCCGTCCCTTCTTTTCTGCGGCGTTCTGACAAGCCGAGGTTTTCCTTCTTCGCTGAAGGAGGAGCTTGAAGAGCGATGGGGAAGAATTGTCTATACCTCTCCCGATTTCGACTTCAATTACACGGATTATTATATAGATGAGATGGGAGAGGGGATAAAGAGATTCTTCCTTGCATTTGAACGCCTTGTAATGCCGGATTGCCTGGCGCAGGCAAAGCTTTTTTCAAATGAGATTGAAAAAAGATATTCAGAGGATGGAAAGAGGAAGATAAATCTCGACCCCGGGCTCATGGGAATTTCAAACATCATTCTTGCAACGACAAAGAACAGAGCGCACCGTATTGCGATAGGGCATAATCTTTATGCAGAAGTGACGCTTATATATCATCGCTCAGGCTATGAGAGTTTTTCCTGGACATATTCTGATTACAAGGACAAGAAAATCCAGAATGAGCTGATGAAAATCAGGGAAATATACAAAAAATTGAGGAAAGAGGGTGCGCAGGAGGAAAAGTAAGGTTTCTCTTCTTGCATGAGACTTCTTGCTGTTATTTTTCTGCCATTTGTAATCATCTCCTGCACTCTGGATATAGAAGAGGAAATTGTTGCAGTCATTCCCTCCATCATACCTCTTGAGGATATGAGTGGTGAAAGCATAAGATACACGCTCCGTGTTTTCACAGGAAGTGAAATAAGAAATATTTCTGTTCCTGTCGGGACAAAGAGAGTTCCTGTAAAAGTGAAAAAGGGGTCAACTGTCATACTTGCTCTCTATCCTGCAGAAAACTATGCGCCGCTTGGGTCTTATTATGAGCCGGGTAGCAAAAAGGAAGTGTATTTTACATACACAAGAGGAAGCCTTATGGATTTTCTATTGTCTGTTTCCACATACAGAAGCGGGATAGTAAGATCCCTTTGCCTTTCATCTCTGGAAGAGCTTTATCCAGATTTCTCATCAATAGACAAAGCTCTCTTTCTCTCTGCTCTTGAAGGCGGCATCCTTGATGAGAAAAGCGAAATTGAAGCCACTCTTTTTGAAATCAGGATTGAAAGTCTTTCTGAGGGCCTCTGGCAAAGCGAGAATCCATATGTCGATGACATCAGAATCAGCGGAGATGAGAATGAAAAGACAGTAAAGCTCTATGAGGGCGTATACCGCTTTCTCAACATCGAGGAGGACAGGATGCTTACACTCCTGGTGCTTTCAGACGGACAGAAGCTGGAAAAGATATCCAAGATTGAAAAATGGTTTTAAATAAGTCATAATCCTGCATATGGAATCATTAAGGGAGCTATATAACATAGGATACGGTCCCAGCAGCAGCCATACAATGGGCCCCAGAAAAGCATGTGAGGATTTCATTTCCCGTCATCCCGATGTAAAGAGTGCTGTCGCTGACCTTTATGGCTCCCTTGCGGCAACAGGCAAGGGCCATCTTACCGACAAGGCGATAAGAGATGTGTTCAAAGACAGGGGCATAGATGTCGAGATCTACTGGAATGCAGATATATTCAAGGCTTATCATCCGAACTGCCTGAGAATAAAGGCCGCGGATGACAGTGCAAGCGAGACATATTATTCAACCGGAGGCGGCAAGATTGTCCGAGAGGGAGAAGAGGAGAAGAAGGCAGAGGAAGTTTATCCCTCATCTGCGTTCTCAAACATGGAAGAGCTTCTGAAATATTGCGACAGCGAGGGCTATCAGCTCTGGGAGGTTGCACTCAAGTTCGAGGGAGAAGAGATCCTCTCATACATGGAGAATGTCTGGAATGTAATGAAGGATGCCATAAAAAGAGGTCTTGAGAATGAGGGAGTGCTTCCCGGCGGACTCAAGCTTGCCAGAAAGGCATGCCTTGTCCACGAACAGGCAATGAACATGGCAGGGGCTCTTGGAAACACTCTTGTCGCCCATTCATACGCGCTTGCAGTAAGCGAGGAGAATGCCGCGGGAGGCAGGATAGTCACAGCCCCCACATGCGGAAGCTGCGGAGTTCTTCCCGGAGCTCTTTACTACATCCAGAAAGAATACGACATACCAGAGAAAAGGATACTCAGGGCACTTCTTACAGCCGGCATGGTCGGCAATATCGTCAAGGCAAACGGATCGATAAGCGGAGCAGAAGTCGGATGCCAGGGAGAAATAGGGGTTGCATGCGCAATGGCGGGCGCTGCAGTCACACAGCTTCTTGGCGGAACAATATATCAGATAGAATATGCTGCGGAAATGGGGCTTGAGCACCATCTTGGTCTTACATGCGACCCTCTTAAGGGTCTTGTCCAGATTCCATGCATTGAGAGAAACGGATTTGCCTGCATGAGAGCTATCGATCATTCTTCCTTTGCCATTGTTGGGGATGGAAGGCACAAGATTTCTTTTGACGATGTTGTTGAAGTCATGATGGAGACAGGGCATGCTCTTCCATCCCTCTATAGGGAGACAAGCATGGGAGGACTGGCCCGCGTATATGAGCTCTAAGAAAGGTATCTGAACTCATAAAAAAGCAGATATATGTTCGTGTGTCTTTTCAGCGATTCATTATTTCTGTTTATCAGTTCCCAGCTCTGTGTGTAATTGATTTTCTCAACAAGGCCTTCCTTTTCAAGAAACGATATGAAGGCAATATGATTTCTGACTTCATCAGAAAAATGATCGGAAAGATTCGTCTTCCTGTTGTCGCTGACGCTTTCTGCTATATCAAAGAGGGCATGTTCAAGATTTCTTGACATATAATAAAGACGGTATGGGATCTCATCTGTCAGCAATCTTGCCATGCTCAGAAGGTTTGCGTTTCTGCTTTTCTTCCTGTTTCGTTGCAAGAATGACAGCCTGTGTGCTGTGTAGATTGCATCTTCTGTGTATTCTGCCTTGTTTGCGTCCTCTTTAAATATGACAAAAGAGGAGTCGGAAAATGCTCCGTCCGTGTCTATTATCTCAAATACTGACAGGATGTCAGACATCTTGAGGCCATAGCGCTTTCTTTCCTGTGCGACTATTCGCCTTATCAGATTGAGAGGATCCTCACTCTTGTCTGCATCCAGCATCAGATCTCCATGTGCTACATGGAATTTCACAATCGCATCTGGAAAGAAAGAGCGCATTATAGGGTACAGAGCATTCTCATCAGTCGACCCTTCAACTATGAAGAGTATCAGTTTCTTCCTCTTCATCATATTTCACCCAGGCGTCCTTGAGTGCCTTTCCAATCTCATATGTGTCAGTCTCTTCGTACATGTTTTCCTTACTTCCGCCAAGCAGGATGCTGCTTATATAGCGGTCCCTCAGATTTGCCCTCCTGGATCCTGTCATTCTGATGTAGCGGTTTTCTGCGTTTGAAGTGCTGAATATGATGTTGTCCTTGTCTATCATCTCAAGGATCCTGAGGTTGTGGCTTGTGAAGATGAGCTGCCCCAGCGCATTTTTCGAGAATATGAGGACTATCTCTCCAAGCAGATATTCAAAGATTGAAGCATCAAATTCATCAATCACAAGGCATACAGAAGGATTGTTGTAGACAAAGAGAAGGAGGTTCACTAGGCTGATTATCTTTATTATTCCCTCCGACTCGTATCTGAGAGGGATTGCCTTTCCGTTTTTAAGCGATACTAGCTCAACGCGGCATGCACTCTCTCCTTCTTCTGTAAGTTCTTTTCCTGCATCGTATACAGAAAGAACAAGGTGGGGCACTACAGCAGAAAGTACTCTGTTCATTTCTGCTATGATTCTTCCAAGAGTCCTTCTTTCATCCTTTGAAAGGAGCGCTGGCTTGTTCAGATCTATGCTCATTGTTCCTTTCTTTATCTCGCCGTTTTCCTTTTTCTGGTATGTGAGCATCATGTGGTAGTCACTAGAAAGCCCGCTTTCTTTTGCAGAGAGGACAATCAGGTTGCTGTCAGCATAATCCTTTATATCAGTAAGCGCTTTTTTCAGTTCCTCATAGCCAGAAGATGAGAGAAGGGAGAATGCCGTGTCGTTTCCAAACAGGAAACTCTCATTGTTCTTTTCCATAAGGCGGGAGGAGACATGAAGATCAAGTTCTTTTTCCTTGTCATCTGCGCATATTTTCTTCAGAGCAGAAGAAGGGGAAATCTTTCTGTCCTCGCGTGAGTATGATGCAAGTATGGTTTCTCTTTTGCCTTGCTCTTTCATGAAAAGCGTTTCCTTGGAAATATATGCTTTGCCGTTGTCTTTTGAAATAGTGACTGAATATGTGTAGAAAAAAGGAGAAATATCCAGAGTAAGAGATAAAGAGAACGAAGAGCTTTCTATGTTGATGTAATTCCTGCTGCGCTCCGGGAGAGGAAAGCCGCTCATTATTTTTTGCAGGATGAACAGAGCATCGATTATCGCAGTCTTTCCGCTGCCGTTCTGCCCGTATATTCCCAGGATATCCCTGTTCTTTTCTCCGCCCTTTATATAACGGGGCATTATTATGCTTCCCTTCTTAACGTTTTTAAAGTCATTAAGTGTGATTGAGACTATTCTGGTTGTACTCATGTCAATCTCCACTCATATTTTAATACAGAGAAGAGGAGAAGGCAAAAAAAGAGTGCTCAAAGAAGTGCACCATTAAATTTCATCAAACAGAAGACAAAACTCCAGAATATTCTTCCCCACAAAGAGTTCCTCCGCCTGTTAGACCTGTATCTTCTCCCACAGTTGCCTTGAGAGTCATTTCGAATCTTTTTTCCATCCAATATCATAATAAACAATTAAAGAGATTTTTATCTTCAATTTAATCACTAAAGAATGATTTTTCTGGATTTAAAAATCATTTATGCTAAAATAATGGTGTGTACAGGAAGATAGAGAGAACATTAAAAGAGTGGAAGGAAACACAGGGACGTAAACCTTTGCTAATTACAGGTGCCAGACAGACGGGGAAATCGTATGTCATGGAAAAATTTGCAAGAGAGGAATTTGATTCTGTCATTTCCGTTGATTTTGAGAAAAATCCTAATATAAGAAGAGTTTTTGACGGAGATCTTGCTCCAGATGTTGTAATTGCACAGCTTGAAGCTATATCTGGTGTTTCATTCGTAAAGGGAAAAACACTTATCATCCTTGATGAAATTCAGGCATGTCCAAGGGCAATAACTGCCTTAAAGTATTTCTGCGACAGCGCCGAGGACTTTTTTGTGATAGGAGCAGGAAGTCTTCTTGGTGTAGCAATAAACCGTGAGGGTTTTTCCTTTCCTGTAGGGAAGGTGAGGACAGAGCGTCTGTTTCCGATGGATTATGAAGAATTCCTGATTGCCCTGGGCAAAGACATTTTGCTGGAACATTGCCGCACTTCTTTTTTAGAGAGAACTCCTTTGTCTTCAGCATTGCATGAGAAACTGCTTTCTATTTACAGAATGTACCTTGTTATCGGGGGCATGCCAGAAGTTGTGAAAACATTTATTGATCAAGAGAGCTATGTCAAAGCAGGGGAGGTGCAGGAAGAAATCATTTCTGATTACAGAGCGGATATTGCAAAGTATGCAGAAAACTCTCAGAAGGTACTTTCTCACCGAGCTTTCGATACTATTCCTGCACAGCTGGCAAAGGAGAACAGAAAATTTCAATACAATCTGATAAGAAAAGGTGCAACTTCCTCGCTATTTGGGAAATCTCTGGAATGGCTATGCGATGCAGGCCTTACCCTCAGATGTTCAAAGGTTTCTGCTCCGGACATTCCGCTAAAGGCTTATGAAGATCTTTCATCTTTCAAGTTGTATCTGCTGGACCCTGGTCTTTTGGTCAGGCTGTCCGGTCTCCCTTGCGAGATAATTCTGAATCAGATAGGGGAACGTTTTATCGGAGGCCTTACAGAGAATTATGTCGCAGCAACACTTGCCTCAGCGGGGATGCCTCTTTATTACTGGGAATCATCAGGAAGAGCTGAAATAGATTTTCTCATGCAGCATGGAACAGATGTGGTTCCAGTAGAGGTCAAGGCAGGAGAGCATGTCAGATCAAGAAGCCTGTCCGTATATAGGAACACTTATAATCCTTCTTTGAGCATCAGGCTGTCTACAAGGAATTTCGGTTTTGAAGACGGGCTCTTTTCTGTTCCTTTATATGCGGCCTGGCTTCTTTCCTCAAAAGAATGAAAATGTGCCCCAAGATGAGGCACATTAAAGATTAACAGCTGAGAAAAGCATTAATAATCAATTGACTTCTACGCCGTTAATTTTGTAGGTAAGACCTTCGTCTAAGCTAAGTGATGATGTAACTGAGAAAACATCATCATCAAGTTTTGCGGTAAAATTCCTAGAATCTCCCCAGATTATGATTTCTGTTCCTTCTTTTATAGCTTCATTTTCTTCAGCTGATCTCTTAAAGCCTTTATATGTAACCTCCATAGGATTTACTACAATAATTGTTCCGTTTTCATAGGAACCAGGAATAAGGCGGCCATTTTCACCTATCGCGGAGACAGGCATATAGAGAATCTCGCCAATTGCATCCATAGCCGAATTGCCTTCATTCAGATACTTATTGATGAATTCAGTTCCTGTTGTGTTTACTGCAGGAGCATCCGGAGTAGCTGTGTTTCCATCACATGAGATTGCAAGAATGGAAAGCAGAACAAGTAGAGCAACAAATAATTTCTTCATATTACACCTCGCTTTTGAATTTCTAGGCAAAGTGTAGAGTATTTTTTTTTCTTGTAAAGAATTATCTGTACCAGCAGACAAGATTTTCTAAATTTTTCTGATAGTAAAATTCTGGAGGATGAGCTTATGATAAATCAAAAGGAGGCGAAAAATGGAAGGCTATAAAATAGAAGGAAATTTTCTTATTCTTAAAACAAGGGATGAAAGCTTAAGGTTTACATCTGCGGGATATATCGAGCCAAAGAGAAATGAAGACGGATCTGTAGTCACAGACAGGCCACAGGAAAGATATAACAACAAAAAAGGACTGCCCTTAAACAAGCACTGTAAGAAGAAAACAGAATTTACAGCTTTCAAAATGGATAGCCTGCCTACAGGATGCGGGGTATATGTCTGGCTTGTTGATGGCAATCCAAAGCTGTCATATATAGGTGAGGCAAAGAACCTGAGAAAGAGATTCTCTTCAGGATATGGAAAAATAAGTCCGAGGAATTGTTTTGAAAAAGGACAACCAACTAACTGTAAAATGAATCAAAATGTTCTTTCTTTGTGGAGAAAAGGCAAACTCTTTCATATATATTTTCTTGAGACAGAAAAGCACAAAGAAATTGAGAGAAAGCTACTTGCTTTCTATGAGACAGATTTTAACGAGTAGATTTAACACGGAAGATAAAATGAGGATTAAGGCTTCTCGTCTGTGTTTATTGTCAAATTATCACAAACTTTTTCACCATTGATTTTTACATCAGATGCACTGCTGTTTCCTCCAAATATATCATTTCCAACAAAACTAAGTTTAAATGTCAGAGATTCTGTTTTAATAGTCCATTCTGAAGGATATTCTTGTTTCTCTTCTATGTATTTAAAGTATCCCCAGTATTGCCCTTTTTCTCCTTTGAAGCCGCTTAAACTGCAATAATTTCCATAAGTGGTTTTTTCTATTTTCATTCCCAAAACAGAAGAGGGGATATCTTCGCCAGAAGTTGCTTTTGTAAAAGCATCTAGGAAATCAATAATATAATCTTTTGCGAGAGCCTTTTTTTCTTCCTGTCTCATTTCATTTATTTGGGTTTTGTCATCTTCAGAGACAGCGGGAATATTTTCTTCACTAGCATTTCCGGGATTATTTAAATTTCCATCGCAAGAGATTGCAATAAAAGAAAGCAGAACAAGTAGAGCAACAAATAATTTCTTCATGATACACCTAGTTTTTGAATTTCTAGGCAAAGTGTAGAGTATTTTTTTCTTGTAAAGAATTATTTGTACTAAAAGTGAAAAAGAGAGGGGAGCCTGAGCTCCCCATTGCATCTCCTTTATTTCACAACGATGTTCACAAGCTTGTTTGGAACAACTATTTCCTTTACGATTGTCTTTCCTTCAATCCAAGGAATCACTTTAGGATCTGCTTTTGCTTTGGCTATAAGCACATCTTTCTCTTCATCTCGAGCTGCATTGAACTTGGCTCTCAGCTTGCCGTTGATTTGGACTACGAACTCAATCTCATCATCGATGCACTTCTTCTCATCGTACTCTGGCCAGCGCTCTTTGCTGATGCTTGCCTTGTGACCAAAGATGCTCCACATCTCTTCTGCAATGTGAGGGGTGAAAGGAGAAAGGAGAAGGGCAAGGGTCTCCATTGCTTTTTTAGGAACGATATCAAGGCGGTTGATTTCATTTACATAGACCATCATCTGGCTTATTGCAGTGTTGAAAGAAAGGTTCTCGATATCCTCTGTGACTTTCTTTATTGTCTTATGCATGAGTTTATCAAGATCTGATTGCATTTCTGTGTCGGCAATTTCCTTTTCTGTTGTTATTCTCCAGATTCTGTCAAGGAAGCGGTAAACACCCATGAAGCCGTTTGTAGCCCATGGCTTGCTTTCAGTAAGAGGGCCCATGAACATCTCATACATTCTCACGCTGTCAGCGCCGTAGTTCTTGATGTAATCATCAGGGTTGATGACGTTTTTAAGGCTCTTGCTCATCTTTGCAATCACCTGTGTTACTTCTTCCCCGCTTTCCTTTTCAACGAACTTTCCTGGAGCAACCTCTTCTACAGTATCAACAGGAACAAGGCTCTTGTTCTTCTTCTGATAAGCAAAAGAGGTGATCATGCCCTGGTTGACTAGCTTATGAAAAGGCTCTTTTGTGCTTACAAGGCCGAGGTCATAGAGCACCTTGTGCCAGAATCTTGCATAAAGCAGATGCAAGACAGCATGCTCTGCTCCTCCTACATAAAGGCTTACCGGCATCCAGTATTCTTCTTTCTCCCTGGACACGAACTCTTTTTCGTTATCCGGATCGAGATAGCGCAGATAATACCAGCAGGAGCCTGCCCACTGAGGCATTGTGTTTGTCTCTCTTTCTGCATCAGAGCCGCATACTGGACATTTTGTCCTGACCCAGCTCTTTACATTCACAAGAGGAGACTCTCCGGTTCCGCTTGGCTCGTACTTTGTCACTTCCGGAAGGGTCAGAGGAAGCTCTTCTTCAGGAACAAGGACATTGCCGCACTTCGGACAGTGGATTACAGGAATCGGCTCACCCCAGTATCTCTGGCGGGAGAAGACCCAGTCGCGGAGCTTGTAGTTTACAGCCTTGTGTCCGCATTTGTGCTCCTCAAGCCAGGAAAGCATTGTATCAATTGCATCTTTCTTGTTCATTCCATCAAGGAAAGAGGAATTCACATGCTCTCCGTCTCCTTCCCAGACTTCCTCCTGGACATCCACCTTGCTCTTCAGAACCTCTATGATAGGTAGTGAGAATTTCTTTGCAAACTCCCAGTCCCTTGAGTCGTGAGCCGGAACTGCCATGATTGCACCTGTTCCGTAGCTTATGAGGACATAGTCTGCAATCCAGATCGGAATCCTCTTTCCGTTAACCGGATTTATGGCATAACTTCCTGAGAACACACCTGTCTTGTCCTTTGCAAGGTCCGTGCGCTCAAGGTCGCTCTTGTGCTTTGCCTCATCGATGTATTTCTCAACAGCTTCTTTCTGCTCCGCTGTAGTGAGTTTCCCAACAAAAGGATGCTCAGGTGCTATGACCATGTAAGTTGCGCCGAAGAGCGTGTCAGCTCGTGTTGTATATACTTCAAGATAATCATCATAGTCCTCAAGCTTGAATAATACTGAGGCGCCTTCACTCTTTCCGATCCAGTTTCTCTGCATTGCCTTGACGCTTTCTGGCCAGTCAAGCTCATCAAGGTCTTCCAGAAGGCGGTCTGCATATGCTGTTATTTTCAGAACCCACTGGCGGATGTTCTTCTTCTCGACCTTTTCTCCGCAGCGCTCACATCTTCCTTCCTTGACTTCCTCGTTTGCAAGTCCTGTTTTGCAGCTCGGACACCAGTTGATGGGAGTATGAGCCTCATATGCAAGACCTCTTTTATAAAGCTGCTCGAAAATCCACTGTGTCCAGTGGTAGTACTTTTCATCGCATGTGGCAATTTCTCTGTCCCAGTCGTATGAGAAGCCGAAGCTCTTGAGCTGACGGGAGAAATTGTCCATGTTCTTCTTTGTAGTCACATAAGGATGAGTGCCTGTCTTTATCGCATAGTTCTCTGCAGGAAGTCCGAATGCATCAAATCCCATCGGGTGAAGGACATTGTAACCCTTCATCCTGTAGTAGCGGGAATATATGTCTGTTGCTGTATAGCCCTCTGGATGCCCCACATGGAGACCTGCTCCCGATGGGTATGGGAACATATCAAGGACATACTTTCTTTTCTCTTTGGGAAAAGACGGATCCTCAGTTGTTCTGAAGCACTTGTTCTCTTCCCAGTATTTCTGCCATTTTTCTTCTATTTCTCTGAAAGGATATTTGCTCATAGCGCCATGATAAAACCTATAAAGGTTTTTTTCAATTGAGAAGAGGAGGCGAGGATGAATTTGGGGGTTTTGTCAAAACTGCCGTATTTGGATTATAATAGTCGCTATGGCAATTAAATACGATGAGGGAAGCATACTTTCCCTTTCTCCTCTTGAACATATAAGGCTGCGCCCTGGAATGTATATCGGGCGGCTGGGAAACGGATCACATATAGACGATGGAATCTATATCCTCCTGAAAGAGATAATAGACAACGCAATTGACGAGTTCGTCATGCGCCACGGCTCCAGAATCGTCATCACTGTTTTAAACAACAGGGTGTCAGTAAGGGACTACGGAAGAGGAATACCTCTTGGAAGCGTTGTAGACTGTGTGTCAAAGATCAATACCGGAGCAAAATACACGGGAGAAGCATTCCAGTATTCAGTCGGGCTGAACGGAGTTGGAACAAAGGCAGTCAATGCTCTTTCTTCAAATTTCAAGGTGGTGAGCAATAGAGGAAAGAAAGCTGTTTCGGCTGTCTTTGAGCGCGGCAAGCTTGTAAAAGAGGATGCCTTTGATACAGATGAGGCGGACGGAACATACTTTGAGTTTGTCCCGGATGAAGAGATCTTCGGAGAATATTCCTACAATATGGACTACATAAGGGAGAGGCTCTGGGCATATGCCTATCTGAACATCGGGC
Organism: uncultured Spirochaetales bacterium; assembly: GCA_949283305.1. Classification (GTDB taxonomy): domain Bacteria; phylum Spirochaetota; class Spirochaetia; order Sphaerochaetales; family Sphaerochaetaceae; genus Ornithospirochaeta. The sequence continues at coordinate 44,921 of CASDRU010000010.1, read as the reverse complement.
TGACCATAAGCTTCAACAAGGAGATCATCAAGAGCCAGAACGGTCTGATGGACCTTCTTTCAAAAGAGCTTGGAGACAGTGCGCTTTATGAAGTCATACATTACAAGAAAGACAATATAGAGTTTGCATTCACACATACAAACGGATTTGGAGAAAACTATTTCTCTTATGTCAACGGACAGCACACATCGGATGGAGGAACACATCTTGCAGCCTTCAAGGAAGGAATACTGAAAGGTGTCAATGAGTATTATAAGAAATCCTGGAACGGAAACGAGATTAGGGACGGCATTGTAGGAGCTGTTGCCATAAAGATACAGGACCCTGTATTTGAGAGCCAGACCAAGAACAAGCTCGGAAACACTGATGTGAAGGGCTGGATTGTCTCAGATGTCAAGGAAGCGGTTGTAGATGCCCTGATGAAGAATGCAAAGCTTGCTCAGAGCATACAGGCAAAGATCATATCCAATGAGAAGATCCATAAGGAAGAGCAGCTTGTAAGAAACGGGGCAAGGGAAAAGGCAAAGAAGACTGCAATAAACATCGAAAAGCTCAAGGAGTGCAAATACCATCTTACTGACAAGGCAGCATCCCACCGGGCTGAGGCAGAAAAGTCCATGATATTCCTTACTGAGGGAGACTCTGCAAGTGGAACTATCAACACGGCCCGCGATGCTCGATATCAGGCAGTCTTCTCTCTGCGAGGAAAGCTTGCCAATACTGAGGGAATGAAGAGAAGCTTCATATACAAGCATGATGAGCTTTACAACATAATGTGCGCACTTGGAATTGAGGATGGAATAGAGAACCTGCGCTATGCAAAAGTCATAATCGCAACGGATGCCGATACGGACGGCTTCCATATCAGGAATCTGATAATGACATATTTCTTCACATTCTTTGAGGAGCTTGTCACACAGGGGCATCTCTATATTCTCGAGACACCTCTTTTCCGCGTAAGGAACAAGAGCACCAACATATACTGCTACAGCGAGAAGGAACGCGATGAGGCTGCACGCACTCTGAAAGGCGCTGAGATCACAAGGTTCAAAGGCCTTGGAGAGATTTCTGCAAAGGAGTTCGGACAGTTCATCGGCGAGAACATGCGCCTTGTTCCCGTGTCGATCTCTTCCATAAAGGAGACAAGGGACATAATGACATTCTGCATGGGAGACAACACTCCTAAGCGCAGGGAATACATAATGGAGAATCTTATCTGATGGCACACGCTGAGGAATTATACAAGAAGAACTTTTTGGAGTACGCATCATATGTAATAAGAGAGCGTGCCATTCCCGAGATAACAGACGGCCTCAAGCCCGTTCAGAGAAGAATACTGCATACTCTCCTTGAAAAGGATGAGGGCAAGTTCATGAAGGTTGCCGGAGTTGTCGGTGCCACGATGGCATATCATCCGCATGGAGATGCTTCGATTACTGAAGCTCTTGTGAATCTGGTAAATGCAAACCTCTTTGTCGAAGGGCAGGGAAACTACGGGAATTTCCTCACCGGCGACGGGGCGGCCGCAGGAAGATATATCGAGTGCCGTCTCTTTCCTCTTGCAAAGAAGGTTCTGTACTCGCCTGAGATCACAGAGTATGTGGACTCCTATGACGGAAGGGCAAAGGAGCCGGTGGTTTTCCCCGCAAAGATACCTGTTGTCCTTATTCAGGGAACCCAGGGCATTGCCGTAGGAATGGCAACCACAATACTTCCTCATAACATCATTGAGGTCCTTGAGGCGCAGAAAAAGGCAATAAGGGGAGAGGAGTTTGAGCTTTTCCCAGATTTCCCGGGCGGCGGGATAATGGATGTGAGCGAATACAATGACGGAACAGGAAGGGTGACAATCAGAGCAAAGATGAATGCCGAAGACCCCAAAGAACTTGTCATCGAGGAGCTTCCATACGGCATCACAAGCGAGCGTCTGATAGAGTCAATCCAGAGCGCGAACAAGAACGGACAGCTTAAAATAGACAGGATTGAGGACCTTACTGCAGAAAAAGCCCAGATTGTCATTCACTGGCAGAGAAACACATATTCAAAGGATATGGTGGACGTGCTCTATGCAACTACGGACTGCCAGATAAGGGTCTCTGTGAATCCTCTTGTGATAAAAGACAATCTTCCTCATATAGTCCCGATTTCTGAGCAGGTGCGCTTTCATGCCCGCCATATCCAGGAGGTGCTTAAAGCAGAGCTTGAAGTGGAGCTTGGAAAGCAGGAGGCAAAACTCAGAGCAAGGACTCTTGAGCGCATCTTTGTCGAGGAGAGGATATATAAGGAAATTGAGAACAAGAAGACAGCTGAGGATGTGAATGAGGCCATAATAAAAGGCTTTGAGAACTTCCTTGACGAAGTCGGGGGAAGAGAGCTGGATTCAGATGACATTGAAAGGCTTCTGAAAATTCCTATCAGAAGGATCTCTCTTTTTGACATCGAGAAGAACAGGAAGGAAATTGAGGAGATAAACGCCGAAATTGCAGACATCAAGAACAAGCTTTCTCATCTCAAGCGCTATGCTGTAAGCTACATTGACGATCTTATCAAGATGATAGGAAAGGACGAGAGAGTCAGAAAGACAGAAATATCCAGCTTTGAGAGCCTCTCAGCACGTCAGGTCGCAGTCCGCAACATGGATATCCGCTACGATAAGGAAACCGGATACATCGGAACGAACATAAAAACCGGCGAGAGCCTTCTGAAGGTCTCTCCGTTTGACAGGATCTTCTACATGAAGAACAACGGGGAATACCGTGTGACTGTTGTCTCCGATAAGGAATATATCGGAACCGATGGCATTTTCTACATCAACTATGCGGAAAAGGACATCATAAGCAAAGAGATCTTCACAATCATATATACCGAGAAATCCCGTCTGGACCAGAAGAGGATATGCTACATAAAGCGCTTCATGATTCCTTCCTTCACAACAGGAAAGCTTTACTCGACAATAAAGAGTGAAGGAGCGAAGGTGAAGAAGATATCCCTCTATCCTTCTGCCGTGATTTTCCTTCAGTACAAGAGCGGAAAGGGCTACAAGCAGCTTGAGGAGACAATGCGATTTGCAGACTTCCGTGTTCAGAAATCAAGCGGGGGACAGGGAGTGCGCCTGACGGCGAAGGAGATTGAGAAGATAGCTATCCGTCAGACAAAGGATACGCGCCCTTCAGGGGACGGAACGCCGGATCTTTTCGAGAGCTCAGATGATTGACAAAGACAGGATACTCTATGAAGACAATCACCTGATTGTCATAAATAAAAGATGCGGTGAACTCAGTCAGGCTGACAAGAGCGGGGATATATGCCTTATCGATGAAGTCAAGACTTATCTGAAGAAGACATATTCCAAACCCGGCAATGTGTACCTTGGTCTTCCTCACCGCCTTGACAGGCCGACAAGCGGATGCCTGCTTTTCTGCAAGACGGAGAAGGCCCTCAGCCGTATGAACGATGCCTTCAGAAAAGGAGAGGTTGACAAGACATACTGGGCCATTGCCGACAGATGCCCAAAAAAGGAAGAAGGAAGGCTTGTCCACTTTCTTGTACGTGACAGCGGGAGCAATAAAAGCCGTGCATATGAAAAGGAGGTGAAGGGAAGCCAGAGGGCAGAGCTTGTTTACCGCGTTCTTGCAAAAAGCGACAGATACACGCTTTTGTCAATTGCACTCCTCACAGGCCGCCATCACCAGATAAGAAGCCAGCTTCAGGCTGAAGGAATCCATATAAAAGGAGACCTGAAATACGGGGCAGAGAGAAGCAACAGGGACGGCGGGATATGCCTGCACTCCAGGACGCTTTCTTTCATCCATCCGGTAAGGAAGGAAAGACTCGTGATAAAAGCCCCCGTTCCGCACGACAGGCTGTGGGAATACTTTGAAAAGAATGCAGAGCAGGAATAGCTTTCCTGCTTTTTTTCTTCATTTTTCTTTAATCTTGCACGATTATTATATATGCGGAGGAAAAAATGAGAATCCTTGTTGCAGAAGATGAGAGGGATTTAAACAGGCTTATCCTCAGGAACCTTGAGGACGAAGGATATGCGGCAGACTGTGTATATAACGGGAAGGATGCCCTGGATTACTTGGAGAGCACAACATATGATGTGGCCCTTCTTGATGTGATGATGCCTTTTCTTTCCGGCTTTGAGGTGCTTGAGCGATACAGGAAAAACGGAGGAAAGACTCCTGTCATATTCCTTACGGCAAGAGACGGAGTGGAAGACAGGGTTGCAGGGCTTGACGGCGGAGCCGATGACTATATAGTGAAGCCTTTTTCCTTTTCAGAGCTGCTTGCGAGAATACGGGTGGTATTGAGACGTCCGGGAGAAAAGAATACAAGCATATTGAGGACAGAGGACCTTGAGCTTGATATGAAAAGCCACAGGGTAAAAAGGGCAGGAAAGGAAATAAGCCTCAGCAGCAAGGAATATGCAATTTTGGAGTACATGATGCTCAATGAAGGAGCTGTGCTCAGTAGGGAAAGCTTCATAAGCCACATATGGAACTGGGATTATGAGGGAGAGTCGAATGTCGTTGATGTTTATATAAGGCTTCTGAGAAAGAAGATTGATGATGAATTTGAATTGAAGCTCATACACACAGTGCGCGGAAGCGGCTATATCTTCGGAAGGAGGGGAAATGACAATTAAAAAGCGCATTATAATCTGGTATTCAATCTGGATGGGCATACTCATACTGGCTCTTCTTGCTCTTGCGCTCTCTTTTGGCGATTATTTCCTCCGCCGCGAGGCCTCAGATGATCTTTCGGATGCAATTTCCGATGCTCTTGAGGACATAAGCATAAGAAGGGGAGAAGTATATCTTGACGGCATCGATTATTTTGATGACGGGGTATATCTTGTAATAAAAGACAAAAGCGGTGCATATCTTCTTGGAGAGGATGATGAGCGCTTTCCTTCTGTTCCCTTCAGTGAGGGAAGAATGAGGCAGGTGGAAAAAGACGGAGCGCTCTGGTATGTTCTTGATGAAAGAGGCGCAGAGGGAATAGAGATCCGCGCGATGATGAGAAGCTATGTGGAAAGCTCATTCTTCTCCTCCCTGCAGCTTCTTTTCCTGATTGTCCTCCCCATTATTCTCTTTCTTTCAGTCTTCGGAGGATATATCATAGTAAGAAGGTCATTCCGTCCTGCAGATGAGGCGGTAAAAAAGGCAGAGACAATCGCAAGAAGCAATGATCCTTCTGAGCGCATAGGACTCGGGGATGGAAAGGATGAAATACACCAGATGGCTTCAGCATTCGATGCCGTTCTTGAAAAGAGGGAAGCCTCCTTTAAAAAGGAGAAGCAGTTCACATCAGATGCCTCCCACGAGCTCAGGACCCCCCTTGCTGTGATTCTTGGTGAAAGCGAATATGCAATGAGGCACCTTGATGATGAGAAGAAAGTCAGAGAATCTGTTGAGTCGATAAACCGCCAGGCCGTGAGGATGAACCGCCTTGTTGAAGAGCTTTTGTCCCTTGCACGCTCTGACGGAGGAAGGATGAAAGTGGAAAAGGAGGTCTTCAATTTATCTCTTCTTGCCGACGCAGTCTTCTCATCCCTTGAAGAAAGCGCAGGAAAAAAAGGCATAAGGATGATCAAGAAGATAGACGATGACATTCTTGCATTCTCAGATTCAGGCCTCATAACGCGTGTGATAGTGAACTATCTGAACAATGCAATTGCCTATACTCCATCCGGGGGATTTGTACTTCTGCGCCTAGAAAAAGAGGAGAACAAGATCCATCTTTCTGTCGAGGACAACGGGAAGGGCATAAAGAAGGAAAGCCTTGAGAAGATCTGGGACCGCTTCTATCAGGAGGATGAGTCAAGAAGCGATGGAAGCTCAGGATGCGGGCTGGGCCTTGCGATTGTGAAGGAGATAGCGAAAGCTCTTTCTGCTACAGTTTATGCCGAGAGCACGGAGAAAAAGGGAAGCACCTTCCATTTCATCCTTGAAGATGAAGGAAGAGAAAGCTGAAAAAATTCTTTCTTTTAATTTTCTTTTAATCTTCATGTCTTACGCTTTAATCAGAAACAAAGAATAAAGGAGAAAATACAGATGAAAAAGATTTTGGTTTTAGTATTCGCATTGATGATTTTGACAGCAAGTCTTTTTGCTCAGGATATATCAAAGAAGGAAGCTGAGGATATTGCTTTATCCGATGCAGGTCTCACTTCTTCTTCTGTCTCTGCGCTGAGAAGCCATAAAGACAGGGATGACGGGACTTTTGTATACGATGTCTCTTTCAGAGCAGGAGATAAGGAATATGAGTATGAGATAGAAATCTCTGACGGCTTTATCTCTGAGAAAAAGTGGGAGACATACAAGGGAAAGAGGGGCTATGATGTGAACATTGAAAGCTCAGAGGCGCTTTCTGCCGCTATCAGCGATGCAGGTGTCAAAGATTACAGGAACGAGAGAGTGCACCTTGACAGCGATGACGGGCAGATGGTCTATGAAGTCGAGTTCTCTTCATCCTCTTCATACTACAAGTATAAGATCAACGCAGCAGACTCTTCTGTTGTGAAAAAAAGCGTGAAGAACTACAGAAGCCAGAGCAGCACCTCAATAAGCGAGAAGGAAGCAGTCTCTCTTGTCCTGAGCAGGGTTGACGGTGCATCAGAGGATGACATGTACATCTATAAAGAGTATGATGACGGACGCCTTGTTTACAAAGGAGAGCTCTGGAGCGGACGCTATGAGTACGAGTTTGAAATCGATGCGGCAACAGGAAGATTCCTTGAGTGGGATAAAGACAGAATATAATGTTATGTAAAGGCAAGGGACCCACCCGGGTCCCTGTTTTCATCTTGCTGCTTTGAAGATTGCTCTCATGTCATCATCTGAAAGCATCTTGAATGCTCCGAGTGTTCTCCTGTGCCCAAGTGTTGCTTTCCAGACCATCTCATCAATCTGTTCATCGCTTGCGCTTATTCCTGCATCCTTTAAGGAAAGAGGCATCTCAAGGGCTTTGAATACATTCTCAAAGGCCGCGATTGTCTTCAGTGCGCCTTCTTCACCTTTTTCTTCAATGCCGAACACCAGCTTGCCCAAGAGAGCAAAGCGCTCCGGGTTTTCCTTATACACATAGCGGCTCCAGTGAGGAAAGAGGATTGCCAGTCCCGCACCGTGCGCAATATCGAACATGCCTGAAAGCTCATGCTCCATATTGTGGCATGCCCAGTCTCCTCTCTGGTCATTTCCAACAGCCATGAGTCCGTTATGGGAAATGGATGATGCCCACATGAGGCTTGCTCTCGCCTCATAGTTCTCCGGATCGTCAATGCAGATCATGGCCTTTTCGAAAACGTTCTTCACAAGTGCTCCTGCAATTTCGTCTGTGATGCTTATTCCCTCTCCGGCGTGAAAAAAGCGCTCGATTGTGTGCATTGCAATGTCAACAGAGCCAGCTTCTGTCTGATAGCGGGGAACAGTGTATGTGAGAACTGGATTTAAAAGAGCAAAGCGTGCACGGCTTTTGTCATTGTTGTATCCTCTCTTGAGCCCTCCATCTTCATTTGTTATGACAGAGCTGTCGCTCATCTCGCTTCCTGTTGCAGAGAGTGTGAGGATGACTCCGAGAGGGGTGCAGCCTTCAGCCTCTGCCTTCTTGTCATAGATATCCCACACATCGATGTTGCTGTTATATAGTCCGTATCCGATTGCCTTTGCACTGTCTATTACAGATCCGCCTCCGAGTGCAAGAATGAAATCCACACCCTCTTTTTTCGCAAGCTCTATGCCTGTCCTTACAAGGGAAAGCCTCGGATTCGGTTTCACTCCGCCAAGACACACTGTCTTTATGCCTTCTTTTTCAATAAGACTCCTGATTTTATCAAGAAGTCCTGATTTCTCTGTCCTGCTACTTCCATAGTGTATGAGGACGCATTTTGCCTTCTCTCTCTTTATTTCCTTTCCGACATTCTCTTCTGCATTCTCTCCGAATGTGACGCGGGTTGGGGTGTAATATGGGCTAAGCATCTTTTTCCTCCTTCACAACTGCCATCTGGTTTTTCCCGTCTACTTTTACAATCAGCGGTTCATCAGATTTAATATGCATAAAGTGAGAGCTTCTTTCAATCACATTCATGCTTTCAAGCTTCCTGAAATCAACAAAACTTCTCCCCCTGTTTCCCTGTACAGTGAGATATATCGCCCCTAAACTGGTCATGTTCTGGAAAAAGTGTGTTCCCTGGCTCGGCTCTGCAACAACATCGGCAACGCTTGCCTCTGCAATCACACGGGCGTTGCTTATATCTGACCATGAGCACGGGATTCCAAGCCACGGGTCTGATGAGCCAAGGCGACCTGCGGTTATGAGAATGTAGTCAGATCCTATTTTTGAATTGAAATGCCTGAGCTCAGAAGCCATCATGGCCATGTCCTTTGCCTTGAAAAGATGCGGATCTATTGTGACAATATCCCTAATGTTCTCAATGCTCCCGTTCCCCATTACCATGTCTGAGAATATGATAGCCCCTTCTTTTTCTTCCTCCCTGACTTCTATGCTGGACTCCTTTGTCAGCTCAGAAATCGGCCTTAACTGAAGGATTGTGAACTCAGGATTCTCGCTCTGTGTGTTTACAGCAAACTCAATCTCAACGGGCTCTGCCATTGCCTTTTCTCCGAGCTTGAGAATATCGTTTACTATCTTTGCCAGGGGAAGGCTCCCGTATTTCAGAATTCCGTTGAAGGTGAGCATGTTGACAGAATTTTTGTCAACGCATTCTCTCATGAAACCTGAAGGATCGAAAGAGGAGGCTATGTTCTTCAAGGCCTCAGGATATTTCTCATATGCCTCTTCTATCTTTATTCTTTTCAGGTTGTCTATATCAGATGCAGGATCAAAGGTCCCTGAGAGGTCCAGGGCATAGAAAGAGGACTGGGGAGATATCTCAGTTCCGCTCAGGTTCATGCTCGGTTTTTTTGGTTTTGCCGGGCAGAAACGGAAACCTGTTCCTTCATCCACAATCATCTTGCCGAAGCCGAAGGAGAGAAGACCGACCCCATCCTCCATTTCCTGTCCGGGAGCGGGGTAGTAATTGAGGCTCCTGGCCACCCCGGATATTGAAGGAAAGAATAAAGAGGAATGGGCTGATCCTGTGATCTGCTGGATTATTACAGCCATCTTCTCCTCTTCAAGAGTGTGGTCAGTGCTTTTCAGATATACTCTTGCCCTTGAAAAATATGTGCTTGCCCACACAGTCTTTATTGCCATCTCAAGAGCTTCAAGACGAGAAGAGAAACTTCCTCTGTTGCTCAGCATGCATGTCTCATATACTCCGGCAAAAGGATGGAAATGTGAGTCCTCAAGAAGGGAGGAGGATCTTATTGAAAGAGGATCTGTGGTCACCTTGAGTATCTCAACAAGGTCTTCCTTCAGCTCGTCCGGTATCTTCTTTGAGAGGAAAAGACGGAGGATATCCTCATCGCTTTCTTCACAGAACTGCAGACCTTTGAGATTGTTTTCCTCCATGAATGTGTCAAAAAGCTCTGTGGTTATAACGACAGTGCGGGGAATCGAAAGATTCACAGAATCATATTTTTCTGCAAGGGAAGAGGAGAGCATCTCAAGGGATAAAAATGCAAGTCCCCGTCCCTTTCCTCCCATGCTTCCTTTTCCTATCCTTGAAAAGTGAAGCGTCTCGTCATAGCGGGAGAGGGAGAACTCAGCGATTACTCCACGTGCACGGCGGAGCCTGTAGTCCCTTATCGTCCTGTAAAGCTTTTCCCTTGTTTCTTCAGCACTCTCCCTGTCATTTAAATTGATGCCTTTTATCATGCCGGCAAGGCGGTAGAGGCTCTGGGCTCTGAGCCAGCGGGAGAAATCGTTCCTTCTCGAGTGGTAGACAAAGGACCTGATGTCCATTGTCTTTATCAGATTCTGGACTCCCCTCATCGTGTCGGCTGTCGCGACACTCTTGCCTGTATCTGGATCTATTACATTGAAAGGACCGAAATTATAGCGCTTTATGAAATGATATGAGAGATCCTGAAGCAGTGTCTCTGAAAGCTTATAGAGGAAATCCGCTCCGTTTTCTTCAGCCTCCTCTTTGTATCTGATGTCGCGCGACTGGATGAGGACCGGTATTTCCTTGTCAACGTTCTTTATTTCCTTCAAGAGTTCTATTCCAGCTTTCTCCTTTCCTTTTTCTGAGGGGAAGGAGACATCCGCAATGACTCCGAGAATGTTTTCCCTGTAGCGGTAAAAGAGATCTGAAGCCTCTTTGTATGTCCTTGCAAGAACAATCTTCGGTCTTCCTCTCATTCTTAGAGTTTTTCCCCATTCATTCAGGGCCTCGAGTATGCTCGATCTGTTCTGCTGGATGAGGCATGTATACATCTGAGGAAGATAGCTGCTTATGAATCTGACAGAATCCTCTACAAGGATTATGACCTGGACATCCGCTTCCTTCGTATCATGCTCGATGTTCATCCTGTCTTCAATCAGCTTTATCATTGCAAGGAAAAGGGATGCGTTTCCCTGCCAGTAGAAAAGATAGTCTATGTATGGACAGTTCTCTCCTTTAAGGACCCTTGCTTTTCTGTGATCCGGGCTTGGAGAGAGTGCGATTATGGGCATTGAATACTTTATCTTCTTTATCTCTTCTGCAAGCTTTTCAACCTTGTTGCTCTCAAGGTCAAGCATCGTGATGACAAGGTCGAAATTCAGCCGGTTTATCATGCTGAGCGCCTCATCTGGGTTGTTTGTGTGGCTTATCTTCGGAGGATTTGAAAGTCCGAGCTGGGTGTATTCCTTATACAGCTCTTCCTCAACCCTTCCATCCTCTTCTAAAGTGAAACGGTCGTAATCCGAGCAGATAAGAAGAACGTTGTAAATATGCTTCAGCATCAGGTTTGAAAACGGAAGCCAGGTCTCATCAAGCAGGTACATAGAAAGATTTTAGCATATTTTTCAAGCAGTGCAAAAAGCTTGGCAATAAATATTTCTTGACCGCCTGAATATCTGTTTTAAACTGAAACTGGAGGAAGAGATGTATAATCTTGACGAATTTATTTCCAGACTTGAAAGGCGGAATCCCAGCCAGGTAGAGTTCATTGATGCCGTAAAAGAAGTGCTTGAATCCGTGATAGACACAGTAAACAGCAATCCTGTGTATCTCAAGAACAGGATTCTTGATAGGATTACAGAACCGGACAGAGTGATCTCATTCAAGGTTGAATGGGAAAATGATGAAGGGGATATTGAAGTCAACAAAGGCTACCGAGTCCAGTTCAACAATGCAATCGGACCTTACAAGGGAGGTTTGAGATTCCACTCCTCAGTAAATCTTGGAACAATGAAGTTCCTTGCCTTCGAGCAGGTGTTCAAGAACAGCCTTACTACACTGCCGATGGGAGGAGCCAAGGGAGGAAGCGATTTTTCTCCAAAAGGGAAAAGCGATGCAGAGATCATGAGGTTCTGCAAAGCCTTCATGACAGAGCTTTATAAATATATCGGTCCGGATGAGGATGTTCCGGCAGGGGACATCGGAGTAGGAGGACGCGAGATAGGATTCCTTTACGGACAGTACAAGAGAATAAAGACCGTGCATGAGGGAGTCCTTACAGGAAAGGGCCTTGAATACGGAGGATCTCTTGTGCGTCCTGAGGCGACAGGATTCGGAACAATGTACTTTGCTTCAGACATGCTGAAAGAGAAAGGGGAGGATATGGAAGGAAAGCGCATTGCAGTATCAGGCTTCGGCAATGTCGCATGGGGAGCTGTGATGAAAGCAAGCCAGATGGGAGCCAAGGTCGTCACAATTTCTGGTCCTGATGGGTATATTCTTGATGAGGATGGAATAAACACGAAGGAAAAATGGGACTACATGCTGGCTCTCCGTGCATCAAACAGAGATATAGTCAGCCCGTATGCCGAGCGCTTCGGTGCCAGGTTCATCGCAGGCAAGAAGCCATGGGGCGAGAAGGTCGACATGGCATTCCCGTGTGCAATCCAGAATGAGCTGACACTTTCTGATGCAAAAGAGCTTGTAAGCAACAATGTCTCGTATGTTGTCGAGACATCAAATATGGGAGTCTCCTCAGATGCCAGGGAGTATCTGATAGAGAACAAAGTGAATTTTGCCCCCGGCAAGGCTGCCAACGCAGGAGGAGTTGCAGTTTCAGGTCTTGAGATGAGTCAGAATGCCCTGCATCTTTCATGGTCTACTGAGGAAGTCGATAGAAGACTGAAGGAGATCATGCACAATATCCATGCATCCTGTGTCGAGCATGGAAGAAAGGATGACGGGTATATCAATTACACGGATGGAGCCAACATTGCTGGATTCAAAAAAGTAGCAGATGCCATGTGCCGGGAGGGGTATTGATTAAATGTTTAAGACACAAAAACTGGTCTCTCAGCGAAATTTAAGTTGAACTGGAGGGACTTATCATTTATTATTTTTGTATTAAAACAGGTCTTTGAAGGGGAGGAGCCTTATGGTTCGCACGGTAAAAGAAGTAGCAGAGGAGTTCGGAGTATCTGTTGCATCCATATCCGCAAAGCTTAAGAAGAAGGGACTGAAGAAGATTGCGGGTATGTATCAGATAGACGAGGACACCTACAGATGGCTGAAAGCCAGAAGAGGACAGGTAGGCAGGCCCTGGAATACGGATATCTACTCCATAAGCTATTCAGAAGACCAGGAAGTCTGAGAAACTGACAGGCATTCCGGCAATACCGGACTTTGGAAAACATTTCCCTAGGAGGGAAAAACGGGGCAAAGAAGGTAAAAAAAGAAGAGATCCACGCTTTGTGGATCTCTCTCTTTTAGTCTCATTTGAGGTGTTTATCCATCCATTTCGTGATTTCCTCAAGCCTTTTTATCCTGCTTTTTGGTCTTCCGCTCCTGCTCAGTTCATGGTTCTCCTTATGGAACATGACCATCCTTGATTCAACCTTCTTCTCCTTTAAGATAGAAAGCAGCTGGTAGCCCTGCTCAACAGGACAGCGGTAATCCTCTTCTGAGTGGATTATGAGGGTAGGCGTCTTTGCATTCTCTATCACGCCAAGAAGCGGGCTCCGCTCCAGCAGACCCTTTATGTCCATATCAAGAAGCTTTGCACCGCACTGGTCTTCTGCAAAGTATGGACCTATGTCGCTTGTTCCCCAGAAGGAAAGCCAGTTGAGGATGCTTCTCTGTGTTGCAATTGCCTTGAAGCGGTCTGTGTGTCCTAAGATCCAGTTGGACATGAAGCCTCCATAGCTTCCTCCTGTTTCTCCGATTCTGTCCTTGTCGATTTCAGGATAGCGTGCAAGGACCTCGTCAGTCAGGCGCATCAGGTCATCATAGTCTATTGTGCCGTATTTGCCGCGGATGTCTGCGAAATCATCACCCCTGCCATCTGAGCCCCTCGGGTTTGTGAAGAACACGAAATAGCCCTCATTTGCCCAGAACTGCATCTCATGATAGAAAACCTTTCCGTAAACAGTCTTCGGTCCTCCGTGTATATCCAGGATCGCAGGGTATTTCTTCGTCCTGTCAAAGTCTTTAGGAAAGAGCACATAGCCTTTTAAGCTCACACCGTCGCTTTCGAATGTGAATTCTTCAACAGGAGAGACATATTTTCCCTTAAGAGCCTTGTCGTTGAGCTTTGTGATGCATTTCTCATCCTTGTAGATTTCCTCCAGCTTTCCTTCTGCCATCCTCACTGAATATATAGCATCATCCCTTACGATGAACCCGTCAGTGGAATAACCGTCAGAAGAGACGCAGGATATGACAGCATCTTCAGAGAGGCAGTAAATCATGGAAGAATCATCGAGTGTTGTTGTGAAGTAGTATTTTCCGTTCTTTATCGCAGATGACGGATTGGAGCCATAGCGGCAGTCTGATCCGACAGAAGAGTAGGTGCTCTCTCCCCAGGATGCGAATTTCTCGGCCTTTCCTTCTGAAAGGATGAAGAAATCATCATTCTGGTTGATTCCGTGCTTTTCCATGAATGAACCCTGGAGTATTGTCTTGCTTCCAAGGAAGAAGGCCTTGCTTACGCTCATCTTTTCTTCTTCTGAAAGCACCATCTCAGTCTTCATGCATTCAAAGCAGCAAGAGAAAACAGTTGAGTACAGATTAACAGATTCTGTCTTCCTTGTAGCTGTTATGAGCGCTTTCTTCCTGTCTTCACTTATGCATACGTCATTTACTGAAAAACCTTCCGGTGTTATGTCGCTGAACTTTTTCTTTCTGATATCATAGATTGCGATGCGACTTTCCTTGTTTGCAATGAAGCCTGCGCCGTTGAGATAGAACGGAAGCTCGTCAATCTCCTTCCACTCCTCGTCACTTTTTTCCCTTTCTCTTCTTTCTTTCAGGGTTTTCATATCTCTTGTACGGCTGTCTGATGTATATCTGACAAGAAGAGTGTTCTCTGAGAGGAATGTTATCCTGCTTGTCGGGTATTCAAAGGAGAAAGCTTTCTTTGCCTCACCTCCGTCAAGGGCAAGAGAATAGATATCTGTGCATCCTTCTTTCTCTTCCTCGCTTTTTCTCTTTGAAGTGAAATACACTTTTCCGCCATGATATGATATGCTTCCTGTCTTTCCGTCAGAAGTCAGCTCCCTGACTTTGCCGTTCTTCAACAGGCATATATCGCTTTTGTAGCTGTTCTTCTTGATGTCCGCCTGGCTTTTGACAAACAGAATCCCGTTTTCTTCAGCATCAGTAAGTTCTCTTATGAATGAATATGAGAGAAAATCCTTGAGTTCAAGTTTCTTCATTTTTTTCTCCTTTTTCTGAAATATTAAAGCATCAGGAAAAAGAAAACAAATTATAATTTGTTGTTTTCTCGATTTTTCTTATGAAACATTGTTCCAAAACCGTGTTTTCTTTCCTCCTTTTGGATAATCAAAGATTGCAAAGTTGCAAAACTTGATTTATCCTGATGGTGAACATTATTGTGGCTTTATGCCACGAAATCTATATTAATCGGAGAGTAACTTAAATGGCAGAAAAGAAAATGGTTACAATCGACGGTAATACAGCGGCAGCGCATATAGCATATGCATTCAGCGATGTTGCTGCAATTTACCCAATCACACCATCCTCCCCGATGGGTGAGTATGCAGAACAGTGGTCCAGCACTGGCAAGGAGAACCTCTGGGGCAAGAAGGTAGACATCATGGAGATGCAGAGTGAGGCAGGTGCGGCAGGTGCTGTCCACGGATCTCTTGCAGCTGGTGCTCTTACAACAACATTCACAGCCAGCCAGGGTCTTCTTCTCATGATTCCTAACATGTACAAGATCGCAGGTGAGATGATTCCTACAGTCTTCCATGTTTCAGCAAGAGCTCTTGCAGCTCAGTCCCTTTCAATCTTTGGCGACCATTCAGACGTTATGGCATGCCGCAACACAGGATTTGCAATGACATGTGCTTCCTCTATCCAGGAGACAATGGACATCGCACTTGTTGCACACCTTTCAACACTTGAGGCTCAGGTGCCATTTTTGAATTTCTTCGACGGATTCAGAACAAGCCATGAGATCCAGAAGGTTGAGGAAATCTCTTATGATGATATCAAGAAGCTTGTGAGAGAAGAGTATGTTGAGCGCTTCAGATCAAGAGCTCAGCGCCCTGAGCATCCGATGACAAAGGTTGCAGCTCAGAACGAGGACGTATACTTCCAGGGAAGAGAGACTGTAAACAAGTACTATGATGCAGTTCCTGCCATCGTACAGAAGTACATGGACGAAGTGGCAAAGATTACAGGCAGACAGTATCACCTCTTTGACTATGTCGGAGCAGCTGATGCAACAGATGTTGTCATCGTCATGGGTTCTGCAGCAGACACATTCGAGTGGGTTGTTGACTATATCAATGCTCGCGGCGGAAAGGTCGGTCTTGTCAAGGTCCGCCTCTATCGCCCGTTCAGCGCAGAGCATCTTGTTGCTGCTCTTCCTGAGTCTGTAAAGAGAATTGCTGTTCTCGACAGGACAAAGGAGCCAGGTGCAATCGGTGATCCTCTCTATCTTGATGTCGTAGCAGCTCTTGATCTCATGAAGAGAAATGGCATCAAGGTCATCGGAGGAAGATACGGTCTTTCAAGCAAGGACTTCACTCCGACTCATGCAAAGGCAGTATTTGACTTCCTTGCATCAGATGATGCATTCCATAACTTCACAGTCGGTATCAACGATGATGTGACACACAGATCAATTCCTGTAGGTCAGCCGATCGATGTCACTCCGAAGGGAGTCGTATCATGCATGTTCTGGGGTCTTGGATCAGATGGTACAGTCGGTGCAAACAAGAACAGTATCAAGATCATCGGAGACAACACAGACCAGAATGCTCAGGCATATTTTGCATATGACTCAAAGAAGAGCGGCGGTATCACAGTAAGCCATCTCCGCTTTGGAAAGGGCAAGCTCGACATGCCTTGGCTCATTGACCATGCAGATTTCGTAGCATGTCATAACCCGGCTTATATCGGCCGCTACGATATGCTTTCTGCTCTCAAGCCAGGCGGAATCTTCCTCCTCAATTCTCAGATTCCTTCAGATGAGGTATTCAATCACCTCACAAGAGAGATGCAGGAGCAGATCATCAACAAGAAGATCAGATTCTTCAACATCAATGCTCTTGAGATTTCTCAGCGCGTAGGACTCGGATCAAGAATCAACACAGTCATGCAGGCTGCATTCTTCAAGATTTCTCAGATCCTTCCTGAAGATGAGGCAATTGCTCTTATCAAGAAGTATGCTCAGAAGACATTCGCAAAGAAGGGCGATGAGGTTGTCAAGAAGAACTGGGCAGCAATCGATGGCGCAAGTGCAGCTCTCGTTGAGGTCAAGATTCCTCAGACAATCACAGTCAGCTACGAGCCGAAGAGACTCATTCCTGAGAATGCTGATGAGTTCGCAAAGAACATCATCGAGCCAATCATGCACCAGAAGGGCAATGACATTCCTGTATCACACATGTCATTTGACGGCAAACTTCCGACAGGAACAGCAAAGCTCGAGAAGCGCGGCGTAGCTGCATTCGTTCCGTCCTGGGACAGCAGCAAGTGTATCCAGTGTAACCAGTGTGTTTCTTCCTGTCCGCATGCAGCTATCAGAGCAAAGCAGATCACACCGGAAGATGTTGCTGCAGCTCCGAAGAACTTCGTGACAATCAAGAGCAATACAAAGAACGACAGAAACCTCCAGTTCAGAATCCAGGTTTATCCTGAGGACTGCCAGGGTTGCGGAGTATGTATCGAAGCTTGTCCTGCAAAGGAGAAGGCACTCTCATTCGTAAGCATCCAGGATGCAAGAGATGCAGGCGAGAGCGTGAATGCTGAATACTTTGAGGCTCTCACATATGACAACCTTGACGGACTGAATATGAACACAGTCAAGGGAATGCAGTTCAAGCAGCCTCTCTTCGAGTTCTCAGGTGCATGTGCAGGTTGTGGAGAAACTCCGTATGTCAAGCTTCTCAGCCAGATCTGCGGTGAGAGAGCAGTCATTGCCAACGCAACAGGATGTTCTTCAATCTACTCAGGTACATTCCCGACAATCCCGTATACAAAGAGAGCTGACGGAAGAGGACCGGCATGGGGCAACTCACTCTTTGAGGACAATGCTGAGTATGGTCTCGGTATGCGCCTTGCTATCGACAGCAACAGAAACCTCCTCAAGATGAAGGCAGATGAGCTTATTTCAAAGGGATGCTCAGATGCACTCAAGGCTGCAATCGAGAAGTGCTACAGCCTCTGGGACAATGACGGAGAAGAGGGAATTGCTGCTCAGAAGGAAGTACAGAAGGTTCTTGCTGAAGAGAAGGCAAATGATGAGAACAAGGAAGTTCTTGCTAAGGTCATCGAGCTTCAGGACTACTTCACAGACAAGGCAGTTGTCATCATCGGAGGAGACGGATGGGCATATGATATCGGATACGGTGGTGTTGACCATGTTGTAGCATCCGGCAAGAATGTCACAATCCTCGTACTCGATACAGAGGTATACTCCAACACAGGAGGTCAGGCTTCCAAGAGTACTCCTATTGCTGCAGTTGCAAAGTTTGCAAACAGCGGTAAGCAGGTAGGAAAGAAGAACATGGGCTTCATGTGTATGTCATACGGCCATGTATATGTTGCATCCTGTGCTCTCGGCTATAACCGCCAGCAGACACAGAATGTTCTCCAGCAGGCTGTTTCCTACAAGGGACCATCAATCGTATTCTGCTACTGCCCATGTATCAACCACGGTATCAACATGAGATACTCACAGGTTGAGGCTAAGAAGGCTGTTGAAGCAGGTTACTGGCCGCTTTATCACTTCGATCCGCGCCTTGAAAAGGGCAAGAGATTTGTCTGGGAGACAAAGCCGGCAACAAGTGATTATGAGGAATTCATCAAGGGTGAGACAAGATATGCATCCCTTTACAAGACAAACCCGCAGCATGCTGACGAGCTCTTCAAGAAGAGCGCAGAAGATGCAGCAGAGCGCCTGGCATTCTACCAGAAGTGCGGTGAGGTTCTTGGAGAGACTATCTGATAGTTTTAACCTGAATTTCAATTTGGGGAGAGCGAAGAGCTCTCCTCATTTTTTGTCTTTTGTTGTATTAATATTCTCAGTATGAGAACAGCGGTGATAGATGTCGGCGGCGGTATGCGCGCAATATTCGGATGCGGTGTATTCGACTGCTTTTTAGAAAATAATATAACATTCGATTCAGCATACGGGGTCTCTGCGGGAGCAAGCAATATTGCAACATTTCTTGCGCATCAGAAAAAGAGAATGTACCGTTTTTATACCGATTATTCCTTCAGAAAGGAATATATGAGCGTTTCAAATTTCATAAAAAAGGGTTCCTTTCTCGACATGGAGTATATCTACAAGACTCTGCCCGAGGCAGAGGATCCTTTTGATTATGAGACTTTTGAGAAGGATGAAACGCTTTTCAAGATGGTTGCAACCGATGGCCTTACAGGAGAGAGCGTCTATTTTGATAAAGCCACGATAAGACGGGAGAATAATGACACGATGAGAGCAACTGCAAGCCTTCCTGTCATAAACAAGCCCACAGTAATTGATTCAGTCCCGTATTTTGACGGAGGAATATCTGATCCGATTCCTTTCAGGAAAGCCATTGAGGATGGAGCAGATTTCATCATCATAATTCTCACAAAGCCTCAATATGTCAGAAGGAAAGAAGAGGATGATGAGCTCTTTGTAAAGCTTCTTAAAAGAAAATATCCTGCAGCATCAGAGGCACTCAGAAGGAGAGCAGAGACTTACAACAGCGAGCTTGATGAGGCTGAGGGCCTTGTAAAAGAAGGCAGAGCTCTTATTATTTCCCCGGACGATACTTTTGGCATCACGACAACAAAGAAAGACAGGGCTGGTCTGGAGAAATTCTATATTCACGGATATGAAAAAGCCCAGAGTGTGATTGAAAGCGTCAAACACCTTTGAAAAAGAAGAGAGCTACCTGGATTACGGGTAGCTCAGCAAAGGGGGGTGTGATGTGTATCACAACTAAAGGATATCACAAAAAGATTAAAATACAAGAAAAATGTTTGTTTTTTCTTGTAATATAATGAGATACATTCAACTTGAGGTGTTTGTATACAATGCTATATAATTGTTTAATCCTTGAGCTCAATATGTTTTAACGATGATTTACGAGGAAAATCTGTCTATTTTCTATAAATGTTTATGATGCTTTCAAGATAGGAAAGGAGCCTCTTCTTGTAGCTTTCTGGAGAAAGGATTTCGACACTTGTTCCGCTTTGTATTATGCGCAGCATTGTCTCTATGCTGTTTTCCGCCTTGAAGGAGCATATAAGCTCGCCCTTATCGTTTATTTTAGTTTCTATATCGCTGTGGATTATTGTGCTGAAGCTGTTCAAGGCAGAGCGCTCTTTTATCTTGATTGTAAGAGGAATCATGTCAATTGCATCATAGTCGGATGCTTTTTCCTTTATCTTGAACGGCTTGAGATTGTCAGGGATTGTGTATGTCTCATCAAGCATTATAGCGCTCTTGATGCCTGAGATGTTTATGGTAACAATGTCCATTGTATGGCGAAGTCTTCCTGTGACTGTTATCGGATAGCGTCCAAGAGAGTCTTCCTTGAAGCCGATGAAGTAGGGTGCCATCTCAACTTCTTCCCCGCTTTCTACAACCATTCTGGCAATGTGCCCCGATACCCAGCAGTCAATGAGGACTTCTAAAATCTTGTTGTATACCTTTGTCCTGTTAGTACTGTTTTCAAGGCTTTTTTCAATCTTGTCGGCAAGTGCGAAGATGTTGTCGCTGATTTTTGGGGCATAGCTTCTCATGGACATGGCAATCTTCCTCAGTCCTGATGCAAGATGAGGATTCTGGATGTCAATGGAATTCACAAGAGCCTCAGCTGACATATTGAGAGCAAGAGCCTCATAAAGACTCAGGTTCTCAATCTCCTGTTCATCCGGCGGATTCTTTATCTTTATGAGATTATTGTCATCAATTAGCTCAACCTTGTTCTTCAGCTCCTCCACATATCGGGAGATAGTAGAGCGGTGGACCCCCAGGCGCCGTGCGATTTCAGCCCTCCTTAATCCCTCTGGGTGGCTTTTAAGCAGAAGTTCAAGCTGTGCGACTCTTTCCCCTTTCATAGCTCCATTCTAGCAGAGAAAGAGAGAGAAGTTAAGGATTTTGTTGCGTTTTGTTTCAAAGGGTATTCCAGAGGTGCAAATATAATTTCATCTTGCTTCGACTTCTCAAAAATTCTGAGAAGAGTCAGAAAAAATCAACATACTTCTCAAAAATTTTTAGAAGTGTATTGTATCGGGAAAGACTGTAATATCTGGAATCCTGATCAACAAAAAACCCTTCAGCCATAATCTGACTGAAGGGCAATGCAATATCTGGATAGATTTTAATAGCCCATGCTTAAAGCCTTTCAGACTCCATCAACTCTTATGCCTCTTTCCATTGGTATTAATTTTACGTGTGCCTAGAATACTCTTTTCAATTACAGATGGGGTAAAGGTAGAAGCAGTGTATTATAATTTTTGCCTTTAGGGTGTAATATCAGATTATGGACAACATAGAGGCACTGGAGATAAAGATAGCGTATCTTGAGAAGCAGAATGCAGAGCTTTCGGAGCTTTTGATTGAAGCAGACAAGGATATTGCAGGCCTTAAGAAGAAGCTTGATGCGCTTGAGAAAAAGGTAGAGGATATTATAGAAGAGGGCGGAGTGGACAGGCCAAACCGCCGTCCTCCTCATTATTGATTATTTCCCAATCCAGAGTGATGAGCTTTCAAAGAGCAGGGTAATGCTTTCATCCTCATTCTCTCTCATTATCCTCTGGCTTATTCTCACTTCATCATCTTTCCTTTCAGTTATGGCAGACTCGACATAGATTTTATCGTGCTCGAATGTCTGGCTGACCCACTGGACATCTATTTCCTTTATCCTATGAGCAAGCAGGAAATCATCAGGGAGAGCAGAGATTATCCAGCGTGTGTATACGACATTGTTTATGTGGCGGTTGTAGTCCACATCAAAAAAGCATGGGGAAGGATAGTAGACGGGGAAGAGCTCAAGCTTCTCCTCTTCCTCATATTTCCTCATTTTTCCGATATCCGGATCAATATAATGCCTGTCCTCGCTCGGGACCGGAAGACGCTCCTCAATTTCCTTCGGGCGTACAGGGCGCTTTCTTGCAAGGTCCAGAACAACCCAGTGGCTCATTGAGGAGAAGACGCTCCTGCCATCTTCTGTCTCTGCCTCTATCACTCTTGGGCATACAAGGTGAAAACCTTTCTGCGGCCATGATCTCATCTTTATTGTCTCTCCCCAGTGAGGCCAGTAATTGAATGTTATTTTCTCCCTCGTTATCATCCAGGTCTTCTGCTCTTCTTCTGTCATGCTTTTAAGTCCCATGCCTTTCTCTGTTGCATGAAGTCCTGCAATCTCCTGGCAGGATGCGAAGAAGAAGGGGAGTGTGGCATCATAAGTCCTGTCTGTATCTGCTGTGGATATATACAGGTCCAGAGTGGACACGCATTCCTTATCGTCAAGATAGAACATCTTCTGATTCTCCTTTCTCATAGATTCTGACCATCGAACGGCCATATTTCTTTATTCTTTCAAGGCGGAGTGTTTCAAAGTCATCTTTCCAGAGTTTTTCATCCTCTTCAGGATAATGGATGATGACAAGTCCTCCGTCCTTTACTATGTCATTTTTTTCGATTTCTCTCAGCATCCCGATCTTTCCTTCCATTTTGAATGGAGGGTCCAGATAGATTATTGAATACTTTTCATCTGTTGTTCTTATAAATGTCATTGCATCCATCAGAAAGAGCTTATTCCTCTCTTTTACAAATGCAAGGTTTTTCTCGATTGTCTCCTTCTTGCCCCTGTCCATCTCTACAAGATGAACAGGATCTGCGCCTCGGCTTGCAGCCTCTATTGCGACACAGCCGCTGCCCGAGAAGAGATCCAGAAAGGAGCATCCTGTAAGATCTCCGAGTATTGAAAAGAGGGATTCTCTCATTCTGTCCATGGCTGGCCGGATGACTCCGGGAGGACAGATGACATTGCGTCTTACATATTTTCCGCCAGTGATTCTCATACAGGCAAAAGCATAGTGCTCTTAATATGTTTTTTCAAGGTTTTTACGGATTACTGCGTTCTCTGCATTCAAAAGACCCCAGTCAGATGAAACTGTCTCCTCTGCGGCAAGTTTTGCTTTCTTTATAATCTCATAGTCCCTTGTCAGGTCTGCAAATTTCATGGAAATAAAGCCTGACTGCCTGTTTCCTGTAATTTCTCCGGGGCCTCTTATTTCCAGATCCTTTTCTGCAATGAGGAATCCGTCATTGGTGCTCCTCATTATCTTAAGCCTTTCTTTTCCATCCTCGCTTATCTGGTCTGAGTAGACAAGAAAGCAGTAGGAGGCAAGAGAGGACCTGCCGACTCTTCCTCTAAGCTGGTGAAGGGCGGCAAGTCCGAAGCGCTCTGCGTGTTCTATGACTATCACAGTGGCCTTCGGTATGTCGATTCCCACCTCGATCACGCTTGTCGAGACAAGGTAGTCAAGCTCTCCTTTCTGGAATGAGTTAAGTATTTCCATCTTCTCATCCTCATCAAGCTTTGAATGTATTATCCTGGATCTTCTTTGCGGATATATCTTCCTGAGCTCCTCGTACATCGTAGTCACGGCCTTCAGGTCAGAGGCCTCAGTGTCTTCGATTCTCGGATAGACAAAATATGCCTGATGCGAGCGTGCAAACTCGACTTCTATTGCCTTGAACATGTCCTCTCTTTTTCTTTCAGAAACAAGATATGTCTTTATCTCTTTCCTTCCCGATGGCTTTTCCTTTATTGTTGAGATATCCATATTTGCATAGAAGGTGAGAGCAAGTGTTCTCGGAATCGGAGTTGCCGTCATGAAGAGGACATCAGCATTCCTTCCTTTTCCTTCAAGCTCCTTCATCTGCTCAACTCCGAAGCGGTGCATCTCGTCAATTATAGCAAGGCGCAGATTCCTGAAGTGCACATCCATCGAGAAAAGCGCATGCGTTCCTATAAGGATATCTATATTGCCGTTTTCAAGGTTCTCAAGAAGCAGTTTCCTTTCCCTTCCTTTTGTCTCTCCTGAGAGAAAAGCAATCCTGATGCCAAGGGGAAGAAGAAGCTTCGCGGCATTTTCCGCATGCTGTTTTGCAAGAAGCTCCGTAGGTGCCATGAATGCACACTGTCCTTTCCTTGCTATCACATTAAGTGATGCAAGATATGCAACAAGAGTCTTTCCTGATCCTACATCCCCCTGAAGAAGCCTTGTCATCCGGCTTTTGCTTTCTATGTCGCTTCTTATTTCATCAAGGGCCTCTTTCTGAGCGGCTGTAAGAGAAAAAGGAAGAGAAGAAATAAGTTTTTTCTCAAGCTCAGTTTCTCTTCCTTTTCCTCTGTCCTCTTTCTTTCCTCTTGTCCTGAGCGCAGAAAGCTCAAGATAAAAGAGCTCTTCAAATGCAAGGCTCTTTCTTGCCATTTCAGCTTCCCTCAGGTCTTTGGGAAAATGAATGGAGAAGAAAGCATCCTTTCTCCTCATGAGTGAAAAGGTCTCATAGAAAGAAGAGGGAAGGGTGTCTTCTATCTCAGCTGAAAGGAGCGCCGATCTGACTGCCTGGCGCACTGTATTCTCATTGAGCTTTCCAGTCAAAGGGTAAATGGGAAGAATCTGCCCGATTCCAAGTTCCTCTTTCGTTCTCTTTATCTCGAAAGAGGATGTCTCATATCTGCCCTTGTCCAGTCTGCTGATTACAGCAGAGATATAATATTCCTCTCCGCTTATTAAAAATCTTTCAAGATATTCTCTGTTGAATGCCAGTATGCTGAGCTTCTTCTGGTCATCATCTTCTGCATCGATCTTGAATACCTTCTTTCCTTTTGCAATAAATGATGATTTTCCTGTTATCCGTATCCTGCAGTATATATGACGGTCTTCACTTCCTGGTTGGATTGATGAGAGCCTCTTTTCATATCTTCTGTCTTCATAAGCTCTGGGGACAAAGGAGATAAGGTCCTTTATTGTCCTTATCCCAAGGGATGCAAAATCCTTTGCACGGGCCTTTCCTATATTGCTGAGGCAGGAGATATCTTTATCAATCATATTGGGATGCTTAATGCTGCTGTTGCAAGAAATGCAAATGCATATCTCAGGCCAAAGTAAAGGATGATCATTATGACAAGCATTATGAGAGTGCTGACCCAGCGCTTCGGGATGCTGTGAGGAAAGAAGATGCGGTTTATCTTCTTCTCAATCGGGTCCAGGAAGGACGGCATGCTGTTTATCCCGTAACTGAATGAGCTGTTTGTAAAGCACGCAATCATCTTCATTACAAGCAGGATGATTGCGAGAATCAGGAAGATTGAGACTGCATAGCTCCATATTGCTGAAATGAAGAGGTAGCATATTATGGCAAGACTCATTACGCCGAGCTGTGCATATGTTGAGAACACAGCCTGGACAACAGCGAGAAGTCCGATTGCGACAAGCGGTGAGAAATCAAGGAAGCCGAGCCTCATTCTCCTTGAACGGAAAAGATTGAGGTATGGGTCCACTATTGAAGAAAGATAGAAAGAGACCGAGCCGGGACGGCTGTACGGAATGAACCATGACATGAAGATACGCACCCATATAAGCAGGGAATACACGCTCAGTAGTTTAGAAATGAAATCTGCTATCTGTACCATAAAATAAAACTAATAAATTACGAGGTTCTCGACAACGGGAAGCTCTCTTATCTCCTTTATTGCATCTGCCGAATATTTCAGTCCCATATTGAACGGGAGCTTTATTGCTTCTTTTTCCCACCCGAGGGCAAGGTACACCGGATTGTCTCCGCTGTAAGCGGTGATGACATTTTTCAGCTCCTCAAGAGCCCCTTCATCTCTCAGGTGTGAAGAAGAGAGATAGATCATTATCTTTTCAATTGAAAGAGGCGCAAGAAGTTCCGGGGCAACTGCTTCTTCTATTACAAAGTTTACTGAGTCCCCTCTGTCCGATATCTGACCGGTAAAACCGTAAATGCCGTCGTTTTCTATCATCTGTGCAAACTTTGCATACACTTTAGGGAACATTACTGCCTCGATTTCGCCTTCCTTTGTCTGAAGGTTCAGCGCAGCCATCTTCTCTTCCTTCTTTGTTTTCAGGACCTTGATCTGAGTGACCATTGCAATGAGGTTCACATCCCTTGAGCGCGGAAGCGAGGATATATCATCAAGGCTTATCCTCACGCATTCGCTTATCTTGTCGCGGTATTTGTCAAGAGGATGCCCAGAGATATAGAATCCCATCATTTCCTTTTCTGTCCTCAGCTTCTCATCCTGACTCCAGTCCGGAACATTCTTCATCGTAAAGGTGTTCATCACCTCATCATCTCCAAATAGAGACATCTGTCCGCCCCTTGTCATCTCTCTTGTGCCCTTGTCATACTGAAGGGCATCCTCGATGTTTGCGCAGAGCATTGCCCTGTTCTTTTCAAGAGAGTCAAATGCCCCTGCCTTTACAAGGGATTCAAGCAGGCGTGAGTTCGGGCTTTCTTTCTGACGTGAAATGAAGTCCATGAAGCTTGTGTAAGCTCCGTTCTTTTCCCTTTCCCTGACAATCTCCTCAACTGCATTCTCTCCGACATTCTTTATTCCTGCCAGTCCGTATACAATGTCCCCTTCAGATACGTTGAAGTGCTTGTCCGAACGGTTTATGTCCGGAGGAAGGATCCTGAGATTCATCTGCGGAGCAAGATTTAAATATTCCTTGAACTTGTCAGGGTTCCTCATCTCGTTGGTGAGGTTCGCGGCAAGGAACTCTGCGGGGAAATTCGCTTTCAGATATGCTGTCTGATATGCGACGACAGAGTAGGCGACAGCATGGCTTTTGTTGAATCCGTATCCAGCAAATGGCTCGAGGATATGGAAGATCTCTTCAGCATGCTCAGCTGTATAGCCTCTCTTCACTGCGCCCTCACGGAACTTCACAAGTTCCTCAGCAAGCTTGTCCTGCTGCTTTTTTCCCATTATTCTTCTGAGTATGTCCGCCTGTCCGAGAGTATACCCTGCAATGATCTGTGCGACCTGCATGACCTGCTCCTGATAGACAATTACTCCATATGTCGTTTTAAGCACATCCTCAAGACTCGGATCGGGATATACAATAGGTATTCTTCCCTGCTTTGAGTCAATGTACTGGTCAATGAACTGCATCGGCCCCGGGCGGTAGAGCGCGTTGAGTGCAACCAGATCCTCGATCGAGTGAGGCTCAGCACGCTTTAGGATTCTTCTCATTCCCGGAGATTCAAACTGGAAGACGCATGCGGAATCTCCTTCTGAGAGCATTCTGAAGGTCTTCTCATCCTCTTCGCTTATCTTGTTTATGTCAAAATCGGGAATCCTCTTTTTTATCAGATCCTCAGTATGCTTGATCAGAGTAAGCGTTTTCAGGCCCAGGAAGTCCATCTTGACAAGGCCGCAGTCCTCTATCTGCTTCATTGTATACTGGGTGGCAATTCCACCTGTCTTGCTGTCTGTGCAAAGAGGAACATAGTGCTCAAGGGACTCTCTTCCAATTACAACTCCCGCAGCATGCAGGCTTGTATGGCGGTGCAGTCCTTCAAGCTTTTTTGCTGTCTCGAAAAGCTCTGTATAAACACCTCCGCGGTTATAGTATTCCATGAGCTTCTCTTCGCTCTCAAGAGCTTTTTCTATTGTCATCTTCGGATCATCCGGGATGAATGAGCAGATTTTCGTCGATTCATCAAACGGGATATCAAGAACGCGCGCAACATCCTTTACTACAGCCTTTGCCTTGAGGGTTCCGAAGGTGACTATCTGTCCGACCCGGTCCTTTCCGTAGTGCTCAGTCACATAGTCGATAACCTCGCCTCTGCGTTCGAAGCAGAAGTCTACATCAAAATCCGGCATGCTGACTCGTTCAATGTTCAGAAAACGTTCAAAAAGGAGCGAGTATTTCATCGGCTCTATGTCCGTAATCGTGACAGCATATGCCACAAGGCTTCCTGCACCGCTTCCTCGTCCCGGGCCGACCGGGATTCCGTGGCTCTTAGCCCATGCTATATAGTCCCTGACAATGAGGAAGTAGCCCGGAAAATCCATCTTGATGATGACTCCCAGCTCATAATCCAGCCTGTCCTGAAGGGTTTTTGTAATCTTTTTATATCTCTTCCTGAGCCCGTCATTGGCAAGATAGACAAGATATTCAGCCTCTGTCTTGAATGGCTCTGGAATGGTGCACTTTGGCAGGATCGGTCCGGGGAAATTGATGTTTATATCCACCATGTCGGCAAGTTTCCCTGTATTCTCAACAGCCTCGGGTATCCATGAGAAGAGATCCTCCATCTCTTTCTGGCTCTTGAAGTAGAATTCGCTGTTTGGAAACCTCATCCTGTTTGCATCATTCTTCTTCGCGTTCGTCCCGACGCAGAGAAGACTGTCATGTGCGTTGCTGTCTTCCTTTTCAAGGTAATGTATGTCGTTCGTGCAGATTAAGGGAACATCCATCTCGTGGGCAAGGCGGACAAGAATCGGATTTGTGTATTTCTGCTCCTCAAGTCCATGATCCTGAAGCTCTATGAAATAACGGCCGGGAAAGAGATCCTTGAACCATTTCACTCTTTCTTTCGCTTTCTCGTAATTGTCTTCTTCCTGTGCTTTTGAAGGCCGTGTGAAGCCTGCTCTGTTCTGAGGAGTCATCAGGATCTGCAGAATCTCTCCTGCAAGGCATGCGGAGGTGCATATCAGATCCTCGCTGTGCGCTTTAAGTGTCTCATCATCGATCCTTGGCTTATAGTAGTATCCTTCCTTGAAAGCTATTGAATTGAGCTCCATCAGGTTATGATAGCCCTTGTCGCTCGTTGCAAGGAGGATCAGATGATAATACTTGTTTCCGCTTTCCCTGCTTCTCCTGTCCTTCGGGTTCACGTAGAACTCACAGCCGATAATAGGCTTTATGCCTGCCTTGCGGCACTCGTTGTAAAAATACAGTGCCCCGTACATGTTTCCATGATCGGTTATGGCAAGAGCCTTCATGTTCAGGCTCACAGCTTTCTTGACATATCCTGAAATGGTTGCCGCTCCGTCAAGAAGTGAAAAGTCAGTATGGTTGTGCAGGTGTACGAAATTGCTCATTTTTCTCCAAGGCTCTGATTAAGTGTCTCAATGTTGAGTTCGTAGATTATATCATTGAGGATGCCTTTTGTCCTCTCCCTCTGAAGGGATGAGAGGCTTCTGTTCTGCTCACAGAGGGACAATATGCTGTCAATGAGGGTTTTTGTCTCCTCCTGATCAAGTGGAAGACGGACAGAAGAGAATATGTTGTCATAGTCCCTTCCGAATATTATTCCTTTATCAGGATAGGTCATCACGATGTGTATGCTGTTAAGTGTATCAGCCTCGTGATTTGCGATAAAGGAAAGAGCAAGAGCCTTGCTACTTTCTGTAAGGAAATCTCCCTTTTTATAGAATCTCTGCCAGAGCATGGTCTCAAGGGGGACACGGATGCGGCTTATTATCGCACCCTCCTGGACCTTCAGTCCGTCTTTATCAAAAAGAGCCCTGATTGGATACCACTTGGAATGAAGGCGCTTTCTTTTGAGAAATCTTATTTCCGCCTGGGCATCGAGTGCAATCAGGGTGCCCGAGATATAGCTTACAAGCTTCTTTGAAGCAAGGCATCCGCCAATCGATATGCCGCGGAGAATCACAGAGCCCCCGAAGCTCTTTATTGTATCCACAAGGATTTTTGGCAGTATGCTGCGCCCGACAGATAAAAGCTCGTCAAGGGAGAGCATTGCTCCGATTTCGGCTATCTTGTCGTTTCTCTGGAATCTCTTCATTTCCTCAATGGATGAAAGAGAGATTATTTCCATGGCGCTGTCCTTTGCCGGATACGAGTCCTTTTGTCTCATGATCTCACTGCCATAGGCAAAATATGTGAATTTCTCACTTCTTGTGAGAATGCTCTGGAGCTCAGAGAACGTCTGTGGTGTATGTACTGTAGGGGATCTAAGACTTGCGTGCACGCCTTCTCCTCCTTATCTCGATTGCAGAAAGCACCACGCGGTAGCAGGATTCTGCTTCCATGCATGAGCATCTGATGCTGCTGATTTCCCTCCGTATTTCTCCTTTATCCGTGATGCCCTGGCTTATCAGTGTCTCTAAAAGCATGGTCTTTGCCTTGTAGCATATGGGGCATGGGCGCACCTTGCAGGCTTCATAGGCTTTTTCTATATCGCGATAATTCCTGCTTTTTGAGAAGCTTTCAAATGTTATTATGCTCTTTCCTCTGATCTGGAATGCCGGAACCATGCATGAGAGAACAGCTTTGCCGTCCATAATCACGACACAGAGCCCGCATCCGTTTCCCTGGCAATGGCTTTTTATGCTGTCGTTGGCAAGATCCTCCATAAGAATCAGGGAAAGAGGCTTGTTTGAGTTTATATCAAGGGATAATGTCTTTCCGTCAATGATTGCATCTATTTTCAACTCATTCTCCTTAAGCGAAGCACATCCTCATCAGAAAGGGGAAGGGCTATGTTCTTTTCCTTCAGCGCCTGGCTTGTAGCATTCAGAAATGCGGCTATTGCGAGTGCTCTTGTGACCTGCATGGGGCTCGCGATGCTCTCGCTGTCCTTTCGTGTAAAGGATATGCTGATTCTCACATCAGGGGTGAATCTGGCCCCCATTTCCGTAAGCGTTGAGAGAATTTCTTCCTTTACCGCAGGCAAGAGCAGGTTCTCATCAAGCACGTAGCCAAGCGAGTAGTCCGCATAGATTTCCTCGATCATGCTCTGGTAGTCAGTCTCATCGATACGCACTGAGATTGCCATTGATGCAAAACCGCCCTCATCAAACTCGCACGGGAAGAATTTGTTCTCCAGAGAAAGGACGATTGAAAACGGAGGATTTTCCGTGCTCCTCAGCTCCTTTATCTTTCTTATTCCGATTAAAAGCTGCTTTGAGAAATTAGATACATAGCGTGAGAGAATGCGCGGGCCGGAGTCAGAAGTGCTGCTTTTTATGAATATCACGGACTCATCCTTCTCATAGCCCATTTCCTTCTTTATTATCTGGCGCCATAAATTCATGCTCTTCTCGTTGGCCGCCTCGCTTATCGTGACGATGATTTGGTCCTTTGCGTTATATGTTATCTTGCTTGTGTATTCATGCTCTTTTGCAAAGGATGTAGAGAATCCTGAGATTGAGTAGCCTGAAGCAAATCCGTTTCCCCTCGAAAAGCCAAGCAGTGCATAATCCTTGTTTTTAAGCTGATGAGATGCCCATTTCCTTTCAAATGAGCTCTTGAGCATCGTCTTCTGTGTCAGCTTCTTTATCTCTGCCAGCTCAAGGGCCGGAATATAGTCTGTGAATCTTCTCTTGTCCTTGTAATAGTATGCCTTGAAAGCCATTGGAGAAAGATTGAGATAATCTGATATCCTCGCCTCATGGTATTCAGTTGAGGCAAGGGCTTCTGAAAAGCCGAGAGAAAGATAGAAAGAATAGGGGTATCTGGCGCTTTTGATGAATCTCACATCTGCCTTGAAGGCCGAAAGAGGATAGTTTGGCACAATGGCTGCCGAAACATGACGGAAATACTCGCTTTTGAATGGAAGGTATGCGCCCATCTCGACAGTGTATGTCACTTCTTCTCCTATGAGTTTCCCGTCATCTGTAATATATGTAAGCCTCTCGCTCCTTATTTCTCCGCGTCTTGAGTATGCCTGCTTTCTTATCTCGACAGCCTGCCTGTTCTCTATTGCGACAGCAGATGCGATTGCGGCAAGCATCGCGCTTTCAAAAAGATATTCATCAAAGGGTGCATAATAGTCCTTCTGATAGAACACTATCTTCTCTTCTTCGATTTTGGTGAGAGAGGAGACAATGCGCTTGAGAAAGCCCGGATACTGGTTGGGCGCAGAGACATAGAGGATTCCATTCTCGTAGACTGCATTGACTGTGTACCAGAGCTTTACAGGGCTTTCTGTCTCCTTGAGGAGGAAAACAGAAGAGACGCTTTTGTAAGGCACGTATTCAACGTCCTCAACGACTTTCTCAATCTCATTTCCTTCCTCATCGGTTTCCTTTACAGTCTTCTCAATTTTTTCAGATCTACCGTTTCTGACTGCCTCGATGTCTCCGAAAGAAAGGCTCATCAGATTATCTGTCTCATTTGCGCGGTTTGTTTTCTCACCGTCTATCTTCACATCTCTTGCAATAAGCTCTGCATTTTCATAGTCGCTGGAAAATACGGCGGCAATGAACTGCCCCTTGAACAGGGCCTCATCTTCAGCAAAAAGAGATATTTCTGTGCCGTTTATGTCAAAACGGTTGTTCTTGATGCTGTTTGCATCAAGAGTGATGGAAGGAATGTCACTGTCCGGGTATATGATACCCTTTATCTTCATTGCCTCTGGAGCTTCTATTATGCGTCCATAGAGCATGTTAAGGCGTGAGAGATTGAGTTTTTCCTGCATACTGAAAGGATATCACAAGAAAGTGTGATGTAAAAGCACTGCATCCATCTGATGAATATAGTGTGCAGCCTCTCTTGGCTTGCTTATGCAGTTTTGTCACGTTATAATCGCATCTATGGACAAAAAGGAAAAGATCAGGGAGCTGGTGGACAGGCTGAACTGCTGGCAGAGAGCATATTACATAGATTCAGAAAGCATAGTCTCTGACATGGAATATGACAGGACTTTCGATGAGCTTAAAGAACTGGAGAGAGAGAATCCTGATTTGATTCTCCCTGATTCTCCGACCCAGAGGGTCGGCTCTGATCTTGACAACTCATTTCCTGAATTCACACATACTATTCCGGTGCTCTCCCTTGACAAGGCATACAGCGAGGAAGAAGTGCTCTCTTTCATAAACAAGAGCTCTAAAAAGGAGAATGCACGCCTTTCTTTTGTGGCAGAAGAGAAGATTGACGGGATTTCGATGGTCCTTTATTACAGCGAGGGCCTCCTTACGAGGGCTGTAACCAGAGGAAACGGAATAGTCGGAAATGATGTTACGGAAAACGTCAAGACGATAAAAAGCGTGCCTCTTCGTCTTTCTCAGCCGCTCTCCCTTGCAGTGCGTGGAGAAGTGTTCATATCGAAAAAAGGCTTTGATGCCTATAACAGAAGCCTTCCTGAGGGAGAGGAGAAAGCTGCAAATGCAAGAAATCTTGCATCCGGGTCAGTCAGAAGGCTTAAAAGCAGCGAGAGTGCGCGAGTCGATCTTGATATGTTCTGCTATGAAGGATTCTGGAATGTAAAGAGTGAAGGGCCTGAGGAGCATCTCCTGATTTTAAGGAAACTGAAGGATCTCGGATTCAAGATAAACAGCCATATCTCTTATTTTGCTTCCACAAAAGAAGAGGCAGAAAGAAAGATAAGAGAAGCAGGTCTTGAGGCAGACGCATATTCAATCAGCGACATAAAGAGCTATATAGACAAGAAGACCAGAGAGAGGAGCAGTCTTGCTTATGAGATTGACGGGCT
This sequence comes from uncultured Spirochaetales bacterium, assembly GCA_949283305.1. Taxonomy (GTDB): domain Bacteria; phylum Spirochaetota; class Spirochaetia; order Sphaerochaetales; family Sphaerochaetaceae; genus Ornithospirochaeta. The sequence continues at coordinate 11,922 of CASDRU010000010.1, read as the reverse complement.
TGTGTTCAAGGTGAACGAGCTCGACAAAAGAGAAAATCTTGGCTACACAGAGCATCATCCGCGCTGGGCAATTGCGTACAAGTTTGAAAGCCCCCAGGCTGTGAGCAGGGTAAGGGAGATTGCCGTGCAGGTCGGACGTACAGGAAGAATAACGCCGGTTGCCATTCTCGATCCTGTGCGCCTTGGAGGAAGTGAGATAAGAAGGGCGAGCCTTCATAATCAGGAATACATAAACGCTCTTGAGCTCTCAGTGGGAGATACTGTCTCCATTTCAAAACGAGGAGATGTCATTCCGCAGGTCGAGGAGGTCCTTGAGAAGAGCGAGGACTCTTATCTCTCATTTTCCCTTCCCTCCATCTGTCCTTCATGTGGAACAGAGCTTGAGAAGACAGGAGCTCATCTTTTCTGCCCCAACAGGGATTGCCCTGACAGGGTGAAGGGGGAAATAACATTCTTCTCTTCGCGCAAGCAGATGGACATAGAGACCCTTGGAGAAAAGACAGTCTCTCTTTTCTACGACAAGGGGATACTGAAAAAGATTGAGGACATATACACGGCAGACTATACGAAAGCGCTCAGCTATGAGGGATTCGGGGAAAAGGCAGTTTTCCAGATAATCAGGTCAGTGGAGAAATCGAAAGAGCAGAGCTTCACAACCCTGCTTTCCTCCCTTGGAATTCCGGAAATCGGGAAGAAAACAGCCGAAATCCTTGTCAAGGCGGGCTTTGACAGCTTTGAAAAGCTGGAAAGTGCAGAGGAGGAGGACCTTGTTTGTATCAGCGGAATAGGTGAAGTCAGTGCAAGGACGATTGTGAACGCTTTTTCTGACCAGAGGCTTTTGAATACCATTTCCACTCTCGCTTCCTGCGGTCTTAAGGTAAGGGAGGAGAAAGAGGAAAGCACGCTTGACCAGATCTTTGAGGGGACAAGCTGGTGCATAACAGGATCTTTTGAGAACTTCAACCCGAGAGAAAAAGCTCTTGAGGAGATAAAGAAGAGAGGAGGAAAGACCACTTCTGCTGTCTCAAAAAAGACCACATATCTTCTTTGCGGCAAAGGAGGAGGCGGCAAGAGAGCTGATGCAGAGGCGCTCGGGGTGAAGATAATGGATGAGAATGAGTTTATGTCCCTAATCTCCTCTTCTTTTCCAAAAAAGGAAAAAGTTGTATTAAATGAGCAACTGGAATTGTTTTAAGCGGGGTAGATATGAACGTACTTGCAAAAGAGCTTAATGATGAACTTGAAAGATCAGGAATGTATTCATTCCTTTCTGAAAGAGGAAAGAGGATGTATTTCCCGAAAGGCATTGTTGCACAGAGTGCTGAGGCAGGAGAGAAGGCAAAGAGAGTGAATGCAACAGTGGGAACAGCAACAAGACTCGGCCAGCCTTTTTATCTTGGCGACATATATAAATATTTTGAGAATGACTTCAAGCCATCTGAAATATTCAATTATGCTCCAGGAGGAGGGGACAAGATTTTGCGTGCCCTTTGGAAAGAGGAGATGATGAGAAAGAATCCTAGCCTTGAAGGGAAACTCACTTCAGGATGCATTGTAACCGGGGGACTCACTCATACGATAAGCATAGCAGCAACGCTCTTTGCAGATGAGGGGGATGAGATTTTCTGTCCAGATCTCTTCTGGGACAATTATGACCTTATATTCTCTGATCTTGCAGGCGCCCGTCTTGTCACTTTCCCCTTCTTCAAGGACGGCAGGCTGAACAGCCAGGGGTTAAAGGATGCACTCCTTTCATCTGAGAAGAACGAGGTCAGACTTATACTCAACTTCCCCAACAACCCTACAGGATACACCCCGAGCAGAAAAGAGATGAAGGATCTTGTTGATGCTCTCAAGATTGTTGCAAAGCAGAAGAAGATACTTGTCATCGTGGATGATGCCTATTTTGGTCTTTTCTATGAGGAGGAGACTGAAAAGGAAAGCCTCTTTTCATATCTTGCCGATGCTGATGAGAACATATTCGTCATAAAGGGTGATGCCGCGACAAAGGAAGACATGGTATGGGGCTTCAGAATAGGATTCATCACATACGCGGGAAAGGCCCTTGATGAGAAAGCCCTTGATGCTCTTGAAAAGAAAACACTTGGAGCAATCAGGTGCACTGTCTCAAACTGTGACCGCCCGGGCCAGAGCCTCCTTCTGAGGGCAAAGAAAGGAGCAAATTACGAAAAGGACAAAAAAGAGCTCTTTTCTGTCATCAAGGAACGCTATGAGGAGGTCAAGAGAGTTTTGAAGAAGTATGAAGGTAATAGTCTTCTTACCCCATATCCTTTCAACAGCGGTTATTTCATGGCTTTTGACACCCATAACAACAGTGCAGAGGAATTAAGGCGCTATCTTCTTGACAAATACCAGATTGGAGCAATCAACATCTTTGACAGGACATTCCGCCTGGCATACTGCTCTGTGGAAAAGGAGAACATAGAATCTTTGATAGACTGTGTATACAGGGCGGCAGAGGAGCTATGGAAGTAAAGGCCAAGATAATACTCTTAGAAGACGGGGAGAAGTTCATGGGGCCCGGAGTTCTCTGGCTCCTTGATGAGATAGAGAAGACAGGCAGCATCTTAAAAGCAAGTGCGAGCCTGGGGATTTCATACACCAAGTGCTATCACATGATAGACAAGGCAGAGAAGAAGCTTGGGTTTCCCCTGGTTGACAGGAAAAAGGGAGGCTCCTCACGCGAAGGAGTTTCGCTGACTGCCAAAGGAAGGGCCTTCGCATCCCTTTTTTCATCATTCGAGAACAAATCCCTGGAGAAAATAAGCGAGGAGTACAAGACCTTCAGCCTGGAACTCGATAGAATAAAGAAGGAGGTTTGAATGAGCGAACTGATTTACGATTTTGAGATTGAACGCCTTGGAGAGGCAAAGATAAACAGCCCCATACGCATGAGCAGCAGTCAGGGGGATGGAATCAGTGATTATGTCACTGATGATCAGAGGATTCTTTACAACCTCGATACAGTCAGGGAAAACGGAATGAATGTTCCGCGCCATCTTGATTCTCTCGAGCTTGCAGGACCAAGAAAGAAAATATATTTCAACCCAAGCCATGTGCATGCCGCAATCTGCACATGCGGAGGAATCTGTCCGGGCCTCAATAATGTCATAAGGGCAGTTGTCAGATGTCTCTGGTACCGCTATGGTGTGAGAAGGATTTCAGGAATACAGTACGGTTATCTTGGCCTTCTGGAGAATTCTCCATGGCCGCTTATTCCTCTTGATCCGGATGTTGTTGACGATATCCAGGAAAAGGGAGGAACAATCCTCGGCTCTGCACGCGGAGGCGGAAAGCAGGTTGAGGAGATTGTAGACAGCCTTGAGAGGATGAACATAAACATCCTTATCACAATCGGAGGAGACGGAACGCTACGCGGCTCTGACGATATTGGAGCAGAGATAGAGAAAAGGGGACTCAAGATTGCTGTTGTAGGAGTTCCGAAGACAATAGACAATGACCTTTCATTCATTGATTCCTCTTTCGGCTTTGATACAGCTGTTGCAAGTGCTGTCCCGTCAGTGCGCGGAGCGCATGTCGAGGCAAAGGCAAGCATAAACGGAATAGGGCTTGTCAAGGTCATGGGAAGAGAATCAGGCTTCATAGCAGCAAACACTTCCCTTGCACAGTCGGATGTCAACTTCTGTCTCATCCCTGAAAACCCATTTGACCTTGATGGGCCGAACGGGCTTTTGGAAAACCTGAGAAGGAGAATACTCGACAGAGGGCATGCTGTGATCCTTGTTGCAGAAGGAGCAGGGCAGGATCTTGTTCCTCCAACTGGAGAGACAGACGCATCTGGAAACATAAAGTACCAGGATATAGGGCTTTTCCTCAAAGAGAAGATAAATGCATATTTCAAGGAAGAGGGCATACCGACAACAATAAAATACATTGATCCATCATATATAATCCGTTCAGCTCCGGCAAACAGCTATGACTCAATCTACTGTGCCCGCCTCGGAGCTCATGCTGTGCATGCGGCGATGGCAGGAAAGACAAGATGTATTGCAAGCAGGGTGAACAACCAGTTTGTCTACCTTCCGATAAAGGTTGCTGTCTCCAAGCGAAGCCATGTGGATGTCGAAGGATCTCTCTGGCGTGATGTGCTTGAGAACACAAGACAGCCCGCAAGCATGAAGAATACAAAATAATATATCAGCAAATGGGGAGGGTACAGCATCCTTCCCTTTCGCTTTTGCTTCAGAAAAAAAAAGGATGACAGCTGAATACAAAGGGCAGGGATACATCTGCACTCTCAGGAATTGAGGAGTCTTGTAGCTTAAGCAGGCTCTTCCTGTTTATTCCTCTTTATTCAGGCTCGTTGCAGATTCTAATTAAAAAATATTCATTCCTTCAGGGCGTTAATGCAGAAGGTCTACTTCAATTTTCTTGATATTAAAAAATAGATTCTGCCAATAATTAAACAGGGTTTTGCAGTACTTTCATAATTTTGCAGAAATGATGCGTTAAAACGTGAATTAATTATTGAAAAAGGCTTTGAAAAGCAGGTGTCCAGATAGGGTGAAACAAAGGATATTAACTCTAATATATTTGTATACAAATTCTTGAATGGTATATTTAATTTTCTATATTTCACATTAAAATAAAGAAATATACATATTATAATTAGCAATATAAAATTTTCTGTGATAAAAACCTTATTTTGTAATTTTAAATGAAAAAATTTATAAATTATTAAGAAAAACTAAAAATAAAATATTTAAAAAAAACTTTTCAAAAAGTACTTTACACATATGAGAAAAACCTATATAGTACTCATGGAATCAGGCAGAAAGACCTGATTGCCGAACCTCCTTTTGTTCCCCACATAGCGGTTTACCTCCTTTTGTCCGCAGTGGGGTTTTTTATTTTTCCTTGGATGTGAGATTCATTCAAACGAATAAGCAAAGGGCAGAAGATCTTTTGCCTTGATCTTTCTGAGTTCTTTTCCATCAGGTATAATGACGCAGCATTCTGGCATATAATCATGAAGGATCTGCCGGCAGTTTCCGCAAGGCGGTATGATTTCTTCCCCTTCTTTTCCTCTTACAGCAACTATTGCTTCAAACTCCCTTTCGCCGTTTGTAACTGCATTCCCGATTGCAATCTGCTCCGCACATGCTCCATGAAGGGAAAAAATATTCACACCTGTATATATTTTCCCATTCTTCGAGCAGACAGCAGCTCCAACAGTATGATTGTAGTGTTCTTCGTCATAATTTGCTTTAATTGCCTTTCTTGCTTCTTCTATGAGTATATAGTCTTTTTCATTCAGCATGTTCTTTATCCCCGTATTCTGTTTTCTTCCTATAATGATATGGCACTTGATAAATGATTTCAGCCTTTATGCTTTGTCTTTTTTATGATTTGAATGGATGCTGTAAAATATAAATCTTTTTGTTAACGCCAGATGGTTGAGTTCTTTGGTTTTATAATCCTTTCCTGTTGCCATGTATCATGTTAGACTTTGAATGTAATCACAGAGGAATAAAACCTGTATGGCTAAGGATAATGCATCATCTGATTTCTCTCTAAATGAATCTTTAGCAAGGTAATTTCTAGCATTGAAAGGAGATGAGAATGACAGCATTCAGAAAACCATTCATATTATTTCTTGTCACAATCATTATCATGATATTCTCATCTTGTTTCCCTGGTGTGGAGATGTTCTCCTACAGATATGATCCCAATGGTGCATTCTGGAGTGATCAGAGCTATGTAGATTCCATGCAGGAAAGGAGTAATACCAGATTGACTGAACCAAAAACCGTTCCTCTGAGAAGTGGATATGCTTTTTCAGGGTGGTCTTTGGATAAAGAAGGAGAGACACCTGTTTCTTTTCCTTATGAACTTACAAAAGATACTGTTTTCTATGCCATATGGAGTCCAATTGATGATGTAAAAGACAGAGAGGACTACTATTTCATCACGCTTTATGATATTTCAAATGGAGTGAGGACTCCTGTTGCCAGATATGCTGTAAGAAAAGGGCAAAGAAGTTTCTATGAGATCAATAGTCCTTTGATAGAGTTCTTCACTCCGGAAAGCAAGGACGGCCTAGAATTTTCTTCATGGTATCGTTATGAGAATTTCACTTCACCGATTGATGAGAAAGCGTACAGAATAGATGACAATCTTGAATTCTTTGGGAAATATGTTGATCCGGATGCTGGAATTGAGAACGCATTCACTTTTAGATTAATTGAAGGCAAGAATGCGTGGGCCGTCATATTCAATGCTGCATTAGCTCTTGGATATACTGATGCTGAAATCGAGATTCCTTCTGTACATCAGGGTTCTCCAGTTATCAGGATTGACGATGTGAGCCTGGCTGGTAATATATTGTCTATCAGGATTCCTTCAACAATTGAAGAAATAGCATCGGATGCATTTGCTTATTGCGGGCTTCTGAAAGAAGTCATATTTGAAGATGATTCAAATCTGAATGCCATCCCAGAGGGCGCTTTCAAAGACTGTATTAATCTAAGAAAGATTAATCTTCCAGATTCTGTGAGAAGCATCGGGAATAAAGCTTTCAGTTCTTGCAAACAGCTGGAGAATTTAAAGCTTCCATCCTCTCTTGAAATAATTGGAGATGAGGCATTCTCGGGCTGTTCATCACTGGTATCCATCGAGATTCCATCAAACGTTTCAACAATTGGAGAGAGTATTTTCACAGGCTGCACGCGTCTTACTGAGATAAAGACCAATATTGATGATGGAAATATTCCTGAGGGTTGGAGTGAGAACTGGAATGGAAGTGATGCAACAGTGGAGAATTCTTCAGGTTCTCTTATTGTCAGCGAATATGATGGCCTTTCTCTCATTTATGATGAGAAAAGCGATTCTTATATTATTTCTGGACTGCTTGATAAATCAAAAACAAGAATAACTATTCCTTCCATGATTGAAGGACGCAGTGTTACGGGGATAGCAAGTAAGGCATTCTCTATGTGCTCAAATCTCAAAGAATGCAGCATTCCTTACACGATTACATCAATCGGATCTCAGGCTTTCAGTGGATGCACTTCCCTTGAATCCATGCGTATACCGGATAATGTACTTTCTGTTGGAAATGATATTTTCCTTGATTGCTCTTCCCTAAAGTATGTGATTGTTTCATGGAAAGAGAATGAAAGACCTGATGGATGGTCTTCTGCATGGCTTGGATCTGATAATATCCCTGTAGGTTATGAAGACAAGAGGCCTGTTTTGGAAGGTAATCTGGAGGCAATAGAGTTTACTCTTAATGAAGATGGAACTGCATATATCGTATCAGGGTTAAATGAAGGTTATGAGGATATCACAGAAATCATAATTCCTTCTGAATATAAAGGATTGCCTGTGAAAGAAATTAAAAATGGAGCTTTATGGTATTCAAAGCTTGAGGCTGTGGTAATTGAGGAGGGAATTGAGATAATAGATGATCAGGCTTTTGAAAATTGTAAATATCTTGAACATATAAATATTCCTGCAAGTGTAAAGACTCTTGGAACAGAAGTGTTCTTGGGCTGTGAATCATTAAGAAGCATTACACTTCCGGATACTATTACTGAGATTCCAGAAAAGCTTTTCAAATTATGCACATCTCTTGAGTCTTTCTCTTTTGAGAACATCACAAAGATAGGCTATGGAGCATTCCAGAAAAGCGGGTTAAGAGAGGTCTGTATTCCTGAGACTCTCACATATATCGGAGAATATGCTTTCTCGGATTGCGTGAAGCTTGAATCTCTCATTCTTCATGATTCTCTCTCTTTTCTTGGCAACTGTGCATTCAGAGGGTGTAATTCACTTACCTCTGTTGATGTTCCATATCTTAATCTGGAGAATCGTCCCACGAGTGGATATGATAATATATTTGCCGACTGTATCAACCTCTCAAGAGTCTCTTTCAGTGAAAAATGTACTGTAATTCCAGAAGGGATATTCAGTGGATGTATAGCCCTTGAGAGTGTAGTGATTCCGTCTCATATTGCTAAAATCGAATCTCATGCGTTCGAAGGCTGTTCTTCTCTTGAGACTGTTAAATTAAATGATGGGATGAAAACAATAGGAGGCAGTGCATTCGAATCATGCGTATCCCTTATAAATATCATTCTCCCGTCAGGCGTCGAATCTATTGGATCTTCATGTTTTGAAGGCTGTGTTTCTCTTACTGAAATAATCATTCCAGAAAGTGTCGAATCCATCGGAATCGCCTGCTTCAGTGGTTGCACTTCTCTCACAGAGATAAATGTGAATGTGAGCGTAATTCCAGGAGAATTCATAAATGGCTGTGAGAATATCACATCGATAACACTCGGAGATAAGGTTACAACAATAGATTATAGAGCATTCAGCGGAACGGGTGCCACAGAGATTATAATCCCAGATTCTGTTACAAAAATCGGATATGAAGCTTTCATGGAATCAAAGATCAAGAAAGTGCAGCTTTCTCAGAATCTTAAGAGTATTGGATACTCAGCCTTTGAAGGACTTGCGATTGAGGAAATAGTCTTCCCAGATTCTCTTGAGGTAATTGGAAGCACGGCTTTCAAGGATACCCATCTCAGAGAAATTACAATAAGCAAGAATATTGAAGAAATAGGGAGGTCTGCGTTTGCGAATACTCCTATTTCAGAGATTGTAATACCTGAGAATGTAATAGAGATGGGAAGCGGGATATTTGAAGGATGTGTCAATCTGAGAAGCATTACGGTCCCTTGGCAGGAAGGAAAAACAAGGGCTTTGTGGGATAAGGAATGGAATTTAGGTGTTGAAAGTGCTGAGATGATATATGATGACGAGGATGAACCTTCGTGGGGAGTATTCAACTTTATTTTTGTAGATGATGAAAATGGAGGTCACTATAAAGTTTCTGGAGTAACTGGAAGCTTTGAAATTGAGAATACTCTTGAAATCTATATAATCCCCTCAGAGTATAAGGGACTGCCTGTAACAGAACTTGGACAATGGTCTAGGGAAAGTGTTCCTGATTATCTTACTGCTATATATATTCCTTCAAGCATAACAGACAGGTACTTTTTCAACTATGTTCCTCATATAGAGAAGGTAGTATTCGGAGAGGGAACGAAGGAAATACCTGAAATGGCTTTTTATGAAGCAAGCGATTTGAAAGAAGTAGTATTCCCTGAATCTCTTGAAAGTACAGGGTACCATCCATTCTCGCATACACCTCTGGAACGTGTAGTGATTCCTGCGAATGTGAATATAATTCCTGATAGTTTTTATATGTGTGAGGATCTTATAGAGGTAGTTGTAGCTGAAGGTAATGTTCCGCTTGAGCTTGTTGGCTGTTTTGTTGAATGCATAAATCTTGAGAAAATAAATATTCCTGACCGTGTTACAAAAATTGGTGGTGACACTTTCAGGGGATGTAAGAAGCTTTCTTTTGATAATCTTGTGCTCTCTGAAAATGTAGAATCCATCGGAACCCGTGCATTCGAAAATTGCACAAACATAAAAAGCATTACGTTACCGGAAACTATAGATACCGTTGAAGCAAGAGCTTTCAGCGGATGGACAAGCGAGCAGGAGATACATGTACCATGGCAGGAAGGTGAACAGAAGATAGAGACTTGGTCCGCTTTATGGGATGCTGAATGTGATGCTACCATTGTTTATAAGATGAATAAGTCTATGTCTTCCTGATGAGAGTAGGCATAGTCAACGTAATGGGAGTTTGTAATATCTAGGACTTGTGTAAAATAATGCTGAGCACCAATTAGAATCAGAGCCATTTAAACTATTGATGTTTATAAAAACAATCAATGATAGCAGAAATGGCAGATATGAACGAGCTCTAGTATTATTACAGTCATGACAGAGAACCTTCATCCAGGGATTTGCCATTGAAAAGTAAGCTACCAGTGGAATTATCTAGTTTGACTGAGAATACGATTTTATCTGCATCCTGAACTGTAATATCAGCACCGGTGAGATTTGAATCAGAGCCAAGTGCGGCTGTTCCCCAGACAAGCCATCCATCAACCTTGAATCCGAAGTATTCATATTCTTTGTCACCTTCTTCATTTTCATGGCCTTTGATTGTCTGCTGAATGTTGAAGAAGGAGCCATCCGGATTTATTATCCATTCCTTTTGTTCTTCGGTGTCTGAGAAGATTTTTATTTTAAGGCTTTCGACAAGCGTGATTTTCTCCTCATTGCTCAGTTTGTCGTATTTGCTGTTCTCTGTGACAGCAGGCTTCTCGGCAATAGCTTCACTTGCTACAATGACAGGACTCCAGTCAATAGTGCCGCTGAATTCATCTTCTCCAGTCGTGCATGCCCATGTGAGTATGGTCTTGCCTGCAGGTACACCTTTGAAATCAAGACAGCTATTCTCATCCAGGCTGACTTCATATTTTTCGTTCGCATGAATTTCCACGTCGAGAGATTCCGGTTTTTTGCTGATTTTAACAGCACTTGTCCATCCTTCCGGAATTCTTTCTGCTAAATTACCTACTTCAATGTAAACGTCTGGGCTGACAGTAAAGCGTTCTTTGGCAACGTATTCTTTTGATTCTCCATTGAGTTCTGCAACAACCTTCAATTCAAGATTCCTTCCCGCTACGTTATCAACGTAACTGCTTATGTGACTGGTTGAATTAATCTGCGTGTCTCCCATATACCAGTCGAAGGTAGTGCCTGGTTCAAAATATGAATCGTTGATACTTGCTTTAAGAGTGGTTTCGCCACAGATGAGTTCTGTCCCGCTCTCGACTGTGATTCTCACATAGTCAGGAAGTGCTGTCTCTTCTGTCACTGTGACTTCTTTCTGTTCAATCCAGTTGATACTTCCATCCGAGACAATGACTGCCAGAACCAGCTTGTCATGTTCATTAAATTCTGTGTTTTGGAGGGAATAGATAAAACCCTGATTCCCATGAAATTCGATTTTTTTACCGTTGAGATACCAGAAGCAGATTGGATTCTCAATTTCTGTGACGGAAACATCAGCATACAGCACCCCATTTAGAGCAACCTTCGAGTCCGGGTTCTCGACTTCCAGTCTCAGTTCCGGTGTTCTTGTTACAGCAAGAGGATTTACTATGAAGTCATTGTCTGATTTGTAGCTGTAGTACTCTGACGTCAGAGTGCCGTAGACCCTGAATCCTTTTGTCTCACAAAGCACTTCATTTTTTCCATTCAGAATCTTAATGTCATAGGAACCAGCAGGGAGAGAGATCTGGGAGAAAGAAGAAGGTATGCTTCCTTCTTCTTCGACATACAGCAGATTATCAAGGGTTTTATATGGACTATCTTCTTTCAAGACATTGATTTTCGCATCTTTAAACTCTCCTCCGTGCAGACTGAAAACAATCATGCCGTCCTTGTCTGTGTTCAATTCGCTGAGTGTTACCCGAGCAGTCCTGGTTTCTCCTGACACGGCAGTGATGCTTGCTGAGCCTTGAGCGATGACATACTTATTGTCCTTATATTTCTTATAGGCGGTGACATCAATCTTCCAGCTGCCAGAAGCAATGGAGTAGAAGGTGATGGAGGAATCATTGTGCTCCTCTTTATTTGTCTCGGTACCCTGCGTGATGCGTGTCTCCAAGAAAACAACATTTTCTGCCGTTCCTCTGAGTTCCTCCAGCCCTGATACTTCCACAGTAATGGCCGCATCACGGCCTGTCTGCATCTGACCATTGCATGAGGTGAAGGCAAGGATGGATATTATCACAAGCACAAAGGTTCTGACTGCTTTCATTGCAAATCTCCCATCTGTTTTCTTATCAAAATTATGAATTATGAATGGACTGACCCCTAGAAAGTAGACACGACTAAGCCCTTTTTCAATACTAGATTACCTGCTCTTCTGCTTCAAGTTCCTTTAGTTTCATGTTCCTGAATTCAACAGGAGTAAGGTATCCTAACTTCTTTTGAATTCTCTTG
>CASDRU010000009.1 GCA_949283305.1 uncultured Spirochaetales bacterium | reverse complement strand
GTTGTGACTGTGGTGCTGATGAGATGGACAGGGATGTCCATGCCGCACGCAACATGATCTGGTTCTATGAAAACAATGTAGGTGTGGGACGCACCGAAACAAGCGCACCTGAGATCCGCAGAGCAATTGAAAAGGCCTTCAAAAAAGGCAATCTCGGTTGTCATGGACCGTTGAAGGGCGAAGCTTCCACCTTTTAAGGTGGAGGTAGTTCACATTGCAACCTGAACATAAGAATATGAAAGAGAAGGACTGCGCAATATAAAATCAATTTCAAGATTTCCGATTTTGACTACACTTACCTTATATCCTAAACTCTTAGCATACAGATAAACTATATTCTCCAGCACAGGTCCATATGGAATCCTGTTATCCGTATTGCTCATGAAATAAAAGCTTAAATCAGAGAGGTAATATTTTTCTCCTCCTTTCAAGGAACGCTTGCTCTTTAAATCAAACCGGTTGCATCTTGAAATTATTCTGAGATTCTCAAGCTGTTCAATATATCGATAAATCGTTTCTTTTCTTACATTCTCATGGAGTATTTCCTTCAGATGATTTGCAATATTATCTATGGAAATCGTACATCCGAAATTATTAACTACAAATTGCATTATCAATGCAAAAAGCCGCTTCTTCCTTATTTTCCTATTACTTTTAACGTCTTTATCGAATATCTCATTTACAACACTCTGGACATAAAAGCGTTTCTCATTAAGGCCATCGTAATTTATCGCATAAGGAAATCCACCTTCAATGATATAAGACCTTAATTCATTGAGAATATTTGCATCAATGTCTTTACCCAGAAAACTTTTCATTCCTAGATATTCATCAAAAGTAAGGGTAGTCATATCGATTTCAAGATATCTTCCTGTCAGCTTTGTGATAAGCTCTCCAGAAAGAAGATATGAATTGCTGCCTGTGATGAATATGGAATAGTCCCCTTCTTCCCTGTATGAGTTTAAAACCTCCTCAAATCCTTTGGCATTCTGAACTTCATCAATAAATAAGTATTTTATTCCACTTACACCAGCAAAACTTTTATCAATTACACTTTCAAGCTCTTCAGCTTCCTTTATATGTTTGTAAGGGCGTTTATCAAGATTAATGCTGAGTATATTTGACTTGGCTACTCCACCTTGAAAAAGCTCGTTCTGTATCAGTAGAAGCAATGATGATTTGCCGCATCGTCGGACACCTGTAACGACTTTAATCATCTCCGTGTCGCTATAAAAAGGCCGAATAATTGATAAATATTTTGGTTCTTCACGGAAAGTTGAGGGATGAAGAATAGAGATTGAAAAAGAGCATGTGAGTTCTAAAGTTTAGATACCACTCAAAAACTAAAGGACGGACACATGCTCTTTGAACAAATTATAGCAAACAATCCATCTTTTCAACCATATGAATAATTTGTACTGAAATAATAGAAGACGGGAAGCATCTGGTGCTTCATCTGAAAAGCAAGAGGAATACTGAGGAGGAAACATGCCCGTACTGTGGTGGTCAGGTGCATATCTGCGGTAGCCACAGCATGAAGCTTAGAGACATGCCAATCAATCCGGGGACGCGACAGGACATAGAGATAGCCTACCACCGATACAGATGCCAAAGCTGTGCAAGGACATTCAGTGAGGAGATCACTTTTAAGTATCCAGAGACAAGGATAAGCACATTCCTTCGCTTCAATATTCCGATCTCCACCGTACAGAAGATCACAGGGGTGCACTGGGATACGATAAAGCGCATACAGAAGGAGATCATGGATGAGGCAATCGCAGACAGACGGCGAAAGCTCCTGAGGGAAGGATACAAGCCGAAGCACCTGGCAGTAGATGAATTTGCAATTCATAAAGGTCACAGGTATGCCACATGCGTCATGGACCTTGATACAGGAGATGTGCTCTGGGTGGGGAAAGGAAGGACAAAGGCAGACTTCTCTATATTCTTCCAGGAAATGGATATGGATTACCTGTCAGAAGTAGAAGCAGTAGCAATGGATATGAATGCCTCATACAATGCCTTGGTAAATGAGCATATGCCATGGGCAGAGATTGTATACGACAGATACCACATGCAGGCGCAGTTCGGTAAGGATGTCCTTGGAGCCGTGAGACTAGAGGAAGCAAGGAAGCACAATGCTCTGGCAAAACAGCTGAAAGAAGATGGCTTTCCTAAGAAAGAGATAAAAGAAGAGAAGTGGCTCTACTCTGAGGTGAAGCGTGCTAGATGGATACTTCTTGCAGGAGAAGACAGTCTGTCAGATAAGGATGTCTCTTCCCTGAAAAAGATACTTGATGACCATGCCAGTCTTGCCCTTTGCCATGCGATGAAGGAGGAGATGACAAGACTCTTTGATCTGAGAGATGGGGATGAAGCTAGAAAGGGATGGATTAAATGGTTCGAGGGAGCCAAGTCAAGTGGTATACCTGCACTTGTGAGATTCGGCGAACTGAAGGAGAAGAGGATTGATGGTCTCATTGCCCATGCATCTCATCCGATTTCAACAGGCAAGCTGGAAGGTTTCAACAACAGGATAAAAGTTGCAAAAAGGATTGCCTATGGATACAGGGATGAAGACTACTTCTTCTCTTTGATTCAGTTCATCTCCATCCCTTCGATTAGATCTCAATCCCTCAAGAAAACGAGAAGAGCCATATTTTTCCCTTGGAAATAAATTTCTTTCTTCCTTCATATAATAAATCACATCTGAAACGGACTAAATTGAAAGAAATAATAAAAAAGTCCGTTTCAGAAGCATTTTTCGTATTATATGAAATTATATCTCTGCAATCTTTACCGAAGTTTTATGCTATCAGATTTTCAGATTAGCACGTGCATCTTCTCTTTAATTGCCCTGATATTCTCATCCCCTATTCTGTTTGCCTTGTCTGTGCCGCTCTTTATGATGTCCTTCACATCTGAGATATGGCTTTCATAATATGATCTCTTTTCTCTGATGGGATCTAAAATAGCATTAAGAGCGGATGCAAGCATCTTCTTGCATGCAACACATCCGATCTGCGCATTCTTGCACATCGAGCAGATATTTCCTGCCTCAGCTTCATTAAATGCCTTATGATACTGATAGACGGTGCATACATCAGGATTTCCCGGAATCTTGACTGAGACCCTGTTGGTGTCTGTGACAGCACTTCTGACTTTTTTCTCAACATCCTCTGCTGAGTCAGAAAGGTAGATTGCATTGCCAAGGCTCTTGCCCATCTTTGCATTGCCGTCAAGCCCGCAGAGCCTGGATACACTTGACAGTTTGTAATCAGGCTCGGTGATTTCTGTGCCGTAAAGTGCATTGAATTTTCTTACTATCTTTCTTGAAAGCTCAATATGCGGAACCTGGTCCTCCCCTACAGGAACCAAGTCTGCATTGCAGAATGTGATGTCTGCTGTCTGGCTGACCGGGTAACCAAGGAATCCATAACTGAGCTTTGAAAAGTCATAATCATAATCATGATCGTTTTCTGAGGAAAATCCATAGTTTCTCGCCTCGCTCTTGATCGTAGGATTGATCAAGAGATGGTTGACGGTAGTAATCATAGAATAAAAGATTGTAAGCTCAGCAATTGATGGAATCATTGACTGCTGGATGATAGTGACCTTTTCCGGGTCAAGCCCCACTGAAAGGTTGTCTATTGCTACATCCAGAATGCTGGAATTTATAAGCTCAGGATTATCAAAATGCGTTGTAAGAGCCTGAACATCAGCAAGCAGAATGAAAGTGTCATAATCATGCTGAAGAGCAACACGCTGCCTGAGAGAGCCAACATAATGTCCCAGATGCAGTTTTCCTGTAGTTCTGTCCCCTGTCAGTATTCTTTTCATTTTCCTTCTCCTTTTGCTGAACTCTCGCTTCTGTGGTCAGTCACATAATATCCTGATCCGTGGAATATTACCTCCGGTGCTACAAAATGCCTTATCGCCTCACTTCCACATGAAGGACATACCTGGCTCCTGTCAGCATCCTTTATTGCATTAAATTTCTCAAAAGTCTTGCCGCACTTAGTGCAGCGGTACTCATAGTATGGCATCACATTACCCCACCAATCATATTCATTGCGTTCTCTGTTATTGAATCGACAGTTGCCCTCTCGATATTCATGCCAAAGACAATTACAGCTGAACCTTCTTTATAAAGCATTTTTGATAGAAGATCGAAATCCAGCACTCCCCCGCTCTTCCTTATGTTCGTCACAAGCATTGTCCTCAGCAGATTTGTAAGGGTGTTTGCACTTCTTTCGCTCTTCATCAGGAAAGTCGCATCCAGAGTGAATAAGCCATCCTTTTCATCTATCGAAGCTATAAGGGTATCGACCTCCATCAGTGTTGCGAGAGGGATGTCAAAGCCAAGAGAAAGCATGGTTCTCGGATTTCTGATAAAAATGGAGAACATTGAGGATGCAAGATCAGATGCTGTCTCAAATGGTATCATGATCTTTCTGTTCTCTATCGTTCTGTCATAGAAGGAGGCATAATCACTGTCAGTGAACAGCAGAATCCCTGTTTTGGGAACATAGAGGGAGAACTCTCCGTTTGTATAGTACTTGAGATCCCCTTCTTTTTCTTTCTCAAATCCATCAAGCATCGAGATTGCAGTGTTCACCAGTATTGTTCCGTAGTTTCCCTCAAGCGCGCCAGAAAGGCTGTAGTCAGAAAGTCCGACCATCCCTTCTTCTTCACTTGTGAGAGAAAGAGAAATCCTGTCAGCACGGCCGATTACAGCATCGCTCGAAAAAGATGGATATGACTCTTTCAGCTTAACTGCGTCTGCCGTGACTACAAGCTCATTATCCTCTCCAAGAGCCTGAAAATAATATTCAGTCTCAAACGGGCTCTTATGCACACAGGATGAAAGAATAAGAGAAAATACTAAAAGTGCTAGAACTGCTTTCTTCATATCTTCTCAAGCTTTATGTGCACACTTCTTCCCTCAAGGGAAATCTCGGATCCGTCATTTGGAGAAACAGAGAGGCTGTCTGCAAGTGTCTCTTTCTTGATGTAAGATGCAAATGCAGAAACAGCATCATCTCCATCCTCATCGCTCTTCAGGACAAGAGAGATATGGTCTGAGACCTCAAGGCCCTTTTCCTTTCTCTCATTCTGGATGCTTCTCACAATGTCTCTTGCAATTCCTTCAAGATAGAGATCCCTTGTGATGTCTGTATCAAAACCGACAGTGAGGCTTCCCTCATTGAGGGCCTTTACGTGCTCCTTCTCTGTTCTGTTTATCACAAGATCCTCTTCTTTGAGACTTATGCTTCCTTCAGCATAGCTTACAGTCTTCTCATTTCCAGAAAGGATTGATGAGATATCTTCACTGGTAAAGCCCTCGATTATCTTTGCAACTTCCTTCATGTTCTTTCCAAGTCTGGATCCCAGAACCTTGAAGTTGGCCTTTGCACTGTAGGAGACAAGAGCCTCCTCATCCTTTTGGATAAACACTTCCTTGACATTCAGCTCTTCAGAGATTATTGAGGAATTTGCCTCAAGGATTTCCCTCTCCTTTTCAGAGCGGTCGACAATGAAGAAGCTCTTAAGAGGCTGACGGACCTTGAGATTTGATGAACTCCTTAAAGCCCTTCCCATCTCGATTGCCTTGACTATGAGGCTCATCTCCGCTTCAAGCTCGAAATCCCTTTCCTTCTCGTTATATTCAGGCCACGAGCAGAGGTGGACTGACTCTGGATCACTTTCCTTTCTCAGGTTCTGATAGATCTCCTCAGTAACAAAAGGAATTAAAGGACAAGCGACCTTTGAAAGTGTGATGAGCACCTTGTAAAGAGTATCATATGCCTCCTTCTTGTCCTCATCATTTTCACTTCTCCAGAATCTTCTCCTGCTTCTTCTGATGTACCAGTTATTAAGGTCATCGATAAAGCGGACAATTGATGTGCACGGGGCAGTCATGTCATAGCTGTCAAAGCCGTCGGTAACTTCCTTTACAAGACGGTTGAGACAGCTTATGATCCATTTGTCAAGCGGATTTTTCAGATCCTCGAATCTTGTCTCGCTCCTTTCGTAGCTGTCAATGTTTGCATAAGTGACAAAGAAGGAATAAGCATTCCAGAGCGGAAGGAGGAGGTTCTTCAACACATCCTTCACAAGATCATCGCTGAACTTGAGGTCATCAGCCTTTACAAGGCATGAGTCGATGAGGGCAAAGCGCAGTGCGTCAGCACCATACTGTTTCACAATCTCCATCGGATCTGTGAAGTTCCTCTCGCTCTTGCTCATCTTTCTTCCGTCTTGAGCAAGCACGATTCCTGAGACTATGCAGTTATAGAATGCAGGCTTGTTGAAAAGTCCTGCCGCAAGCACAGTCAGAGAATAGAACCACCCCCTTGTCTGATCCAGTCCCTCATTGATGAAATCTGCCGGGAAGATCCTCTCAAAGCGCTCCTTATTCTCAAACGGATAATGCTGCTGCGCATAAGGCATGGAGCCGGACTCGAACCAGCAGTCAAAGACATCCGGGATTCTTCTCATAGTGCCTTTTCCATCCGGACTTGGCCATGTAAGCTCATCAACATACTGCTTATGAAGATCAGAAACCTTCTTGCCGCTCTTTTTTTCAAGCTCTTCAACGCTTCCGATTACCTCAACATAGTCAGAGCCGTCGCACTGCCATACAGGAATCGGGTTGCCCCAGAATCTGTTACGGCTTATTGCCCAGTCCTTTGCGCCCTCAAGCCACTTTCCGAAGCGTCCGTATTTTATATGCTCAGGAACCCAGTGGATCTGCTCATTTGCTTCCAGCATTGCCTTCTTTATCTTCTGCACATCAACAAACCAGCAGCTCATTGCCCTGTAGATCAGAGGTTTCTTTGTTCTCCAGCAGAAAGGATATGCATGAAGGTAGTTCTCCCTCTTCACGAGCTTTCCGTTATTCTTGAGCCACTCGATCACGCTCTTGTCAGCATCCTTTACAAACATGCCTTCAAAATCTGGGACCTCGCTTGTAAAGCGGCATGCAGAGTCTATCGGACAGACTGTTGGAATTCCTGTTCCACGCAGAACATTATAGTCATCCTCACCAAAGCCTGGTGCTGTGTGTACGATTCCGCATCCATCCTCGGTGGTGACATAATCGCCAGTCACAACAATGAATGCTCCCTTTTCCTTCAGTGATGCGAAATAAGGGAAGAGAGGCTCATATGTCATACCCTTCAAGGCACTTCCCTTCATCTGGGAGATGACTGAATAATCTTCCTCACTCTTGTAATACTTTCCAACAAGCGCCTTGGCAAGGTAATAGCATTCACCGTTTTCCTTGTCCTTTATCAGGAGATAATCGATATCAGGACCGACAGCCAGAGCAAGATTGCTTGGCAGTGTCCATGGAGTTGTTGTCCATGCAAGGAAATATGTGTTTTCCTTTCCATCTGCCTTGAACTTGACAGTAACGGCAGGATCCGTGACATCACGGTAGCCTCCAAGGCTCACCTCCATGTTTGATACAGGGCACTCAAGGGCAGGAGAATATGGAAGGATATTGAAGCCCTTGTAGATATAACCCTTTTCATAGAGTGTCTTGAATGCCCACCAGACACTTTCCATGAAGGAGATATCCATGGTCTTGTAGCCGTTGTCGAAATCGACCCATCGTCCCATTCTCCTTATTGTGCTCTTCCATTCGTTTGTATATCTGAGGACAATTGACTTGCATTCGTCATTGAATTTGGCAACACCGAATTTCTCGATGCTGTTATGCCCGGAGATGCCAAGCTTCTTTTCTATCTCATTTTCCACAGGAAGACCGTGACAGTCCCATCCGAAACGGCGGATGACACGCTTTCCCCTCATGCTCTGATAGCGGGGGATGGCATCCTTGATTGTTCCAGGAACAAGGTGTCCGTAGTGCGGAAGTCCTGTTGCAAACGGAGGTCCGTCATAGAACACGTATTCATTATCTTCAGCTTTTGTCTCAATTGATTTCTTAAATATGTTGTTCTCATCCCAGAAACGGAGGATTTCCTCTTCCATTTTAGGGAAGCTGACTTTGTTGTTTACACCTTTGAACATGATATCTCCTTAACTCTGTTATCATAGTGAAAAGGCAGGATATAGACAAGACTAAAGCCCTTTTTTAAAGGCTCACGATAGCATATAATCAGGCTGTGAAGTACAGAGTCCCGGAAAAGATAAAGGAATTTGCTAAATATTTCAACCTAAACGGCTACAAGGTTTACCTTGTAGGTGGTGCAGTTCGCGACTATCTGCTGAAAAAAGAGAACCAGGACTATGATTTCACGACCGATGCACGGCCTGAGGATGTGAAGAGAATCTTCCGCCGCACGATAGATACGGGAATAAAACACGGCACGGTGACAGTGCTCTATAAAGGAGAGAGCTACGAGGTCACTACATTCAGATCTGACGGAGTGTATCTGGATTCCCGGCATCCTGAAACAATTGAGTTCACTAAAGATCTTGCCGAAGATCTTAAAAGAAGGGATTTTACAATAAATGCACTGGCAGCAAGTCTTCCGGATGGAGAGATAATTGACCTGCATGAAGGGAAAAAAGATCTGAAGAAGGGAATAATAAGGGCTATCGGAAATGCAGAGGAACGCTTCAGCGAGGATGCGCTGAGGATGCTCCGCGCGCTGCGCTTTTCTTCAAAGCTCTCTTTTAAAATCGAGGATGAAACTTTCTCTGCCATAATAAAAATGAAGGACAATATAAGAAAGGTCTCTGCCGAGAGGATAAAGGAAGAGCTCTTTTCCTTGATCCTTTCAGACAATCCGACGCTCGGTCTTGAGCAGATGAGAAAATGCGGCCTGATGGACATAATCCTTCCTGAGCTCAAAGCAGCATATGGCTTTGCTCTTGGAGGAATGCATAAAAACGATCTTTACACTCACCTTCTGTGCACCCTTGATTATGCAAGGATCAACGGACACAGCAGCTATGTCAGGCTTGCTTCCCTCTTTCATGACATAGGAAAGCTCTCGACGAGGGAAAAAGATGAGAGCGGTGAAAGGGAGTACACCTTCTATGGGCATGAGATCAGAAGTGCAGAAATATTTGAGAGCATCGCACGAAGGCTGAAAACAAGCAACGAGGAAAGAGAGAAAGTATCGCACCTGATAAGAATGCACATGTTCAACTACAATCCATCCTTTTCAGATGCCGCTGTCAGACGCTTTGTCCGCGCTGCGGGAAGAAGCAACATAGAAGAGATCATAGACCTCAGGATTGATGATGCGCTTGCGATTTCCGGAAATGTGAATA
Source organism: uncultured Spirochaetales bacterium (assembly GCA_949283305.1). Lineage (GTDB taxonomy): Bacteria > Spirochaetota > Spirochaetia > Sphaerochaetales > Sphaerochaetaceae > Ornithospirochaeta. The sequence continues at coordinate 60,434 of CASDRU010000009.1, read as the reverse complement.
CAGAATATCTTGTCTCGCTCATTGACAGGATAAAAGAAGAGGATGAGAAGAACAATGCGATTTCTCTCAAGGATCTGAAGATAAACGGAAAGGATCTGATTGAGAACAAAATAGCAGAGCCTTCTGCAAAAATGGGAAGGATGCTTGAGATGCTTCTTGATGAGGTTATAGAAAATCCGGAGAAGAATGAAAAGTCTTATCTGCTCTCACGCGCATCAGTTCTCGCTGATGATCTTTAGCTCCCTGAGGGCTATATGCGCAGCCTCCTGCTCCGCTGATTTCTTGTTCCTGCCTTTTGCCGGTCCGAATGTACGTCCAAGGACCGTGACAGTGACCGTGAATTCCTGGTTATGGTCAGGTCCTGTCTGGTTCACCACCTTATAAGAGGGAAGAGCTTTCCTCTTCTTCTGGATGTATTCCTGAAGCTTTGTCTTATAGTCCTTGAAGTCAAGCCTGTCATCAAGGTATTTCTCAACCTGGGAGGAGATGAAGGAAAGGACATAGCTTCTAGCTTTCTCCAGTCCCTGATCAAGATAAAGAGCGGCAATGACTGCTTCCATTGCATCTGCAAGCACGGCCTTCTTCATCTTTCCCCCCTGAGCAAGCTCTCCTTTTCCCATTAAAAGGAAGCGCTCAAGGTGAAATGAATATGCGATTTCTGCAAGGCTTTCCTCACTTACCACGCTTGCCTTGATCTTGCTGAGCACTCCTTCATCCACATTGGCAAGATGTGAATAAAGATACTGGGCGGTGACAAGAGCAAGCACGCTGTCGCCTAAGAACTCCAGACGCTCGTTTGAATCAGCGTGGAATTTCATCTCATTTGAATAGGATGAATGAGTGAATGCGAGATTCAGCAGCTCAAGATCATTTATTTCAAGATCATGTTCGTTTAAAAATAATAAAAGCTCCCTTTTTCTGTCTTCACTAAGACCGGGAGCTTTTTTCTGAACGGCAGGATTCAATTAGTTCAATTCCTTTGCAAGATATCTTACTGCATCACCTACTGTCTCGAACTCGTTAGCCATATCATCACTGATTGTGACTCCGAGCTCTTCCTCGATGGCATAAACAAGCTCATAAGTATCAAGGCTGTCTGCACCAAGATCCTTTCTGAAATCTGCATCCATTGTAATCTTCTCACTCTTGATGTTGAGCTTCTCAACTACAAGGTCTCTGACTTTTTCAAATACTTCGTTCTCTGTCATATGTTTCCTCTTTATTATTCCTCGTCCTTAACTACAACCGGCTTGCCTGCATAGTAACCACACTTAGGGCATACACGGTGAGACGGAATTAAGTTTCCACATGTCTGACACTCTGAAAGATTCGGCATGCTGAGCTTCATGTTAGCTGCCTTTCTGCTAGCTGCCTTTGACTTTGATGTTTTATACTTAGGTGTTGCCATTTTAAACCTCTTAACCTTATTTTCTCAATTGACCTATACGATAGTATCAAAAGAAAATAAATACGTCAACGCCTCAAATAAAATTTCTTGCCATAAAGAGCTATACCTTTTCTGACAGATTATCAAAATGTGTTAAGTACATTATATACGGAATTTGCCTTTTTGCAAGTATCACCCTTTTATAAGGTCCGCAGTCTCTGCCCCAGAGATTTCAATCAGCTTTTCCGTTTCGACTTCCATCTGCATTCCTCTCTTGCCGGCACTCACATAAATGCGGTCAAAAAGGATGACTGTCTCATCAAAATATGTCTTGAAGCTCTTCTTCATTCCAATTGGAGAGCATCCGCCGTGCACATAGCCGGTTAATGGAAGCAGTTCCTTCTGCTTTATCATCTCAATTTCCTTTTCACCTGTGATCCTGGCAGCCTTCTTTAAATCAAGAGTTTCACAAACAGGTATTACAAACACGTAATGCTCTGCGCTCTTGGATACTGTCACAAGGGTCTTGTATACCCTTTCCTCTTCTTCTCCGAGTTCTTTTGCAATATCTTCACCTCTTTCAAGGAGATCAGCATCGTATGTGACTATTCTGTATTCTATTTTGTTCAGGTCAAGAAGCCTGAGGGCATTTGTCTTATCCACTTTCATAATTTTTTCCTTTGTTTTATTTTATTTCCATGAGAAAAATACTGAGGGAAATATTTTTGATTCCTGTATATCTTTACCGTGGCCTGCTCAGCCCGTTCTTCGGCCCGAGCTGCCGCTATACTCCCTCCTGCTCATCATATTTCATACAGGCTGTAAGAAAGCACGGGATAATAAGGGGTGCTGTTCTTGGCTTTGCCCGCCTCTTCCGTTGCCGCAAATCATTTCTTGGAGGTCCGGACCCTGTTCCGGAGACTTTCTCAGTAAAGGAAATAAGGGACAGGCACAGAATCTACAAGAAGCCGAAGGGCTTTGACAAGGATTAATCTTCTTTCAATATGCTCGATACGAACGTGAAGAGCACTTTCATCGCATTCTCGTTATACCCGCCCTCAGGAATTATGATATCAGCATATTCCTTTGTCGGCTCGATGAAGTTATAGTGCCCGGGGCGGACAACTTCCATGTACTGCTTTATCACGCTTTCCATCGTTCTTCCGCGCTCGACTATATCACGCTTAAGCCTTCTTATGAACCTTATGTCTGCAGGCGTTTCGACATAGATCTTGAGATCCAGAAGATTTCTGATTCTCTCATCATAGAGCACCATGAGCCCATCAAGTATTATGAGCTTCTTAGGCTCAAGGATTACGCTTTCTTCTTTTCTCGAATGCGTGACAAAATCATAGAGGGGCATTTCTGTGCTTCTTCCACTCTTCAGATCATCAAGGTTCTTTAAAAGAAGATCCATGTCAAATGCATCAGGCTGGTCAAAATTATAGCTTGTGATATTGTCGTTATTGACCTGAGGAGCGCTTTTGTAATAATTATCCATCTCGATTAAAAGACAGTCCCCGCTGTTTTCCTGGATTCTTCTTACTACAGTGCTCTTGCCGCTGCCAGAGCCTCCGGTTATTCCTATAAGCCTTACTTTCATAGCCGGTCTTCCAGAATATATGTGGTGCTTGTCTTAAATGGAACACCCTCTCTTGTATATGAGCCTCTGAAATCAGGACGGTTTACGAAATCAGGATAGAACTCGGACTCAAGTGCAAAGCCTGAGTGAGGACCATAGATTTCTCCGTTAAGGCTTTCACCTTCATTCTTAAGATATGCTCCTGTATAAAACTGTACAGCTGGAAGGTCTGTAAGCATCCTCAGCTGGTATTTCTCGCCCTTTGCAATCACCTGCTCACCCTCACGGAGGATGAAGGCATGGTCATATTTTCCGTCCCTTCTTTCTCCGATAACTGTGCTCTTGTTAAAATCAAAATCAGTTCCCTCACTCTTTCTTATCTCTGTCGGAATGAGATACTCATCCACTGCAATGTACTCATCGGACGGAATCATTATCTCCTGACTTCTAATATCCCCTTTTCCGTTGAGGTTGAAATATGCGTGGTTTGTTATGTTTACAGGGCACTTCTTGTCACTTGCAACCTGGTAGGAGATTGTAAGAGCCCCGCCAGAGAGCATGTAAGTGACCAGGACCTCATGAGTGCCAGGAAAGCCTCCCTTTTCTCCGCTTATAAGGGCAAGGGTAACAGAGGAATCAGAAATGCCGGCAATCGAAAAGTTCTCAAGTCCGAAACTCTTTGAGCCGCTGTGAAGACTGTTGCGTCCGTTGTTGTTCTTCTCAAGTGTGTACTCAACTGCGTCGAGTTTGAACCTTGCGTCCTTGATCCTGTTGGCAAAAGGACCTACGACCTCTCCCATGTGAGACGGACAGTCTATGTAGCTTCTATAGTCCTTGTAGCCTAAACATACATCCACATCGTCGATTTTAAAGGAATTGAGGATGGCACCCTGAGTGAGAACGCTCACCTCATATCTTCCTTCTCTGATTACAATCCTCTTGTAGTCCTTTTCAAGATCAAAGACCTTTGTCATTTCTCATTTTCCTCCGTTTTCAGCACAGCAAGGAATGCAGACTGCGGAATCTCGACATTTCCAACCATCTTCATTCTCTTCTTTCCTTCCTTCTGCTTTTCAAGAAGCTTTCTCTTTCTTGATATATCACCGCCATAGCATTTTGCAGTGACATCCTTTCTGTATGCGCTTATTGTCTCACGTGCTATGATGTTTCCCCCGATTGCGGCCTGGATAGGTATCTTGAACTGCTGACGCGGAATCTCATCCTTGAGGCGCTCGCATACTATTCTTCCCCTGCTTTGCGCGCTGTCTTTGAAAACAAGCTGCGAAAGCGCGTCAACAGGATCCCCGTTTACAAGAATGTCAAGACGGACCAGATCTGTCTTCTTGACTCCCTTCACCTGGTAATCAAATGATGCATAGCCGCGTGAGACGCTCTTGAGTCTGTCATAAAACTCGAAGAGAACCTCCGCAAGAGGCATCTCATATGTAAGCTCGACCCTTTTCTGGTCAAGATAATTCATGTTTGTCTGCACACCCCTCTTTTCCATGCAGAGCGTGATTATAGGCCCTACATAATCAACAGGAGTGATGATCTGGGCTTCTATATAAGGCTCTTCTGCGTACTCGACTCTCATAGGATCAGGATACTCAAGAGGATTGTCTATCTCCTTGATTTCCCCGTTCTTCAGATGAACGATGTATCTGACTGAAGGAGAGGTGAACACAATTGACAGTCCGAATTCCCTTTCAATCCTCTCCTGGATGACCTCAAGATGAAGCAGTCCCAGAAAACCGCATCTGAAACCGAAGCCCAAAGCTGCAGAGCTGTCTTTTTCATAGACAAGGGAGGCATCGTTAAGCTTGAGCCTTGCAATTGCATCAGAAAGCTCCTCATAGTCATTGGTGTCAACAGGATATATTGATGAGAACACAACGGGCTTCACTTCCTTAAAACCGCTGAGCGGCTCAGGAGCCGGATTCTTTGAAAGCGTCACCGTATCTCCTACTCTGATATCGCTGATGGTCTTTATTCCAGCTATGAAATATCCGACATCACCTGTTGTCAGAAACGGCTTGGACACAAGCTGGAGCTGGAATATCCCGAGGTCCTCTACCTTGTAAACAGCCCCTGAGTGCATGAGCCTGATTTCATCGCCTGCTTTCAAAGTGCCAGAAAAAATCCTTGCATGAACCACAACTCCCCTGTACGGGTCATAGTGGGAGTCAAAGATAAGAGCCCTCAGACAGTCATCATCCTTTCCCTCAGGAGAAGGGATGTAATTGACAATTGCTTCAAAAAGATCATCAACACCCTCGCCTGTCTTTGCGCTGACACGGATTGCCATATCAGGATCAAGACCAAGATCATGCTCTATCTGATGAAGGCAGGAGGGAATATCTGCAGAAGGAAGATCGATCTTGTTTATGACCGGAATTATCTCCAGATCATGCTCCATTGCAAGATACAAATTGGCAAGTGTCTGTGCCTCAACTCCCTGAGATGCATCGATTAAAAGAAGCGCACCCTCACAGGATGAGATTGCGCGTGAAACTTCATATGTAAAGTCAACATGGCCCGGAGTGTCTACAAGATTCAGCTCGTACACCTCTCCGTCCTTTGCTGTGTATGGAATCGTTACAGCCTGGCTCTTGATAGTAATTCCCCTTTCCCTCTCGATATCCATGTTGTCAAGAATCTGGGACTGCTGGGGGCCACGGCTGGTGACAAGTGCCGCCTTTTCGATAAAGCGGTCGGCAAGAGTGCTCTTGCCGTGATCTATATGTGCTATGATACAGAAATTTCTTTTCTTGCTTGTGTCCATAATCAAACTAATTTAGTAACATGCTCCACTTCAGGGAAATTGAACATAGCCCTGATTTCAGCATCATCAAGAGTCTCTTTCTCGACCAGAGCCTCAGTAAGCTGATCCAGCTGGTCACGGTGCTCAGTCAGCGTTCTAAGCGTCTCCTTCATGCATCTGGAAAGAATCTTCTCAACTTCCTCATCAATCCTGCGGGCTGTGTAATCAGAATAGTCCTTGTGCTGAGCTATCTCACGCCCGAGGAATATCGGCTCATCCCCGTTTGACGAGAGGTTCACAAAGCCAAGCTCACTCATTCCCCACTCTGTGACCATTCTCCTTGCAATCTCTGTTGCTTTCTGGTTGTCATTGCTTGTGCCGGTCGTAGTCACTCCGTATACGATCTTTTCGGCCGCATAGCCTCCCATAATCATCTTGATCATGTCTTCAAGCATGGTCTGATTGCGTGAGTAAACATCCTTTTCAGGAAGGCTCATCGTGATTCCAAGCGCCCTTCCATGCGGTATGATTGTGACCTTATGAAGAGGATCGAGTGTTTTCAGGTAATAATGCATGAGAGTATGTCCTGACTCATGATATGCAGTAGCCCTCTTTTCCTCTTCAGTCATAAAGCGGGATTCGCGGGCAACGCCTAAGAGGATCTTGTCCCTAGCATTCTCAAAATCATTCATGTCAACGGCCATCCTGTTGGAGCGTGCGGCATATAGTGCGGCCTCGTTTACAAGGTTGGCAATGTCCGCTCCGCTTGTTCCTGGAGTTGCCCTTGCAATTCTTTCAAGATCGACTGACGGATCAAGTGTGACCTTCTTTGTATGTATCCTCAATATATCAAGACGCTCCTGAACATCAGGAAGATCCACAACAACCTGCCTGTCAAATCTTCCTGGACGGAGCAGTGCTGGATCAAGGACATCAGGGCGGTTTGTAGCAGCCATCACTATGATGCCTGGTGCTGTAGAGAATCCATCCATCTCGACAAGGAGCTGGTTAAGCGTCTGCTCCCTCTCATCATGCCCTCCGCCAAGTCCTGTTCCTCGTGCGCGTCCTACGGCATCAAGCTCATCGATGAAGATTATGCATGGAGAATTCTTCCTTGCCTGTTCAAAGAGATCACGCACCCTGGCTGCTCCCATTCCGACAAACATCTCAACGAAATCAGAACCGGATGTGTGGAAGAAGCTTACACCAGCCTCTCCTGCAACAGCACGCGCAAGAAGAGTCTTACCTGTTCCTGGAGGACCTACAAGAAGAACTCCTTTTGGAATCCTTGCACCTATCTTCACATACTTTTCAGGATGCTTTAAAAAGTCAACGACCTCCTCAAGCTCATACTTTGCCTCTTTCTGCCCGGCAACATCAGAAAACTTCACATTATTGTCTTTCTTGTCATATTTCTGTGCATGGCTTTTCCCAAAGGAGTTCATCATCTTTCCACCGCCCTGTGCTCCAGCCTGGCGGAAGATCATGACCATAAAGAAGATGAATATGATCCATGGAAGGAGATTGAGCAGGATATACCAGAAGCTTACAGGACTTGTTCCTCCGGCAACATCTACATTATGCTCTTCCAGGGTTGCAAGAAGTCCCGGATCCGCATACGGAATATCCGCAGTTCCAGAAAGACCGTCAGAAGTTATGAAATTCACAGTGCTCTGATCCAGAATCTCGGCACTTCTAACCTGGTTGTTCTTGGCAAGATTGATGAATGTCGAATATGAGACCTCGTACTGTGTGTTCACAACAGCATCATTGAAAATCATATAGACAAAGCTGAGTATGAGCAGGATGAGGATAACCAGTGCAAAACGGTTAGGCTTGCCGCCCTTGAAAGCAGGGCCGTTTCCCTTCTTCTTCTCAGATCCCCAGTATTTGTATTCCTCATATGGATTCTTTTTTCCTTTACCCGGTTTTTCTTCAGCCTTGTCATCTTTCTTATCTTCAGGCTTTTCCTCCGGTTTTTTTTCATCACTGAGAGGAGGAATGTTTTCCTTTTTCTCCTCATCTTTCTTTTCAAAATCGTCCATTAATTTTATTCCTTTCAAATCAATATACAAAAAAGTCATCAATTTTTAAAGGGTAATTGTGACGTACTTCCCACCCTTTGACTTAAAGGACTTTGCTATTCTGTCACGCCCGGAAAGGAATGATGAGAAGAAAGCGATTATTCCATTTCTGTCCTCAAGGACCAGTGAGGATGGGATGCCATATTCTCTTTCAAGGTCCCTGATCTTCTTCTTTCCTTCCACAAGTTCTATCTCATCAAACACTCTTGATGTCCTGATTGACGCAGGATATGCAATATCTTGAAGATTTATCACAAGATCTTCCTTCATTCCCTCTTCTTTGACGCGTAGTGTGAAATACTTTGTATCCATGCTTTCTCCGGCAAAAGGAAAGACAATGCTCCTGAGTTCTGAGTAAAAGAACACCATTTCTTTTTTTATGAACATGTTATATGAGGAGAATCTGCTTTTTTTCACACCCTCTTCAATTGCAGCATCAAAGCGCTTTATCTCATTTCTCGATAGAAGGCCTTTTTTCTCTCTCCTGTTCATACTGAAAAAAAGCTCTTCTCTTCTCCATAGGGGAGCTTTAAGATATTCATCCCTGCTGAAGGTGAGGAAAAGAGCATCGCTAAATTCTATTTTTCTGCTCCTTTTCTTCATCTGCTGTATATTGAGGGATATAGTAAGCATTGCTGACTTTTCCTCATCGCTGATGAATGGAAGCAACATCTGCCTTATGTAATTCCTTTTATATGAAAGATCTTTGTTTGTGCTGTCTTCTGAATAAGCAATATTCTCATTTTCTATATATTCTTTTATCAATCTCTTTGGAACAGACAGCATTGGCCTGATGATTCTTTCTCTCTCCTTCTCAATTAAGGAGAAGCTGTAAATGGGAGATGAAGTGAGAACTCTCATAATGAATGTCTCAGCAACATCATCAAGATGATGGGCAGTTAGGATATAATCCGCATCCTCGCTTAAAAGTATCTGATAGCGCATTTTCCTAGCAGCTGCTTCAATGCTTGTTCCCTCCTGATGTGCAAGGCGGGCTATCTCTCCTTTGTTCAATGAGACAATCTTAAGCGGGATTGAAAAGCGTTTACATAGAGAAACAGCTGTCTCCATTTCTCTTTCAAGCTCTTCGTCACTTCTTAATGCATGATTGACATAAAGAGCTCTGCTCCTGTCTTTTGGAAGAAGTGAAAGGAGGGCCGCCGAGTCGCTTCCTGATGAGAAAGCAAGAAGGAGACTTCCATCTTGAGGGATGTCAAGCATTGAAAGAATTTGCTCTCTGGATGACACGGTTCATATCCTCACTCTCATATATTGATTTGATTGCAATTACTGCCTCATCTATTGCTTTATCAAGAATTTTCCTCTCCTCTTCTGAAAATGGAGAGAGAACATAGGAAGCAATATCCGTTTCATCTTTCGGTCTGGAGATTCCGATATACACTCTGATAAAATCCTCTCCGATTGCTCCGATTATGCTTTTTAGCCCGTTGTGTCCTGCAGATGATCCGCCCCTTTTTATTTTCAGCCTTCCGACTGGAAGATCGAGATTGTCGACGACAACCACTATCTTATCCTGATCTTTCACCAATGAGGGGAATATGATGCCGCTTCTGTTCATGTATGTTAAGGGTTCAACAAGCACAAGATCATCACGCATGGCCTTTCTATACGAAAGAAGGCAGGCCTTTCTGAGCTTCAAGCCCGAAAGATCTGCCATCCTTTCTACAGTCATGAACCCGACATTATGCCGTGTGTCCTTGTACTTCGAACCGGGGTTGCCGAGTCCGAATACAATCATTATTTTTCCTCTTCAGCTGATGCCTTTGCTGTTGTCACCTCAGCAGGTGCTGCTGCATCAGATTGTTCAGCAGAAGCTTCCTCAACCTTTACAGGCTTGACAGTAGCAAGTGTCTGCTCAAGATCAGCATGAATCTTGACTCCCTCTGGAGCATTAATTGCATCAAGTCTGATTGACTCGTTCATATCAAGTGAGGATACATCGACTGTGAAGTGATCCGGAAGATCCTTTGGAAGACATTCAATTTCAACTTCATGGATAACCTGATCGAGAACGCCGCCAGCCTTGACACCGACAGGAGTTCCAACAAGCTCAACCCTTACGTGGGTTCTTACTGCCTGACCTCTTGTGATCTCATAGAAATCTATGTGATGCACACAGTTCTTGAGAAGGTCTTCCTGGTATGTCTTTACAAATACCTCGTGCTCTTTTTCCCCTGCAACATCAAGTGTGATAAGTGTTGACTCGCCATATCCTTTCTTGTTGTTCATGAACTCTCTCTCGCTTACTGTGATGTGAAGCGGAGCTGCCTTTCCGTAGATGACTGCAGGAATCCTTCCGCTTCTGAGAAGTCTTCTTGAGCCTCTTGTGCCGAAATCAGATGTCCTGAGCTCAGCTGAAAGTTTCTTTTCCATAAATTAATCTCCTTATACTCTCATTGGTCATTCCAACTACCATGGAGCAAAGGTACTTTAATACAAAGATGGAAAAAAGTAAAGCATCACAGTCTGATACCTTTAAATTACATTTTAATGTTTTAGAAACCAAAAATTTTAATCCGAAATCAGAATATTATTCACTAATCTATATTCATAATCCTGAATCCAGACATAAAAAAAACGGCACCGCTTGGCACCGCTACAGGGAAGGCAGGATTCGAACCTGCGATGCCGGCACCAAAAACCAGTGCCTTGACCACTTGGCGACTTCCCTAACATCGTAAAAAAATAGCAGAATAAGAAATATCATTCAAGCCTGAGAATTGTAGGCCGAGACTATCTGCTCTGTCAGCCTTGCCCTGAACTCCTTGTTTATCGGGTGAACATAGTCCTTATACTCCCCACTGGAGCTCTTCTTGTTCGGCATAGAAAGCAGCAGCTTGCCATCAACCTCGACTATCCTTATATTGTGAACAGCAAGTTCATTATCAAAAGTGACTGACACAAAAGCCCTGAGACATTTATCTTCGACTTTTGTAATTTTCATATCTGTGATTTCCATTTTTCCCCTCAGACATTCCTAATTAAACTAAAAAAGAAGAAATCTTGTCAATCTATCGATATTATTGTACTGAGAGACTTGTTTTTGCCTGTTTATGCCGTAATATGTGCTTCCGCTGCCTGAAAGTGAGAAAAACTCATAGCATTCTCTTAACTCTGCTATCTCTTTTTTCTCGCTTACAACAAGCTCAAAATCATTTGTAAGCTTATTGCTCAATATTATCTCATCACTCTCTATTTCCTTTTTCTCACGCTTTATTTCATCAAGGATTCTGTATGCTCCGGCTGTGTCTACAGAAAAGCGGGGGAAGAAAAGGTCCACAGAACACATGAGGGGCTCAACTTCCTTTATTATCTCGCCCCTTCCTTTTACATGAGCTGCCTTGAAGCCTGAAAGGAAGAACGGAACATCCGAGCCGGTCAGAAGAGCAAGATGCATCAGAGTGTCAGAAGAGAGGATGTTATCATAATGGGCGTTGAGATAGCGGAGGACAGCAGATGCGTTGCTACTTCCTCCTCCAAGGCCTGCCTTGGAAGGAATATTCTTCTTGATGCTTATTTCAAGAATGAAATTCTTTTTACTGGCAGATGAGAAAAGCAGGGCTGCCTTTTCCATCAGATCCGTCTTTCCTTCATCAAGATAAGGAACACTCCTGATGATTTTCACTTCAGTCCTTTCACTTTCAGAAATTGCAAAATCAATCTCATCATAGAAATTTACAAGATGGAAAAACGAGTCTATGTTATGAAAGCCATCACTTCTTTTCTCATTTACAAAGAGTGCAATGTTGATCTTTGCATAGGATCTGATCATAAATACTCCCACTAATGATTGTCAGCTCAAAATGCAAAATTTTCAACACATGTTCGCATATAGTCAAAATTATCTATTTCTGATATAATTCATCACGCTCTATGAAAGGTATTGTCATTGATAAGGACGGCACACTTTTTGATTATGGATATGTTTGGGGAGAAATAATATTCAGACAGGTCAAAAAAGGTGTCGAGACATTTAATCTCAAAAAGGAAGATTTTGATGCACTGACGGCAAAGCTTGAAATGATTTTCGGCGTTGACCGCTATGGCAACAAATATTCTGATGGCATACTTTTCCGCCATGATCTCTTTCCGCTCAATTTCATGAAGATACTTTTCTCCTGTTTCCGCTACAGAATAAATCCTTTTAAAATGTATTCTGTCATAATGGAAATGGTCAGACATGTATCAGATAACATTGTTGAGGATATCAAGGACAAGGAATTTCCGGAAATCAGGAACATATTCCTTGCTTTGAAGGCACACGGATACAAGACGGCAATCGTTACAAACGATTACCTTGGAACAACCATGGCCTTTTTAGAGAAAATGGAGATTGCTGATCTTGTTGACACAGTAGAATGCGCAGATACAGGTTCAAAGAAGAAACCCAATCCTGAAGCGATAAGGAAATTTGCCAGGAAATACTCAATAGAAGAAAAGGACATAGTCTGCATCGGAGATACGATAAGCGATATGAAATTCTCTCATAATGCAGGCTGCGGATACACTGTTGCAGTTCTCACAGGATCAGGGGACGAAAAGAACCTCAAAAAGCATGCTGATGCCGTTTACAGCAGAATTGAGGATATCATGAATGACAAAGTCATCTTCAGCTGAATAATCCTGTTGATTTATAGCGCTCTGCAGAATCAGGAAAGACTGTCACCACATTTTTTTCTTTCCACCTGGAAGCAAGCATTTTTGCAACACAGGCATTTGCACCTGATGAGATGCCTGCAGGATATCCCATATCATTTAGTAAGCGGGCCATATTAATTGCATCATCTTCTTTTACAGCAACAAATTCATCTATAAGGGAAACATCAAGATTCTCCGGTATGAAATTTGCACCTATTCCCTGTATCCTATGAGATCCTGAATATCCCTTTGTCAGAAGAGGACTTTCATCAGGCTCTGCGGCAACAACATAGAAATCCTTTTCCCTTTCCTTGAAGAAACGTGCACAGCCGGATACTGTCCCGCCTGTCCCGAATGCTGATACAAAAACAGAACAAGATGGAAGAGCAGCAAGGATCTCTGGAGCTGTAGTCTCATAATGCGAGCGCGCGTTATCCGGATTTGAAAACTGATTTAAAGAGACAGAGCCTTTAATTTTCCTTCTTATTTCCTCAGCTTTTCTTACAGAGCCAAGCATCCCTTCTTCCTTTTTAGTCAGAACAAGCTCTGCACCATATTCTTCTATAAGGTTTCTCCTTTCAGCTGACATGCTCTCAGGCATTGCTATTATTATCCTTATTCCAAGCTCTCTGCATATGGCGGAGGCGGCAATTCCCGTGTTGCCGCTTGTGGCTTCAACAATGACAAAATCCTTATTGCCTTTCTTTTCAATTAAGCCTTGAATCATGAAAAGCGCGGCTCTGTCCTTTATCGAGCCAAAAGGATTGTCGCTTTCCATCTTTGCGTACACATTATCGCCAAGAAACGGTAGAGCCAGAAGTCTTGTATTTCCTATTTTTTCAATTGCTGCCATATGAAAATTATAATTGATAGCCCTAAATGCGGAATAGTATATCTTAACTATATAGCTAATCTTTGTGTTATTGACACTTAGCCTTTATTTTGTCAATAATAGCAGTATGAGTAATTCTTGGGATAAAATTGATGCTTACAGGGGGACTCTGGTCAAAGGAGACTGGCCAACTATCCCCGAAATGTTCTTAATGTCTCTGGACAAGTTTCCAGAGAGAATCTGTTTCTCTGTCATAGAACCTAAAGAGAAAATCACATATACATACAGCACTGTATACGAAAATGTCATGAACCTTGCATCATACCTTTATGACAAAGGTGTGAGAAAAGGAGACAAGGTTGCAATAAACGGCAAGAACAGTCCTGAATGGGCAATATCATATCTTGCTGCCCTGTTTGCAGGAGCCATTGTCGTTCCAATTGACAACCAGATGAAAACCGAGCGCTTCATGAGACTCAGTGAATTTGCAGGCGTAAGCTTTGCCATCGTTGACTTTGATGTATCAGAGAAGATGAAGAAGAATTCAAACGCATGGTTTGAATCTCTGAAGGGTGTAGCTCTCCTCAAGGGCAGAAGCACAGAATATGACAGAATCCTGGATGTCAGGAGCTCCTCTTTAAAGGAGAAAGTCGATGTGGATGCAAATACTCCTGCTGCCATTCTTTTCACAAGCGGAACAACAGGAAACGAGAAGGGAGCAGTGCTTTCGCATGCAAACATAACAAGCAATGTCTATCAGGCGGCAAACGGAATGGGCGTCAAGGAAACAGATATTCTTTATGCTCTTCTTCCGCTCCATCACTCATACTGCTGCACAGCTGTTCTTCTTGAGACGATAATGCATGGAGCTGAATGTCTTTTTGGACATGGCATAGTAGTCTCCAGAATGATCAACGACCTCAGACAGGGTAAGGTCACAATCTTCATGGGAATACCGCTGCTGTTTAATAAGGTCATTGCCGGAATAATGGATAAAGTCAAGGCAAAGGGTGCTTTCACTTATGCTCTTATCAAGACCCTCATGGCTTTCAACGGATGGTGCAAGAGCACATTCGGAAAGGCACCGCTGAGAAATTTCTTCAACAAGAAGATTCTCTCTCAGCTCGGACTTGACCACTCCAGAATCCTCATCTGCGGCGCTGGCCCTCTCAGCCCGACTGTATTCAAGCAGTACCAGCAGCTTGGTCTAAATTTCCTCCAGGGATACGGACTTACTGAGACAAGCCCTATCCTCACGCTCAATCCTCCAGAGCACTTCAAGATTGAATCTGTAGGACGTGTGCTCTCATTTATCGACATGATAATCGCAGACAAGGATGAAAATGGCGTTGGCGAGGTAAGAGTAAAGGGTCCGAACATCTGTCTTGGCTACTATAATGATGAAGAGAATACAAAAGCACTCTTTGATGAAAACGGATACCTCAAGACAGGTGATCTCGGAATCCTTGACAGCGAGAACTATCTTATGCTCAAGGGAAGAGCAAAGAACATCATCGTCACAGAAGGTGGCAAGAATGTATTCCCTGAAGAGATTGAGGACATGTTCCAGCTCTATTCTCAGATTGAGCAGATTTTAATCCGCGGTTTCCAGATGAAGAAGGATGTCCCTTGCGAATGTATTGAGGCTGTAATCTATCCAAATAGCGAGTTCTACAAGGACAAGAACATGAGCAAGGAAGAAATAGAGAAAGAGATTACAGATATCGTCAATACGGTAAACAAGGATCTTGTCGGCTACAAGAAGATTGAGAAAGTTACATTCTTAGATGAGCCGATGGAGATGACCACGACGAAAAAAATCAAGAGAAATACAGTTAAATCATGACTGAAAGCTGGCTCCGGCCAGCTTTTTTCTTTCTAATTAAGATAAAAAATATTATATTTGTTCTATGAGAACATTAATCAAGAATGCACTTATTATACCTGTCGACAGAGAAGATGAGCATTACTTTAAAGGCAACATACTCATAGAAAACGGCAAGATACTCGAAGTTGGGAAGACAGATGAGAAAGCAGATGAGATAATCGACGCATCTCATATGATTGCAATCCCAGGCCTTATAAACACTCATACACACCTGGCTATGGTCCTCATGAGGAACTACAAGGATGATATGGAGAATCTTCAGGCCTGGCTTGCTCAGATATTCCCGATTGAAGACAAGCTTTGCGGTGATGACATATACACAGCTTCATTGCTTGGAGCATCTGAGCTCATAATGGGTGGATGCACCACATTTGCTGACATGTATTTCAATTATGACAGGACGCTTGATGCTGCAAGAAAGGTCGGCATAAAGGCTGTGCTCGGACTGACTATCTTCGGAGATGAGAAGGAGACAGCAAAAAGGCTTGCTGCTGCAGAGCGTGATATGAATCTACACCAGGAAGATCCACGTTACCGTTTTGACCTTGCACCGCATGCAATCTACACATGCACAAAAGAAACATATGAGATGGTGAGAGACTTTGCCAAAGAGCATAATCTTTTCGTGCACACTCACCTGAGCGAAACAAAGAAGGAAGTTGAGGATTCTCTAAATGAATTCGGCATGACTCCGGCTCTTTATCTTGATTCAATCAATCTCTTTGATGCAAGGTGCTATGTCGCTCACGGAGTGCATCTGACAGATCAGGAGATGGAGATTCTTAAGAAGAAGAATGTCTCTGTTGTTCATAATCCATCAAGCAACGCAAAGCTCATTTCAGGCACATTCCCGCTCAAGAAGGCGATGGATATCGCAGTCAATGTCTCGCTTGGAACTGACGGTGCAAGCAGCAACAACAATCTTGATATGTTTGAAGAGATGCATGTGGCCGCTATGATCGCCTCATCCTCTGGCTATAAGGTAAAAGCCTACGACATTCTTAAAATGGCTACAATCAACGGAGCAAGAGCCCTGGGTTATGAGAAGGAAAGAGGAAGCATTGAAGTGGGAAAGGATGCGGATATCGTGCTGTTAAATGCAGACACCCCTTGCCTCTGTCCGCTTAACAACCCTGTTTCAGCCCTCGTTTTCAGTGCCTCAAGTGAGTGTATTGATACTGTCCTCGTAAACGGAAAGACTGTGATGAAAAACAGAAAGCTTACAGGCATTGACATAAAGAGCGTTATGGACGGGCTCAGAATGCAGTGGGAGGATATAAAAAAGAGATAATAATGTATTTAGCAGACAGGGATTTACAAAAATATCCGATTTCAGACAAAACGGAAGAGAAAGAAATAATCAGCGGAGATGTGAATATTGCTCATCTCTATTTCCTGCCGGGTGCAATTGAGAGCAGGCATGAAAATGAGAGGGACGAATACATGTACATCATAAGCGGCAAGTTCGAGTTTGCAGTAAACGGAGACTCACGGGTGATGGATAAAGGAGACACTGTCTATATTCCAAGAGGAAGCAGTCACAGTGTTTTCTGCCTTGAAAAAGGTGAGATGATTTCATTTCAAAACAGGAGCTAATATGACAGAAGATTTCAAAACACTGGAATACCGGGAAGGAAAGCTTGTTCTAATTGATCAGAGAAAGCTGCCATCCTCACTTGAATATGTAGAAGCATCGTCTGTTGAAGATGTCTATTTTGCTATAAAGGACATGATAGTCCGTGGTGCACCGCTAATCGGAGCTGTTGCCGCATATGGAGCTTATTTTGCAGCAATTGAGGCAAAGGGAGATGAGAAATCCTTTCTTGATAAGCTTTCTTATCTTCTTTCTTCCCGCCCTACTGCTGTTAATCTTTCATGGGCGCTTGAAAGACAGAAGAGGGTTGCAGAAAACACAGCCCTTGATCCCTCTGCTCTGCTTAAAGAGGCCCAGGTAATCGAGGATGAGGACAGAAAGGTGAATAGAAAGCTCTCAGAATACGGGGCTGAAGTCATAAAAGAGAATGCAAATGTCCTTACCCACTGCAATGCAGGTGCACTTGCAACATGCGGCTGGGGAACCGCACTTGGTGTGATAAAAGAGGCATACTGCCAGGGCAAGAACATACATGTATATGCAGATGAGACAAGACCGAGACTCCAGGGAGCACGCCTTACATCCTGGGAACTTGTGAGAGCCGGAATACCGGCAACATTGATTCCTGACTCAGCTGCTGCCACACTTATCAGAGAGGGGAAAATCGATGTGATTGTCCTTGGCGCTGACAGAATCACAGTAAGGGGAGATGTTGCAAACAAGCTCGGAACATTCCCTCTCAGCATCATCGCAAAGGAGTACAATGTCCCGTTTTATTCTGCAGCTCCAGTAAGCACAATAGATTTTTCTTTAGAAGAAGGGAAAGACATTCCAATTGAAGAAAGAAGCAAGGATGAGGTCATAAAAATAGAAGAATCTTATGTCGCACCAAAGGAAATTTTTGTCTTCAATCCTTCATTTGATGTCACACCGCATGAGAATATTACAGGAATAATAACTGAAAGAGGCATAATATACCCTCCTTTTAAAGAGAATATATTGAAACTGAAAAAAGAACTTGATTGATCAAAAAATGAAGGCGGCCTTAAAAGCCGCCTTGCTTTTTGTCTTTTCCTCTTATTATTTCTTCTTGAGATACTTGACTGAGTCAAGAGATACTGCTGCAAGAATGATAAGACCCTTGAAGACGAACTGAAGGTTAGTATCGATTCCAAGGAATGTAAGACAGTATGTGAGGCTTGTGAAGATGATTACTCCGAAAGCCGCACCGCCGATCTTTCCGATACCTCCATTGAACGAGATTCCTCCGACAACACAGGCAGCAATGGCATCCATCTCATAGCCCTGACCTGTACCGGCAGATGCGTTTGCTCTGAATGCCTCAAGGAATGCACCGCAGCCATAGAACACACCGGCCATGATGAATACGCAGAGTGTTACTTTGAATACAGAGATTCCAGATACAGCTGCAGCCTCAGCATTACCGCCGACAGCATACATGTTCTTTCCGAATGTTGTCTTGTTCCAGATCAGCCATGCAATTATGATTGCAATGACTGCAGGGATAATCAGTTTCGGGAATGTGATCCACTGGTTGTTCACAACCCCGAGCACCCAGCGTCCGCCAATTGCATTCTTTATTGTGCTGTCAATTGATCCAACCGGTGTTCCGCTTGTTCCATAGAACAGCAGTCCGTAGATTATGAGCTGGTTAGCCATTGTGGAGATAAACGGATGCATCTTGAAACGCGCTGTAAAGAATCCTGCAATTGCTGCAAAAATCACACAGAGTGCAACTGAAAGCACGAGTGCCATTATGACTCTTGCAAGCATAGGCATTGCAGAGAAATCCCATGGACCCATTCCAAAGAATGATACGATGTTCATTCCCGGATGGAGAATGAGACCTGTTGTAAGCGCACCAAGTGCGACCATTCTTCCGATTGAGAGGTCCGTACCTGCAAGGAGGATAAGGCCTGCAACACCGAGTGCATAGAACATTCTTGTGGAGCTCTGCTCTAAGATTGTGAAGATGTTCGGAAGTGAAAGAAGGTTTCCAGATCCGATAAGAGGAGCAACGATGACACATACGATGAAGAATATCAAAATCGCGATGTAAAGACCGTTTGAAAGAAGGAATGATGTGACAGTGAAATTCCTTACAAAGTCCTTCCACTTCATCTTCATGTCCTCAACGAAGTTGGTCTTACCGTTTCTCAGCTCTCTGTTCTTCTGCACGTGATCGACATATGCCTGATGCTTTGCGGCCTTGCACTTATCCAGCTGTTCCTTGTAACGGCTCTTTGAGTCAAAGAGTGCGCTCTTGAGCTCGTAGTTGCAGATTGCAACCTCGCTTTTGAGCTCATCTCCTGTATACTTGCTGTTGATCTCGACAAGTCTCTTCTCATGATCTGCCTTGATTCCAACGATTTCCTTTTCATAGAATGCTTTTGCACCCTTCATTCTCTTGTTCTGTTTCTCGTTGACAGCAGTCTCAATGTCCTTTGAGATCTTGTTCACATAAGCTACAGCTTCCTTGCTTAAAGCAGCAACCTGAGCCTTGTTCTGCTCAGCAACCACCTTAGCTTCCTCAATCTGCTTATCAAGCTCGGCAAGCCTTCTGGCTTTATCCTCCTCCTGGACAAGCTTGTTCTTCTTTAATGTGACTTTTTCAATCTTGCAGTCAGAAAGCTTAGTAACGCCATCCTGGCGGAGAGCTCTGAGCTGTTCTGAATACTTCTGCACCTGAAGATCTTCTTCAAGATTAGCTATCTTTACCTGGTTTTCTGCCATATTTACCTCCTCTTACAGATATTTTGCTGATAAGCGCAACAGCTCTTCCTGATTGGTCTCGCTTGTATTCACGATTCCTGCAAGTCTGTGGTTGGACATGACTGCAATCCTGTTCGTGATTCCAAGGATCTCAGGCATTTCTGAGGATACTACGATGATTGTCTTACCCTCCTTCGCCATCTTGATTATCAGCTGATAGATTTCATACTTGGCTCCGACATCAATTCCTCTTGTCGGTTCGTCAAGCAGGAAAATCTCAGGTGAGCGCTCAAGCCATTTACCTATGATGACCTTCTGCTGGTTACCTCCAGAAAGTGAGGAGATAAGCTCGTCAGGAGAAACACATTTTGTGTTCATGACACTTATTTCCTTCTTGGTGGCATCCTCCATCTTCTTTCCATCCAGCAGCCTTCTTGTCTTATAGGCATCAAGGTTTGTAATCGTTGTATTGAATTTGATTGTGTCCTTACCGAACATTCCGTTAAGCTTTCGCTCTTCAGTTACAAGTGCGAAGCTGTGATCCATAGCATCACGGCTTGATGTGAATCTGAGCTTCTTTCCTCCGACAATTATATTGCCGCTTGCAATCGTCCTGACTCCAAAAAGGCTCTCTAAGAGCTCGCTTCGTCCTGCTCCGACAAGGCCATAGAGTCCGAATATCTCGCCCCTTCTTACTGAGAATGAGATATCATGGAGGATTGGAGGAAACTTTGTATTCAGATTTTCTATCTTCAGATACTCCTCTCCCGGCTTGTTATCCACATCGGGGAATCTCTTATCCAGAGATCTTCCGACCATTGCGGATATAAGCTCGTTCATGTTCGTATCTTTTACATGCTTCTTGAAAATCATCTTTCCATCTCTGAGGACAGCTACGTCATCACAGATTTCAAAGATCTCATCCATTTTGTGCGAGATGTATACAAAAGAAACACCCTGTTTCCTAAGATCATCTACAATTGAAAAAAGTTTCTTTACTTCCCTTTCTGTAAGAGAGCTTGTAGGCTCATCCAGAACAATCAGCTTTGCATCATAGCTTACAGCCTTTGCAATCTCAACCATCTGACGCTGGGATACACTCATTGTTCTCATGACAGTCTGGGGGTTAACATTCATTTTCAGTCTGGCAAAGAGGTTATTGCTCTCTTTGAGCATCCTTGCCTCATCTACTACTCCGAACTTCAACGGGTAGCGCCCTAAGAAGAGATTATCCATGACTGTACGGTCAAGGCACTGCTGGAGTTCCTGATGAACCATCGCAACACCATGTTCAAGAGCTTCCTTAGGATTCTTGAAATCTATAGGAGTCTCTGAAAGAAGAATCTGCCCTTCATCCTTGGCATAGATGCCGAAAAGGCATTTCATCATGGTCGACTTACCGGCTCCGTTCTCACCCATCAGACCACAAACAGTTCCTTCTTCTACAGTCAGGTTAATACCGTCAAGGACTTTGTTCTTTGCAAAAGATTTAGATAGATTCCTTATTTCTAGTACAGTTTTACCACTCATTTGTCCTTTTCCCGTGTATTTAATCGAATAATGGCGGATTCGTCTGAATCCGCCATAAGTACTTCAAGATTCAAGATCAGTACATAAGCTTGTCAAGATAATCTCTACCGGAGTTTGTCTTAACCATGTTGATTGCATATGCATCGAAGTTGTTGAGGTTTGTGAATCTGTCGAGGCAGCTTGCTTCGTTCTGTCCGTCACCCTGTACAACTGTCAGGTCAATGCCCATAAGAGGTGCATAGTAGTTAAGAGCCGGTACATAGCTTGTTGAGAGGAAGTTATCTGCGCTGTTGTAAACAGTCAGGAGAACTTTCTTGACAGGAGCGCTGCTCTGCTTGATTCCTTCATCTCTTGCGCCTGTGAACTGGTCAACGTTGTCAGCTGTTACAGCTACGTTAAGAGCAAGAAGTGCTCTCTCTTCTGCCTTGTACATCATCTCAGGAGTGATCTTGTTGCCCCACTGGTCTGCCTCAGCAATACCAGCTGTTACGACATCTTCCCCTGTAAGTCCATCAAGAAGGTTTCTGATGACCTGGAGAGTACCTGCAGCCTGTGCATCAGCGTTCTGTGAAACTGTTCCTGTCATTGTTCCAGCCTGAATAGCCTCGAGAACGTCAGCATTTGCATCATAACCGAAGATTGGAACGCCAGCTGGGTAGTTAGATGCCTGCAAGCATCCCATTGCCATACCGTCGTTGTTAGAAATTACGAGGTCGATCTGGTCGCCAAGCTGTGTTGCCCAGTTACCCATAGCATCTGTTGCAGCGTTTGCATTCCATGTTGAACCATCTGTTCCTGTCATAGCGCGGCTGTCAAGCTCAACTACCGGCATTACTGTTCCGCCAACATTAGCAGAACCCTGCTTTGAGTTGGATGAACCTGGATCTGTTGAACCAACCCATGTTCCGAGAGCTTCTCTGATTCCCTGTGTTCTTGCCTTGCTGTCATTGTGTCCTACGTCTCCAATGCAGAGAACATAACCGATGATGCCGTCTCCGTTCCTGTCGAGAACTGCCGGATCAGCTGTTGCAAGATAATCAACAATCATCTGTCCCTGAACTTCACCACCACCTGCTGCATCGAATCCAACATAGTATGTTGACTCGTTCCAGTTCATGACATCCATGTCGATAACACCTGTTGTCGGGTCAGAAGGCTGTCGGTTGTAGAATACAACAGGCTTCTGGTTATTCATCAGAGGTGCTGATGTTGTTCCAGTTGCTTCCTCAGCTCCGCCAGCAAAAAGGCTGAAGGAAACGAGAAGAACTAACAATACTGTTAATGCTTTTTTCATTTACTAACTCCTTTTTTATGGAAAAAGTTTTAATCTACCTTTATTAGAACATGCAAAAATTGAGAAAGCAAATAAAATTTGCAGTTTTTTTGAAAAAAGATGTAATTTTTTTCGCTTATGAACATTTACATTATTTTGTGTATGAAAAGTCATGCTTATCTGAGAGCCTGAATGGGCTTTTGATGAAAAAAGCCGCTTTGAAAGCGGCCTGAATCTGAAAGATGATTCTTATTTGACAATCACGCGCATATAGCGTTTCTTTCCTGCCTTGAGGATGAATGCACCGTCCTCATTGGCATCAGAAAGTTTAATCATGGTCTTCGGGTCTGTAATCTTCCTGCCGTTGATCTCAGCCCCTCCCTGTACAACAAGGCGGCGTGCATCTCCGTTTGATGATGTGAGGCCTGAGAGCGTAAAGAGATTGAGCACTCCCATTTCAAACTGGTCTTTAGCAACTTCCACACTCGGCATTCCCTCAATGCTTCCCGATGATGAGAAAAGTGCCTTTGCCGCGCTCTCCGCTTTCTCTGCCTCCTCTCTTCCGTGGATTATTGAGGTGACTTCAAATGCAAGGCGTGCCTTGGCATCATTTATGTTTACACCTGGTTTTTCATACTCAGCAATCTCATCCAGCTCCATGAATGTGAAAAGCTTCATGAGCTTGATGACATCACTGTCCTGGACATTTCTCCAGTACTGATAGAAATCATAGACTGAATACATGTCCTTATCCAGATAAACAGCACCCTTCTCGCTCTTGCCCATCTTCTTTCCGTCACTTGTCATGATCAGGTTAAAGGTAAGTCCATATCCTTTTGGAGCATCCATCCTGTCAAGAAGATCGATTCCAGCAACAATGTTTCCCCACTGGTCAGCTCCGCCAATCTGTAAACGGCAGCCATAATCCCTGTTGAGGATATAAAAGTCATAGGACTGCAGAAGCTGGTAATTGAACTCGATAAAGGAAAGACCTCTCTCCAGGCGCTGCTTGACTCCTTCGAAAGTGAGCATCCTGTTGACGCTGAAATAGCGCCCTATATCACGCAGGAAATCAATATAGTTAAGATCTGTGAGCCAGGAGGCATTGTTGGCAATCACTGCCTTCCCGTATCCGGGCTTATCTGTATCAATTGAGACTATCCTTGAAAGCTGGCGGGTGATGTTGTCAGCATTGGCCTTGATCACTTCTTTTGAGAGAATCGGACGCATCTCAGTCTTTCCTGAAGGATCACCGATTAAAGCTGTTCCACCTCCGACAAGAATAATCGGATTATGCCCCTCTTTCTGCAGATGATGCATTGCAAAAAAAGGCACAATATGCCCTATGTGAAGGCTCTTTGCTGTAGGATCTGTTCCGCAGTAGAAAGTCACCGGACCTTCGTCCATGAGCTTTGAAAGTCCTTCTGCATCTGTAAAATCCTTGACAAAACCTCTGTCTATAAGTATCTGTAATGCCTTGTTCATAGCTTAAACCCTTTTATAGCTGTCAGTTGCTTCTTTTATGAATGCGCTGAGCTTTGATGCATCCACTCTTACCTGCTCCATTGAGTCACGATAGCGCAGTGTGACACTTCCATCTTCCAGTGTCTGATAATCGACAGTGACACAGTACGGAGTTCCGATTTCATCCATTCTTCTGTATCTTCTTCCGATTGCTCCGCTCTGATCATAGAAAGTCTTATAATCAGATCTCAGATCCTTTTCAAGCTTTGATGCATACTCAGCAAGCCCATCCTTCTTTACAAGAGGAAGAACTGCAACAGCAACAGGTGCGATCTGAGGATGGAAATGAAGGACAGTCCTGACATCTCCCTCCGGTGTCTCCTCCTCATCATATGCATCAGAAAGAGCCATGAGGACATTTCTTGTGAGTCCTGCACTTGTCTCCACGACATACGGGATGTAGCGCTCATTTGTCTCAGGATCAAGATAAGTCATGTCCTTCTTGCTGAAGTTCTGATGCTGTGTAAGGTCATAGTCAGTCCTTGAATGCACACCCTCAAGCTCCTGCCATCCCATCGGAAAGAGGAACTGGATGTCATATGCATCCTTTGCATAGAATGCAAGCTCATCCGGACCATGCTGGTGCCACCTCAATGACTGGGGATCGATTCCCATCTTATGGTAGAACTTCATTCTCTCTTCTCTCCAGTACGGGAACCATTCATCCTCAGTGCCCGGCTTGCAGAAGAACTGCATCTCCATCTGCTCGAACTCACATGAGCGGAAAATGAAGCTCTTTGTAGTTATCTCGTTTCTGAAGCTCTTTCCGATCTGTGCGATTCCGAACGGAATCTTCACTCTGCTTGACTGAAGGACATTCTTGAAATCCACATAGATTCCCTGTGCTGTCTCAGGGCGCAGATATATTGTTGATGCGCTGTCCATGCTCGGACCGATGTGGGTCTGGAACATGAGATTGAAATTCCTTGGCTCAGTGAATGTGCCCTTGCTTCCGCATACCGGGCATGGAGCTGAGAGGTCAATCTGATCTGCGCGGAAGCGGCTCTTGCACTGCTTGCAGTCAACCATCGGGTCTGTGAAGTTTGAGACATGCCCGCTTGCTTCCCAAACCTTTGAATGCATCAGGATTGAAGCATCAAGACCGACAATGTTGTCATGAAGCTGTGTCATCTCCTTCCACCAGAAATCCCTGATGTTGTTCTTCAGCTCAACTCCCATCGGACCATAGTCGTATGCTCCGTTAAGTCCTCCATAGATTTCACTTGACTGGAAAATGAATCCTCTTCTCCTGCAAAGTGATACGATTTTATCCATTGTAGCCTTAGATCCCATTACTTTTCCTCCAGAAATGATATTGCTCTCTTGATCCTTCTCTTTGTCTCATCCATGCCCAGGAGGCGGACTGAATCAAAAAGAGGAAGAGAGATCTGAGAGTTCGTGATTGCGACTCTCAGGGGCTGGAACACGCCATTTACTTTAATCTCCAGCTCTTTTGAAAGCTCAAGAAGAGCCTCTTCAATCTTTTCTTCTGCTTCTCCTCTTTCTAAAGAGGAAATGAAAATCTCAGATCCTCTTTTTAAAGCAGAAAGAGTCTTCTCATCATCACTTCCCTTTGCAACATAGAGGCTCTTGTCAGCAACAGGAACATCTTCAAAGAGGAAGGAAGAGAGACTTACTATGTCAGAAAGAGTCTTCATCCTCTCCTTTGCAGCGTGTGCAAGTGATATAAGCTTCTCCTCATCTGCTTTAAAACCTGCAGACTCAAGATATGGTTTTATAAGCTGAGCCAGCTCTTCATCGCTTTTCTGCCTGATATAATATCCGTTGAACCAGTCAAGCTTCTTGTAGTCAAAGACTCCGGGAGCCTTATGGATGTTCTCAATTTTAAAGCATTTCTCAAGATCTTCTTTTGAGAAAATCTCACGCTCTCCATCAAGTGCCCATCCCACAAGGGTGACATAGTTTATTATGGTCTCTGGAAGATAGCCCTTGTCCCTGAAGTCCTTCACGCTGGTAGAGCCATGCCTCTTTGAGAGTTTCTTTCCATCCTTTCCCATGACCATCGGGAGATGGCAGTAAACAGGGGGCTCCCATCCGAATGCCTGATATAAAAGGATATGGAGAGGCCCTGAGGGAATCCATTCCTGGGCTCTCATTATATGCGTAATTCCCATCAGGTGGTCATCTACAACATTCGCAAGATGATATGTCGGATATCCGTCGCTCTTCAAGAGCACAGGATCTGGAGAGACATCCTTGTTCTTCCTTGTGATGTCTCCCATTATAATGTCATGGAATGTCGTCTTTCCCTCTGTAGGAACCTTGAGCCTGATGACAGGCTTTATGCCCTGTCTTTCATACTCAGCTCTCTCTTCTTCAGTCAAGGAGCGGCAATGCCTGTCATATCCCTGATATTCGCTCTTGCTTTCCTCCTGCTTCTTTCTCACCTCTTCAAGGCGCTCAGGAGAACAGTAACAATAATAAGCCTTGCCTTCATCGACAAGCTGTTTTGCATACTTCTGATATATCTCAAGACGCTCTGACTGGATATATGGTCCGCAAGGACCTCCCTTTATAGGGCCCTCGTCCCATGAGATGCCAAGCCATGTGAGTGTCTGGTACAAGTCATCAAGATAAGCTGTGCTGTAGCGCTCCCTGTCAGTATCCTCTACACGGAGGATGAACGAACCGCCGTTGCTCTTTGCGGCAAAGTAATTGAAGAGTGCCGTGCGCACGCCGCCAATATGCTGGAAGCCTGTCGGGCTTGGAGCATAACGAACTCTGAATTCCATAAAATATCTCCGAAAAAATTTTACAAGGACTATAGTAGTTTCTTTTCGTTTTTTTCTCAATAAGAAGAAGGAAAAAGGAAGTCTTTTGTAAGAGCTATGGCCTTTTTCTCCGCATCCTCGCTCCTGTCATAGAAAAGATAGTGTGTGCCGTCATCGACAAAAGCTATGCTCACATTCGGGTTTGAAAAATGCGTGATGTTCCTGACTATCTGATCCTCTTTTGCAAGGATTAAAAGAACTGGAGTGCTGAGAGTCTCTATTTTCTTCCTTGCACTCTTCATAAGGCGCTTCAAAGACAGAAACTGCGATGGATAGAGATGCGACCAGTATTCCTTTCCAAGCATCTCATCATCATCCGGCGCACCCGGATAATGCATTCTGTAACTGCTGTCGCTTTTCCAGGGAAGAGAGAGGATCTTCTTCTCCTTTTCAAGGCCTTTGAGAAATAAAGCCGGTACATTGCTTTTGAGGTGGAATGCAGGGGCTGCAAGCACTATTTTGTCCGCTTTTTCGCTAAGGGAAAGAGAGGCTCCCATGCTGTGCGCGACAATGTAAAGCTTTTCGTATCTGTTCCTTAAATCCTCTATTGCAGAGGAAACAAGGCAGAGCCAGTCCTTTTCTGATGTGTGGACAAAATCATCCCCGCTTGTTCCCATCCCTGGAAGGCGCGGACAGTATATGTCCGAAAAAGGAGCAAGAAAGGCGGCAAGAGAGAAAAACTCTCCAGGGTATCCCGCATAGCCGTGGACAAGAAGTGTTGCCTCCTTCTTTTTCCCAGTTATCCTGAATGAACGGGCCGCTCCAATTACAGGGCTTTTATCACGATAGATGCCATCATACCATGAAGAGAAATCAGTATATTCTACCATGATGCTTCCTTTAAGAGATTCAGAAGGTCTATCCTGCATCTGACATCAGTCTTGCTGAATATGTTTGCTATGTGGTTGTTAACGGTATTCACGCTTATTGAGAGTTCAGAAGCGATTTCCTTGTTTGTAAGCCCCTTCTTTATGAGGTTTATTATCTCAATCTCTCTTCCAGTTATATGATACTCCTCAATTATCCGGCTGCTCATCCCCTCTTCTCTTGCTCCTCCTTCCTTCCTCTGGTTCTCAATTGCAATGAACAGAAAGACCATTATCATGACAAAGTAAAAGAGAGCAATGAGGGAGATGAAGATGCTGCTGAGATCTGGAAATATGAAAGAGAGGATCAAGAGCGGAAGCATCGAAAGGGATACCACCATGATAGTAAGCGTTACATTCCTGACACTCCTTTCTTCAATCTTTCTTCTTGAGACTGTCATCAATGCGGCTGTGTAGATTATCAGGATGAGGAACACAATATGCAGCAGCGCCCTCAGATACATGTCCAGAAAAAGGCTCAGCACTGACATGGCTACAAAGAAAACAGAAAGGACTGGAAAAAGAATCTTCTCACTGACATTCATCGGCCGTGCGATTATCCAGTTTATCAGAATCGGAGTGAACACAATTAAAAATGCAGCATCAAGAACGGCAAGAAACGCAAATACAAGAGATACCACTGTCCTGATGAATCCTGTAAATGCGATTGTGGTAAGTTGCAGGAATGTATAGGAAAATACAGCTCCCATGATGGTCGCCATGAAGACAATAAGATAACGCGACCATGAAAAATTGGCCCTGCGCCCCCAGCAGATTGCGAGCGCAAGGTCCATTGAAATTATGCTTGTGGCAAATATGCAGACAACTACTGCAATACTTGTCATCACTTGAATGCCTTCTGGTTATGAGACATGTCAGCCACTCCGCACACATCCTGCACGCACTGATTGAAAACAGGCATTGTCAGCGCAGGAAGAGAGAGGCTGTAGCTGTTTGCGTCATTGTATGTTCTGGCATTGAGATCTGCCTGAGCATGGCGCGGGAAAAGCATCAAGTGGAGATTGAGACCCTTTGTGAGAAGCCACTGAGGTGAAAACTCAAAGCCGTTTATCCCGCTTTTCACCTCGTCCCTGATCTTCTGGCTGTCTCCTTCAAAGGCACTCATTCTCTTTAAGTGCAGGAGGAACCAGAGCTCAAAGCATGGGTTGAAGTAGATCATGGTGATCCTCTTCTTTGCACAGATCTCTTCTGCAGCCTTCACTTCATCTATGTTTGTATTCACATCGTCAAAGCCGAAGAGAGCAAACACATGATTGAACTTTCCGCTGTACTTCTTCTTTCCAGTAATATCAATCAGTTGCTTCAGGCTGAGTCCTTCGCGTCCTGCCCACTCGACTGTCAGGTTCATGTACCTGCAGTCCTTTCTCATCTGATTGAAATAGAGTGCCTCACTCTTTGTCGCAGTGACAAGGAGGATGGTCTCTTTAGCTTCCTGAGTATTCTTCTTTCTCTTGATCATTTAGTTTTCCTCCTTCTCTTCATCCTCAACAGGAGTGCCGTCATGGACAAAATAGAAATCACTTGTAACAGGCAGAGAACCGAATGCTCCCTGCAGATAGCGGTTGTAGACGCTTGTCCTGCTTCTTCCCTTGAAATCAGAGAGGGAATAGAAGACTGTGCTTGACTGGCTGTCCTTCTGGGCAAACCAGATTGCATCCTTTCGCAGCAGTCCTTCCTTCAAAAGGGACGGGTTGCAGTCTACGACAAGCATCTGACTTCTCTTGTTGCAGTTCTCAAAAATCTCAACGATATGGCAGAGGACATCCGGATGCAAAAGCTGTCCGAAGTCGTCGATTAAGAGAACCTGATCCTTTACAAATGCTGTGAAGAACGCAATTCCGATTGCTACAAGGCGTCTCAATGACAGTGATTCCATGAGGAATGTGTTTGAGTATCCATCGACTTTCTTGTCATTGACATAAACATGTGTGAATACAACGCTCTTGCTTCCATCCTCCTTGACTCTCACAGCAACCCTTCTGATGTCTGTGATATCGACAGACCAGAGATAGTTGACAAGCATGTCGCCCCATCCCGGGTGCTTTGAGAGAGCTTCAGCCACAAACTGCTCAGCCTGTGTTCCGACCCCCATGGGGAGAATGTTGAGAGTGTTCTCAAACCATGAATACATTCTTCCTGATGTCTCTCCGCCTGAGAGAGCGCTCTCAGAAAGGAATGTCCTGCTTTCAGGAAGATTCTTCGCACTCCTCTTCTTCTCGCCCCTGTAGAGCTTTCCGAAGCGGTAGTCATAGCCTTCTGCATCAGATGAGAGCTTTCTCTCAAACATGAGCTTCTTTGAATTGTTGACAATGAAGTAAAGGCTTTCTGAGAAGATCCTGTCCTTGTTTGCCACAAGGGTGTATCTGCCGATCACAACAGGATTCTCATCATCTCCTTCAATTCCCTTGTCAAGAAGGACATCGATTGATATCGTTGCCGGTGTAGCCTTGTCTATTCCGTATGCGAACACAGTGCCTGAAAGGCTTCCTGCAAGCGGATTTGCAATATCGCGCGGGGAAAGGACAATCCTTCTCAAAACCTCGAGAGCTCTCACGAATGAGCTTTTTCCAGCTCCATTCGGACCGATTACGGCACTTGTCTTAATCAGACTCATCTTGTCATTGATTCTTATGACCTTGGCAGAATCAAGACGATTGTCCTTAACGGACTCAAAGCAAATGGTCTGAGGATTCTTGACCGATTTGAAATTCTCAATAGTCATGCTCAAAAGCATTGTACTACCTCCTTTATCTCTCTGGATAAATCATTCATTTTCTTCTGTATCATGCTGTAGCGCGAAATGACTTCCGCCGCTAAGATAATATCCTCTCTGTTTCCATGGCAGTCAGAGGCCACAAGATCTACAACTCCGCTTTCAAGATAGTCAAGCACCCTGCCTCCTTTTTTGACTGCCTTTCCATTTATCTGGATAAGATACCCCTTATCCTTGAAAAGCCTCACCAGCTGGCTGTCTGCACTAAGCCAGCTGTAACGTTCAATATGCGCGATTATCGGCGTCAGCTCAGAGGAAACCGACTCAAGCTTCTCTACAAGATTCACTGGCGCGAAAGCTGTTGAGAACTCTAGAAGAATATAACGGCCGGCAATCGGAAGACCTTTTATGAATGCTTCATCCGAGACATAGACTTCGCTTGCCAGAACTGGTAGAAGATCATGATGCTCAGACATGTCTGCTGCTTTTTTAAATGCATTCCTTATGCCTTTTATGTCGGTCACCACAAACGGATTGTAAAGATGCGGTGTAAAACATACTGTATCAAAGCCACAGGCGCGATAAAGAGAAAGCAGGTCTTCAAGGCTCTCCCAAGTCACTTCCGTGTGGTCGATTGAAGGCAGCAGGTGTGCATGTACGTCTATCAATCCCATACCATGAGTATAGTTTAAAGGTTGAAAAATTTACAAATAAAAAAATATTTCGCCTTTTTCCATCATTTGAAGGCATAATTCTGCATCTTTCATGCTTCAAAATGATGGAATATTAACAAGAAGTACTACATTTTTGTTGTTTTATTCATTTGCTTTAGGATATCAAATGAAAAAATTTTTATCAAAAGTACGGAATTAATTCCGTATTTTTACATCAAATGTACATTCTATATATGTTGTAGCTGCTTATCCCCTGCTCCCCGGGGCTCTTTCCTTCTATCTGATTCTGAGCCTCTTCTGTGCTTTTCTGCATTCTCAAAAACGTCTTTTTAAGCTCAAGAAGCTCACTAGATCCTGTTTTCTCATATGCCTCATCAAGCACTTCAAGCGCTTTTGAGATATCGCTTGCTGCATAAAGGAGTGCGGCATTATATGCACTCGGGATATGAAAGGAAGAGGAGAAGACAGAATAGAAGTGGTCAGCAGCAGATAGATACTTTCCATCCTTTGCCAGATCATATGCAAGCTCTGCACTCTCATTTTCAGGCTTGTTCTTCATCAGGCTGATGCTGCTTGTAACCGTATGCGGGACAAAGTCAAAGACCATGCTCTTTATTATTCCCCTCATCATATTATTGTATGAATAAAGTGGGGATGGAGCTGAAAACCATGGTCCGGGGATTTGGGCATCATCACTAAATGTGCGGCTGAAAGAATCAGAGAATATGACTTTGTTTGTCCTGCTGTCTACTAGGGTATATGAGAATTTGAGATTGCATGAGACTGAGTAATAATAATATGTGTCCACAACCACAATCTCCTTTCCATCCTCAGTTGTCACAATTCTCTCTTTCGACTTTGAATGTATGTATTCATTTATATACATGGTGTCTATTGAGGAAAGAAGGACCGCATCGGCACCGAGAGCAGAAAGATCCTCTCCGGGATTATATGAATACTTTATTATGTGGTCAGTCTCACGTGGAGAAATTACAGAAAAATACCTGCTTTCCTCAAGCTGTCTGACAAGCTCAGAGGTGGCATAGTCTGCTACAGAGTAAGCTAGATTCGATGAATAGCTTGAATAGATTTTTGAATACATCCTTCCGCTCTCCCTGTCGCTTGTACGTATGAAGACAGATGGACGGGAAAAACCTCTGTCAGGAGTAACGGATGCTACTGCTATGTTCCTGTACGGGCCCATGTCGACACGGGAGGGAACCATGTATTTAAGATCCACGCTTGTCTGACAGGATGTGAAGAAAAGAAGAGTGAAAAAGCAGAAAAGAAGTATTTTCTTCATACGATACCTCCAAAGTCTGCATCTCTGAGGCTTTTTACGACAGAGGCAAGACCCTTGTAGTTTCTCTCAGTATTTATGTAGAGGAAAGGAAGTCCGAGCGAGAAGACATAATCCATTGCCCCGCTTTTGTACTGCCTCATCAGTACAGCGGCATTTGGAATTCTGAATGCCTCCTCTGCACTGTGTGCGATGACAAGATTTATCCTCAGATGGCTTGCTATTCTGCAAATCTCCCCTTCTCTGAACTCTTCGCTTGCTCTTACAAGCACAAGGGGCTTGTCCTGATCGTAAAACGAATTGTCCGTGTAGCTTGTCACATGCACAAGAGCATCTATTATGTTCTCCCTTGTGTACTCTGCAGTTGACGGGAATGTGAATATCTTCCTTCCATCCAGGGTATATACCATGTTCATTATATGATTCGGCATCGCCTCTGCTGCAAAATCTGCCTTGTATCTGCTGTCCGAGCCGAATCCGAGCATGAGCTTTACAGGATTGTTGTTCATGACAAGAAACGCTGTATTAAGCACATCCTGTGCATCATATACGATGAACGGTGATTTCTTTGCAACTTCCTCGACAAGGCTTTCATAGTCGCTGACCATCGTGAAAAATGGGATGGCCCTGTTATTCTTCAGTGCGACGCTCTTAAGTCTCTCAAGGTCGCATACAGTCATCATGTTGTTCCTCTCAAGCCTGATTTCAAGATTGAGGGTGTCCACTATTTCAAGTAGTTTCTCATCATCGTCTTCAAAGACTGCAAGAAGTGTATAGCTCTGCATAAGCTAATATTAGCACAGGAGGATGGAAAAAGTCTGTGCTTTTTCATATCCTTTCACGTATGGAAAATTATTATGAGGATGAGGATCTAGAAGAGGAAGAGGAAAAGATTGAAAAAGAATGCATCTTTTACACTGACATGAGAAAGTATGTCGATTCTCTTGAGGAGGAAGAAGAGCTTCTTGAAGACTTTGAGGATGAAAAATACGATAT
Source organism: uncultured Spirochaetales bacterium (assembly GCA_949283305.1). Taxonomy (GTDB): domain Bacteria; phylum Spirochaetota; class Spirochaetia; order Sphaerochaetales; family Sphaerochaetaceae; genus Ornithospirochaeta. The sequence goes on along the minus strand of CASDRU010000009.1, from coordinate 27,225 downwards.
TCTTCCATAAAATTGCATAATTATGCACTTTTCATTCTTGAGTCTGCTCTTCTGTTTGTTTATCATTCAGACAATAAAGGGAGGCTATATGAAGAAAATCATATTATCTTTACTCGTTCTCACCATTTCTTTCTCACTCTTTGCAATGGGTGCAGAAGAGACAAATGACGGGAGTATCAGAATCGGAGTTTCCAAGCTGATGAGCCATGCGGCGCTCGATGCTGCTGAAAAGGGAATGAAGGACTACCTTGACTCAACCGGGCTTGATATCACATACGATTTCCAGAATGCAAACGGAGACATATCATCTGCAGGACAGATTGCGCAGAAATTCAAGGATGACGGGGCTGATATAGTTGTAGGAGTCGCAACTCCGACAGCACAGGCCCTTGCAAACGTGTTCATGGACACACCTGTTGTATTTACTGCAATCACAGATCCCGTTGATGCAGGACTCATGAGCAATGTAAGCGGAGATGAAGGTTCAAACATTGCAGGAGTATCAGACCTTTCTCCTGTTGAGGAGCAGATAAAGCTCTTCATGGACATAACGGGGGCAAAGACAATCGGAAATGTTTACGCATCAGGAGAGGCAAACGGCGTTGTGCTGATGAACCTTGCAAAAGAAGCTGTTGAGAAAAACGGAGGAACATTTGTAGAGGCTGCAGTTGCCAACACAAGTGAGGTCATGATGGCAACCCAGTCTATAATCGACCGCGTTGATGCTGTCTATATAGCAACTGACAACACTGTCATTGCCGCACTTGCAAGCGTTGCTGAAGTCTGCAAGGACAGCGGAAAACCTCTCTTTTCTGCTGACCCGTCAGGAGTTGAAGGCCTTGATGTCCTGATTTCCTGGGGCTTTGACTACTATTCAATCGGAACAGAGACAGGAAAGGTCATTGAGAAGATCCTGTCTGGCCAGGAGCCGGGAAAGATTGGAACAGTGTACCTCACTGATCCGGCTGATTTCGAGCTCTGGTTCAATCTCGATAACGCAAAGGATCTTGGCATCGAGATAGCTGATGAGTATCTTGACATGGCTGCAGTAATTATAGAAAACGGCCAGAAAATAGAAAAATAATATATCATCGTGTTTTTTCACTTGATTAAGGCCACCGAAAGTGGCCTTAATTAATTCATACACCGGAGGATTGATGTTAGAAGGAATATTCGTAGAGGGCCTCATTTTTTCCATTATGGTCCTTGGCATACTCATAAGCTACAGAATTCTTGATCTTGCGGACCTGACATGTGACGGGTCCTTTGCAACAGGAGCGGCAATTGCCGCAATGGCCATAGTAAGCGGAATGGGAGTCTTTTCTGCCCTGCTTCTTGCCTTCATCGGAGGAATCCTCTGCGGAATGGTCACAGCACTCATTCATACAAGGCTTAGAATTCCTGGTCTTCTTGCAAGCATACTCACAATGACAATGCTTTATTCAATCAATTTGAGAATACTTGGCAACAAGGCCAACGTTCAGCTGTTAAGAGGTGTTGAGACCCTCTACCGCTCATTTCCAGAGCATGTTCCGTTTTTATCAAGTGCAGCGGCAAGCCTTCTTGTAACACTCATAATAGTTCTGCTCATAAAGATCATATTCGATCTCTTTTTCCGCACAGACCTCGGGCTTGCCATCGGAGCACTGGGAGGAAACGAGCAGGTAATAATCTCTCAGGGCATGAATCCCTCAGTGCTAAAGATAATAGGACTCGGACTTTCAAATGGTCTGATTGCCCTCTCAGGAGGACTTCTTGCCCAGTATCAGGGCTTTGCAGATGCCAATCTCGGACAGGGAATGGTCGTTCAGGGCCTTGCTGCCATAATGCTCGGAGAATTCTTGTTCTCGTCAAACAAGATCACGCTCATAACGCTCAGGGCAATTCTGGGCGCGATAATATATAAAGCCCTCATGTTCTTCGGAAGAAAGTACGGCTATCTTATCGGGATTACGACAAATGACTTCAAGCTGCTTACAGGAATCCTTGTCATAATCTCCCTTGCTGTTGCAAAGGCGAGGGCCGCAGGAAGCGCAAAGAGCGCAAGAAGAAAAGCGATCAAGGCAAATATGGGAGGGCGCGATGCTTAAGATTGAGAATGTCACAAAAGTATTCTTCCCTGGAACAATAAATGAGAAGATGGCCCTTGACAATATAAACCTTGAAGTCAACAAGGGCGATGTGATCTGTGTAATAGGTTCAAACGGATCTGGAAAGAGCACGCTCTTCAATATGATTGCAGGAACATTTCCTGTCACCAGCGGGAAAATAAGCCTCATGGACAAGGACATTACTAACCTTGCCGAATACAAGAGGGCCTTCCAGATAGGAAGAATATTCCAGGATCCTACAAAGGGCACAAGCGCCAACATGTCAATTGCAGACAATATGATTCTTGCATATAAAAAAGGCATGAGAGGACTCAGGTTCAGCCTGAACAAGGAGATGAGGGAGCACTTTAAGGAGCTTCTGGAGCCTATTCACCTTTCAGACAGACTGGAAGATAATGTGGGTCTTCTTTCAGGAGGACAGCGCCAGGCTCTCACTCTCCTGATGGCCACGCTCTCAAATCCAAGTCTCATGCTTTTAGATGAGCATACTGCCGCACTCGATCCTGTCAATGCAGATATAGTCATGAATCTCACAAAGCGCTATATCGAACGCGACAGACTGACAGCGATGATGGTCACACACAACATGCAGTTTGCCATTGACTACGGCAACCGCCTTATAATGATGGATGAAGGACATATAATATTCGACATAAAGGAAGATGAGAAGAAAAAGCTCACTGTCCCTATTCTTGTCGATATGTTCAGAAGCGCAAGAAACAAGGAGTTTGCAAACGACGAAGCCCTGCTCACAACATAGGACTTACATCGCAATTGACCTTAAATCATTCTATGCATCTGCAGAGTGCGTCAAGCTTTCACTCGATCCGCTGGATGCATTTCTTGTAGTTGCAGACAGAGAAAGGACGGAAAAGACAATCTGTCTTGCTGTCTCCCCTGCTCTCAAGAGCCTTGGCATTTCAGGACGGCCCAGGCTCTTTGAGGTGATCCAGACTGTCAATGACATCAACAGAAAAAGATCAGCAAGCGCTAGAATCAGGGGAAAGACAAGAAGCTATAGAGAATTTTCAGAGCACAAGGATCTGCTCCTTGATTTCATAGCCGCAAAGCCAAACATGGCGGGATACATAAAAACAAGCAGCAAGATCTATTCAATCTATACAAAGTATGTCTCCCCTGATGATATCCATGTGTACTCAATCGATGAAGTCTTTATCGATGCAACTGACTATATGAAGCTCTATGCTCTGAGCTCTCATGATTTTGCCAGAATGCTTATAAAGAATGTACTTGAGGAAACCGGAATAACTGCAACATGCGGAATAGGAAGCAATTTGTATCTTGCCAAGATTGCAATGGACATTGAGGCAAAGCATATCGATGCTGATGAGGACGGGGTCAGGATTGCAAAGCTTGATGAGGAAGAGTACCGCAAGAAGATGTGGTCCCACAGACCCCTTACTGATTTCTGGAGAATCGGCAAGGGGATATCGAAAAGCCTTGAGGAAAAAGGGATATACACAATGGGAGACATTGCACGATGCTCTCTTGGAAAGGAAAGCGACTACTACAACCAGAGCCTGCTTTATAAGATGTTCGGAATTAATGCTGAGCTTTTAATTGACCACGCATGGGGATATGAGAGCTGCACGATAAGGGATATCAAAAACTACAGAGCCGAGGACAAGAGCATCTCATCAGGTCAGGTTCTCCATGAAAGCTATACATTCAGCAAGGCAAAGATTGTAATAAAGGAGATGGCTGAATCCCTTGCGCTAGATCTTGTAGAAAAAGGCCTTGAGACAGACCAGATAACACTTGCTGTCGGCTATGATGTTATGAATCTGAAGGATGAGAGGATCAGGGACAAATACATGAAAGATATAAAGGCCGACTACTATGGAAGAGAAAACATAAATAGTGCACACTCTTCAATCAGTCTTTACCGCCACACCTCCAGTGTGAGCCTTATAAGGAATGAGGCTGTACGCCTTTTTGAATCAATTGCCGATGAAGAGCTCCTGATAAGAAGAATCACAATAGGCTTCAATCACATAAGGGCAAAGGGATCTGAGAAAGACTATATTCCGGACCTGTTCAAAGAAGAGAGCCCTGAAGAAAAGGAAGAAGAAAGCCTTCTTGAGAATGTTGTTGATATAAAGAAGAAGTATGGAAAGAATGCTATTTTGAAGGCTACAAGTCTTATGGAAGGGGCAACCGGAAGAGAAAGGAATGAGCAGATTGGAGGACATAAGGCATGAAAGAAGACTACTCTGACATAATCGGCACACCCTACCCCTTTGCTTTAATAAGAGAGCGGATGAAGAGAGAAGACAGGGCAAGCCAGTTCTCTCCTTTTGCAGCGCTTTCTGGTTATGAGGATGCAATAAAGGAAGAAGGAAGGCTTACCAGCAGCAAGCCGGAACTCACTGATGATGAAAAGGAGATGATCGGTAAAACGATAACAGACTCATATGAAAGGAAAAGCAGTATAAAAATCACATACTTTGTTCCAGATGAGAAGAAAAGAGGAGGAAGCATCATCTCCATCTCCTCTGTGATAAAAAAGCTGGATCGCGGCAATATGATGCTTTTCCTTTCAGATGGAAGAACAATAAAGATTGAAAATATTGTTAAAGCAGAGAATTAAAAATGGCTCCCAAAGGAGCCAAATTAATCACCATCCAATGTTAAGTCTTACTGCAAGACCATCAAGAGGAGCTTCGCCCGCATATGCGCCCATCTCATCCCAGAAATAAGCAACATCAAGCTTGAGGACATAAAGGTTAAGTCCAGCTCCAACTGTCCAGTATCCCTGGTTAAGTCCGCCTCTGATGTCAAGCACGCTCAAGAGCTCAATCTCAGCACCTATGTTCAGATGATATACAAAATCCTTGATACCGAAATCCTTTGTCTGGCACATGCCGACTACGTCAACAATGTCAAATGCGATTGTCGGACGGAAGAATGCATTGTCCCACTGCCAAGCAAAGCCTAAATCAAGTGAGCCGTAATTCTTGATCTTGAATTTTCCATCCCCATCCATATCGAAGCTTGCTGCCCAGTCTGAAAGGAATCCTTCATAGTTATCATAAATCTGCATCTGATAGCCGAAGATATCGAGGTTTCTGTAAACAACAGCTGCTGTAAAGCCATAAGGCATGTTGAATGTAAGACCAAGGTCAACAGGAACTGACCATCCTGCTGCAAGCGGCATCTCGTTCAGGAAAGCCATTGGATCTGCAGCTGGCCCATCCTCAGAAACTGTTCCATCGCTGTTGAAACCAAAAGAGGAGAGAACCTTATCAGCATTAATCGGTCCTGTATATGCCAGATATGAGAATCTTGCTGCAACTCCTGCATCGATTGAGAAGTCATCAGAAACCTGGAACCTGAGTCCAAGGCCAAGAGTCTCTGTGGCCTTCACCTCTGCAAAGAGTGCTGCCTTTGTAAAATCAAGCTCTCCATCTCCTGCAAGGCCAGCCTTGCCGTATGTATAGATGTTTGCCTGCACATTTGTTGCCATTCCAAATCCGCCGATTGAGAATGAAAGTCCTGCATCAACTGTGGCAATCTTTCCCAGGCCCTTCTTCAAAAGGCTGAGAACACCATTTACAGCTGGTCCAATCATATCCTGCATGCCATCTTCACTGCCATTCATATCCATATGAAGAAGAGATGAAAGAACGCTTTCCCCATCAGCTCCTGGCTTAAGTAGGTCATAAGCATGGTTGACAGTAACAGCAACGCTTGGAAGAGAGAGCTGGAACTTATGATCTGCAAGAGATGCAGGATTGAAGAAGAAGCTGTCAGAATTTGAAGGAAGCGCAATTCCTACATTTCCCATTCCAAGAGACCTTACACTTGTCGGCATAAGACCATGCTGTACTCTGTCAATGATGAAATCTGTCTGAAGATCCTTTGCAGGATCGACAGTTTCAGTCTCTCCTTCCTGAGCAAAGGCAACAGGAACAAGAACAAGTATTGCAATCAATAATACAAATAGCTTTTTCATACTGTCTCTCCTCTATTAAAGTAATCTTCTACCCATTTTTTGCTTTTCAAGAAAGCTCTTGCTTCATCAAGTGCTTTTTCAATCTCAGTGTCTGTCGGTGTCTCAACATCTCCTGCATCTTCTCCTGCCATCTGAGTAACAAGATCGATAATGCTGCTTAAAAGATCTCCGTGTGTAAGAGCAATCTCAGCAGAGTTTAAAGCAGCAAGAAGGGATGCATTGTTGTCAACGACTATACCATTGATTACATCAATGACACTTTCAGTATTTTCTTCCCCTTTATCTCCAGAGAAGTCAGAGTCATAGGCAAATGCAAACACAATACCCTTGATATTTTTAGGCATCTCGATTTTCACAAGATCGTCATAAATAGGCTCTTCTTTTATCACTTCTCCATTAGGACCATATTCCTTGTGTATACCAACTCGAATTCTTTCAATCTTAAGCTTGCTGTCATCCTTGACCCATGAATTTGAATCTGCAAAATCATTGATGAGATCAACGATTGTTTCAGGGAATTCGTAATCATACTTCTCACCATCAACCTGAACAGTTCCTTTCAGTTCAATATAGTCATCAAGCTGGCCGCCTGTCTCAGCAGCTTCATTCCTAATCAGCTTATACTGATTCTCAAGCTCATATAAAGCAGAAGTAAGGGCATAATTGAAGAAGATTGAAGGTTCTGCAATGCTCTTGAATTCATCGCTGGCCATGTAAGCTTCTCCTGCCTTTTCAGCAAATACCATGTAGTTATCAAATGAAGCCTTATAAACTGCAATCGTGTTCATATAATCAGGATCATTCAAGAATGGAGATATTGCTTTATAGTAGTTCCTTAAAACCAGTGCACTCTCTTCAGGAATTCCGATATTCTCAAAATCTTTTGCACTTGGTCCCTTTTCATCTTTACTTGAATGATTAGGAATCTCTTCTCCTTCAGCACTGAGGAGCATAAGGCTTCTTGAAGAATATGCGACCTCTTCTTCTGAAGAAGATGAACTGCCCATTCCGCTTACAACTGCTCCAATCAGATCCTCTAGCCCGATATTCAATGTCGGTGTTATTGCAGATGCAATTACTGCGATGTTGTATGCCTCGTTTGCAAGGTTAATATAATCATTACTTGTAGCAGAACCTCCGGTATATGCTTTTGATGCTGTTGCAACAAAGCTCTGCATGAGCTGCACTGCAAGTGCCTCTCCCTGAGATACTGTCTTGTTGCTTGCAATAGTATTAAGAGAAGAAGCAAGGCTGCCCATGACTTCCTCAACCTTGTTGATTTCTCCTTCAGCTTCTCCGCCGACACTCTCTATGAGTTTGTTGAGAGCTGACTCAAGGACCGCTGCTGTGTTCTTTGTTGCAGTCTGTACATCTTTCGGTGCAGGCTTTGCTTTTTCAGCAACAACTGTTTCCTTATCCTTAGGATTCAAAGTTACCACAGCATTGTAAAGTGTGTTGACAACTTCTTTTCTCTCGTTATCTTTAAGAGGCTTGAGCATTCCGCCTTCCCCGTCAAGACTAAAGTCATCTTCAAGAGTAATATCAACGTCACCGATAGTAACCTTTCCTTCTGTTACTGTTGCTTCTTTATCAACATCTGATGAACTGAGGTTTGTTTCCTCAGCGGCTTTCTTTGCCTTTGTGTCATCATAAGGAACGATATTGACACCCATCTTGCCCATGAAATCCGTAAGGGAATCCATCGAGCATGATGAAAATGATAAGATGGAAATCAATATCAGAAAAACTGCTAAAAATTTCTTTCCCATTTTTCACTCCTGTTCTGTATTATCTGCTTTGTAACCATTGATTGTAAATATTGGAAAATTTAAAAAAGCAAATTTTTTAAAATCTCTTTACAAAGTAAAGCTTATCCAGTACTACAGTCATATATGAAACGCAATGCTCTGGACAAATCATCACTTCTTTTTTCAAACAGATTCCTTGCAACCCTTATTATTCCGCTCCTGATTGAGACACTTCTGAACGTCACAATCGGCATGATGGATACAATCATGGTGTCCACAAACGGAGAGGCGGCAGTTTCCGGAGTCAGCCTTGTAGACAGCCTTGCGAACCTCTTTATATTCCTCTTTTCTGCATTTGCAACAGGAGGAGCAGTCGTTGCGAGCCAGTATCTTGGAAGAAAGGATAAGGAGAATGCGTCAGAGAGCGCGAAACAGCTTCTTTATATATCATTTCTCTTTTCTCTGCTGATTTCACTTGTTGTTCTTCTTTTCAACGAACAGCTGATGAGCCTTGTGTTTGGAAAGATTGAAGAGGATGTAGAGTCATTTGCACTCAGCTACCTTACCCCGATTGCCCTCTCCTTTCCATTCCTTGCGATAACCAACAGTGCAAATGCTGTGTGCAGAAGCGTCGGGAAAAGCAAGATCACGATGACAGTAAGCCTCGTGATGAACATCATAAACGTCAGCGGAAACGCGATATTGATCTATATATTCGGCATGGGTCCTCTTGGGGCAGGAATTGCATCACTGCTTTCCAGAATCACGGCATGCGCGATAATGCTTTCTGTGGTATGCGGAAAGAATTTCGAGCTGAGGGTCAAGAAGCTTCTTAAAGTCGAGCTGCGCTTTTCAATGATCTTCCGCATTCTCCGCATTGCACTCCCATCCGGAATTGAGAACTGCATATTCCACATCGGAAAGATTCTTGTCACAAGCACTATAAGCACATTCGGAACCGCAAGTATTGCAGCCTATGCTGTCTTCAACAGCCTTGCAACCTTTGCAAACATTCCAGGCTCAGCAATCGGAATGGCAGCAGTGACAGTAATCGGACAGTGCTGCGGAGCGAGAAACTACGATCAGGCAAGATACTATGCAAGAAAGCTAATCACCCTCACCTTCATATTGCAGGGTCTTACATGTCTTTTGATGTTTGTTCTCACTCCAAATCTCGCATCGCTTTATAACCTTTCTGCTGTTGCATACAAGCTGAGCGTGGATACTGTGAGAATATGCCTGATTCAGACATTCATATTCTGGCCTCTTGCTTTCACCGTGCCGAATTTCCTGAGGGCAAGCGGGGATGTGAAGTTCACAATGCTTGTATCCATAATCTCAATGTGGCTTTTCCGCGTCATGCTTGCCCGTGTGCTGGGAATCACATTCTCAATGGGTCTTGAGGGCGTGTGCTGGGCAATGTATATTGACTGGTACTGCCGCGGCGCATTCTTTGTCACAAGATGGCTGAAAGGAAAGTGGAAGGAAAAGACAGTTATCTAGCCTTCCTTGCCTATTGTTGACTCTCTTATTATCAGCTCGCTTTTGAGGTAGATCGGGCTTATTCTCTCTTCTCTTTTCTCAATCAGCTTTATAAGCATGTCTGATGCTATCGAACCAAGCTGGCTTACAGGCTGGCTTATTGTCGTAATGCCAGGACTCACAATGGAAGAGACAAAGATGTTGTCAAAACCTACAACGGCAACATCCTCAGGAATACGGAAGCCAAGTTCGATTGCAACTTTCACAACAGCCGCCGCCAGGACATCTGATATGCAGAAGAAAGCATCTGGCGGGAACTGGGATGAAAGCATATAGTGCGCACTTGCCTTTGCCATGTCAAAATCCATGTCTGCTCCCACCTGACCTATTATTGAGTTATCCACTCTGATGTCATGCTCCCTGAGTGCGCTTATATACCCCTTTTCCCTGTCACGGGCATATTTGAATGTCCTGGGGCCGTTGAGAAATGCAATCTTCTTCTTTCCAATTGAAATCAGATGCTCAGTTGCCTTCCTTGCAGCCTCCTTGTTGTCAATTGTCACAAAGGGGACTGTGGAGTCATCGATGTACTCACTGCAAGTCACGCACGGCACATTTGCACAGATCTTCTCAATCTCTTCCTTTGTGACAGAGTTAGCAAGAATCACTCCAGAGCATCTTGTCGCCTTCATAAGCTCAAGAAAGTTCGAGATGCTCCTGTCATCATTGAGGGGATTCACATTCAAAAGCAACGTATAGCCGTTTCTCTCTGCGACAATTCTGGACGAGTCTATTATTGGACTGTAGTAAGGATTCTTGATGGTGGGTACATTGAAAATGATGAAACGCCCGGGGATATCAGGAGTAAAGTCCGCACTGTTTACTTCAAGCCCCATGGAAGAAAGAGCCTCAAGCACCTTCTTCCTTGTCCCGCTTGTAACCAAATTGGACTTGTTGAAAACGCGGGAAATCGTTGACATTGATATCCCTGATTTCCTGCTTATCTCCTGGTATGTCAGTTTCTTTGTACCCATTTATCTCATTTCCTGCTCAGCGCTGAATCAAATGCAACATCGGAGGGGTAGAAATTTATGCTCTTGACGTACTCACAGCTTTCAGTTGCACCCCATTTTCTATCCATGCCACTGTCTTCCCACTCAACAGAAAGAGGTCCTGTATATCCTGCTGCATTGAGCTCCCTGATTATTCCGTCAAAATCAACATCTCCATGCCCGATTGACACGAAATTCCATTTCCTTCTTGTGTCTCCGAACTCAAGGAATGAGCCGAGTATTCCTGCCATTTCGTTGTTAAGCATCTTCACATCCTTCATGTGAACATGGTAAACACGGCTGGAAAACTCTCTGAGGAAGGCAACTTCATTGACCCCCTGCCATACAAGATGGGACGGATCATAGTTGAGTCCGAGTGTGGGTCTCCACTCAAACTCGTCAAGAAGACGCTTTGTAGTATAGTAGTCAAAAGCTATCTCTGTAGGATGGACTTCAAGTGCGAATTTTATCCCGTTCTCATCAAAGACATCGAAAATCGGGCTCCAGAGCTCTTTTATAAGAGCAAAGCCTGAATCGATCATCTCCTTTGTAGTCTGAGGATATGAATACCATCTTGCCCAGATCGGAGATCCTGTGAAACCGTTGACTACGCTTACTCCGAATTTCTTTGCTGCAACGGCTGTCTTCTTCATCTCGTCAATTGCCCATGCCCTTATTTCTTCAGGCTTTCCTTTTACAGCATCGGGAGCAAAGTTATCTAGTCTCTCATCCCAGACATCTCCGACACACTGTCCTACAAGGTGAGCACTTATTGCCTTGCACTCAAGGCCATATTTTTTCAGAGTCTCCCATACATGAGGAATGTATGAGTCATCCTCAAGAGCTTTCTGAACAGAAAAATGTGCGTGCGTTGCAAGCTCAAGGCCCTCATACCCCATTTCCTTTGCCTGACGGCAGAGCTCCTCAAGAGAGAGATCTCCAAACTGACCGCTTGCAAGTGTGACTATCCTTTTTTCCATGTTTCCTCCTTTTAAAGATTCTCCAGTATTTCAAGTACTGTAATAATCCCCTTTTTATCAACGATATTCATCTCTTTGTCTCTAATTGATGAATATATGCTTTTAAGTTCTTCATAGTACCACCCGGTGGGAGGTACGTTTATACCTGTAGAAAGCACTACAGGATAGCTTGTGTCATAAACAATCCTTTCTCCTGATTTGGGATAGGCAATCACATTCTTTCCGTCATTGATGACCATCGCATCTTCAAAGATTGCTCTCCATGTTGCTTCAAAAGGAATTGATGCATTCAGCCATGCAGCTTCTGCATCAATCTGAAGATTTCCAGGATAGCTGTAAGAGAAGCTGTAATACTCATCGATGCTGCTTTTTCTTCCCCTCTTTCTGTACTCTCTGACAAAAAGAGGCTTGCCAAAGAGAGAGACAATCATATCAAGGTCATGAATATGAAGATCAAATGGGACAAGACCGCTCTTCTTCTCATCAAGAAGCCATCCTCCTTTTGCCCAGGATGGGCACTCAGAGAGCCTTGTAAAGCGGAGGTAGAGCGCTTCTCCGAATGTCTTTTTCTCAACAAGCTCTTTAAGGACTGCATACTCTTTTGTAAAGCGGAGTACCTGAGCAACAATCAAAAAAAGGTCATTCTTTTCAGCCAGATCATAAAGCTCTTCTGCATCCTTTTTCCTGAGTGCCAGTGGCTTTTCGCAAATCACATGCTTTTTATTTTCAAGAGCCTCTTTCACATGAGCATAATGCAGGAATGTGGGTGTTGTGATATCAACCACATCCACATCCTCTTTTTCAAGTGCCTCCGTAATTGTACTGTAGTATCCAAGGCCCTTTTCATCCGCATATGCTTTATCGCTTTCTGTCGATCCTATTGCTGCAACTATCTTCACACCATCAAGTGCCTCTGTATTGCAATAGTGGACCTTGCCCATTCCCCCGAGCCCTACAAGAAGAGTGCGGATCATAGCGTGTACCCCAGGCTCTTCAGGTAATCTGCGCTCCTGGCTAGAGCTTCATCTACTTCTTCAGCAGAAGATGATCCTTTTTCAGTGAATTCGATTTCTATTGAAAGAGGAGCACTGTTTCCATTCTCATCAAGAACGCTGAATATTGAAGGAAAATCTACATAACCGTCTCCGAGTGCGGGGAAATTCCATTCCTTCCGTCCTCCAGCCTTGTCCTTTATGTGCAGGTAGTTTATGTCAGAGCATGCGGCCTTCACATCCTCTGTGCCCTCGACATCGCCGTAGAAGATTGCATTTGCAGTATCATAACAGATTCCGATCCTGTCTGATTTAATTCTGTCTGTTATCTTCTTTATCCTCTCAGCCCTTGAGTGCTCACCATGTGTCTCTATGGAGAAAAACATGTCATATTTCTCAATAAGGTCCATAAAGGAGCTGATGTTTTCTATAAGCTCATCATCCCCAGTTGTTCTTCTGTCCTTTATATGTGCCTCTCCCACTGATGAGACTATGAATTTGGATCCGAAGAAATGAGCAAGCTCTATGTTATTGATAAAATCAGGAATGCGTGCCTTGTCCATCAGGTTTGTATGGCCTGAAAATCCAATGGGAACAATCTTGCTGCTTTCAAGAAATCTTTTCTTGTCAAGAAGGTCTTTAAAGCTCTCAGAGACAGATACATGCTCAGTCCATCCTACGGTGCTTGTCAGCTCCGTATAATGGAATCCTGCCTTCTTTATTCCTTCCATAGCACGGTAAAAATCATAGCCATGATAGCAGTTGCTGTTAACAATGATTATTCTGTCTTTCATACAATCTCAATCCTTTTGCCCTTCTCTGATGACTCAAGAGCGGCAAATACGGCCTTCATCGCTGGAAGAACGCTCTGGCTTGAGATTTCAGCATAGCCGCGCTCCAGCGACAGAATGAACTCATCTATTACTCCGCTACTTGTCTGATTGTCATTTGTCTGGATCTGATCGGTGTCAAAATACTCTTCTCTTCCATCATCATGAATAACTGTCACAGAATGATTCGGGTCACAGTAGATCTTGACAATTCCTTTTTCCATATAAAGAACCGTGGAATTGTCCTCTGCGCCATAATACGTCCAGCTTGCACTCATCACACCGACAGCACCGCCTCTCATTTCATATATGCAGATAGCATTGTCATCAACTGATATGAGATTTCCATCAGGGCCTTTTTTATCAAGAGTCCTGACTGTTGCAGTCACTGCCCCAACTTCATCAGAAAGTATGTAGTCAATGAGGTCTGTCTTATGTATTCCAAGATCCGCCATAGCTCCCATTACAGCTTTCTTCTTATCAAAGAACCATGTATTCTTTCCCGGGTCCACAGACCAGGTCTCAGGGCCTCCATGCCCGAATGTGGTCTTGAAGCTTATTACTCTTCCCATCTCTCCAGATGAGACTATCTCACGTGCCTTCTGGTGAGCCTTTGTAAGACGCTGGTTCTGTCCTATCATGAGGATCTTTCCGCTTCTTTGTGCCTCGGCATTCATTTCAATGCATTCATCAAGGCTTATTGCCATGGGTTTCTCACATAACACATTGATCCCTTTTTTGAGTGCGGCAACTGCATACTGACTATGAGTGTTGTTGCTTGTGCACACGCTTACTGCATCGAGAGGAAGGGATAAAAGCTCCTCCACGCTTTTACAGGCAACTGCCCCGTATTTTTCAGCAAGCGCCTTTGCCCTGTCATAATTTATGTCAAAGAATGCTTTTATCTCAGCCTTTTTTGATGCTGCATACTCTGGGATATGCCTTACCTGTGCTATTTTTCCACATCCTATTATACCGATTCTGAACATCACACTTTCTCCTTCTTCTGCAGCAGTACAGCCGCAATGACAACGACACCCTTGAATGCTTCTCTGAGGAACGGAGGAACCCCAAGAAGGTTCAAGAGGTTGTTCATTACTGCAATTATAAGAACACCCAGGACAGTTCCGCCAATTGATCCTCGGCCTCCTGCCATGCTTGTTCCGCCCACTATTACAGCTGCAATTGCATCCATCTCATAGCCGCTTCCTGCGTTCGCATAGTCCATTGCTCCGATTCTTGAGACCTGCAGTACTGCTGCAATAGCTACAAGAAGGCCCATTATCGTATAAACCCATCTCTTCACTTTCATTGTGTTTATACCTGAAAGCTTGGCAGCTCTCTCATTTGAGCCGACTGCGAATACATGACGGCCGAATGCAGTGTTCTTCGAGATGTAATACATTATGAATGCAATGATAAGCCAGTATATGATCGGCATGAACATCTGGCGTCCGATAGTAAGGTTTGCAATCTTAGTAAATCCCATCGGAACACTCGGATTTGCTGTCTGCATGACCTGCTGTGTCACAGAGCGGCAAATCTTCATCATTCCAAGTGTTGCAATGAATGGAGGAAGCTTTCCAAGCGTGACAAGTATTCCTGTGAACTGTCCAAGCAGGAATCCTGCAATAAGACCCATGAGTATGCCTATGAGATAAGCAAGAGGACCTGTTATTCCGATGCTTGTAAGTATTCCTGTGCTGCTTCCATCAATGAAGACCATCACAACTGCCCCGATTGCGACAAGAGTGGAGCCAACAGCGAGGTCTATTCCGCCTGTTATGATTACGAAAGTCATTCCCAGTGCGATTATTCCGATAGTCGCATTGTTTCTGAGAATATTTATCCAGTTGCGCATCCACATTGCAATCCATGCTCCAAATGATCCCTGATCAAAACCAAGGGCAAGAGTCTGAAGCACGACCATCAGGATCAGGGCACAGAAAGTGGAGAACAGAGGATGCTCGCTCCACATTCTTCTAAACCATGCTATAGCCTTTATATTTTCAATTTTGCTGAGTTTTTCCACCTTATTCCTCCACTCCGGTTGCAAGTTTCATTATCGTGTTTTCGTTTATCTGGTCCCCTTCAAGCTCGCCCATCATCTTTCCATGATAAAGCACGAAGCATCTGGAGCAGACACGCATTATCTCCTGAGCCTCAGAAGAAAGGACTATTACAGAGACTCCTTTTTCTGCAAGCTCTGCTATTATCTCGTAAATATCTTCCTTCGCGCCCACATCGACTCCCTGTGTGGGGTTGTCAAGAACAAGCACATGAGGAGATGATGAGAGCCACTTTGCAAGAACCACCTTCTGCTGGTTTCCTCCAGATAAAGAAGTGATCAGATCCTCATTTCTTTCCATCTTTATCCTGAGGTTCTTCTTCTGTTCCTCAAAATCCTTTTCAGTTTTTTCCTTATCGATGAAGAGGTGGAACTTCCTGTTCCTTGAGAGCGTCACAAGACTTCCATTTTCTAAAATCGAGAGGTCCTTTATTATTCCGTTTTCCTTTCTGTTTCTCGGAACATATGCAAGGCCCTCGTCAACAGCCTGGCTTGTGTTCTTCATCCTCTTTTCCTTTCCATTTAAGAACATCTTTCCCTTATACGCTCTTCCATCCCCGAATAGAGATAAGAAGAGCTCGCTTCTTCCGTCTCCTAAAAGGCCTGTGAAACCGAGGACCTCCCCTTTATATAAGGAGAAGCTTATGTTATCGAAATGCCTGCCGTCAGAAACTGATTCAACACGCAGCACTTCTTCTTTGCTTTCTGATTTCTTCACTCTGTTCTTTGCATCAATTGCATGACCTACCATCATGCTTGCTATTTCTGATGTGGTGACGCTTTTGACAGAGCCGTTGGCAACCATATGTCCGTCTCTGAGCACTGTATAGCTGTCGCATATGCTCATTACCTCATTGAGCTTATGAGAAATGAAGATGATTGCAACACCTTCGCTTTTCAGCCTTCTCATGAATGAAAAGACACGCTCTATCTCAGGGTCTGTAAGACTGGTTGTCGGTTCATCCATGATAATGAGTCTGGCATTCATCATCATGGCTCTCATTATTTCCACAATCTGCTTATAGGATGCATCAAGATCTCTCACCATTGCCCTGACATCAAGATCGATGCCCATTCTTTCAAATACAGCTGCACCCTCTTCCTGCATGCTCTTATGGTCTAAGAAGCACTTGTTCTTTTTCTTCTCGCGTCCTATAAACAGGTTCTCATAAATTGCAAGGTCATTAATCAGATTGAGCTCCTGATGAATGAACGCAATTCCGCTGTCCATGGCATCTTTAGGATTTGAGAAGACGACTTCTTTTCCATCCAGAAAAACATGTCCCTCATTCTTGTCTATGACTCCGCCAAGGATATTCATCAGTGTGCTTTTTCCTGCTCCGTTCTCACCGAGCAGAGCCTTTATCTCCCCGCCTTCTATTTCAAAGCTGACCTTATCCAGGACAAGGTTAGAGCCGAAGGACTTGGAGATTCCTTCCATTTTCAAATTCATCTGCTTTCCCTATTTGTCAAGATACAAAACAGCTGCAGGATCTCTCCTGCAGCCGGATAAAAATCAGTACGGAGATGTCTCGTCCAGATAATCCTGGTAATTTGTTCTGTCTACAATTGATGTAGGAATGATGTTCTCCATCTCAACACTCTCACCCTTAAGCAGTGCGTATGCCATGTCAACAGCATCCTCAACCATTACCGGGCTGTAAAGTGCGCTCTGGATCCAGATGTCTTCATGCTCTGGCATCATCTTAAAGTATTCCTGAGCTCCGCCGCCGCCTGTGATGACCTTGATGTCTGTTCTTCCTGCCTCTTCGATAGCCTGAAGAGCACCGATGCTTGTCTCATCATCCATGCTGTATACAGCATCGATATGCGGGTTGGCAACAAGGATATCTGCCATGTCAGCAAGACCAGCTTCTCTTGTGAACTGTGTTGCGTATGTGATGTTCTCAAGGTTCGGTGCAATTTCTGCTACTGTATCAAGATATCCAGCCTTTCTCAGCTCAGCTACGCTTCCGCTTGTAGGAACATCAAGAATTACTACTGTTCCCTCTGTTCCGATCTTCTCAACGATGTACTTTGCGCTCTGGACACCCATGTCATAGTTGTCGCCTGCTACTCTGTAAACGCCGTCAACGTCGATTACGATATCAAAGTTGACTACTGGGATTCCCTGTGCGATGACGTTCTGGATTGGTACTTCCATTCCTGTCCACTGTGGGAAACAGACAAGAGCATCAGCGCCCCAGAGAAGTGCATCATCGATCTGAGTTGTCATCTCTGCACCATCATTTGATGTGTAGATTCTGTAATCGATGAGTCCATCAGCCTTGAGCTCCTCACAGCGCTTTTCTGCATAATATGCAACACCTGCACTCCAGCCGTGTGTGACTGCCGGTGCGAGAACTCCAATCTTATAGACATCAGTTCCAGCTGATGCACTTTCCTTTTCTCCTCCAGCAAATGCTGTTGAGAGAGCGACTAATGCGATGAGCATTGTTAATAATACTTTTTTCATATAGCCTCCTTTCTTATTAACAATTTAATTATAGATTGCAGAAAAAGGAGTATGCAAATTTTTTCAGAAAAATTTTTATTCTATTCAGAAATATATGAAAAAATTGATAGTTATTTTACAAATCAATTCTATTTATTAGTTGCAATATAACAAATTAGAGAAAGCAGTAAAATTTTCAGAATTTTTTGAAAACATATTGATAATGCTATTTCCGATAAAAAAAAGAAAGAATAAAAAAAGCCACGGCGGCACCGTGACTAAACTTAGAGCTCTTCTGTTTTCTTCCAGAGCTTCTCAAGATTATAGAACTCTCTCAGCTCAGGGCTCATGAGATGGATTATTATGTCCGAACAGTCTATGAGCTGCCATCCGTCGTCAGATGGGCTCTTGTGCCTGTTTGTCACAGTGATTCCCAGCTCATTGAAGAGATCCCAGATCTGATGAACCACACCTTTTAAATGAGCAACGCTTGTGACTGTGCCTATTACGAAACAGTCGGTGAAAGAGCACATCGATTCAAGGTCAAGAACCTCGACATCCTTTACTCTGTGGTCCTCAAGATATTCCTTTATCCTTTCTGCTTTGATCTTTATTTCTTCTTTCATGTTTTTCCTCAGTTGCTGTTTTCAAGCCAGTATGACACAAACTCCATTGTTTCCTGCCATGATGTATTATACGAAAGGACCACATCAAGGCTGAGTCTGTTTACCTTCCTGACAGCGAGCATCCTGTCAAGGGCATGGCTATACAGCCCGCTCAGTTTATTAACAAACTCTGTATTCTTCAAGTCCTTTTTATACAAAAAAAGATTCATGATATCATCATCGCTTGAGCTGATATTCTCCAAAAGCGAAAAAAGATAGTCATTCCTTTCCTTCTCGATCTCTGAAATGCTACTGCACTCGGCATAAGGAAAAAGCTCAGAAAGAGCATCGGCAGAGCTCATCCCGCTTATTTTCTCTATCTTTTTCAGACTTTCCTCATCCTGAGAGAACACTGTCATTTCGTTTTTTGAAAAGATTATTACATCAGCGTGCGTATCAGAAGCAATTATATAAGCTTCATCACCTGAAGAGCAGGAAGAAAAAAGAATGAGTAAAGGAAGAAGCAGTAATATGAATCTAGTCTTCAAACTTTCCTCCTTTTTCAAGATACTCTTTCAGGCACTCTGTGACAGCTGCGCTTCTTATTCCTTTCTTGGAAAAATACTCCTCCTGACGCCTTATGATATAAAAGACCATTTCCTCAAGGCTTGAAAATGAAAGAATCTTCTTTCTCTCCTTTTCATCCAGGTGCTTTCTGCCCTCTTCTGCATAGTCAGCAATATATATTGCAGCCCCGAGCCTTCCCATATCGAAAGATCCCAGTGTATGGTAGCGCACAGCCTTATGCATGTCTGAAGATGAGAATGGGATGTCAGAACTCATTTTAAGAGATGCATATGGAGCATGAAGCAGCGCATCATTCTCCCTTTCTTCGTCAAAAAGGGGAAAAGATGCTTCATCCAGCTCCTTTACAGCCTTCTCTTTCTCAATATAGCGGTAGCGGTCATGATGGAGTGCAGAAAGAGACGCCTTCTTCTCATCGAGAGCAAATCTCCTTGCAAGAGAAATGGCCATCTTCTCGACTCCCAGAGTGTGAAGATACCTTGTATCTTTCATCTCTTTTTTTATTATTTTCCTGTATTCGCCGCTGTCAGTCATATAGAGATTATTCTTCATAACATATTCTCTCACAAGCGGAGAAAGAAGCAAAGTATTTCCTTTTCTCACATCACTGCTGCTCGCATCAACCATCCTGCTCTTGACTCTGACAATCCATTTAGAGTCCTCACTTTCTCTCTCATAGCGCGAGAGGCAGATGAATGTCACATGGTCCTTCAGGAAATCGAAATCGTGCCATTTCTCAAGATCTGACAGAAGGTCATCGCCGATTAGGAAATATATATGATCTGAAGAATATGCATCCAAAAAATAACGCACAGTATCGCTTGTGTAGGATATTCCCTTTCTCTTACCCTCTATGTCGCTTATCGTGATCTCCATTTCTGAATCAGGATAGTATTTCCTGTAATCAGAAAGGGCAAGAGCGAGCATTTCCAGGCGTTTTTGAAACTCAGCGGGATGAGATGACTGTTTAAAATTCGAGCAATATGCAGGGATTAGTACAAGCTTTCTTATTCCAGAAAGACGCTCAAGCTCATGAATTATGTTCAGATGCCCGATGTGAACCGGATCAAAAGAGCCCCCATAGAGGCATATGTCATTCTTCGTCCCTATAGTATGCATTATTGTCGACTTTTGTAGTAAATCCGCCGTCCGTGCTTTTCTGCTCAGGACGTGCAAGATTGTAAAATGCTTTCTTTATCGGCTCGAGAAGAAGATCATCATAAATTGAAAGAGGAAGGACCGTCTTGTCCTTATATTTTTCCTTTATGATCCTGTAGTTCTCCTCAGCGCCCTCTTCGTCCATCTTTGTGACAATTATTATCTCATTCTTTGACGCAAGGTCCTCTGAGTATGCAGCAAGCTCCTTTTTCAGCTTGTCATATGCTGTGACAGAGGATTGCTCTGATGCATCAACAAGGTATACCAGTCCCTTGGTTCTCGAGATATGGCGCAGGAACTTGTATCCCATTCCCGCTCCTTGGCTTGCACCTTCAATGATTCCGGGAATATCTGCTATCACGATATCCTCATCGTAATAACGCATTACCCCGAGTACAGGAATCTTTGTTGTAAACGGGTATCCCGCGACCTTGCTGCGTGCATTTGTAAGAAGATTGATAAGTGATGATTTTCCAGCATTCGGGAAGCCGACAAAGCCCAGATCCGCTATGACCAAAAGCTCTACCCCGACTCTCATCTCAACTCCATCTTCCCCTTTCTGGGCAAATTTCGGAGCCTGACGGACGGATGTCCTGAAATGCCAGTTTCCAAGTCCGCCCTTTCCTCCACGCAGGAATACAAAGCGGTCCATGCCGGTTAAATCCTTGATGATCTCTCCGCTTGATGCGTCCTTGATCACTGTCCCCGGGGGAACGGGAATCTCGACATCGGCTCCCGCGCGCCCGAAGCATCGTGCTCCCGAGCCGTTCTGCCCGTTCTCAGCACGATAAACCCTGGTCATCTTCAGATGTCCCAGGGTTCTGAGGTTGTCCTTCACGACGAAAACAACATCGCCGCCCTTGCCTCCGTCCCCGCCATCCGGTCCGCCCTTGGGGACGAACTTCTCGCGTCGGAAGCTGACTGCGCCGTTTCCACCTTTTCCGGAGGATATATCAATGTAAGTCTCGTCGGAAAAACCAAACATTATTAAGCGTTTACCTCGACAATGTTGCAGTACTTTCTGTTCTTTCTTTCAACGAACTCAACATGTCCAGAAACCTTTGCAAAGAGTGTATAGTCCTTGCCGAGTCCGCAATTTGCACCCGGATGGATCTTTGTACCTCTCTGGCGAACGATGATCTCGCCTGCGTTTACAAACTGACCGCCAAATCTCTTGACACCGAGTCTCTGAGCATTGGAGTCTCTTCCGTTCTTTGATGAACCGCCACCTTTCTTATGTGCCATTTTACTTCCTCCTTAGCCCTTGATTGAGGAGATTGTGATCTCCTGGTACTGTTCACGATGTCCCTGAGTGCGTCTGTAGCCCTTTCTTCTGTGGAACTTGTAAACCTTGATCTTCTCGCCCTTTGAAACTTCTCCGACTGTTGCTGTAACAGTAGCTCCGTTGATATAAGGAGTTCCGAATACAGCCCCGTCTTCCTTTACGATAGCGAGAACCTTGTCAATTTCGTAAGTACTTCCAGCCTCACAGCCGAGCAGATCTACTGTGATCTTTGCTCCCTCTTCAGCCTTGTACTGCTTTCCTTTGATTTCTACTAGTGCGTACATTATAGTCCCCTATTAAATCTATGCTGATTATTGCTATAAATGAAACCAATTACAACAGCTTTTTCAGCTATTGGTGGCCTATTTGCTCTTTTTTCAGATTTTCTACCTACTATTTGGTAGAATTCTGTGTTATTCTCTACCCATGAGCAGAAAGGATGAGATAATAGAAAAAAGCGTTGAGATAATAAGGGATGAAGGCTTTTATGCATTTACAATGGAAAAGCTCAGCTTGTCTCTTGGCATGAAGAAAGCAAGTCTGTATTACTATTTTAAGGGAAAGGATGAGCTTGTCTCATCAATTCATGAATACTTTGTAAAGGAGCTGAAAAAGAAGAATTTCTCATTTGATTTCAAGAAAGATGAGAAACTCTGCCTCATTTCACTTTTTGAGCACTATCTCGAGATCTTCCTTTCTCCGCACTTTTCTTCATATATCTCATTCCTTCTTGAAAGCAGGAGCTTTATGCCAAGCTCTGATGAGATACTCTCGTCGCTTCTTCTGATGATGGAAAGTCAGATTGAAGTCATATTCATGCACTATGAAAGCAAGAAGGCAAAGGAAAAAGCAAGCCTCCTCTCATCTTATCTGATCAGAATCATTTCTGACATGCTCATAAGTGAAAAGGAGGCTGAGATGGAAAAAATAGAAAGCACTATTGCTCTGCTCTCATCACATTGACTCAAGGAACGGTATTCCAAGAAGCTCAAAGGCATTCTTCATCACAGTGAGTATCATCTCAACAAGTGAGAGGCGGGCTGCTGAAAGAGGAATGTTTGATGCATCTGCAACCTGATTGTCGTGATAGTAATGGCTGAATGTCTTTGCCACTTCATATATGTATGCAGCAATTACAGATGGGTCATATTCATCCCCTGCCTCTTTTACGACAGACGGATATTGAGAAACAAGCTTGATAAGGCTCTTCTCATCATCAGAAGCAAGAAGATCTGGCTTGATCTCAGCATCCTTTAGAGCGCTGATTGTCTCTGCCTTTCTCAAAATCGATGAAATGCGTGCACCCATGTATTCAAGATAAGGGCCTGTGTTCCCGTTAAATGATATGCTCTTTTTAGGATCGAATATCATGTCCTTTGTGGGACTTACCTGAAGAAGGTAGTAATTGAGTGCGGCAAGAGCAATCTTTCTTGCAACAGAATCAACATCGCCGACAGCACTCTCCCTGTCCTTTGAGATGATCTCTTCCTTTGCAAGAGCTGAAAGGCTCTCAAGCAGATCATCTGCATCAACTACAGTTCCTTCCCTGCTCTTCATCTTTCCTTCCGGCAGATTGACCATGCCGTATGAGAGATGATAAAGCTCATCTGCCCAGCTGTATCCAAGCTTCTTTAAAATGTAGAAGAGAGCCTTGAAATGGTACTGCTGCTCGCTTGCTACAACATAAATCAGCCTGTCAAAAGGCCAGTCCTCATGACGGCGGATAGCAGTTCCGACATCCTGTGTGATATATATCGTCGTCCCGTCCTTTCTCAAAAGGACTTTCTTATCCAGACCGATTTCTTTGAGGTCTATCTGCACTGATCCATCTTCTGCACGGAAGAACACTCCATCCTCAAGACCTTTGAGAATCTCAGCCTTGCCGTATTTATATGTCTCGCTCTCATAGTAATAGCGGTCGAAGCTGATTCCCATGTTCTCATAGCTCTCATAAAGCCCGTCAAGCGTCCACTCGTTCATCAGCTTCCAGAGCTTTATAGTCTCTTCATCTCCCTCTTCCCATGCTCTCAGCATCGCCTGAGCCTGCACTTCAGGAGAGTTCTTCATAATCTCATCAGCCTCTTGACTATGCCCTTCATTTCTGAGCTTCTCAGCCTTCTCTTCCATCTCTTTCTGCCAGGAAGCGAACTTCACATAATAGCGGCCTACAAAATGATCTCCCTTTTCTCCTGTTGAAGAAGGAGTCTCGCCGTTTGAGAAGACTTTATATGCAAGCATGCTTTTGCAGATATGGACTCCGCGGTTGTTGATGAGATTGACTTTCATCACTTCAGCGCCGTTTGCCTTCAATATCCTTGAAACTGCCTCTCCCAGGCTGTCATTCCTCATATGCCCGAGGTGAAGGGGCTTGTTCGTATTCGGGCAGGAGAACTCAAGCATTATCTTCTTGCCCTTCAGGCTCTCTCCGCGTCCGTAAAGGAATCCTTCCGTTCTTACCTTTTCAAGAAGCGGAAGATAGATTGAGTGGATGTTGAGAGCGACATTCAGATATGCGCCTGCTGTATTCATCTCTCCTTCCGGATGCTCTGATGAGAGAATCTCATTCATGACCTCAGATGCAATTATCTGAGGAGCCTTTCTTGCGCTCTTGCTGAACGGGAAAAGAGGGAATGCTATATCTCCCATCTCGCTTTTGGGAGGATTTGTCATGTTTATATCAGTTTCATTCAATCCGTAAAGCTTGTTAACAGCTTTTATAACAGTAGCTTTCCAGCTGTTTTTCAGACTATCTAGCATATTTATCTCCAAATACCAGAATACTATATAGAAAAGCCAGATGCTTTTCAAGTTGACATATACTTCATGCTTCAACTCATATTGCACAACGCAATTCGTTTTGTAAGTACTATTCTCATTTCAGATATCTGTTTCAGCTTTTATAAACCAGGTGCCTTTATATTTTTCATAAACTTCAGCCACATCTGCAAAGCATTCGTAAAGCAGGCTGGAGCCTCCAGCAACGCCGTAATTGCTGCCTTTTGCTGTTATATTTGCATTATTTTGAGAATCAATTATCCTGATTCCGCTCCAGAGATTATTCTTCACAATATTCTCTATGCTTGTCATCTTGTTGCCATTTGCATCCAGATATCTCACAGAACCCAGACATGACAGTACACCAGTGGTTTCAAACGCATTGTAAACGTACCCTTCATCAAGGATGAAATCTATGTCATGAACCTCAATATTCTTAAAAAACACACCGAAGTCCCGTGTACCCGGAGTCTGCTGTACATTTCTCGAAGCATCTCCTACAAGAATGGCAGCACTTCCATCCTCATAGACATATATTTGCCTCATATCATCAGTTCCCTTGATAGAAACATTCTCGATAGTATAAGGCACCTCATTATAGGACTTGTTCAATGCATGAGATCCGATTATAGCTCCAATTGGGTGACTGTTATCGCCTCTAGGTGGGGCCACGACAAGTCCTTCAATATTCAGATTGCTGAGTTTCTTGCCGTTGTGATATGTTGTTCCTGCCACCCATGCGAGAAGACCTGTATCTGTTTTAAAATTATAGAATGTATGGTCATTGCCATAGAAATTGCAGGAAAATTCTATATCAGAGGTGCCAAGACCTTTGAAATTTCTGCCTCCAAAATCAAGGTCATTCTCAATATGTATGCCATGAGCTATTGCATCAGACTTTGCATATAGACAATTGCTTGGTTGTAGATCATCCATGTAAATGGGCACACCAAGACCATATAGCTGAGCTGCAGTATATATATGATATCCCTCAGGATAAGACTTATCATTATCATACCACGAAGTGTCTGCCGCTCCGTTCCACTTCACTTCCCTGTACACAGGGACTATGGTTGCACTACTATTCAGGCTCTCAACCATATCTCCATCAAATGTATTGTTCATTGTCAGATAAACAGGAGAGAAAGCCCTTGTATAACCGAGAATCTCATAGCCATACTCTGCGCATTCTGCAGAATCCTTCATTATCTGAGAAAACTCTGTGACAAGATTTACAGACTCGCCAGTATCATAATCATATTGGTGGAACTCTCCATCATGATAAATCTTCAGATTCCATGCTTCTTCCCATCCTGCCCATAGCACAACATCCTCAGTCATTTTGATACTGGTGACCCTGTATTCTTCAGCACAGCTTGGATCTGTATACCAGCCTAAGAATCTGTAGCCATCCCTGTAAATATCCTCAAGTTCTATTACTTCACCATAATCAAATCCTTTTTGATTCTCAAAATTCTCCACTCCATCAACATTCACAAAAGTTAAGGTGAATTCAAAAGGAACAAAGTCACAATAAAGGACAATATCTCCGTATTCAGGTTTTGTCTTTTCCATCCGGTCAGCCCAATATCCTCCACGAGATGTGAAAAAGTTTTTAGAGTGATTTCCGTCACGAATGATATCGTATATTGTCAAATCACGAATTTCATCAGCTGAATGGTATAAAGGAAGGTTGTATTTCTCAATCTCCTCTTCAGTCAAATCATCATATTTTATAGAGTATCTTATAGCCTCATATTTTGCATAAAGATTAATATCACCTGTTGTACCTGCAGGAATGCAGGTCCATTGTTCTGAGCTATATTCAGGATCCGAATACCATCCGATGAAATTATAATATTTTATTGGCATAGCTTCTTTCAGCTTAATGTCAACAGGAGAGAGACCTGTATAAGTATCAGAATAAATAATTAGGCTTTCATAATTGTAATAGGTAATTTTATATTGTTTTTTATCAGTTATTGCATAAAACCGTTCAACAGGATCTGTTGCCCATGATATTTTTTCGTTGTAATCATAGCTTTTAAGATCCCCTTCATTCTGCCAACTAATCAGGGACAATCCCTCTAACGAAGGGTTCTTTTCTATAAGTTTTTCCTCAGAGATTAAGGGATGATTAACACAATCATCTTCCCCTATCTCCTCAGCTGTGATTATTTCTTTATAGAGCAATGTCTCAAATTCACTGTCAAGATAGTACTCTAATGTGATTACAGCCTCCGAGCCGTTCTTGCGCTCCAGAAGCGGAGTAAAGATGCAAGAGGAATCTACAGTATATGGGAAAGTTACAGCCTGACCATCTTTTCCTGTCACGGACCATCCTGTGATTTTGTATAGCGGATTCAGACGAACATTTGCGTTCAGATCATTTTCAGTTAGCACTGTTGTACCATCAAAATAAAATGGGTATGTGTTATATGAAATTTTGCCTGAAATGTCATCCGTATCAAAATCAACAACATATAATTGATTGTCTCCAATCATATCACAGGAAGAAAACAGAAGAATTGATGATAGTAATACCAGAAAAATCTTTCTCATAGACACCCCCCCCGGTATCAATTATATGGCAGATGCCTCAGACAACGCAATGAAAGAATCCAGATTAAGGAGAAAACAATAGACAAAAACAGGCCTAGATGCTTTTCAAGTTGAGACTCACCTCTCCGCTTGAGAGTACCTCCTCCTTCCCATCTTCTGCAATAACTACAAGGTGGGCCATCTCATCGACATCCTTTGCGAGAGCAGAAAAGACTTTGCCGTTTCTGACATATTTTATTTCCTTTCCAAGAATGAAGCATCTTTTCCTGTATTCTGAAATGAAATCGTTTTGAGAAGAGAGAAGAAATGTGATTATATCCTTCAAGAGCACAAGACGGTCAGTCTTCTTTCCTGACTCGTCATAGACTGTAGTCACTATGTCCCATAGCTCCTCTGGGTATGATGACCTGCTGCTGTTTGCATTTATGCCGATACCTACTATCACACTATCCAGACACTGCAGCTCCATATCCAGAATCCCCTCTGAAAGTATTCCGGAACATTTCTTTCCGTTTATGTAAACATCATTCACCCACTTTATCTTGCAATCAAGACCAGTGT
>CASDRU010000008.1 GCA_949283305.1 uncultured Spirochaetales bacterium | reverse complement strand
GGATATGCGTTCCTTGTCTGTCATATCTTATTCTACCACAATACTATTAATTTACAAAGAATCAGGAAGAAGAAATGGCAATTCATCACCATCTTTCGCTTTGCTTAGAAGATGGAGTATTCTTGCTAATTTTTCGATAAAGACATGAAAGCATTTTATGAAAAAATGGGCAAAGACATCAGGATTGAGAAAAGAAGCCTGATCAGCAGAAAAAGCGTGAGAGACCTCTTCATCACCCGCTTTAAGACAGTCATAGATATATGATTTTCTTCATTCCGCAGGCATCTGTTGCAATGTATTTTTCAAGACCGAACAGGCTCTCAGCAATTCTCTGGTTTTCAAAGCTGGTCTTATCTCCAGAAAAAACAAGCCTGCCCTCATCAAGGACTATCAGAAAATCAGACAGAGCAAGCGCCCTGTTGATGTCATGAAAGGATGAGACAACAGTCTTTCCATCATTGCGCAGTTTCACCATCTCCTTTTCAACCGCTTTCCTGTAATTGTTGTCCAGAGAAGCCTCAACTTCATCAAACAGATACAATGAGGCATTCCTTGAAAGGACAAGGGATAAGTACACCATGACTCTTTCGCCGCCAGAGAGTGTGCTGAGTCTCTGATTGAGGAGAGAAGAAAGATTGAATGACGAGAGCTTATCAGCAGCTCCTTCATATGGCTCAAGAAAGGCATCAACGATTATGTCCAGGCTGGGCACATACTGCGGAAGAAATGAATGGAAGGCCTCTCTTTCGCTTCTCTTCATGCTTCTGAGACTGCCTGATGGAAGGGTTACAGAACCGCTGTAGTTTCTGTAAAAGGATGATAAGATTCTCATCAGGCTGGTCTTTCCGCTGCCGTTTTTCCCAAGCAGGGCATATATCCTGCCACTTTCCAGAGTTAGCTTTATCTCATCAAGAATCTTCTTTCCCCTGATTTCGAGAGAGAGGTTTTCTATTTCTATCATGCCTTCCTCCTTAAGAGCAGGAATATGAAGAACGGCACTCCAATTATTGCCATGAATATTCCGCATGGAAGCTCAGCGGGACGCACGACAGTGCGGGCAAGCACATCAGAAACAAGTGTCAGGACCGGACCTAAGATCAAAGTGAGAGCATAACTTCTTCTTATCTCTCCGCCAGAAAGGAATGATGCGGCATGCGGTGTGACAAGCCCTACAAAACCCAGGAGCCCGGAAAATGTAACTGCACTTGCTGCAAGAAGACTGGCAAAGGCAAGAAGAAGCATCCGGATATGCCTCACCCTGTATCCGTGGGAAGATGCCATCTCATCTCCAATACAGATCAGCCTCATCGGCTCAATAAGGAAAGGTGAAAGCAGAACAGAGATGCATATCAGAAGGACAGGGAAGATGAGAGAAGAGCTTTCCACGCCAGCAAAGCCTCCGATTGAGAAATTGCTGTAAGTGGCAAGCGCATCAGGATCAAGAGCGCTGATACAGGATATTGCAGCATTGAAAAGCGCATTCATGGCAACACCTGAGAGGATTATCGACAATGAGCTTCTGATTCTGCCTGATGATGCAGATATAAGAAAGACAGATATAACAGCAATTAGAGCGCCTGCAAATGCGGCAATGGGCAGAAGATGAGAAAGGGAGGGAAAGAAAGAGAGACAAACAAGAACAGCCACCCCCGCTCCAGAATTGATTCCTATTATATTGGGGCTTGCAAGGCTGTTGTCCGTAGCCTTCTGTATCAGAAGTCCGGAAAGAGCAAAGGCAATTCCAGCAAAGAATGCGGCGGCTGTCCTTGGCACCCTGATTGAAAGGAAAATTATGTTGTCTGTGCTCCCCTTTTCCAGAACCCCGGACAGAGAAATGGATGTGCTTCCGACAAAAAAGGATAGAAAAACAGAGAAAAGGAGAAGCAATATGGAAAAAATAAGGACAAGCCTAAATCTGTTTTTCATCATAAAGCACCTTGTACATCATGGAATATGCCTCGCTCCATCTCGCGTTCGGCTTGTAATGAAAAAGCTCTTTTGAAAGAAAATACACTGAATTCTCTTTGATAGCCTTTATGCTTTTCCATGGATTTGTGCCAAAGAGTTCCTCAATGTACTTATAACTTGCCTCTTCATCTCCCTGAGCGACTATTATTATCTTGTCTATGTCTGCTTTCAGCATTGCCTCCGCAGAAAGATGATCAGTAAGCAAGCCATACTCATCTGCAACATTGACAGCTTTGAGATCTTCTATTATTCCTGCGGCGAAATGATCCTCAGCTCTTTTTGCCCTGACTGAGGAAAATCCGCTCCCAGCTCTTATGAAGAGGACCCTTGGCTTTTTCTCCTCCGCTCTGGCCTCATTTGTTATCTTTTCTATTTCCTCTCTCTGCTTTACAGCATATTCTTCATAAAGATCAGGCCTTCCTGTAATCTCTGTAAGGCATTTGAAGGCTGACATAAAGTCTGAAAATGAATCCTGACGTATGACGATGTATGGAATTTCAAGAGCGGAAAGAAGAGGAACGAGGTTCATATGCGCTTTCGTATCTGAAGAAAGCAGCACAAGGTCCGGCTCTGCTTTTATAAGGATCTCAGAATTTATGTTCATTCCAGATCCGGAGTCCACAAGAACCGCATCCTCATCTGCGACTTTTTTCTCAAGTGCATCTTTGACTGTGATGCACACATCTCCGCCGGCAAGCTTGTACAGATCTGCAAGGGATGTGTTGAGACATGCCACTCTTGCAGAAAAAGAGAGGCAGATGGAGAAAAAGGATGTAAAAAGAAAAAGAAAGAGCCTTCTCACAAAATCTCCTTATGCAGAAGAGATTATTTTAAGGCCCTTTCCTATATCCAAGTATGGCAAATCTCAGGTTCTGACTAGCAGGTTGCCCCACCGACTACATTCTTCTTGAGAATTGCTGTCTTGTCAACATTATCTGAGAAAATGCGCTTCTCCACCTCTTTGAGTGTAAGCCTGTTGACTGTATCGGCAAACCGCTCCCCGCTTATTCCCTCATCACGGAAGAGCAGGATTGCATTCTCGACAGCAGAAATGACCTCATCCTCACTGTAGAGGATACGGGAAAGTCTCTTGCCCATCTCGACTTTCTTTCCCCAGCGTCCTCCGACATAAACAGCATAACCTGTCTTGAATGAAGAGGCGACTGCAAACGGGCATTTTGAAAGACATCTTCCGCAGTGGTTGCATTCATCGTCTTTAATCACAATCCGGCCATTCTCCATATGTGCAATCTTGATCGGACAGGCTTTTTCTATCTGACAGATCTTACATCCTTTGCATTTATCGAAATCAAAATCGATGACTCTCTGCCCGATGATTCCGATATCATTGAGACTCGGCTTGACGCAGTTGTTCGGGCATCCGCCGACTGCAATCTTGAATTTATGAGGAAGAGCCACATCATGCCAGCCTTCATAGAATATCCTGTGAAGCTTTTCTGAAAGATCAAATGTGTCTATAAGACCATACTGGCATGTAGTGCCCTTGCATGAGACTACAGGACGGACCTTGCTTCCTGTTCCGCCGGTAGAAAGTCCTCTTTCCTTCAAAAAGGCAAATGTCTCCTCCAGCCTTGAGTAAGGAACGCCCTGGATCTCAAGAGTAAGCCTTGTTGTCATCGTGACCTCTCCTGAGCCGAACCTTCTGGCAGCCTCAGCAATGGAGATCTGCTCATCTGAGCTTATCTTTCCGTTTCTGGTTATCACCCTAACATTGAAAACATCAGGATATCTCTTGTCCTGTAGGCAGCCAAGGGCCTTAACGCGTTTGATTTCCTCTGCCGGAATATCTGAGGAGAAATCCACTTTCACATCAGAAAAAGTCACACCGCCCTCCAGAACCTTTGTCTGTGTGTATCCGAGAGCCTTCAGCTTCTTCTGCAGAAGATATGCCCTCTTTCCTCTGTTGCACACAAGCAGGAGCTTTTCATCCTTTTTCAGGCCATCAAGATGCTTTTCCACTTTCAATAGGTCTATCCAGTGGGCTCCCGGGATACTCTTTTCAGGAAGCACATCTATCACCTTATAACCCTTTGCTCCTGTTTTCAGATATTCAGCTGCTGAAATTGTCTCTATCTCTCCTTTTATCTTATTCTCAAGTATGTAACACATCGTGACAAATGGAGAGATTGCTGTACTAAATGGAGGAGCATAGGTGAAATCCATATAGTCAAACTCCTCTATTCTCATTGCCTTTGAGACTGCGATGACAGCAATGTCTGCAATCTTCGCCACAGCCTGACCTCCTATTGTCTGAAGACCTAAAATCCTGTGGCTCTTTTTATCTGCAATCATTTTGATTATGATGTTCTGGCTGTCGGGATAATAATGCGCCTTGTCATCAAGACAGGCAAGAGAAGAGACAACATCAAACCCGCATTCCCTTGCTTCCTCTTCTCCAAGTCCTGTACGTGCACACGAGAGGCTGTCGCTGATTTTCACAACAGCAGATGCAACAGCTCCAGGATAGGAAGCATCATACCCTGTCAATGATAAAGCAAGGCATCTTGCACTCATGTTCGCAGTAGATCCCATAGCAGAGTAAAGAGGTTTTCCTGTAATCCTGTTCTTTACAACAGCACAGTCTCCTGCGGCATAGACATCGTCAACGCTTGTCTCCATCCTCTCATTTACGGCAATTGCACCCTTGTACATCTCGATTGCACTTCCTTCAAGGAATGAAGTATTTGGCTTC
This sequence comes from uncultured Spirochaetales bacterium, assembly GCA_949283305.1. GTDB lineage: Bacteria > Spirochaetota > Spirochaetia > Sphaerochaetales > Sphaerochaetaceae > Ornithospirochaeta. The sequence goes on along the minus strand of CASDRU010000008.1, from coordinate 11,905 downwards.
ACACCCAATGCAAGTACTACAAGATCCGCCTTTATCTGTCTCTTTTTAGTCCTCACGCTCTCAACAGAGTCTTTTCCTTCAACAGCTTCAAGAGAACATGATGTGATCACGTCCACCCCGCTCTTCTCCATCTGCTTTCTCAGATAATGGGCCATCTCATAATCCAGAGCCTTTCCCATGATCTGGTCTGCCATATCAATGAGCGTAACCTTGAGACCTGCTTTCACAAGGGCGTCAGTCATCTCGATGCCGATGAAGCCTGCACCAGCAACTACAGCTGATTGCGCGTTCTTCTTTCTTATGTATTCTTTGATCCTGTCAGCATCTTCCACGCTCCTTATAGCAAACACACCATCAAGCGAAACTCCCTCAATCTCTGGAATCAGGCTCTCAGCACCGCTTGCGATTACGAGCTTGTCATAGGACTCCTTGAAAGGCTGATTGCCTTTTCTGTAGTGCACCGTTTTATGCACTGTATCCACACTCATGACCTCTGCTCCCGTTATCACAGGAACATCTGTCAGCAAGGAGAATTTCTCCGGTGTGTTGACAACAAGCTCAGAGCGGTCCTCTATCTCTGAACTGATATAATAAGGCAGGCCACATCCTGCATATGATATCTCCTCTCCCTTTGTGAGAATTTTTATTGAAAGCTCGCTATCGAGTCTTTTCAGCTTTGCCGCTGCCTTTGTTCCTGCAGCAACTGCTCCGATAATTATTACATTCATGCTTTTTCCTCTGTCTTTAAGTATATTACATAATCGTTTATGTCAGAAAACCCTTTTCAAACCGGTAAAAGTGCTATGCTGAGCACTGGCGCAATGATAAGGGATGGAAGGAAATTCCCGGTCTTTATATCCTTGAGGCTCAAAAGATTGAGAGCAATCATGATTAAAAGAAATCCTCCGGTGCATGTCATTGCCGCGACTCCTGCTTCTCCAAGAAGTGGCTGAAGAAGGGATGCAAAAATAGTCAGCAAGCCCTGATAAACAAGGACAGTAAGGGCAGAAAGCATTACAGAGCGCCCGTAAATGGATGCAAGCACGATTGCCATAAAGCCGTCCATCACGCTTTTTGTGTAGATAAGGCTGTTGTCTGAATAAAGGGCGGCATTGAAGCTTCCTACTATGCTCATTGCCCCGGAGCAGAAAAGCAGTGATGAGTTTAGAAACCCTGATAAAGAACCATCCTTTTCTTTTCCGATTTCCAGAATTCTCTCTTCTATCCTGATCTTATGCCCGGCAAGGCCGCCGAGGATCAGGGAGAAAAGCACTATTATCACATTAGCCTCTGTTGCTGCCATATCGATGGCAAGAATGAGGGTCACAAGGCCGGCTGAGATTGTCACGATGTTCTTCAGGGAATCAGAAATCCTTTTTTTGAAAACAAGGCCTATAGCAGAACCTGCTATTACGGAAAATGTGTTGACTAATACTGCTTCCATGTTCAAGTTTTATTCTCATAAAGAACTTTAGGCAACAAAATGAAAGACTGTTTCATGATGATTTTTTGTTTTTTTTTTCAGATAATATGCTCATGAGAGCAGTTGTTCTTCTTGCAGGATTATCCCTTCGCATGGGAGAGAACAAGATGCTGCTTCCCTATAAAGGAAAGCCTCTTTTTCTCAGCACACTTGAAACTGTGCTTTCACTCTTTGCTGACACAGTGTGTGTAACAGGGCATGAAAGGGAAAGGATTGAGAGCATTCTGGATTGTATGAATGTTCCTTATATATATAACCCAGATTTCAAAACGGGCCAGAGATCAAGCATGATTGCCGCACTTGAAAGCAGCGATGATGATTTTGTAATTGTTCCTGCTGACCTTCCCCTTCTTGAAAAGGATGACTTTTCTAAAGGGCTTGCCATCATAAAAGAAGGGAAAGCCTGCCGCGCATGCTATAACGGCATCCCAGGCCATCCTGTATTCATTCCAAAGAGAATCAGAGAAATCATGCTAAAAGAAAATCTCCCCTTCAGGACAATCCTTGAAAGGGAGAACATCATATGCTATGAAGCCGGAGTCGGCTCTGTCTTTGACATAGACACGAAAGAAAGCTATAAGGCACTACTTGATGGCAATCTTTCCCTCCTCAATGACGGCAGTAAGCGCTGAGTCATAGTTTCCTTCGAGGATCACACGTGAAAGCGGGTTTTCAACCTCATTCTGTATGGCTCTCCTTATCGGGCGGGCACCCAGAACAGGATCAAATCCTGTTTTCGCGATGTAGGATTCAACATCATCTGTCCAAGAAAATGCAAGACCTTTCTTCTCCATTCTCTTTCTGAGAGTCTCAAGCTCAAGGCGGACAATCTTCTTAATCTGCTCTTCTTTAAGAGGATTGAACACGATTATCTCGTCAATTCGGTTGATGAATTCAGGCTTGAAAGCGCCTTTAATTGCATTCATCACCTCCTCTCTGCCTCTTTCTTCATCACGCAGGATGTACTCAGAGCCAAGGTTGCTTGTCATGATGATTATTGTATTCGTAAAATCCACAACACGTCCCTGACCGTCTGTGAGCCTTCCGTCATCAAGCACCTGCAAGAGGATATTGAACACATCCGGATGCGCCTTTTCTATCTCATCAAAGAGGACTACTGAATAAGGCCTTCTTCTTACTGTCTCTGTAAGCTGTCCACCCTCATCATAGCCGACATATCCAGGAGGAGCTCCGATGAGACGGGAGACAGAGAATTTCTCCATATACTCGCTCATATCTATTCTTGTAAGCGCCCTCTCGTCATCAAAAAGGAATGCTGCAAGCTTCTTTGCAAGAAGAGTCTTTCCTACTCCTGTAGGCCCTGCAAATAGAAATGATCCAAGTGGTCTTCTCTCATCCTGTATTCCGGCCTTGTTTCTCCTTATTGCATTGCTGACAGCCTCAATTGCCTCATCCTGCCCTATGACGGAAGAAGAAAGGATCTCATCAAGCTTAAGGTATTTCTCCTTTTCGCTGGACATCATCTTCATGACAGGAACACCTGTCCAGGAAGAGACAACGCGCGCAATGTCGTCTTCAGTGACTTCCTCCTTCACGATTTCCCCGCTTGTCTTGACCTTCTCCTCGCTCTGCTCTATCTCTTTTTTCAGCTCAGGAATCTGGCCATGCTTGATCATTGCAGCCTTCTCAAGGTTCCCCTGACGCTCAGCATCATCTTCATCCTGAGACAGCTTTTCAAGAAGCGCCTTCTTCTCTCTGAGGGCAGTAATATTCTCCCTTGCATTCTTCCACTTAAGGTACATGGCATCGTATTTTTCCTTGAGCTCAGAATACTCTTCCTTGATTTTCTCTTCTCTTTCCTTTGAAGCCTCATCCTCCTCCTTGCTCAGTGCCTGCCTTTCAATTGACAGCTGGAGCATCTTCCTCTCCATCCTGTCCATCTCCTCTGGCTGGCTCTCAAGCTGGATCTTTATTCTGGATGCAGCCTCATCAACAAGGTCTATTGCCTTGTCCGGAAGGAAGCGGTTTGTAAGATACCTGTCAGAAAGGACAGCCGCGGCAACCAGCGCATCATCCTTTATTCTGACTCCATGATGCACTTCATAGCGGCTTTTCAGACCACGAAGAATGGAAATGGTGTCTTCAACAGAAGGCTCGTTGCAGTAAACAGGCTGGAATCTCCTTTCAAGAGCCTTGTCCTTTTCAATGTACTTCCTGTACTCATCAAGAGTGGTTGCTCCTATTGCATGAAGCTCTCCACGGGCAAGAGCAGGCTTTATGAGGTTTGAAGCATCTGTGCTTCCTTCTGCAGCTCCAGCGCCCACAATGGTGTGAAGCTCATCTATAAACAGTATTATGCTTCCGTTGCTCTTTGAGATGTCATTTATAACTCCTTTGAGCCTTTCCTCAAACTCTCCTCTGTATTTTGCACCTGCAACAAGAGAGCCAAGATCAAGAGAAAGAAGCCTCTTGTCCTTGAGGCTTTCAGGAACATCGCCACGGCTAATCCTCTCAGCAAGGCCTTCAACTATTGCTGTCTTGCCGACACCCGGCTCTCCTATTAAAACAGGATTGTTCTTGGTCCTTCTTGAAAGAACCTGCATCACACGTCTTATCTCCTCATCCCTTCCGATTACCGGATCGAGCTTGTTCTCGCGTGCAACACGGGTAAGGTCCCTGCAGTATTTCTCAAGTGCCTGATAAGAGCTCTCTGGATCATTTGATGTGATTCTTCTGTCACCCCTGATTGCCTTCAATGCCTCAAGAACAGCTTTCTCATTCACCCCATAGCCAGAAAGAATGGCAGATATTGTGCTGTCAAGCTTTATAGATGCAAGAAGAAAATGTTCAGATGATGTGTACTCATCCTTCATGGAAGCAGAAATGTTTTCGCTTTCTGCAAAGACACGGGCAAGGGTGCTGCTCATGTTCCTTGTAATCGAGCTTCCCCTGCTCTTCGGTATTTTCTCAATATTGCTCAAAAGAGCCTTCTCAACATCAGCGCATGGGGCTCCTATTTTCTCAAGAAGGGGTCTTATGATCCCGTCCTTGTCCTCAAGCAGAGGAAGGAGCACGTGAGCTGTGGTAATCTCTGCATTCTCATACTTTTCACCAAGGCGGAGCGATGCGTTCACCGCCTGCTGCATTTTAAGTGTATAGTTATCAAAATTCATAATTTTCACCTCTCATGAGGGAAAATAATAAAAGAGAAATGAAATGGCAAGAGAAATCAGCGGAGAGAATTCAGGTATGATGAAAGCAGGGAAACTGTCTCATCTCTGTTGAAATTCTTGAAGAACGCAATCTGGAAACAGAAGGATTCAAGCAGTGAGAAAAGATGGTTTGCGCTCATATCCACATCAAGATCAGGCTTTACGACATTCTCATGCTTTGCATGGCTTAAAAGCCTCCTGAAGAGGATGGAAAGCTTTGCTGTCCTCTTGTATATTATCTGGGAAAAGTCCTTGTTGAACTCTTTCTGCTGGAGCATGACCTCCATGAGCTTTGTCAGTTCGCTTTCTGCACTGATTGCATAATCCACTATGCGGACTGCTATCTTTATAAGGCGGTCTATCTCATCCCCAAGAGACAGATCGAATGCCATCTCAGACAGCTCAAGGAACAGATGCCCTGTAACAAGCTTTACAGCATAATAATATATTTCATCCTTATCCTTGAAATACTGATAGATTGTAGGACGCGAAAGAGAACAGCGCTCAGCAATAAGGGACAGATTTGCATCCCTGTAGCCTACTTCTGAAAACACTTCAAGTGCCGTCTTGAGTATCTTTTCCTTTCTCTCTTCGTGATCGATCTTCTTTGGCATATACAATGTTATTCTGACAAAATAAGCTCTTTTTGTCAAACAAGCTCTTTCAGAAAGGAAGCTCCGTATTGTTTCTGCCGTCTTCGCCAAGACTATCTGCGGAGATTTCATTTCCTCTGGCTTCAGGAAGTTCTATTTTCTCCATTTTTATCTGGAGCATGCCGCTTCTCTTTATAGCCTTGTCAATCTTGCTCGATGCTCCTTCGATTGCCTTCTTGCTGGCCTCAAGCTCTTCTGCAAATGTTGACATCTGCCTCTTTATCTGGGCAAAGATATGCCAGACCTCTTTCGTGCGTTTTTCTATCTGGAGTGTCCTGAATCCCATATTCAGGGAAGTGATCAATGCCGAGAATGTTGTCGGACCGGAGATTATGACCTTGTAGCGCATCTGAATATCCTCAGTAAAGCCTGCCTGACGCAGGATTTCCGCATAAAGGCTTTCAGTTGGAAGAAAAAGGATAGCAAAATCCGTTGTACGCGGAGGATTGATATACTTTTGAGCTATATCTGAAGCCTCCTTCCTTATTCTGTCCCTGAGCGCTTTCAAAGATGCATCAATCTCATCTTTGTTTCCTCTTCCTGTGCTCTCGACATAGCGCTCATAGTCCTCTTTCGGAAACTTGGAATCTATCGGGATATATACATTTCCGTTTTCCTTTCCCGGAAGCTTGATTGCAAACTCCACAACCTCCGCTCCGTTTTTCCTGGGGTGGAAGTTCTTTTCATACTGATCGCTTGTGAGGATGTCAGAAAGGATTGCTTCAGCCTGCACTTCTCCCCAGACACCGCGGCTCTTGACGTTGCCAAACAGCTTGTTGAGGTCTCCTACATCCTTGCTCAGGCGGTTTATCTCTCCAAGGGCCTCACGCAGGCTGTTGAGGTTCTTTGTCACAATCTCAAAGCTTGTGGCAAGACGCTCATCTAGAGTCTTCTGAAGCTTCTCATCAACAGTCTGGCGCATGGCCTCAAGCTTCTTGTCATTTTCGCCCCTTATCCTCTCAAGCTCAGCTCTCAGACAGTCAGAAGAATCCCTGTTCATCTTCAAAAGCGCTTCCTGAGCACCTTTTTCCTCTGCCCTGATTTTCTCAAGCTGCTCTTTAATGCGCTCTGAGAGAGAAAGGAAATTCTCATCGAGGGATTTCTTCTCATTCTGCTGCTGGATGAATACAGCCTTGAGCCCCTCAGAGGAAGCTGTCCTGATCTTATCCAGGCTCTCTGCTGTTTTTTCTGTCATGAGCAGATTGTTCTTTGCAACTTCTTCCCTCAGCGCTGAAAGCTGGGAAGAAAGTATTTTCTCTTCCTCGCGGAAATAGCTGAGAATCGTGCTCTCAAGTTTTGAGTCATCATTTTTCACCCTGTTTTTGAAGAGAAGGGCAACAATGAGGAGGAGGTTCAGCACCGCTATGACAATCAAAGCTGTTTCCATCAGAAAATCTCAACCTTTATCTCAAGAGTCTTCTCACAGCCGGAGGGAAGATGTATGAAATCCTCCTTCTTCTCGATATCTGTGACTTCTCCTTCCCTTCCAGGCATCGAATACCATGGCTCGATGCATACAAACGGAGCGTCTGTCTTCATTGGATGCCAGAGTCCGACATTCTCAAATTCTGGATAGCTTACCCTTATTTTTTTCTCATCCTTGTCGCTTTTTATCTCAAGAATGTTTCCTGCTTTATGAAGAAGGACACAGTCATTGTCAAAAAGAGAATGCGCCAGGCTGAGCTTTTTGTCATGAAGGGCAAATGGGACACGCTCTCCTGAATCAAGGAAATTAGGTCCGAAAAGCTTCCTCTCCACATTTTCTGATTCAGGAAAGAACACATAATAGTCTTCAAATGAAAGATTGTCAGCAAGAGGAACATTGAAGCCCGGATGATAGCCGAAGCCATAATGCATGGTCTTATTGTCCTCATTCTTCACAGATGAAGAGAATATGACAGACTGCCCGTCAAGGATATAAGAGACTGTGAGAGAGAAGGAGAACGGATACGACTCATTCTTTTCATCGTATTTGCATATTATTCTGTCCCCATCTGCATGGGTGCTGAAATTCACACGCTTGGCAAAGCCGTGAATCCCGATTTCGTACTCTTTCCCGTCATAAACATATTTCCCGTCTTTAAGGCGTCCTACGAAAGGGAAGAGAACCGGACTCTTTCCTTTCCAGTACTCATCACTTCCTCTCCAGAGATAATCAGTACCGTTTTTCTTGTTATAAATCCTTTCAAGCTCTGCCCCAAAAGGATTGACCTCTATCAGAAGATATTCGTTTTCTATTTTGACCATGTATCTATTCTACCCTATATCCGGCAAAAATAAATCCCTTCCAGGAAAACCGGAAGGGAGATGTTCTTATTCGTTTACAAGAATCACTTCTCCGTTAGGATAGCGCTCCTGGATGAAAGCCTTCACCTCATCGCTCTTGAGCGCCTCGACAAGGGCTGTGATTCTCGGATCATTTTCAAAGCCGGAACGTACTGCAATGACGTTCACATACGGGCTGTCTGCACCTTCAACAAAGAGGCCGTCCCTTGTTGCAATGAGTCCTGCAGGAATTGCATAGTTGCCGTTGATTACAGCAGCATCAACATCTACCAGAACTCGAGGAATGCTAGGAGCCTCGATTTCAACGAACTCAAGATTCTTTGGATTGCTCTCTATGTCAGAAGGAACAGCTTCAAGTCCTGCATTTTCCTTGAGTGTGATGAGTCCTGCGCTCTCAAGAAGAAGAAGTGCTCTTCCCTCGTTTGTCGGGTCATTTGGAATGGCAATTGTTGCTCCCTCAGGAAGAGCATCAAGATCTGCATATTTGTCTGAATAAACAGCAAGCGGCTCAATATGGATTCCTGCGGCAGAAACAAGGTCAAAACCATGCTCTGAGTTTGCAGACTCAAGATAAGGAAGATGCTGGAAGTAGTTGGCATCAATTTCTCCTGAGGAGAGCGCCTCATTCGGTGTCACATAGTCTGTGAACTCGACAATCTCAAGATTGACTCCTTCTTTCTCAAGATCATCCTTGACAACCTCAAGAATCGCAGCATGAGGATCAGGCGTTGCCCCGACTTTAAGTGTTGATGAATCTGCTTCCTTCGCGCCTCCAGCAAAAAGGGACAGAGATACGAGCAATAAAGATATAAGCAATGCTGTAGCTTTTTTCATGATAATTTTCTCCTGTTTTTTTTGTTTTTTAAGATCTGTTTAGAAATAGAAATGTCGTAGGAAAAATGAATATGCATGCCCCTCAGGGCATCATCATGAAGAAAGACATTGAGAATGAATATGTGAAACTGATCATGTCTTTCCTCCTTTTTTATGTTTAAATATGTAAAATATTTCAAAAACTTTTTCAACATTATTTTGCATAAAAAATGCATTTTTATTATAAAAAGTTTACAACTCTATATTATATAATAAATTGTTTTTTGAATATTCTCTTAGAAAAAAAGGAAAAAGGTATAAAACAAAAGACTGCACAGAGGCAGTCTTCACTTTATCTCTTGCTGATCAGGCGGTTGCTTATCCTGTTTCCAACAACCTGTATGAGCTCGACCATCACAAGGATTATAATCACAGCGGCAACCATGTAAGAAGGCCTGAAGCGCTGATAGCCGTACCTGATTGCCAAATCCCCGAGCCCTCCTCCTCCAAGAGCTCCGGCCATCGCAGAATATCCTATGAGGTTTATTATCGTGAGCGTTATTCCACTTACCAGACTGGGAAGAGCCTCGGGTATCATGACTTTCCAGATGATCTGGGAATTGGTGCTTCCCATTGCACGTGCTGCAAGTATTACCTGCGGATCGATTTCCTTGAGAGCTGACTCGACAAGACGCGCGACAAATGGAGCTGCGGCAATCGAAAGAGGCACTATCGTGGCAGCTGTTCCGATAGCTGTCCCGATTATGATTCTTGAAAGCGGCATCAAAAGAATTATGAGGATGATGAAAGGAAAGCTTCTGAATATGTTCACAATCCTGGAAAGCACAGTATTGAGGACCTTCATCGGCACAAGCCCCCCGTTTTCCTCCTCAGCTGTTATATGCAGGAGGATTCCCAGAGGAAGACCTATGATTGTTGAAAAAACTGTAGAGAGAATAACCATCTGGAGAGTCTCCAGCGTTGATTCAAGAAGTATATCAAACATCAGAACGCACCTCCTCTTCCACAATTACACTCATTCTCCTGAGTTCTGACAGAGCTGAAGCAACTGTCTCTGCATTCGGCCCGATATCACAAACGATTATACCCATATCCTCCCCGGAGACTGTCTGCACTCCAGCTGCACGGATATTGAAGATCGCGCCTGTCTTTCTTCCGACAGTGGAAAGAATCGGAGCATCGGTTGCCCCTCCGCGGAAACGCAGTGTATAGTGGCCACCTTCCTGGCTCCAGCGGACAACAGATTCCTGAACATTTGTGACACTTGAAAGAAAATCCTTTGTCACAGGGCTCTTTGGATTGGAGAAAACCTCGCTGACTGAACCTTCCTCGACAATCCTTCCGCTTTCCAGTACAGCTACACGGTCGCATGCATCGCGCACGACTTCCATCTGATGAGTGATCATCACGACAGTCAGATTCATCTTCTGCTGTATTTCCTTTATAAGGGCAAGAATGCTTCTTGTTGTCTGCGGATCGAGGGCGCTTGTAGCCTCATCACAGAAAAGGATTGAGGGATTAGTGCTTAAAGCTCTCGCAATCGCAACTCTCTGCTTCTGTCCGCCAGAGAGAGTGCTTATCGGAGCATCTCCCTTTCCTTCAAGACCGACAAGGGAAAGCAGTTCATCGATTCTTTTTCTGATATAGTCTTTATTCATACCACAGATTTCCATCGGATATGCAATGTTCTTTGCCGCAGTACGGGATGAGAAGAGATTGAAGTTCTGGAAAATCATCCCGATTTCCCTTCTCTTTTTTATAAGATCCTTCTTCGCCAGATTATCAACACGGTTTCCATCATAAAAGACTTTGCCTTCATCCGGCTTCTCGAGCATGGATATGAGGCGTACCAGTGTGCTCTTTCCAGCTCCGCTCTTTCCTATTATTCCATAAATCTTGTTGGAAGGAATTGTAAGATCAACTCCTGCCACAGCATGAATTGATGAATAATTCTTCTTAAGATTTTCTAGTCTTATTTCCATATAAGAGAGATGATATCATTTTCAAAATATCAAGTTAAGAAGAATTGCATATATTAGAAGAAATAAAAATTGCAGAAATATTTAAAATATATCTTGCATTGAGATTCTGCTGTGTTACCATTTAAGCATTGAGCCAAAAGGAGGAAAGGCAGATGGAGGTATATTACGTGGGAAACAGCACATCCCACGCTCATATCATGTATGCAGTGCACCGTTTTTTCAAGAAAAAAGCAAAGGACATATATTCGCTGAATGAAATAAGGAAACTCAAGATTGAAGAGCAGACGCTTTTTGTGGTCTCACCTTCTTTCAGCGAGACAGGGAATCTAATAAGTTATCTGAGCAGGAAGAAGAGTGCCTATCTGATACTCCTTACGGACATAAGGGAGAACTCAGTCATAAACTCAAGGATGGTATCTCTTTATAAGACTTTCAGTGATTCAACGCTTCAGGGCGCCCTGATGGAAATGAATCTTGCAGAAAAAGGCGGCAAGGAGGAATATAAAAAGATATTTGACTGTTCCCCCTTTACCAGTGAAGCAAAAAGCGATGAGGAGATATTTGAAATCGATGCGGAGCTTGAGGAAATATGCGGGAAAATAATAACAGCACTGAACATAGGAGCTCCAGTACTTCTTACAGGAGAAATCGGGACAGGAAAAACAACACTTGCGCGCCTTATTGCCAAAAAGCTCAAGAAGGAAGAGCACTTTGTCAATTTTGACTGCGGAGCACATAACCAGATCAATATAGAGGACCATCTGTTTGGTCATGTGAAGGGAGCATTCACCGACGCCAGAACAAGCCGTAACGGACTTGCACTGGAGGCTGACGGAGGAATACTCTTCATCGATGAGATACAGGATTTCCCCCTTGATATGCAGGCAAAGCTGCTGCGTCTTGTAGAGGAGAAGAAAATACGGCAGATCGGATCAGATAAGGACAGGAAGGTTAAAACAAGCCTTATATTTGCAACAAGTGCAAGCAGCAGTGAAATAAAAAAGCTGATTAGAAAGGACCTTTATTCAAGAATAGGGCCCTTTATTTTCAAGCTGCCTGCAATAAAGGGAAAAAGCGAGACAATAAGAAAGGCCATAGAGTTCAACCAGAAAAGGATGAACAGGGAATTCTACAGATATGAGATCATGGATTACTCTCCATGGCTCAAGTATTCATGGCCCGGCAATTACAGGCAACTCAAAAGCGCAGTTGAATACTATGCAGTCTACGGCAAGATGCCTGAAGACATAACAAGTGCACTCGATGCATGAAAAAAGTGCCTAATAAAGGCACTCAAACAGGAGAAAAAGATATACTGAATAATTCAGTTATTTTCATTGCCAGACGGCAATCAAAGACAATAAAAAAACCTGGCAACTACCTACTCTCCCTGAGGCAAGCTCAAGTACCATCGGCGTTAGAGCGTTTTACTTACGTGTTCGGGATGGGAACGTGTATTTCCACTCTGCTATGGTCACCAGGATATTCATGAAT
>CASDRU010000007.1 GCA_949283305.1 uncultured Spirochaetales bacterium | reverse complement strand
CAAGTGCTTCTCCACAAGCTCTTGTTCTCTCTTTTCCTTACGCTCTCAATTTAAAAAATCTTGCTACGCTCTTTCCGCGTGCCCCATTAATCTACTCCACTTTACATCCCGTTGTCAACAAGTTTTTCAAAAATTTTCTGACTTGATTTTATGAAAAACAGCAACATCTTAAATAATAAGAAGTTAGAGATTAAAAAAATGTGAGGTAACTGTCATTTTATCACACTTTGATATGGCGTCAACAATTTTTTCTGACCTTTTATATGAAAATTGATTGACAAAATTCTGCATAAGAATACTATATGCGCGATATGGAAACTAATATGACGAAGGGCTCGCCCTACAGGCTTCTCTTCTTTTTTTCGATACCTCTGATTTTCGGAAATCTTTTCCAGCAGTTTTATTCAATGGTCGACACGATTGTCGTTGGACGCTTTGTAGGAGTAAATGCTCTTGCAGCAGTTGGAGCAACCAGCGGATTCTCATTCATGGTAATCGGATTCGGACAGGGACTTACAATGGGCTTTTCTGTGCTCATAAGCCAGTATTACGGAGCTGATGATAAAAATATGATGAGAAAGAGCTATGCAATGAGCATACTCTCATCTTTCATTGTCAGCATAATGATTTCCCTGATATTTATAGTCTTCAGCATCCCGATGCTCCGCCTTATAGAGACTCCGGAGAACATAATAGATGGGGCGAACATATATATAAGCATCATATACGGCGGAATAATCGCAGTTATCTATTACAATCTCTTCTCATCTGTTCTCAGGGCAGTCGGAGACTCAAAGAGCCCTCTTATTTTCCTGCTTGTTGCGAGCCTGCTCAACATCGCCGGAGATCTGTTTTTGGTAATCGTCATTCCGATGGGAGTTGCTGGAGTTGCAATTGCAACAGTTGTTTCTCAAGCCGTAAGCGCACTTTTATGCTATGTATACATAAACAGGAAGTATCCTGTATTCAGAGTCGGCAAAAAAGATTTCAAGATTGATTTCTTCTTAGTCAGAAGGCTTTTGAAGATAGGTCTTCCGGGAGCTCTCCATTTCAGTGTTTGCGCAATCGGAGTCGTGATCGTTCAGGCAGCGATAAACAAATTCGGCTCAGACACCGTGGCAGCCTACAGCGTAGGCAACAAAATAGAAAATGTCATTACTGTTGTATACAACGTCTTCGGAATGGCAATCAGCACATATGCAGGACAGAATCTTGGAAGCGGAAAGTACAAGAGAATAGTATCAGGATTCAAGGCAATCTGTGTCCTTTCACTTATTGCAACTGTCTTCACAGTTGCTCTTGCCTGGACTATAAGCCAGCCCCTTTCCTATCTCTTTGTCGACAAGAGCACAACAGATCCTGAGATTATTAACATGAGCGTCTTCTATGTGCGCACAATCTCTTTCTTTTTCCCTTTCCTTGCATCGATATTCATATTCCGCACAGGCTGTCAGGGACTTGGAAGCGGAAGCATTCCTATGATAAGCAGCATAAGCGAGCTCATAATCCGAGCACTGGCCGCATTCACCCTTCCTTCCCTCTTAGGATACACCGGAGTTGTCCTGGCTTCTCCTTTTGCATGGGTCATTGCAGGAATCATATGCCCTGTCTGCTATTACTTTTTGATAAAAGATATTAAAAGACAGTTGACAGACTAGAGACTTTTCTGTTATTTTCTTCCTGTTGCACGAAGGGCCGCTAGCTCAGCAGGTAGAGCAACGCCCTTTTAAGGCGTGGGTCACTGGTTCGAATCCAGTGCGGCTCATTGCACTTAACATGTCTCCTTCGTCTAGTGGTTAGGACAACGGGTTTTCATCCCGTCAACACCAGTTCGATCCTGGTAGGAGATGACAAACATAGGCCTTCTGGTTTTCAGAAGGCTTTTTTTATATTTTGCTCAAATCTATTCCTGTAAGATATTTTATCGTGAGGGTGCTTGTAAGTGCATTGAGGTTCTCGCTAGCAAGGCTGATTCTGTTGGTTATTATCTGAACCTTCTTCTCCAGAACCTCAGCGCTGCTTGAATATCCTTCCATTTCATTGTTCTCAAGAATCTCAAGCTGCCTGCTGTAAAGCTCATCAAGATCCATGTAATACTTACGGTTCAGCATAGCAAGATCAAATGTGGAGAAAGCATCATTCAGTGCGCTTTCAATTTCCTCTTTTGCATTTTCCTTATCAAGAGAGGCACTTCTCAGCTGGCTTTCTGAGCGTTTCACATTATTGAGTATCTTTCCGCCATCCCACAGCGTTGTTGACAATCCAATTGTGAAATTCAGCTGCCAGGAATCCTCTTTCTGCCAGTTCTGCTCTAAAAATGGGAAAAGCTGTCCACCATATCCAAGCTGGACCTGAAGAGCAAGATCAGGTTTGCCGTACATGCTTCCCTTTGCAATCTTGACTGCAAGCTCTGATGAGGATTCAGCAAGACTTGCCATTTTCATATTGTCATTGGAGATGCTTGTGGCCTTTGCCTTAAGCGAACTGCGGTCAAGGAGAGCAAGAATGGAAAACTCGCTCTCATCCGGAATATAGGAAATATCCTCAGCGGAAAGCTTCTCAAGGCCAGTAAGATCCATTATGCTCTCAAGCACTGAAGAAAGATTGTTCTCTATGTTCTTTTTCTGCACTTCAAGCTGTGTCTTCTCAAGACTCTGCTCAAGATAATCAGTTTCAAGCACAACACCGGTCTCTACTCCATTCCTGCTTATTTCAAGAAGGCTGTCAGCAAGAATGAGTGCATCCCCAATCTCTTCAAGAATTTGAGAAAGGTAATGAACGGCTGCAAGATATCCCTCAAGCTCAACTGATTTCTGGCTTTGGATGCTGCTCTTTTCTATATTCCTGATTTCCAGTATGTTCTCATAGAGCTTTACGGCATTGCTCACCTTGCCCCATGTGAAGATCGGCTGAGTGATGTCAAGAGAAGCCATGTAAAGCGTGTTCTTCATGCCGTCATAGATCTTTATATTCGTATCAGGAAGTTCTTGATAAATATCTTTTGCGTTTATGTAGATATCTCCGATTATAGGATTTACCATATAAATTCCTGCAAGAGTTGCACTGATCTGCGGTGAATAGTTTGCCTTTGCATCCTTTAAATCCAGTTCTGCCTGTTCAATCACCTCATCTTGCTTCATTATCTCAGTGCTGTTGAGCAACATCAAAGCCTCAAGGCTCTCCAGCGTGTAGGAAGAAAAAACAGGAAATGCGATGATGATTAAAAGCAGGAACAACAAGACTTTCTTCATAACGCGTCCTTATTAATTCAGATCAACTGTGATGGTGACAGCTCTTGATGCATCAGATACAAGAGGAGCAACTTCTTTTACTTTTTTTATTAATGAATTGTTTTCACTATTCTTATACTCAACAAGGACAAGAAGATAGCACTCTCCTCTTGCGCCCACTTCTCCGAACTCAGAACCGCTTTCCTTCCACATGAAATTATTGAGGGAGAATGTGTATGTTGATTCATCATTTCCTCCCGCGCCGCCTTGTCCCCAGGACTGACCAGAATTTGTCGCACTAGTCCAGTCATCAAAGAGTGTTGGCTTATCTTTATTAAAATCGGTGTCTCTGTCGCTCTTGCCCATATATGCATAGACCGTCACTTTATCAATCTTGATTTCATCTGATTTATTGATTTTTACAGTTCCGCTTACCGTAGAGCTGTATACGATATCGCAGGAGATGAATGTAATGAGCACTAAAAATGCTGATAACAATATCATTGCCTTCTTCATTTATTTATCCTCCTTTCCTTTCTGCTATAGAATCTTCTCATTCTCTTTATTTCGCTTCTGTAATAGAAAAGCGGCATTAGAAAGAGCGTAATGAATGTACTTGCTGTCAGTCCTCCCATTATTACCTGACCCAGCGGAGCATAGATTTCAGAACCGCTTCCGCTTGCAAATGCCATAGGAATAACACCTAAAATAGTCGTTAAAGCACTCATCAAGATCGGCCTTATCCTGCTGGAAGCTCCTTCAACAAGATTTTCCACCAGAAGCCTCTTTTCCTCCTCCATCGGGATGATTCCATATATGCTCTCATCCTTGTCATACTCTATATTGTTCTTCTCAATGTAGCTGAGCCTTCCTGCTTCCATCAGCTGGTTTGTGTAGTCAACAAGAATGATTCCGTTGTTGACAAGCATACCGACAAGGGTGACTATGCCCATAATCGATATGAGGTTGAGCGTTGATCCGAATGCCACAAGGGTCAAGAGTATTCCTATCATGCCGAAAGGAACAGTAAGCATGATAAGAAGGGGCTGCCTGTAACGCTCAAAGACAAGTACCATTACCACATAGACAAGGAATATTCCTATTGCTCCCATCTTCAAAAGCGGTCCATAGGAGTCATTCATGAGCTCTCCTATTCCGCCTGTCCTTCTTTCAATTCCTTCTTCAAGCGGATTCTGCTTCAAATAATCATCAACTCTTGATGTCACTCCGCTGGTGTTCTCGCTTATCAGATTGGCTGAAATGGTTATGCTCCTGCTCCTGTCAACATGATTGATCTGAGAAAGCTCAGTCGATGTATCGAGCGAGGCAATGGCATCAAGACCTATCTTTGCTCCAGTCTGGCTTGAATATATCTTTATACCGGAAAGACTTGACTTGTCTATTCCTTCATCCTTCACATCGCTGGTGAGTTTTATATCATAATTGTCTTCACCAGAGGAAAATACTCCGACATCCACTCCGTTAAAGAGGATTGCATTGGTCATGCCTGCCTCGTAGCTTGTCAGCCCCATGCTCGTCATATAGTCATAGCTTGCATTCATCGTAGCAACACGGCTGTCATAATTGCTGTTGATGCTTACAGACATGACCTCAGGATCTGACTTCAGATAATTCTCAATTCTCTTTGCTTCCTGATAAAGCAGGCTCTGGTCCTCTCCGACAAGAGTGAGCCCGTATCCGCCACCTGATGATATGAATGATACGAGATTGTCAAAGCCTCCGTTTCTTACACTTACCTTAGCCCCCGCAATGTTCTCGCTCAAAAGGCTCTGCATCTGGCTTATTATCTCATGTATATCGCGCTCTCTTTCCTCGCTTGGTGTGAGCACTACATGAATTGATCCCTTGTTTGCACTTCCGCTTGTGGAGAAATCAAAGATCGAACTTCCCTTTCCGGAATACATCAGATATGCCTGCATCTCTGGAACATTTTTTGAAAGTATTTCATATGCCTTGACCATCGCATCATCAGTCATTTCAAGCGTGAAGCTGTCAGGGAAAGCAAGATCAATGTAGAAATCGCCGTTATCCGTTGAAGGAATGAAGGCAAAGCCAAGTGCTGTTATGAGGTAAATTGAAATAAGAAGAAGAGCAAAGGCAAAGACGATGAAAAGAAGAGCATGGTCGATGGCATATCTGAGCGCCCGCTTGAAGACCTTTTCAAGCTTTACAGTAGTCCTTCCTACGATATTGTCTTTAGCCTGGGTTCTGTTCTTCTCCCTGACAAAGAGCTTGAGGAGGAATGGAACAAATATTATTGCGACAATGAGAGAAGAAAAGATTGCGACCATGAATGTCATGGAAACCGGATACAATATCATACCCACAATGCCTGAAAGCATTGCTATCGGAATGAAGACAACAACTGTCGTGAGGTTGCTTCCAATTACGGATGTGTCAACAACCGCACTTCCCTTCAGTATTGCCTGAGTAAGCGTGTTCTCATAAGCGCCGTCACTCTTCTTTTTCTGATAGAACCTGTAGACCTGGTCCAGCACGACAATGGATGCATCCACTATGCTTCCAAGAGATACAACGATTCCTGAGATGCTCATCAGGTTTATGCTGATTCCCATAACTGCCATCACTATTGTCGTGAAGAAGATTGAAAGAGGAATGCTCAGTCCGATTACAAGCGTAGCCTTCGCGTCATTTAGAAAGAGGAAGATGACAAGAACTGCTATTATAACGCCAAGGACTCCCGACTCGATGACGTTCTTTAAACTGCTTCTTATGGTCTGGCTGTCATCACTGATGAGAGAGAATGACAGCACGTCACCGCTTTTTGCTCTTTCCTCGTCCAGTATTTCCTTTATGTCATCAGTGATTGTAAGCGTGTTGCCGTCACTTCTTTTACAGACTTCGACGACAATGGCATTTGCTCCGTTGCTTCTGGTGATGTACTCTGGTTCCTCATAAATGAGATTCACATCACAAACATCAGAAAGGTGTATAACCTTTCCATCCTCTGTTGCACCAACTGCAAGGTTCCTTATATCCTCCAGACTGTCATAGGATGCATCAAAGCGAAGCTGTATCTGCTGGCCGTAATACTCGGCAGCACCAAGGGGCATTGAGAGATTGCTGTATGAAAGCACCTGGTAGATATTAAGCAGGCTTATGTTCTTTGAATCAAGATCATCAAGTCTTGCCTTTATCTCTACAACTGGCTCAAGAGCGCCTGTCACTGTGACTGTCGATACTCCTTCAAGCCTGGTTATCTGGGGAACAATCTGCTCGCTAACATATTCAGAAAGATTTGCAAGGTCTTCACCTCCGGTTACTGCAAAGGAGATTATGGGAAGCATCTCCGCTCCTCCGACAATCGCAACAGGATCTCCCTGCAGACCGGATGGAAGACTTGAGGAGAGATCGTTTATCCTGTTTCTGACTTCTGTCTGCATTTCATATGCATCAACTCCGTCAGCAAAAGAGATCACTATCATGGCAAGGCTGTTCGTAGCCTGGCTTGTCATGCTCTTGAAGTTCTGGAGCGTGACAAAATCATCCTCAAGCACATCAATTACAGTATTCTCTATATCCTGGCTGCTTGCTCCCGGATAGACTGCGACAACATACACCTGGGGAGTGTTTATTGCTCCCATGAACTCTACATTCGTTCCTATGAGAGCTATTATCCCGAAAAACGCAAGTGTTATGAGGATTATTCCTAAAACAACAGGATGACGGACAGAAAACTCTGATATTCTCATCATTCCTCCACAATTGCATTGACAGGAGAACCGTCAAGGACCAGATCTTGTCCGGAGGATATGAAATATGTATCCTCATAGCTTTCGGGAACAGAGAAGTACTCATCATCTGAATACTCGCTTGTGAATGTTACATAAAGCGCCTTCTCTTCATCCTCATCATATACATACATTCCACCGTCAGCTTTCCTGACAGAGGAAGGAAGTGAAAGGACATTCTCGTTTCTGGAGAAAATGAAATCAGCCTTCACGTATCCGCCTATTGCAAATCCGGATGGATCATCGAGGATTACCGTGACTTCAAATGTCTTTGAAAGCGGATTGATTACAGGACTGACTGTATCAATTCTTGCAGTGCTGCTTTCTCCTGTTGCAGGAGAATACACATATACGCTCACATCGCTCATGTTTTCTCTGATTCTGCTGTAATAGCTCTCGTTCATATCAAGCGTGACTTTTATGCTACTCATGTCAGCAAGCACGGCAATGTAGTCAGAACTGCTTGCGATGTTTGCCTCATTTGTGTTTGTAAGAATCACAGTGCCATCCATTTCAGCCCTGACAGTGGCATAATCAACCTGAAGAGAAGCAAGCTTCATCTGCTCTTCAGCAGCATCCAGCTGGGCCTTTATGCTCTCAAGATCCTGCTTGGTCACCGCTCCTGTCTGATAAAGCTTTTCCATTCTCTCATAGCTTGAGGAGAGAACATCGACCTGGACCTTTGCCATATTGAGCTGAAGCACATACGGCTCATCATCGATTACAGCTATTACATCACCTTTTTTAACTTCATCCCCGACAGTTAAATCAAAGCTCTCAACTGTGCCGGATACGAAGGGAACAACCGGTGATATCTTTGTGCTTTCTGTGTACCCTGAAAGCGTGACGCTCTCTTCTATCGTGCGCCGCTCTGGCTTAATGACGGCAACTGCCGTACGCGGAGCATTGTACACAACCTCTTTCTTGTTCAGAATAATCAGATATACAGAGAGAAACACCAGAAGAAGCACAAGTACAAGCACTAGTATCCTTATAAAAACTGCGAGCTTCCTGTTTTTCATAACCTTTCCTTTTTTTCAAGAGTAAAGCAAATTCTGCAGGAATCAAGAGATGATATGAAACATTTTCCAATGTTTGTGCAAAATCATACATTTATATGATTTTTTGTTTTCTTTTACATAAAATCGACATATTTGTTTTTTATTGACACTTTAAATGCATTTTGTAAAAATAAAAGCCATGAATCCACAGGAAGTACTAAAAAAACAGACAGAATTCTTCAACAGCGGAAAGACAAGGGATGTGTCATTCAGGACAGCGATGCTGAAAAAGCTTTTCTCTTCGCTTAAGGAAAACGAGGAAATGATCCTTGATGCACTGAACAAGGACCTTTCAAAAGGAAGAGTTGAGGCATACTCAACTGAGCTCGGGATTGTATACAGCGAACTCAGATATCATATACGCCATGTGAGAAAATGGGCTAAAAGGAAAAGAGTCAGGACTGCTCTCCTTCATTTTCCCTCAAAGAGCTATGTAATAAAGGAGCCGGTTGGGAACACTCTGATAATGAGTCCGTGGAACTATCCTGTCCAGCTTACCCTTGTTCCATTGATCGGAGCAATCAGCGCAGGATGCACAGCTGTGATAAAGCCCAGCAGATATTCTGAAAATGTATCAAAAGCCCTCGCAAAGGTTCTTTCAGTCTTTGATGAAAGCTATATAGCTCTCTTTGAAGGGGGAAGAGAGATGAACAGCACCCTTCTTGCCCTGAAGTGGGACTACATATTCTTCACAGGAAGTCCGAATGTCGGAAAAATTGTTGCAAAGACTGCAGGAGAAAGCCTTACTCCGTACACACTTGAGCTTGGAGGAAAGAGCCCTGTGATAATAGATGAGAGTGCAGATATAGAAAAGGCATGCTCAAGAATAGCATTCGGAAAGCTCATAAACGCAGGACAGACATGCATAGCACCTGACTATTTTCTTGTGCATAAATCCAAAGTCAAGGAATTCATAAATCTGCTTCCTTGCTATATCGAGAAATTCTATTCTGCTTCCCCTCTGGACAATCCTGACTATCCTAAAATCATAAACAGGCATCACTATGAAAGAGTCAAGGGGCTGATTGATGCTTCCTCTGTAGTCTATGGGGGAAAATTCGATGATGAGAAAATGAAGATCTCTCCTACAATCCTCTATCCTGTAAGGGAAGATGAACCTGTAATGATGGAAGAGATTTTCGGACCGGTCATCCCTGTGCTTGAGTATGAAGATCTTTCAAAAGCAATTGAAATGATAAGAAACAGACCCCGTCCTCTTGCACTCTACATATTCACAAAGAAGAAGAAAACAGCAGAGCGCGTGCATTCTTCCCTTATATTCGGAGGAGGATGTGTCAATGATGTGATAATGCATATCGTAAGCCACACTCTTGCCTTCGGCGGAATTGGAAACAGCGGAAGCGGTGCCTATCATGGAAAGCACAGCTTTGACACATTCACCCATGAAAAGAGCATTTTAAAGCATTCCCTATTTCCAGACATCACACTCAGGAATCCCCCGTACGGCAGACTGAAGGAAAAGATCATCCGCATCATGCTACACTGATTGAAAGGAGAAATGTATGAAGAAACTGATTATGCTCTTTATGCTGCTTGTTTCAGCATTTTCCATTTATGCATCTTTTGATGCATCCTATTCTGACTCGCTTTTCTATGCCTCTCAGGATTATGAGAAGGAATATGAATACCTGCTTGACAGTCTTGAAAAGGCAGAAGAGGGAGAAGAGAAAAGCGAGATTTTATGGAGACTCTCAAGAGCAGTGCTTACTCAGGGCGACATGCTGAGTGAGGATGACAAGGATGGAAGGTTCTCAAAATATGAGCAGGCTGAAGACTATGCACGCTCTTCTCTTGAAGAAAAAGAGAACTGGAACGCTTATTTCTGGCTGAGCTCCGCAATCGGAAGATGGGGACAGACAAAAGGTCCGCTCAACAGCCTTTCAAAGGCTCCTGAGATGCAGGAGTACATACTCAAGGTAGTTGACGGATACGGCCAGGACTATACTGATGCATACTATGTGCTCGCACTGCTTTATGACCAGCTTCCAGGATGGCCGATAAGCTTTGGAAACAAGAACTATGCAATAAGCTACATGAGAAGGAGTCTGGACACACAGCTCTCTGGACGCGGCCTATACCTTACTCTGTATTATGATCTGTCGCAGATGCTCTATGACAGGAACTGGGATGCAGGAAAGAGGGCAAAAGAGGCAGAGAAAATGAAGAAGGAATATGATTCTGAGAGCATTCTTTCAGAGAAAATGAAATATTATGAAGGTGCAAACGGAAAAAACGGAAAACCCTTTTATTCATCTGTCACGATTGACAAGATGAGCGACCGCCAGGAAGCGGTGATGCTTTTAATGTATGCAAAGGCTCTTTATGAAATACAGACTTTCCATCTTGACTCTGACAGTGCAAAATATGCTGAAATATGTTCAAGACTTGAAGATTTGACATGATGGAAGAAAAGAGAGGAAGGATACATCTTGATATAAGGAATTTTGTCAGGGGCATAGCGACAGGACTTGTCGTTGCCCCTGTTATTGCTCTTTATTCCTTCCTCATCTCCTGGGCAAATGGATACAACAAAGAGCACAGGATACTTATACTCCTGCTGCCCGTTGGAGCCGTTATAATTCTTTTCCTTTTCAGAAAATACAAAAGCGATGTCAAGAACATCATAAGCTATGCGATAGACCGCATCCATGATGCTGAGGATCTTAGAGATGCTGAGGACGGGAAGATTGTATCTATAAAGATGGCTTTTCTTTCCTTCTTCTCCGCATTCCTTTCCCATCTTCTGGGAGCAAGTGTCGGCAAAGAAGGAAGCGGGGTGCAGATTGCAGTAGTGATCAGTGAAAAGATAAGCTGCCTTGAAAAGCGCTTCTTCGAGGGAACAAGAAGGGACTATTATTTCATGGCAGGATTCTCATCTGCATTTTCTGCTCTATTTCTTTCCCCTGTTGCAGGAACTCTCTTTGGCGCACACCTTGCATCTCCGCGCCTGAACAGGATGGATGGATTTCTTATATGCCTTACAAGCAGTTACACAAGCTATTTTGTAGCATCGGCACTCAACATTCACATTATACAAATCCCAGCATTTGCTCCACTTGCCTTTACTCTGGACAATACAGTCAAGATGTTCCTCTTTGCTCTTTTGATCGGAGCATTGAGCCGCTTCACATGCTTTTTAATGGAATTCTTCAAGATAAGTCTCAACAGGCTTTACAGGGCAAATGAGTATCTGAAGGTGATTATCCCTGCCCTTCTTGTCTCTGTAATATCTTTCTCAATCTACTTCATCACAGGCTCATTTACATATAACGGGCTTTCATCAGACCTTATTTCGACATCTATGACTGAAGGGACATCTGCAGTGGATTTCCTGCTTAAGTTCATCCTGATAATCCTTTCGCTCCAGGCAGGATTCCAGGGAGGAGAAGTCGTGCCGCTTCTTGTGCTTGGAGCAACTTTCTCATCTCCTTTTGCAACCCTGCTTTCCCTTGACAGATCTGCTCTCGTAGCCCTTTCATCCGTTGCATTCCTCTCAGCCGGAATGAAGCTTCCACTTGTAGGATTTGCCCTTGCAATCGAGCTCTTCGGATACACTGAACCTGCCATCCTCTTTCTTACCATGCTCACTTCTTTCCTGGCAAGCGGGAAAAGCGGAATATATGATCATCAGAATGTAAGGTGAATTTCTATCTAAAACTTTACTATATATAATTTTCAAAGCCTTTTTTTTGTGATATTATCACACGCATGGACGACAGCTTTATAAGAAATATCGGCATCATGGCACACATTGATGCAGGAAAGACAACCACAACTGAAAGAATACTGTATTACACAGGTGAGAATCATAGAATCGGAGAAGTGGACAACGGAGAGGCCACCATGGACTGGATGAAGCAGGAACAGGAGAGAGGCATCACGATAACAAGTGCCGCAACAACCTGCTACTGGAAGGATTATCAGATAAACATAATCGACACCCCGGGCCATGTGGATTTCACTGCAGAGGTTGAAAGAAGCCTCCGCGTCCTTGACGGAGCGGTTGCTGTTTTCTGTGCAGTGGGTGGAGTTGAACCTCAGAGCGAGACTGTATGGCGCCAGGCTGACACATACTCAGTTCCGCGCATTGCATTCATCAACAAGATGGACAGACTGGGAGCTGATTTTTATGCAGTTCTTGATGACATGAGGAAAAAGCTGGGGGCAAATCCTGTTGCACTTAATATCCCGGTAGGAAGCGAGAACAGTTTCAAAGGCGTAATTGACCTTATTAAGATGAAATTCCTCACATACAGTGCTGATGACAATGGTCTGACTGTTACAGAAAATGAAATTCCAGAAGACATGCTTTCTAAAGCTGAGGAGATGAGAGAGGAGCTGATCAACCAGACAGCCTCTTTTTCTGATGAGATCACCGAGCTTTATTTTGACGGCAAGGAAATACCAGCAGATCTCATTATCTCCACACTCAGGAAATGCACTCTTGAGAGATCTCTAATTCCTGTCCTGACAGGCTCTTCGCTTAAGAACATAGGAGTCCAGCAGCTTCTTGATGCTGTAATTGCTCTTCTACCCTCTCCTCTTGATGTTCCTCCTGTTGCTGCTGTCAACAGGAAAAACGGGAAGGAGGCTCTGATAAAGCATTCAGAGAACGCACCTCTTGAAGCGCTCATATTCAAGATCCAGGTGGATCCCCAGGCCGGTGCGATGTGTTTTGTAAGGGTATACAGCGGAGTGCTCAAGAAAGGAATCAGCGTGTATAATGCGACAAAGGACAAAAAGGAAAGGATTAACAGGCTTTTGAGGATGCATGCAGACAGGCCTACAGAGCTTTCAGAGATAAAGGCAGGAGACATCGGAGTCATCGTGGGCTTCAAAATGGCACAGACAGGGGACACGATTGCAAGCGAGCAGTCCCCTTATCTTCTTGAGAAGATATCTTTCCCCAAGCCTGTGATTTCCGTTGCAATCGAGCCAAAAACAACAGCTGACATGGACAAGCTGAGAAAAGCCCTTGAAACCCTTGCGATGGAAGACCCGACATTCACATACAAGGATGACAGTGAGACAGGACAGCTTGTGATTTCCGGCATGGGAGAGCTTCATCTTGATGTTCTTGTGACAAGAATAACCGATGAGATGAAAGTTGATGCACGTGTCGGAAATCCTCAGGTCACATACCGCGAGAGCATCAGAGAAGAGAAAAGCGACACGCTTGAATTTGATAAGATTCTTGCTGGAAAGGAAAACTGGGCAAAGCTTTCCATGCGTGTTTCTCCTCAGGAGAGAGGAAAAGGAAACGAATACTGCCTTACTGCATCTGCCCGCGATATCCCGCAGGAGATTCTGGAAGCTGTTGAGATGGGAGTAAAGGGTGCGCTCTCCAGCGGCATCAGATTCGGCTATGAATGCACTGACATCCGTGTTGAAGTGACTGACATTCAATACAACGAGATGATTTCCACTCCTTTTGCATATACAAACTGTGCTTTTATGCTCTTTGACAAGCTTTGTCAGAGCGCAGGAGCTATTCTGATGGAACCAATGATGAATGTCCAGGTCTCAAGTCCAAGTGAATATGTGGGAGATGTCATCTCATCAATCACTCAGCGGTCAGGAATTGTAGAGAGCATGGAAAGCAAGGCAAACGGAGATACTGTCAACGCAGTTATTCCGCTTGAGAAGATGTTCGGATATACAACTGTTCTTCGCTCCTCCACGCAAGGGAGAGGGAGTTTCTCAATGGAATTTTCTCACTATGCAGAAAAGGTTTAAAGTATTATATTAAAATTATAGCTTTTAACACACAACAGGAGATGACAACATGGAAAAAGTTAATAATCTGCAAATAATATTTGCTAACAATCTGAAGATGAGAAGGAAAAAGCTAGGCTACACACAGAGCGATCTTGCCAAGGCTGTCGGAGTTTCGACATCTTTCATCACAGAGATGGAAACAGGAAGGAAGGCTCCTTCCTTTCAGACTATAGAAAAGATTTCACAGGTGCTTGCAACCCCGGCATGGACACTGTTCTGCGAATACAGTGACCGGCTGAGGTCCAACTACGACCAGAATGACGAGCTTCTCAAGTTCCTTCTCAAGAACAAAATCAGTGATGTGATTGAGGATGTTTTCTCTAACTGAGAATCAATCTTCTTCTTTTATAGGACCGTCGCAGCAAAGCGGCGGTTTTTTCATAATCTCAAGCTAAGGGCTTCAAGCTCATATTTTTCAAATTTTTCTTTACATATGAAAAATGAGAATTTAAGCTTAAAGAAAGCTTTGTTTTTCAAAAGGAGGAAAATATGAGCGTTAGCACACGAGACATTAGAAACGTGGCCGTCATTGGCCATAACGGTACGGGAAAGACAAACCTGATTGAGCAGATGCTTTTCTATTCAGGCGTTCTTTCCCGTGCTGAGACCGTAGAAAGTGGCAAGACCACAAGTGACTATACAGAAGAGGAAATCCAGAGAAAGATAAGTGTACATGCAACACTCAACAGCACCACTTGGGAAGGAAGCACGATAAACATCCTGGACACACCGGGAACTGCGGACTTCATCGGTGAGGCTATAAGTGCTTTCAGGGCATGTGAGGCAGCTCTCATGATCGTTGACGGAAGAGAGGGAGCACAGATTGAGACAATAAAGCTCTGGAGAAGACTTGACAGGCTCAACAAGCCAAGGGCTGTGTTCATCAACAAGATGGACAAGGAAAGAGCCAGTTTCCGTCATGTCATTGACTCACTTGAGAGTGAGTTTGATGCCCATTTTGTTCCTGTTGTCATGGCTCTCGGAGAGGCTGAGGAATTCAATGGCGTTATAAATCTGATTGAAGACAGGGCATATGAATGTCATCCAGGAGGAAAGGAAACTCCGGCAGACATCCCTGAAAAATATAAAGCAGTAGTCGAGGACTTCAGAAACAGGCTGATTGAAAATGCAGCAGAATGCACTGATGAACTCATTGAGAAATACTTTGAAGATGGAACCCTTTCCATGGATGACATCAGAAGCGGACTTTATGCGGGACTGAAAGAGAACAGGATTGTTCCGGTCTTCTGCGGTGCGACTGACAAGGGAGCAGGAATCACAAGCCTGCTGAGATTCATCAAGAACAACTTCCCGTGGCCAGATAATGCTCCTGAGCATGTGATTGATGAAAACGGAGAAGAGAAAGAAGACAGGATCAACAGCCTTGATTCCTTTGAGGGATACTGCTTCAAGACAACTATCGACCAGTTCAGCGGAAAGCTTTCATTCATAAAGGTCGTAAACGGAAAGCTCAGCGGAGATACAGACATGTACAATCCGGAGCTGAACAAGAAGGAAAAGCCGGGAAAAGTATTCCGTGCAGTTGGAAAGAAACTCATAGAAACTGATGCTCTGGAAGCAGGAGACATCGGTGTGATAACCAAGAGCAATGTAGCATATACAAACGCTTCTTTCTTTGCAAATGCTGATACAAAGTACCGCTTTGTTCCGCTTGACCTTCCCCAGCCTATCTATCAGCTGGCAATTTCTGCAGAGGACAAGAAGAGCGAGGACAAGATGAATGACGCTCTTCACAAGATAAGTGAAGAGGATCTCACTTTCAAGATGCAGTATAACGAGGAGACAAAGGAAAGCATCATAGGAGGAATGGGAGAGCTTCAGATTTCCATGATTCTGGATAAGATCAAGGAAAAGCAAAAGATCAACATCATAACAAAGGTTCCACGCATCGCATACCGCGAGACCATCACCAAAAAGAGCGGACTTGCTGAGTATACCCACAAGAAGCAGAGCGGCGGACATGGACAGTTTGGACGTGTTGTCCTTGAAATCGAGCCTGCTGAGCGCGGAGAGTTCTACCGCTTCACAAATTCAATCAAGGGCGGAGCAATAAGCAAGGGATATATTCCTGGAATCGAGAAAGGACTTCATGAGAAGATGAGCGAGGGCTTCCTTGCAGGCTATCCTCTTGTTGATATCGCAGTAAATCTTGTTGACGGTAAGGAACACCCTGTCGATTCTTCAGAAATGGCATTCAAGCTTGCTGCAAAGGGTGCTATGGAAGAAGCTCTGAAGAAAGCAGGATGCGTGCTACTTGAGCCTTTTGTAAAACTTCTCGTCTATGTCGAGAATGAATATCTCGGCTCAATTCTCTCCGACCTTTCATCCAAGAGAGGAAGAGTTCTCGGACAGGAGGAGAAAGGCACACTTGTACAGGTCAGTGCAGAAGTTCCTATGGCAGAGCTCATGACATATGCAATTGACTTGAAGAGCATGACAAGCGGAACAGGATCCTTTGAGCTTGAGTTTGACCATTATGAGGAGCTTCATGGAAAGCTCGCTGATGATGTCATTGCTGAGAGCAAGAAGGCTCAGGAAGCTTGATTATAAATAATAAAGAGAAGCGGGCTGCAGGCGCAGCCCGTTTTCATTCATCTTTTCTCAAACCAGATTTCTTTTATCAAATGATCCTTCTCTAGCCCTTTCTTCTCGAACTTCGTGCTAGGCCTCCATTTGACCGGAGGAGCAAAGCCGGTGTATGGATTAACAAGGCTTTCATTCCTGCTCATAAGATCAAGCACCTCATCGGCATACTCTTCCCAGTCAGAGACAAAATAAATATATCCGCCCTTTTTTAGCTTTCTTGCAAGCAGATTAATGAAGGAAGGATTCATTAGTCTTCTCTTATGATGGCGTTTCTTCATCCACGGATCCGGAAAGAAAATATGAAAACCGTCAACAGAATCATCAGAGACCTTGCAGGTCAGGACATCCACTGCATTAAAGCGCATAATCCTGAGATTCCTAACATCAAGCTCTGCTGTGTTCTTCAAGAGTTTGATGACCCCATCAAGATAGACATCAAGTGCTATGTAGTTCACATTCTCATTCATCATCGCAATCTTTAGCGTGCTGTCCCCCATCCCGAATCCTATCTCCATTACAAGGGGATTGCTGTTCAAGAAAACCGAGGAAGAGTCTATTTTATCGATATCGTCAAAAAAAAGCAGATGATTTTCCCCGTATTTTTCCAAAATCTCCTTATCCTTCTCATCAAGGGTGTTGCTTCTCAGCACATAGCTCTTTATATCCCGTTTGTTGTCATCGCGGCGGACTTCTATATCCATAATCCTGCTTGCAATCATATCAGTCTCCTAAGCTGTTCTAGAATGAAGACGGCCTTGTCCTTCAAGTTTATGCTCTCACATCTCATCTTGATGAAATTCATGCGTCTTGGATCAATCATGACATTTCCGCCTGAAAGCTGGATAAGACGTACAAGACGCTCAGGGTTCACAGAGGACATGCGTGAGAGCTCGAACTCGATTATACCTGACCTCTCCTTTATATGGTAGATGTCGAGCTTTCTTGCAATGACTTTGATCTCAGCAATCGAAAGAAGATTCTCAACTTCCTCAGGAAGAGGGCCGAACCTGTTTTCAAGTTCATTGATTATGCTGTCTTTTTCCTCCTCGCTCTTTATTGAGGCAATCTTCTTATATACATCGAACTTGACCTCTGCATCCATGATGTATGAGTCAGGGATGTATCCTGTATATTCAAGCTCGAGCATGACCTCTCTCTTTTCTTCAGGATTGGCGCTCATCTGACGCTCAATCTCCTCTTCAAGGATTTTCAGGTACATATCAAGTCCGACTGCCTCAAGATGTCCGCTCTGCTCCCTGCCGAGAATATTCCCAGCCCCCCTGATTTCCATATCCTTCATTGCGATTTTGAACCCGGATCCGAGTGCCGTGTTCTCACTCATCACTCTCAGTCTTTTGACCGCATCATCATTCAAGTCCATATCCTTTGGATAAAAAAGGTAGCAATATGCTTTTCTGTCACTTCTTCCTACCCTTCCTCTCAGCTGATAAAG
Source organism: uncultured Spirochaetales bacterium (assembly GCA_949283305.1). GTDB lineage: Bacteria > Spirochaetota > Spirochaetia > Sphaerochaetales > Sphaerochaetaceae > Ornithospirochaeta. Next base: position 32,360 of record CASDRU010000007.1, on the reverse strand, counting down.
CTGCGCAAGTCCGAGCCTGTCCGCCCTGTCGATTATTATGGTGTTGACATTCGGGATGTTGATTCCGTTTTCGATTATCGTAGTGCTTACAAGCACCTGTACTCCCTCATATATGAAGCGGTGCATTATATCCTCAAGATTCTCTGCTTCCATCTGTCCGTGAGCATACTCTATGATTGCAGATGGGAGATAAGACGAGAGCATCCTTTTTATATCCTCAAGGTCCTCTATCCTGTTATGAAGATAGAAAACCTGACCAGCTCGCTCAAGCTCCCTTTTTATTGCATCAACAGCAACAGAAACATCATAGCCCTGTATATATGTCTCAATGCTCTGACGCTCTCTTGGAGCTGTTGTAAGAAGACTCATTGAACGTACTTTCAGCAGTGACATGTAAAGTGTTCTTGGAATAGGAGTTGCAGAGAGTGTCAGGCAGTCAATGTTGCTCCTCATCTCCTTTATCCTCTCCTTGTCCTTTACTCCGAATCTCTGCTCCTCATCAACAACCAGGAGACCAAGACTCTTATAGCTTATGTTCCTTAAAATCTTATGCGTGCCAAAAAGCACGTCAATCTTTCCTTCCTTCACCTCCTTTGTTATCCTTCTGCTCTGGGCTGAGGATGTGAATCTGGTTAAAAGCGCAGCCTTGAACGGAAAGCGCCCAAGACGCTCAAGGAATGTGTTGTAGTGCTGCTCTGCAAGAATCACAGTCGGGGCAAGGAATGCTACCTGATGCCCGCTCATCACGGCCTTGAAGGCTGCACGGAAGGCGAGCTCTGTCTTTCCGTATCCTACATCCCCGCATATCAGGCGGTCCATGATCATATCGCTTTCCATGTCCTTCTTTATCTCAGCAAGGCATTTTATCTGGTCCGGTGTCTCTTCAAATGGAAAGGATGCTTCAAACTCAAGCTGCCAGTCCGTATCCTTTTCAAAAGCAATTCCATGGCTTGCCTGACGCTTTGCATAAAGGGCAATGAGGCTCTTCGCAAGTTCTTCAGCATTCTTTCTTGCTCTTTCTTTTTTCTTGCTCCAGCTCTGTGAGCCGAGCTTTTCAAGCCTGGGTGCATTGCCCTGGTTTCCGATATATTTCTGAACTAGGTTTGTCTGTTCAATCGGTACATACAGGAATTCCTTGTCCTGGTATTCTATTTTTATGTAATCGCGCTCTGTGTTGAAGGTCTTGACTCTCTCAATCTTCACAAAGCGCCCTATTCCATAATTCACATGGACCACATAATCACCGCTCTTGAGATCCACAAAGGAATCAAGCTGAGAAGATGAGGTCTCAATGAGCTTTTCATTTCTCTGCTTTCTCCTTCCGAAGATCTCGTTGTCAAGCACGACAAGGAGACTTAGTGCATCGATTTGGAAGCCGGAAGAAATCTTATCGACAGCTATATTCAGTCCCATGTCACGGAATATTGCATCAAGCCTTTCCTTCTGAGTTGCAGATGGACTTATGATGAAGATTTTCCAGTCATTTGAAACAAGGGCAGAAACATCTTCCTTGAAATATTTCACATTTCCAAAATATGAACGGGAAAGAGTGACAGAGAAATGATGATATGTATTTTGAACAATGTCATAGACAAGAAGAGCATTCCTGCTTCCTGAAATCAGAGAGTCAAAAGAAAGAACTTCTTTTGACGGGATGTTCACCTCTCTTTTTTCCCTGTATGCAATCTTATAGCGTTCCTCTGCCTCACGTACAACTGCCTTTGCGCTGCTATAGAGCCTTTCCATACCAAGAAAACACATATACGATGAGAAAGAGACATACTGGTCAAAATGGACGTATTTGACATCATCCTTTCTGTCAAGGCGTGGTATTGCTATTTTCTTCAGCTCTCCCTCGCTCTGCTGACTGAGTGCATCAAAAGTGGAGATCTTTACAACCTCATCCCATTCTGTGTAGATTCTCACCGGAACGCTGCTTGTAAAGGGGAATATGTCCAGCACTTCACCACGAAGGGAGAATGTTCCCATCTCATAGCAGTTGCCGCATCTTGTATATCCGCTTTCAGCCAGCTCCTTGGCTGTTTTCTCAAGATCAAGCGTATCGCCTTTTTTGATGATGATTTCAAGAGAGAGCGTGTCTTTTATATCAAGAGCGGGAACAAGGAGCGAGCGCAGGGAAAGGATTACAAGGGCTTTTTTCCTTTCAGTTATCTCTTCAAGAGCTTTCTTCTGCTCTATCTCTCCCTCAAGGGTCTGGCTTGTTGAATATAAAGCCCTTCCGCTTGATGGATAATAAATTACTGGGATATCTTTTACTTTTGCCAGGTCCTGATAGAGATTTCTCGCTCCATCCTCGGTTGCAAGAACGGCAAATGTCTTCTCTCCCTTGACCTTTGCAATATGATAGACAAGGCGTGAAAGCGGATATGAGCTTATTCCATCTGCTTTAATCTGACCTGAATCTTTCTTCACTGCTTTAAAGCAGGAGCTGTTTCTTATATAATCATCAATAATCTGGTCTAATTCCGCGCTCACGCTATGACTATAAAGCAAAGGTATGAAAATGGCAATAAACGATAATTACCATATTCTTTTCCAAAAGCTCAGAGAGCTTGGAGAATATGCGAGAAAAATGCAGAAGAATGTCAAAAGGAATTTCAAGGAGGACGGGTCTGTTCTGACAGAAGTTGACCTTTTTATCTCGCATCAGGTGATAGAATGTGTAAAAAGCCTTTTCCCGCAGGCGAACATCATCAGCGAGGAGGAGATGACAGATTTTGACAGGAATGCGGAGCTGACATTTGTCCTAGATCCCATTGACGGCACAGACATGTACTCGCAGGGCCTTGCAAGCTGGGCAATATCTCTTGGAATACTGAACAAGGAAAGAAAAAGCGTCGGAGCATTCATAATTGCACCCCGATACGGCATAGGAGAAGAGAAGATGGAGCTTTCTCTTATTCCAGGAGACAGGCTTTATATCAACGGCGCTGAGGTCTTTAAAAAAAAGAAAAACGAAAATCTTTCTCAGATCATGTTCACAAGCCATGATATCAGGAAATATGATTTTTCTTCCTTTGACGGGAAAATAAGGACAATCGGATCATCGATACTTCATAATCTCTTTCCTGCAATCCTTGAAGAGATAGCCGCATCTGTCACCCAGGCATGCTATTGCTGGGATATAGCATCAAGCCATGCTGTTTTAAATTATTTCGACTACAGCCTCGTCTACTATGACAGAAGCAGAGTCGAATACACTGATGAATTCCTGATTGAAAGGAAGAAGGCAAAAATGCCATTCATTGCAGCAGAAGAAAGCATGGTGGATATAGTGATCAGGCAGATTAAATATCTTGGATGAAATCAGAAAGCAGGAAGCTCTCAAGAGCGCTGTATGCACGCGCAGCATCAGCGCTGTTTATTATGAAGGTAAGCTCGTTTAAAGTTGAGAATATCTCCGTAATATTCACCCCATCCCTCGCAAGGCGCGAAAGAGCCAGATATATTACCCCGGGTGTTTCAAGGAAATTTCCTGAAAATGTGATTGTTATTCCAGAAAGGTTTATGCACCTTGAGATTATATCGCACTCCTTTATCCTCTCAGCAACCAGAGCCCTGTATTTCTCGCTCAGCGTTATGTTTATCTCTTCCTGGGAGAGAGAGAAATTGAAGAATGCGGAGGAATCAGATCTCACTTCCTTCAAAATTTCCATGATCTTTATGCTGTTTTCCCCCGTGTTCTTTATGCTCATGTCGAAGATGCTGCTCTTCATCATCATCTCATACTCAAGATCTATTTTTCTCTTTCCCCTTATCCTTGCCTCTTCTTCTGCACGGCGAAGCGCCATCACAATAGCAGATTCATTCACGCTCTTGCCCACAAGGCTCTCGACCTTTGCCTTGATTCTTCTTGAATATGTTGAAACAGAAAGAAGATTCTCAGAAAGCATCTGAGAAATCACGGTATTGTCCTTCAATATCTCTTTAACAGCCTGTGAAATTGTCATTGTTAGTATTTTAACAAAATGTTATTATGCTGTCAAATATTTTTAAAATCATATTAAATATATAATTCAATAGCAGAATCAAATAATAAAAATATATCTTATTTATATAAACAATAGAGTTTTAATATATATTTTATACATATTTATTAAAAATTTTTTTGTTTGACATTTTCTTTCGCTGAAATATAATTTTATGCATGAAATGTCCCAGATGCGGTTCACTTGAAGACAAAGTGCTAGAATCCAGGCCCTCAAAGGACGGGCTGTCAATCAGAAGAAGAAGGGAATGCCTTGAATGCGGATGCCGCTTTACAAGCTATGAGAAAGTTGAGCTTAAGCCGATTGTTGTCATAAAAAAAGACGGCAAGCATCAGAATTTCGATATCAACAAGGTTGAACGTGGAATCAGGGCCTGCACAGAGAAAATAGCCATTGATCCGGAAAGGCTTAAAGAGACACTTGACAACATAGAAAACAGAATCCATGATCTTGCGGGAAGCAAGAGAACAGTTACAAGCGTGCAGATTGGAGAAGAGACACTGAAAGAGCTGTATAAGCTCAATCATGTCGCATATGTCCGCTTTGCCGCAGTCTACAGGGCTTTTGACTCTCTTGAGCGCTTTATAGAGGAAATAGAGAAAATAGCTAAAGAGAGCTAGGCCTTTGCATCAAACCATTTTCCGGTCTGGCTCTTTTCTATCTCATCATTCAGATGCTCCGGCTTCAATATCTCATTTGCAGAATCAAGAATGAAGTTGTCAGTCATTCCAGAGACATAGTCATAGATTATTCTTTTATCGCTTTTCTCCCTTTCCATATATACAGGATACATTTCTGCAATATGATGATAAAAGCCGGCTGCAAGCATGTTGTGCTCACTCATATAGCCCTTCTCATCAAGAGCATAGGATGAATATATCTCTTTAAGGTAGCTGACTACGAGTGTGATGAGCCTCATGAAATATCTGTTATAGCCATTGAGGAGCTCGGACTTATAGATGTTCTCATAATTGAAGCGGCTCATTTCCTTTACTGCATCATAGACTTCAGATGAAAAGCCAATCTCGCCTTCTCTGGCATTGTCTATGATGTCATAGACAAGAGTGTTGATTATCTGGCTGTTGCTCTCTCCAAGTCTTCTTGTAACAGCAAGAGGAAGGCTTTTGCCTTTCAAAAGGCCCAGTCTGGTCGCATCCTCATAATCACGGCCAAGGTATGCAATCGCATCGGAAAAACGGACTATAACCCCTTCATATGTTGCCGGAACAAGATGCTTTCTCGATTTTATCTTTTCAATGTCCTTCACTGTGAATGTAGGACTCATTTTCTGACTGAGCGCCTCACCGTTATGAGAGATTATTCCATCGCGGACTGCATATGTCAAATTAAGGCCCCTTCCGTTGTCTGCAAGAAAATCAACAACGCGGATACTGTTTATCTCATGCTCGAATGGATCAAGCCCGTCTTTTTCCATTAGCGAGCTTATTATCCTTTCTCCTACATGTCCAAACGGAGTATGCCCGAGATCATGGGCAAGTCCTATTGCCCAGGTAAGCTCAGTATCAAGAGAGAGAGGGCGGGCTATGGTGGAAGCAATCGAGGCAACATGGAGAACATGCTCGATTCTTGTGCAGATATGATCATTGCTCGGAGAAAAGAAGACCTGCGTCTTATGCTTGAGCCTTCTGAATGGGGATGAATGGAGAATCTTGGTCGTATCACGATAATACTCTCCCCTGATATCCTCTGCCCTTTTTATTTCCCTTTTCTTCAAATAAGGAAGAATCCTTTCATCATTTTGTAGTCTTACCATGAAATAAATGTTAGCATAGGAGAAGAGGAAATTAAAGTTGGCTTATTTCATATTACCGCTTCTTACACTGCTATTTTTCTTCATGTCTTTTCTTACAAGCCTCCGCTTTCTGCTGACAAGAGAGGGATCTATATGGATACTCCCCTCTTTCTTCTCTCTCATAATGTCATATGTCTCGCTTGATGAGCTCATCTCCTCAATGAACACATCTAAATTTGATCTGACGCTGAGAGTGCTTTTGAATCTTCTGTGCGCAGCAATATGGTACCTTGTGATAATAAGCATGCATTCTGCGCTTAAAAAACGAGAAAGCGAGAGAAAGAAAAGAGACAGCAGAATCAACAAAGCAGAGGCAAAGTATATTGAGAAGATAGAAAGGAAAAGGCTGAAGAGAGAGAAGAAAGAAAAAGAAGACGATAATGTCAGATATAATACCGTGCCTCAGCTTTATTCTTCTTCCGAGCGTGAAAAAATGGAGAAAGACTTTTCCTGAGAGCTTTTTTTCTATAAAATAGAAAGCTATGGAAAATCTCTTCATAACAGGCATCAAACATTCGGGGAAGACCACGTTTGCACGCATCCTTTCTTCTGTCACAGGAATTCCTTTCTTTGACAGTGACGATCTTATTTCTGATATTATAACCCCCCTCAGCATCAGGGATTTCTATTCACGCTACGGAAAGGATGAGTTCATGAAAAAAGAGATCCAGGCTGTACTTTCATTAATTGAAAAAGAAAAGAATCCTTTCATTCTCTCACTTGGAGGAGGAGCATCGGATAACGCACAGCTAATGGAAGTGCTCAAAAAGAATGGCAGGATAATATATCTGAAGAGAAGGAAGGAAGATATGCTTCCTGTCATTCTCAAGCACGGCATTCCCTCTTTCCTTGAAAAAGATGATCTTGAAGGGTCCTTTTATTCCATTTATGAGAAAAGAAACAAAATATATGAGCAGTATGCGGACAAAATAATCGACCTAGGTCCTTACAGGGACAAAAAAGAGACTGTAATGGACTTTCTTGATGAATTAAAGGAGTATCTATGAGCGGCAATACATTCGGAACTCTTTTCACTGTCACGACTTTTGGGGAAAGCCACGGCAAGGCACTCGGGTGCGTAATAGACGGCTGCCCTGCAGGAATAGAAATTGATCAGGAATTCATAAACAGCGAAATGGCAAGACGCCGTCCGGGATTGGGAAATATCGGGACAGCAAGGAAAGAAAGCGATGATGTGAAAATACTTTCCGGTGTCTTTGAAGGTAGAAGCACCGGATCACCGATTATGATGATTGTCTTTAACGAAAGTCAGAAAAGCTCTGACTATGATGAGATAAAGGACATATTCCGCCCCTCGCATGCTGATTACACTTACTATAAGAAATATGGGATAAGGGACTACCGCGGAGGAGGAAGAGCAAGCGGAAGGGAAACTCTTAGCCGTGTTGCCGCAGGAAGCATTGCAAAGCTAGTACTGAAGAAAAGGAATATTGAAATCCTTTCAGCCGTGCGGGAAGTCAAGGGAATCAGATGCTCTTCCTTCACTCCCCCGTTCACCCCGCCTTTATACACATCCTCAAGAGAGCATGATGAGGAAATTTTAAAGCTGATTGAGAGTGCAAGAAATGACGGCGACAGCATCGGAGGCGTTATAGAGACACACATCTCTGGCTGTCCTGCAGGACTTGGAGAACCTGTTTTTGACAAGCTTGATGCAACCATCAGCCATGCAGTAATGTCAATCGGGGCTGTAAAAGGAATAGAGTTCGGCTCAGGCTACAGATCCACGCTTTTATACGGAAGCCAGAACAATGACCAGATGGACAAAGAAGGTTTTATTACAAACAATGCCGGAGGAATTCTCGGAGGAATCTCAAACGGAGATGAAATAATCTTCTCCTGCTTTGTCAAGCCAACACCAAGCATATACAAAGAGCAGAAGACAGTCAGCATTGATAACGAAGAGAGAATTATAAAAATCAAAGGCCGCCATGATCCTGTGATTCTTTTCCGCGTCCTTCCTGTAATCGAGGCCATGAGCGCGATTGCACTCCTTGATGCCCTACTTGTTGCGGGGTGCTATGAGTAAGAGCCTATTAGTCCAGAGCGACAGGAGCATACTTCTTGACCTTCATGATGAGGATGCAGAGAAAGCAAGGAATGCCATCATCCCGTTTTCTGATCTGATAAAGTCTCCTGAACATATGCACACATATACTATTTCAAGTCTGTCAATCTGGAATGCAATCTCAGCAGGCATGACAGCAGATGAGATAATAAGAAGGCTGAAAGAGCATTCCAGATATGAAATTGATGAGCGTGTGCTTTTTTTCATTCAGGATGCCGCATCCAGATACGGAGCTGTCGAGATAAGAGAGAATGATTCCTCATCCTGTCTTCTTTATGCAAAAACGGACAAGGCAGCCCTTATTATTGAAAAGAACAAGGAAATTGAAAGTCTTGTTGAAAAAACAGGAGAAAGATGCTTCACCTTCCCTTTAAAGGAAAGAGGAAGCGTGAAGATTGCTCTTATAAAACTTGGCTATCCTGCACTTGACCTCATACCGATGAAAAAGGGAGAGCCACTTTCTGTTGAAATAAAAGATGAGCTTGAAGTGAGGGATTATCAAAGGGAAGCTGCAGATATATTCCTCTCAGGAGGAAGTTGCGGCCATGGATACGGCATAGTGGTCCTTCCATGCGGAAGCGGCAAGACAATCCTTGCAATTTTGCTGATGTCAAGGATCAAGACACGCACACTCATCCTTGCACCGAACATCACAAGCGTGCACCAGTGGATAAGCGAGATAAAAAGATGGACAAACCTTACAGATGATGATGTGGGAGAATACTCGGGAGAGAAAAAAGACATAAAGAAAGTAACTGTCTCGACATACCAGATATTCACACATAAAGACAAGGATGAAGTGTTCACTCATTTTGAGAAGATCAGGAAGGAAAACTGGGGCTTTATAATTTATGATGAAGTGCATATGCTCCCTGCCCCGGTTTTCAAGATCACGGCAGAGATGCAGAGCATATACCGCCTCGGACTTACTGCAACCCTTATAAGGGAAGACGGAAGGGAGGATGAAGTCTTTTCCCTTGTCGGTCCAAAGCGGTATGACAAACCATGGTCAGAACTCGAGAAAAAGGGCTTTATTGCAAAAGCTTTCTGCCATGAAATAAGAATACCTCTTGCAGAGGAAGAGACGATGAACTACGCACTTGCATCAGAGAGGGAGAAATACAGGATTGCAAGCGTCAACAAAAACAAGCTTGACGTGATAAAAAAGATACTTGAAAGGCACGGGGAAGATCAGAAGATAATAATCGGGCAATACCTGTCCCAGCTTGAGGAAGTCAGGAAAGCCTTCTCTTTTCCATTGATCACCGGAAGCATGAGCAACAAGAAGAGAGATGAGCTTTATGCAAAATTCAGAAATGGCGAGATAAAGACCCTGATTGTCTCAAAGGTTGCAAACTTCGCAGTAGACCTTCCAGACTGCTCTGTTGCCATCCAGATTTCAGGCACATTCGGCTCCCGTCAGGAAGAAGCGCAGCGTCTTGGAAGGATTCTGCGACCAAAAGAGAGAGAAAGCCACTTTTATACAATAATCACTGAGTACAGCCAGGAGGAAGAGTTTGCTCTCAACCGCCAGAAATTCCTTTCTGAGCAAGGTTACAGCTACGATATTATCCGATATGAAGAGTGAAGATGTAATAAAGCTTGCTGACACATTCTATTTAAAGGAGGCAGGCTCTGAAAAAGAGCGGTCTCTTTTCATAAAGGAAAACAGGGAAAGCATCATATCATCAATCTCCGATGATGAATGGAAAGTCCTCTCATACCTTGAGCTGAAAAAAGGAGAAAGAAGAGAAAATATTTCTTCTCTCTTTCATTTAAGCAACAGGAAAATCAACAACCTTATTGCAAGATATTTAATAACGGAAAAAGATGGAATTTTGTCAAATTCATCAACTCTTGATGCTTCTTCCCTTTATCCCCTGTTCGGCCAGAAGAGGAAAAATGAAAGAAAGCGCCTGGATCTCAACGCTGTCAGGATAATCTCATCTCTTGCATCAAATGGAAAGATTACAAGTAAGGCTGTAAAGAATCTCTTTTCTCAATACGGCATTGATGAAAAGCTTTCATCATATGTTCTTGAGCGTCTGAGAGCGCTCAGGATAATCAAGGAAGGAGAAAAAAGGATAAAGACGGATAATTCAAGACTTCTTTCTTTCCTTTCTCTTGATACCCCTTCCCTTCTTTCATACCTGATTGGAGGATCAGGGGAAGAAGATATATCAAAATATGTACATTTTTTCTCCTATGTCTTTCTGATTAACGGAATAAAGAAAGAGAATATGGAGATGACGATGAGAATCATAGCTTCTCTTTCCGGTGTGTCAATTGAAGAGGAAAAGCTGTTTCTTTTTTCCGTGCTTTATGAGGATGAGGGCTATGTTTATTCAGCACTCGATGAAGAAAAAGCGGACGGCATCACAATCAGCAATGATTTTTCTATCACATTCAAGAACGCTGTTCCGCCTCTTATTGCAGTATCAGCAGAGCCTCAGAGCTGCTCTGGAATAAACATATTCACACTTACAAAAAGAGGGATATACAATGCGCTCTCACTCTCCTACAGCTCATCTGAGATAATAAGGTATCTTGAAAGCATATCAAACTATGAGCTCCCGCTTTCAGTAAAAAGCAGAATAGATTTCTGGGCTGAAGAATTCAAGAGAATCCGGATCATCAACGCTACCATAATAAAAGCGGACAGCGCGCTCAAGACTGTCCTTATGCATGATAAGGAAATGGAAGCACATATACTCTATTCCTTTGAGGATGTATTCTTATTGAATCCCTACACAGAGGATGAGTGGAGAAACATTCTTATCCTTCGCGGCTTTGCAGATCTGCCTGAGACTCAGGGAGCGGAATTCAAAAGAAAGGAAAAGCTTTTTCCGCTGGAAAACCATGAAAGTGAAGAAATAAAGCTGAGGGAGGAAAGAGAAATTGAATATGATGAAGGAAAAAAGGCATCTCTTGTCTCCCTTCTTGACGGATTTGAGAAAAAGGATAAAAACCTCATCAGATTTCTTGTCTCATCATCCATCATATTCGATCCATCTCTTTTTGACAGAATCAGAATGTTTCCTTCCTTTACAGCCTTCAATTATCAGAGCAAGAAGAAATGCATAAAGAGTGCGGAGGCAAACAGGGATTATGTGATACAGGCGGAGGATGCAGATGGAAGGAGCAGCGTGATTTATGTTGAAAAAACTGAAGGCGATGAGATCTTCTACAAGGAAAGAATGATAAAGATATCCAAGCTTTACAGCATAAGAGTCATTCCGTCATTCTTCATCTAAAATGATGCTTTGCGGATAATGATAGCCGGTGAAGGCTTCAAACTGGAGCTTTCCCTGCTCGATGAGCATCTGAGAGCCGAACTTAAGAGTGCATCCAGCTTTCTCAGCCTCAATGAGGAACTTTGTCATCTTTGGCTTATACACAATGTCATATGCAATCTCGTTTCCGGAAAAGACATATCCTTCTGCAGGATTCTCATCCTCATATGGCACCATTCCAGATGGTGTTGTCTGAACAATAAGATCAGCAGTCTTTGAATATTTTGATATGTTGTCTAGACTGTCGTACTGACAGAAATTCATGCGTGCAAGATCCTCTGCCTTTTCAAGCGTGCGGTTGAGGATGATCACTTTCACACCATAGTTTCTCAGAGCCCAGACAATTGCCTTGCTTGCTCCTCCTGCCCCGATTACAAGGGCACTCTTGATCCTGGAGCTCTCGATTTCAGGAAGAACGGGGGCAATGAAGCCATAGTAGTCCGTGTTGATTCCCTTCCACATTCCAGGAACACGTACGACTGTATTGCAGGAGCCTATCTGCTTCACTTCCCTGGTTACATTTCCAAGAAAGGACAAAACCTCGTTCTTGAAAGGAATTGTCACAGAAAAGCCCCTGATCTTCAGCGTCTCTGCAAGAGAGAAGAATGCCCTTATGTTGTCAACAAGGAAGGGAACATAGACTGCATTGTACTTTATGGTCTTGAAGCCCTGGTTATGGATTACGGGGCTGAATGAATGGGATACAGGATTTCCTATTATTCCATAGATGGCAGTCCTGTCATTGATTTTATCTGCCCTGTATATGTTCTTCAGCTCTGCTGCACTCAGCTGACCGGGTGCAGCCTCGTTTGAGGATGCGAATGTGAGTATCGAGCCAAGAAAATGATATAAAATCCTTGTGCATACCCCGTAAGGCCCCATACCTATTACAATCTTGTCGACACCCTTGAGCTCTTCCTGGATTCTGAAAAGGGTGAGCACATCTGAAAATGAATTGAGATAGAGGCAGACCTTTGCAATGCCTCCCTTCTGGCTTAAGTTGTAGATCTTGGAATATATATCTGACGGGACACCGGAAAAATCGTGAAGGCTCCGTATTATCTTCACCCCCTTTTTCTTGGCCTTTTCCTCAACATCCCCTTTCTTTATGTCGCTTTCTATATCAACATATGCAAAATCTCCGTCAAGACATCTCAAAATCAGTTCTTTACGGCTTCTCTCGCTTGCGCTGTATGCTCCTCCGTCTTCCTTGCGCCTTACTGTGAGTATTACAGGAACATCCACAAGCGATGGAAAAAGATAAGCCCTCTCTCTGTCTTCATCGCATAGAAAATCCACCCTGAGCTCACACAGGTCAATGTATTGCCTGTTCATCCTGACATCGGAAACACATTCATCTATTGTTTTATGGGCAAGAGTAAGACAGATCATCAGAAATATTCCTTTGTTTCTGAATCATAGCAGACTATTTCCTTTTGTTTAAGACAAAGTGGGCAAAAAGGATAAAATGTGATATATATTTCTCGTTATGAAAACCCTTCATGTAAACAATCTCTCACTCTATTTCTCAGAACGCAAGATCCTTGACGATATTTCATTTTCAATGGATGAGAAGACAAGGGCAAGCCTGACAGGGGACAACGGATCTGGAAAGAGCACGCTGCTTAAGGCAATAAGCGGGAAAATCGAGCCTGACAGCCTGAATATATCTGTGACAAAAGGCTCAAGGATATCCTATCTTCCTCAGCAGGAGATTGTGTTTCCTCATGAGAGTGTTTATTCAGCTGCAGAAAAGGCATATGACAGATTCCTTCCACTGCTTGCACGCCTGGATGAGATTGAGGATTCAAGCAGCATGAAGAAGGCTGAGGAGATAAGCCGTATACATGAAGAGCTGGAAGAAGGCGGCTATTACGGGAGAGAAAAGACTCTTACACAGATTCTTCTGGGCCTTGGATTCAAGAAAGAAGATTTTGACCGCACATGCTCAACGTTCTCCGGCGGCTGGCAGATGAGGATTGCACTTGCAAAGATTCTTGCAGAAGCTCCAGATTTCCTTTTTCTCGATGAGCCTACCAACTATCTTGATATCGAGGCCATAACCTGGCTCTCCGGGTTTTTGAGCCACTACAAAGGCGGAGTGATGCTTGTCAGTCATGACCGAGATTTCCTTGATGAGAATGTAAAGACTACATATGAAATAAAATCTGGCAAACTGAAAGAATATAAAGGCAACTATTCATACTATCTTTTGAAGAAGGAGGAGGATGAGGCCTTTATTGAAAAACAGAGGGAGAAACTGGAGAAACAGAGAGAGAAAACCGAGGCTTTCATTGAACGCTTCAGATACAAGGCGACAAAGGCAAAGCAGGTGCAGAGCAGAATAAAAAGCCTTGAGAAGATGGAAGAGATAGAAAGTGAAACAGACAGGAAGTCAATGAAATTCTCCTTCCCCATCGCTTTAAGAAGCGGAAACGATGTGATAATAGCAGAGCATCTTTGCAAAAGCTATGGCAGCAATCAGATTTACAAGGACTTCTCTTTCATCGTGAACAGAGGAGAAAGGCTTGCAATAACTGGAAGAAACGGAAGCGGGAAAAGCACCTTGATAAGAATGCTTGCCGGCTCTGATACAGCTTTCACCGGTGAAGTCCGCTATGGAAGCAATGTGAAGGCATGCTATTATGCGCAGGACTCGGAGAACACTCTAAATGATGCCAATTCAGTTCTTGAGGAAGTTGAATCGGTGACAGATACAGCTGATCTTCCAAAAGTGCGCTCGCTTCTTGGATCATTTCTCTTTACAGGTGATGATGTCCTGAAAAAATGCTCAATCCTCTCCGGCGGAGAAAAGGCACGTGTTGCTCTATGCAAGATGCTCATGCATCCTACTAATCTGCTCCTTCTTGATGAGGCGACAAATCATCTTGATATCAAGAGCAAGGAAGTGCTCCTTGAGGCAATTAAAAGCTATGAGGGGACAGTTGTGTTTGTAAGCCATGACAAACACTTCATTTCCAATCTTGCAACAAGAATCTTATATCTTTCTGAAGATGGCCCGGAGTTCTTCCAGGGAGACTATGATTATTTCAATTACAAATTGAAGCAGAAAGAAGAGAAATTCCTGAGTTTTGAAAGAAAGGAAGAAAAAACAGAGAAAAAAGAAGTCAAGGCAACAAGAAGGGATGAGAACCAGGCCAGAAACAGAAAGAAAAGCCTTGTCCGCAGCATGGAAATCCTTGAAAGTGAGATTTCTTCACTTGAAGAAGAGATAGAGATGCTGAAAAAAGAAAGCGAGAGAGAAGAAATCTATTCAGACTATGCGAAGATAACAGAAGTGCTGGAGAAAAAGAAGGAAAAGGAGATGCTCAAGGAAGAAAAGGAAAACTCATGGCTTGAGCTCTGTGAGGAGAAAGAGGAACTTGAAAAAGATTGAAGAGCCATCAAAGGAAGCACTGCGGATCAAGGAAAAGGAAAGCATCCTCACCCTCGCCTCCTCTTCTGAAAACAGAAGGAAGATGCTGGAGGATGCGGGAATAACATTGAGGATCTACAGCCCGAATATTGAAGAGAAGAAAACAGGATCTTCATTCAGCGAGATACTCAGGAACATCTCAAGGATGAAGATGGAAAACTATATCTCCTCCTCCTTTTTTGATGAAAGGATTTCTGCAATAAGCTGCGACACCCTGGTTCTGTTTTCAGGCTCGCTTCTTGGAAAGCCTGAAAGCCGAAAAGAGGCCTTTGAGATGCTCTCTCTTTTCTCCTCAAAAGCACAGGAAGTCATTACAGGAATAACTGTATACAACAAAAACAGCAGGAGTGTGAGGACTGAAAGCGTAATATCCCGCGTTATATTCAAAAGCCTTTCAGATGATGAGATAAATGAATATCTTGATACAGGAGATTATATAGGAGCAGCCGGTGCATACAGAATACAGAAGAACGGCTACCGCTTAATCAGCAGGATTGAAGGCTCCTGGAGCAATGTCGTAGGCCTTCCCCTTGAAATGCTTTATGAACTGCTCTAGGAATCAAGTTCCCTGTAGTGCTCTAAGCCAAGGGACAAAAGCTGATGAATATGATCATCAGAAAGCCTGTAGAATATATTCTGACCTTCCTTGTTGTATTTTACAAGTCTCTTCAATCTCAGGATCTTCAGATGCTGAGAAACAGCATTGCTTGAAAGACAAAGCGATGATGCAATCGAGTTAACATTGCTTGGACTGTTATTGTCGAGGAAAAAGAGTATTCTGAGCCTAGTGGGGTCTGAGAACACTTTATAAAATTCACTTAAATCCTTTATCTCTTCATCAGTCATAAATAAAATAATAATGATAAATTAAGGCAATAACAAGAAAAAAGCTTAAAATTTTCCCTCCTGGTGCTATAATTGCCCTATGGAAAAGATTATAGGATTTGTAGGACTGGGTGTCATGGGAAAGAGCATGGCACGTCATCTTTTGAAAAAATACGGAAAGATATATCTCTACACCAGGACAAAGAGCAAAGCTCTCGATCTGCTTAGTGAAGGTGCAATCTGGTGTGACTCTGTTTCAGATATCGCATCAAAGTCAGACATCATTTTCACAATTGTGGGTTTCCCTGAAGATGTGGAAGATATTTACTTCTCAAAGTGCGGCCTGATTGCATCTTCCCGTCCCGGCCAGATTTTCATCGACATGACAACAACCAGCCCGTCTCAGGAGAAAAGGATATATGATGAACTTAAGAAGAAGGGTGCATCATTTCTCGACTGCCCTGTAAGCGGCGGTGACAAGGGAGCGCGGGAAGGAATCCTTACTGCAATGGCAGGCGGAGATAAGGATGTTCTGGATGAAGCTGAAAGCTATCTGTCCTGCTTTTCAAAGACAATAAACTACTGCGGAAAAGCCGGAATGGGTCAGACAATGAAGGCGGCAAACCAGATACTCATTTCAGGAATTATGACTGCGATGGAGGATGCCTTTAGTTTTGCAAGAAAGAGCGGCCTTGATCTTTCTTTGATGCTTAACGCGCTTTCAGCTGGAGCAGCTGGATCCTGGAGCCTTTCAAATTACGGACCAAGGATAATCAATGGGGACTTTGAGCCGGGCTTCATGATAAAACATTTTGTAAAGGATCTGAAAATTGCAGAAGAGGAGGCAGAAAAGCTCAGCCTTAAGCTTGATACAGTTGCTCTTGCCAGGAAGAAATATGAGGCTCTCATGCAAAAAGGATATGCAGACAAGGGCACGCAGACAATCTGCAAGGAGGTATAGTTATGGCCGATAAAGCAAAGATAATCTTTCCTGACGGAAAGGAATATGAAGTTCTATGCATGACTGACAGCATGGGCGACAAGAGCATAGATGTCACAAACCTCAGAAAGGATACAGGATACATCACATATGATCCGGGCTTTGTGAACACAGGTTCCTGCACAAGCAAGATATGCTATATAAACGGAGAAAAAGGGATTCTGCGTTACAGGGGCTATGATATTGAGGACCTTGTTGAGCACTGTGATTTTATTGAAGTTGCATACCTGTTGATAAAAGGAACCCTTCCAAATTCTGCTGAGCGAATAAATTATCAGAAGCTGCTGAATAAGCACTCTCTTTTGCACGTGAACATGCGTGACCTTTTCCGCTCGTTTCCTCATGACGGGCATCCCATGGGAATACTCTCTGCAATGGTTGCATCACTGTCTGCCTTCTATCCTGAGCTTGAGGAAAAGGATCCGGAAGAGAATATCGACCTGACTGTCACCAGGCTTCTCTCGAAGATGAGGACAATAGCCGCATTCACATACCGCCAGATGAACGGATTGCCGTATGTCGAGCCGGAAAGCCGCTTCAGCTACTGTGCGAATTTTCTGAACATGATGTTCTACTCCACTGTAAACGACTACCGCCCGAGCAAGACAGATGTAGATGCGCTGAACAAGCTTTTGATTCTCCATGCAGACCATGAGCAGAACTGCTCAACAAGTGCTGTGCGCCTTGTAGGATCCAGTGAGGCCAATTTATATGCATCTGTTGCAGCCGGTTGCTGTGCACTCTGGGGAAGCAAGCATGGAGGAGCTAACCAGGCTGTTATGGATATGCTTACGAAAATACATACAGAAGGTCTTTCTGTTGACAAGGTGATTGAGAAGGCAAAGGACAAGAATGATCCTTTCCGTCTCTCAGGCTTCGGACACAGAGTATACAAGACATTTGATCCAAGGGCCAGAATTGCAAAGAGAGTCTGCAAGAGCCTTCTTGAGGAGAATAATGAAAGCGATCCTCTTCTTGACATCGCACTTGAGATTGAAGAGAGGGCAACACACGATGATTATTTCATCGAAAGGAATCTATATCCTAATGTTGATTTCTACACAGGGCTGAGCTTTCATAAGATGGGAATCCCTGTATCGATGTTCACTGTTCTCTTTGCGATGGGAAGGCTCCCGGGATGGATTGCGCACTATCTTGAATGGCGCCATGACCCCTATCAGAAGATAGGAAGACCCAGACAGGTCTATACAGGACCTGCTCTGAGAAAGGTCATACCTATTTCAGAAAGATAACAAGATCCCTCAGGATTGCTCCTGAGGATTTTTTTCCATATGGCTTATTATGAGATTTCCGTATTCAGCTGTGCCAAAGAGCTTTGCATTAGGATACTCAGCTGATGCAGATGAATAGAGATCCTTTGTATATTCGTGTGAGATAAGTGTCTTTTTGACTGCATTATCCAAAACCTCTGATGCTTTGCTAAATCCGATGTAATCAAGCATCATCTTCGCGCTCAGAATCATTGAAAGCGGATTGACCACATTCTTTCCTGCAATATCAGGAGCAGTTCCATGCGTTGCCTCAAAAACAGCTACTCCGCTTTTGTAGTTTATGTTCGCTCCCGGTGCTATCCCTATTCCTCCTACAAGGGCAGCAAGTGCATCAGATACGTAGTCCCCATTCAGATTCAGCGTGGCAATCACATCATAGTCCCTGCTTTTGAGGATTATGTTCTGCAAGAACGCATCGCAAATGACATCCTTTATTACAATCCTTCCCCCGTCAGAAAGCGGTATGTATGTCAGGCCGTTTTCCTCTGCTGCGCCATACTCGTTTCTTGCAACCTCATATCCCCAGGCTCTGAAGCCGCCCTCGGTGAATTTCATGATGTTTCCCTTATGCACAAGAGTCACGCTTTTTCTTCTGTTCTTTATGGCATAATCGATTGCAGAACGGATAAGGCGCTTTGAGCCCTCAGGAGAAACCGGTTTGATACCAATTGCACTGGTAGAAGGGAAACGTATCTTATTCACATTCATCTGGGAAGAAAGAAAGGAAATCACTTTCTTAGCATCATCGCTTGAGCTCTCCCACTCTATTCCCGCATAGATGTCCTCTGTATTCTCACGGAATACTGTCATATCCACATCCTCAGGTTTTTTCATGGGAGAAACTACTCCGCTGTAGTATTTCACAGGACGCTGGCACACATAAAGATCCATCTCCTGGCGCAGACGCACATTCAGGCTTCTCATGCCCTTTCCAACCGGTGTCATCAACGGGCCTTTTATGGCAACAAGATTTTCTTTTATCGCGCTTACTGTCTCTTCAGGAAGAAAGCTTCCCTTTTCTTCATATGCCTTGCTTCCGGCAAGGACTTCCTTCCAGACAATGCTCTTTGTGCCTTCATATGCACTTTTTACAGCAGCATCTACAACACTTCTCATTACAGGAGTTATCTCGCTGCCGACTCCATCGCCTGTTATATAAAGGATTTCTGGACAATCCGGTACAGAAAGAATGCCGTTTGTCATCTTTATTTTATCCATTTCAAATACCCTTCACCATATTAAGTCTTCCGCCAAGAAGCAGCATCTCCTTCTGCTCCGCGGATGCAAAGAGGAAGAGAGGAATCTCAATGTTCTTTGTCCTGTCAATGAGAGTGAAATTGCCGCTCCTTATGCTTTCATGAACAGATTTCAGAAGAATTTCATCACCCTGCTCTATCTTCTCATAATCCCCGCTGTTTTTGAAAATGAGAGGAAGGATGCCGAAATTGCACAAATTGGCCTGATGTATCCTCTCAATTGAGAGAGCGACAACAGCCTGGACGCCAAGATACATCGGACAGATTGCAGCATGCTCCCTGCTTGAACCCTGCCCATATGAAAGGCCGGCTACTATTATGTTCTTCCTGCCCTTTTCCTTGTTCTCAAGACATCTTGAGCTGAAAGTCTCATCCACAGGCTCAAACACATATTTTGAATATTCTTTTATGTTGGAGCGGTATTTGAGACGGCTTCCTGCAGGCATAATGTGGTCTGTTGTGATTTTATCGCCGACCTTGAGCGCAAGAACAGCATCTATCTCATCATCCGGAGCATGGCTTAAAGGAGGATTGCCGATATTTGGACCTCTCTTTATCTCGCATTTTTCCCCGTCAGGGAATATGAAAGTGCTCATATCAGAGTAATATCTTTCCGGCACCTCAATGGAGGAGAAATCATATTTGCCTTCAGGATCGCTTATATACCCATTGATTGCAGAAAGTGCTGCTGTCTCAGGGGACACAAGATAAACTTTCGCACTCTTTGTTCCGCTCCTGCCCTCAAAATTCCTGTTGTTTGTCCTCAGCGACACGCTGTCTGTTCCCGGGCTCTGATGATTTCCGATGCAGAATCCGCAGGCAGACTCAAGAATGCGCGCACCGCTTGAGACCATCTGGGAAATAAGACCGTTATCCAGGGCCATCTTGAAAACCTGACGGCTGCCGGGGGCAATTGCAAGAGATACGTCAGGACAGGCAACATGAGACTCAAGAATCTTCGCACTCTTATAAAGGTCCTCATAGGAAGAGTTGGTACAGCTTCCGATCAATACCTGATCTACCTTCAGCCCCTCCATATCCTTCACCCTCTTGACATTTCCAGGACTATGGGGAAGAGCAATCATCGGATGCACGGATGAAAGGTCTAAAGAGAAAATCTCATCGTACTGAGCACCCTCATCAGATGCAAGAGGAATGTATTCATCCTCCCTTCCTTCCCTCTTCAGGAATTCGAGAGTCCTCTCATCGGATGGGAATATTGAGAATGTTACTCCGCACTCAGCTCCCATATTGCAGATTGTCGCACGCTCAGGGACACTGAGGGTCTTTACTCCCTCTCCAAAATACTCAAAAACTGAATTTACATTTCCCTTAACAGTAAAATGCTCAATTACAGTCAGTATGACATCTTTTGCACTCACTCCCTTGTTCAAGCGTCCGCTTAATTTTATTCCAACAACTTTCGGGTAAATCATATTGAACGGAAGACCTGCCATTGCAAGAGCAACATCAAGACCCCCTGCCCCGATGGCAATTTCAGCAATTCCCCCGCTTGTAGGAGTGTGGCTGTCAGATCCTAGAAGTGTCTTTCCTGGTCTGCTGAATGATTCAAGCTGCACCTGATGGCAAATGCCGTTGCCGGCATGGGAGAAAATCACTCCCTTGTTCTTTGCAACGGTCCTCAGATATTCATGGTCATCAAAATTCTCGTATCCTACCTGAACAGTGTTATGATCGACATAGCTTACAGCCAGCTCGTTCTTCACAGAATCAAGTCCGAGTGCTTCAAACTCAAGATAGCACATCGTGCCTGTGGCATCCTGAGTGAGAGTATGGTCGATCCTGATCTTGATCTCCTGTCCCTTTTCCATTTGTCCAGATACAAGATGGCTCTCTATTATCTTCCTTGTAAGTGTACTCTTCATGTTCACCCCTTTTCTGTTCATTTTAGCTTTAAGCTCTCATTATTTCCATATCAGAGAAAGAAAAATGCTTCTTTTTAAGCAATTTCAAAGATGCTACTTTCCAACAGACAGGAAAAGGCATTGCAAAAAGGAAGAAAAGCTGTGAAAATTCTGCTATGGACAAAAGCATTCTTGACAATGTTGCTCTGGTTTCAGCTGTTGTTGCAGTAGTAAGTGCACAGATCATAAAGCCCTTCATCGCAAGGCTTGGCGGGCAGAAAATCACAAGGGACATGTTTATATCAACAGGTGGAATGCCTTCAAGTCATACAGCAGGAGTAGTGGCTCTTACAACTGCAGTAGGTTTTACTGCCGGAGTCTCTACATACATCTTTGCCATTTCCTTTGTATTCTCATTGATTGTAATACACGATGCGATGGGAGTCAGGATTGAGGCAGGAAAGCATGCAGAGGTCATAAATCAATGGTCAGAGATTCTTTCCACGATTCATAAAGAGAAATTCAACAAGACAAATCTCAAGACACTTCTTGGACACACTTTCAGCCAGACTTTCGCAGGAGCAGTCCACGGCTTTATAATTGCAATCATTTTCCTTTTTATCTATGGTGTGATTTGATGGGAAAGAAAAGAGAAAAACCAAACGGCAGAGAGCTCTTTGATCTGTATTATTCCACTCTTTATCCATCGCGGTGGGATGATATCAAAAAAGCATTTGAGAGAGAAAAGGAGAATGTAAGTCTCTCAGAGCGCCTTAAAAGCCCGTATTATCTTGATCCGGCATCCATCATTGTCTCATCCATGCTTCCTCTTTGCAAAAAAGATAAGATCCTTGACATGTGTGCAGCACCCGGGGGAAAGACACTTTCCCTTGCGCTCAGAATGTCTGAGGACTCGACTCTTGTAGCTAATGACAGATCTCCTGAAAGGAGAAGAAGACTTAGGGAAAGTGTTGAGAAGCTTCCTGATGATATATTTTCAAGAGTAAGGGTTACAGGCTTTGATGCATCCTCCTGGTGCCTTCATGAGAAAGAAGAGTATGACAAGATCCTTCTAGATGCCCCATGCTCTTCAGAGCGTCATACATACTGTGATGAGAAATATCTTTCAATATGGTCGCCAATCCGTCCTAAAAGACTTAAAAAAGAACAGTATGCACTTTTGTCTTCTGCATTCATAACTCTGAAGACCGGCGGCATGATACTCTACTCCACATGCTCGATAAACAAGGAGGAAAACGAGGATGTCATTTCCCGCCTTTTTGAGAAGAAAGAAGGTCTTGTTGAGGAAATAGGGCTTGAGAATGAGTATTTTGAGAAAAGAGATCATGGTTATATAATCCTGCCGGACAAGGCTGATGGGATGGGCCCTCTTTACTGCTGTCTGATTAGGAAAAAGGAAGATAATACTGCCATTGACGAGTAAGGACAATTCTGCTACTTTCTTTCCTCGTGAAAGTAGATTTAAACACGCTTTTGAATAAGGAGCAGGCAAGAGCTGCGAGCCAGATTGACGGCGCATCGCTGATAATAGCAGGGGCTGGGAGCGGCAAGACAAGAATGCTTACATATAAGATTGCCTATATGCTCAGCTCTGGAATAGATGAGAAAAACATTCTTGCACTCACATTCACAAACAAGGCTGCCAAGGAAATGAGTGAGAGAATAAAAACTGTGACAGGCAGGAAGCTGAGTGATCTGACTGCTACAACTTTCCATTCATTCGGACTTTCACTTTTGAAAAGATATATCCATCATCTTGGTTATCATAATGATTTTTCCCTTTATGACTCAAATGACAATCAGGCGCTTTTGAAGAATGCAATCATAAGTCTTGGCTATCAGATTGCAGACTATAACATATATACACTTCTTGCCTATTTCTCAGATTTCAAAACAGGCAGGAAGAAAGAGCCAGAAAAAGATACAGCAATTTACCAGATATACAATGAATTTCTCATGCTTCAAAAAGCATACAATGTAGTTGACTTTGATGACCTTATCATTCTTCCAGTAAGGCTTTTCGAGAAGAAGAACTTCATTCTTGAGGAAATCCAGGAAAGATATAAGTACATCCTTGTTGATGAGTTTCAGGATACAAGTCTTCTTCAGTACAAAATGATCAGCATGATTGCGAAGAAATACAGAAACATAGCTGTTGTCGGAGACGATGATCAGTCAATATATTCCTGGAGAGGAGCAAACTATGAGAACATAGTGATGTTCGAGCACGATTTTCCTGAGAGAAATGAATACTTTCTTGAACAGAACTACCGCTCATGCAAGAGCATACTTGAAGCGGCAAACAGCGTGATAAAAAACAACAAAGAAAGAAAGGATAAGGCCCTCTGGACTGAAAACAAGAATGATGCAGATATAATAATAAAAGAGCATGATGATGGCTTTGCAGAGGCTGAATACATAGCTCATGATATTAAATTCAGAATCAGGAATAATAAAAAATATAGCGATTTCGGAATATTAGTCAGAACAAATAGCCTTATAACACAGATAGAAAATATCTTTCTCGAACATGAGATTCCAGTTAAGGTCTCTGGAGGCCAGTCATTTTATGACAGAAAAGAAATAAGGGACATACTCTGCTATCTCAAGGTGATAGTAAACGAAAAGGATGATGTATCTCTTTTGAGGATAATT
This sequence comes from uncultured Spirochaetales bacterium, assembly GCA_949283305.1. GTDB lineage: Bacteria > Spirochaetota > Spirochaetia > Sphaerochaetales > Sphaerochaetaceae > Ornithospirochaeta. The sequence goes on along the minus strand of CASDRU010000007.1, from coordinate 8,805 downwards.
AACACACCGCGCAGGGCAATAGGAAGAGTGACAGTCGAGAAGATCAGGGAATACGCAGACAAGAATTATCTTTCGCTCTTTGATGCGATGAGTGAACTTGTGCTTACAAATGAAATAAACGAAAAGACAAAAAAGAGTATTTCTTCTTTCATTGACCTTGTAAAGAAATGGCGGAGGAAATCTTCGTCATCCTCCATCATCGATGATATTGTCACCGATATTAAATACAAGAACATGCTCATTGAAGAATTTCCTGATTCAGTCAAGACTGTTGAATATAAAATGAGAGGACTTGATATACTTTCTTCCTCCATAAAGAAATACCTTGATAAAAATCCAAATCATAACATAAGGGATTATGTAAACCTTACTGCTCTTCTAGCAGACGAAGATGAGGAGAATGCAGAGAAAGTCAATTTGATGACAATGCATGCATCTAAAGGACTTGAATTTGACATAGTATATCTTACTGGAATCGAAGACAATATAATTCCATCAAGCAGAGCGCTGGAGGAAAATCCTCTTAACATAGATGAAGAAAGAAGACTCTTCTATGTTGCAATAACAAGAGCAAAACAGCTTTTGATAATAAATCATGCAAAAACAAGGCAGACAAGAGATGGGGAGATCAAAGCAGCCCTGCCATCACGTTTTATAAAGGAAATTCCCTTTGGGCTTTTCAAAAAAGCCGAGGATCTTAAAGCTGATGAGAAAAACAGAAGCAAGGCTAGACTCATTGAGCTCTTACAGAAAAATAAACAGATATAATTATTAGTTTAATATATAGTAAATTTATATGAATTTATATTATTTTATTTAATTTTAATATTATAATAATTAAGTTATACATTAAAAATAAAATAAAAAAATCTACTTCTCATATAGAAAAAATATGAGAAGTAAATTATATGAAAATAGAAATTATCAGTTAGAAGAATACTTTTTATAGAATTCTTTAAGTGCAAATCTGATGCCTGCAGACCATCCGAGCCCGAGATCTGCAAAAAGCTCTTCAAGCTCTGCCTTGAATGACGGTTCAACAGAAAAAGTTGTAAGAACCTTCTTTTCCTTCACATTCTGGGAAAAAACAGCCTTAGCCTTCTTTCCGCTCATGCTTTCATCCTTAACAGATTCAAGATTCTCATCAGTTTTCTTCAATGCCATATTACCACTCCTTCCTATGTTCTCCATATATAGTAATCAAGCTCCTTGACAGCAGAAAACGTCTGTTCCTTCAATCCCCTGCCGCGCACCTTGAAAAGCTGAGGAACCTTTGAGTTTTCCTGAGCTTTTCTGAACAGCGGATCAACTGGGATTTTAAAAACTTTGAATTTCCCGCTTGAGAGAGCAGCTTCATATATGTCCCTGTGCTGCCTTATTCTCGTATCAAAAGAGTTTATGATTATCTTATTATGTTTAATATTAACTCGCATGTTCTTTCTAAGCTTTGCAAGCTCATCGATGAATATCTCAAGGCCATCCAAGCTGAATATTTCAGGTGTCATCGGAGTAACAATCTCATCAGATGCTATAAGACAGCTGCGCTCAAGGCGTCCAAGCCCCGGAGATAAATCCAAAAGAATATGATCATAGCTGGATGAGACCTCTTTTATAAGATCCTGAAGAATATAAGGTTCATCCGAAAGCTTAGTTTCACTGTATGTCTTTAAAGAGCCACCAATACCGAATGTCGGAAGAATAAAAAGGTTATCAATTCCCTGAACTGGAATTATGGCATCATATACATAGCATTTGCCCATTAGGACATCTGCAAGCTCAAATTTTGGAGGATCGGTAAGGAACCAAGAAGATATGTTGCCCTGCGGATCGCAGTCAACAATAAGAGTCTTATGTCCTTCAAGCGCACTCTGGCATGCGAGAGTACCGGAAATTGTAGTTTTTCCAACTCCTCCCTTCTGCAAATGAAATGCCACAGTCTTAGACATGAAATCCTCCAAGTACTGTCAATTATAAAACGGTAAATGACAACTTACAATATCAAAATAAAAAAAGTAGTAAATTAAATTATTTTTTTAGATTTAGATATTATTAATTACATTTATTAAATAATTTATATATATAAATACATATTAATTATATTGTTATTGTATATATTCTTTTTACTTTGATATATTTTAGATATGTTTTTTGTATATCCATAAACATTCGATGTTAAAATTTAATTACATGTAAAATAAATAATTTTTGTATCATTTTAATTTATTATGCTATAATTAACCTATGTAATCTAATTTAAAACATATAATAATAATTATATTTTTATGAATTATTTTAAATTATGATATCATAACCATAAGAATTTGTTTCGCTTCGAATAAAAGAAACTATTATGTTTTATTTTAATATATAATTTTTATATTATATTACTTATATATAATATTTATATTTAATTATATTTATTTTGTTTACTATATTTTTTATATTATTGTATTCTTCTTGTTCTGAATGTAGAATTCAGTACATGAGACTTTTTAATTGGAATGTAAACGGAATAAGAGCCTGTGTAAATAAAGGTTTCTATAACTTTGTTGACAGCTATAATCCAGATATCCTATCTCTTGAGGAGATAAAGGCATCTGCTGATGATTTTTCATTTGATCTTCCTGATTATCAAATATATATAAATCCTGCGGAAAAGAAAGGATACAGCGGAACAGCCATGCTTTCTAAAATCAAGCCGCTGGATGTAAGATATAAAATTGGACATCCTGTTGCTGATACAGAGGGAAGGGTCATCACTGCAGACTTCTCAACATTTTATCTTGTCACATGTTATGTTCCAAATTCGCAGAGAGAGCTTGCAAGACTTCCTCTGAGAATGGAATTCGATGAGTATATGAGAGGTTATTTGAATGAACTGAAAGAGGATAAAGGCGTTCTTTTTACAGGAGACTTGAATGTAGCTCATAAAGAAATTGATCTGAAAAATCCTAAGACAAATACAATGAATGCAGGATTTACAAAAGAGGAGAGAGAAGATTTTTCAAAGCTTCTTGACTCTGGTTTTATCGATACGTTCAGATACTTCTATCCCGATAAAAAAGAAATATATTCCTGGTGGAGCTATATGTTCAAAGCAAGAGAAAAGAATACAGGCTGGCGTATTGACTATTTTGTTGCATCAGAGAATATGAAAGACCGCCTTGTAGATGCGGCAATACATACTGAAGTATTTGGCTCTGATCACTGTCCTGTAAGCGTTGAAATCAGAGATTGACAGGAAAAACTCTTCTGAGGATTCTCATAGACGCATTTATATGCAATTGCTGATATAAATTCATATTAAAGAAAAAAGGCCACGTTCTGCGGCCTTCTATTTTGCTGTTTTTTATCCTTAAAGCAAATATGATGGGATTTCTCCCCTCTGCTGGTATATTTTCCTCTTCTGGCTATCAAGGATCTTCTTACACATCCTGATGCTCTCTGGAGTGACCTCTACAAGCTCATCATCCTTGATGAACTGGATTGCCTGCTCGAGCGTCGGCTTGGAAACTGGAATAAGAGTTACTGCCTCATCCTTTCCGCTTGCCCTCAGGTTTGTAAGTTTTTTTGTTCTTGTGGGATTCAAAAGAAGATCTCCATCCCTGTTTCTTTCTCCGACAACTTCCCCTTCATATACCTCATCACCAGGGACAATGAAGAATCTTCCTCTGTCCTCAAGCTCCCATATTCCGTAAGCAACCGCGTTTCCGGCTCTGTCGCATACAAGAGATCCTGAATAGCGCTCAGGGAAATCGCCCTTGTAACGCTCATAGCCTTTAAGATAACTGCTCATGATTCCAAAACCCTTGGTGTCTGTAAGAAATTCATCGCGGTATCCAATCAGGCCACGGGAAGGAATTTCAAAGCGCATCTTCACTCTCCCGTTTCCAGGATATGAGATATCAAGGACTTTGCCTTTCTTCCTTCCAAGTTTTTCCATTACAACTCCGGATGAATCCTCAGGGCAGTCAATATATAGGATTTCAACAGGCTCGGTCTTGTTTCCATTCTCATCCTGATGGAAGATGATCTTTGGCCTTCCGACACAGAGCTCAAATCCCTCTCTTCTCATCTGCTCGATGATGATTGCCATCTGGAACTCTCCGCGCCCCTTTACAGTGAATGTATCGTCTGCATTCTTCTCAATCCTGATAGAAACATTCCTGAGAGCCTCTTTTTGAAGACGTTCCCAGATTTTAGCACTTGTAACAATCTTTCCTTCTTTTCCAGCAAGAGGTGAAATATTCTTTGAAAAGAGCATTGATACAGTAGGCTCATCAACTGTTATCCTCTCAAGTGCCTTTATTTCCTCTTTAGTACAGATAGTATCACCGATTGAGACATCATTTACGCCGCTCAGGACAATGATATCCCCGCTTTCAACCTTATCTGTATCCTTGAACTTAGGGCCATCATATGCCTGCAGCCTAGTTACCCTGAGCTGTTCAGTCCTGTCTTCCTTGACACAAACAAGAATGTCATTTGTATTTGCAGTTCCGTTGATTACCTTACCAATTGCAAGACGGCCAAGGAATTCAGAATATGAAAGATCAGATACAAGCATCTGGAAAGGCTCAGAATCATCATATGATGGTGCCGGGATTTCTTCTATAATTGCATCAAGGAGCTCATAGAGATTATCTTTTATCTCATCAAGCTTTTTTCCGCACTTTCCTGATCTTCCGTTTGCATAGAAGACTGGAACATCAAGAAGGCTCTCATCTTCGCCAAGCTCCAGAAGAAGATCATAAACCTCATCCAGAACTTCCTCAGCCCTTGCATCAGGCCGGTCTATCTTGTTTATAACAACAATTATAGAAAGCTTTTTCTTAAGTGCTTTTTCAAGAACGAATCTTGTCTGAGGAAGAGGTCCTTCAGCTGCATCAACAAGCAGGATTGCTCCATCGACCATCGAAAGTCCTCTTTCAACTTCTCCTCCAAAATCAGCATGGCCCGGAGTGTCGATGATGTTTATCTTAACGCCCTTCCATCTTATTGCACAGTTCTTTGCATTTATCGTGATTCCACGCTCTCTTTCTATTTCACCGCTGTCCATGACACGGTCAACATCAAGACCTTTTCCAACAAGTCCGCTCTGCTTGAAAAGAGCATCAACCAATGTGGTCTTTCCATGATCAACATGTGCAATAATAGCTATATTTCTTATATTCTCATTACGCGTAATCATACAGAAAGAGAAAATACCATAATTTGATTTTAATTTAAAGCATGTAATGAAATTATTTCAAATAAATATGGGCATGAAAAACTCATGCCCATATTAGTTAACAAAGCTAATTATATCAGTTTATTATTGTATCAGGCAATGAATGGTTGATTATAACCTCCTCTGGAGGATTTACAAGCTTGACTGCTGTTGCAGAAACTACTGCATGTATCCTTCCGTCCACAAGATCAAGAGTGTAGCTTGGGAATGTCACAAAGGATGCTCCCATTTCCCTGGCATTCTTTGTCATCTCGTTTATTGCATTTGAGAGAGCTATGAAATAAGGCTGACCTTTGCGGCTGAAAAGATCTACCCCAAAATACATTCTGTCAACATCAAGGATTTCAAGAGAGCCATAACCCTGTGTATCTCCATCATATGGATATTCTATAGATACATTTGCTTCTCCTGTGACCATTCCAAGAACCTCAAAACTTCCGCTCTGAAGTTCATCGATATTTGCTACAGGAACATCTCTCATCGGGAACATTCCAAGATAGCCGTAATCTGGAGCTTCTGTAGAGCTGCATGATGTAAAACCAAATAAAACAATTAAAGAAACTAAAACAAACAAAATCTTTTTCATATCAAAACACTCCTTTTAGAATGAATAACCTGCACCAAAATAAATCATTGTAGGAACATCTATCATTTCTACCATGAAATTATAGCCAAAAGATACCTTAAGCCCGACATTGAGCGTTGCGTACTTGAAATCAAACATAACTCCTGCATCACATGTGACGCCAGCAAACCACATACCTCCCATTATTCCTGGATTTTCATAGACAAACATGAAGTCATTTATTTTCTGACGAAGAGCTACGGAAATAGATGCAAGATATACATCATAATAATCTAAGTATCTGTCATAATCATTCATTTCATTAGGTTTTTCATAAAATTTTGAATATGTTGTCGAAAAATTCATTCCGACTGTATGGTATGGCTTAACTTTTTCTACATTTGCATTGCCCCGCGAACTTTGAGTTGCAGAATACCTTCTTGGCTCATATACATCCCCTGAAGCTCTGCGCTTTACTGTATCTTGCGCACCCGGTATGCTTCCTCCCCAGAAATAACCTGTGTAAGATGCACCTGCAGAAAAAGTGAATTTCTGGCCATCAAACCATATATCTCCATCACTATAATATCGCTCTGTGTCGAAATATTGTCCGCCAAGTACTACCATCGGATAATGATTAGCGTTCTTTGCTGCAAGGCCTGTCAAGCAAATGAGCAGAACAAACAAAATCAGCATTGTTTTCTTCACCTTTCTTCCTCCTTTTTTTCTATGATAACACAGTTTAAGATACCATCAATAAAAAACTTGTACCGAGAGAGAAAGTCATATTTGACTAAATTGTATTTAATAACATAAAAATAATATAATAATTAAATTATAAAATATAAATTTTATATAATATTAATGATGAAATAATCTGTATTGCAGGAAAGATACTATCATATTCCTTTTATTTGCCTCATCAATTATATCAAAATCCCTAATAGATCCTGATGGGACTGCTATATATTTTATATTTGTCTTGTCGCATCTTATAATATTATCCCTGAAAGGAAAGAATGCATCGCTTGCTAGAGAAAGAGTAGAGAAAGATGATATGAAGGCATGCTTTTCCTCTTCAGTCAGTCTTACTATCTCATGAGTAAAATAATCCTGCCAGGATGAGATTACATCTATCTCAGGATCACAAGACAGATACTGTTCAATTACATTGTCCTTATCGTTTCTGCTGAGGCTGTCCTTGAATGGAAGGGAAAGCACATACGGATGATGACGGAGAATCCAGCGCTCGCTCTTTGTGCATGCAAGACGCACTGAATGAAGTCTGGACTGCTGTCCTGCTGAAATTCCAACACTCTGTCCGTTATAGGAAACTGCAACAGAATTGGACTGTGTATATTTCAAGACTAAGAGCGCAAGCAGAAGATCTCTTTTTTTCTCTTCGCTTATTTCCTTGTTATCCGTTCTTATGTCTTTTAAATCATCTGCCTCTGGAAGTCTTGTATTTCTTTCCTCAGCCAGTGTTATACCATAAACTTCTCTTTTCTCGAAATTATTTGGAACATAATTCTCATCGATTCTGAGAATAACATAGTTTCCTTTCTTCTTTTCTTTGAGGATTTCAAGCGCTTTATCTGAATAGGAAGGGGCAATGATTCCGTCAGAAACTTCCTTTTTGATTATTCTTGCAGTGCATTCATCACAAGGATCTGAGAGAGCTATAAAATCACCATAGCTGGACATTCTGTCAGTGCCCCTGCTCCTGATATATGCGACTGCGATATCAGAAAGATTTTCACCTTCCTTCACATAATACATTTTTCTTTCCTCTTCGCTTAAAGGAATAGCTAATGCAGCACCAGAGGGGGATACATGCTTGAAGCTTGCAGCAGAGGGAATTAAAAATACTTTTCTCATATCACGTACAAGAGCATATGAATTTAGAGCATCAAGAATGTTTATGTAACCGGGCTTTCCATTGAGAATCTTAAGCGGCAGAGAATATTCTTTATAACAGTATGCACCTTTCTGCTCGGGATTCAGGCCATATTTCAAATCAATCCTTTCATCTGAAATCCTGTTTAATACTCTTTTTTCATTTTTATATGATACATACACAGATACCCTTACATCTTCACTTACTGAGGAATATAATGCTTCAGCTGCATCAGATGCACAGCTGGAAGAGAGAAAAAGAGAAGGAGGATCCTCTTTAAAAGGAGAAATATCATAAAGAGAGCCGGAATATGTGCTTATAGCATGAACAAATGGAGTTTCATCATATCTGTATATCCGGCGCTTCGCACCTCCTTTCTCGTTTTTATATACGCTCATCAGTGCATATGATCTTTCTTTTTTATAAAACACTGCTGCAATCCTGGCAGTCGATACTTCATCATCTTCATAATCCATCTTGGTAATGATTTCTGAAAGGGAGAGCCCTGATACAAGAGAGCTGAATATAAAGGAAGAATGGCTTCCGTTTGCAAGAACAAGATAATCGCTGTTCTCATGCAAAGCATCATAGTAAATCAGATGGGAGTTCTTGCTGCTGCTCTCGTCAGCAGAAAGAAGGCAAAGCCCACCATCCTTTTCTTTCATTATCCTGTTTCTGCTTGATGCACTTCTCCCTGTCACGATATAGGAGATAAAGAATTCTCCCTCAAAGTCAAAGCCTGCGGCAATTGATCGCCCCGGGTAAGCAACAGCCTTGTAATAATCCTCAACTCTCATGCTTAAATAATCAGAAGAAATTAAAAGTGTTTCAAGAATGTGCAGATGGAATCAATGAAAAATATGTAACTTACTATTCAGTATTGTATATAAATTAGAATGATATAAATATAATATTATATTTATTATTAATAATAGAATTATAATATCATAAATAAATTAAATTTAATGGCAAAAAGACAATAAAAAAACCTGGCAACTACCTACTCTCCCTGAGGCAAGCTCAAGTACCATCGGCGTTAGAGCGTTTTACTTACGTGTTCGGGATGGGAACGTGTATTTCCACTCTGCTATGGTCACCAGGATATTCATGAAT
>CASDRU010000006.1 GCA_949283305.1 uncultured Spirochaetales bacterium | reverse complement strand
TGCTGCTACTCTAAAAGTAGACAGAAAAGGATAGAAAAATAATCCTTTAGCTGTAAGATAATTTCTTATGGAGAAGAAGCATGGGAAAGCAGTTGAATGCACTTGAGAAAGAATTCCTGATAAAGAGATTCAGAGACAATCCAAACATCAGCATTGGAGACTTCTGTGAGGCGAATGGCGTTACCGTACAGAGCCTGAGGAAGTGGATGAGGCTGTATGACGAGAAAGGAATAGAGGGGCTGTACCGCATGAGCGATAAAAGCCCTGCAATTCCCCTGCTTCCGGAAGGCATGGATGAAAGTGCGGAGAACTACAAGAGGCAGCTGATTCGGCTGACCATAGAGAATGAGCGGTTAAAAAAAAGCTATTGTGTGAGAACGGGAGAGGATGGGAAACCGGAATACGTTCCTTTAAGAGCGAAGAATACGAAATAGTAAGGAGACTGTCACACTGTTATTCCATCTCTGACCTCTGCCAGCTCATGGGCGTAAGCCGTGCCGGATACTATAAGTGGCTGGAGCGTGGACAGCCGGTCAGCAACAAAAGGCAAAGAGCCATAGAAGCAGTAGCAAAAGCCCATGCAGAGCATCCGTCCCATGGATACCGATGGGTCTGCGCATACCTGAGGATCAATGGCATCATCAAGATTTCAGAGAATTTCACCTACAAGATCTTCCGGTTCCTTGGCATCAGGTCCGAGACGAAGCACAAGGTGCATCACAAGCCCCGGAAGATCCGTGACAGGTTCCCCAACCTCATATTCAGCACATGGGAAACGGTAGACAGGCCATTCCAGGTCATCGTCTCAGACATGACAGCCTTCCATACGGGATACGGGAGATATTATGAAGTCACATTCTACTTCGATGTCTTTACGAAACAGATACTCTCATGGAGTCTCGCAGAAAGACGGGGCGACAGGAGGCAGTACATAGACGGTCTTGAACAGGTCATAGCAATCCTGGAGGCTTCAGGCTGCACCGGTCCTGTGATACTGCATACTGACCAAGGTTCCGTGTATGCATCCCAGGCATACAATGAGCTGATTGAGAACACAGTCATCACGCGATCCATGTCCAGAGCAGGAAAACCTACCGACAATCCTGTCAACGAGTCGCTGAACGGCTGGATAAAGGAAGAGCTTATGACTGACTTCCACCTCGCAGAAAGCCATGATCTGAAACAGACAATTACTCGGTATGTTGATTTCTACAACACCGAGCGTCCTGCATATTCCCTCGGCTACATGACACCCAAGATGTTCTATAAGGCATTCATGGATGGCAGGATTGAGCATAGGGATACATTCAGCAGCAGAGAGCTTTCTGAGGTGCCGAAGTTCGTCAGGAAGAAGATGGAAGAGAAGGCAGAGCTGAACAGCATCAAGACCAAATTGTCATGGAGGAAAGAGGGTATTCCCCCTTCAGTGGAAGAGCCTCTGTCTACTTTTGAAAAAACCACTGAGTGAAAAACATCGCTTATGTAAACTTCTAAAAATAAAAAATGAAAATAATTATTTTTTCTGTCTACTTATGTTGACAAGTACAGGGATGTTAAATATTGCACTGAAAAACAGTCAAAAATATGAAAATATTGCAATAGAGACAGGATAAAACATGTAATTTATTGCATTAGAGCTACAATAAAACTTGTATTTTATTGCAATACAGACTAAAATCAAACCATGGAAAGACAAAAGCTTGAAACGATTTTGAGGGATCAGAAACAGGAATTTGAGACGCTTCTTTCAGGCAAATGGTGTCACAGAAAAGAAGAGAGTCTTGTGAATCTGAATAGCAGACTTGCCCAGGTTGTCATAGGTGTCAGACGGTCCGGGAAATCCACGCTCTGTGTCAATGTCATAAAGGCGGCAGAAGTGAAATTCGCCTATCTGAACTTTGAAGATGAGAACCTGACTGATTTCAAAGCTGAAGATCTCAATATGGCACTTGAATGCCTCTATCAGATATATGGAGATTTCAATCATCTTTTTCTTGATGAGATTCAGAATGTTGACGGCTGGCAGCACTTTGTTAACAGACTGCTCAGGGGAGGAATGCATATTCTCATGACCGGGTCAAATGCAAAACTGTTTTCAAGCGAACTTGCAACCCATATGACAGGACGGTATGTTCCAATTGAGCTTTTTCCTTTCTCCTTCGCTGAATACTGTGAGGCAAAAGAATTACCCATTGCTCATGGTACAACTAAAGAGAAAGGCCTTTTACGCGGTGCTTTTGATGAGTATATGAAAAATGGTGGCTTCCCTGAACTTATGGGAGAGAGCCGTAAAGAAGCATATATTGATGAGCTTGTCTCCGGCATACTCAAAAACGATATAGAAAAGAGATATGGCATCAGATATACAGCATCTTTTGAGAGAATGGCACAGCATCTGATGAATATAGCCCCTGTGAAAATAAACAGTGCGGATCTCAGTAAGGAATTCGGTTTCAAATCGTCACACACAGCAGATAACTATGTAGAGTACCTTGAGAGGGCTTATCTTTTGTGCATGGTCTCAAAGCATTCATATAAAAGTCAGATTAGAGTCCACAACATAAAAGCCTATCCTGTAGACATTGCGCTGATGAACAGAAGAAAGGATGCTTTTGCTGGAGAAAATCTCGGCTGGAGGCTTGAGACTGTCGTGCTTATCGAACTTTTGAGAAGATATAGATCTCAGGGTATGGATATTGCATATCTTCAGGAGAGAAACGGTGAGTGTGATTTCCTTGTCTGCAGGGGGAGAAACACGGAACTTGCCGTGCAGGTGTCTTATGACATATCAAAAAAAAGTACATTCAAAAGAGAAATAAAGGGACTTATGATTGCATCTGAGAAGACCGGATGCAGGAATCTTTTGCTTATAACAGATCATGAAGAGCGTACAATTCAGGAAAACGGGCTGACAATCAAAATAGTACCGGCATATTCTTGGCTTGTTGACAGTCGTCAACTACCGCTGCCCTGAAGGGCACCAGCTTGTAACTGCCCGGCAGTACTGACGGCTTCAAGCCTCCTGCCTTTGATTCCTGCAGTTTCCTCATCAGACTTGCAGGTGGCGTTACATCGTGGGATGATTGACCGCACCCCATGACTGAAAGAATATATCCATCAGTCAGTTTGTCTTATCTTATCCACTCCTCTCTTGTAGATATTCATCGCCGCTATTCTGTCATCGTTTCCCTTATACCCACATACAGGACAGCAATAAAGCCTCTTTCTTCTGACTCTTGTCTTCTTCCTCTCCCCTTGCGTTGAAATAGAACACCTGCATTTTCTCTATTGCCTTTTCTATCTCCTCATCCATCTCAAGCGCCTCATAGTGCTTTCTTGATTCTTCTTTATCCGGATTGGTTACAGGATGCTTTGGGGAGAAAATCACGCAGCAGTCCTCGTATGGAAGGATGCTTGTCTCATATGTGCCTATTTTCTTTGACACTGTTATAATCTCCTCTTTGTCCATGCCGACAAGGGGGCGGAGGACTACAAGGCTAGTCATGCTGTCTGTGAAGTTCATCGCGCTGAGTGTCTGGCTTGCAACCTGGGAAAGAGCTTCTCCCGTGACGATGGCAGTTGCTTTTTTTGCTTTCGCAATGCGCTCTGCAGTCTGCATCATGCTTGCGCGGAACATCAGCGTTGTCTCGTCTGTATAGCTTTTCTTCTTTATTCTGAGCTGCCCTTCCGTAAACGGAACGACATAAAGCCTTGTTCCTTCAAGATATGGGGCAATCAAAGAGGCAAGCTTCTTTACTTTCTCAAGTGCCTCGTCGCTTGTGTAGGGGTATGCATGAAAGTATATGCAGTCAAGCTTTACTCCGCGTTTTGCCATATAGTAGGCGGCAACAGGGCTGTCGATTCCTCCAGAAAGAAGAAGAACAGCTCGTCCTGCTGTTGAAACAGGAAGACCTCCGGCACCCTTAGTGCTGTCAAAGTAAAGATATACATCATCCCTGACTTCCACATAGAGTGTGTACTCTGCATTCTTCAGGTCCACAGAAAGGCTCGGATAAAGCCCGTGGACAAGGGATGCAAGCCTGATTGAGATCTCATGGCTGGAAAGCGGAAAGCTCTTGTCTTCTCTTCTGCAGTCGATTCTGAATGATCTTCCATCGTCCTCAAACGGGGAAGAGGGGAGTATTTCCCTTGCTTTCTCCATTATGCTTTCAATACTCTTTTCTGCTTTGTATGCCCGTGCAAAGCCTGTGATGCCGAATGTCTTTTCAAGCATCAAAGAGATGAAGGCATCGCTGCATTTTTCATCCAGATAGAGATAAACTCTTCCTTTCTGGCGCTCGATCTTGGGAGAATATCCTTTGAATTTCTCCCTGATATTATCTCTGAGCTTGCGCTCAAAAACATGACGGTTGCCGCCCTTGAGCGATATTTCTCCTTCCTTTATGAGATAGAGCTTATCAGACATTCCTAATCTCCTTTATTGCATTTATCAGATTATATGCCTCTTCTTCAGTATTGTCCTTTGAAAGGGAGATTCTGACAGATTTCTCAGCTTCCCGCGCATCGATTCCCATTTCTGTGAGTATCTTCTTTCCGCTTGCCCTGCTGTTGTTGCTGCATGCAGATCCTCCGGAAACATAAAAGCCCTTATCTGACAGCATGCGGATTGTGACCTCGCTTGGCCATGTTGAGACATATGAGATTATATAGGCACTCGAATCTTCTGGTGAGAGTATCTTAAAGCCTTCTTTTTCAAGACCATCTCTGATTATGGAGTTTATTCTCTTGACTCTCTCATCCCTTTCTTCCTTCTCTTTTAGATATATTTCCACCGCTTTCACAAAGGCAAGTACACCGGCAATGTTCTCAGTTCCTCCGCGCAGGCCCCTCTCCTGGCCTCCTCCACGGGAAAGGGATGTGAAAGCTGCGCTGTTTTTCAGATATAAAGCCCCGCATCCCTTCACGCCATGGATCTTATGAGAAGAAAAGCTTGCCGCATCCACATCCAGGTCTTCCAGGGAAAAATCTATCTTGCCAAAGGCCTGCACCATATCAGAAAAGAAGAAAATCTTCTTTCCATTTTCCTTTTCGAATCTTCTTGTCACAGAGGTAAGGCTCTTTATGTCAAAGACTGTTCCAAGTATGTTGTTGACAGCCATGATGGCAACAATCTTGGTGTTCCTGTCAAGGCGTGCATATAAATCTTCAGCACTTATCTTTCCCTTTTTAGGATGTATTATGTCAATTTCCCAACCCTTTTCCTTCAGAACGGGAATGAAGGATGAGACAGCATCATGCTCGGCAGAAGAAATAATGGCCTTTCCCGGACTCGGGTTGCGAAGAAGGGAAGAAAAGATGATGTTTATGCTCTCAGTCGCGCCGCTTGTAAAGACTATGCTCTCTTGCTTTACTTTAAGGGCGAGGGCAAATCTTCTTCTTGCATCCTCAAATGCCTTCCTTGCCTCAAGTCCCAGCCTGTGCACGCTTGAAGCATTTGCCTGATAGGCTTCTGTTGCTCTTATGTATTCATCAAGAACCCTGGGATCAACTGTTGTAGTGGCTGCTGAATCGAAATAGTTTGTCACGAGAATATAATGTAGGCAAAACACAAAAAAAGCAATCGCATCTTATGGAAAGATGTTTCCTCTTGTGCTATTTTCTCTTTTATGGAAGAAAGACTTTCTTGTGCTCTGGGAACAAAAGATACAAAGGTGCTCTTCGCATCGGACATAAAGGATTTGTCGCATTATCTTTCATCCTATGGGGATAATGTTTTCTGGATATTTGACACAAATACCAGAATGCTCTTTTCCCGCCTGCCAGAAAAGAACATAGTCCTTGACAGCGGAGAAGAGAACAAGAGCATGAGAAATCTTGAGAAGATAATAACAGCAGCACTCTCATTCGGCTCAGCTCGGGATACAAGGTTCATCGCATTCGGTGGCGGAGTGGTGCTTGACATGGCCGCACTCGCAGCATCCTTATACATGAGGGGCACCCGGCTTACTCTTGTTCCGACAACTCTTCTTTCCATGGTGGATGCGTCAATTGGAGGAAAGAGCGCAATCGATTATGCGGGTGCAAAGAACATCATAGGAACTTTCTATCCAGCAGATGAGGTGATAATATCTGCTGACGTGCTCAGAAGCCTTCCTGAAAGGGAGTATAAATGCGGACTCGGGGAGGTCATCAAGCATGCATTTCTCTCCGATGATCTGAGTCTTTACAATTTCCTTGTCGAGAACAGGGATGAAATCCTTTCAAGGGACAAAGAGAAAATCAGAAAGATGATATATCTCTCGCTTGAGATAAAGAAGTATTATATCGAGCAGGACCCACAGGAGAAGAAAGGGATAAGAAGCTGTCTGAATTTCGGACACACATTCGGCCATGCCCTTGAGAGCATCTCTTCATTCAAGATCAGCCACGGAGAGGCCGTTGTGTGGGGCATGAGGGCCGCCCTTGATGCAGGACGGGCTTTGAAAATCACGGAGCAGGAGTGCTATGAGAAGGCTGTAAAGCTGATGAACAGCTATGGCTACAATACTGAGAGAAAAATAGGACGGGGCGAATGGCTCAGCTATGCTGAGGCAATAAGCAAGGACAAGAAAAAGAGCGGGGGAAGCGTGAAATTCGTGCTTTTGAAGAATTTCGGCTCCCTGATCCTCACCCCGCTTGAAAAAAACACAATCCAGGAAGCCGTGCTTCAGAGTGCAAGAATCAAGTTCTAGGCTTTCTCAAGCTCTGAATACACTTCTGCAATAAATGATGCACTTCTTTCTATTCCGATTACAGAAGTGTCTACAGAAAGGGCATAGTGCTCCGAGTCGCCCCATTTCATGTCTGTGTAATACTGATAATACGCCTTTCTTCTCTTGTCCTTTGTCAAAAGGCGTTTTTCCGTGGGCTCATCTGTCTCACCGTATACTTCAACAATTCTTTTTTTCCTGAATTCAAATGATGCATGAACGAATACAGTAAGCAGATCATATCCTTTGTCGCGCAGGATGTAGTCTGCGCAGCGGCCGACGATGACGCATGCTCCTTCCTTTGCTATGCTCTCAATGACTTTCTGCTCTGCAAGCCAGATATAGTCCTGATTGCTCAGGGCATTTACTCCGCGGTTTGAGAGCGTGTTCAAAAACCATACGGGGCTTCTGCTCTCTTCTTCCTGCTCCTTTATGTATTCTTTTGAGAATCCGCTCTCACTTGCCAGCTTGTCTATTATCTCCTGGTCATAGCATTTGATCCCAAGCATTTTCGCAGCGAGTTTTCCAACAGTTCTTCCGCCGCTTCCAAACTGCCTTGATATGGTTATGATTCTGTTCATCGCATCCTCCTTTCATTATTTTATCATTTTCGCGCTGATCCGGTTATTTTTTTTACTTTTGCTGTATTTTCCTGTTGCGAATTTATGTATACAGTGAGAAAATTGAATCAAGAAAAATTTACTTAATGGGGAGTAAAAAGGAATGATTACTTTTTTCATTTGTCTGGCAGTCCTCATAGCAGGATATTTTACTTATGGCAAGCTGGTTGAGAATATCTTCTCTCCAGATGACAGAGAAACACCTGCTGTAAGGATCAACGATGGTGTGGACTATGTTGTAATGCCTCAGTGGAAGCTCTTTCTCGTACAGCTTCTGAACATCGCAGGCCTTGGCCCGATTTTCGGAGCTATGCAGGGTGCACTCTGGGGACCGATTGTCTTTTTATGGATTACTTTCGGAACAATCTTCGCTGGTGGCGTACATGACTATTTCTCAGGTATGCTCAGTGAGAGAAACGAAGGATATTCAATAAGCGAAGTCAGCGGTATCTACATGGGTAAGATTATGAAGAATGTCATGAGAGTTGTCTCTGTTATTCTTCTTGTCATGGTTGGTACAGTATTTGCGGTAGGACCTGCAGGCCTTGTCACAACACTCATCAAAAACGGAACAGGAGCTACAGGACTTATTGCCAACACAACACTCTGGACATTCATCATCCTTGCTTATTACTTTGTTGCAACATTCATTTCAATTGACAAGATCATCGGAAGAATCTATCCGGTATTCGGTCTCTGTCTTATTGTTATGGCAATCGGAGTAATCATCGGAATCTATACAAATCCGGCATACACAATTCCAGAGCTCTGGGACAGCTTCTACAGCATGCATCCATCTGGAACACCTGTATGGGCATTCATGTTCATCACTGTTGCCTGCGGTGCTATTTCCGGATTCCACTCAACACAGAGCCCTCTTATGGCCCGCTGTATGAAGAGTGAGAAGCAGGGCAGATTCGTATTCTACGGAGCAATGACAGCTGAGGGCGTTCTGGCTCTTATCTGGGCAGCAGCAGGATGCGCAATCTATGAGAAGACAGGAGAGGCTGGTGCATTCCTCTCAACAGGACTCAATGAAGCACTTGCTATGGGTCAGAGTGCAGCAATCTACGATGTATGTCAGAAGACAATGGGCGGCGTCGGTGTTGCTCTTGCAATGATCGGTGTTATCGTATGTCCTATCACAAGCGGAGACACAGCATTCAGATCTGCACGTCTTACAATCGCTGACTGGTTCGGAATTGACCAGAACCACTACATCAAGAGACTCTATCTCTGTGTACCTCTTCTTGGTGCCGGCGCTCTTATCTCCTTCCTTGATTACCAGGTCGTATGGAGATACTTCAGCTGGACAAACCAGACTCTCGCAATGATTGTTCTCTGGACAGCAAGCATGTATCTTTACATGGAAAAGAAGTGCTACTGGCTTACAGCAGTACCTGCAACATTCATGAGCGCAGTAAGTATGACATACTTCTTCAGCGCACCTGAATGTCTCGGACTTTCTACAAAGATCGCATACCCAGTGGGTATCATCCTTGCAGTGCTTTTCCTTGCATTCTTCCTCTTTGTAATCTACAAGAGAGATCCAAAGCCGGATTACTCAACTCTTGAGGCTAACAAAAAGAAGACAAAATAAGTATAATCTTTATCGAGAGAGCCACTCTCTTTTCGAGGGTGGCTTTTTTTAAAGGAGATGTGATGCGTTTATTCAGACCACGTGCACTGAGCCGCGAGCAGTTTGACGAGTACAGACTCAAGGATGATTTGAAAAACATAAGGAAATTCGGTCCTGCAGGCTCTTCCTATGATGCACTTTATATCAACAGCTTTTATCTTGACAGGAGATTCTATATCCCTTACAGCGCAATCCAGCGTGTATTCAAGCGTGTTGCCATGACCAAGGGAGGATTTACAGGAAAGGGAATGTTTGCAACTCTTTCCTATCTTGTGGTCCAGTATGACGGGGGGAAGGAAAGACAGGCGATAATAAAGAAAGAAGATCAGATAGACATGCTTCTTTCATATATAAATGAGATACATCCTGAGATAAAGACACTTTCAAAGCAGGGTGAAGAGCGCCTTGAGAAGCTCAGAAAAGAAGAAGAGAAGAGATATAAGAAGAATCTTTCCGAGAGTGCTGAGAATGCAGTAAAAGAGCTGAGGCATCAAAAAGAATATATTGAGATGAAGAAAGAGACTGCAGTCAGGATGCAGATTGCTTCAAAAAGAATGAGGGCATACAACAGATCGAAGAAATCCCTCAAGTGGATTGCCTTCTTCATCGTCCTTCTTGGTGTGGCTGCAATTTCGTGGGGAATATATTCACTGGTGACAAAAAGAGGTGACTTTGGAATATACTTCACGCTCTTTGGTCTTGCTGCAGTCTTCCTGTTTTCCGGAGTTTCAATAATCCCGACAGGCAAGAACAACAAAAGGGCAATTGAGAGGATGCTTGAAGAGGCAAGGGCGGAGATGAAGAGCTATACTGAACGCTATGATGGATTCTCAATTCCATACTACTATGCACACCCGGATGTGTTTGAACGGACAATCAGGGTAATCAGGGAAGGAAGAGCTGAGGATATCAACACTGCATTTTCAGTAATGAAAGAAGATCTGAAGAAGATCAACAGCACAGTCAAGGTCTCACAGCTTGAATATGATGAGATAGTAAATATAAAACCGATGTTTCTTCTAATGGATTATAAGTGATATGAAAGGGGCAGGAGCCCCTTTTTTATCGCAGGCCAAGTGCGCTTTCTATCTTTGCAATGCAGTCATAAATCATGTTCTTTTTCTTCTTGTCGCTCTTTTGAATATATTCAACAGCATCATAAAGGGTCTCCAGAGTTTCACTTGCAGCTTCATCAAGGCTCTGTGCAGGGCGGAGGGCGTACCGGTCCTCACTGCCTGTAAGTGAATAGATAAGAGCTCCTTTCTTCCCTTTCAGTACATGGAAAAGACAAGAGAGCATTTTATGAAAGTCTTTGTCTGAGGTACTCATGCTACCTTTTATCTGCTTTATGCTGTCAGGCTTCAAAAGTGAAAGATACATGTCTATTTTCGAGAATTTCACAGGATTGTTGAAAACAAGAGAGCCTGTCTTGAGATAGAAGCGATCGCTGTTTCTTGCTTCAATGCTCTTCAGATCCTCAAACGGGATTACAGGAAGCATCTTCTTGCCGCTCTTTTTCATCTCATAGTTCTTATACTCCCCATCTGTGGCTTTCTTTTTCTCTTCCTTCTCCTTCTTTTTCTCCTTCTTCTTTTTTTCTTTTTTCTCAAAGAAGAGCGGATAAACCTCCATTATCCAGCTTTTCTCAATGGGGCTTACAGTTCTTGCATAAAGCTTTGTGGTTCTGACTATTTCTCCTGCAATGATGTAATCCGGCATTGTGCGGAACCAGCTTGAGCCCGGATGTATGAAAATATTGTCTGCTCCTGCAGTGCGGTAAGCGTATGATGTGCTGTCCCTGCGCGCAACAAATTGTCTGAGTCCTGATATGAGACAGCAGAAATATTCTTTTATGCTTCCTCCGCCTGTAATAGGAATGCCTTCAGCGCTTACAAGATCAGACAGCTGGGCATGTATGTGCACAATCTCATCCATTGTCTGGATATCGAGATAGTAATGCTTAGCAAAGCTTTCCTTATCCTCTCTTTTTTCAAGAGAAGTGTATTTGCCGTACAGCCGTCTCATGCCGATGAAATCTCCGAATCTTGAATCCTGGAACGCCTCATGCATGCTTCTGGCCTCAGCCTCTTCTCCGACAGGAAGGGCATATGGCTGCTTTGTAGACAGGAAAGAGACTGCAACAAGAACATCGTCCAGAACTTTCGGGTAGTTGTATACAGCTTCTACAATCACGCGGGAAAGGCGGGGAAGGAGAGGGAATTTGATCATCATCTGCCCGATTTTTGTGAGCATCCTCCTTTCATCTATTGCCCCGATTTCAAGAAGGGTGCTTACTGCGCTTTCAAGTGCTCGGGAAGAAGGCCTTGTGATGAAGGGAAAACTTTCATAGTTGTAGATTCCAAGCTCGCTCATTCTGAGAACGACTTCTGCAAGATCCGAGTGCAGGATCTCTTCCTCGCTGTATTCCTTTCTTGCATTGTAGTTGTCCTTGCTGTAAAGGCGGTAGCACCTTCCTTCCCTTGTGCGCCCGGCTCTACCTCTCCTCTGGTCTGCACTTGCACGGCTTATCATGGCAGTTACAAGCGCGGATGTGAAATTGTTCTGGTTATAATAGTTTATTCTCGCAAGACCTGAATCGATTACCGTCGTGATTCCGTCAATGGTTATGCTCGTCTCTGCGATGTTCGTGGAAACGACAATCTTCGTCTTTCCCTTTTTTGTTTCCTCAAACACCCTTGCCTGGTCTTCTCTGCTCAGCCTGCCGTAAAGAGGGTAGACCTGGTAGCGCTTTCTTTCCTTTGAGCTTTCAAGCATCAGAACAAGATCCTTTATCTCTTTTTCTCCGGGAAGGAAGATGAGGATATCACCTGGGTTTTCCTTTATTGCTTCGTCCACTATCTTCTTTATCTTGAAGAAATATTCATCCTCCCTTCCTTTTTCAAGAATCATGCTCTTATAGCGGACATCAACATCATATACCTTTCCTGAAATCGATATTACAGGAGCTGAAGAGAAGAATGAGCTGAAGGAGGATGCATTTATTGTCGCACTCGATATTATGATCTTCAGATCCTTCCTCACTTCTGTTATCTCTTTCAACAGTCCGAGGATGAAGTCTATGTTGAGGCTTCTCTCGTGAGCTTCATCGACCATTATCACAGAATAGCGGCTCAGCGTGCTGTCGGCCTTGACTTCCTGAAGGAGTATGCCGTCAGTCATGACCTTGATGCGTGTTTCTGCTGTGGTGGTGTCAAAAAAGCGCATTGAGTAGCCCACATAGCTTTTATCATCACCGATCTGCTTTTTTATGAAATCAGAGATATTGAGTGTAGCAATGCGGCGCGGCTGCGTGATTCCGATTATTCCTTTCTTGTCGTATTCTGCTTCCCTCAATATCAGGGGAAGCTGTGTTGTCTTTCCGCTTCCTGTCGGGCTTTCGACAATTATCACCTGGTTTTCTTCAAGTGCCTTTATTATCTCATCTTTATGCTTGTAAACAGGAAGAGAATAAAAATCTACTGGCAAAGCTCTTTAACCTCTCTTAAAGAGAGAGTGACCTTGCTCTCTCTTGTGGCCAGGTTTTTTAGAGCATAAGCTTCTGAGGTGAAAGTGAGGGCATAAGGAATGCTGTTTTTCTCTGCATATTCAAACTGTGCCTTCATCTTCTTCTCAGGGCGCAGATACACATCTGTTCTGAGCCCCAGTGCTCTGAGCTCTGCTGCAGCAATCTGTGCCTTTTCTTCTTCCCCCGGCTTCGGAAAAATTACAATGTCCGCACTTCTTGTGTTGCTCACAAGCGGGCTGCCGATTTCACTCAAGGCCGCAACAAGGCGGTCAAGACCGATTGATGCACCCACTCCAGGAAGATTTTCCTTGCTGTAGAGGCTTACAAGGTTGTTGTATCTTCCTCCTGAGCACACGGATCCAATTGATTCTATTTCTGAAAGGAATGTCTCATAGACTATGCCGGTGTAGTAATCAAGACCTCTTGTGATTGAGGGATCGTAAACAAAGTGCTCTTTGATTCCCGCTTTATCTAAAAGAGAGTAGATGCTCATCATGCGTTCATAGCTTTCTGTCTTTTCTCCAATCAGGGATGAAATATAGTCAAGCGTCTGGGTAAATGACCTGTTCTCATTTGCGCT
Organism: uncultured Spirochaetales bacterium; assembly: GCA_949283305.1. Taxonomy (GTDB): domain Bacteria; phylum Spirochaetota; class Spirochaetia; order Sphaerochaetales; family Sphaerochaetaceae; genus Ornithospirochaeta. Next base: position 338,234 of record CASDRU010000006.1, on the reverse strand, counting down.
GATGTATGAAATTATTTTATCAGTTTTTTCCCCGCTGCCTGTGATTTCTTCAAGCTCCTGCTTAACTTTCTCTTTCCCGATTTTTCTCATCTTGTCCACAGCGCGGAGGATATCAGCAGCTTTATCAGAAAGCATAAGGGATGAGAGGAATTCATTGAAAAGCCCGCGGTGTGCCAGGCAGAATGTGTATCCCTTTATCCCCAGGGCAGAGAATGATGAGTTCATCAGAGACAGGATCTCAAAGTCGCTTGATGCATTGTCTGCGCCAACTATATCAAAATCGCACTGTATGAATTCCCTGTATCTTCCTTTCTGAGGATTTTCTCCTCTGAATGCCTTTGCTATATGATAGCGCTTGAAAGGAATTGCAAGCTCGTTGAAGTGCAGCGCAAGAAAACGTGCAAAAGGGACAGTGAGGTCAAAGCGCATGGCGACCTTTCTCTTTCCATTGTCTTCAAAATGGAATATCTGCTTGTCTGTTTCTCCTCCGCCCTTGCCAAGGAGTATGTTCTCGTATTCGAGCACCGGTGTGTCAATTGGAACAAAGCCATAGGATGAGAAAACATCCTCAAGAGTCCTCTGTATGTTCTTTTTTGCTATTTCTTCTTTTGGAAGGCTGTCTTTGAAGCCTTTGAGTATTACTGGTTCAATCATAGCTAAATAATAAAGCAAAGGAAGAGCCTAGACAACTATCATGAAAAGGGTTGTGCATTCCACTTGAACGAAATTATTTTTGAAAATAAAATAGCTTAAGTGTTTACAAAATACATACAGGAAGGTGACAGACAGCGCGCTGTTGCCAAAATATATTCACAGAACGAACATACCATAAAGAACAGCCAGATAGACCGTGATGCGCTCTGGGCAATAAGAAAGCTTCAGGCAGAAGGTTTTGAGGCATATATAGTCGGCGGAGCAGTCAGGGATATTCTCCTTGGGCGTGCGCCTAAGGATTTTGACATAGCAACAAGCGCATCTCCCCGTCAGGTACAGAAAATCTTCTGGAACGCAAGGATAATTGGAAGAAGATTCCGTATCGTCCATCTATATTTCAACCATGACAAGATAATCGAGGTTACCACGTTCAGAAGCGACGAGGAGAACTTCGAGGAAGGAAACAACAATATTTACGGAACGATAGAGCAGGACAGCAAGAGAAGGGACTTTTCAATAAACAGCCTTTATTACAACCCGCGTAATTACCAGCTTGTAGATTTCAACAATGCTCTTGAGGATTTCAGAAAGAGGAGAATTCGTTCGCTCATTCCTCTTTCATATTCGTTTACTGAAGACCCGGTGAGGATGATCAGGGCCATCAAGTACCACATTACAACAGGTTTTGATTACGAGAGGGATGTGAAGAAGGCCCTGAAGAAAAACCGGGGAGAGCTTGAAATGGTCTCTACAAGCAGGATGACGGAGGAGGTGAACAAGATTCTCTCATCCGGATGCGCATATGAGATTTTCAATGAACTGAAGAGATTCAAGATGCTTGCATACATTATTCCGAGCTACTCGATATATATCGGTTTTCCTGAAGTGGAAAAGGGTCTGAAGGAGCTTGATGAGTATGTCAGATCGTCAAAGAAGGAAGGTCTGCCTTCAGAAAAGAGCCAGATGTATTTCTTCCTTTTCAGGTCGCTTATAACACTCCCGTTTGCAGACAGCCTTAACATGGATGAAAAGAAGAAGGAAGTATTCCGTCAGCTCAAGATCTTCCTTTCTCCGATGACTCCTCCAAATTATGAGCTTGAAAGGACAGCATCCCTTATTCTCCAGGCGATGGGATACAAGGCAAAAGTGCAGAAGAAGGCAGTTGCCGCATCCTCAGCCAGAAAGAAACCGGGTGCAACACTCGGACGAAGAAGCGCGGCTGCAGAAGAGCTTTCAAAGAGCAAGAGGAAAAAAAGCGGCAGAGCAAGGAATATTGTAAAGGAAGAGGTGACAATCGAGAACGCGAGGTCTCTTGCAGAGAGCCACGATGTCTAGCCCCATTCCTCGATTTCAAGAGACACGTTCTTTATCATGATGCCTCCATACTTTTCTATGCAGTCGGAAATGTATTCCTGCAAGTCTGAGATTGTGGTGCTCATATAATGCTTGAGCGGAAGCTGGAGCGTTATGTAGATTGAATATGTGTTGTCAGTATTCTTCACGCTTCTGACTTTCTTCACTTTTATCACGCTGTCATAGTCGCTTATTGCATGCTTTGCCATCTGCTCGATAGCAAGATTGGATATCTCTTTCTTGTCAGGACGGCTGAACTCAGGGCGCACTATTGTCTTCTCGATATTGTCCCTTTTCTTCTTTCTTTTTTCAAATATCTTTAGAGAATCGTAGACTATGCCGGGGTATGAGCGGGTAACTTCCAGGGAAGGAACCGGGATGACATGCTTGCCTTCTGTAAAGCGTATTCTCATTGCTGTTTCTATCTCTTCCTCGCTTGCAATATCTTCAATGTGGATTATCTTCTCAGCCTCAGGAAGCTCAAGGCGCTTTGTTATCTTGCCTATCATCTTCTCGCTTGTCCCGATTATTAGGATTCTCTTGTATTTCTCTTTCAAAAGAGCATTCATGACTTCTTCCCTGTGATCATCGTCGTCAAAGACAGCAGTCCTGACTGCAGTGATGAAATTGGGATCCTGCTTTGCCGAGTGGCCTGCAAGAATCTTGTTGCCTCTTATCAAGAGTCCGTCATCTATTATCAGGTCGATCTTGTATTTGTTCGCAACAAGCTTGCTGTGATAGCTTTTCCCAGTCCCGCTTCTTCCAACAAGGGCATAGACCTTCACCCCCTTGATTTTAGAAAAAGCGAATTGAAAGAGTCTGTTCATGTCTATTATTTTATCCTATAGGCATTGTAAAAATCCATATTTAAGGAAGATTTATTGAATTCTGATGTTTGAAATTTGGAAAAAGTAGACTAAAATTCTTCATAAGGGAGAAATTGATGAGCAAAGTTTCTACATTCAAATGGGGTGGTGTGCACCCTGATGATAAAAAAAATCTCAGCAAGAATTCACCTATAGAGCCTCTTGTGCAGCCGGATGAGATAATCATATCCATGGCTCAGCACCTTGGAGCTCCTGCTGAGATGCTCAAGAAAAAGGGAGACAGGGTTGAAAGGGGAGAGCTTATTGCAAAAGCAAGTTCTTTCATTTCTGCAAACGTGCATTCTCCTCTTTCAGGAGTTGTAAAGGATATAGTCAGCATTGTCCTTCCAAGCGGAGCAAATGCTCCTGCCCTTGTGATTTCAGTTGATGCAGAGCAGAAAGAGGTTGTCTATAAGAAGAAGGACTACAGCAATCTCTCAAGTGAACAGATAATAGAAAAGGCAAGGGAGATGGGCATAGTCGGCTTAGGAGGCGCAACATTCCCTTCAGATGTCAAATTCAGGATTCCGACAGGAAAGAAGGTCGAGGCGCTTATAATAAACGCAGTTGAATGCGAGCCTTACCTTACAAGCGACTACCGTACGATGATTGAGAGGACTGATGAGGTCCTTGAGGGAATTGAGATCCTGAAAAAAGCTGTTGCAGCAGAAAAGACATTTATTGCAATAGAGCTTAATAAGAAAGATGCAATTGAGAAATTCGAGGCTCTTATAAAAGAACGTGGCCTTGATATACAAGTCGTGTCTCTCAAGATGCGCTATCCTCAGGGAGATGAGAAACAGCTTATAAATGCAGTTACAGGCAAAATGGTTCCCTCCGGAAAGCTTCCTATCGATGTCGGTGCAGTTGTCTCGAATGTCTCCACGGTATTCGCGCTCTATGAGGCGGTAGCTTTTGACAAACCTCTTTATGAGCGTGTTGTCACCGTCTCAGGCGAGGGTGTGAAGGAGGCGAAGAACATTCTTGCCCCAATTGGAGCCAAGGCCTATGATCTCTTTGCTCAGGCGGGAGGACTGTGCGATACTGTTTGCCGTCTCATCTCTGGCGGTCCGATGATGGGATTTGCCTTTTTTGATGAAAACACTCCTGTCACAAAAGGTTCTGGAGGACTGCTTGCTATTCCTGTAAGTGAGGATGAAAGCACCTTCAACTGCGTGAGTTGCGGTCGCTGCGTGATGCACTGCCCGATGCACCTCATGCCGAACAAGATGTTCCGCAACATAAAATACGGCAATTACCAGGCCGCAATTGATCTGGGTCTGATGGATTGCAAGGAATGTGGATGCTGTGCATATTCATGTCCTTCCCATATTCCTCTTGTACAGGGCTTTAAACTTGGAAAGAAGATGGGGAGGAAAAAGAAATGAGAAGTGTTACTGTAAGCCCTCATGTTCATGACAGCATGCGTACTGACAAGGCAATGATTTATGTGATCATCGCGCTTCTTCCTGCTCTCATCTTCGGTTTTGTGGCCTTTGGAATCAGAGCAGTGCTCGTTGTCGCTGTCTCTGTAGCAGCAAGTGTCCTTACTGAGTATCTTCTGAATAAGATAAGCAAGGAGCATACAATCAGGGATTTCTCTGCAATCCTCACAGGAGTGCTTGTGGGAATGAACATGAGTCCTCTTGTTCCGCTGTATATCCCGATCATCGCATCGGTTTTTGCAATTGCTGTGAGCAAATGGACTTTCGGAGGGCTTGGAAACAACTGGATCAATCCAGCTTTAAGCGGAAGGGTTTTCGTGTTCTTCAGCTTCACAAGCCAGATGAGCACATTCTCCCTTCCTTTCTGGATGAAAAGCGATGCAGTAAGTTCTGCAACCCCTCTTTCAAGCATCAAGACAATGCTTTCATCAGGCACTGTTGGCTCTTCGGGTGCCCTTCTTTCTCAGTCTGGAATTCCTGCAACAGATTTTGCGCAGAAGGTGGCAGAGGCAACAGGAATAAGTGCCTATACTGTTGATGCATTTTTAGGAAACATGGCAGGATGCATCGGAGAAGTGTCAGCACTCCTTCTTCTTGCCGGAGGAATTTTCCTCATAATCAAGAAGGTCATCACATGGCATATTCCTGTGATTTATCTTTCTTCATTTGCCCTTCTTTCATGGGTCTTCGGGGGCACAGTCAGCGGAAACGGTCTCTTTGGCGGAGAAATCTTGCTTCCTCTTTTCTCAGGAGGATTGATGCTTGGTGCATTCTTCATGGCAACAGACTGGGTAACAACTCCTACAAGCATAAAAGGTCAGGTCGTATTTGCCGCCGGATGCGGATTCTTCACATTCCTTATCCGCTATTTCGGCTCACTTCCTGAGGGAGTATCCCTTGCAATCCTTTTAATGAACATAGTCACACCGACAATCGACCGCTATATAAGGCCAAAGAGGTTCGGCTATGTGAAGGAAAAGAAAGCAAAGGAGGCAAAGTGATGAAGACTATATTGAAAACAGGGTTTATTCTCTTTGCAATCTGTGCTCTTTCTGCAGGACTCTGCGGAATAGTGAATTCAATAACTGCTCCGCGTATTGCAGTCAATGAAGAGAATGCCAAGATGCTTTCAATGCAATCTGTAGCATCTGGATATGAGATGGGAAGCGAGATTGCCTCCATGGACGAAGATATACTATCTGTGATTCCTCTTTATGAAAACGGGGAAGAGAAGGGATATATTCTTGAACTAGTTACATCCGGCTATGGCGGAGAAATGACAGTTATAGCATCGTTTTATTCAGACGGTGAGCTTATCAAGGCAGAGCTCGGGACAAACAGCGAGACTCCGGGACTTGGAAAGAAAGCTGAGAATGAAAGCTACATGATGATGTTCCGTGGTCTTGGTGGATCTTCTCCTCTTCCTTCATCAAAAAGCGATCTTTCTGCTGAGAACCAGGAAGTTGTATCAGGAGCATCTATAACATTCAACGGCATTTCTGAGGCTCTCAGAAATGGCAGTGAGTATGTAAAGAGTCTTGGAGGTGGTGTATGAGTCACATGAATGAGCTGAAAAAGGGAATATTCAAGGAAAATCCGACATTCATAATCATGCTCGGCATGTGTCCGACACTCGGAGTTTCCACGCAGGTGTCAAATGCAATCGGAATGGGAGCAAGCGTAATCTTCGTGCTCTTTTTTTCCAACATCGTCATATCGATGCTCAGGAAGATAATACCGGATACAGTCAGAATCCCAAGCTATATTGTAGTAATTGCATCGTTTGTCACAATAGTCGAGATGATTCTTCATGCTTTTGTTCCATCTGTCTATGAAGCCCTCGGTGTATATCTTCCCCTGATTGTCGTAAACTGCATAATCCTTGGAAGAGCAGAAGCATTTGCAAACAAGAACACAGTTCTTGACAGCGCGCTGGATGCAATAGGAATGGGAGTAGGATTCACACTCTCTCTTTCCCTCATTGCACTGATCAGAGAGGTTCTTGGAGCAGGGACTATAACGCTTTTCCCGATCGGGTCATTTTCCGGGGTCATAACAATCCCGCTTTTGAGCGAGAGCCCGGTGCGCATCCTAACCCTTGCAAGCGGTGCGCTTCTTGTCATGGGCTATCTGAAGGCACTGTTCATTTATAAGAGCACGAGGAGGGAAGAGAAATGAGCTATGTAGGAATACTTGTAACATATATATTCGTACAGAACTTCATTCTTGTGCAGTTCATGGGACTCTGTCCTTTTATCGGAGTTTCAAAAAACAGCGAGAGCGCAATAGGAATGGGCATGGCAGTTACTTTCGTAACAGGAATTGCATCAGTAGTATGCTGGGCAGTATATTCATTCCTTCTTGTTCCTTTTGCCTTGGAATACCTGAGGACAATCGCATTCATCCTTGTCATTGCCGCTCTTGTACAGCTTGTTGAGATGATAATCAAGAAGATAAGCCCATCCCTTTATCAGGCACTGGGAATCTATCTTCCACTTATTACAACCAACTGCGCTGTTCTCGGAATCGCAATCATAAACATCGATGAAGGATATAACTGCCTTGAATCCTTCACTGCAGGAATCGCTGCAGGCCTTGGATTCACGATGGCTATAATACTTATGGCAAACATCAGGGAAAAGCTTGACATGACACCTGTAAGGAAGGTCTTCAAGGGCGTTCCTATCACATTCATATCAGCGAGTCTGATGGCTCTGGCATTCATGGCTTTCGACAAGAGCCTCATTACGAATCTTCATCTGGCTTAAAGGAGAGATAGATGGCTATATTCCTGTCTTTTGCAGTAATCGCAATTCTCGGCCTTATTCTCGGACTCGGACTTGCGTTTGCAGATAAAAAACTAAAGGTTGAAAAGGATGAGAAGCTTCTGCTTCTTGAAGAAGCAATGCCAGGTGCAAACTGCGGCGGATGCGGCTATGCCGGATGCTCAGCATATGCAGAGGCTGTTTTCAAGGGTGAGGCTGAGCCGGGACTCTGTTCTCCCGGCGGTCAGGCACTTGCTGAGAAAATGGGGGAAATCCTCGGCGTTAAGGTTGATGTGAAGGAGAAGATGGTTGCATTCATCGCTTGCCGTGGAAACAGTGAAGTCACGAAAAAGTCATACGAGTACAAGGGTATGGAAGACTGCAACGCGCTTTCCCTTCTTCTTGGAGGAAATCTCGAATGCAAGGAAGGCTGTCTTCACATGGGTTCCTGTGCCAAGGTATGCCCTGCAGGTGCAATAAGCCTTGACAGCGAGAATTCATATGTCGTTGACAAGGAAAAATGCATAGGATGCAAAAAGTGCGTTGCTGTATGCCCGAACGGGGTAATAAGAATGGTGCCTTATTCGGCAGAGTATCTTGTTGCGTGCAACAGCACTGAAAGCGGAGCAAAAGTCAGGAAAAGCTGTCAGAGAGGCTGCATAGGCTGCAGGATCTGTGTCAACAAGGTTGACTCTTCTCCTTTTGTCGTAGAGAATAATCTCTCACGGAATGACTATTCGAAAAATCAGGAGAATGCAGCAAAGGCAGCAGAGCTCTGTCCTGCAAAATGCATAATTAGAAGATAAGATATGAAAATAGCACTGGGGATGTATACCACACTTTCTTTTTCAGTTCCCTCTGCCGCTTATAAGCGTGCGCTGAGTCTTATATATCAGCCGGTGCTCAAATATGTCTATGACAGGGAGGATGTTCGCTTTTCTCTTTATCAGTCATCTGCGATGATGAATTTCTTCTCAGATGAGCACAGCGAGGTCAACTTCCTTATTTCCACGCTTGTAAAGCGCGGAAGCCTCCGCCTTTTTACAGGAATGGCTAATCAGAGCATAATGAGCCTTTACACTCCGCGTGAGAGGGCAAATGAGATTGAGAAGATGACCACAATGATCAGAAAGCTCTATTCCTATAAAGCCCAGAGCGCATTCTTTTACGGCGAGGTCTGGTCACCTCAGGTGGTGTCAACACTCTCATCCCTCTCGATTGCCAATGTAGTCATATCCACATACAGCCAGAGAGACAAGAAGGAGCTGTTTAATCAGGTGAAGGTGATGAGCGAGCTTGGAAAAAAGGTGAGGATCTGCCCCTTTGATGACAATATATCCCGCATCATATCTTCATTTGCTCAGGGTGAGACAACACTGGAGGAGACAAAGGAAAGAATAAGGGAGTATTTTTGCACTCTGTCCCCGGATGCTGAAGTCTTCATATTCCTTTATATCGATCAGCTTCTGGAGGCATATAACAGAAGAGCATTCCCGGATCTGGAAGATGATATCTCATCTGTCTTTCTTACAATATTCGAGGAAGCAGACAAGAGGGGCGCTGAATATTCATTTGTCGAGAATTTCTCGCAAAAGGGCAAATGCTATCTTGATTCGGGCTGGTATGGCCGTGATGCATATAGCGGAAACCTCTCATCTTTCTGTGATATCTTTGTCAGAAACTCGATGTGCCGTTATGTGCTCAACCGTGTGCTGACTCTTAATGAAATACTGCAGATGAACAAGAAGGACAGGGATATCAAGAAGATTAGTGAAAACGATCTTCCTACTATGCTTACAGGTCCTCTTTTCATCTATGACCCGCAGTGCGGCCCCTTAAGGAGCTCTGAACGCATGGCTTTCTGGAAGAAGCTGATTGCTGCGGAAAAGACTCTTTATTCAAAGACTGATTTTCAGGTGCACAGCACCAATGACTACGAAGAGGCCGGATATACCAACTACACAGGCCGCAGCGAGAACTACAGCCTCGTGTTCTCTCCACTTGGGGGATCTGTTGTTGAACTTGATCTATTGAAGAAGGAAATGAACATAGTGGACAGCAAGAGCCATTTTGACAAGTCTTTTCTTCCTTTCAGCATAAAGCATTCCTTTGCAGATACAATCCGCTTTTCATCGAAAGTCTTCAAGACAAAATATTTTGCCTTTGATGTCAATGTCCTTAACAGACAGAAGACGGATTTTGAATTCATCCTGGAGCGTGATGATCTTCCGTTCTCGCTTGTAAAGCACTATAAGATAAGAAGCCAGACTATAACGATGGAGAGCACAATCATTGCAAAACAGGATATGGAGGATGCATCATACCAGGTGAATTTCTATCTCTCGCTTGATGATTTCTCTCTTGCTCAGATAGACCAGAAGATGCTTATGATGCTCGGCTCTCTTGATAATGTACGCTCTTTCCGCATCCAGTCCAGTTCATATGGGTTTGAAATCCTGTTTACAAGCACACAGAGCTTTTCCATAAGCCAGGATGTGAAGAAGCAGAGCCAGTACACCGTGCTTGGACTCGAGACATTTAATTTATACAGCAAGTTTACATTTTCCTTTCCTTATAGTATTAAGAAAGGGGAAAGCGAGACTTTCCGCCTGATATTCAGGTCGCAGGATTTAAAGAATAAGGAGTAATGCATGTTTTTAGATAACAGAAGCCAGTTTGAAGATGTAAAAGTTGAAGCCTACCAAGTATGGAGGCGTCTTTGAAGACTCACATACTCTTGACAAGATAAAAAAAGAAGAAGAGGAGACTCTCAAGCCTGATTTCTGGAATGACAAGGAGAAGGCAGAATCAACATTCTCACGCCTGAATGCGCTTAAGGAAAGCTATTATCCGTGGAAGGACCTGATAAGCGAGATTGATGATGTTTCAGAGCTCATCGAGATGTATTCCTCTGAAGAGGATCCTGATCTTGAGGCGGAGCTGAAAGCACAGATTGACTCAGTAATAGAGCGCTTCAAGCCGCTTAAGACAAAGGCTCTTCTTGACGGTGAGTTTGACAAGAACAATCTCTTCTTGACAATACATGCAGGAGCAGGGGGAACAGAGGCAAGCGACTGGGCAAGCATGCTCATGAGAATGTATTTAAGATGGTGCGAGAGAAAGGGATTCAAGACGGAAATCCTTGAGCTTGAGGAGAACGAAGGCGGAATAAAGAGCGTCAGCATCAAGGTAAACGGAGCATATGCCTTCGGATACCTCAAGGGAGAGGCCGGAGTCCATCGCCTTGTGAGAATATCGCCATTTGACAGCCAGAGCAGAAGGCACACATCCTTTGCCTCTGTTTATGCAACCAGCGAGGTCGATGACAGCATAAAGATTGATCTTAAGCCGGAAGATTACAGGCTTGATACATATAGAGCAGGAGGTGCGGGAGGACAGCATGTCAACAAAACCGACAGCGCTGTAAGAATCACGCACTACGAGACTGGAATTGTTGTCCAGTGCCAGAATGAGAGAAGCCAGCTCATGAACAAGGAAATGGCTTTCAAGATGCTCAAAAGCCGTCTTTATGAGTACTACAGGAAGAAGCAGGAAGAGGAAAGGGAGAAAAATGCAATCCAGAAGAAGGATATCGCATGGGGTAGCCAGATCAGAAGCTATATCTTCCAGCCCTATACTCTCGTTAAGGATCACAGGACCAATTACTCTACAGGAAACATCATTGCTGTGATGGATGGGGAAATTGATGACTTCATTGAAAGCTATCTTCACTGGCAGAAGGAGGAGTAGGGTCTCAATCCTGTTGCTCCTCTTTGTCTCATCGGCACTGAGCGCTGTCACATTCAACGTCAGGGCAGATTTTTCAAATCTTGATGCAGCTCTTTATTCTGAGATAAAGGATGCATTTGAATTCATCTCTGACAAAGTTGAAAATGAGGATCTCTTTTCTCAAGCTCTTAAAAGGGAAAAAGAGAATCTTGAGAGAGATTATCTATTAGCACTTTCTTCAAAAGTCAAAGGAGAGCAGGATGTATCAAATCTCAAAAAGGGGGAGGCTGATGAATCATCTTTCTCCCTTTCATTTTCAGATATAGTCCTCAGCGATGAAGAAAAGTCTCTGCTCGTTGACAAAAACGAGAACATATTAAGCTATATCGAGCAAAAAAATGATGCTGATATGATAGTTTTCTCACTAGTTGATGGGGACGAGGTTTCAATCTATGCGGGGTGTGAGGAGAAGGTTTTTTTCATCTATTCCCCGTCATTTGATTATACAGAGTCCATTCTGAGGACTCTTTTATCGCTTTTCTTCTCTCCCGATTTCTCACTCCTGTCATTTTCTTCTGAGCGTCAGTTCACATGTTCGTCTCATGAGCTTTTTGACTCATATGCGATAGTTAGAAAAGGAGAGAACAGATTTCTTTTTTCATCTCCTTATTCTGAGGACCTTGAGATTGCTGTCAATGTCTCAACTCCATATCTCAGCATCCCTCTTGTCTTTGAGGAGACTGAGACTTTCCCGCTTTCAATTTCAAGCATCCCATATGCTGATTCCATGTATTATATGGGAGACAAGGTCGGCTCATATATAGAGAACGTCTATCTTCCTTACTCCATATTCATTTCAGAGGATGGATACATAAGCAGAAGTTATCAGAATGATGAGAAGAGTTCGTTTGTTGAAGTATCTCTTCTTGATGAAAAACTGTATAATGAGGGCAAAACTGAGGAGAAGAAGCAGGAATTCTATTCAAATCTTATTGCAACTCTTGCCCTCTTTGGGCTTTCTGTTGCAAGCGATGTTGTGAATAATATCTATTCACTCTCCTTTGATGCCGCTTCCACTTTCACAGCAGGCATAAGCATTGTCCAGCTTATTAGGACAATAGATACTTTATTTGAGTACAGAGATTCTGTATACAGGGGATTTTAATGTTTTTTTTCAAAAAACTCGGCGAGAAGCTGAAAAACCTTTTTTCAGGTGCGAAAATAGATGATGAGTTCTTCGATAATCTTGAGGACACACTCATTGAGGGTGACCTTGGGGCAAAGCTTACAAGCCTCGTCTCTGATGAGCTAAAAAAGAAAGTCAAGGAAGAGAAGATTACAGATCCGTCTCTGCTACAGCAGGAGATGAAGAAGATACTTTCTCCATATATCTCGTCACTTAATGTTGATATTCCAAAAGATGAGCTTTCTCTTTTCCTCATGCTTGGAGTAAACGGAGTGGGAAAGACAACCACGATTGCCAAGCTCTCATCATATTACAGCAGGAAGGGAAACAAGGTTCTCCTTGCCGCGGCAGACACTTTCCGTGCCGCAGCTGTTGAGCAGATCGATATCCATGCAGAACGCCTTAACATGAGAATCGTCAAGTCAAGAACGGGAGCAGACCCGGGATCAGTCATCTTTGATGCAATTACAAGCGCATCCAGCCATGGTGAGAACCTGATTCTTGCAGATACTGCAGGAAGAATGCATAACAAGGAGAACCTTTTGAAAGAACTGCAGAAGATTGACAAGGTAATCAGGGCCCGTGGAATCAAAGAGGAGAATTATCACAGATTCCTGGTAATCGATGCAACTACAGGCCAGAATGGATTATCCCAGGCCCATCTTTTCAATGAGGCTGTACCGGTTTCCGGAATAATACTTACAAAATATGACTCGCTTGCAAAGGGTGGAGCACTGCTGCAGATAGGACGGGAGCTCTCAATCCCTGTTGCCTTCATCTGCAACGGAGAAAAGTATGATGACATAGCACCATTTGATAAAGAGGAGTTCTTGAATCAGCTGGTTGGCCTATGATCAGAAAAACATATGTCCTGCTTTTTGTTCTTTTCATCGCATTCTCATCAAGTGCATCCGACTACTACAGATCCAATGCACTGATGCAGAAAAAAGAGAAAATTGGTGAGCTTACTCTTTCCGGCTATGAAATTGAAGCAGATGATGAGAAAGAGACTCTTTTTCTTGATGGAAAGGAAATAAAGAGCAAGATATATGTGTCTGAAAATGAATATGAAATCATAGATGAGAGTGGAGAAAAGACAGTCTTTGTTTTTGATGATGAGGGAAGGCTTCTGAGAAAGAGCGGCAGAGAAGGTTCTGTATACTACACATATTCTCCGGATGGGAAAATGCTCTCATCTTCTGATGGCAATAATATTTATCATTATTCATATACCTCATCTGGTCTTGTAAGCCGCATTGACAGGGCAGATCTTGTCTATCTTTATCCTTCAGGCTCCGATTTCCATTACCAGAGCAGAGAAGATGCATATTCAGTAAAGGAAGCAGGGCAGAACCTGATAATTTTCCCATCAAGCTCGGCCTTTTTTGTCACAGAGGATGGAAAGGTCTCTATAGACATTGACAACACAAGGTATACATATTCAGATGAAGGCCTGCTTCTTTCTCTCTCCAGCGGAGAAAGTGAGACAGCATATTTTTATGATGAAGATTCATCTTTGGTTAAAAGAGAGACAAGAGACACTCAGAAAGTGGTGGCTGAGCATTACGAAGATGGAAAAATCGTACTGGAAGAAACATATTCAAATGATGAGCTTGCATCATCTTATGATTATCGCCTGCATGAAGAGACAAGATACAGGTCTGGAAAGGCCTATGCGGTTCTAAAATACATGGATGATGACAGAAGTCTGCTTAAGATAGAGGTGCTCTGATGAACATAGCCTTCAGATATTCACTTTCAAGAGAAAACAGGCACCGCTCGAAGCTCATCATGATTTCAGCTGCTCTTGTCCTTTCCCTTGTGATTCTTCTTTCTGTGATTTCAATTATGAAATTTCTGGAAGTCTCACGCTTTGAGAAGATAAGGAATGTAAAGAGTTTTGACATTGTTGTAAGAAATGCCGATGAAAGTGAGATAAGAAAACTGTATCCTTCAGCTTCTGTATTCTCATACAGCGAGGAAAGGGCACTTTGTGAAGGCAGTGTGTATACAATACGATATGTAGGTCCTTCATATGACGGGGGCATAATAGCATATTCTTCTGATCATGACATACTCTTTCCCCCATCACTTTTCCTTAAGGCAATGGTTGAAGGAGAAGTGACTGTCACCACACTTTCTTCCTCAGCGGAGAGAAAAGTACCCATAGTACGCACTTTTTCCCCGACAGGAAGCTTTACAACAGAGCTGACAGAGTTTTCTTCATCCCTTATCATCATGGATGAGAAATACAAAAGCGATGACGCAGAAGTGGTTGTTGCGGTAAAGGGGGAAGATGATACAGCCATACTTGAGGAAAACGGATATGAATTTGTCACATGGAAGGAAATGGAAGCGAGCCTGTATTCAGCCTTCATTCTTGAGAGAGTGCTTACAAGCCTTGTCCTCTCTGTTCTGATTTTAATAGTTCTGATTGAAATAAAGCATGAAAGCGAGGCCTTTCTTGCCATAAAGAGGAAAGAAAGGGCATCTTTTATCCTGCTTGGAATGAAGAGGTGGAAAATCAGATTTGTATTCACCCTCTCCTTCATCCTTGCAATCCTTCCATCCATCATTCTTACGCCGCTTTCAACGCTTCTTGTTCTCACCATCTCTGAGCGCGTACTCTCTTCATATTTTCCGTTTTTCATTGTTGAGCTTTCATTTCCAGCCTGGGAATATATAATTGCATCTTGCCTTATAATCATACTTGTAATCATCTTCTGTCTCTTTTATATGAAGAGGGAGGAGAAGAAGAGCATTCTGGAGATAATATATGGATGATGTCCTGATTTGTGCAGAAAACATAAAGAAGAGCTATGAAAGGAAAAGCGGCAGACTTGAAATACTTAAAAATGTCAACCTCACTGTGAAGAAAGGAGAGAGCATCTCCATTGTGGGAAAAAGCGGAAGCGGCAAGAGCACCTTAATTTCAATTCTTGCCCTTTTGATGAGTCCCACAGAAGGAAAGCTTTTATACTGCACCAGAGATGCTCTTCTTCTCAAAGACGATGAGAAGACAGAAATCAGAAGGACATTTATTTCCTACATGTTCCAGAATTCCCTTCTCTTTGAAGATTTCAATGCGCTTGAAAACGTGGCTATGCCGCTTTTGATCAGGGGAGAGGAGAAGAAAAAGGCCTACGCGGAGGCAAAGAACATGCTTTCTCTTGTCCAGATGGACACGCGGCTGTCCCATCTTCCTTCAGAGCTTTCTCTTGGAGAGAGGCAGAGAGTGGCGCTTTCGCGAGCTCTTATCACAAGGCCTTCTGTGCTTTTTCTTGATGAGCCCACGGGGTCTCTTGATGAAAAAAGCCGGGCAGAAGTCGAGCGCCTTCTTTTTGATACCCAGCTTCTTGCCACCACGTCTCTTGTTCTTGTAACTCACGATATGGACCTTGCAGGGCGTGCAGAACGCCGCATGCTTCTAAGCGGAGGATCAATTGAAGAAATCAGATGAGATGCTGTACATAAAGAGAAAAGCTCTTTCAGTCAAAAACATTAAATCAGCGCTGAAAAATCTTTCTCTTGTCATCATCATACTTTTTATCCTTCTTTTCTCCCTGATATTCATAAAGAGCATGACAGAAAGCATAGTCAAGGTCCTTTTATATCTTGGAAGCGGTCATATAGAGGTATACAGCTCAGAGAGTTTAAGCGAAATTCCGGGATTTGAGACCTATTATGTGAAGACAGCGAACTCTCTTGCTTTCAGCTCTTCATCCTCTGCCGCATTATATATCAAGGCAGTTGACTACTCATCGTATTTTTCTGATGAGAGGCTTGATTATCTGAATCTGGATGAAGCTCCCGAATCCGGTGTTGTAATTTCAAAGAAAATGGCAGAGACACTTGATGTTGCTGAGGGTTCACGCTTTACATGTCTTATCTATGAGGAGGATAAGAACAGGACAAGGCCTGTTCTTCTTGAAGTGGAGAAGATTTTCTCTTCTGGCTACAATGAATTTGATGAGGCGATAATGTATGCGCCTTTCTCTCTTTTGTCATCAGAGGTGAAGCAGGAGATAATCCTAGAGGATGAGAGCCTTCTTGATTCTGCTGTCGAAGAACTGGCTGAAAAAGGGATTGCATCATATTCGTATAAGGAAATCTATTCCTCAATTTATTCCAATGTATCATTCTCTTCCTCTGTGCTCCTGGTGATTCTCACACTGCTCGCAGCTCTTTCTGCATTCTATTCCTTTTTCATTACACAGCGTGTTCTTGACTCGTCTAAAAAAGACATAGCGCTCCTTTTCCTTTCAGGAATGAGCAAAAAGAAAATAAGAGGGCTCTATTTGAAGATAATAATGATAGAGCTCTCAATTTCGGCGGCATCAGCACTTCTGCTAGCTCTTCTTTTCTCGTTTTTCATCCAGCCGCTTCTGGCTTTCATATCATCTTTTGATATCGCAGCCCTCGACAATTACCTTATGTCATTTGACATCGTTTACCCTGTTCTCGATTTCTCCATTATAATCAGTTCCTTCCTTCTCGTTTCCTTCATTACAATAATGATTACAATAAAAACGTATTCCCGTCTGGATATTCAGGAGATGATCAAATGCGAATAAGATCTGCCATAATCGGTTGCGGAAGCATTGCAGAGGTGCACTATAAGGCTCTTTCATCGCTTGAAAGAGTGGAGATTATAGGAGCTGTCAACAGAGGAGAGGAGAAGGGAAGGCGTTTTGCGCTCTCTCACGGCATAAGGTATTTTGCCACCCTTGATGAACTTCTTTCTCAAAGAATTGACCTTGTACTTATCGCAACCCCTCCATCAACACATCTTGAGATCGCAAGAAAATGCATAGAAGGCTCAGTCCGTGCCATTATTATCGAAAAGCCTGTATGCATGAATAAAGAGGAATGCGATGCTCTGCTTGATCTTGAGAAGACAAGCGGAACTCTGATTTCAGTATTCTTTCAGTCAAGATTCTTTCCTTCTGTTTCTGTAATAAAGAAAGCGCTTGATGAAAAAAGGCTTGGTCAGCTTTCTTATTTCATGGCGAATGTGCTCTGGTACCGCGATCCATCATATTTCTCATCTTCTCCCTATAAAGGGTTTTATAAGAACACAGGAGGCGGTGTTCTGATGAGCCAGGCGATACATGCAATAGATCTTCTCCTTTATTTTGCAGGAGAAGTCGAGTCCTTAAAGGCATATAAGACGAGTCTTTTCCATCAGGTTGAAGTGGAGGATAACGCATCTGTTGCCCTCCTTTTCAAAAATGGAGCGCTTGGCAGCATCAATGCAAGCATCTCATCCTGGCCGGGAGAGAGCAAGAGAATTTCTATTTATGGAAGCAGGGGGACAATATGCATGGAGGAGGACAGCATAACAGAGTGGTCCTTTTCAGATGAGAGGCCTGAGGATGCGGAAATCAGAAGAATCTATGGAAGAAAAAGCTCTTCAGGCGGCTATTCTGATCCGATGGCTATAAACTATGAATACCATATGAAAGTGGTTGAGAATGTCATCAATGCCATGGAGAAAAAAGAGAAGTTATTGATCACTCTCTCTTCCGCGTCCAAGAGCGTGGGCTTAATAAGCGACATATATGCATCATCCTGATTGCCCTAATTTTGATCTTAGGCTAAACTTTTAATTCATGAATTTTGAAGTTTTTTCTCTTGGTACATCCGGTATGATGCCTCTTCCCGGGCGCTTTCTGACAAGCGTTCTTCTGCGACGTGAGGGAGACTGTTTCCTTTTTGATGCAGGAGAGGGGACCCAGGTATCTTTAAAGATGCTGAATCTTAAGTGGAAGAAGATACATTCTGTTTTCATTTCCCATATGCATGCAGACCATGTGACAGGACTTCCGGGAATTCTCATGCTCTCAAGCCAGGTTGACAGGAGTGAGCCTTTATATATTTACGGACCAGCCCGCCTTGGAGAGTACATAGAAGAGAGCAGGAAGATTCTCGATATGTACATAAACTATGAAATCATTTTCCGCGAAGTTTCTGATGGTGTGATATTTGAAAATGAAGAGTATGTCATCCGAGCCTTTCCTTTAAGACATACAAAGCCGTGCTTTGCATATTCTTTTGAGGAAAAGGACAGAAAAGGCGAGTTCTTTCCAGATAAGGCAAGAGAACTGAATGTTCCAGTAGGGCCTTTATGGGGAAAGCTTCAGAAGGGCGAAAGTGTCATAAGCTCTGATGGAAAGACAGTTAAGCCTGCAGATGTGATGGGAGATGCAAGGAAGGGAAGAAAGTTCAGCTATGTTACAGACACGCAGTATTTTCCTGAAATCTCTTCCTTTGTCAGGGATTCAGACATACTTTTCTGCGAGGCGATGTTTGAACACTCTCTTGAATCTCATGCCAGAGAGAAGAAGCATATGACGAGCACTCAGGCCGCAAATATTGCGAAGGATGCAAACGTGTCCACTCTCTGTCTGCAGCACTATTCTCCTCGCTACAGTACTGCTGAGCTGAAGATAATCGAAGAAGAGGCAAAGAATATTTTTCCCCGCACGGTGCTCACACGCGACAGGATGCGTTTTGACATACCTTTGAAAGCATGAAAAAAAATATCCCTCGCAGGGAGGGATACTGAGAAGATGAAGAATCCTATCTTGCGGCTTTCCTTGCCTGCGAGATCAGTTTCTCTTCATTCTGTCCGTTATATTCAATACACTCTGCATCAAATGCTCTCATGCTGCTGTCTGCTTCGCTTTTGTTGTAAAATGGAAGGATAACATATGTGATTCCGTCTTCAGTGAAGTTAAGAGTATTTCCAATTTCCGCTGTAATCTTCTGCTCATCTGCACTCTTGAGGGCACAGATAGAAAGGTTGTATCCGCTTTCCTTTGCGTTTTTGATCTCTTCTGAAAGGGCAGAACGGAAATCGTATGCGCGCTCCTGAACAGCAGAAGATGCAGTTAGAGCTGGCACTTCAACAGTCTTCTCGACTTCAACTATCTTCTCAACCGGCTTTTCAATCACAACTTCCTTAACAACTTCAATTGGAACTTCTCTGACAACTTCCTTTATAACCGGTTCTGCTTCTGTCTGTACTATCTTCTCAACTTCAACAGGAACTTCCTTTACAACCTCTACAGGAATTTCTCTGACAACTTCCTTGATGACTTCAACAGGAACTTCTTTCTCAACTTCCTTGATTACTTCAACAGGGACTTCCTTGATGACTTCCCTCACAACTTCCTTTGCCGGATCATTTGATGAAACATCAGCATACTGATTTGCAGGGAGTCTGTCTTCCTCATTCTTTTCTATCTTCCTGTTCCTTCGTGCAATCATGATTCCTACTTCTATGAGTATCAATCCGATTACAATCGGGAAGAGCTTCATCAGAACTGAATAGATCTGAGAATCGGTTATGCCAAGGTTGGGCACCATGTAAAGAGAGAAAATCACGGTGAAAATGCCTAAGACAACAGCAGAGATAATTACACTCGTGATTACGAGCTTGACAGTTTTGTTTGATTCGGACATCATCATCCTCCATTTTTCAATTAACCATGTTGATAACAAGATTAATCAGAATTATTATAAGGCAATAAGTTAGAATATGACAAGGCGGAATTTGTATAGTTTCTTAATAGCTTTTATTATAATTCTCTCTCTTCTGGTGACATTCTTCTCCCCCTACGGTGTTGTAAGCAATATCCGGGGTGAAAAAGAACTTGAAAGACTGAAGGAAGAAAGGATGCAGAAGGAAGCTGAGATTGAGATTCTGAGGCAGAAGGAGACGAGCCTTTATGAGAAAGAAATGGAGGTGGGAGAGACAGTACTGGTCTTTCCTTCATCATCTTCTGAGCCAGAGAGTGCGGAGGAAAAGGATGCTGCAAAGGAGGATGATCATTTCTATCTTCCCCTGTACCTTGATGTGCTGATTTCCGCTTTCCTTGCATTTTTCATATCGATTCTTCCTGTTTTCAACAAGAAAAAGGAGAAAAAGAAGAAAGAGAGGATTAACTATGACGACTATACTTGAAAAAGATGATAAAGCGAGCCTTGTAAGGCTTTTGAATGAGGATAAGGTTGGTATTTTCCCTGTGGATACAATCTACGGACTCAATGCGAGAGCAAACGAAAAAAACCAGGATAGGCTTTATGAGATCAAGAACAGGCCAAAGAGCAAGAGCTTCATAACACTGATGACAGTATCCCAGCTTAGAGCATCAGGGCTTATCGTCCCTGAGATACTCTATTCGGTTTTTCCTGAAAGCCTTACAGTGATCCTCATGGGAAAGGATGGCATGACATATGCTGTCAGAGTCCCTGATGATGAGGATCTTCTTTCGGTGATAGATGAGACAGGGCCTCTTTTTTCCACAAGCGTCAACCAGTCCGGCTCTGAAAGCCTCCTTGAGTATTCAGCAATCCTTCCGCGCTATGATGGCAAGGTTGATTTCATTGTCAGGAATGATGAAATCAGGGGCGGGCTTGCATCCACCCTTGTTGACATGAGCAAAAAACCCTACCGCATTATACGGCAGGGCAAGTATGATGCTTCAGATCTTCTTGATCATTCTTGATTCAATATAATATCTCTTTTCCTCAGCATGCCCGATTGAGAATGTCTTTCTTGGAAATGATCCGTCTTTGAGAACGGTTGAGAAGAATTCGTCCTTTCTCACCTGAGGAAGTATGATGGCAATGTTTTCATCCCCTGCAAGCGAGGCGGCAGTTTCACTTCCATGGATGTAGTCTACTTTCACCTTATCCTTGATTCTGTCTATCAGATTCTGGATGACACGTGCAGAAAGAGTGCTTCTGCACCCTGTGAGTGTCGCCTTGAAGAAAGCAGAGCCTGTGCAGATTGCAAAGGATAGCTTTCCGTCCTCGATTTCCTTTTCAGCATCCTCCAGGCTTTCGCATCTCTTTAATTCAACAGTCTTGGCCACGTAGCTCAGATCTGAAAGCAGGGAAGGAAGACTTATGTTGAAGAAAAGGCGGTGAATGGGCTCAAAGCAGATACCATCATCAAAGATGTTTTCTATCTCTACAAGGGCATAGCGGGTCAGGCTTGTGTCCTCGTTTTTCTCTTTCATGTCCTCATATATGCTTTTTGCTGTTGCAAGGCTGTGGTTGCCGTCCCCCATGAGATAGAGCACCTTTCCTTCATTTTCATCATAGAGGACGTTCAATGCTGAATAAACAGAATCTATGTCATCCTCATCATCTACAAGATAGCCTTCAATGTGACCGCCGCCCTGCATGAGATCAAAATCATAGAGCTTTTTGAGTTTGTCGCATTTATCGCGCAGCCTCTCGATGACAGTTTTCTTCTCATCTGAAATAAGGACCATGATATGCGGGCTCTCCAGTATGGCATTCTTCCTTATTTCCTTTCTTGGCGGAATTCTTTCGTTTATGGTTCCTTCCGTTGCCCTGATAAGAGAGCTGGAGGAAGATGAATAGTCATATTTTTCAAGGTCAAGAGCACATACAAGTCCCCAGCGTACAATTGCAGAGCAGGTCCTCTTTACAAGTATGAACGAGTTCTTATACTCATCAAAAAGAGATGATCTCACATACTTTTCCATTGTGCTGTTTATGCTCTCGATGCTCTTTTGCTTCTCTTCTTTGCTGTCTTTCTCCAGGTACACTTCCGGGTAAATGATCTTCAGTGTGCTTTCTGCCTGTCCGACGAAGCTCTCGCACTCTTTCCAGTAATCCTCCTGGCTGGTGAACTGGTCGCAGGCAATTACTGCCCACTTAGAATAATCAACATCCTTTTTGGGAAGGAGAATGTCCGCTGTCCTGATTCCGAGTTTCTCTATTGTTGCTTTATCCATATCTTTTTCCCTCCTTTCATGGTAAATTACATTTTGGGAGTAAGCAAGAAAATTGAAGGATTTGATAATAATTGGAGGTGAGGGCCCTGATGCTCTGGCCCTGGATGAAAAAAGCTATGACAGAATAATTGCTGCAGACAGCGGATATGACAGGGCTAAGAAGCTTTCGCTCAGAGCAGATCTGACAGTGGGAGACATGGATTCCACATCATATAAGGAAATCGAGAACTCATTTGTGTATCCTGCTGACAAGGATTATACGGATTTTGAGCTTGCTCTCATGAAGAGAAAAAACAAAAGCTATGATTTGATCGGAGGCGGGGGAGGAAGACTTGACCATAGCATTGCAATACTGCAGGACTTCTATAAATACGGTTTTCCTGTAAGGTGGTTCACTTCCCGTGAGGTCATCTATTTCTCATCCTCCTTTGAAATCAGATCAGATCTTGTTTTCCCCCTCTCGATAGTTCCTCTTTATGAATGCTCTCTTGAGACAGAGGGTCTTTTCTGGGACATAAAGAAGGATAAAGTAGACCCGCTTTATATTTCGCTTTCAAACAGAGTTGAGAAGAAAAAGTGCAGGATAGACTCAGACAAGAGCCTGATGCTCTTGATCCCGCTTGAGTTTTTTTCTCCTGAAGGTAGAATAGAAGTATGCTTGAGTACAGAAGACTGATTGAATTCACATCGAGAATCCACACGTATCTTTTATGCCTTCTCCTTTTCTTCTCACTATGCTACATACTCTCTTTTTTCATTTCCCTTTCTCTGTCTTTTGCTCAGTTCTCATTTTTTCTATCAACAGTGCTCATCTATCTTATGCTACTTCTTTCTCTATGGATTCTGTTTTCTTCAATACACATTTCTCTGATGAGTTCAGTTGTTGTTTACAAGCCGTTTCTAATGAGCATCATCCGCCTTGCAGGGGCACTTTTCCTTGATGCTGCCGTGACATTCTTTCATGTAGTCTCCGGTCCTGTATCTCTTTGCTTCTGATTGTTATTTCACATTTCTTTTTTATGCTTTATCATTAAAAAAGAGGGACAGAATATGGAAAACGTATATGCACTCCGCGGTGCGACAACTGTGGATTTTGATTCAGTGAAAGATGTTGATGATGCGGTCAAGGAGCTGATGGATGAGCTTTATCAGCAGAACGGACTGACTGATGAGGATATAGCATTCATACATTTTTCCCAGACTGTTGACATCAAAAGCCAGAATGCGGCTGCTTCTTTCAGGAAAACAGGAAAAGGAGCCTCTGTTCCTCTTTTCTGCACTCAGGAGGCTGAGATTGCAGGAGCCCTTGGACAGGTGATACGTGTTCTTGTTCTTGTAAATCATGAAAAGAGATGTCCTGCCAATATGGTATATCTCAGAAAGGCTGTGAAATTAAGGCCTGATCTTGTTCATTAATCTTCAAGAAAGCTTCACATATGTGCCATTTTCCTTTCATATGTACGTGTGATATTTAAAGCATAAGGAGAAAAGAATGAAAGGAAAAAAGGGTTTAATATTAATTTCTATATTGCTCATTGCCTTTACATTTACTTTGAGTGCCAAATCTGCAGACAGCCTCTATTCAGATTTCCAGACTGCCC
The DNA here is from genome assembly GCA_949283305.1 of uncultured Spirochaetales bacterium. GTDB lineage: Bacteria > Spirochaetota > Spirochaetia > Sphaerochaetales > Sphaerochaetaceae > Ornithospirochaeta. The sequence goes on along the minus strand of CASDRU010000006.1, from coordinate 314,859 downwards.
TTGCAAACGGCAATGCACAGGAGGCTATGAGCATCTATGAAGATCTTACAGAAAAGATAGCTTCTGAAATATCCAGTCAGGAAAAAACTGCAAAGAACGCAATAAAGAAAGAAAACTACAGCCTTTATTATGATGCGCTTTCAGAGATTTCAGATCTTGTGAACATGAGAATGAGCAAGGAGGACACGGAAAAGCTTCTTGCCCTGATAGTAAACGAGGATGAGAGCAAAGCCGTAGAGGATGCATCCTGGCTTTATGACAACAGCAGCTATTATTCTCCGATTCTGTCTTTAAGTTATTCAAAAAATGATGGGGGCTTCAGCTTCAACTATAAAAGAAGTGTGAGCGTGCGCCCCGGTGAGAGCATAACGCTTCCATCAAGTGATGAAATACGTTTTGATTCAAACCGTCTTGGTGTACTTGCCGGATGGGGCTTGACTCCCGGCCAGATTGACTATCTTCCAGGTCAGACAATAACAATGCCTCTTACAGACCATACATTATATGCAGTCTGGCAGAGCGCAGTAAGCTTTACCGATCCTGTTGCAGGAGAATCAAGCGTTACTGAAAATGTTGAGGCAGGGGATGTCGTTGAGGTTCCGAACTTCGACAAAAGCGGGGATGAGTATATATTCTCCGGCTGGATAGATGAGACTACAGGGGAGTATCTTGATAAAAGTGCAAGCGAGTATACCGTGCGCGGAAGCGGTGCAAGCTTTACGCCTCTTTATAAGGCCTTAAATGTATCCGATGTCTCTGCAAGTCCGTATTCTGCACTTCCGATCAATACGCAGATCCGTCTTTCCTTTGCTGTGAACAATATCGGCACTGATGACATATCAGATCTGAGCGTGAGTGTGACAAGTGAGAATGACGGGGTAAGGTTCATAACCAGTAGCGGATACTTCAAGAGAATTCCTTCATCCCGCTCTGGAATGGTCAATCTTGTCTCATTTGTTCTCGATGACAGCATAGAAAGCGGTGAGAGCATCCCCTTTACTGTAGTCCTTGAAGACGGAGAAGGAAACAAGTGGGAAAGCTCATTTACGATGACTGCAAGATAAGAGCAGCGGGGCTTGAGAGTATATCAGGCCCCTTTTCTTTCTGGTTTGCCCGGCAGAAATGACAAATATGCTGAAAAAGAAGCATACAGATGATGAAGATGATGAAAATCAGAATTTTTTTAAAAAATATATTGCATAGAATCATAAAAACTGCTATCTTCTAATCCGTTGCGATAAACATGCCTCCTTAGCTCAGCTGGCCAGAGCACGTGATTTGTAATCTCGGGGTCGTTGGTTCGAATCCGACAGGGGGCTTTAGAGCTCGGTTTATCCGGGCTTTTTGTTTTCTTATAGCTTTTACTTGAATTTTGAACGTATATCTGCTATAAGTTTTAAAGCAAAAAAGAAAAGAAAATCCTATCGTGGAGGGCTACATATATGGCAGGTAACGTTTCTAAGAACGCACACCGTGAAGGTGCTAAGGTATTGTTAAGCAGATGGGGCGGCGCTATCAAGATGAAGAGCGTATTCGAGAATGGAAAGCTTCGCCACGTTGCATACTGTGAGAAGACAGGAAACACAGCAAGAAAGCCAAAGGATCTTATGTAATTCCTTCTTCCAGAGAGATGGCCTGCAGAGAATGCAGGTCTTTTTTTTCTTCCCTTCAGTCTAAATTTTTTAACATTTTGTATTTTTAATAGTAATCATGCTGTGTTATCATGAATCTGTGGTCCCGCAGAGGGACAGGAGGTTTTATGAAGTATTTTCCCAAAAAGCTAATAGCTGCACTGGTAAGTATCCTGCTTGTCTTTGCTCTTGCAGGATGTTCAACAACGGAAAAAGTCGAATCTGTTCCAGAAATAGTCATTCCTCAGATGACTCTTCCTGTTGCACCAGCACCGGCACCAGCTCCAGCACCTTCAGCTGACGTTGTAATTTCAGATGAAGAAGGAGAACCGGAAGGCTATCCGTTTGGAGTAGAGATGATTACAAAGAGTGAGGATGGAGCTGATGCATTCGATCTCTATATCTTCCATACAAATGATGTTCATGCCCGTGTTACAGAAGGAGAGGATGGCTCAATCGGATACAGCAAGCTCTCTTCAATCATCAAGCAGGCAAGGAATGTCACTGACAATGTCCTTGTAATAGATGCCGGAGATGTGACACACGGAACAAATTTCGCTAACTTCTTCAACGGTTCTACAATCGGAGACCTGCTGGCACTTGTAGGTTATGATGTAGTTGTTCCAGGCAACCATGATTTCAATTATGGTTATCAGAACATTCTTGATCTTGCCGCAAAGGCTGAAGCAAACTCAGATCTGCGCGTGCTTTCTGCAAACATCACAGATGAGGATGGAAATCTTCTTCTCCAGCCTTATCAGCTCTATTCATTTGACGGATTCAAGGTATGTGTTTTCGGACTGACAACACCGGATACAAAGATCAAGGCACATCCGAAGTACACAGAGGGCATAGAATTCATGAGCGATGAGGTCGTCAATAATGCACAGAAGGCAGTCGATCTTGCTCATCAGTATGCTGACTATGTCATAGTCGTAGGACATCTTGGAATAGTAGATGACGGAATATCCGGAGTCACAAGCACATATGTATGCGAGAACATTGACGGAATCGACCTATTCATTGACGGCCACAGTCACAGCGAGCTTACAGGAGATAACTATGTTAACGGAACTCTTGTAGTATCTGCAGGCCAGTATATGAACAATATCGGTCTTGTTGATATCAGGGTTGAAAACGGAAAGGCTGTGGATGAGACAGCGCTCTTGATTACAGCAGAGGATGTTGCTGATCCTGCATCAAGCGAGATTGCACAGCATTATGGCATAAGTGAGATTGATGATGATGCTCAGGTGCTTGCATATATTGACAGTGTGAATGCAAAGCTTGACGAGGCGTTAAGCCGCGTAATTGCAACAGTTGATGAGGATCTGGACGGAGAGAGAAGCAATGTAAGAACAAGAAAGACAAATCTTTCAGATCTTGTCTGCAAGGCTCTTACTGAGGAAAGCGGCGCTGATTTCACAATTGTAAACGGCGGAGGAATCAGGGCAAGCATCAAGAAAGGCGATGTCACACTCGGAATGGTCAATGACACACTTCCTTTCACAAATGTCCTCAATGTATGCGAGATAACAGGAGCAGAGGTTTATGAAGCCCTTGAATGGGGATATTCAGTTCTTCCAGAGGAAAATGGAGCATTCAGCCAGACAGACCTCACTGTAGTGTATAACATCGAGAATCCGGTGGGAGAGAGAATCCTGAATGTTCTTTTAAACGGTCAGCCGATTGACAAGGATGAGACATACCTTGTTGCTACAAACGACTTCATGGCAGCAGGCGGAGATGGATATACAATGTTTGGCAAGGTTGTCCAGGAAGGAAGAGTTCTCAATGAAATTTTTGCTGACTATCTTAGCGCAAACTACCCTGTAAAGTGACAAATACAGGAAAAAAACATTTAGGGGACTAGGCAATGCCTCAGTCCCTTTTTATATTATTATGCTGTGAATAGAAAACTCAGAAGAGCATCCATTATCCTTTTTTGTCTCCTTTTTTGCGTGATGCTGACCCTTTTCCTCATTTTTTATGAGATAAGTGCGGATATCTATCCGCTTGAGGAAAAACACGGAGAGGAAATAGATCTTGAGATTGAGGAGATGGAAAACGAAGAGAATAAAGAGGCAAATCTTGATCTGGATGTATCTGCATCCTATCATGGGGATTTTTCCCTTGACAAGATCGGATATTATGCTTCAGATCCTTCGCGCCTGATAAAAGACACTTCTGTCTCCATTGATGGAAAGCTTGATTTCTGAGATCTTTAAGAGAAGGTAATATGCTGGATGAAAAAAGACTGGATCTTTTTGAGAATGCTAAAATCTCAAGGGCCGTACTGACACTGACTGTTCCCACAATTCTCTCATCCCTTGTGATGGTGCTTTATAACCTTGCTGACACATTCTTTGTAGGAATGCTTTCAGACCCTGTTGAGAATGCTGCAGTTACTCTTGCAGCCCCCGTGCTTCTTGCATTCAATGCAGTCAATAACCTCTTCGGGGTAGGAACATCATATATGATGAGCTCCTCCCTTGGAAGAAAGGATTATGAGACTGTAAAGAGAAGCTCTGTTTTCGGTTTCTATGCATCTCTTTTCCTGTCCTTGCTCTTTTCTTTTTTCTCATATTTCTGCATGGACAGCCTTCTTTTGATGCTGGGTGCAGACAGCGTTACAGCAGAGGCTACTGAGGGCTATATGTTCTGGACAGTCAGCATAGGAGCTCCTTTTTCAATCATAAATGTTGTCATGGCCTATCTTGTTCGCAGCGAGGGCAGTGCAATGCATGCAAGCATAGGAACGATTTCAGGCTGTATATTGAATATGATTCTTGATCCGTTCTTCATTCTTCCTTGGGGACTGGGAATGAAAGCAGAAGGGGCCGGCCTTGCAACATGCATATCAAATGTCTTTGCATGCATGTATTTTTTGACATATATCTTCTTGAAGAGAAAAAGCACGTTTGTATGCGTGAATATAAAGTACCTCACATTCAGAAAGAACATAGTAAAGGGAATCTGTGCTGTAGGAATTCCTTCTTCAATACAGAATCTCTTGAATGTCACAGGAATGACAATACTGAACAATTTCACTGCAGCCTTCGGAGCATCAGCAGTTGCCGCAATGGGTATTGCCCAGAAGATAAACCAGGTTCCAACAAATATGAATTTTGGACTTTCACAGGGGATAATGCCAATCTTAAGCTACAGTTGGGCCGCGGGCAACGGAGAGCGATTCAAGAAATCATATATATTCACAATCCGTATGTCGCTTGCTTTCATGCTCCTGATGATGATGCTTTTCCTTCTGTTTGCACCTCAGCTTACAGAGATTTTCATGGACAATGATGAGATTGTAAAAATGGGATCCAGTCTGCTCAGAGGATTCTGTCTGGCACTGCCGTTCCTTACTCTTGATTTCATATCCGTAGGACTTTTCCAGTCTACAGGAAAAGGTCATTATTCGCTCATATTCGCAATATGCAGGAAGATTGTGCTTGAAATTCCTCTTCTTATAATTTTCAACAGGATATATCCTCTTTTCGGACTTTCATTTGCACAGCCTGTAGCAGAACTCGTCCTTGCAATACTTGCAATCATATTTGTGAGAAGAGTATTCAAGGAAATTGATAAGAAAAGCATGATGTCTTGATTGCTTATTTTTCCATTTGATAAAAGGAAATTGTTTTCAGGCAAACATTGCGGCAAAATTTTTTTGATAATATTATTGACAATAAAATGAGTTTTCAGTTATTATCATCAAGGTTAAAGAATTCTCCTGTAGCTCAGGCGGTAGAGCAGGTGGCTGTTAACCACCCTGTCGGGGGTTCAAATCCCTCCGGGGGAGTTTTAAACAATTAAAAAGAACCCTATGCGGAACAAAATCGTTCTCTGGGGTTCTTTTTTTAATGGTTTTGTACACTGTGTAGAATTATTTTTTTCCTACCAGTTCTGCCAAAAAACATGCCAGCGTGCCAATTTGCATGCCAATATAAACTGTCAATATAATAGCCACGCATGTTGCGTGGCTGTGCTTCAGTGCTTTGTAAGATATGCATGAGGAACGTTATCTAGTCCATCCCATAGAATCTGACGGAAGTGGATCGGGTCCGTGTTTCCTTCTGTATTGATGACAAGCACATTTGACTTCTCATCAAGGCCAAGCACCTTCCTAAGTCCTTCAGTTCCTTCTTCTGTCATTATGGAGTAGAGTGTTCCAAGAGGCACTGCACCGCTTTCTCCGCTTATTACAAACGGATCTCCGCTGAGAGGAACAGCAAGAATTCTCATTCCCCTTGCGGCTGTGTAATCTGGAACCTTTATAAAGCAATCTGCAGTGCTGTCCAGCACTTTCCATGCAATCGGGCTGGGATCTCCGCATGCAAGACCTGCCATGATTGTATCTAGATCGCCTTTGACGCTGTGAAGCTCTCCGTCATTGTATTTTGCGGTCTCGAATATGCATGCGGCTTTATCAGGCTCGACAACTATGAATTTAGGACTGTTTTCTTTAAACAGTGATGCATAGAATCCGATTGTAGCTGCAGCAAGGGCTCCGACTCCGGCCTGGACGAAGATATGTGTGGGCTTGACTATTCCAAGTCCTGCAAATTCTTCCTGTGCTTCAAGCATAATTGTCGTATAGCCCTGCATTATCCAGGAAGGAATTTCCTCATAGCCGGGCCATGATGTGTCAGAAACTATTGTCCATCCGTTTCCCTTTGCATCAAGGGCTACCTGACGCACTGCATCATCATAATTGCCATCAACAACTACGACATTAGCCCCATATCGCTTTATTGCATCAATTCTTGGCTGGCTTGTCTCCTTGTGCACATAAATCACGCAGCGCAGCCGTAGCTGCTGGGCTGCCCATGCAATTCCCTTACCATGATTGCCGTCAGTTGCAGATGCAAGTGTTATATCCTTTATCCTGCTGTGAATCTCATCGCTTATAAGATAGTCAAATGACAGATCCTCATCTTCCTTTTTCAGATATTTCTTTAAAAGACGGTATACGGCATAGGAGCCTCCCATTACCTTGAATGAATTGAGAGAAAGTCTCTTCTGCTCATCCTTTACATATATCCCGCCCAGGCCAAGCATCTGAGCAAGATTTTCCAGACTTACAAGAGGTGTGACCTTGTAGCCTGGAATCTGACGATGAAACCGCCTTGCATCACGTGCATAGGAAATATCGAAATAGTGTTCAGCGACCGAATAATCCTTTTTCTTTGTTCTTACAATATAGTCAAAATCCCGCATAAAAAATCCCTTACCTGAATTATAAGGGTAAGGGATGGTTTTGAAAAGCAAGGATGATGCTCAGTTCTTCTTTTCCATATTCAACTTATAAACATTCCATGTTGATGAGATGATGGTGTCAAGATCACTGTATTTTGCCTGCCAGCCGAGAATTTCCTTTGCCTTTGAGCTTGTTGCAACAAGCTTAGCCGGGTCTCCTGCACGGCGTGGAGACATCACTGCCTTGATATCCACTCCGGTGATTCTTCTGGCTGCATCGACAATCTGCTTGACTGAAAGGCCGCTCTCGCTTCCGAGGTTGACGATGAGGCTCTTGTTGTTCTTGACAAGATAGTCCGCAGCCTTCACATGCCCGTCGGCAAGGTCTGTGACATGGACATAATCTCTTACGCCTGTTCCATCTTCTGTGGGATAGTCATCTCCGAAAATCGCAACATGGTCTCTCATGCCGCATGCTGCTTCCATGACAACCGGAATGAGGTTTGCAGGATTTCTCTCAAGTCCTGTCATCCTTCCTGTAGTGTCATATCCAGCTGCATTGAAATAGCGAAGCGCTGCAAAATTGATTCCCCTAAGCTTTGCATACCATGCAAGGTTCTCTTCAATGCAGAGCTTTGTATATCCATAGTAGTTTTCAGGATTTGTCGGATGCTTTTCATCAATAGGAAGATATTTTGGCTCCCCGTATGTTGCGGCACTGGATGAGAGGATAATGTTCTTGCATCCGTGTTTGACGCATTCTGTGATCATGATGAGTGAGCCCGTGATGTTGTTCTCGCTGTATTTCTCAGGCTTAATCATGCTCTCTCCAGCTGCCTTGAATGCAGCAAGATGAACAGCAACATCCCAGCCTTCTGAAAGGACTTCGCTTACTCTCTCTCTGTCAAGGATATCTCCAAGATAGAACTTGGCCTTAGGGCTGACGTTGCTCTCAAGACCGCTTGAGAGATTGTCGAAAATACCTACAGTATCTCCTCTGTCAAGGAATGCAAGTGCAACATGTGTTCCTATATAGCCTGCACCACCAAACAATAATACTTTCATTTCTCTTTCTCCTTATTTTTCATCTTACATCATGAGTATCAAATGATAAAGCTTCAAAGATACGCTTTTATAATCTCTTCGATATCTTTTCTGTGCCTCAGCATCTCTTCTTCATCCTTTGCTTCAAGAACAAGGCGCAGATATGGCTCTGTGTTGCTCTTCCTGATATTGAACCACCAGGAGTCAAATTCAATCCTGTAGCCGTCAAAGTCGAGAATTCTGAGAGGCTTTTCCTTTTTGTAGGCTTCCAGCAGAGCCTTTATTGCCTCATCCTTTCTCTCAAGGCGGAAGTTGACTTCTCCTGTGTTGCTGTATTTTACGATTGAATCGACAAGATCAGAAAGCTTTGAGCCGTTTTTCTTCAGATCTGCTACGACAGAGAGCACAAGAAGACTTGCAAGGATACCGCTGTCACAGTTGAAGAAATCGCGTCTGAAATAGTAGTGTCCTGCAAGCTCGCCGCCGAAGACAGCATCTATTTCCCTTATCTTCAGCTTCGCATATGCATGCCCGACTTTCCAGATATGCACACCAAATCCAAGACTTTCAAGGAATTCAATTGTGCTCCTGCTTGTCCTTATGTCAACAAGGACATTTCCTGTAAGCCCTTTCTTGTTGTAATACAGCCCGAGTATTGCTGTAACATAGTCAGGCTGTATGAAACGGCCCTTTTCGTCAATGAACATGACGCGGTCAGCATCCCCGTCATAAATCACACCCACATCGCTTTTGTTCCTGACTGTTTCCTTTTTTATGTCCTCGCAGTTCTTTTCTTCCAGCGGGTTTGGTTCATGATGAGGGAAAGAACCGTCAAATGTGTCATAGATATAGTGGCAGCAAGAGGGGAGGATATCCTTGACAATCAGGCTTGCCATGCCGTTTGAGCAGTCAACGGAGATATTCAGCTCTCCAAAATCGGGAGCAAAGGTTTTCAGGTACTTGATATATTCATCCCTAATATAGGAGGCATCCTTGACTTCCCCTTTTTTCTCTGCCTTCTGGATGCTGCCCATCATCATCTTCTCGAGCTCCAGAAGTCCTGTATCCTTTCCGACCGGAAGCGCATCTGTTGTGCTTATCTTCAGTCCGTTATATTCCTTCGGGTTATGGCTTGCTGTAATCTGCACACTTGCCTTTGCCTTCAAAAACACAGTTGCAAAATAGACCATGGGAGTCGTTGCAAGACCGATATCATAGACAGTGCATCCACTATCGGTTATTCCATTTATGAGAGCCTCATGGATTTCAGGACTTGAAAGCCTGACATCACGTCCCACTGCGACAAATGGAGCCTGAAGCAGAGAAGGCAGTGCAAGCCCGATTTTATACACATCAGTGCAATTGAAGTCTTTGTTCCATATTCCCCTTATGTCATAAGCTTTGAATGCGTTCAATTTTCTCCTCCGAATATTATTTTCCTTAAATTCTTCTCATCCATTATCTCAAAGTAGTATTTCCTTTCTCCAAGGCTTATTTCGACAAGCACCTTCTGAAATGCTTTTGCAAAAGCTGACGCTGTCTTTGCATGTTTTGCCTTCATGTCTATTACATCCATGGCACTCTTTCTCGTTACAATCTGATACCCTGTCACTTCGCTTCTCTTGAACGAGTGCTCCATCTTCTCATACTTTGGCCTTTTCGCGCTCTTTATCTCGATTCCGAGAATCCTCGGAGGCCTGTCGAAATCCTCGAAAATGAAAGTATCTCCATCAGTGTACAAGAACACGCCGTATTCTCGCTTTTCCCCGTTTGATGCTCCATAAAAGAGAGCATAGGTCCTGTACTGTATCTTTGCTTTGAGCCTGTCTTCCCGCTCTTTCAAAAACTTGAATGTATCTTCGTCCATAACTGTAAATTTTTACCTGAATAATATAATATTAGCCTGTTATGGAAGAATTTGAAAAGAAAGATTTTGCGAAAATCATCAAAAGGAATCTCTCTCTTGTGCATGAGGATATAAAGAAGGGGATAAATACCGCAGTACGCCTATATGACAGGAATATCGAGTCAGCTGATGTCACTGTGGACCTTTATTATCCATATGTGAGGATTCTTGACTATTCAGCCATATCGAAAAGCCAAGCTGAGCGCGATGAGATTATAGACATAGTCTCCCGCTTTTCCTACACGCCGAAGGAAAAGATAATCTTCTTTGACAGAAAGAAAGGAGGGATGAAGGAAAAGGGGAGTGAGAGCCTTGAGATCATTGTAAAGGAAAATTCCCATGAGTTTGTCGTAGAGCTTCTCAAATACCAGGATACAGGCCTTTTTTTAGACCATGCTGTGACAAGAGCCATGGTTGAGGAGGATTCATATTCCCTGGATGTTCTGAACATCTTTTCATACACAGGAAGCTTTTCTGTCTATGCCGCAGCAGGAGGCGCAAACAGCGTTGTAAGCGTTGACAGCTCAAACCAGTACTCAGCCTGGTGCGAGAGGAACATGAGGGCAAACGGATTTCTTGACAAATCAAAATATCCAGTGCTCAGGATGAATGCAGATGAATATATCCTGGATGCGCTTAAGATGAAAAAGAAATTCGATCTCATCATCTTTGACCCGCCAAGTGTGTCTTTGAAGCATGGAATCAAGAGCTTTGACCTGAAAAAGGATTATATCAAATACATTGCAGCGCTAAACATGCTTTTGAAAAAGGATGGAGCCATCATATTCAGCGAGAATCTCTCTACCTTCTCTCTCGACAAGAAGAGGATAAAGAAGTATTTTTCCATAAACGAGATAACTAATATCATAAGGAAGGAGAACTTTACAAAAAAGCATTTTCTCATGCGATGCTGGGTAATGAAAAAGGAAAGGGATATTATGAAGAAGATAGATGAGAACACAAGCCTGGATGACCTTGCTCTTGTTTTTGATGATGTGAAAGAAGAGAGTAAGAGAAAAAATCATGATGAGAAAAGCAGAAGCACTCATTATTCAGAAAGAAAAGTTCTGGAAAAGAATGACAGGAGTGGCAAGAAGCCATATGAAAAGGGAAGAAAGACGGCTTCATTTGAGAAAAAAGACAAAAACGGTTTTAGGGAAGATTTTCACAAAAGCGGAGAGAAAAGAGAATTCCGCCGAGTGCACAAAGCAATGCTTCCATACGGCATGGATAATATAAGGAAGAGCAGAAAGAGCGATGAGGACTGAGCGTATAGAGCGCGTAAGAAAACTGGTTTATTCTCTTCTTGATGAGGCCGGCCTGGACAGCCCAGCCTCTTCGCTGATGCATATTGAGTCAGTTGCCCGTATTTCCTATCTTCTTGCCGAGCGCAGGGGAATTGAGAAAAGCGAGCTTGCATACATAGCAGGGCTTCTTCATGATGTTTATGCAATTGTGACCGGAGAAAGGGAAAAGCATGCGGAAAAGGGGTCTCTTCTTGCCACATCGATACTCAACACTCTTGCGCTTTTCACATTTTCTGAATGCCAGATAATAACTGAGGCCATAAGGAATCACAGCAGCAAGAAGAGAAGTGATGATGAGTACTCTGAGGTGCTGAAAGACGCTGATGCGCTGGATCATTATCTTTCATCTTCAATAATCTCAGCCAAAGACAGGGAAAGGATAGAGAAAGCTTTTTTCGAGCTTACAGAAAAATCCCCCTGCCTGTGACAGGGGGTGTGATGTTAAAGACCCATCTTGGCTTTCTGTTTTGCCCAGCTGTCCTTAAGCGTGCATGTCCTGTTGAACACCATATGATCCTTTTTTGAATCCTTGCTGTCCACGCAGTAGTATCCGTTTCTGACAAACTGCAGGTAATCTCCGGCCTTTGCATTCTCGGCTTCTTTTTCGATATATGCATCCTCAATCACTATGAGGGATTCCGGGTTGATGTCATCCAGGTAGTTTCCTGTGGCCATTCCGGGATTCTCAGCCTTGAAGAGCTTGTCATACTGGCGCACCTCTGCCTTGATGTTGTATTTTGCAGATACCCAGTGGCTTGTGCCCTTGACCTTCCTCTTGTCCGCAGTCTCACCGCCCCTGCTTTCAGGGTCGTATGTTGCATGAATCACGCTGACGCGGCCGTTCTCATCCTTTTCATAGCTTGTAGCCTTGATGTAATATGCACCCTTTAGCCTAATCTCGTTTCCGATGTAAAGCCTGTGATAGCCTTTTACAGGAACTTCCATGAAATCCTCTCTCTCGATATAGATTTCTCTTGTAAACGGCATCTTGTGAGTGCCTGAGTTCTCATCTTCAGGATTATCAACAGCCTCAAAATATTCAATCTTTTCTTCAGGATAGTTGTCTATTATCACCTTGACCGGGTCCAGCACTGCCATGAGGCGTTTTGCCCTCTTGTTAAGGTCCTCGCGCACACAGAACTCCATCAGGGCATAGTCGACAACACCTTCAACTTTAGCAACTCCGACTCTCTGCACGAAGTCCTTCATGCTCTCAGGTGAATATCCTCTTCTCCTGATTCCGCTGATTGTGGGCATTCTTGGATCATCCCATCCTGATACATAGTTGTTCTTCACCAGGTATAAAAGCTTTCTCTTGCTCATCAGAAGGTAGTTTATGTTCAGCCTTGCAAACTCATACTGATGCGGAGTGTGCTCAATTCCGTCAATCTCCGTTGCCCAGTCATATGCAGGGCGGTGGTCTTCAAACTCAAGTGTGCAGATGCTGTGTGTAATTCCTTCAATTGCATCACTTATAGGATGAGTGAAGTCATACATCGGGTAAATGCACCACTTGTCCCCTGTTCTGGGGTGAGTTGCATACTTTATTCTGTAAAGAGCAGGATCCCTTAAATTGATATTCGGGCTTGCCATGTCAATCTTTGCTCTGAGGGTGTAGGAGCCTTCAGGATGCTTTCCTTCCTTCATCTCCTGAAACAGGCGCAGATTCTCTTCAATGCTTCTGTCTCTGTCAGGGCTGTTTATACCAGGTTCTGTGAGGGTTCCACGGTATTTCTTCATATCCTCTGCTGAAAGAGAATCGACATATGCCTTTCCTTCTTTTATCAGGCGGAGAGCTATATCATAAAGCCTGTCGTAGTAGTCAGAGGCATAGTATTCATTTTTCCCCCAGTCAAAACCGAGCCATCTGATATCGCTCTTGATTGCCTGGATATACTCATCCTCTTCCTTTTCAGGATTAGTGTCATCAAGACGCAAGTGGCATACTCCGCCGTACTTCTCAGCGAGTCCGAAATTGATGCATATGCTCTTGATATGTCCGATGTGAAGATACCCGTTCGGTTCTGGAGGAAACCTTGTGACAATCCTGTCATCAGGCACCCTGTTGTTCTTTAAATCGTCCTCAATTATCTTCTCGATGAAATTGAGAGGCTTTGTTTCCTTGTTTTCTTCCATGTTCTCTCCTTCAGGTCTTCCAAAGGACCCTAAGATTTATCTTGTTAAAGATAGCATAAGAGCGTCATTTGAAAAATAGCCTTACCTGTTTTTCCTCTTCATTTCTTATGAGAAAACCGACAGAAGCGCTTTCAGTGAATGCTTCATTTTCAAGGCTCATGATTTCTTTGCCATCAGATATGAATGAGATCTTTTCATTCTCCTTTTTTATGAGGAGACTCCTGATTTCAAAAGGAAGCTCATATTTCCCCTTAAGAGAGAAGAGGTCAAAGCTCAGAAGGCAAGAGGAGATGATCAGATAATCATTTTCTGTGTGGAAAAGGAAGAAAGAAACCCCGTCTCCCTCATAGGAGAGAGTAATCTCTTCTTCTTTCCCCAGTGTGTAGAGTGCTGCTCTCTTTCCTTTCTCATCAAAGGAGATGCTGTATGAGTTGACCCTCATTTTTCCGGGTCTGTTTATCCAGTCGACCTTTTTTATCTGCATCAGGGAAAAATTATAGCTTGAGAGAAGATGAGAGTAAAGCTATAGTTACTCTTATGATTGCAGTCTTTGGTGATGTATATGTCTCCTTTGAGAAAAAGGATGGACAGCTTTATGAGAAAAAGGTCGGTGGATATGGCTATTCTTTAGTATCTAAGCTGGCAGAGAAAACGGAGCTTCCGTTCTTCTTCACAGCTTTAGGCTCTGACAGTCTCAAGACATTTGTTCTTGAGAGCCTTGTGGAAAAGAGGATAATGTTTGATCCGGACCTTTCAATGATGAGCCTTCATACGGCGCATAAGATAGATGATGATGAGTTCTTCTCCTCCTCAGCACTCTTTTCGATTTCTGAAGAGGCCCTGAGCGCATCAGTGAATATGAATACAGATATAAACATGGTGCATGTCTCTCCTCTGATTCTCTCAAGAGAAAGCTCTTCTTCAAGTGTGGTTGACTCAATTTCATTCATCAGTCCATCTCCTTTCGTAGTCTCAGATGTATTTGGATCTTTAAACGAGAAAGCATCAAGGGCATTTTCATCCCTTTCAATGCTTCCAGGTCTTGTCATTGCAGATAAGGAGAACTATGAGAAGACTTATAAAGAAGAGAAAAAGAGGCCTGTCCTCTCTCTGGATGGAAAATCCATGATTCTTTTCTTTGAAGGAAAGGAAAAAAGATATGAGATGAAAAAAAGCAGGGAAGATATTGTTTCATCTCTTATGGCCGCTCTTGACAGGAACACTTTTGATCTTTCAAAGCTTGAAGAGATAATGGAGACTTTATGATGAGAAAGATAAAACTTATTTTTATTCCTCTCTTCATCATCCTTCTCTTTACCTCATGCATTGCTGAGCGTGCATATACTGAAAACGAGATTTTAATGGATACAGTGAATGCGATTACCGTATACAGCAAGGATGAATATGAGAATATAGTCCCTCTAGCTTTTGACCTGATCAGGGAAAAAAGCAATCTGGTAGACCGGTACAGCAGCACAAGCGAGATTTTCTTTGTCAATGAAAATGCATCATCATTTCCAGTTGAGGTCTCTTCTGATGTCTTCGATCTCATTTCATTTGCGCTTGACATGAGCTATGAGACAGACGGGGTCTTCAACATAGCAATAGGGCCTCTTGTCGACTTATGGAAAATAGGGACAGATGAAGCAAGGCTCCCTGGCCCGGAGGAGATAGAAGAGGCTCTTCCGCTTTGCGATTACAGATCAATTGTCCTGGATGAGGAGAATCATACGGTCTCGTTCCTGAAAAAAGGAATGAGCATAGATCTAGGAGCTGTTGCAAAGGGATGGATAGCAAATGAGGTTGTCTCTCTGATGAAAGAGATGGGATGTGAGAAAGCAATTGTCAATCTCGGGGGCAATGTCTATGTGATAGGAGAAAAAGAAGAGGGCAGGAAATGGACCGTAGGACTTCAGAATCCGGATCTGGAATTCGGCGGAAGCTATGCGACTGTGGATGTGTCTGACTCTTCTGTAGTAACAAGCGGTGCATACGAAAGATATTTCACAGCAGAAGATGGAACGAGATATCATCATATTCTCGATCCCCGTACCGGCTATCCATCATCGTCAGATATCCAGAGTGTGTCCATAATATGTGCCGACAGCGCTCTTGCTGACGCGCTTTCAACTGCATGCTTCATTCTCGGAGTCGATGCGACAGCTGAAATCTGTGATAGCTGGGGTGTCTCTGCAGTCCTTCTAACACAGGATAATGATATAATCAGGCTCTGATGAAGAAAAAGGCGAGGAACGAGTCGTGTATGAATGAGTCAACAGTCTCGTTTCCGCTTTCATCTGAGTAGAAATCCTTCAGGATGAAATTTCTGAAGAGAGGTGAAAGGAGAGAAGAAAGGGTGTGAGAGTATTCAAATGTATCCTTTTTCCTTATCATCCTCATCTTTTCCTTTTCGCTTTTGCTCTTCTCATCTGAGAACGGTATCGTGTATTTCACCTTGAGCTTTCCTTTTTCTTCTTTTTTCTCATCAAAAAGATACAAAACAGGGTTTGCAACTCCAAATAAAAAAGCTCCGCCTTTTTCCAGCACTCTTGAAACCTGACTGTACAGGCTTTCTGTTTCTTCGATGAAATTGAGAGAATGGGGGATTATGACAGCAGAGAAGGAAGAGTCGCTGTATGAAGAAAGGTCTCTCATGTCAGATACTACAGTCTCTGCCTCCAGGCCATACATCTTCAGAGCTTTCCTGTCCTGCTCAATCTGCAGAGCAGAAATGTCGATGCTTGTAACTGTGCACCCGTATGCGGCAAGAATAGCTGTCTGCTGCCCTCCTGCGGATGCAAGAAGCAGGACTTTTTTCCCTTTCATTCCATCAAGCCAGGAGAGGGGAACATAGCGGGTAGGCGTGATTCTGATCCTCACATCTCCTTTTCTGGCCCTTTCTATCTCTTTTTTGCCGACGATTCTTGTCCAGTAATTATTTTTTCTGACTTCCTCATCCCAGGCAATTGCATTCAGCTGGTTTATCATATGAATACATTATAGCCCATGGAAAAAAATATTGAATAGAAATATAATCAGCCATATGAAAGCCCCGGGCAGGAAAATAAGATACATTGTGTGTTTCTCTTTATTTGTCATTCTCTTGATCGTATTGTTCTCAATTACTGCATCCGTATATGAGAGAAGGCAGAATAAAGCCTTCAGCCAGGCATTCAGCAAGCTTTTTGAGGAATACGGGGAAAAGGGCATTCTCTCTCTTGCAGGGGTTCCTGTCGAGAACATCAGTTACTCCGGATCAGATCTTTTCCTTGATGACAGGGCATCATGGAGTCTTTCTGACGAGGAGAGAAGAAACATCGAGATATATGACAAAGTTGCCCCTTCTGTGGTGCGCATCGTCACCTCCTCATCCCTCTCATCCCGTTCTCAGGCAAGCGGTGTGATACTTTCTGAAGATGGAATCATACTGACTAATTTCCATGTAATAGACGGCTTTGATGACATAACCATATATTTCTTTGACGGAAGTGCAGAAAAGGCTGAGGTCCTTGGTACTGACAGGCTTACAGACATCGCGCTTTTAAAGGTTGAGTGCGAGCATCTGAAGCCGATTGATGTAAGCAACAGAAAAGCTGTGACAGGTCAGGTTGTATACACGATAGGACATCCATACAGCAACGAGTGGAGCATGAGCAAGGGAATAGTCTCTGGTGTTGACAGGACAGTATATCTTGAAAACGGTGTCATAGCTGATTTGATTCAGACTGATTCTTTTGTAAACCCGGGAAACAGCGGAGGACCTCTTCTTGATTCAAGCGGGAACATGATTGCGCTCATAAGCTCAATCTACACTACAAGCGGAAGCAGTGAAGGCATAACGTTCGCATTTGCGACCACAAGCCTTGATAAAATAGTCAACAGGATAATCAGAGACGGTTACTTTGAACGAGGAATGCTGGAGGCCCTGACTGTGGAGCTCAATGACGAGATAATAAACTATCTTGATCTTCCGCTTGATGGAGGAATCCTCATAAGCCAGACTATTCCTTCAGGCGGTGCGGACAAAGCCGGGATCAAGGGAGGATCAGAGAAGGCGCTTTACGGTGAAAGCGTCATTTATCTTGGAGGAGACATAATTACTGAGATAAATGGGAAGAAGGTCAGGAACTATACAGATTATTTCCTGGCCCTCTTTGACACAAGCAGCACCGATACAGTCTCTGTCAGGGTATACAGAAACGGGACATATATCAACTTCAGGGATGTTTGTCTTGCAGAGCAGAATGAGGAGAATTTCAAATGGGTTCTGAGATAAAGACATTCAATTTCCAGGTTGGCAAGGCTCATCCTTTCAAGGTTGTATCTCCATTTGACCTCTCAGGGGACCAGGGGAATGCTGTGGAGAGCCTTTATAAGGGATATCTTGCCGGAGACAGGGCCCAGACACTCAAGGGAGTGACCGGAAGCGGAAAGACATTCACTATGGCCAAGCTCATTGAGAAGATACAGAAGCCGACTCTGATCCTTTCTCATAACAAGACACTGTCTGCTCAGCTTTATAAGGAATTCAAGACATTCTTCCCAGATAACGCGGTTGAGTACTTCGTGTCCACATATGATTATTATCAGCCGGAGGCGTATGTTCCCGGAAAAGATCTCTATATTGAGAAAGAGACTGATATAAATGACGAGATAGACCGCCTGCGTCTTGCCGCATCCTTTGCTCTGATGGAGCGCCGGGATGTGATAGTAGTTGCGACAGTCAGCTGCATTTACGGACTTGGAAACCCTGTTGCCCTTTCTGATATGGTCCACTCATTCAATACAGGGGATACATTTGACCACAAGAAAGAATTTTCCCAGCTTTCACGCATGCTCTATGAGCGCAATGATGCAATCCTGGAGCGTGGAAGTTTCCGCAGCCGCGGCGATGTGATTGAAATATACCCGGCATATCTTGAACAGGCTTTCAGAATCACCCTTGACTGGGATGAGATAGCATCGATTGTGTGGTTCAACCCAATAAGCGGAGAAAAGTATGAGTCAGTTGAGTCTGTAACGCTCTATCCTGCGAAGCAGTTCGTGCTTCCTGAAAGCTACATAAAGAACGGTATTGAAAGAATAAACGAGGAAAAGGAGGAGAGGATAGAGTATTTCCGCTCAAACGGAAAGCTCATTGAGGCAGAGAGGATAAAGAGCCGTGTCGAATATGATCTGGAAATGCTTTCCGAGATAGGAACATGTCCTGGAATCGAGAACTACTCACGTCCTCTTTCCGGCCGCTCCCCGGGAGAGCGCCCCGCAGTTCTCCTTGATTATTTCCCACAGGATTTCGTCACATTCATAGATGAGTCCCATGTGACAATTCCTCAAATCGGAGCTATGTATGAGGGAGACAGGTCCAGAAAGCTCAATCTTGTGAACTACGGCTTCCGTCTTCCTTCCGCCCTTGACAACAGACCACTGAAGTATGATGAGTTTGATTCTATAGTCGGGCAGAGGATATATGTCTCTGCCACCCCGGGGGAGAGGGAGAAAAAAGAGTCTTCCCAGATTGTTGAACAGCTTATCAGGCCTACAGGTCTTCTTGACCCTGAAATCTCTGTCAGAAGCACAGAGGGCCAGATGGAGGACCTTTACGGAGAAATAAGGAAGACTGTTGAAAAGAACGAGAGGGTGATTGTCACAACCCTCACAAAGAAGATGAGCGAGGATCTTTCTGATTATCTTGCCTCTCTTGATTTGAAAGTGAAGTACCTCCACTCTGAGATTGACACGATAGAGCGTGTTGAAATACTTCGCGATCTGCGCCTTGGAAAGTTTGACGTGCTTGTTGGAATCAATCTTTTAAGAGAGGGCCTCGATCTTCCTGAAGTATCGCTCTGTGCCATTCTGGATGCAGACAAAATCGGCTTCCTGCGCTCTGCGACAAGCCTGATTCAGACAATAGGACGTGTTGCGAGAAATGCAAACGGAAGGGTCATAATGTATGCAGACAGGATTTCTCCTGCCATGGCTGAGGCAATAGAGGAGACTGAGCACAGAAGAAAGGTTCAGATGGAATACAACAAGGCTCATGGCATAACCCCGAGAACAATCAAGAAAGCAGTTGAGGATATAATCGAGCGCGACAGGGAGGACAAAGAAGACATTGCCCGTGAAGATATAAAGATCCGCAAAAGTAGCTATAATCTTCTTCTTGAGAAAGACAGGAAGAAATATGTGCGCGAACTTGAAAAGCAGATGCTTTTCTATGCGCAAAACCTGGAGTTCGAGAAGGCAGCTGTGATCCGCGATGAGCTTGCCCAGTATAATGCCAGCGCGAAGAATGTTGACTGGAATGCCTAGATGAAGAGCATAGTGTCAATCCTGCTTGATGAAAAGAGCGGGCTCTGGCTCAGAATATCTGAACCCATGTTGTCAAGTGTCATCCTGTAAAGCTCTGCGCATGAGAGGCTTTCCCAGCTGGGAAAACCAATGCTTTCTGTTTTCCTGTTGTATCCAAGTGCCTCAAGTACGGCGATTGTAAGAAAACCGTGTACATCTCCTTTTGTGGATTCATATGAAGACTGCTTTTCAGATGATCCAGAGAGTATGTAGGTCCTCTTCTCATCCTTTGCAGTTGACATGAACGTGGAGGTGAACGAACCTGCAATCAGGGATCCGATATCGGGAAATGAATCAGTGATCCACTCTCCATCTCTCTCTGTGTATGTGAAGATGCTCTCAAGTGATGAATTCTCGACAAATGCTCCGCTGTAGCAGGAGTCAAGAATAACAAGCTTAGTGCAATCATAGGATGAAAGAAAATCATCAAGGAGCATCCGTACCGTCATTTTTGAATAATTTGGTTCGCTGCTATTGTCATAATAGAATGCCAAATCCCCGTTTTCTGTGCCGTGTCCTGCATAATAAAAGATTATTACATCATCCTTATCTGCTTTGACTTTGTCCTTTATAATTTTAAAAAGGTCTGAAGCTTCTTCAGTCTTTTTTCCAGGATTAAATGGTTGTGGTTGTATGTTTTCTTCTTTATCAGAACTGCGGTAATACCTGTAGCTGAAAATATGATCTTTACTCATCTCATCATTATATTCAAATACATCATACTCATATCCAAGCGAGGAGAAGATAAGCTCAAACTGCTCTCTCAGCTTTCTCTGATCAGGCACTGTAGCCTTAAGCGGATTTATTTCCCCATCTGCTTTTTCATAGCTTGCTGCGATGCTTATTATGTGATATTTTCTTCCCCTTGTTTCTTCAAGGGGAGCAAAGCTGCATGATGAGACAAGGACCAGGGCCAGAAGGAGCAGGAATATCTTTCTCATCTTGATGCCTCCAGATTCACGCTTGTTCCGATGCCAATGAGGAAATCGATCTCATCTTTTGAAAATGAGACGGATACAGGCATGGTGATGGAGAAGAATTCTGAGAATGTATATGCAATTGAGCTCTGGAGTCTTATCTCATTTAACAGGCCGTTCATGCTGTGATAATAGCGGAATATGTAATATATGCTGTTTCTGAGCTCAAGAATATCAGTAAAAGAGTAGTCATATTCAAGTCCTAGCCCGAGAGAGTAGTAAGGGGAGAGGAAATTGTACTGGGCATCCACAGCACTCTTATCCGTATAGCCTGCGAAAAACGGCAGAGATACTCTGTGCCTGTCAAAGCGGAGTGCAAGAGCATCAAGGGAAAGGGAATAGTCCATCTGAGCCCTTGTCCAGTCATCTTCTATGTTTACAACCCTCATCCCGGCAGAGGCGCTGAGGCGGAATGAGTATGAAGCAGAAAAAAGCGGAAATGCGATGAAAAGCGATAATAGCAAAATAAAAAATCTTTTCATTATTTTCTCCTGCTTATATAGAAAGCTAAGCTCAGAGTCTTGTCACACTTTCCTTGTTTATCATCAGCGATATGATTTTTTTTCTTGGGCGTACAAGAGTGGATGCAAGAATAAGATGCCCTTTGAATGATGTGCATATAAGGTAATGGGAGCCTGTGTATTCAATTGAGACTATCTCTGTGTTGTTTATCACAAGATAGCTCGGCTTGAGCTCGCTCTTTATGCTCTCTTCGGAAATCAGTACGCTTTCAGGGCGGAAGAATATGCTTCTTTCATCTCCTTCAAAGAAAAGGGAGGAGGGAAGAAGAGTACCATCCCCTGTGAATGATGCGACAAACTCTGACTGGGGGTGGGTGTAAAGAGTCTCAGCATCAGAGCATGCGACAACAGAGCCGTCCTTCATGACTATGATCCTGTCACTGATGGCAAAAGCCTCTTCCCTGTCATGCGTGACATAGATTATCGTGATTCCTGTCTTGTCGTGTATGTTCCTGATCACGCTTCTCAGCCTTTTTCTGAGAGGCCCGTCAAGTGCGGAAAGCGGCTCATCAAGAAGAAGCACCTTAGGCTCGCTTGCAAGGCTCCTTGCAAGAGCAACACGCTGTGCTTCTCCTCCCGAAAGGGATGAGACCCTTCTTTTCTCATATCCCTCAAGACCCACATAGGACAAGAGCAGAGCTGTCATTTCCTTTATTTCCTTGCCGCTCTTTTTCTTCTTGTTCATGCCATACTGTATGTTCTTTTCAACATTCATGTTTGAAAAAAGAGCATAGTCCTGGAAGACAAGCCCTATATCCCTTGCCTGAATCGGCTTATCTGTAATGTCAACACCGTCAAGGATTATCTTTCCTTCATCCGCGCTCTCTATTCCTGTAAGTATGTTGAGCACGGTGCTCTTGCCGCTTCCTGAGGGACCGATCAGACATAAAAATTCTCCTTCCTCGATTGAAAAGGAAAGGTCAAGTGTGAAATCCGGATATTTTTTCTTAAGATCTCTTACTTCTAGAAAGCTCATTTTTTCCTCTCGTATTATAATACTCGCCCAGCAGGAATGCAAAAAGTGCAAGAAGGAGGAGAATGCTTCCAAGCACGCTCGCTCCCTGGTAGTTATAAGCTCCTATCAAGCGGTATATCATTACAGGAAGGGTTGTAATCCTTCCTCCGGCAAGTGTGAGTGTTGCATTAACCTCTCCAAGTGAGAGCGCAAAGGCGAATATGAATGCCTTTCTCCTGTAGCTTGATATCATCCTGTGCTCAGTGAGCCTGAATGTCTCAAAACATCCTTTTCTCAGCGTATAGCTTGCTCTTGCTATCTCTTCTGGTATCTCCCTTACTCCCGGAACAAGTGTTCTGGTTGCAAATGGAATTGTTATTACAAGATGTGTAAGGATGACGAGAATATAATTTACAGCAATATTCTGGCTGTTAAGACGGGATGCAAGGAAATTGAATCCAAGGCCAAGCATAACGCTGCCCGTTGCAAGAGGAAGGGAAGAGAGAATGCTTAAAGCCCTGCTTTTCCTTTTTATCTGGCAGAATGCTATTGTCTCTGAAAGCAGCACAGAGAGTGTTGCTGCGATTGTGGCTATTATAAGGCTTGAGATTATGCATGAGAGGAAGTTTGACATGCTGAAGACTTTTTCCCATTCACTGAGGCTGAATGAGCCTGTCCTTGTGAAGAACGAGCGGTAGAGTATGCTCAGCAGCGGCGGAAGGATGAAGAGAAGCATGAGTGCAGTAAGGACTGCTATTGCTACCTTGGTCTTTTTCTTTGAAGCCTTCTTCAATATGTTCTCCCTTCTGTCAATCTTTTCCTTTCTCTTGCTCCTGCTTGTCAGAAGAAGTAGGAGAGAAGTGATCAGGAAGGAGAATATTGCAAGAGCAGATGCAGAAGCATAATCAAGGCTTATATGAGCTCTTCTGTAGATTTCTGCCTCAAGTGTTGAATACTCAGGAGATCCTCCGAGCACCATTACAATCGCAAAAGAGGAAAAGCAGAAAAGGAATATGATTACAAAGGCATTTATTATTACGCTTTTCAGCTTCACGAGCGTGATGCTGAAAAATGTTGCCGCGTTTCCTTTTTTGAGAGTGTATGATGCGATTTCTTCTGTTCTCGCAAGCTTTGTCCATCCATTTGTGATCAGGTTGAATGCAACAGGCAGATTCAGATAGACATGGGCAAGAATTATTGCTCCGAATGTATATAAAATCCTTATAGGCGATGAGTCAAGGGAGAAGAGTGACTTGATAATGCTGTTCAGCACACCGTTGTTGCCATAGAATATCACGAATGCAAGCACTACCAGAATCGATGGGATTGTAAAGCTCAGCGCTGAGAGCGCGAGAACGAATTTCCTGCCTTTGAAACTGTATGTTGCATAGTAATAGGAGAATGGCAGTGCGATTACGATTGAAAGTGCGGCCGAGATCAGGCTCTGTTTGAGTGAGAAGAAGAGAAGGGTGTATGTATACCTGCTCTTCAGTATCTGGATAAAGGGCTCTGCGCTCGGCCAGAATGCTTTTGACAGTATGAGGACAATAGGAATGGCGAAAAGAAAAACAAGTACGGCAACAGCCGGAAGTGAGAGCAATGTGTAGAATTTCTTTTCGCCGCTTCCTTTTCTCATGTTTACTCCGTCATTGTAAGAATCCATTCATCAAGCATTATATCAAGATTTTCTTTTAAATAATATGTCTCGCTCTTATAGGTCTTCTCAGGAAGCGGAGCATATTCATATTCGCTTGGAAGCTGGATTGATGTGTTGGCAGGATACATTGAGTTGTAAACAGCAAGATCAAGCTGTCCTTCTGAGAGAATGAAGTCAACAAAGGCCTCAGCAGCCTCTCTGTTGCTTGCACTCTTCAGGATTCCGATTGCCTCGATTGTCTCCTCATGACCTTCATCAAACACAAGGGCCTGGTATCTTGTGGTGTTCTCTTCCCTTACATGGTATGCCGGGCTTGTTGTATATGAGATTACAAGTGGAGCCTCTCCTTCTGTAAACAGGCCATATGCTGTTGACCATCCGTCTGCCATGGTAAGCATGTTTTCACTAACATCCTTCCACCAGGAAAGATAATCATCGCCATAGATATTGTATGTCCACATCAGCAGACCGAGTCCGACTGAACTTGTCCTTGGGTCAATTAATATGATCTGGTCCTTGTAATAGGGGTCTCTCAGGTCTTCAAGAGAAGATGGAGCTTTTATTGAGCTTTCTGTGTCGTATACAAATGCAAAGACACCATAGTCAAAAGGAAGAAGTCTTTTTTCCTCGTCAAAGATTAGCTCTGAGCTGATGTTCTCAAGCATAGGAGAGTCATAGGATGCAAAAAGCCCTGAGTCATATGCCCTGTATGCCATGTCATCAGAAATGCCGATTACAACATCTGCCGGACAGTTCTCTCCTTCACTGATGACTCTACTGAGCATCTCTCCTGCATCACCTGCATTCACAAGGTTGACTTTGATTCCCGTCTTTTCCTCGAAAGCTGGAATGATTGTTGATCCCGGACCCCAGTCGCCTGCAAAAGAATCGTAGGCATACACTGTGATTTCATTGCTCTCTTCCTTATTTCCGCCAGCAAAAGCTGTGAAAAGTGAAAACAGAACAAGAGCAAAAACAAGCAGTTTTTTCATAAAACACCTCTTATAAAATTGTTCTGTCCCGGGATTTCTTTACTTAGATACACTTGTCGCTCCCTACGCCGGTATTATCCGGATCAGGTTGACGGGTATAATCTCAGGCTAAAAGCCACCCCTAGACCCCTTTAGAGTAAAACACTGATGCATTAGGGTCAAGCATGTAGCGCCACTCTTTTTCATCTGATAAAATAAAGCCATGCTCAGATTATTGTCAGCGCAAGAGGTAAACAGATTCGAGGAAAAGGAAAAGAGGGACAAGGGCCTTGATACAGCTACACTTGTAGAAAATGCAGCAAGACTTGCATTTGCATCAATTGAAGAGGATGTGAGATCAAAGCATGTTCTCATCCTTGCCGGCCCGGGCAATAACGGAAGTGATGCTCTCTCTCTTTCTCTTCTTCTTGACAATTCTTCTGTCAGCATTCTCCTGGTAAAGGGGAAAAGGGGCAGCATCAATCTTGATTTATTAAAAAAAGTTGAGGAAAAAGGCATCAGAATAACAGATGAGATTGAGAATCCGGATGTCATAATAGACGGGATTTACGGTTCATCCTTTCATCCTCCGCTTGATTGCGATACTGCAGCTTTGATTGAAAAAGCAAATAATACGGATGCTCTGAAAATTGCTCTGGACATTCCATCTGCCTTTCTTTTTGAGGCAGATAAGACAATATCATTTACGTTCTATAAGAAAGAGTGCTTCTATCCTGAGAACAGAAAGAAATGCGGCAGGCTATTTCTATCAAATCCCGGATTTGACGAAAAAGCAGTCTCTTCTGTCCTGACAGATACATACCTTATAGAAGATTCTGATTACAAAAAGACAGAAGAGAAGGATTGGGATTATAAGAATACCAAAGGGCATCTGCTGATTAAAGGCGGTTCTGATAAATATCCAGGTGCAGCCATTATCTCAGCACGTGCAGCCTTCTGCTCTTCAATTGGCCTTGTGAGCCTGAAAAGCAGGAACAAGAACATAGTCTATCAATATCCCCAGATTATAAATGGAGAGGATGAGGATGGGCGCTATGATGCAGTTCTTGCAGGCCCCGGCTGGGGAAATGACAGGAGTCACGATGAGCTTGCCACAGATCTTCCCCTCGTGATTGATGCAGATGGGCTAAAAGCAATAGAAAAAGGTGATTATTTTTCCTTCAATGCCGTGCTCACTCCCCATGTCGGAGAATTCAGATTTCTCTGCACCCTCCTTGGCATTGCTGAGGATGTGAGAACGCTAAGCCGCACTCTTGGAGCTGTTGTTGTAAAAAAGAGCCATATAGTAGAGATAAGTGATGGAGTGCGTATGTTCATCTATGATGGGATGAATTCAAGCCTGGCGATTGCCGGAAGCGGAGATGTCCTTTCTGCAATCATTGCAACTTTTATGGCAAAGGGGCAAAAGCCGCTTGATGCTGCTGTAAATGCGACTATTGTCCATCAGAAGAGCGGCAGGAGTGCGAGAAAAAAATACAGGCATTATGATATATTGAAGCTGCTTGATGAGGTTGCACTGAACATATGATGCTGTTTCTTTATCCACTGAGTCTTTTTTACATAGCATTCACGCTGTTCCTTCTTTCCTTTGAGTTCGCATCATACAGAATGAAGGATTACCAGGTTCTGTCTTTTCAGATCAGAAAGAATGAGAGAGTGAGAAAAACAATTTTCATTTCAGGAATCGCAATAGCATCTCTTTCTCTTTTCTTCCCTGTATATCCAGGGCCAATCGTGCTTGGAGATTTAGCCGTATCGCTTTCTGTTCTATTCTCATCTTTTTATATAAGAAGTCTTGGCAAAGAGAGAAAAGAGATAATTGAGATTGATCTGAAGAAGAATAAGTATTTCAAGTATTTTGTAGCTCTTTCATCAGTCTTCATCATTCATCTTCTATTTCCGTATCTGATTCTTTTTTAGGAGAAAATATGAACACACGTTACACCACAGCTGGAATTTTCATAAAAAACGGCAGGGTTCTTGTTGCAAAGAGGATAAATGAGGGTGCTCTTTCCGGCAAATGGGAATTCCCCGGAGGAAAGAACAGGTACAGCGAGACTCTCTCTGATACTCTCATCCGTGAATTCAAAGAAGAGCTTGATGTGCAGATCTTCTGCAAGGATGAGATCTTCACTACCGAATTTGACAATAAGGATACGCATTATATCCTTAAGGCCTTCCTGATAGACATTCCTAATCCTGAATTTACTCTTACTGTGCATACAGATTTCCTCTATGCAGGGAAAAAGGAACTTAAAGAGCTCGATTTTGGAAAAAGTGACAGCAAAATAGCCTCCTTTCTTCTTGAAAATAATTTTCTTGAAGACTAAAATCCAGACAATATTTCATTAAAGGACGTATAGATATGGAAAAGAAGAACATCAACTGGAGTGAGCTTTCATTTACTTATATCCCGACAGATTACAGATTCGTATCCCATTATAAGGATGGCAAATGGGATGAAGGAAAGCTTATAAGCGATCCTGAGTGCAGAATGAGCGAGTCAGCTGGTGTTCTTCAGTATGCTCAAACATGTTTTGAGGGTCTGAAGGCCTATACTCAGAAAAACGGAAGGATTGTCACATTCCGTCCTGATCTGAACGCAGAGCGCCTCATTTCATCATGCAGGAGACTTCTGATTCCTGAGGTGAGCAAGGAAGTGTTTCTGAAAGCTGTTGATGAGACCGTCAGAGCAAATGCTGCATATGTGCCTCCTTATGGAACAGGAGCAACGCTTTATATAAGGCCTTTTGTGTATGGCAGCGGTGCTGTAATCGGGGTAAGTCCTGCCCCTGAGTATGAATTCCGTGTTTTCGTAACTCCTGTAGGCCCTTATTTCAAAGGCGGAATAAAGCCGCTGAAGATAACTGTCTCAGATTATGACAGGGCCGCTCCAAACGGAACAGGAAACATCAAGGCAGGTCTGAACTATGCAATGAGTCTTTATGCCGGTTATGAGGCAAAGAAGAACGGCTACAGCGAGAATCTTTATCTTGATGCGGCTACAAGGACAAAAGTGGAGGAGACTGGAGGAGCCAACTTCCTTTTCGTCACAAACGATAAGAAGGTTGTAACTCCTAAGAGCTCTACAATTCTTCCTTCAATCACAAGAAGGAGCCTTGTGTATGTAGCTGAGCATTATCTGGGCCTTGAGGTAGAGGAGAGAGAAGTCTATTTTGATGAGCTTTCATCCTTCGCAGAGTGCGGACTATGCGGAACTGCCGCTGTAATATCCCCGGTTGGACAGATAGACTACAGGGGAGGCAGCATTCAGTTTAAATCCGGGATGGAAGAGATGGGTCCGGTTACTGCAAAGCTCAGAAAAACGCTTACAGGAATCCAGAATGGAGATATAGAAGCTCCTTCCGGATGGATCAGAGAAATCTGCTGAGATTTAAGCGCTGTACATTGTACAGCGTTTTTAATAACATTTCTCATTGTGAAAAAAGACAGCATCACATCATATAGCACAGATTCTGTATTTCCTCTTGTGCTTAAACTATCGTTTCCGACAATGCTTGCCCAGCTTGTCAATGTTCTTTATTCTGTTGTGGACAGAATATTCATAGGCAACATCGACACTGTCGGATCTCTTGCTCTTGCAGGAGTCGGGGTAGCAAGTCCGATTGTGACGCTGATTTCTTCCTTTGCATCCCTGATAGGTCTTGGGGGTGCCCCTCTGATGGCAATAAATATCGGCAAGGAGAATTATCATAAGGCACAGAAAATATTGAACAATGCCTTTCTATCCCTCTTGATTCTCTCCGTTTTCCTGATGCTTCTTTTCATTTCTTTTTCATCTTCTCTTGTTCTCACATTCGGAGCAACAGATCTGACTTTCGCTTTTGCAAAAGAATACCTTGTGTATTATCTTTTGGGAACACCTTTTGCCCTTATTGCCACCGGAATGAATTCTTATCTCATCTGTCAGGGCAGGAACAAAAGTGCGATGACTTCGGTGCTCCTTGGAGCTTTTTTCAATATCGCGCTGGATCCACTTTTCATTTTCGCATTTGGCATGGGAGTCAAGGGAGCTGCAGTAGCAACTGTAATCAGCCAGGCTTTTTCTGCTTCATATACATTCTTCTGTCTGTTTTCGAAAAAGCTGAAGATAAGGCTCAACTTCAGTTTGTACAGCTTGCGTGCCTTTCTTGAGATATGCAAATTCGGCCTTTCTCCTTTTTTGATCATTGCCACAGACAGCATACTCATCCTTCTTCTCAATTTCATGCTCAAGCTCAGGGGAGGCTCTGATGCTGATTTTTTAATCACATGCGCGACAATCGTACAAAGCTACATGCTTCTTATTTTCCAGCCGCTCGGGGGAATAACTGCAGGCAGTCAGGGCCTTATATCCTTTAACTATGGTTCATCTGATTCTCAGCGTGTGAGAAAGGCAATATATGCAACGCTTCTTTATGCAGTGCTCTTTACGCTTTTGATGACGGTTTTCACATTCACACGATCTGAAATCTTTGCATCCCTTTTCACTCAGGATGAGGAAATACTTTCAAAAAGTATTAGCTATATGAGAATATATACATCTTGCGTAATACCGCTGGCTTTCCAGTATACATTTGTTGATTCATTCACAGCTCTTGCTCAAATCCGTTTTGCACTTCCACTTTCGCTTTTCAGAAAGCTTATATATTCCGTTTCTCTTGTCATTTTTCCTTTTGCATTCTCTGCAGAAGCAATTTTCTATGCAGAGCCAGTTTGTGATGTGGTCGCAAGCATTGCAAGCACAAGCATGATGATCTTGATGCTTGGCAGGATATTAAAAAAGGACCCGGCTTGACCAGGTCCCAAATAGAGAAAGAACTCTTATTACATTACTGTTCCATCAGGAATTACAGCATTCTTGTTTATGACGATGATTCCGTCATGCACTGAATACATTTCATAATCTCCTTCAGGACGATCGATGTTGTCAATTCCGATGCGGCAGTTTGCTCCGATTCTGACATTCTGGTCGATGATTGCCTTCTTGATTATTGAAGCCTTTCCGATACCGATGTTAGGAATTCCTTTCTTTGCATTCTCTGCCTTTTCCTCTTCTGTCTCATAATGGCTTGCACCCATGTAGTAAACACCATCCAGGCTTGCACCTGCTTCTATGAATGTTCTTACACCGATGATGGAGTTGACGATGTATGCATTTGTTATGATGGAGCCCTCACTTGTAAGGGAGTTTGAGATGTTGCAGAAGTTGGCCTTGGTTGCCGGAAGGTGGCGGCGATGAGTGTAAATCGGCATTTCCTCATCGTAGAAATTGAACTGAGGCTTCTCGCTGGCAAGGTTGAGGTTTGTCTCATAGAATGCCTTGATTGTTCCGATGTCTTCCCAGAATCCGTCAAAAAGATATGTTGCAACCGGGCGTGTCTTTATGATTTCCGGAATAATCTCCTTGCCGAAATCTGTCTTGTCATTGTTGAGTGCTGTCTCCATTGCCTTGGCTGTGAAGATATAGATACCCATGCTGGCAAGGTACTCGTTTGAGCCGTCAACGCACTTGTTCAGCTGATCCTTCATGAGCTTTTTAGGAACCTTGTACTCAGAAATGTCCATATCCGGCGCCGGCTTTTCATAGAAGCTCTTGATCATGCCGTTCTCATCAGCTCCGATGATTCCGAGTCCTGTTGCCTCAGCTCTTGAAATAGGTTTGGCAGCAATTGTGAGATCCGCACCGCTATCTATATGGCGCTGAAGCATGAGGGAGAAATCCATTCTGTAAAGCTGGTCACCTGAGAGGATGACATAGTAGTCAGCATTCTGGTCAGAAAAATGCTTGAGGTTCTTTCTTACAGCATCTGCTGTTCCCTGGTACCATGTTTCTGATGCGTATGTCTGCTCAGCTGCGAGAATCTCTACAAAACCATTTGAGAACTGGTCAAACTGATATGTATTAGCAATATGGTTGTGCAGGCTTGCTGAATTGAACTGTGTCAGAACATATATCTGCTTTATTCCGCTGTTGATACAGTTGGAAATAGGGATATCTACAAGTCTGTACTTTCCTGCAAACGGCACAGCCGGCTTGCTCCTGTCCATTGTGAGAGGATAAAGTCTTGTTCCTCTTCCTCCACCCAATACTATGGCAATGACTTTGTTGCCTTTTTTCATATATACCTCCATGTTTTTACAAACTGTTGTAAAGACTAATATATTCTCCTGCGCTCTTCTTCCATGAGAAATCCTTCTTCATGCCTCTCTTTCTGGCTTTCTCAATCCCGGTCCTGTCTTCATTATACTCCCTTATTGCCCTTTCTGTGGCAGCAATTATCTCCTCTCCGTTCAGTTTTTCAAAGAGGAAGCCATCAGCATCTTTTTGACTGTAATCACAGATGCTGTCCTTAAGTCCTCCTGTGGAATGTGCGACAGGAAGAGTTCCATAATGAAGACTGTATATCTGATTAAGGCCGCATGGCTCAAAGCGGGAAGGCATCAGGAAGAAATCTGCACCTGCTTCAAGTATGTGGCTTTCTGCGTTGCTGAACATTATCTTTGCAGAAAGATTCTTGTATTTCCTGCTCAGGGTTTCAAGTTTCTCTTCAAAGAATTTGTCTCCGGTGCCAATTATCACGAACTGGCAGTTGTTTTTCTCAAGAATTCTTTCAAGGGCTGATGGGGATCCGCTGAGAAGTTCTGTATACCCCTTCTGGTCGGCAAGTCTGCTGATCATGGCAAAAAGAGGAATGTCTGCATTGACTTCGAGGCCCTCCCTTTCCTGGACAAATTCTTTCATTTTCTCTTTTCCAGAGAGATCTGAAGAAGAATATTTATACAAGATGTTCTTGTCTGTCTTCGGATTCCATTCCTGAGTGTCAATTCCGTTTATTATTCCCTTCAGATCCTTCTCTCTTTCTCTAAGGAGCCAGTCAAGGCCTTCTCCAAGCGATGCTGTCTTGATTTCCTCTGCATATGTGGGGCTGACTGTAGTGATCTTGTCTGAAAACTCAATTCCGGCTTTGAGAAAATTGATCTGCTTGTTGAGACTGCTGTTGTTATACAGCCTCTTGTCCAGAGCAAAGCCGAATGTGACTGCATCATATCTGCTGAATACACCCTGGTAGGCCAGGTTATGGATGGTGAATACAGTCTTGGCCTTCATCTTCTCTTTCTTTACAAGATAGCTCACAAGTCCTGCAGGCCAGTCATGTGAGTGGACTATATCTGCATCAAAGCCGCTTTCTTTCATATATGATACAGCAGCAAGAGCAAAGAGAGCAAAGCGTTTCGCGTTATCCTGATAAGGCGTGAATGAAGTGTCTCCGTATATGCCTTTCCTTTCTGTGAAATACGGATGGCACAGCCCGATGTATTCAACATTTTTTTCTCTTTTTTTCACGCATGACACACTAATATGCTCGCCAAGCATGTCAAAGGACCAGGAAATGTCTTTTTTGAAGCCTTTCTTGTCAATAAAAGAGTAAAAAGGCATGAAAATCCTTACGTTATTTTCTTTATTGAGCTCATGTGAAAGCGCGCCTACAACATCAGCCAGTCCTCCTGACTTTGAGAAGGGCACAGCCTCGCTGGAAACCATCAGAATATTCATATTTCTAATTAAAAACTCTGATTGTCCAACAGTCAAGGAAAAAAAGCTTGAAAACCGCTTTTTAGGCACTTAAAAGCGGTTTGGAAGATTAAGATTAAAAATGCACTCTTATTTCAGAGACGAGATATATTCATCCGCACTGTGCGCTGCAAGCGCTCCGTCAGAGGCGGCTGTCACAACCTGTCTGAAGAGTGTGTTCCTGCAGTCTCCGGCTGCGAAAAAACCCTCGATACTGCTTTTCATCGCGCTGTCTGTTATCACAGCACCGCTCTTGTCAAGAGATACAAAGCCCTCAAGGAATCTGGTGTTGGGAAGAACTCCGACAAATATGAAAACTCCGTCAGCCTTGATCTCTTTGCCGTCCTTGAGCGTAACAGATGTGACCTTGCTGCCATCTCCGTTTATGCTTACAACGTTGTTCTCAAGCTCAAATGATATGTTGTCCGTTTTCTGGGCTCTCTCTACAAGCAGCTTCTGTGCTCTGAACTCATTGCGTCTGTGAACAATGACCACGCTCTTTGTTATTTTAGAAAGATAGAGTGCATCCGTAAGCGCAGTGTCTCCGCCGCCGACTACTACAACGTCCTTGTTCCTGAAAAAAGGCCCGTCGCATGTTGCACAGTAGCTTACCCCTCGTCCTGTGTATTTATCTTCCCCCACAGATCCGAGTGTGCGGTGGGTTGCGCCGGTGGCGCAGATCACGCTCTTTGCCTTCACCTTGTCTCCTGATGCCAGATGTGCGATGAATAAAGACCCGTCCTTTTCAAGGGAGGACACTTCATCATACATTATCTCAGCACCGAAGCTTTCTGCTTGCTTTTCCATCTCCTCAGCAAGCTGTGCACCGCTCATCTTAGCGTGCCCCGGATAGTTCTCAATCTCGTCAATCAGAAGCAGCTGTCCCCCCGGAGCCATGCTGTCAAGAAGAAGAACAGAGTAGCCGCTTCGTGTTGCATATGTTGCTGCTGCAAGTCCTGCAGGTCCAGCTCCTATTATAAGTATGTCTTTCTCCATCAAAAGCCTTCCTTTATTCGTTTTTCAAGACTTACCTCAGCATCGCTTTTTCTTATGTAGACCGGTCCCATGCCAATTTCATCCTCTCCCTTTTCTTCAAGCTGTATAAGTCCAAGCTCGATCAGGGACATTGAAATATTGCCAGTATTCTTCGGATCATGAACAAAGAGAACAGAAGGGGCGGCCTTCTTCAAATCTTCCTTTATTTTCTCATAATCCCCGACGACAAGTATTTTACTGAAAGATGAGAGTTCATCCTTTATATCCTCTGCATTCGCATCAATGTCGCTGACAATTACTCTTTCCTTGTCCTCAAGACGGATGTAGTATCTTTTCTTCTTTGCATCCATCACGGCAAGAACAGGAAGATCAGAAATGGCGCTCACTGTGTTTATCATGGCAGAAAGGGTAGGAATGCTTACAAGCTTTGCCCCTGATGCGCTTCTTATTCCCTTGAGCGTTGCCATGCCGACCCTGAGCCCTGTAAAAGAGCCAGGACCTTTCGTGCATATGAGCAGATCAAGATCCCTCAGAGCAACAGAAGCGCGTGCGCACATTTGCTTGATCTCATGAAGAAGATCCTCAGAGTGGGAGAAATGTCCGTCTATAAGACGCTCCTCATAGCTTTCGTCAGTCTTTACTGCGATTGAGAGAATCTTTGTTGAAGTGTCAATTGCGAGAATGTTCATTCGTCAGTCCTTCAATATTTATTGTCCTGCTCTGGTCTTCATTGATAATGATGCTGACATAAATTGTGTTGTCCGGAAGCATTTCCTCAATCTTTTCTGACCATTCAATCAATGTTATTCCATCAGGATACAGAAAATCTTCTCCTCCCATGGATTCAAATTCATCACAGCCGGATAAACGGTAGAGGTCCAAATGATACATCTTCATTTTTCCCTCATATTCCTGGACGATTGTGAAAGTAGGGGAGACAATTGCCTCGTTTATTCCAAGCGCCCTTGCAATTCCTTTTGCAAATACTGTCTTGCCGGCTCCAAGACTTCCGCGAAGAGAGATGACAGAGCCGCACTTTAAAGCAGAGGCAAATTCCTCTGCCGTTTTTTCTGTCTCTTGCACGTTATTTGAAATTATCTGCATAATTCTCACTTTCACTCGTGTCTGCCATGACAGCAATGATGGTCATCATCATGGTGGTGACCGCAGCACTGGTGTTCAGAATCCTCTCTCTCGTGATGATGACAGCAGTGCCCTTCCTCTTTGTTGTGATGACCGCAGCACTGGTGCTCAGAATCCTCACTGCTATGATGGCAGTGATGTTCTCTTCCTTCTTCTTCGTGGCAGCAGTGATGGCCTTCTTCTCCATTATGGTGACCACAGCAGTGGTGTTCTTCTTTTCTCTTGTCTTCGTCACTCATGTTGTTCTTCCTCCCGCTCCTTATTTTCTCGAGTTCTTCAACTTCTTCCTTGCTGTAGGACTCTTCCTTGATGTTCTCTTTTATCTTCTCTCCTGTAAGTGCTTCATAACGGGAAATCAGATTTGCTGTTATCTCATCCGATGATGAGAGGCTTCTGGCCCTTTCAAGGTAAAACCTTGCCTCATCATACTCCTTGTCCTCAAGATGCAGGAATGCAAGATTGCTCATTGCAGTAAGATTTTCCGGATCAAGGTCGATTGCAGTGTCAAGGTATGTCTTGGCAAGCTCCCTGTTTCCTTCTTCAAGCTCACAGATGCTCAGCTCATTATATATGTCGCTGTTGCTCTCACCTTTCTTTATGCACATTAAAAGAGCATCCCTTGCCTCAGAATATCTTTTCATTTTCCTTAAGGCCCAGGCCTTGAGGAAGTAGCCGTTCCATACATCAGGATTGAAGCTTAAAAAGCTTTCAATGCAGGAAAGAGCCTTTTCCGGCATATTGAGCATGATATAGTCATATGCTTCCTTGAATGCCTGATCTGCAGAGAGGGTCTCATTGATGCGCTGAAGAAATTCCTTCATCTCTTTTTTCCTTTCGCCTTCGCTTGCAACCTTCATGTAGCGCTCTGCATATTCCTTTGCATCCTCAAGATTTCCCATATACCCTTCAAATGATGAGATTTCAGAAAGGATCGCCTCATCTTCTCCAAACCTTTTCAGTCCATCAAGGAGCGTGAGCTTTGCCATCCTGAGAGCCCAGTCATATCTCTCATCATCCTCTTTTTCCTCAGCATCGACGCTGATGTAGGAGTATAGTGTTGCAAGATTGATGCAGCTTGCGCTCTGGGGAAGGATATGATAGACGCTTAAGAAGAGCTCTTCTGCAAAATCATAATCCTTGCTCTGCTGCTTTACTATTGCAGCCTTGTTGAGCTCTTCTGCTATATCCGGCTGCACGGAAAGGACGAAGTTTCTGTAGAACTCAAAGTCCTTATTGTTTTCATCATATGCAATAAGAGTAAGCATTCCAGCGATTATAGCCTCAACAGTCACATCCTTCTCTTCAATGTGCTTCTGGCCTTCTGGAAGCTCTATAGGCAGTCTTGTGTTCTCATTTACGGTAAATGATCCCATGTCTATCTTCAGGTCATGGGGTACTTTGATCCATTTGATTCTCTTAAGTTTTTCTTCTCTGTTGTTCATAGACTCTAAAAAGATAATAATGACCCGGATAACTGGCAAGCTACGTGCTCTTGAACTAAGTTCAAGGGGGGCCGCATGTCTGCGCATCGCTTTTGTTCCTTTAAACCTTAATAAGAGGTAGGAGCAGCACATCTGCGCTATTCCACAGCCCATAATAATATTGTTTGCTCCAAGAGGCCTGAGGTAGCCAGCTATTCGGGTATATCAGGATTATAACATATAAGGGTATTTTAGACCACTCTTAATGAAAAAAAGACGAGCATCAGCCCGTCTTCTGCTTGCTTAATTGTTCTCTTCGAAAGTCTCAAGGTCCTCACCTTCGCCTCCGATTGTGAATGCCTCAGCATCCTCAAGCTCGGTAAGGTTCATCGTTCCGAAGTTGTCGAGGTCTCCAAGAGAGGTTTCAAGTCCGACAAGGCCTTCCATTGCGCTTTCGATTGCCTGTTCAACAACCTGCTGGTCAGCACTTACCTTGTCAATAAGCTCCTGTAGCTCGATGTTGTGTGTCTCAACCATCCTGAACCTGCTCTCAAGTTCCCTGTATGAGTCCCTGAGCTGGGCAATAAGAGCCATCGCTTTCTGTATTCTCAGTGCTATTAGCTGTCTTTCCTGAACCTGTTCCATCAGCTTCCTCCTTTCAGAACCTAATTAAGCTAAAGTCTTCTTGACTGTCTCGACAAGAGATGAAAATGCAACCTTGTCTTCGATAGCCATGTTAGAAAGAGCCTTTCTGTTAAGATCGATGTTTGCCATCTTCAGGCCATGCATGAACTGTGAGTAGTTAAGTCCCTCATTCTGCACAGCAGCGCTGATTCTTGCAATCCAGAGCTTTCTGAAATCTCTCTTTCTTTCCTTTCTTCCGCGGTATGCATACTGACCGGCGCGGTGAACTGCATCCTTTGCAATTCTGTGGTTAGTGCTTCTGCGTCCGAAATATCCCTTGGCCTGATCAAGAATCTTCTTTCTTCTGTCTTTTCTTTTTGTTCCGTCTACTGCTCTTGGCATTTTCTCACTCCTTCAATTAAGCGTAAGGGAGCATTGACTTTGCTCTCTTTGCTTCAACATCGCAAAGAACTCCAGGATGGCGAAGAGTCATCTTTCTCTTGGAATTCTTCTTTGTGAGAATATGGCGGAGACCCATCTTCTTGATCACGACCTTTCCACTGCCTGTCACCTTGTAGCGCTTTGCAGCGGACTTTCTTGTTTTCATCTTAGGCATTTCTTTACCTTCCTTGGCGCAGCAGGGAACAAGATACCCCTGCGTGCAGCATTATTTAAAACCCCATACGGGACTTTTTCACATTTTCTTCTTCAAAGGAGAGACTGTCATGCTCATCATCTTTCCTTCAAGAAGTGCTCCTTTATCCAGATTATACTGTACTCCGTTGTTTGTCAAAGTTTCCAGAATCCTGTCGAGGACTGCTTTTCCAAGCTCCGGATGAGCAAGCTCTCTTCCGCGAAAACGTATTGAGACCTTCACTTTGTTTCCCTCTGAAAGGAACTCAGTGATTGCTTTGCTCTTTGTCTCAAGGTCATGTTTTTCAATCTTCGGCTGCATTCTGATTTCCTTGATCTTCACAACAACCTGGTTTTTCTTGGCTTCCCTTGATTTCTTCTCCATCTCATAGCGGTATTTACCGAAATCGAGAATCTTACAGACAGGCGGGTTGGCATTAGGGCTTACCTCAACAAGATCCAGTCCTTCTTCCTCTGCAAGTCTGCAGGCAGAGAGCACGTCCATCACTCCTTTCTGTACACCATCTGCGTCAATAACGAGCACTTCACGGGCTCTAATCTGACGGTTGACTCTTAAATCCTTTGTAGCCAAAAAAACTCCTTAAAAGGCATAGCCTTGAAAATTTTTCAATCTAGATTCGCGCACTATGTGCACTGTGAGCAAATATAGCACAAATAAATCCAGCATGTCAAAGGATTAATTTGTGCAAGATGTTAAAAAAGACGGACCATTTCTAGTCCGCCTGATTACCTAATCTCAGTCAAGAGCATGTCCTGCTGAACCGAGAACATTGATGTTCTTGTGCATGTACATCTCTTTGAGAGCCTCTCTAGCCGGTCCAAGATACTTTCTCGGGTCGAATTCAGCTGGCTTCTCGTCAAATATTCTTCTTATTGTTCCTGTCATTGCAAGTCTTCCGTCGCTGTCGATGTTAATCTTGCATACAGCGCTCTTTGCTGCCTTTCTCAGCTGCTCTTCTGGAATACCTACGCTGTCTGTGAGCTTTCCGCCATGCTCGTTGATCATCTTAACATATTCCTGAGGTACGCTGCTTGAACCGTGAAGAACGATTGGGAAGCCTGGAAGTCTCTTCTCGATTTCTGCGAGAATGTCGAACCTGAGCTCTGGTGGAACAAGGATTCCATCAGCGTTTCTTGTGCACTGCTCGGGGGTGAACTTATATGCGCCATGGCTTGTTCCTACGCTGATTGCGAGGCTGTCAACACCTGTCTTTGAGACAAAGTCCTCAACTTCTTCTGGCTTTGTATAATGGCTTACTGCACTTGAGACCTCATCTTCGATTCCTGCAAGAACTCCGAGCTCACCTTCAACTGTCACATCATACCTATGAGCATACTCAACAACTTTCTTTGTAAGAGCGACGTTCTCATCATAAGGAAGATGTGAACCGTCAATCATGACAGAAGAAAATCCGTTGTCGATGCAGTCCTTTGCTGTCTCAAAGCTGTCACCGTGGTCAAGGTGAAGCACGATAGGAATATCGCAACCAAGCTCGTGTGCGTACTCGACAACTCCACGTGCCATGTTTCTGAGGATATTGATGTTCGCATAGTCTCTTGCACCCTTGGAAACCTGAAGGATGACAGGGCTCTTTGTTTCTACACATGCCTGTACGATTGCCTGCATCTGCTCCATGTTGTTGAAGTTGTATGCAGGAATAGCATAGCCGCCCTTGACAGCCTTTGCAAACATATCTCTTGTATTAACAAGACCAAGTTCTTTGTAGCTTACCATTAATGGTACCTCCTAAATATCAATCGATACTATTTTACTCATTTAATGCTCATATCGTCAACATAATATATTGAGAAGAAAGGGCAGGGCCTTTAGAATGAAAGAGTATGAAAAAGAAATTCCTCCTTCTGCTTTTTTTGCTGCTTTTCCTTTCTCTGATTATCATTTCTTTCATTCTTTTTTCCAGAGACAGGGTTGCCTTTGTGTTGCCTGATCTGCCTGATGAAATGATTTTTCTCATGCCATTGCCTGAAGGCGGCTTCTCATATTCTGTTGAGATTATAAGGGAAAGTGATTTTGACAGCAAAAAAGAATATGATTTGATAATTAATCATTCCGATTTAGCAATAGAAAATGAAAATGTAATTTCGTATTCATTTGATTACATCACCTCATATTCTCCTCTTATAGATAAACTGAAGGATATGAGCGCAGTTCTCTTATATGATGAGGAAAATGAAATGGAAAAGGAGCTTTGCACTTTTCTTGAAAGCAATCTTCCTCTTTTCAGGGCAATTTCCTATAAGGGCGCGATAAATGAAAGGAATGCCGGAGAATTCCGATCCTTAATTGATGAAGGTGATGTTGTGATAGCCGCATCAATATATGATTGCTATGCTCTTGTTGAGAGCATAGAAAATGCTATTGTGCTCGATTATCTTGATTCCTGTGTCTTTCAAAATAAGGACAGAATCATCTTCACAGCCTGTCCGGACTGGAATGCATTAATCAGCTCTGCCCTTTCCTTCTGAGAGGCTTAAGAGTCTTTTGTAGTTCTCAATCACTTTCTCATAAAGCGATATCTTGTCCTCTTTCCTTATTTCTGAAAGGAATGAAAGAATGTATTCTGTATATTCCGGCCTGTTCTTCTTTCCCCTCATGGGCACAGGTGAAAGATACGGGCTGTCCGTCTCATACAGTATCCTGTCAGAAGGGCAGTATATGGCAGATTCCCTGATCAAATCATTTTTCCTGTATGTGACATTTCCGGAAAATGATATGTAAAGACCTTTATCAAGGGCTTTTTTCATGATGTTTTTGTCATAGCTGAAGCAATGCATGATGCCGCTAGAGGAGAAAGTGTTTTTTTCCAGAGTTTCAACTGTATCCTCCGCTGCATCACGTGAGTGGATTATAATCGGTCTATTCAGCTTGTTGGAAAGCATGATCTGAACTAAAAAAAGTTCTCTCTGCGCTTTTATACTGCCATAGTCATGAAAGAGATCAAGCCCGCATTCTCCGATGAAATGCGCATCATATTCAAGAATCAGCTTTTCAAGAATTTCTGCTTCCTCTTCTGGAGAAGAAAAATCCTCGTCTGCTATCCTCCATGGACCGGAGCCGACAGAATAGCTTACATTTTCAAGACCCTTTAGTATTTCAATTCTCTCTATTATGTCAAAAGGATCTGCAGATACATCTATTCCTGTAACGGATGTGGGGAGAGGAGATAAATCTCCGTTCTTTCTCATTATGAGACTATGAAAATGCGAGTCAAATATATTCATGCTGGGAAAAGAAAAATGTGCCCAAGACGAGACTCGAACTCGTACGGCATTACTGCCAAAGGATTTTAAGTCCTTTGTGTCTACCATTCCACCACTTGGGCAACGAGGATAATATAAACTTTTTTCTTCTTTTTGTTAAGTCTAAATTTTTCTGTTTGTTTTTTGTCTCCTTATATATTAGATTAGATGTATGAATGAAATGCTTGTTGGACTTATTATCGGGTTATGCGTCGCATTCGTGATTCTTTGCGTGTCTGTTGTAAAGACTTCGCAGATCAGGAAGGCTGGAAATAAAGAGGTTGAAAGGCTGAAGAAAATGCTTACTGACCGCATGGAGCTTGAAAGCGAAGGAGTCGGAAAGCTCAAAAGTCAGGTTGAGGAGCTGAAAAAGGAGAATGAGAATCTCCGCGTTTCGCTCAAGACTCTCAGCCAGAAGCCAGGAAGAAGGGAAATACAGCGTCTTGAAGTCATGCAGACAGCAGCAGAGCGTCTTACTATGAATTCTCCGGGGTTTGCTCCTGTGTGGCAGGCTGCGCTTAAAGAAAGCGAGGAAGAGTTCAAGAAGACTTTCCTGGGCCTCAATCCTTTTTTGAGAAGGAGCCTCAGCGTGAAAAGCCAGGATGTGAGTCTAATAACGGACGAGAAGGAAGACTAGGCTTCTTCCTTCTCCATGAGGGCGAGAATGCGGTCTGTAATCTCATCCTCTTTCCTGAGGATTTCTTCATATTTCCTGTTGTTTTTATCAATCTCGATGTAGGAAAGGCCGGCTTGTGTGAATGACTCTTCAAGAGCTTTCTTTTTTTCCATCAGAAAAGACAGTGTATTCTCCAGTTCTTCCTTTTCCTTCATCTCTTTGTATGTAAGGCCTTTTTTCTCACGTTTTTCACGTCTTGCAGTTTCCTTTTCCCTTTTCTTTGAATCCTTTTCCGCTGCTCTGCTTTTTTCATATGCACTGTATGATGAGCTGTAGAAGCTGATCTTCTGATTCTCTATGACAAAGAGATAGTCGCAGTTTATCTCAAGGAATGCCCTGTCGTGCGAGCAGATAAGGCTCACTCCGCGGAAAGTGGAGAGATA
The DNA here is from genome assembly GCA_949283305.1 of uncultured Spirochaetales bacterium. Classification (GTDB taxonomy): domain Bacteria; phylum Spirochaetota; class Spirochaetia; order Sphaerochaetales; family Sphaerochaetaceae; genus Ornithospirochaeta. The sequence continues at coordinate 273,449 of CASDRU010000006.1, read as the reverse complement.
GTATTCAAGATTCTCCATGCTCCAGAGATCAAGGTCATTTGTCGGCTCATCAAGAATCAGGAAATTGGGATTCTCAATAAGCTTTGAAATGAGATAGAGCCTTCTTTTCTCCCCACCGGAGAGAGTGCTTATCCTCTTGTTCTGGTTGCTTCTGGAAAATCCGAACATGGAGAGAAAGGCATCTGCTGAAAGAATCTTGTATTCAGTCTGTATGTTCTCTGCAATCGAGGAAAAATATTCAAGTATGCTCTTGTCTTCTTTAAGAGTGCGTTTCATCTGGTCATAGTAGGAGATGTATGTGCTGCTGCCCTTGTCTACAGTTCCCTCATCGCTTTCAACAACACCTGCAATTATGTCCAAAAGAGTGCTTTTCCCGCTGCCGTTGTCACCGATTACACCGATTCTCATGCCGTCAAGAAAAGAGAATGAAAAGCCTGAGAACAATGTTTTACCGTCCCATGCTTTGGAAATGTTCTCTATCTCAAGCACCTTTTTTGAAAGCTTTTTGTATAAAGAGAAGAAAGGCGAGCTGTCTTTTTTCTTCTTTTCAACAAGAGAAAGCATTTTCTCTATCCTTTCTTTCCTGTTCTTGTCTTTGCCTCCTCTTGCCTTTGGAGCGCGGCTGAGCCATTTCAGCTCTCCTGAAAGGATGTTGTTCAGCTTTTCCTGCCTCTTTTCCTTCTCTTCCTCTCTTTCCCTTCTGTTTTCCAGGTATGAAAGAAATGTGCCTTCATGACGGTAAAACTCACCTTTATCGAGCTCATAGATCACGGAGCATGTATTGTCAATAAGCTGTCTGTCATGAGTGACAAGGAGAACTGTGAGCTTCTCATCTTCAAGGAGAGCTTCCAGCTTCTCTATTGTTTTTATGTCAAGATGGTTTGTGGGCTCATCGAGGAGCACAAGATCTGCTTTCTGGCTGAATGCAAGTGCAAGCTGTAGCTTTCTCTTTTCTCCTCCTGAGAGTGTTGAGACAGGAGTCTCTGGATCCTTTTTCAGATTGAAATACTCGCATTTTGCATAAAACTCACGCTCGATGTTCCATAGTCCTTTCTGCGAGATTTCCTCCCCAAGGGCTGTGTATGTCCTCTCATCATTTTCTGCTATTGCATCGTTGTACTTTTTCAAAAGGGCTATATCAGGCGATGGGGCAGAGTAGAAATAGCTTCTTATGCTGTCGTCAGCTGATGATGAGAAGTCCTGCATGGATGAAGAGATTCTGGTGCTCCTGTTTATGCTCACTCTTCCTTTATCGGGGCTTAAAAAACCGGAGATGATCTTTAAAAGAGTGCTTTTCCCGCTTCCGTTTCTTCCTACAACAGCCGCTTTCTCTCCCTTTTCCAGCCCGAAAGTAAGAGAGGAAAACAAAGGCTCGTCATTGACAGTTTTCTCTAGATTCTCAACGCTCAGAACATTCATCAGCCTATTTTAGAAAAATTCCGGCATTCAGCGCAACAAAATATTGAATCAAAGGAAGAGGAGGTCTATATTTTCTTCCATGGCAGAAAGGGTTTTGACATTTAAAAGGGGATGCAAGGACGGTTTTCCTGTCTTTTTAGGCTATTTCACCACAGCGCTGGCATTCGGCCTCCTGACACGCACAAGCGGTTTTACATTCATCGAGGGAGTCCTTACAAGTCTGACTAACTTTGCAGGAAGCGGGCAGTTTCTGATGCTCAATCTCTACAATGCAGGATCGTTCCTTCTTGAAATCGTCATAAGCGTGTTCCTTATAAACTCCCGCTATCTGTTCATGTCCTCATCCCTGCGCCCCCATCTTGAGGCCAAGAGCTTTTTCGCTCTTCTTTTTTGCGGTTTCGGATGCACAGACGAGGTTTTTGCAATCTCTGCCTTGAAATCAAGGAGTCTTCCTTTTTCCTATATGGCAGGACTGATTCTGACTTCATACCTGGGATGGGTAAGCGGCACTGCAACCGGCTTTTTGGCAGGATCCTTTCTTCCTCCTGTGGTGCAGAGCGCTTCAGTTATAACAATATATGCAATGTTCTCATCCCTCATGGGAGCGGAGGTGGAGAAGAATATCAAGGCGCTTGTTGTCTTTTTTGTCTCAGCATCCTTGAACACGCTGTTCATCCTCTGCTTCAAGATTTCAACAGGGCTTAGCTTCACGCTTTCAATGCTCATTTCGACCATAGTATCCACTTTCATCTATGAAGATGAGGAGGTCCTTGATGAATAAGATTCTCTTGATTCTTCTTTCAGCTCTTGCAACCATGAGCCTGAGGATAACTCCAATGTTTGCGCGAAAAGCTGAAAAGCTTCCTAAAAAGGTAAGAAAGGCAATGTATCTTCTTCCTGTATCTTCTCTTGGAGCGCTGATTTTCCCTCTTGCCCTCACAGATTTCTCTTCATCATGGTATGCATCACTGGCGGGAGTTCTTGTTGCTTTTATCTTTGGGTACAAAAAAATAAGCATGGTCATATCAATCTTTGCTTCTCTCATCGTGACCACGCTTATTCTCTTAATCTGAAACAATCAGATCTTCTTTCTCAAAAAGGCAAAGAGCCATTTCTCATCTTCTTTTCCCTTTCTTGAGTCAATGCGCTCTTCAATTTCGATTATGTCAAAGAGGTTTATTGAAGAAAGGAAATGAGAGAATGTATCCTTGTCAAAACTTGTGAGCACGCGTCCTGTCTCTGCTTCCTTAAAGTCATCGGGACGGTCGCGGAACGAGGCAAAGAGTATTCCCTTGCTCTTGAGCGCATTTGAAATGCGTGCAAATACTGCAGGCATGTCTATCCTTGCAACATGATAGAGTGTGGCACTTGCCCAAACAGCATCATATTTTTCCTTCTCATCAAGATCTTCCCATTTGAGGTTCCTTATCTTGATTCCGGTAAAATCGCTTGCATATTTTATCATTTCCTCAGAGGGATCGAATGCAGATACATCATAGCCTTTCTGGAGAAAATATAGTGTGTCCCTTCCGCTTCCGCAGCCTCCGTCCAGTATTTTCGCACCCGGCTTCACAAGATTCTCAAAAATCGAATATTCCCGGCTCATATCCGCAGTAAGCCATGAAGATATGAACTCACCCGCATTTGTGTCATATACTGCTGTTGTCATGTTTTTTTCTCCTCTTGTTAATCAAAGACTAACACGGATGAGAGGAGAATGCAAAATAAATTATTGCCTGATATAAATTTATAAATTTTTATCGATAAAATAATATTTATATCTCTTGTTGCATTTGTGTTGCAAATCCTGATTGAAATTGTTGTTTTTATCTTTCTTTTTGTTGTATTTTTCTTTTTCATGTTGCTAATAATATTTCCTTCATGTTAAAAAAAAGACAGGAAACAGGAGAAAGTATGAAAAAGATTATTTTGACTCTTACAGTATTGCTCCTTGCTTTCACACTCTTTGCAGGTGGAAGCAAAGAAGCAGCAGACGGTGCAGCAGGTGCTGTGAAAATCGGACTCATCGTTGAGAACACAATCGATGACAAGGGCTGGTGCCAGTCAATGTATGACGGTCTTGTACAGGCAAAGGAAGAGCTTGGGGACAGAATGGAGTTCAGCTATACAGAAAAGGTCTCAACTGTTGATGCAGGAACTTACATCCGTCAGTTTGTAGCAGAAGGCTATGATCTGATCATCGCTCATGGTGCACAGTACAAGAATGCCATTCTCGAGGTTGCAGAGGAGTATCCGGATGTTACATTTGCATTCGGTACAAGCTCAGAAATCGGACCGGATAACGTATTCACATACATGCCAGAGAGTGAGGAGACAGGATATCTGTCAGGCATCATCGCTGGTATGATGACAAAAAGCGGCAAGGTAGGTATGGTCGGTCCTGTTGACAGCGGAGATGCAGCACGCTACATGAGAGGATATATCATGGGTGTTGAGGCTGTTAATCCAGATGCACAGGTAAGCACAACACTCTCCGGCGATTTCAGTGACTATGTAAAGGCAGGCGAGATTGCAACAACACTCATTGCAAACGGATGTGACGTCCTTACAGGCGCATCCCAGCAGGCAATCGGAGCACTCAATGCCACAGCATCAACAGATGCGCTCTGGGTCGGTCAGGATCTTGCTCAGCTTGATACTGCTGAGGGACAGGCAAAGTGCCTTGCAGCAAGCGCATATAACTACAAGGCTGTTGTCATCGGACTCGTGGAAAGCCTTGAAAACGGAATCAAGGGCGGCCAGTGCATACCGATGAACTTCAACAACGGCGGATTCAGATTCGGCTACAATGAGGCTCTTGATGTTCCTGCTGAAGTAAAGGCAAAGGTTGAGCAGGCTCTTGATGAGTTTACTGCATCCAGCGATCTCCTTGCAGACTATGCAAGTGTAGAGCTCTGATTTTTAAAACTTATGTGAGGGGAGTAAAATCCCCTCTTTTTGTGATTTTATGAGTGAAAGAATCGTTAGTCTGAGAATGGAGAATATCACAAAGCGCTTTCCTGGCGTGCTGGCTTCTGACAACATAACGATAGAAGTCAATGAAGGCGAGGTTCTTGCCCTTGTAGGGGAAAACGGTGCTGGAAAGACAACGCTGATGAATATTCTGATGGGAATCTATGAAGCTGATGAGGGCAGGATTCTCATAAACGGAGAGCCTGTGCATTTCCGTGGACCGGAAGATGCGTTCAAAGCAGGACTTGGGATGGTGCATCAGATGTACATGCTTGTTGACAACATGACTGTGCTTGAGAATGTTGCACTTGGATATAAAAAGGCATGGAAGAAGGGCAGGCTCGACCTTGGCATGGTGCGCTCAAGGATCGAGGAAGTGAGCAGACGTTATCAGCTCCAGGTAAACCCCGATGCATATATATGGCAGCTGTCTGTCGGCGAGCAGCAGAGAGTCGAGCTTGTCAAGACACTTTCTCTGGGTGCAAAGTTCTTGATTCTCGATGAGCCGACAAGTGCTCTGACTCCGCAGGAGACGGATGAGCTGATTGAACTGTTGAAGAACATGAGAAAGGAGCTTTCCATCATATTCATTTCACATAAGCTCCAGGAGGTAAAGGCTCTTTCTGACAAAGTTGCAATCCTCCGTCATGGGAAAATAGTGTTTACAGGAAACACCGGCGATTATTCTTCGCAGGAGATTGCGCAGATGATGACCGGGCATGAGATAGACCTCCCGAAGAACGAGGAGGAGAGCGCAAAAGGCGAGCTTGCTCTTTCAATCAGGAATCTCCGCGTCAAGTCCGACATGGATTTCTATGCCGTTGACGGCCTTGATCTTGATATCCACTCAGGTGAGATCATGGGGCTTGCAGGTGTTTCCGGAAACGGACAGAGGGAGCTTGCGGAGGCGATAAACGGAATAAGGAAAGCAGAGAGCGGAGAAATCATCTTCTTCTCAAAGAATATTGTAAATCTCACTCCCGGGGCCGTTATCAGCCAGGGAATGGGCTATATCCCGGAAGAAAGGAACATAGAGGGAATAGTTCCCTCCTTCTCAATCAAGGAGAACCTTATTTTAAAGGACGCGGAGACAGAGAAGTTCTCTCACAGGAAATTCCTCAAAAAGAAGAAAATAGAGGAGAATGCGGAGAATCTCATCAGGGATTTTGACATACGCTGCCCTTCCTCTCAGACTGCAGCAGGCTCGCTTTCTGGCGGAAATATTCAGAAAGTCATACTCTCGCGGGAGCTTACAAGAAATGCAAGATTCCTTATTGCAGTCTATCCGACAAGAGGACTTGATCTCGGGGCTGTAGAATTCATCCATAAAGAACTGCTGAAGATGAAGAAGGAGAATATAGGCATACTCCTTATCTCAGAAGAGCTTGAGGAGATAATAAACCTTTCTGACAGGATTGCCGTCATATATAAGGGCAAAATCCAGAAGGTGATGGATAAAAAGGAGGCAAGTGTAAAGGCACTGGGCATCCTGATGGCAGGAGTTGGAAATGACTAAGGGATTCAAGGCAGCATATAAAACATCAATAATACTTCTTTCCGCTCTTGCGGCAGTGCTCATCAGCTGTGTGATTCTCATAGTGCTCTCTGCCCCGGTCGGAAAGACATTCTATACAATCGTGATCATGCCTCTTACAAGATCACTGCATATAACTGAGCTTTTGATAAGAGCAATACCGCTGTGCATAATCGCGCTGGGAGTATCAGTTGCATACCGCTCTGGAATAATAAACATCGGAGCTGAAGGCCAGATGGCCATGGGAATACTTGCATACACGGCAGTAAGCCTTTCACTTCCAGATGCTCCGCGTTTTGTCACTCTTCCCCTTGCAATGCTTGCAAGCATCGCAAGCGGCGCCCTCTGGGGCTTCATTCCGGGTTTTCTCAAGGCTAAGCTGAAGGTTTCCGAGCTGCTTTCAACAGTCATGTTGAACTATATTGCGGCCCAGTTCTACAGCTTCTGCCTGAGAGTCGTGATGATGGATCCTGCCGAGAAGATGAGCGGAGGAGGAACACCGCAGTCTGCACGCCTTGCGGAAAATGCATGGCTTGGCAGGATATCCGGGCGTCTTCACTATGGAATAATAATAGCGCTCGTGCTTGCTTTCCTTGTATACATTTACATGTGGAAAACGACATACGGCTACAAGATGAGAGCCAGCGGCGCTGAGGCGCGTGCTGCAAGATACGGCGGAATAAACGTGAATTTCTACGTGATCCTTGCAATGGTCATCTCAGGAGCCTTTGCCGGACTTGCAGGCGGAGTTGAGATTGCCGGACTTCACAGGCGAGCAATAGAGGGAGTTACAAACAACTACGGATTTTCTGCTGTTGTGGTATCGCTTTTCGGCCTTCTGCATCCGGCTGGAATAGTTCCCGCCTCCTTCTTCTTCGGACTTTTAATCTATGGCTCGACGCTGTGCCCTATAAACGTAGGAGTTCCGGCTAACATCATAAACGTGATGCAGGGAATAATAATTCTTGTTATCGTCACGGCCCAGATGGTTCTTTCCAATAACTATCTGGAGGAGAAAGTATGGAGAAAGTATTCAAACTGGAGGAAGAAAGATGCTTGATATCATTGTAAACATAATAAGTATTTGCATACCGTCATCTGTTGCCCTCCTTCTTGCATCAATCGGAGAGATGTACAACCAGAGAGCCGGAATATTCAATCTTGGCTGTGAGGGAATAATGGCAATAGGAGCCTTCATCGGCATGCTCATTCCTTTTTCAGTTGCAGGAGCAGGATCTGTAAGCGGAATCTATAATGTTCTCGGCCTTGTCCTTGCCGCTTTATCTGGAGCTCTCATGGGGCTTTTCTTCGGACTTATTGTAATAACATTCCGTGCTCCTCAGGGAATTGCAGGAATCGGACTTCAGATGTTCGGAGTTGGTGTTGCTGGAACGCTTTTCCGCCACTTTGTCGGAGGAACACAGTCGATAAAGGGAATGGGAACTCTTGAAATCCCGCTTTTATCAAAGATACCTTATCTTGGCAAGATGTTCTTTTCACACAATGCAGTCACATATCTTGCATTCCTTCTTGTTCCCGTTTCATGCTACATACTCTTCAAGAGTCCCTGGGGGCTGAAAGTGAGAAGCGTAGGAACTTATCCACGCGCTGCAGACAGCATGGGAATAAATGTCACTAAAACACGCTATGAAGCTCTTGCGCTCGGAGGAATGCTTGCAGCATTGGGAGGAGCATATCTTTCTGTATGCCATGCAAAGATGTTCTCTGATGAGCTTATCAGCGGAAGAGGCTTCATTGCTGTCGCACTCGTGTATTTCGGGCACTGGCATCCTGTGAAGATCATGGGCGGAGCACTTCTTTTCTCGCTTGCCCAGACATTCCAGACAGTAATGCAGTCCTTTGGAATATCATTCCCGTATGAGTTTGCTGTAATGCTTCCATATGTGCTTGTAATTGTTGTTCTTGCCCTTACAAGCGGCAACCAGAAAGACAGCCCGAAGAGCCTTGGAAAGCCGTTTAACAGGGAAATAAGGACTTAAGGAAAAGAAAATGCTTGACATAATGCTTTTCCTCAATTGACAAAAGACCTGTCATAAGTTAGAAAAGCATTATAAAAAGATAAAAGGAGGAGAGACATGCACAGAATTAATATAGTTTCCAGTCTTTCTTCCCTTATTATCATTAGCCTGCTTAGAAGCTGAACCACGAGTTGAGCTCTTTTGCTATAGGCCCGTGGTATAAAAATTCCGCGGGCTCTTTTTTTTACAAGGGAGGGAGGATGGAAAAACATACTTTATCGATTCTTGTGAACAACACATCAGGCGTTCTAATGCGCGTTGTCTCGCTTTTCTCTAGAAGGGGCTACAATATTGACACTCTCTCGGTAGGAGAGACAGAGAATCCTCAGATTTCAAGAATCACGATTGTGGTCTCTTCAGCGCGCTCGACTCTTGAGCAGATCAAGCGTCAGGTCGGTAAGCTCATTGACTGTGTGAATGTAGTTGAGATGAGCGATGAGAACTCGATCCAGAAAGAGCTTGTGCTCGTGAAGATTTCTGCTGATGAAGAGAAAAGAGCACGTGTTGTGGAGCTTGCTGACATCTTCAAGGCAAGAATACAGGATGTTACAGAAAGCACTATAACGCTTATGGTCACAGGAAGCCTGAAGAAGCTCGATTCGTTTTTATCCCTAGTATCATCATACGGGATTGTGGAGCTTGCACGTACCGGTATAACAGCAATGGAAAGAGGTGCAAAAAGCCTCATTGAAAATAAATGAAAGGAAAAAGGAGAAGAATATCATGGCAGTTATGTATTATGACAAGGATGCGGATCTGAACGTGCTCTCAAACAAGAGGGTCGCAGTAATCGGTTATGGCTCTCAGGGGCATGCACATGCGCTTAATCTGCATGAAAGCGGAGTGGATGTGGTTGTAGGACTCTATGAAGGATCAAAGAGCTGGGAAAAAGCAGAGGAAGCAGGGCTTAAAGTCATGACCAGCGAGGATGCAGTAAAATGCTCGGATGTAATCATGATTCTCGTGAATGATGAGAAACAGGCAAAGCTTTATGAGAAATCAATCAAGCCGTATCTGACAAAGGGAAAATATCTTGCATTCGCACATGGATTCAACATCCACTACGGACAGATTACTCCTCCGGAGGATGTGAATGTCATCATGATTGCCCCAAAGGGTCCGGGTCATATCGTCAGAAGCCAGTTTGTCGAAGGAAAAGGAGTTCCTTCTTTGATTGCAATACATCAGGACCCAAGCGGAGACAGCCGTGATGTCGCACTTGCATATGCAAAGGGAATAGGCGCCGGAAGGGCCGGAATAATCGAGACAAGCTTCAAAGAGGAGACAGAAACTGATCTCTTTGGCGAGCAGGCAGTGCTCTGCGGAGGACTCTGCGCACTTATAAAAACAGGTTTTGACACTCTTGTTGAAGCAGGATACCAGCCGGAGATGGCCTATTTTGAATGCTGCCATGAGATGAAGCTCATTGTAGACCTCATCAACCAGGGAGGCCTTTCATACATGCGCTATTCAATTTCAGATACAGCAGAATACGGCGATTATGTGACAGGACCGAAGATTGTCACAGAAGATACAAAGAAAGCCATGAAAGCAGTTCTTTCCGATATTCAGGACGGAACATTTGCCCGCAACTGGATCCTTGAGAACATGACCAACAGGCCATTCTTCAATCTCAAGAAAAAGAATGAAGCATCATCCCTTCTTGAGATAACAGGAAAGAAGCTGAGAAGCCTGATGAGCTGGCTCAAGAAATAAAGCAGGATAGGACTATGGAAGGTATTGATAAGAACAGAGTATACATTTTCGATACAACGCTGCGCGATGGGGAACAGGCTCCAGGCTACAGCATGAACATCGAAGAGAAGATCAGAATGGCAAAGATGCTTGAAAGCCTCGGTGTGGATATCATCGAGGCTGGCTTTGCCATAAGCAGTCCAGGCGATTATGCCTCAGTTGAGGCAATCAGCACCGCAGTTGAGCGCCCTGTGGTTGCATCCCTTGCGCGTGCACTGAAAAAGGACATAGATGCGGCATACGGGGCTGTAAGGAATGCAAAGCATCCCAGGATTCATGTGTTTCTCGCGACAAGCGATCTTCATCTTGAATATAAGCTCAAAATAACAAGAGAGGAGGCTTTAAAGAGGATTGAGGATGCTGTGACATATGCCCGCTCCCTCTGTTCTGATGTCGAGTTTTCCCTTGAGGATGCAACCAGGACTGACTACGAGTACATGGCCCGCGTTGTAGAGAAGGCAATTGACTGCGGAGCAAGCACGATAAATCTTCCTGACACTGTCGGATACTCAACTCCAGATGAGATAAAAGAGATGGTCAGCTATGTCAAAAGCCATGTGAGAAACATAGACAGGGCAATTATAAGCATGCATTGCCATAATGACCTTGGTCTTGCAGTTGCAAACACAATCTCAGGAATAGAAGCAGGCGCGCGCCAGGTTGAGTGCACCCTTTGCGGAATTGGAGAGAGAGCAGGAAACGCAGCGCTTGAGGAAGTTGTGATGGCTCTCAAGACCAGAAGCGACAAATTCGGCTTTCATACTGCGATAAAAACTGAGGAGATAATGAAGAGCGCACGCCTTCTTTCTTCGACAACAGGTGTGAGGATCAGTCCATCTAAGGCCATTGTCGGAGACAATGCCTTTGCTCATGAATCTGGAATACATCAGCATGGCATGATGGCCAACAGCATGACATATGAGATCATGAAGCCTGAAAGCGTGGGAGTTATAAAGACAAATCTTGTCCTTGGAAAGCACAGCGGAATCCATGCTTTTTCCAAAAAGCTCGAGGAAATGGGATACCAGTTTTCAAAAGAGCATATGGATGATCTTTTCTCAGCCTTCAAGAAGCTGTGCGACAAGAAAAAGAACATTTCAGAACGCGATATCATGGCGCTTGTTGAAAACAGGGAGAATCCTGATGAACAGATATGGGCTCTCGATTCGTTTGTCGTGAATTCCGGAAACAGGATGACAAGCACTGCCTGCATAAGCCTGAAAAAGAGCGGAAGCGACAAGATCTATCAGGAAGTGGCATCTGGAACAGGACCTGTATATGCTTCCCTCAGATGTGTGGAGAAGATAATAAAGCATCCTTTTTCTCTTGAAGAGTACCAGCTTGAAGCGCTCACTGAGGACAGGGATGCTCAGGGAGAGGTGTTTGTAAAGATCTCTGACAGGAGCGGGGTATACCGCGGAAGAGGTGTCTCAACTGATGTAATTGAGGCAAGCATACTCAGCTGTCTCAATGCTGTTAACAAGATGCTTTCAAATCATGCTCTCTCTGACGGAGGAAGCGCGGTGAACATGAGCTTTGAGAACGACATGCTCTTTGAGCATACAGACAAGAGAGGTATCTGATATGACAATGGTTGAGAAAATACTTGCCCGTTCTGCACATCTTGATCACGTTGAGCCGGGAGATCTCATCATCTCAGATCTCTCGCTTGTTCTTGGAAATGACATAACAAGCCCTGTTGCGATAAAGGAATTCGGGAAATTCGGAAAGGAACATGTCTTTGACAGGACAAAGATTGCCCTTGTACCAGACCATTTCGCTCCAAATAAGGACATCAAGGCCGCCCAGCAGTGCCGTGCAATGAGGGAGTTTGCAAAAAAAGAGGACATAAAGAACTACTTTGAAGTGGGATGCATGGGAATAGAGCATGCCCTGCTTCCTGAAAAAGGACTTGTCACAGCAGGCGATGTCGTAATAGGCGCAGACAGCCATACATGCACATACGGTGCTCTCGGAGCTTTCTCAACAGGAATGGGAAGCACTGACATGGCATGCGGAATGGCAACAGGAAAGGCCTGGTTCAAGGTGCCGGAGACCATACTTGTGAACCTTAAGGGAAAACCCGGACGCTTTGTGACCGGAAAGGATGTGATACTCCACCTTATAGGTGAAATCGGAGTTGACGGTGCACTATACAAGGCTCTTGAGTTCTCTGGAGAAGCTCTTTCCTTTCTTGAGATGGATGACCGTTTCACGATTTCAAACATGGCAATAGAGGCAGGTGCAAAGGCAGGAATATTCCGCGTTGATGAAAAGACAGTGGAGTATTTGAAAAGCAGCGGAGCAAAAGAGCCCGTGATCTATGAAAGCGATAAGGATGCAAGATACTCAGATGTCATTGAAATCGATCTGTCAAAGCTCGATTGCACAGTGAGCTACCCGCACCTTCCTGAGAACACACATCTTGCAAAGGACTCAGGGAACATAAAGATAGACCAGGTCGTAATTGGAAGCTGCACAAATGGAAGGCTTTCTGACATGAAAGCTGCTGCAGAGATCCTGAAAGGGAAAAAGGTTGCGCCATATGTCAGGACAATAGTGATCCCTGCAACTCAGAAAATCTATAAAGAGTGCATAAAGCTGGGTCTTGCTGACATATTCATTGATGCAGGCTGCGTGATCTCAACTCCTACATGCGGTCCCTGTCTTGGCGGCTATATGGGAATACTTGCAGAAGGAGAAAGATGCATCTCTACGACAAACAGGAATTTCGTGGGAAGAATGGGGCATGTGAAGAGCGAGGTGTATCTTGCAAGCCCTTATGTCGCAGCTGCCAGCGCTCTTACTGGATATATCACACATCCTGAGGAGGTCATGTGATGAAAGTTGAAGGAAAAGTATTCAAATACGGGAACAACGTGGACACGGATGTGATCATTCCTGCACGCTACCTCAATACAAGCGATGCATCAGAGCTTGCAAGCCATTGCATGGAGGATATTGATGCAGACTTTATCAAGAATGTGAAGAAAGGCGATATAATCGTCGCTCTTGAGAATTTCGGCTGCGGCTCCTCCCGGGAGCATGCCCCTCTTGCAATAAAGAGCGCCGGAGTATCCTGCGTGATTGCAAAGAGCTTTGCCCGCATATTCTACCGCAACAGCATAAACATCGCCCTCCCGATTTTAGAGTGCAAGGATGCAGACAGGATAGAAGCATCCGATATAATCTCAGTGGATTTTGACAGTGGAAAGATCAGGAATATAACAAAGAATGAAGAGTATGAGACAAAAAGCTTTCCTCCTTTCATGCAGGATCTGATCAAAGCTGGAGGGCTTATAAACTACATGAAGGAGAATTTCTGATGGAAGCAAGGATTGCTGTTATAAAAGGGGACGGAATCGGGCCGGAGATTGTTGATGAGGCACTCAAGGTCCTCAAGGCTGTTGAGAAAAAATATGGCCATGAATTTCATTTTGAGTACCTTCTTGCAGGGGGCGCCGCAATAGACGAAGCTGGAGAGTGCCTGCCTGATGTGACTGTAGAAAAGGCAAAGGAAAGCGATGCAGTCCTCCTTGGCGCAGTCGGAGGCCCGAAGTGGGACAGCCTGGAAGGATCGAAGAGGCCTGAAAAGGCACTTTTAGGACTCAGAAAGAGCCTTAATTTATATTGCAACATGCGTCCTGCAGTGATTTATGATGCGCTCTTGTCTGCTTCCCCGCTCAAAGACAGCATCATAAAGGGCGGTGTTGATGTTCTTGTCATCCGCGAGCTTACAGGCGGAATATATTTTGGCGATAAGAAAAGACAGGGCGACAGCGCGTACGATGTGATGAGTTATTCAAAGGATGAGATAAGAAGAATCAGCATCAAGGCCTTTGAGGCTGCACGCAAGAGAAAAAAGAAAGTGACAAGTGTCGACAAGGCAAATGTGCTTGAGACCTCAAGGCTCTGGAGAGAGACTGTAAACGAGGTCGCATCAAGCTATCCTGATGTCACGCTCAACCACCTTTATGTCGATAATGCAAGCATGCAGCTTGTAATCAATCCAGCCCAGTTTGATGTCATCCTTACAGAGAACATGTTCGGAGACATTCTCTCAGATGAGGCAAGCATGATTACAGGCAGCATAGGGCTTCTTCCATCTGCATCCCTGTCTGACGGAAAGAAAGGAATGTATGAGCCGATTCACGGCTCTGCTCCGGACATTGCCGGGATGAATATTGCAAATCCTCTTGCAACAATACTCTCAGCTGCGATGATGCTCCGATACAGCCTGAACCTCGATAGGGAAGCCGATGATGTTGAGAAGGCTGTAAAAACTGTTTTAGAGAAGGGATTCAGGACAAAGGACATTGCAAAGGAAGGAGAGGCCTGGATTAGCACATCCGAAATGGGAAGTCTTGTCGAAGGAGAGATATTATGAGAAGCGATACAATAAAGAAAGGTGAGGACAGAGCACCTCACAGGTCCCTTTTGAAGGCCCTGGGATGGACTGACAGGGAAATGGAGCTTCCTGTAATCGGGATAGCATCCGCGTTCAACGAGATAATTCCCGGGCATAAGGAACTGAACAAGATTGCAGAGGATGTGAAAGCAGCAGTACGCCTTGCTGGGGGAAACCCTGTAGTCTTTCCTGTAATCGGAGTCTGCGACGGAATTGCGATGGGACACAGCGGAATGAAGTATTCTCTTCCTTCCCGTGAGCTGATTGCAGACAGCATAGAGGTTATGGCTGAGGCTCATCAGTTTGACGCTCTTGTTTTCATTCCGAACTGCGACAAGATAGTTCCTGCTATGCTGATGGCCGCAGGAAGACTCAATCTGCCGTCTGTATTTGTCTCAGGCGGTCCGATGATGGCAGGCCATATAAAGGGCGGAGACAAGAACGGAATGAGTCTTTCTGTCATGTTTGAAGCTGTGGGAAAGAAGAAGGCCGGGCTGATAAGCGATGAAGAGCTTTTGGAGTATGAGAACTCAGCATGCCCTTCATGCGGAAGCTGCAGCGGAATGTACACAGCAAACAGCATGAACTGCCTGTGCGAGGCAATAGGAATGGCCCTTCCTGGAAACGGCACGATATTGAGCGTCACAAGTGCACGTGAGCGTCTTGCAAAAGAGGCAGGATTTGCCGTTATGGAGATGCTGAAGAAAGACATCAGGCCAAGGGATATCATGACTGAGGATGCATTTTTGAATGCTCTGAAGGTCGACATGGCACTTGGCTGCAGTACAAATACAATACTTCATCTTCCTGCAATTGCACATGAAGTGGGTATAAAGATTGATCTGAAAGAAATAAACAGAATCAATGAGATGGTTCCTAACCTCTGCCATCTGGCTCCTGCAGGCAAGCATCATATTGAGGATCTTGATGCAGCTGGCGGAATAATGGCTGTTATGAATGAGCTTGATAAGAAAGGACTGCTGAACAGAAGTGCTGTGACAGTCACAGGAAAGAGCATATACGAAAGCTACAAGGATGCAAAGAACTATGATGCTTCTGTCATAAGGAATGTGGATGATCCATACAGTACAACTGGTGGAATAAGAATACTTTTCGGCTCGCTTGCTCCAAATGGAGCTGTTGTCAAGAAGAGCGCAGTATCTGAAAAGATGCTCACTCATAAGGGCAGAGCACGTGTCTTCAATTCCGAGGAAGAGGCAATAAAAGCAATTTACGGAAAGAAAATGGAAAAGGGCGATGTTGTAGTAATCCGCTATGAAGGACCCAAGGGAGGACCCGGAATGCGCGAGATGCTTTCTCCCACCAGTGCGATAATGGGAATGGGGCTTGGCGATGATGTTGCCCTGATAACAGACGGAAGATTCTCCGGTGCGACAAGGGGAGCGTCAATTGGGCATGTTTCTCCTGAGGCCGCATCTGATGGTCCGATTGCCCTTGTTGAAGAAGGGGACATCATTGACATAGACATCAATGAGGGCAGACTTGACCTTCTTGTTTCAGAGGAAATTCTCAGCACAAGAAGGAAAAACCTCAAGGGCTTTGAGAGCAAAGTCAAAGGCGGATATCTATACCGCTACATGCAGAAGGTAAAGAGTGCTGATATGGGTGCGGTGCTCGGGGAGGAGTGATGAAGCTTACAGGCGCTGAGATAATTGTAAAAGAGCTTATAAGGGCAGGTGTTGACACCGTGTTTGGTTATCCAGGGGGGCAGGTCATACCTCTTTATGATGCTCTATATAAGGAAAAAGGTAACATACGGCATATCCTCACTGCTCATGAGCAGGGAGCAAGCCATGCAGCTGACGGCTATGCAAGGACAAGCGGAAAGGTAGGAGTGTGCATCGCTACCAGCGGACCGGGTGCGACAAATCTGGTCACTGGGCTTGCTACAGCTTATATGGATTCTTCTCCTGTTGTTGCAATTACGGGAAATGTTCCTCTTTCCCTTCTTGGCCGCGACAGTTTCCAGGAGGTTGACATAACAGGTGTCACAATGCCTGTGACAAAGCACAACTGGATCATAAAAAGGGCTGAGGACATAGTGAAGACAATACGCATGGCCTTTAAAATCGCATCATCTGGACGCCCCGGTCCTGTTCTTGTCGATGTACCCAAAGATCTCCAGGTTGCAGAAATTGAATATGATGAGAACATTGTGCTTGATGAAGATGAGAAGAAAGAGCTGAATGAGAAAGACCTTGATAAGGCGATAAGGATGATCGAGAGTGCAAAGCGTCCTTTCTTCTATATCGGTGGAGGTGTGATCAGAAGCGATTCCTCAGAGCTCCTCAATAAGCTTTTGGAGCTTACTGACAGCGCAACATGCTCAACGCTCATGGCACTTGGAGCAGTAAAATCCAGAAATCCCCGTTTTACCGGAATGGTGGGAATG
Source organism: uncultured Spirochaetales bacterium (assembly GCA_949283305.1). Lineage (GTDB taxonomy): Bacteria > Spirochaetota > Spirochaetia > Sphaerochaetales > Sphaerochaetaceae > Ornithospirochaeta. The sequence continues at coordinate 256,908 of CASDRU010000006.1, read as the reverse complement.
CATGGAACAAAACTTTCGAATATGTGCGTGAACTCATGCGACCTGCTTATCGTATGCGGAGCACGTTTTTCCGACAGGGTCATTTCAAATGCATCGACATTTGCACGCCAGGCAGAAATACTTCAGCTTGATGTGGATCCGGCAGAAATAGACAAGAACATCTACACTTCACATCATGTGATAGGGGATATAAAGGAGATACTTTCACGTCTTGTCTCTCACTTTGATTCGAATCCTCTTGATCACCATGAATGGGTTGAGAATATCCAGAGACTCAGAGAACGCTATCCTATGAAGGTCACTACAGAAAGCAAGAGAAGCCGTGAGGTTCTGAAGGCTCTTGAGAAGGTCCTTCCTGAGAACAATGTGATAACAACAGAAGTCGGGCAGCATCAGATGTGGGCTGCACAGTTTCTAAAGACAATAAGAGCACGCAGGTTTTTGACAAGCGGAGGTCTTGGCACCATGGGCTTCGGCACTGGTGCTGCAATAGGGGCTCAGATGGCACGTCCTGATGCCCGTGTAGTGAACATAGCAGGCGATGGCTCTTTCAGGATGAACATGAATGAGCTTGCAACAATCTCACGCTACAATCTTCCTGTAGTCATCCTGATTATGAATAATCATGCCCTTGGGATGGTGCGCCAGTGGCAGACTCTTTTCTATGATGGGCGCTATAGCGAGACAACGCTTTCAACTCCTGTTGACTGGATCAGGCTTGCATCTGCATTCTCAATTGAGGGTAGGCGTCTCAGCTTGGGCGATGATCCTGTTAAAGTGCTTGAAGAGGTCTTTGCCCTAGGCAAGGCATGCGTTGTCGATGTAGAGATTCCTCTTGATGACAAGGTTCTTCCCATGGTCGCTCCCGGTGCATCGATAAATGACATGATCGGCTTTATTGACAATGAGGATTTCTCGTGATTGAGGAAATAATGAATGCCATCTCCTCTATTCTTGAAAGAAAGGGGATGGCTGTTGTTGCAATTGACGGAAAGAGCGGATGCGGAAAGACAACACTGGCAAAGAAGCTGGAAGATATTCTGGGCGCTGATATAATCCATATGGATGACTTCTTCATTCCCGTAAAAGAGAGAAAGGAGGAAAATTTTACAGTTGCTGGAAATTTCCTTGACAAGAAGAGATTTCTCAGTGAAGTCATAAACCAGATCGATCTTCCATCGTTTGAATATTCTGTGTTTGATTGCAGAAGCCAGAGCATTAGGGAAAAGAAGCTGATAAAAAGCAGAATCAGGATAGTTGAAGGCGTATATGCACTTAATCCTGAATTCAGACATGCTTATGATTTGAAATACATCTTGCAGTCAGAGTTTGAAAAAAGACTGGAAAGAATAGAAAAACGCACATCCCCTCAGGTTTTTGAACAGTACAGGAAAGTGTACATCCCGCTTGAGGATATGTATTTTTCTGCATTCGATTTCTCTGAGTGCAAGTGCATAGAGATTTAAAATAATTGTTTATAGTAAAAATTTTACATAATTTTCATACGATTTTTACAGAAAAAGTTATATTAGTTGCATTTTTTGTTATATGAAACTGATTTTTTAATGTTATACTTAAACAAGCGTATGTATGCGCACTAGGAGGCTAAGCTATGGGAGTTTTTGATTTCCTCAAGAAAAAGGAAGGCATTGTTCTGGGTGCACCGGTAAGCGGTAAGGCTGTAGATATAACAAAGGTTCCAGATCCTACATTCAGTGATGGTCTTATGGGAAAGGGAGTTGCAATCGAGCCTTCAGAAGGTGTTCTCCGCGCTCCTATTGACGCAAAGATAGATCTTATGTTCGATACAGGTCATGCTGTCAATCTCATAACAGATTCAGGACTTGAAATCCTCATCCATGTTGGATTGGAGACAATTAGCCTCAAAGGCGAAGGCTTTACAGTTCTCAAGCAGACAGGGGACAGTGTCAAGAAGGGAGATGAGCTCATCAAATTCGATCTTGATTTTCTCAAGAGCAAGGGCTTTGAGACCATAACTCCGATGGTCATCTGCAACAGTGATGATTTCAAAGATGTGAAAGTATTCACTTCAGAAAGCGTCAAGGCTGGAGACAAGGTTCTGGAGGTCATCAAATAAATGATAAAGGGAAAAGGAAAGAGTGTTTTCTCATCAATAGCAATTGGAAAGATTTTTGTTTTTGAGAAGGCTGATCTTTCATACTCGCTTGAAGGCGAGTGTGTTGAAAATGAGCTAGAGAAGCTCAATGCTGCGATAGACAAGGCAAGAGCTGACCTTTCAGCACTTTATGAGAAGACTCTGAAAGAACTTGGTCAGGAGCAGGCTGATATAATCGATGTTCAGTCAATGTTCCTTGAAGATCCTGATTTCACAGAAGGTATTGAAGCAGAGATAAAGGGCGGACTCAGCGCACCTGCCGCTGTAAAGAAGGTCGGTGATGAAATGGCTGAGAGCTTTGCATCCCTTGATGATGATTACATGAAGGCAAGAGCTCTTGATGTCAGAGACATTTCTGACCGCCTTGTAAGGACTCTTCTTGGTGCAGATAAGGGAAATCAGATTGATGAACCTTCAATCCTTGTATCTGATGACCTTACTCCAAGTGAGACAATAAGTCTTGATAAATCAAAGATACTTGCAATTGTAATAAAGAACGGTTCAAGCAATTCACATACTGCCATACTTGCACGAGCAATGGGAATTCCGGCCCTTGTACAGGCAGATATAGACATTTCCTGTACTCTGAGCGGAAAGATGATGATAGTTGACGGCTTTGACTCAACATATGTTATCGATCCGGATGAGAGCGAGATAAAAAAGGCAGAAAAGAAAAAAGAGGATGAGGAGAGAAACAAGAGGGAACTCGAGCAGTACCGCGGAAAGAGCGCAGTCACAAAGAGCGGCAAGAAGATAAGAGTATTTGCCAACATCGGATCAAGTGATGATGCTGTTCTTGCTGTAAAGAATGATGCGGACGGTGTCGGACTCATGAGAAGCGAGTTCCTTTACCTCGGCCGCGACAGCTTCCCGACAGAGGATGAGCTTTTCGAGCAGTACAGGAAAGCTGTTGAAGCCCTGGAAGGAAGGCTCTGCGTCATAAGAACTCTTGATATAGGAGCTGACAAGAAGGTTGACTATTTCAATCTGGAGGATGAAGAGAATCCTGCACTCGGATATAGGGGAATAAGAATCTGCATCAGGCAGAAGGACATATTCCGCACACAGCTCAGGGCAATATACAGAGCAAGCGCATATGGAAAGGTAGCCATCATGTTCCCGATGATAATCTCAAAGGAAGAGGTTCTTGAGATAAAGGACTTCCTTGCTCTTGTCGAGAAAGAACTTGAGGATGATGGCATTGCTTTTGACAGGAACATAGAGAAGGGTATCATGATTGAAACCCCGGCTGCTGCAGTCATTGCTGATGAGCTTGCACCTCTTGTCGATTTCTTCTCTGTGGGAACAAATGATCTCAGCCAGTACACACTTGCCATAGACAGGCAGAATGAGAAGCTTGATTACTTCTTCAATGCTCACCATGAGGCAATTTTGCGTCTTATGGAGAATGTGGCAAGAGAGGCTGTGAAGAACAATATCTGGGCAGGAATCTGCGGTGAGCTCGGCTCTGATCTGACGCTTACTGACAGGTTCATAAAGATGGGGTATACAGAGCTCAGCGTATCACCGGCAAAGGTTCTCTCTGTTAAGAAGAACGTTATAAATAGTGAGGTATAAAGGATGAAGGAATTTACTTATCAGGTAAAGGATGAACTTGGTATTCATGCACGCCCTGCAGGACAGCTTGTGAAGAAAGCATCTCAGTTTAAAAGCAACATCACAATCACTGCTCCAAAGGGTATGGCAGATTTAAAAAGAATAATGGCTTTGATGAAGCTCTCCGTAAAGCAGAATGATTCTGTCACTGTAAAATGTGAAGGAGAGGATGAAGAGAAGGCCGCACTTGAGCTTGAGGAGTTCTTCAAGACTAATCTTTGAAAAAACACAGTAGTGTTTTAAATAAATGGAGGGTTTTCATATGATGAAATTCTTACAGAGACTCGGTAAGTCTCTCATGCTCCCTGTAGCATGTCTCCCTGTAGCAGGTATCCTTGTTGGTATCGGTTACTGGATCGATCCATCAGGATGGGGTGCTGGAAGCAACGTTGTTTCCAATATTCTCTATTCTGCAGGAAGTTCAATTATCGACAATATGTCCGTTCTGTTCGCAGTCGGTGTTGCTGTCGGTATGTCAAAGGACCAGGAAGGAACATCAGGACTTGCGGGTCTTGTAGCATGGTTTGTTTTCCAGACTTTGCTTGGTAAGGTTGCTCCTACAGTTGTTGGCAATATTACATGGCTTGACTCTGCAGCATTTGCAAAGGTCAACAACCAGTTCATCGGTATCCTTTCAGGTATAATCGGTGCTATTTGCTACAACAAATTCCACAAGACAGAGCTTCCTGAGTTCCTCGGATTCTTCTCAGGCCGTCGCTCAGTTGCAATTGTTACAGGATTTGTTACACTCATCATTTCACTTCCAATGATGTTCCTTTGGCCGTTTATTTATGGCGCATTGGTTGCATTTGGTGAAGCAATGATTAATCTTGGACCTGTTGGTGCTGGAATCTATGCATTCTTCAACAGACTCCTCATTCCTGTTGGACTGCACCATGCTCTCAACAGCGTATTCTGGTTCGATGTTGCTGGAATCAACGATATCGCAAGATTCTGGGGTGCTCCGGATGCTGTTCTTTGGCAGGATGGTATTGTTGGTGGTTTCCAGGTCACAGGTATTTATCAGACAGGATTCTTCCCAGTTATGATGTTCGGTCTTCCAGCTGGTGCTCTTGCTATGTATTTCACAGCAAAGGATCAGAACAGAAAGACAGTAGCTGGTATTCTTCTTGCTGCAGCTCTTTCATCATTCTTCACTGGAGTTACAGAGCCTTTCGAGTTCTCATTCATGTTCCTCGCACCGGGTCTGTATCTTGTACACGCACTACTTACAGCAATCTCAGTTGCAGTATGTGCAGTTCTCCCAGTAAGAGCAGGATTCAACTTCTCAGCAGGTTTTGTAGACTGGTTCCTGTCATTCAATGCTCCAAATGCTGTTAATCCATGGCTCATCGTCCCAATCGGACTTGTTGTCGCAGTAATCTACTTCTTCGTATTCTACTTCGTCATCAAGAAGTTCGATCTCAAGACACCGGGAAGAGAAGATGACCAGGCTGATGAGCTTAATGCAGAGCTTGAGAACAATGACTACACAATGGTTGCATCAATTATCCTTGAGGGTATCGGTGGTAAGGGCAACGTAGCAAGCGTTGACAACTGTATCACAAGACTCCGCCTTGAGGTTAAGGACCGCCTCCTTGTCGATGAGAAGAAGATCAAGAGCGCAGGTGTTCGCGGTGTTCTCCGCCCGAGTAAGAACGGCGTTCAGGTCATCATCGGACCAAAGGTACAGTTTGTTGCTGATGAGTTCAAGAACCTCATCAAGTAATTGACTTTACAGTAGTCTGAAAAGGGACACCGCTGCGTGTCCCTTTTTCTATGCTTTCATAAATATTAAATACAAATTCTGTCAGATGGAGTAGTGCAGAGCCCCGCTTTTTTTGTATATCTCTTTTGCATAGCGGACAAAGGCAGAAGGTGGATTGCCTCTTTTCTTCTTATAGAGTCTTGAAAAATAAAGGCTCTCGTCATATCCGACAAGCCGGGATGCCTCATTTATTGCTATGTCAGGATTATTGATCACTATTTTTTCAAATTCATTGATTCTGCATTCAATGAGATATTCTTTAAATGAAAGGCCGGTCTCCTTTTTCAGCACATGCGTGATTGTAGATTCGCTCTTGTTAATGAATGTTGCGACATCAGAAATGCTTACGGGCTTTGAAAGGTTATCCTTTATGTAGAGCATGATGCTCTCGCAAAGGGATGATGCCTTTACCTTCAGATCCTCAGTCTTTATTATATACTCGCAAAAGCGCTGGAAAATAAGGAGCATGTCATCAACCTGCTTTTGAGAAAAATATGGACGGTCAAGGAAGGCTTTCTCAAATTCATCAACGTCCAGGTTCTTTTTCCTAAGCTCCTCTTTTATGTTCTCGTTCAAATTTTCTTTTGTCCTGAACTGCCCGACAAAAGCATATAGAAGATTATCCTCATCAACAAATACCGGTATTACAATCTCTGTCAGGCCCGCATAGCAGTTATATACATAGCTTTTTTTGTTGAGCTTGCACTTTCGGCACATCTGGTCATCCTGCTGCATGCATCTGACACGGGATGAAAGCTCTTTTTGAAGCATGGTGCAGAAATCTGATTTTCCTGTATGGTAACCTGTGAGCCATTCATCCATGTTTGATGAATAGAATGTAATCTTCACATTCAGAAGGGATGAGAAACTGTCAATTATGGGTTTGATCTTCGGTGAGAAATAAAAATGACCTGCATCCATATTTTTTATTATATTTTTCTTTGCAGATTTGTCCATATAGAAAGCAGTAAGCACTATTTTATTATCGTTGAGCGGATTTAGAATTAAAAAAGGAGGTAAACATGGACAACCTTGAGAAAGCAAAAAGCATAATTGGAAATTTCAGAATCGACGGTGAGCTTGAGAAGATCAAGATAAATACTCAGGGGCATATCAATTCTACATTCATCTCTACATTCATAGAAAACGGAAAAGTAAGGAAATACACTCATCAGATGATAAACAAGAGTGTCTTTACTCATCCTGATGAGGTCATGTCAAATATAATGCTGGTGACAGAGCATATACAGAACAAGGTCAAGACAATGGAGGAAGCAGAATCCCGCTGCCTTTCTGTTGTATTGTCCAGAGATGGAAAGCCGTATTATGTCGACAGCGATGGAGAGTACTGGAGAACATATCACTTCATTGATGATGTAGATACTTTTGACAAGATGGACAGTGACAAGATTGCATACGAACTTGGCCGTGCAATAGGTAATTTCCAGGCTCAGCTTTCTGATTTCGATTCAAGCAAGCTCTATACGACTATCAAAGACTTCCATAACATGAACTGGCGTTATGAGCAGCTTGATGAAGCTGTGAGAAACAATAAGGCAGGCAGGCTTTCTCTCGTTTCTGCTGAGCTTGAATTCCTTTATGCAAACAAGGAAAGAGGATGCATAATATGGAATGGCTTTGCTGACGGCAGCATACCAAGCAGAGTCACTCACAATGATACGAAACTCAATAATGTGCTGTTTTCAAAAAAGACAGGGGAGGGAATCTGTGTAATTGATCTTGATACAATAATGCCCGGAACAATTCTCTTTGATACTGGAGATATGATCAGGGTAAGCTGCTCAACTGTCACAGAAGATGAGAAGGATCTGTCCAAAATCGATTTTTCTGTATCTTTCTACAAGTCAATCTTCAAAGGATATCTTGAAAAGGCAGATTATCTTGAGGATATTGAAAAAAGCCTCATAAAAGAGAGTGGAAGAACCATTACGCAGATCATGGCAGTCAGATTCCTCACAGACTATCTGAACGGAGATGTTTACTACCACATTGCATATCCGGAGCATAACATAGTAAGGGCAAGAAACCAGATCCAGCTGATGAAGAAGATGGATGAGCACTGGCATGAGTATTAAGAGATTATCTTAATAAAAAGCCCCGCTAGGACACTTAAAGCAGCATCGTTAAGCTTGTTATCTGCTGACGATGTTGCTTTTTTGTCTATGATTATCTCTGCCTCCGGCAGGGCTGCCTTTGCAATTACAGCATTTGAAAGTACGCATATATTGGATACAAGTCCGCAAAGCTCTATCTTCTCGTATTTCCTTTTCTGAAGAACAAAAGCAAGTTCAAGTGAACCGAATGTGGGTTTTTCAAGTACTATGTCTTCATCTTCTTTTTCATCTCTGACTCTTCCGTACAGCTCATGGCCGCTTGTGCCCTTTATGCAATGGGCAATCGGCAGATCCCTTCCTTCTCTTGTGTTCAGGTAATCCTTTTGATGTGTATCGAAGGTGAAGATTATGTCCGCTCCTTCCTTTCTGTACTTCCTGATTTTTGCAGCAATCACATCATCAAGAGCTTCTGCACCTTTGAAACCAAGAGATCCTGTAATGAAATCATTCTGCCAGTCTACAACAATTAGTGCGCTTTTCAGATACTGCTCCTTTTTTCCTTAAGACATCTGTCCTGACTGTCTATGCTTTCTGTGATGTTCTCAATCTTATAATACTTCCCATCCGAAGAAAGACGGCGTGCCTTTACATTATCGCTTAAAATCAGGCTAAGAAGACTGTTTATCTTTTCCTTCACTTCCTGATCAAGGACAGGGCATGCTATTTCTATGCGGCGGCTTGTGTTTCTTGTCATCAAATCGGCACTCGAGATATAAAGCCTCTGGTCTTCTCCCCGGCCAAATGAATAAATCCTTGAGTGCTCAAGGAAGCGTCCTACAATGCTTGTCACGCTGATGTTTTCTGTAACAGATTCGATTTTGGGAAGCAGACAGCATATTCCTCTGATCACAAGCTCAATCTTGACGCCGGCTTTGCTTGCCTCTATGAGCTTGTCGATCATGTCCTTATCGGTAAGACTGTTGAATTTGGCTCTAATAAGTCCTTCTTCCTTTTTTTCTGTCTCTTTTTCAATTTCTGCTATCAGTGCGCTCTTGAGTCCTTTTGGAGCGACAAGAAGCCTCTTGTAGTCATTTTCAAGATTCTGGATTGCAAGGTTACGGAAGAATCTCGCACCATCTTCACCGATTTCCTGATTTGCCGTGATTATGTTCAGATCAGTATACTGGCGGCTTGTGCTTTCATTGTAGTTCCCTGTTCCGATATGGGTTATATAGCTTATCTTCCTTCCATTCACCTTTGTTATCGAGACTATCTTAGAGTGTACCTTATAATCTCCAAGGCCATAGAACACAGTGCAGCCTGCATCTCTGAGTCTGTTTGCATAATAGAGATTGTTCTCTTCATCAAATCGTGCGCAGAGTTCCATTAAAGCAGTCACATCCTTTCCATTTTCAGCTGCTTTCAAAAGAGGCTCAATCACACGTGAATGATCTGTAAGACGGTAGATTGTGATTTTTATGCTCACAACATCCTTTGCTTCTGCCGCCTCATTTAAAAGCTTTATAAGCACATCCATGCTGTCATATGGATAGGAGAGGAATATGTCCTTCTTCTTGACATATTCAGATATGCTGTTCTCCTTTAAGGCAGGATCAAAGTAAGGAGTAAAGTTCTTGTATAAAAGCTCTTCAGCCTTATCTTTTTCAAGATAGTCCTTCAAGAGGAAGAGGAATTTGAAATCAAAATAGCTTTCGCTCGTGAATATATGGTTTTTCTTTATTTTGATCTGCTTGGCAATATAGTTTATTATCGTGCTTTCAGAGCTGTTTATCTCGACACGGACAGGGGACAGATTTGTCCTTTCCTCGACTTTGGTCTTTATGAACTTTGAGAAGTCGAAGTTGTAATCTATATCGGCTTCTTCCATGTTAGCCTCAAAGTCCGCATTCCTTGTGACTCTCATCAAGGCCTTGCTTTTGACTTTATAGCCTGGAAATGCGAGATCCCCGAATGTGTATAAAAGCTCCTCAGCAAGGATAAGATGCTTCTTCTTTCCCCCCGGAATCTGATAAATCCTCTCGATGGAGGGAGAAAGGGAGACAACTCCGAACATCTCTCTGCCGTTTCTCTCAAGAAGGAGAACCATGTATGTTCTTAAATTCCAGAAGCGTATTAAAGGATGCTTCTGATCCAGCACGAGAGGGGAAATACGGGCGAGCATGTATGAGTTGAAATACTCTAGACATTTTTCTCTCTGCTTTATAGATAGATCTTTGCCTTTTATTATGTTTATCCCTTTGTGATAAAGCTCAGTGTTGAGAAAATTGAATACATGATCTGCTTTTCTGTAGAGCTCAGGATAGAGCATCAAAAGGCTTTCTATCTGCTCTGATGCTGTAAGCTCCGTCTTGTTTTCTCTCTCATCCGGCTCATTTATATTGCTGTTTTCAAGAGAGCCAAGGCGTACCATTGTAAACTCATCAAGGTTTGACTTGAAGATGGAGAGGAATTTTGCACGCTCTAAAAGCGGGTTTGTAAGATCCATGGCCTGATCAAGAACACGGAGATTGAAATTGAGCCATGAATACTCTCTGTTGATATAAGGGGCTCTAATCAGCCGGGCTATGGTCTTATCGTTTTCCTTCATGTTTAATTTCCTTCAGGTCAAGGTATTTTGCATCAAGTCCGGATGATATGATCTCCTTTAAAAATCCTTCCTTGACGCCGCTGGTGCTGATTATCATTGTGGTCACACCGGCTTTTTTCAAAATCTCCATAAGCGCAATATAGGTAGGAATCACCATGTGCATGCGGTCTGGAGCATTGCGGATTATCATCGGACTTCTTTTTTTCTTGTCAGAAAGCACCTGCTCAAGCTTTTCAAGCCTTGACATCTGCATCATCATTTCTGATTGCGGAAGAAGCTGGTAATAATCTGCGTATATCTTGTAGATTGAAAAAAGATTGTCCCCGGAAAGAACGGCATTCTCAAAAGCAAGAGGAATATCCTTAATCTGCTTTCTAACAAGAGAAGAAATCTTCTTCTCCTCTTTCTTGTCCGGGTAGACATCTTTTACATACTCTCTTGAGAGCATTGCAGAGCCGAATGGAAGGGAGTGCATGTTCTCTCCGTTTTTATCCTGCAGATTGCAGAGCTCTGTGGAGTTTCCTCCGATGCTGATTAAAAGAGAGGAGGGAAGGATGCAGTACTTCTCATTAGCGCTGAAAAGAGCAAGTGCCTCCTTCCTCTCATCAAGATTAATCAGGTTTAAGGAAATCTTGTTCTTTATTTCCTTTTTGATTTTGTCCTTGTTATCTACTTTTCTCAGCAGCGTGGTGCTGAGCGCATAAAGTCTCTCTGCCTTGAAATATGCAGAAGTGTCAATAAGCTTTCTTGCACATTCAACCACCTTGTCAATTCCCCTCTGGGAAAGCTTTTTATCCTTGATGTACTCCCCAAGCTGCAATGGAGTATAGGTTGAGAAAAGGGACTCGATGCTCCTGTTCTCATTCACTTCTGCAACAAGAAGAGAAAGACTGCTCTTTGAAAAATCGATAACTGCGACTCTCATCATTTAAGCCCTTTGAATTTTTTCCCATCCCCGAAAGAGATACCAATCGATCTTGCGACCTCTATCATCTGGTCATCCTCAGGAACATATTTTGTCTTTCCGGCAATGTCAGCAAGCTTGTTATAAGATATCTGGTTGTTCTTTACAGCCACTGTTGTTCCAAAGCATTCTTCCTGTACAAGCTTTCCTGCAAAGCTTCCCATTTCCGTAGAAAGAAGACGGTCATAAGGGCTTGGAGCACCGCCACGCTGAAGATGGCCTGGAACAACAACTCTTGTCTCGACTTCTGCATGCTCCTGAATATATGCAGCAAGGCTTTCTGTTGCTGTATGCCTTCCGCCCCATGCCTCGATTCTCTCATTCTTCTTCATCTTGGCCTCTTCGCGGCTCATCGCGCCTTCTGCGATTGCGATGATTGTGAAGTCCTTGCCGCTGTTGTATCTGCTTCTGACCATGCGGCAAACCTCATCTTTGTCATATGGGATTTCAGGAAGAAGCACTATGTCTGCGCCTCCTGCGATGCCGGAGTAGAGAGTAAGCCAGCCTACTTTGTTGCCCATGATCTCAATTAGCATTGTTCTGCCATGGCTTGCTGCTGTTGTATGTATTCTGTCTATGCATTCTGTGGCAATCTCAACTGCAGAGTGGAAGCCGAAAGTCACATCGGTGCCGTAGATATCATTGTCAATGGTCTTTGGAAGTCCTATCACATTCAGCCCGTTAGCTGAAAGGAGTCCTGCAGTCTTATGGGTTCCCGCTCCTCCTAAAGTAACCAGCAGATCAAGATCAAGCTTCTTGTAGTTTGCCTTCATCATCTCAAGCTTGCTCTGTCCGTTCTGATCCTCGATTGTCATCATCTTGAATGGCTGACGGGAAGTTCCCAGAATTGTTCCTCCTGTGTTGAGGATACCGGAGAAATCAGATTCCTTCAGGTTCTTGGCCTCTCCTGTGATCAGGCCTCCATAACCGTCGGAAATACCTATCATCTCAACTCTTGGAATATTGTTGTAGACATATTTTGCGAATCCTCTGATGACTGCATTGAGTCCCGGGCAATCGCCGCCGCTAGTAAGAATACCAATACGCATAAGTTACCTCCATTTTGATATCATTATATCAAAGAAAAATGAAGAAATGGGAAACTTTTCGTTAACAGAAGGGCAGAAAGTGAGGAAAAAATAATTCTAAATCTTTATAATACCTTTCATGAGCGAAAATAAAGCAAGCTTATTACTTTTCCTTACTGCATTCATCTGGGGAATGAGCTTTGTTGCCCAGAGTGTCTCCTCAGATCTCGTAGGACCCTTTTTCTTCAACGGCAGCAGAATGCTCTTAGGCTCGCTGGTCCTTCTTCCTTTTGTAAAAAACAACCTGAAGGATAAGGAATACAGAAGAAAATGCATGAGAAAAGGCATTGTTCTTTCATTCCTACTTTCTTTGGCAAGCATGCTTCAGCAGATAGGAATATCTTATTCGACAGCAGGAAAAGGCGGATTCATAACAAGTTTATATGTGATAATCGTACCCTTCATTCTTGTTTTGAGGAAGGTGAAGATAGAGAAGAAGACATGGGTCTCAGCTTTAATAGCGCTTTTAGGAATGTACCTCTTATGCATAAAAAGCGGCTTTTCAATAGGCAAGGGAGATGTTTATCTGCTACTTTGCTCAGTTTTCTTTGCCTTCCATATCATTGCACTGGAAAATTACACAAAGGATGCAGGTGCAGTGGAGATGAGTTTCTTCCAGTTCTTGTTCTCATCTGTCATTCTTCTTTTTCTGTTTCCTTTCTTTGAATCCGTTGACGCAGAAAGTATCAAGAAGGCATCTGTTTCAATCATATATGCCGGTGCATTCTCATGCGGAATCGCATATACTCTCCAGGCAGTTGGCCAGAAATATGTGAAAAGCACCAGAGCAACTTTGATATTGTCTCTGGAAAGTGTTTTCTCAGCTATAGGTGGAGCTCTGATTCTTGGTCAGTATATGAGTGCAAGGGAAATAGCGGGGGCGGTCCTTGTGTTCATTGCAGTAATCATTTCCCAGGTCAGGATTCAGATAAGCTGAAAATGCCTGAGAGCGGCAGTAATTCCATCTTCTTTGCATGATAGCGTCACATAGTCAGCGCTTTTCTTGACCTCTTCGCTTGCATTTGCCATGGCAACTCCAATCTGAGTGTATTCAAGCATGCTTCTGTCATTATCACCGTCTCCAAAGGAGATAGTGTTCTTCCTGTCTATAGATAGGATATCCAGAAGGGCCTTGATTCCTGTTTCCTTTCCGCCGTTTGAAGGGATTAAATCAATGCCGAGGCTTGTCCAGTATACAGCCTTGCTGTCCGGGACCAGCGCGGCAAGATTATCTACATCCTCTTTCTCCCCATATGCAATCACCTGATATATCGTAGCCCCATCATATTCCCCGATTTCTGGAAGCGGCGTCGATATATTGTAGTGAACAGTCTTCACGATATCATCAATGAAATTTATGTACATTCTTTCTTTCTCAACAAGCATTACAGGAAGATTCTTCTTCTCAAAGATATTCTTTATTATTTCCTTGTTCTTATCTTGAAATGGATTTTCCCAGATAGTCTTTTCGTCTTTATCCAGGATGAGCTGTCCGTTGAGTGTGATGAAGTAATCAAAAGGAATATCTTCAAGCTCAAGTCTTCTTATTTCCGTAATGCCGCGTCCTGTCGAGCATATGATTTTCACGCCTTTTTCTTTCAGCTTCCTTATAGATTCTACTGTAGAGTCCAGGATTATCTTTTCTGGATGAATGATTATAGTCCCGTCAAGATCAAAGAATGCAGCATCAACCTTCATGATTCAAAATTAGCAAAAAGGGTAGAACTACTCAATATGATTTTTTCTTCTTAGTGCATATAATGATTGTATACTCCAAATATGAAAATAATCGAAATTGAAAACAGGACATCGATTTTAATCCATAAGTTAGTGAATCTCTGGCAGGAATCTGTGAAAGCCACACATCTGTTTCTCTCTGATGCTGAAATAGAAGAGATAAGAAAATATGTTCCCCAGGCTCTAAAGGCTGTCAGCACTCTTGTTGTTGCTGTCGATGAATCTCTTAATCCTCTTGCTTTTATCGGAATAGAAAATAAGTCAGTCGAGATGCTGTTCGTAGCACTAGAGGAAAGGAATAAAGGAATTGGCAAGGCTCTCCTTTCATATGCTGTTGAGAAATATGGAGTGGAAAGGGTTTCTGTCAATGAACAGAATCCAGAGGCAAAAGGGTTTTATGAGCACATGGGATTTGAAACCTATAAGCGTACTGATGTTGATGAACAGGGCAGAGCTTATCCTATTTTGTATATGAAGAGGTGATTCAGCTATATGTGCATTATGGCATGAAGCTGGATCCTGCCTTTACAAGAGCCTCTGCGCTATCTATGAAGGACAAACTTTTCCATAGAAGATGGAACAATTTTCTGAATACTCTTTTCATTGACAGGAAAATCAGGGAAACATGGCTTTCATTCAGGCTTGGCAATGCCATGACAGGGGGCTTTAATATTCTTTGTTGCCGAGTCCAAAGAGTCCCATGAACGGATTACAGAAAGTATGAGCGCTTTCTCCTTTGATTTTTGGGAATGTTCCTCTCACATGATACATGGCATATTTCATGAAATACAGCTTTTCAAAAGTCATTTTTCATGAAAATTGATTGACAGATGTTTTTTTAACTTGGAAACTGGAATGACTTTTTCTTCTATCTTCCCATTGAAGACTTGATCCAGTCTCGGCAGAAAGAATACTATGATGCGCTCAATAAGGCGGATTATCTGGTTGACTGTTCCTGTTTTGTCTCCCTGATGCTTGAAATCATAATGAACAGTCTGAAGGAAATGAGTGTTGTTGAAAACATCACCGGTCAAGTCAGCGACCAAGTTTATAACTCAGTCCTAAGGTTGGATGAAAGTCATTGGGCTGAAACTCTTCCTGCATCTGAAATCATGAAGCGATTGGGACTTTTTCATCGTCCAGCATTCGGAAAAAACTATCTTCAGTCACTTGATGCAAAACAATCCCTGATGATGCTAACATCAAATACAGGAAGAAATGAGTGGAATACCTCCAGAGGGTAGCCCTAATGAGCGTATTACAAATTGAATAGATCCCATTTGAATTGGTATTTTCTTGTCCTCTATAATTTCTCCCGCAGAGGAATACCCCAATTTGTAAAAGAGGTCAGATACTTTATGGCTATATATTTGGGTAGCTTCAAAATCTGGTTTGAATAATGAAATGTTATTCATAAATCCTCCTTTTCATGACAAATGCATCATCTGCACTTATCTTCTAATTGAAGACGGCTGGTAACAGTCGCCAGTAAGCGCTTATTGAAGGAACGGTACATGTGACTGCACTTGCCGGAATTGGACCGGGTAGTGATCTCTCGCTCCCGTTCCTTTTTTTGTTCATTTTTAAATCTTCTTAACAAGTAAAATACAGCACTGAGGCAAGATTTTGAGCTTTATGCATTAAAGAGAAAGAAAAAACCCTTGCATATAATCTGCAAGGGTCAGCTGGGCGATATAGGGTTTGAACCTATGACTTCCACCACGTCAAGGTGGCACTCTCCCGCTGAGTTAATCGCCCGTCAAGCAAGACATAACTTACACGAAATTATGTCTTTTGACAATATGCTTTTCAAAAAAAATCATATCTTTTGTACTTTTGCTTCTTCTTTTCTGTTGACGATATATATTCCCAGAGTGACAAGAACAAGCGCAATTATCTTGTTGAGCATAAGGGCCTGCTTGATCTCGTTTAGGAAAATGGCTGAGAGAATTACACCGAAGATAGGGGTCATGAAAACAAATATCGATACACTGCTTACCGGATTGTACTTCATCAGTATTCCCCAGATTGTGTAAGCGACAGCAGAAATCATAGCCAGATACAGCATCAGGAAAATGGCTCTGAGGCTGAAGTCAAAATAAATCCTTCCTCCCAGCAGGAGAGAGATTATTATCATTATGAGACCACCGATTGCAAACTGGTATCCGGAGAGCATTACGACATTGAAATTCGTTGAGTATTTCTTGATGAGGATTCCTGAAACTGCAAGACATATTGTCGACATGAGCACAAGGAACTCTCCATTAAGCGCAAAATGGAAAGAAAGGCTTTCTCCGATAGTGATGTTCATAATGATTATTCCAAGCAGTCCCATAATGCATCCGATTATCTTGTTTGCAGTCAGCTTTTCAGTCCTGATTATCAGGCAGACTATTACAATGGAGAAAAATCCGCTGGTTCCTGAGAGTATTGTTCCTGTCACTCCGCTTACATGTGCCAGTCCGATGTAATAGCAGAAATACTGCAATATTGTCTGAGCAAGAGAAAGCTTCAAAACAGATGGGAGCGCTTTCTTTTCCATTTTCAGGAATTTTCTGTCCATAGCAGACTGGAAAAGTATCACAAGTATTCCTGCAAGAAAGAATCTTATTCCTGCAAAGAGAATTATCGAGAGACTGTCCGTGCTGTCTATCCTGAAAAGTTCATAGCCTGTCTTGATTGCTGGAGTTGCGCTTCCCCATAAAAAGCAGCAGAGCATTGCAAGAAAGAAGACAACCGCTTTTTTTGTCAGAATAATGTTTTTGTCCATATAATCACCTCTGGCATTGTGCGCCGAAAATTTTTTGCTGTCAATTGATGAAAATTCTGCTAGAGTGATTAATTATGAAGGCAAAGAAAATACTGCAGATAATCGTTCCAGCAATCATAATCCTGACAATAGTCTCCATGTATTTCATCAAGAACGGGGATAAAGGACAGAAAAGTGATATCTCGACAGCAGACACTCAGAATATTGAGACTTCCCATGATGAAAGCTTGGCTCCTGATTACTTATCTCCTTATACCGAAACGCTTGATTTTGAACTGTATGCTTCCTTTGAAAAACCTCTGATCATTGATTTTTATGGAGAGGACTGCTATGCCTGTGAACTTATGGAGGAGGATTTTGAGAAATTCTTTGCCAATTATTCTGATTTCATAACTATAAAGGGATTTGATGCATGGAAACATCCTGAGATCAATTATTATTTTCCTCTTCAGGTTGTTCCGACTCAGTTCTTCTTCAATGCTGATATGACTCCTTTCATTCCTTCTGAGAGGCTTGTTGAGCAAATTTCTGGATTTGCTTATTACACAGACAAGGAAACAGGGGATGTGGTGTACACAGTCCACATGGGAGCTCTTTTTTATGATGAGGCTGTCCTCATTGCAGAGGAAATGGGGGTGAATCTTGATTAACGAGGCTCTTTCTTCTCTTGCCACTCTGATTGAACGCTATACTCTGCTTGCGCCTCTTTTTGCTTTTTTAGCCGGCATGATAACATCAGTGCTTCCTTGCTCGCTTTCATCCCTTCCCTTGATTATCACATACACGGCGGGTAGGGAAAGGAGCATGAAAAACACATTCATGACAGCTCTCTTTTATGCTTTGGGCTCTGCACTCGTGTTCATAGCACTTGCCTTAGCTGCATCGTTTTTATCAATCATGATAGGAAAGGAAAGACCATTATGGTATTTCTTTTTAGGAATACTCATGATTCTGATGGCACTGCAGATATCTGAGCTTTTCACCTTCATCCCGTCTTCTCATCTTGTTTCGAAAAACAGGAAAAAAGGCTATGCCGGGGCATTCATATCAGGTATGCTCTCATCTCTTTTCTCATCGCCGTGCTCAACGCCTGTTCTCGTTGCGCTTCTTTCTCTTTCATCAGTCAAAGCAGATTATATGTTCTCCTTCATTCTGCTTCTCTTTTACTCCCTTGGCTATGGAATTCTGTCAATATGTGCTTCCCTCTCAGTCTCGTGGATAAAAAAAGTATCCAGAAACAGCAAGTACATTGTCATTTCCTGGATACTTAAGATAGCCTTGTCTCTTTCAATTCTGGCTCTCGGGCTTTATTTTATTTATCTTGCACTTTAGCAAGCATTTCTTCAGCAGTTATGCCGTTCCTGCCTGATATTTTTACAAGGTGTCGCATCCTGTTTATCCTGTAATCGTCAAATGCATCTTTTCTCATTCTCCAGCTCCAGTTTCTGTCATTGCATGAGCTTGGATAGTTCATTCTTGCCTCTGTTGAGAGCTCAAGGATGTCCTGCATCGGAATTACAGCATAATCTGCGGCAGAAAGCATGATTGCCCTGATAAGAGCCCAGACAATTTCATTGTCATCGCTTGCAAGATATTCCCTTACATGGTGACGTTCAATATCAGAGAGGCTTGAAAACCATCCTCTTGTCGTATCGTTGTCATGAGTTCCTGTATATGCGACAAAGTCCCTCTCGTAGTTGTGGGGAAGGAATGTGTCGTATGTATTCAGCTCTCCGTCAGGAAGGAAGGTAAAGCCGAACTGGCTTATCTTCATTCCAGGGAAAGAAAAGTCCTTTCTGAGCTTTTCAACACTTCTAGTGATGAATCCGAGGTCCTCTGCGATGATGTTCAGGCACTCATTTTCCTTCTTCAGAGAGGAAAAGAGCTTTCTTCCAGGTGCTTTGATCCATTTTCCGTTTCTTGCAGTCTTCTCGCTTGATTTTATGTCATAATAAGCATCAAAGCCCCTGAAGTGGTCAATCCGGAGGATATCCACCCGCTCGCTTTCTCTTTTGAATCTCTCCTTCCACCATGAGAAGTCTGTCTCTTCATGCTTCTTCCAGTCATACACAGGATTTCCCCAGCGCTGACCGTCAGAAGAAAAGTTATCTGGCGGAACACCGCTGACTGATGAAAATGCACCAGTTTTATCTGTCTTGAACAGCTCGATATGACTCCATGTGTCGGCGCTGTCTGCCCCTACGAATATAGGAGTGTCTCCTATAATCCTTATTCCTCTTCTGTTTGCATAGTTTTTAAGTTCTGCCCACTGCATGTCGAAGAAATACTGCATGGCAATCCAGATTTCCATTTCATCATGGGAAACCCTCTTGATTCTCTCTATTGTATCCTTATCCCTTCTTGCTTCCTCAGCATCCCACATCTGATACCAGCGTGCATCAGCATATTTTTCATAGAGAATCATGAAAAGAGCATAGTCTTCAATCCAGTATTTCTGTCTTCTCTTATACTCTGCGTATTTCCTGTCTTTCTCATTCTTTTCAAGAAAACGTTCAGCTGCTTTTTTCAGCAATGGAAGCTTTACTTCAGTCACCTTGTCAAAAAGCACCTTGTCAGATGAGAGGGCAGGATAGCTTTCAAGCTCTTCTTCCTTTATCCAGCCATCCTCATAAAGCTTTTCAAGGCTTATGAGCAGCTCGTTTGAGGCAAAGCTTGAACGTGGAGAGTAGGGGCTGTTTCCATATCCTGTAGGGCCGAGAGGGAGAATCTGCCACAGAGTTGCTCCTGTCTTCTTCAGATTGTCGACAAAATTATAGGCTTCCTTTCCGATATCTCCTATTCCGAATCTGGAAGGAAGGCTTGTTATATGCATCAGTATTCCTGCGTATCTTGGATAATCAGTATTCATGTGCTTCTCCTCAAAGTATTGCCGTCAGCAAGGAAAAAAGGAACAAAAAGCGCTTCTGCTTTTTCTTCTTTTTTTCCTATCAGCTTTATAAGGTGCTCTGCAGCAAGCTTTCCTTTATCGCTTGCAGGCTGATTGACGGTTGTAAGTTTCACCTTTCCGTAGTTTTTCAGTCCATCAAAGGATATGAGAGAAAGATCCTCGGGAATATGTATTCCCTTTTCTTCTGCTTTGTCGATAAAGCCAAATGCAGTGATGTCCGCCATTGACACCACGCATGAAAAAGAATCTCTTTTTTTCAGAAGATCTTCAGCAACACGCATGCCGTCATCATATGTCGCATCTGCACTCACCTGAATCATTTCATTTATATCCAGTCCATATTCTTCAAGCGCCATTTTGTAGCCGTCAAGTCTTTTCTGGACAGTCGAAGATGATTTCTCATTCTCATATGCATCCCTCATGAGAGCAATGAATGCAAAGCTCCTGTGCCCGAGCTCAAGTGCTCTTTTCATTATCTCATAACAGGCCTTTCTGTCATCGATGTTCACTGTGCTGATGCTTCCGTCCGTCCTTCCGTCAATGGATACAATCGGGATCCTTCTTTTCCTGAGCACATCATCAATTCCAGGGTCTACAGAAATTCCCATTGTGATAATTCCGTCAACCATTGCGTTTCTGACAGCTTTTGAGAATGATGAGTGGAGCGGGGGGATTATAGTGAGAGTGTATCCTGCACTCTCACATACATTTCCTATTCCCTTGATCACGTCAAAAAGATACGGGTTTGAAAGCGAGTGCTCAATCTTCTGAGGAAGCAGAAAGCCTATTGACATGTGCCGTCCGAGTGAGAGGTTACGTGCCATCGGATCTGGCACATAGTCAAGGTTCTTCGCTTCTTCCATTATCCTTGAATAAGCTTCCGCGCTTATCTTTTCAGGCTGGTTGAAGGCAAAAGAGATAGCTGTTTTGCTGTATCCGCTTGCTCTCGCAAGATCTGCCATCGTCGCTTTTCTTGTCATAAATCAGCCCTTTACTGCTCCTGCAAGAACTCCGCGTATGATATGCTTCTGACAGAGCAGATAGAACACGATTACAGGAATCATTGCAAGAACTAGCATTGCCATCATTGCTCCCATATCTACTGAGCCATATCCTCCACGCAGGTACTGTATAGCAACTGGAATCGTCCTGTATTCTGTACCTATTACCAGATAAGGCATGAGATAGTCATTCCATACCCACATCGTCTCAAGGATTGCAATTGTGACTGCAGTGCTCTTGAGCATCGGAAGCACGACTGAAAAGAATGTCCTGACTGGGTTTGCACCGTCAATCATAGCAGCCTCTTCAAGTGCAATCGGTATGCTCTTGATAAATCCCGAGAACATGAAGGTGCTCATTCCGCATCCGAACCCGACATAAAGGACTATAATCCCAACCGGGTTATCAAGATGTATCATGTTTGCAAACTTGCTCATTGTGAACATGACCATCTGGAAAGGTACGATCATGGAGAAAACTAGCAGGAAGTATATTATGCTTGTGACCTTGTTCTTGACCCTTGTTATGTACCATGCGAGCATGCTGGTCAGAAGGAGTATGAATATCACTGAAGCGATTGTGATCCAGAGTGAGTATCCGAAAGCGGAGAAGAAGCTTATCTTGCTTATTCCGTTTACATAGTTCGCCCCTCCGACAAAGCTCTGCTGATTCGGCAGTTTGAATGCTCCTGTGGATGAGATGAATATGTTTCCCTTGAAGGAATTCATCACAACAACCACTATCGGTGCAATGACAAGGAGTGCAACGACAAATAAAACTGCAAAGAGAATCCATCTTGTACTTTTTCTTCCAACCTGTGCCATCAGTTCTCAACCTCCTTGTTCCTTGTGAAATACAGCTGAGCAAGAGCAATTGCCGCAACAAGTATCGTGAATATCACAGCCTTGGCCTGTCCGACTCCTTCAAAGCCGACACGTGAATAGAACGTGTTGAAGATATTGAGGGCAAGCATCTCTGTTGCATGGTTCGGAGCTCCGTTTGTAAGTGCCAGGTTCTGGTCATAGAGCTTGAAGCCATTTGTGGTGGTCAGGAAGAGACAGATTGTGATGCTCGGCATGACAGCAGGAATTATAATCCTGAAAAGTGTTGTCCTTCCGTTTGCTCCGTCAATTGAAGCCGCTTCCAGCATGTCCTGCGAGACATTCTGGATTGCCGCTATGTAAATTACCATCATATAACCTACATTCTGCCAGTTCATCAGCACGACAAGTCCCCAGAATCCATAGGAAGCGGATGAGAGCAGTGTCTTCTCATAATAGGCGAGCACTCCGTTTATGATGACCTGCCATATCCATCCAAGCACTATGCCTCCAATCAGGTTAGGCATGAAGAATATCGTTCTGTATGCATTAGTTCCAGGTACATTCTTTGTGAGAATCAGAGCAAGAGCAAATGCGAGGATATTGATTGAAATGACTGTCACTACTGCAAAACCGAGAGTAAACCAGAATGCGGAAGTGAAGTAATTGTCAATTGTGAATGCCCTGATGTAGTTCTTGAATCCTACAAAGGTAGCATTCGTGATGTTGGTGAATTCACAGAATGAAAGTACAAAGCCCCAGATCATCGGAATCAAGAATGCAATGCAGAAGCAGATGAGTGCCGGCAGAGCAAACAGAGCAAAGTACTTTTTGATTGCCTTTTCCATATTTACCTCTCTGAAAAACAAAAGCCGTCAAATCTTTTTATCAATCTGACGGCTTTCTGAAGACTGCTTTATCTTCCGATAATCTCAGCTTCTCTTGCCCATGCATCCTGGGCTGTCTTTACAACATCATCCCAGCTGCCGCCGTTGATGTAGGAGAGCATTGCCTGACCGAAGTCTGCCTTCCACTGCTCTGACGGGATTCCCTGGAATACCCAGTCAACACTCGGCTTGCCGCTGTTCATCCACTTGTTGACTTCTCTTGCAAGAGGATCGTTTGGAACTTCGTCTGCGCTGAATGAGCTGAACGGAGTGATGAACATGAGCTTGTCAGAAACAAGCTTCTTGCCTGTCTCGCTGCTGAAGAGCCATGTAAGGAATACATCAGCTCCTTCCTTAGCTTCTTCACTTGCATTCTTGTTGATTGCAAAATAGTTTTCAGTTCCGACATTCAGACCCTTTCCGCTTTCGCCGTCAAGTCCCATGTAGAGCGGGAGGAATTTAATATCATCTTCTTCAACGACAACGCCCTGCTGTCCGAGAATCTGTGCTGCTGCCCAGTTGCCGTTCTGTACCATTGCACACATTCCAAGAGCGAACTCTGCCATTGAATCTGCATCTGCCTTTGATCCGACTAAGCCGCGCGGTGTGACTGAGTTGTCAAGATAGAGGTCAAGAAGCTGCTTGAAGTTCTCGTTGTAAGCGAAGCTGAACTCAGAGGAAGCAACAACGGATCCTCTGTCCCCGAATTCTGCCTGAAGGACAGGGTTTACAAGGTGAGTTGTCCATCTCCACTCACTTCCCGGAGCAAAGCTTGTTGATGCGAATACGCCCTGGATTCCAAGCTCATCCTTATGAGCAGTCATATCCTCGACAACAGCCTTGAGCGTTGCAAAGTCTGTGATCTCCTCAGCTGATGAGATTGATACTGCTTTGTCAGAAAGTGCAAAGTATTTCTCCATGATTGCATTGTTGTAGATGATTCCGAAGCCTTCAACAGCATATGGAACAGCAACAACATCAGAGCCGAGCATCTGTGCCATGCTCTTGTCTGCGAGGAGATTATAGAAATCCATGTCCTGCATCGGTGCGACATTGTCTATGTTCTCCTGAACTCCAGTAGGTCCGTTTACCTGGAAGATGACAGGAGGATTGCTCTTTGCAATCTCAGACTTGAGTGTCTGCTGGTACTGGTTTGAAGCAGCTGTTACGACCTTGAGCGAGTAACCTGGGTTCTCTGCCTCAAATGCAGGCTTTACCTCGTTTGTATAAACATCAGCGATTTCTGGCTTAAAGTTCAGAAAGTATATCTCAACAGGCTCTTTTGCAGCTGTTGTTGTGCTGCTGGTAGAACTTGTTGTGCTTGTAGTTGTCTCTGCTGCTGTTCCTTCGTCCTTTGAGCAGGATGCGAATGAGAAAACAACAAGAAGAGCAAGTAAAACTGCTAGAAGTTTTTTCATTTGTTTCTCCTTTTTTCGGGGTTAACCCCGATAGTCTCCATTAGTTTACAATTTGATTCTAAACCGGTTTAGTAGAGTTGACAAGAAAAATTTTCATTTATTTTTCTCCCGATAATTTATACCCTCCTGAGCATCTTAATCATGGAAATCTTTTATATTAACTGCTACACTTGAGCTATGGACGAGTTGATTAGACAGATTATTATGATAGGAGTTGGTTTGCTTCTCATCTTCCTTGCAATCAAGAAAGAGATGGAGCCTACACTTCTTCTTCCAATGGGCTTCGGTGCAATTCTGGTAAATCTTCCAGGTTCTGTAATTGCATCTGAGCATGGCATACTCAACTGGCTTTTCCAGTTCGGTATCGCAGACAGTGAGGTTTTCCCTCTCTTGTTGTTTATCGGAATCGGAGCAATGATTGATTTCGGACCTGTTCTCAGTAAGCCATGGCTTATATTCATCGGGGCAGCAGGCCAGGGCGGTATCTTCATCTCAATGGTGATTGCATCCGCACTCGGATTTTCAATCAATGATGCAGCTTCAATTGGAATCATCGGAGCAGCCGACGGACCAACTGCAATTCTTGTTTCCCAGCGCCTGATGAGCAATTATGTGCCTGCAATCCTTGTTGTCGCATACTGCTATATGGCATTGGTGCCGATTATTCAGCCACTAGTCTTAAAGGCAACTACTACAAAGCATGAGAGAGCAATCCAGATGCACTATTCTGCAAAGGCTGTAAGCAAGAGCACGAGAATCCTCTTCCCGATTATAACAACAATAGTGTGCGGAATAATCGCACCGGATTCAGCTGCTCTTGTAGGAATGCTGATGTTCGGCAACCTCTTGAGAGAGTGCGGAGTGCTTGACAGTCTGTCACTTGCTGCGCAGAACACTCTTTCCCCGCTTATCACACTGCTTCTTGGACTTGCCATTGCTCCTCAGATGTCAGGAGAGAAGCTTCTTCAGGTCGAGACAATAATGATCATGGGGTTCGGTCTTGTAGCATTTGTATTCGATACAGCATGCGGAGTTTTCTTCTGCAAGATAGCAAACCTGTTCTTGAAGAAAGACAAGAAGATTAATCCTCTTATCGGAGGAGCAGGAATATCTGCATTCCCGATGTCTTCCCGTGTTGTGCAGAAGGTAGGAATTGAGGCAAACAAGCAGAATCATCTTCTTCCATTTGCCCTCGGTGCGAATGTTTCAGGTCAGATAGGTTCTGTTCTTGCAGGCGGACTGCTTTTGAGCATGGTCATGCCATTAGTATAAGGAGAAAGCTATGGAAGTAGGAATTCTTGATGTTATATTTATCGGACTTAAAAGCTGGGGACTGCTGGCCCTCGGACTCGGAATTCTCTTTGTAGTGCTTCTTGTGCTCAATGCTCTTACAAAGAAGAAGGATAAATAAGAAAGCTTGATGCTTGATTATATTTGCCACAGTTTGTGCTGTGGCAAATTTTTACGCCTTTTCTGAAATTTTCTTTATTTCTTCTATGAGGAAATCTATCTTCTCTTCGTTTATCTCAGGATTCAGAAGCGTGAACTTGAGCATCACTGAACCCTTATAGACCGTCTGGCCTATTATTATACCTTTTTCAAGGAGAGCTCTTCTTATTCTTTTGTTCACCTCATCGCTCTTGTTCACTTTGAACACTACACTGCTGAGAGACGGAGAAACAGGAGCAGAAAAGAGCGGATCTGATGAAATCTTAGCGTAGAAATAAGAAGCAATCTCAATGTCATGGTCAATTATGCTCTCAAACCCGCTTTTCCCCCTCATCATGAATGAAAGGTATACCTTGAATGCATCGCTTCTTCTTGTAGTCTGGATGCTCTTGGACACCAGATTTATATATCCGTCCTCTTCATCTTCCTCTCTGTTTAGGTAGTCAGCGTGAAGAGCAAAGCATTCAAGCTCTTTTTTATCCTTGAATATTACAGCAGAACATGAGATTGGAAGAAGGAACATCTTATGAAAATCTATTGTTATGCTGTCAGAAAGATAAAGCGGACCCAGGCGGTCAGAATACCTGCTGCTCATTATTGCTCCAGAGCCATATGCGGCATCTGAGTGCAGAAGCATTTTGTGCTTGTCACAAATTTCTCTTATCTTTTTGACATCATCTATGCTTCCAAAATCAGTTGTTCCGATTGTTGCAACAAAAAGG
Organism: uncultured Spirochaetales bacterium; assembly: GCA_949283305.1. GTDB lineage: Bacteria > Spirochaetota > Spirochaetia > Sphaerochaetales > Sphaerochaetaceae > Ornithospirochaeta. The sequence continues at coordinate 230,937 of CASDRU010000006.1, read as the reverse complement.
AAAGGAATCATGCCTTTTTCAACATCGCTTTTAATTATCTCTTCTGCCTTGTTTATATCAATCGAGCATTTTGCGTCAACAGGAAGCTTTACGACACTCTTATACCCTAAGCCCAGAAGATGAGCACTCTTTTCCATTGAGAAATGAGAAATCTCTGAAGTGTATATCCTCAGTTTGTCAAAGAAAGGAGGAAGCCCGTTCTTTTTCACATCCCATCCCCTCTTCATAAGAAAGCTGTCGCGGTGTGCTGTGATGGCTGACAGGTTTGACTGGCTGCCTCCGCTTGTAAATGTTCCATCAGCATTATCATCATAGCCGAAGAGAGAAGTAAGCGTTTTTATCACTTTCTCCTCAATCTCTGTCTGCACCGGGCTCTGGTCCCATGAATCCATTGAGTTGTTGAAGCTTGCAATAATCAGCTCGCTTGCAATGCTTTCAATGAGGGCAGGGCTGTGAAGATGGGGCATGTAGGATGGATCCCAGCTTCTGAGCATGTGAGGAAGCACATTACTGTTTATATCTTCCATCACAGAGCGCCATCCAAGACCATTGGATGGCAGAATCTCCTTTTTGCTGATAAGATCTCGCAGCGCATACGGGTCAATGCCGCTGAAGGCATTGTCAGAGTCGATGGTACCTGTTATGGCTGAAACAGTTTCCTCGATTATTTTCTTGAAAACATCCTTTGTGTTCCGGCTCAGAATCAAGAATTCTTCCTGCAAGTTTCAACCTCTTTTACAGCAGATGAGAATATGTCTGTCATCTGGTCGATTTCATCATCTGTAACATTGAGTGCGACAAGGCAGCGCATTACAGAACCGTATCTTCCGCCTTTTTCCATTATAAGACCCTTTTCAAAGCATTTTTTCTGAACAAGTGCAGAAATCTCTCCGCTTGCCTCAGGATGTCCCATAAGGTCTTTTCTGCCATCTGGATTGACAAACTCAATTCCAAGCATGAGGCCCTTTCCTCTGACATCTCCTATGATAGCTACTTCATCCTTAAGCTTTAAAAGAGCCTCTTTGAGCTTTTCTCCCTTTCTGTTCACTTCCATAAGGAATTCAGGATTCCTGATTTTATCAAGAACAACAGATCCAGCTGCCATTGCAATCTGGTTGCCCCTGAATGTTCCTGCATGGGCTCCGCTTGTCCATTTGTCAAGCTCCTTGCTGTAAACAACCACACTCATTGGCTGGCTTCCGCCTAAAGCTTTTGAAATCAGTATCACATCAGGGCAGATATCCGCATATTCAAATGCGAAGATCTTTCCGCTTCTTCCCAGACCGCACTGAATCTCATCACAGATAAGAGGAATATCAAGTTCCTTTGTGACTCTTCTGACTGTCCTTAGAAATTCAGCAGGGGCAGGAACAACTCCTCCTTCTCCCTGTATCGGCTCTATTATCACGCAGGCAGGTTTTGTTATACCGCTCTCTGGATCCTTTAGAAGATTTTCAAAATATGCTGAAATAGCCCTTTCTCCTTCCTTTCCTCCAAGAGCAAACGGACAGCGGTATGAATTAGGATATGGCATGAACTGCACTCCTGGCATCAGGTTTGCAACATGGTTCTTTGCATTGAGGTTACCTGTAAGTGCAAGTGCCCCATGTCCCATGCCGTGGTATCCCCCGGAAAAAGCAATAACAGTGCTTCGTCCATTTGCTGTCTTGCATAGCTTTATCGCGGCATCCGTTGCATCTGTGCCGCTTGGAGAGCAGAACTGTATCTTAGCATTTTCCTTCAGAGGAGAGGGAAGAATTGAGATTATCTTTTCTGCAAAACTGTCTTTCAGCGGCGTTGTCAGATCAAGAGTGTGAAGCGGCGCTCCGCTTTCGATCAGATCAGTCATGGCTTTGTTGATCTCTTTGTTGTTATGTCCAAGAGCCAGAGTTCCAGCTCCGCACAGGAAATCAAGATATTTGTTTCCTTCAACATCCTCAAGTGTAATTCCATCTGCTTTTTTCAGAGCAAAAGGAAATTTTCTCGGATAGCTTCGTGCAGAAGACTCAAAGTCATTCTGATGTTCCAGATAGTAAGCATTGTTTTTGTTGTCCATCAAATTTTCTCCTAATAGAAAACAGATTCACATTAACAGATAAAAAATAAAGAAGTAATACTTCCAGCCTTATTTTAGCCTTATTTTAACAAATCATGTTAAAAATATTAATTTAAAGAATGCTATTGAAATATTATACCGAAATCAGAATATAAAATAAAGAAATTCTGTATATAATCTTCAAACACCAGAGTGGAAAAAAAGTGCCGGATATGATACAATAATCTTTTGGAGAATTATATGTATAATACAAAACTTATTACTGATGACACTTATTATGTCGGTTCATCTGACAGAAGGCTTGCTCTTTTTGAAAACATCTATCCGATTGAGAGGGGAGTAAGCTATAACTCATATGTCGTAATGGACGAGAAGACTGTTCTTCTTGATACAGTGGATCACAGCGTCTCACGCCAGTTCATTGAGAATCTCGAGCATGTGCTCGGAGGAAGGAAGCTCGATTATGTGATTATCAACCATGTCGAGCCGGATCATCTTGCAACTCTTGATCTTGTTGTCAGACTCTATCCGGATGTGAAGATTGTTGGAAATGCAAAGACAATCCAGATGATCAAGCAGTTCTTCACATTCAATGCAGATGAGAATGCATTTCTTGTCAAGGAAGGGGACAGCATCTCAACAGGAAAGCATACATTTACATTCGTATTTGCTCCTATGGTTCACTGGCCTGAGGTCATGGTCACATATGACAGCTTTACAAAGACTCTGTTCTCAGCAGATGCCTTTGGAACATTCGGTGCCCTCAGCGGAAATCTCTTTGCAGATGAGTATGATTTTGACCGTGAGTGGCTTGATGATGCTAGAAGATATTACATCAACATTGTCGGCAAATACGGCATGATGGTGCAGAATGTACTTAAAAAGGCGGCAACACTCGATATAGCCATGATCTGTCCTCTTCATGGTCCTATCTGGAGGAAGGATTTGTCTTATTTTATCAGCAAGTATGACATATGGTCAAAATATGATGCTGAGGATGACGGGGTCGTGATTGTCTATTCATCAATTTACGGCAACACAGAGAATGCATGTGCAGTTCTCTCCTCAATGCTTGCCGATCTTGGGGTTAGAAACATCAGGATGTATGATGCAAGCAAAACAGACTCATCCTATCTTGTTTCAGAGCTCTTCAGATATTCAAAGGCAGTGTTCGCATCCTCAACATACAATGCAGAGATCTTCCCGAAGATGGAGAGCCTGCTTCTTGATCTTAAGGCACATCTGTATCAGAAGAAGAAAGTTGCTCTGATAGAAAACGGAAGCTGGGCAATATCCAGCGGAAAGAAGATGAGTGAAATCCTTTGCCAGATGAAGGATGTGGAGATTGTCGCTCCTGTTTTAACTTTAAAATCCTCATTGAAAGAGGATCAGCTTGATGCTCTGATGAGTCTTGCAAAGAGCCTTGTCTGATTTTGCTATAATTGTTTTCTACACGGCAGGATTTCCTGCCGTTTTTTCTTTTCTTATTGAATCCTCTGTTTTATAATCAATAAAAAAGGGGAATAATATGAGCAGCAAGACTATTTTCACAATCGGAAGACAGTTCGGAAGCGGAGGAAGAAAGGTCGGGAAGATGCTTTCAGAGCGTCTTGGAATACCTTTTTATGACAAGGAACTGCTGACAATAGCGGCAAAGGACAGCGGACTGAGCGAAAACCTGTTCAAGAATGCAGATGAAAAGCCGTCTTCTTCTCTTTTGTATTCAATTGCAATGGGTGCTTACCCGATGAACAGCGGTTCTGTCGGATTTAACGAGATGCCTCTCAATGACCAGCTTTTCCTGATCCAGAGCAAGACGATAAAGAAGATTGCAAGTGAAGGCTCATGCGTGATAATCGGGCGATGTGCGGACTATGTGCTCCGCGATTATCCTCATCTTGTTTCAGCATTCATACATGCACCTCTTGATGCCCGAGTCTACAGGGCAATCCATACATACGAGATAGACGAGGACAAGGCAGAGGATGTATGCCTGAAAAGCGATAAGACAAGAGCAAGCTTCTACAATTACTATTCAGACCAGAAATGGGGAATGTGCAGGACTTATGATCTTTCGCTTGACTCATCAAAGCTTGGAATCGAGGGCTGTGTCGATATAATTGTAAAATACTCGGAAATCTATGATAATCATCTGGAGAAACTTGGGATCAGAATCGGATGATAATCTTTGACACACTTGAGAACCTAGAGCTCTATTGCTCAATCAGCAGTAATTTCCAGGCAGTCATTGACACAATGGACCGCCATCTTCCTTATGACCAGAGTCCTGGAAGCTACAGCGTGAAGGAGAACGGGAAAGTAAAATATAAAATAGATGCATACCTTACAAGCAACGGGGGAAAGATAGAAGCACTCTCTTCAGCCTCCTGGGGTGTTTATATCATCCTGGAAGGGCAGGAGATATGCTCTTTTGATGAAAGAAGTGTTTTCAGGATGCTGAACGGGCGCTTTATTATTTTCTCTTCTGATGAGGTGATGAAAAAGGGAGTGCTTGAAACACTCCCGTACTCAGTAAAAAGCGTGCTGTTTACTCTTGAGGATTGATTTCAAGAAGCTTTACGTCAAAAACAAGAAGCTTGTTCGGCTCAATTGTTGTTGTGCCGCTTTCTCCATAGCCGTAGAAAGGATGTACATATAGTGTTGCCTCCTCTCCGCTCTTCATGTTCATTATTCCCTTCTTGAAACCGTCGATTACTGAAGAAAGAGAGAACACGGCACCGTTTGCCTCATCAAGGAGGGTTCCCTCTAGATCTGTAAGGATATAATCAACCTTGACCTTATCTGTCTCAACAGGTGATTTACCACTCTTGTTCTCGACAGTCTTCTTCATCTGCAGATACTCATCAACGACAGTTACTCCTTTTTCCTTCATGTTTGAGGCAAAGAAGCTCTCAGCCTCAGCAAGGTTTTCTGTCTTGAGCTGCTCAAGATAGGCTTCAATCAGAGAAGAGATATAATTTGCATACTCATTTATCGCAGCGTCCATCTCTTCATCTGTCATACTGGGTGCAAGAGAATATATTGATGCCTCAACTCCGCTTATAAATGGCTCAGCAACAAGGTTGATTCCCTCAAGCATCATCTGATAGGAAAGCAGGAAACCATATGAGTAGGCAAACATCTCTTCAAGATCCTCAGGCTTTGAAAGAGCTTTTATCTCATCGAGTGCAAGACGCTCGCCGCATCCTGTGGATGTTCCATCCACATAAACAGTCTCCAGATATTCATTTCCTGCATCGCTCATCTCGTCAAATGTGAGAAGGAGGTCAGCAGAAAGGCTGAGAGCATCATAGATTCCGCGCTGAAAATAAGCACCCTTGACTTCAAGATTCTGCCCTTTAAGGCTCTCCATCATCTGATAACCGTAGCTGTAGCTGAAATCTGACAGTATTTTATCAGCATCATATGTGCCCGGATAAGAGACAGGATCAGAAAATTCAATCTGGTCAGCATTCTCTGCCTTTTCAACTTTTGTTGCATTCATCTGTGGAGGAATGCTCATTGTTGCAATACCGTTATCCTCGACAAGAAGCACATCCCCCTCTTTTATATCATCAAGATCTGTGTTCATGACTGTCTCATCGCTTATATGGTAGATGACAGATGAGCCGTCAGTCTTGATTGCCTCGATATCATGACCGAAATCAGTTTCACTTACGCCTGTCACTTTCACATAAGTTCCATCAGCAAAAAGAAAAGCTCCGATGGAAAGAAGGAGGACAAGCAGAACAAACGTTTTTTTCTTCATAAACATTCCTTATTTCTTTTTTCTTGTAATCTAGTCTTTTTATTATTCATCGTCAAATCCGGCTGATGTTTTCTCTGTGTTTTTCTCATGGTTTTTGCTACAATCATCAAATATGACAGATCTAGATAAAAAACTTATTCTAAGAACATGTGTTCTTGCTGAGGAGTCCAGGAAAGAGGGCAATCATCCTTTTGCGGCACTTCTTGCGGATGAGGATGGAAATATTCTGCTTGAAATGAAAAACGAGTTCAAGACAGGCGGGTCTGCATATCATGCAGAGACTCTGCTGACACTCAAGGCCGCGCGTCTTTACAGCCCTGAGAAATTGAAAACATGCACGCTGTATTCAAATTTCGAGCCATGCTGCATGTGCACAGGTGCGATATACTGGGCAAATATAGGACGCATTGTATACGGGGCAAGCGAGAAGGATCTTCTCTCATATACAAAGGATAATGATGAGAATCCTACCTTCAATCTTTCAAGCCGTGAAGTCATCTCCCGCGGTCAGAAAGATGTTGTTGTTGAGGGACCGGTTGAAGATGAAGAGATCCTCAAAAGAGTCCTTTCTTCCCATGACGGGTTCTGGTCATGATGAAAGACCTTCTTCCCTTCATCCTCACTCATGAGGGAATTTCATATATCAAGGATGATGCACTTTACATTCTTGACAGAAGGAAGCTGCCCTTTGAGAGAGAATACATCGTGTGCAAGGATTATATAGAGGCAGCCAAGGCAATAAGCGATATGGTCACACAGGGCGGAGGTCCTCTTGAAGTTGCTCTCAATGCATTTCTTCTTGAATCAAGGAGGAACAGCAACCTGGATGATGTTGTGAAGACCCTGTCTTCAAGCAGGAAGACCAACACCACGATGAAGGAAAGCCTGTATCATCTTCTTGATTGTGTGAGAAAAGGGGATGATGCAGAGGAAGCTGTCTCATCGCTTTTTTCATACTATGATGAATGCTATGACAGGATGAGCAGCCTTGGCTCATCTCTGATCAAGGACGGGGATGGAATACTCACCAGGTGCTTTGCAGAGCATTCTTTCCTTCTGAGCGTCAAGAAGGCTCAGCTTTCAGGAAAGGATGTAAGAGTGTATGTCCCCGAGACAAGGCCGTACCTTCAGGGTGCCAGACTTACCATATCCTGCCTCATGGAGATGGGCATCAGAGCCTATCTGATAACTGATGCGATGATGGCGAATCTGATGAATGAGAAGAAGATCACTGTTTATATGACTGCAAGTGACAGATATTTGAAAAATGGAAGCATAATAAACAAGACTGGAACGCTTGCTGATGCTATCTGCGCTTTTTTTTTCAAGATACCGTATTACGCTTTTGCCTTAAAAAGAAGCAGCAATGATGATTATGAGATGGAATACAGAAGTGGAGAAGAAGTCAAGAATATAGCAGGAGTCAGGATTGCCAATGAAAGCTGTGAAGCACTTTATCCTGCATTCGATTTTGTCGACAGATCTCTTATAAGCGCAGTAATCACACCGGAGGGAATAAATGAGTAAGGCAATAATAATGGGAAGTGCAGTTGAGGATCTTTTTGCCGGCGATGAGAAGATTGTTGCAGAAAACAGATACGGCTCTGTTGAGATGGCAAAGAGGGGGGACATATATTATATCTTCCGGCATAAAAAAGGGCATGCAGAGCTTCCTCACCAGGTCAATTACAAGGCCAATGTCTATGAGCTGAAGGATCTGGGTGTTTCAAAAGTTGTAACCACCTATGCAGTAGGCTCTGTATCAGAGAAGCTTCTGCCAACACATATCGGCCTGGTCGGGGATTTCATTGACTTTTCATTCATGGCACGGGACTATACTTTCTTTGATGAAGATAAAAGCCTGATGCGCCATGTCGACATGACAGAAATATTTGATTTCAACATGAGCATGAAAGCTCTTGAAAGTGCATCCAGACTCAACATAACTCTCACTCCAAATCTTGTTTACGCAGTCACAAACGGACCGCGTTTTGAGACAAAGGCTGAAATCAAGGCTTTATCGCGCCTGGGATCTGATGTTGTGGGAATGACCCTTTCTCCGGAAATTCCTCTTATAAAAGAGCTTGAAATACCGGTTCTGTCTCTCTGTTTTTCAATAAACTGGGCAGCAGGACTTGATGAGGAAGGACTTTCTTTTGTAGAACACGAGAGTATGGTCAAGATATGTGCTGATGTTCTTGAAATTGCTGAAAACGTACTGAAGGACTGAATATGTACTACTGGATAAACAATCTTGATTTTTTAAGCGATGTAAAGAAAATCAAGGGATATGAGAAGAATGAATATAAAATTGCAGACCTTGCAGTGAACAATACTTTCATATTCACTGACACATATGAGATGGAGAAGTGCAAGACACCGGTTGTTTTTGAAAAAATAGACTGGGATTATGTGCCTTTTGGAGATCCTGAATGGAATTTTGCTTTCAACAGGCATTCATTCCTTCTTCATCTTGCAAAGTCCTATGCGCTTTCAGGAAACGAGATATACCGTACATCATTCATCCGGCTCTTTACTGACTATTACAGCAGAAACAGTGAGATAAATGAAAAGAACAAGGGCCTTTCATGGCGCAGCCTTGAGGCAGGAATAAGGGTTGAGAACTACCTGCGAAGCTATGAAATCTTTTCTCTCATCAAACCTTTTGATGCAGACTTTGAAGCTCTTTTTTCAAAGGCTCTTTCTCTTCATGTTGAATATCTGAAAGACAATACTGACTATAAGCTTGTTCTGTCAAACTGGGGAATACTGCAAGATCACGGACTCTTTTTAGCATCCCTCTTTCTCGGTGATGATGAGAATGCAGAAAAAGCCATAAGACGCCTTGATGAGGAATTTGATCTGCAGACGCTTCCTGACGGGATGCACTGGGAGCAGAGCAGCATGTACCAGGCAGAAGTCCTCCACTGTGGACTTGATACCGTTCTGGTTGCAAAGCGCAACGGCATTTCTATTCCGAAAAGAATGTATGAAAATGTCCATAAAATGGCTCTGTCCCTGGCACGGACACTTCGCCCGGATGGACAGACTTATCTTTTCGGAGACAGCGACAGAATCTACATGAGGGATATAATACAGATTGCTTCCCTCCTGTTCTCAGACCCTGTGCTCGCATATTATTCAGGAGATAAGAAATTTGCTGATTTTTACTGGAACTTCAGCGCGAGAACAAGACTTGTAAAGATGCAGAAAGAGGAAAAGAGCAGGTACTTTGCTGAAAGCGGCAATGTCATCATCTCTCTTAAAAAGGATGTAGAGGTGCGTTTCCATGCAGGCCCTTACGGCTCCGGGCACGGGCATCTTGACCAGCTTCACCTTGATTTCTACAAAAAAGGCGTATGCTTCCTTTCTGATACTGGAAGAGCAACATATGTTGCCAGCGAGCCGCGTTTTGCACTTAAAAACACATTCGGGCATAACACTATAGCAATAAATGACAAGGACATGGCCAATCTCTCCGGTTCCTGGGGCCTTGATGTCGCTGCAGAAAGCTATATCACGAGGTGCATCATAAAGGATGATTGGAGCTTTACTGAGGCAATAAATATGGCTTATCTGAAAGAGGGGGCATTCATAAGAAGAAGGATTCTGACACTCTCATCAGATGCGGCTGTTGTGCTTGATGAGATTACATCTGACAAGCTTGTAAAGATTTCTTCATTCTGGCATACGGAAAAGGGTGTTGATGTCTCACTTGAGAAGAACAGGGCAGAGCTGTGTGCAAAGAAGGACAAGGTTCTTATCGTATACGATGAGAATGCGAATGTCAGGGTCGAGGACTATATGTTCTCTGATACATACAATGAAATCTCATCATCAAAGACGATTGTCCGTCTTGACAATGCAAGCGGAATAAGGAGCCATGCTACTGTGATATTCCCCTCAGGAGAGGGAAGCGTGGAGAAAATCGATGCATTCAAGCCTTTAAGCGGCAATACAGTATCTCCTTCAATTGCCAATTCTTACAGGATAACGACAAATGGGAATGTATATACTCTTGTTGTTGAAAACCGTGAGACAATGGATGATGGATCGATAATAAGCGCAGGTGGTGTATCTTCATATGCCCGTATCTTCTTCAGGAAAAATGATGAGGAAATCGTGAGGGTCCTTTACTGATGAAAAAGGCTTTGTGGATAAGAAAAAACGCATATCTTTTCCGCCATGCGGGAGAGGAGCTAAAAGACAAGAGTCTTTCTTCTGCTCTTTTATACGGTTCATTTGCAGTTCCGCTCACTGCGTTTTTCAAGAATCTTTTTCCTTCCATCTCAGTCAGCGCCGTCATTTCTGATGATGCTGACAGTGAGATAGCATCTCTGATGGGGGCAGATCATATCTCATCATCCCTTGATGAGAGAAAATATGATCTAGTGTTTGCTCCGTTTACAATCTCTCTTACACAAAAGGAAGCACTTATTCCTCTTTTGTATAATCTTTCAATGAATTTGAAGAGTAACGGCTTTTTCTACACATCTTTTTTCAAGAGCTCGAAGATTGAGCTTGATGAGAGGAAGATGAGAGCATTCTGGGACGAGGATGAAGAGATGAAAATCAAGTGTTTTACAGCTGAGGATGTCACTCTTGCTTTCTCCACTCTTGGCCTTACACTTTATTCAATTGAAGAGGATGAGGTGGGAAAAGAGAAGGTTGTCACGGCAATTTTTATGAAAAAATGAAGAATTTTGTCATTTAGATGAACTCTCTTTTCTTTCTCATTTTCTGTGCTAAATTTGTTTTCAGGAGCAAAAAAAATGAAAAACAAGTCATTAGTATTTTTGATTATTTCACTTATATTCATCGTAGCAGGAGCAGCTCTTTTTGCAATAAATGCAATTAATGTCGCCCCTGAAAGCTATTCATACAGAATCGGAGGATTCACCTACAGTTATAAGAGCATAAGGATTGCTTCTTCCCCAGCTGTCAGCGTCAAGCTGATAGGCTCAGCAGTCATGATGATTTTTGGAGTGATCTTCCTTTCAACATCTTTCATCCTCTCTTCTCTTGAAAGCATAGTGCTTAAAAAAGAGAAAGATGGAAAGGCTGAAGAAAATGTTCAGATTCCCAAGAAGAAGGAGCAGGAAGAAGATAAAAAAGAGGAAGAAACAGGCACTGAGACAAAAAGCCAGGAGTAAAAGCATTATTGACCTTTCTCTTTCTTTTCTGTTATCCTTATCTGGACTTTAATAAGGAGCGATAAACATGTCAAAGGCACATAGAGGAACAGGAATCAGAGACCAGTTCAACAACGGCAGAGATGTATGCCCTGTATGCAAGAGAAGCGCTATCAAGTGTCTCTATGAAAGAGAAATCGATGGAGCAAAGGTAAAGGTTTGCAAGCAGTGCAATTCTAAGCTTTCAAAGTAAAGAGGAGCAGCCCTGATGGGCTGTTTTTTATGAACAGGATTTTCTCAGCAAGATACAGAAACAGGATACAAAAAATACTTGACACCCTAAAACTAGATGAAGTTGCGGTCTTTTCTGAGCCTTTCAATGAAGAGGATCTGAAAAGACTTGTTGATGAGCCTTTTTGCGGTCAAATTTTCCTCCCCAGATCAAAGATTAAAAAAGAGAACATACATGAGTATGAAGGCATCCTTTCTGCTTCTGATGACAATACGTATTTTCTACGCTTGAACCCTTCTGTCACATTCAGCTATCCGGATAGGGACACTGCTGAGCTTGCATATGCTCTTATGAGCTTTTTCTCATTTCCATTGTCTACACTTGAAAACATCGTTTTTGATGAGCAGAGGGAACTGAAAGCACAGAGCATTGATGAAATCAAGGCATTTTTATCAACATTTGCCCATTCATCAAAGGTATGGGTGTATTTCCATTCATCCTCCTACAAAAATCCTTCACGACTTGCTTCTGCATTCAGGAATGCTGATTATATTGTGCTGGAAAAAGAGGATACAAAGGAGTATGAACGTTTCACGCGCGCTCTGGATTCCATAATCTTCTCTCCTCTTATTTCCCGTCTCTCGTCAGTTGTCGAGGTTGATAGCTTTACCACTCCCTTGTCTTTCATATCTCCGCTTGATAAAGTAATCTCAATTAATCTGGAGGAAAAGAATTGAGAAGCATGACCGGTTATGGCAGAGCTGCATACTCTGATGACAGCCTGCAGATTGAAGTACAGATTAAAAGTTATAACTCACGTTTTCTTGAGATTGTAAAGAACATACCATCACGTCTTTCATCCTATGAGATGCTTATTGATGAGATGGTGAAAAAGGCTCTCAGCAGAGGGCATGTCGAGATTCTGGTGCGTCTTGCAGTCAAGAAAAGCGAGAGCAGGATCATCTTTGATGAGGGACTGCTTGAAAGCTATAAGAGTGCATTTGATGAGATTGAGAAGAAAACAGGAGCAAAGGCGGCGCTTTCTGACTATATAGCGATATCCGGACTTCTTTCTGTTGACTCATCTGAAAGTGAAGGCGCATATAAGAAAGAGCTTGTTGACACACTTTCTGCTGCTCTTGAATCCATTGTCAGGGAAAAGGAGAGGGAAGGAGAAGAGACAAAGAAGGATATAGTTCGTCTTCTTTCAGAATTCGAGGATGGAAAGAATGAGATTGAAGCGCTTTCCTTGAAAATGGAGGATTATTTCAGATCCCTGTTTCTCCGCCGTTATGAAGAGATCAAAGGAGATGTCAATCTTGATGAAAAGCGTCTTGAAGAGGAAATGGCCATCCTTCTTGTCAAATATTCCATAAACGAGGAAATAAAGCGTCTTTGCTCTCATATAAAAGAGTTCAGATCCCTTATTGATAAAGATGAACCTGTTTCAAAGAGAATGGACTTCCTTTGTCAAGAAATGAACAGAGAGACCAATACGATTGCATCAAAGAGCCAGATGGCGGAAATAAATCTGACTGTTGTCAAAATGAAGGACAGCCTTGAAAACATCAGAGAGCAGATAAGGAATATTGAATAGTGCAATAGATATTTTTTTGTGCTAAGATTTCCACATGAGAATTGCAATTTCTTCTAAAAGCGGATGCGGAAACACATCAGTGACTAAGGCTTTAAGCAGCCAGCTTGGATACAAGATGATAAACTTCACCTTCCGCCAGATGGCAGAGGAGAGGAACATGGACTTTGTTTCTTTCTGTGCCCTTGCTGAAGGTGATGACAATATAGACATCGAGCTTGACTCGCGTCAGGTCAAGATGGCCGAAAGTGAGGAAAACTGTGTGCTCGGTTCCCGTCTTGCAATCTGGATGCTGAAAAATGCTGATCTGAAGGTATATCTCAGGGCTCAGAGCAAGACAAGGGCAATGAGGATCCAGAAGAGGGAAGGCGGATCCTTTGAAGACAAATTCAGGGAAACAGAAGAGCGCGACAAGAGGGACAGTGCAAGATACATGCGCATCTACGGCATTGATAACAACCGTCCTGAGAGCGTTGCAGACATCATAATCGATACAGACAACAAGAGCGTTGACGAGATTGTCCGCATCATTTGTGATGAAGTCAGACAGATATCTTGCAAAAAGTAAGATATTCAATTAAATTAATATGGCTTGAGGAGTATATATGCCGATTAATCTAAACAATCTCATTGATACGGAAAAGAATGTATACGAGCTTACATGTGTTGCCATCAAGGAGGCAGATGTCTATCTTTCAACAGACCTTAAGGATGAAGTTGAAAAGAACGGCGACAAGATTGTCTCTGTAGTACTCGACAAGGCCCTTGAAGGGGAGATCAAATACTCAGAAGGTGAGTGATAAGCTCATTGCGCTCTTCGGACCTACAGCCAGCGGAAAGACAAGGCTTACTGAAGAGCTTTTTTCAACCGGATTTGAAATAATAAACACAGACAGTGTCCAGGTTTACAAAGGCCTGGATATTGCTTCAGCCAAGCCTGATGAGAAAATAATGGAGAAGATTCCCCATCATCTCGTCAACATACTGGAACCATATCAGCAGTTCAATTCAGGAACCTTCTGCGAGATGGCAGAAGAGGAGATGAAGAAAATCACAGCAAGAGGAAATATTCCTCTCATAACAGGAGGAACTGCATATTATTTCCGCCAGCTTCTTTACGGGGCAGCAAGCACACCGAAGGCAGATGAGAAGGTAAGGGCCAAAGTAAATGCTCTTCTTGAAGAAAAGGGAAAGGACTGGCTTTACTCCTATTTAGAGGAAATAGATCCCTTTTCTGCCAGGAGAATCAACAAAAATGATGTTTATAGGGTTTCCCGTGCAATCGAGGTTTATCTGACAAGCGGCAGAAAGCTTTCTTCCTACAAGGTCTCAACAACGCTGCGCAGTGATTATGACATCCTCATAATTGCGCTCAAAAGAGAAAGAAATGAGCTTGTCAGGCGAATTGAAGCAAGAGTGGATGAAATGTTTTCTTCTGGTCTTATTGATGAGATAAACACTCTTAAGAGCATGGGAGCAGACCTTTCGTGGCCGGCCATGAACTCAATCGGATACAAGGAATTCTTCCTCTATGATGATTTAAAGACAATCAGGGAGAAGATAATTATTTCTACAAGGCAGTATGCAAAGCGCCAGATGACATTCTTCCGTTCCTTCAAGGATGCTATCTGGCTTGATGCTGAAGATATTGATCAGATACGGAATACAGTTGAAAGCTTTCTTTCAAGAGCTCAGTAACAGCCGACTGTGATTGTCTTCTCAAGATTCTTTTCAATGATCTGGCTTCCGCTTATGTTCCACCATCCTCTCTTGTTGTATTCAAAGTAAAAGCGCTGCTTTACATAATAGACATAGGTGATCAGGATATCAGCACTCTCTTCTCCCTTGTCCTCCTCGCTTTCAGCATATGGGGTGTAGTAGAGGTAGCTTGCATCAATTGTGAATTCATCAATTCGCTCTAAGCTCACATCAGTAACTCCATATACGATATCTCCGCTTTCAACATCAGGGCATCCTGAGGAGAGCCAGTCATCTGCACGGAGAATGGGGCTGTTTGACTCATATGCAGTTGTCACCCGGTCAGAGATATAGAAATTCACAATCTCAGCATACTGCTCAGGATTCTTTCCCTTTACTGCCGTGATCAGCATATCAGGATCAAGGTCATTCTGGGCCTCAAAGAAAGAATACAGAACACCTTCCTGATCAAGATCCCTTGTCTCAGGAGGGCGGCGTACAGCGCGCACTATGTCGACTGTCAGGGCAAGAAGGAGGATTATCAGGATTGCCGAGATTGTTATTGCAGTTCCTTTCTTTCTGAAGAATGTCCTTCTTTTTGCACCGCTTGTGCTCTTTTTGGCAAATTCCTTATACTCCTCTGTATCTTTGATTATGTTTACAGCATCCGGGTTTTCAAGATTCTTCAGATTCCATCTAAGATCCTCAGATTTATCAAGAAACCAGGAAAGAGCAGACGATGGTCCTCTGTTGCCCATTATGTCCCTCATTTGGCTCTGCTTTGCATGGAGTATGAAGTTTATGAAGCTCCGTGTTTTTTCATCAAGGGACTCAGAGAGTGCGGACAAAGCCTTTTCAAGAGGATACTCGATATATTTGTAGTACCTGACATCCTCAACCTGATAAGGCAGGAATCCTGCTGCCGCATAGTAAAGAAGCTCAGCCATCTCCATGACAAGAGCAAAATTGTATTCGCTTTCACGCCTTATAAGGACATTGACTTCACTTATTCTTTCTTCCTCGCTTCTGAGTATCCCGATAACATCTCCGATATCGGGAGGAAGGAGCACAACAGCATCGTCCCCTGTGAGGAAGATGCGGTAAAGAGGGAATATGGATGTCTCAAGATTCAGAAACTCCTCATCAGATTCTTCAAGGCCCTTTGCGATATCTCGGACAATATCAAGCGCATTTGAGCGCTTTGAAAGAAAGAGCTCAGAAAGGGGCAGAAGGTCAATGTCATCAAAATACACATACCTCTCATCATCAATATAATGCACTCCGAGCCAGTAAAATGGAGTTATTTCCCCATTTTTTATTATCTTTCCGCACCTTCTTTCACCCTGGAAGATATGACGGGGAAGGTCTTCGCTCTTTTTCCCTATGAGGAGAGCTGTATGCATTTTGCCGTTTATCTCAATTTTTCTTATATCATCTTTTCTGAACATCAGTTTTGTCCCTTACTGTTTAAAATAGCATCCAGACGCGATTTATCAAAGGTCAGGGCGAGGTTTTTCTCATTAAAAGGAAGAACTGTTCCTTTTTTTGCTCCTTTTGCACGCCTTAAGTTCTTCACCTGGGTATAATAGAGGTCCACAACACGCTCCGAACGTGCCTTTGAGTAGTAGACAGCAAGGGTCGCAGCATCAAGGAGCACGTTTTGCGGAATCTCCTTATCCTTCTGGCTCTTTATTATCACATAGCTTCCGCTGTAGTCCCTTACATGAAGCCACATGTCGCTTCCCCTTGTGCAGTTTCTCAATATCTTGTCGTTTTCATCACTTGTCCTTCCGACCATGATGAGGAAAGAGGAGGATGTGAAACGCAGTCCCGGATAGTCCTTCTCCTTTGCGCTTTCACTTCTTTTCTCAGTCTCTTTCCTTATTCTTTTCATGTCCTTTGAGGCAATGATCTCATCATAGTGCCTGTCAATTTCATGATAGTGTTTTTCTTCTCTTGCAAGGTCCTCTTCAGCCTTCATGTAGATTGCCTTGCTCTTCTTTGCACTGCTGAAGAGCTTCTCGAGATTCTCGTTTGGAGAAAGAAGGGGATCGAGCATTACAGTTACTTCCTCACCGTTTTCCCAGTCTGTCAGGCTCACACTCTGATCTCCTTTCTTTACCAGATATAAAGAAGAGGAGAGAAGAAGGGCCTTCTTGTTCTCTTCGCTATAATATGCATTCTTTCTTATCTTTTCCTTCAATGATGATATAAGCCTTTGGCTTTTCTTCTTCTCCTCCTCTCTCTTATTCTCCAGAAGGGAAAGAAGGGCATTCTCATTTTCATTTTTTTCCTTTTCAAAATAGAAAGAGTCTATGAAAGATGAGAATGACGGGTAGAGTGACATGTCATATTCTCTTATTTTCAGGTCCTTTACAGGGCTTTCTGTTCTTTCTGTGATTATAAGCTTTTCACCGCTCATCTCATTTCTCTTCGGTCGGCGGAAAAGAAGCTCAAGGATAATATCATCTTGTGAGAGGATTATCACATTGGCCCCGCTTCCTGAATAGAAACGGAAAAGCATTTTCTTCTCATTTTTCTCTGCATTTACAAGATAGAGCATGAAGGCCCTGTCGAATTTGAGCATTCTCACATCCTTTACTCTGTATCCTGTGATATTTGCCTTCATATACTGGCAGAATCTCTGGCTTTTGCTGCTCTTTGCCCTCTTTTTCTCTGTTCTTGCAAAATAGGATGTGCTTGTGGCTATTTCAAAATAGACATCAAAAGCTTTCTCATCCTTGTTGAAGAAAGAGATAGTGAAGCTGTGAAACGAATGCTCCGTTATTTTCTGTATATATGAATTGATGAAAGGTGTTTCCGCCACCAGGCGTTCCAGCTCAAGATAATTAAGCATCCTTATACTCCGTTATTAGATAGAACGATCCTGCAATCAAAATGTCATCTGCATTTTCTTTTGCCTTCTCAAGCGCATCTTTGGCATCAGGAATCACATAAAGCTTTTTCTCTGGGTATGCACTTGAGGCATAGCGCATTATCTCATCAGGGTCGCTTTTCTTGAAATCTATTGTCTTTGTGAAGATCATGGTGTCAAAATAGCGTGCAAGGATGTCTATCATGGCTTTATAGTTCTTTCCCTTTATTGCAGAGAAGATGAGACATCTTTTTCTTTTATAGAGAGAAGAGAATGTGGATGCGCAGTTAAGTATGCTTTCTTCTGTATGCGCAACATCAAGCACAATTTTCTTTTCTCCTCTCTTCCTTTCCTCAAAGCGTCCGGGAATTGTGAAAGATGAGAGATAATCAAGGCTTTTCCTTTCTAAGAGAGAAAGTCTTTTTAGTGTAAGAACAGAAAGGGCTATGTTCTTCATCATCTTGAGACTTCTCAGCGAGGTCCTTATTTCAAATCTCTCTCCGTCAATTGAGAAAGCAAGAAAGCCCGCCTCCTTTTTCTCATCATATTCAAAGTCTTTGACAATGGAGGAAAAAGAGTGGATACGGCAATTCTTTTCTTCAGCCTCCTTCATAAACACATCAAGGGCTTCCCTGCTGTTCTCAGAAAAAAAGACATCAGTGTTCTCCTTTATAATCTTGCTTTTCTCTGTTGCTATTTCCTTTATTGTCGAGCCCAGAATCTCAGTATGCTCAAGCTCAATTGCAAGCAGTACTTCTGCAAATGAGGAAATCGTGTTCGTGCTGTCAATCCTTCCTCCCAGCCCCGTTTCTATAACGGCATACTCGACTTTCTCCCTTGAGAAAAGAAGATATGAGTAAGCAGTATAAAGTTCAAATGTGGTAGGGGAAAAAGAGAGGTCTTTCACTTTTTCTTCCAGCATTTCTGCGCAGGAGAAATAAGAGGAGAGGGGAAAATATCCATCTCCCTTCTTAAAGCGCTCAAGAAGAGAATAGACATGGGGAGAAAGGAATACGCCTGTGCTGTGCCCGCTTTTCTCAAGAAGGAAGGCAATTATGCTTGATGTGCTTCCTTTTCCCTTGCTTCCGGCAACATGTATGCTCTTAAAGTCTTTTTCAGGATTGCCAAGCGCCTTTAAAAGCTCAGCCATCCTCTTTAGTCTGTTTTCCCTGATTTCACCGCTTCTTCCGCCAGATGGCATATATGAGAGGAAGAATGAATCAAGATCTTCAATGCTTTTAATCACATCTAGATAATACAGGAAAGAATGAAAAATTAGAATGAATGAAAAAAAAGTTGCGATTTAACAAAAATTTAACAACAACAGAATTCCAATTTAACTTTCCACTCCTATATTTCTGGCTGTAGGAGAAAAAAATGAAAAAGATTTTAGTATTCATGCTTGCACTTTTAACAGCAGCAACAGTATTCGCAGGCGGTGCAAATGAGAGCACAGCAAGCGTCAGCACAGACGGATCCACATCAATGGAAAGTGTCATCCTCTCTCTTGCTGAGGTATACGAGGAGAATACAGGAGTTCCTGTTACATATAACCCGACTGGAAGTGGAAGCGGTATCACAGCCGTTGAAGAAGGCAGAGCTGATATCGGACTATCCAGCAGGGCTTTGAAGGCAGAAGAGGTAGCAGGCGGTCTTACAGGAACAACTCTCGCACTTGACGGAATTGCAATCATTGTCAACAACAGCAACTCCGTAAGCGATCTTTCTGTAGAGCAGATTGCATCTTTATATACAGGAGAAATCACAAACTGGAAGGAAGTTGGCGGAGATGACCAGCCTGTAGTACTTATTGGAAGAGAAGCTGGAAGCGGAACAAGGGACGGTTTTGAGTCAATTACTGAAACAGAGGATCTCTGCCTCTATTCACAGGAGCTTACAAGCACAGGTGCAGTGATCTCTGCAGTTGCAAGCAACCCGAATGCAATCGGATATGCATCTCTTTCTTCTGTAAGCGATCAGGTCAAGGCACTCACTGTAGGCGGTGTTGCAGCCAGCGAGGAGACAGTCCTTTCCGGTGAGTATGTTGTACAGCGCCCGTTCGTGCTTGTGACAAAGACAGGCGAGAAGCTCAGCGATGCTGCTCAGGACTTCTTTAGCTGGGCAACAAGCAGTGAAGCAAACGATATCATCGCAGATGCAGGTGCGGTTCCTGTAGCAGAGTGATATGGCAAGCGCTTATCTTGAGAAAATCAGAAACAACCCTAAACGCCTTATGGAAGATGTCATTCACGGCATCTTCCTGTTTCTTGGCCTGATTGCGGTTCTTTCTGTTCTGGTAATAACTGTATATCTTGTGATTTCAGGACTTCCTGCAATCAAGGAAATCGGGCTTGTCGATTTCCTCTTCGGCACGAAGTGGGCAAGTACAGCAAAGGAACCCAGCTTTGGAATTCTTCCATTCATTCTGACAAGCATATATGGAACAGCAGGAGCAATCATAATAGGTGTTCCTGTAGGCTTCTTTGTTGCAGTTTATCTTTCAAAAATGGCAGGAAAGAAGCTGAGAAAGACTATGGAGCTCTTTATAGGAGTCCTTTCCGGTATTCCTTCAGTAATCTATGGTCTTGTCGGCATGACAGTTATCGTCCCGGCAATAAGGATCATATTCAATGTTCCAGACGGTGCCAGCCTCCTTGCCGCTATCATCGTGCTTTCTGTCATGATTCTTCCATCTGTAATAAAGGTGTCCCTTTCGTCTTTGGATGCGGTTCCGGAAGAGTATGAGATGGCTTCCCTTGCACTCGGTGCAACGGAGGCAGAGACATATTTCCGCGTCACAGTTCCTGCTGCGAAAAGTGGAATATTCACTTCCATTGTTCTTGGAATCGGAAGGGCAATCGGAGAGGCCATGGCAATAATGATGGTTGCAGGAAATGTTGCAAACATGCCGGGTCTGTTCAAGTCAGTAAGATTTCTGACAACAGCAGTAGCATCCGAGATGAGCTATTCATCAGGACTGCAGCGCCAGGCGCTTTTCTCAATCGCGCTTGTGCTCTTTTTCTTCATTATGCTGATAAACGCGACACTCAATGTCATAAAGAAGAGGAGTGAGAGAATATGATTTCAGGAAAAAGAAAGGCCTATGCACATATAATGAGGACTCTTTGCCTCATTTCAATGGCAATTGTGATCCTTCTTACTTTCTTCATGATTTTCTATGTCATTGCAAAAGGACTGCCAGAGCTGATAAGAAATCCAAGGCTTCTCATAGACAGCCCTTCAGTAAGACGCAAGATAGACGGAATCTTTCCAGATATCCTGAACACGATCTATATAGTCATATCCACGCTTCTGATCGTACTTCCTATCGGGGTAGGTTCTGCAATATATCTTACTGAATACGCGAAGAACAAGAAGGTAGTGAGCGTAATAGAGTTTGCATCCGAGACCCTGTCCGGAATCCCGTCAATTATATATGGACTTGTTGGAATGCTTGTGTTTGTGCAGTTCTGCTCGCTAGGAACAAGCCTGCTTGCAGGATCCCTTACTCTTGTTATCATGAATCTTCCTACGATAATGAGGACCACACAGGAAAGTCTGAAGACAGTTCCTCAGAGCTACAGGGAAGGTGCATTTGCCCTCGGGGCTGGAAAGTGGAGAGTAATTCGCACTGTAGTCCTTCCAAGCTGCATAAACGGAATAGTGACAGGATGCATCCTTACAATCGGAAGGATACTTGGAGAGTCTGCAGCCCTTTTGTTCACAGCAGGACTTGCACACAATGTCTCATCATTCTTCGAGGCGATGGGAAAGAGCGGGGCAACCCTCACTGTTGCTCTATACGTCTATGCATCAGAGCGCGGAAACTTTGAGGTTGCATATGCAATAGCTGCAATCCTGATAGTTCTTACAATCATCATAAATCTCATTACAGGCAGACTTGCCAGACTGGTTGAGAGGAGAAACGGAGAGAAATGAACATAATAGAAACTAGAAACATGAATCTGTGGTATGGCCAGATGCATGCGTTGAAGGACATAAACCTTGATATAGAAGAAAAGGCAATAACTGCCCTAATTGGCCCTTCAGGATGTGGAAAAAGCACATATCTGAAGAGTCTCAACAGGATGAATGATCTCATTGACGGGGTAAGAATAACCGGAGATATCCTATATGAAGGACAGGATATCTATTCCAGCAAGATAGATGTCAATTCTCTGAGAAGGGACATTGGAATGGTATTCCAGAAACCTAATCCTTTTGCAATGAGCATATATGACAACATTGCATACGGCCCGAGGACAAACGGAATAAGGAACAAGGCAAAACTTGATGAGATTGTTGAGACTTCCTTGAAAAGCGCTGCAATATGGGATGAAGTAAAGGACAGACTCAAAAAGAGCGCACTCGGGCTTTCTGGAGGCCAGCAGCAGAGACTTTGCATTGCTAGAGCTCTGGCAGTCAGGCCGAAGGTGCTTCTGATGGATGAGCCTACAAGCGCTCTCGATCCTATCAGCACGAGCAAGATAGAAGACCTTGCGCTGGAGCTCAAGAAGGATTATACGATAGTAATTGTCACACACAATATGCAGCAGGCTCTGCGCATAAGCGACAAAACAGCATTCTTCCTGCTGGGAGAGCTGATTGAAAGCGGTAATACTGACCAGATTTTCTCAAATCCGGTTGAGAAGAAGACAGAAGACTATATAACAGGAAGGTTCGGTTGATATGATTGCACATAATACATACGAGCAGATAGCTAATCTGAACATGGAGATAATCAAGCTTGGTTCTCTATGCGAGAAGTCAATAAAGACTGTAAGAAACTACATTACTGAAAAAAGGGATGTGAAGGCTGAGCTGGAAGCCATTACAGAAGAAATAGAGCATCAGGGAAAGGAGATAAGCCAGGCATCAATCATGATACTTCTGCGCCGCCATCCTGTTGCAAAGGATCTAAGGAGTGTTTCTGCTGCACTCAAGATTGTAAATGATCTTGAGAGAATCGGGAACAACAGCTATGACCTTGCAGAGGTGATTTCCTATGTCGAGCATTCTTCTGTTATAATGAAGGCTGACATACTTCTGATGATAAACCTCGTTCTCAAAATGCTCACCAAGAGCGTTGATGCTTTTGTCAATGCTGACAAGACTCTTGCCGAGGAAGTCATAAAAAGCGATGATGAGCTTGACCTTGCTTTCATAAAGGCAAAAGAGGCCTTAGTGAATATAATCAGGCTTTCAGAGGAAGGATCTGAGGATGTTCCGGATGTTCTTCTTGCTGCAAAATACCTGGAGCGCATGGGAGATCATACTGTCTACATGTCAAGACAGCTTATCTGGTCAATAGGAGAGAATACTGACAAATGATTTACGTTCTTGAAGACGATGAGTCCATCCTCAACTTGCTTAAATACACACTCTCGTCAGCTGGCTATGAATGCGAAGGCTTTGCTCTTCCATCACTGTTCTTGTCCCGCATTGAAGAAAGGAAGCCTGATCTTGTGCTTCTGGATATAATGCTTCCCGAAATGAGCGGTGTTGATGTGCTAAAAACGATAAGGAAAAAGCATCATTTTGATGATGTCAGGATCATAATGCTTACAGCAAAGAGTGCAGAATATGACATAGTCAAGGCTCTTGATGAGGGAGCTGATGACTATATCACAAAGCCATTTGGCATGATGGAGCTTCTTGCAAGAGTCAAAAGCGCGCTGAGAAGAAAGGAAAACAGAACAAACCTTCTTTCATCCGGTGCTGTTACAATTGACGACAAGGCGCATCTTGTTACAGTAAACGGCAATCCTGTCAGCCTTACATTGAAGGAATATGAGACACTTAAATTCCTGATGGAGAATGAGGGAATATGTATGAGCCGGGAGAAGATACTCTCAACAGTTTGGGGATATTCATTTGACGGAGAGAACAGGACTGTTGATGTCCATATCAGACGGATCAGGGAAAAGCTTAAGGATGAAGGAAAGCTGATTCATACAATTTCTGGAGTGGGGTACAAATTCGATGCGACTAAGTAAAAACATATTTTTTTCTGTCTCTCTGGCAGTCATTGTCTCTCTCTTAATTGCACTCTCTCTTTCTCTTGTTTCTGTCTACAAAGTGTATGAAGACAGGATAGAAGACAATCTGAAGAGCGAGCTTGAGATGATAAAAAGCTCAGATGACGAATATTCTTCATTGAATGTCACAGACAGAAGACTCACTGTGATTGATAAAAACGGAGATGTCATATTTGACAGCACTGCATCTCCTCTTGAGATGGAGAACCATCTAATGCGCCGTGAGATCCAGGACGCAATCAATTACGGCTACGGGGTATCAAGCAGGACAAGCGACACATTGCTTTCAAATCAGATATATGTTGCCATTCCTGATGACAACGGATATGTCATAAGGCTGAGCATGAACACAGACAGCATATTCTCTTTCATAATCGACATGCTGCCTTATATTATCCTGATAATCATCCTGATAATAGTAATCTCATCCTATATCTCTTCCCTCATCTCAAGGAAAATAGTTGAGCCAGTGAACACTCTTGATCTTGATGATCCGGTGAACCAGAACAATATATATGAAGAGCTTTCTCCTCTTATCAAGCGTCTTGATGAGCAGAACAAGGAGATTGAGAGGAACCTGAAAAGGATAAAAAGAGATCAGAAGGAGTTCTCGCTTCTTATCGAGAACATGAATGACGGAATCATAATTATCCGTGAAAGCGGAGATATCATGATGATAAACGATGCGGCAAAGCGTCTTCTTGGAAAAGCTGAGAATCAGGAATTTGAGAACATCATTGAGCTGAGTAGGGAAAGCATATTCTTCCGTATCCTCGAGAAAAAGGAAAATGAAGAGGCCAAGATAATGGTCAATGAGCGCATCGTGGATGTCCGCTCTACAAAAGTTGATGAGGTAGGATCGCTCATCATGCTCTTTGATATTTCCAAGAAAGAGGAGCTTGAGAAGAAGGAAAAGGAATTTATACAGAATGTCTCTCATGAGCTTAAGACTCCCCTTACTACAATCTCAGGCTACAGCGAGCTTCTTATGAGCGGAAAGACTGATGATGAGAAGGTGAGAGAGTTCTCATCAATCATCAACCAGGATGCAAAAAGGCTTTATTCCTTAATTGAGGATATTCTCTCCCTTTCACGTCTGGATGGAATAAGAAAAGAGGATTTTGAAAGCCTTACATTCAACGATATAGCAAGAGAGGCAGTCTCATCCTTTCATGTGGACAACATTAAAATTGAAGAGGATGGAGTGCTTACTGTAAAGGGAAACAGAAGCCTGCTTTATGAGGTGGTGTATAATCTTTTGGATAACGCCATCAAATACAACAAGGACAATAATGAGATAACCCTTACGATCTCCGACAGCTATTTCTCTGTAAAGGACAGGGGAATAGGAATGTCCTCCTTGGACCGTGAGCATGTCTTTGACCGCTTTTACAGGGCAGATAAGTCAAGGAGCAGGAAGACAGGAGGGACCGGGCTCGGTCTTGCAATTGTAAAATCGATTTGCGAGATGCACGGGGCCAAGGTGCTGCTGGACAGCACACTGCAGGAAGGGACTACCGTAACTGTTATTTTTCCATGAGGGATGGGCCATCCGGCCCATTTTCTTATTTTCCAGGCCAATTAGTTAGAAAATAGATATTAATTACTATGGCTATATTCTTTCTTTTTTTCTGACGCAATGTCATAATGCGTAAAGATAGTTTCGGAGGTTTTTATGGCAAAGGAAAAATATATCCCATGGGCTTTTCTTGATGAGTTCAGGGGAAAGGAATTTGAAGGTAAATGGCCTACAGTAAAAGAGGCTTTCCATATTTCTGCACTCAGGTTCCCAAATAACGAGTGTTTCAAGGTTTTCACTCCTGAGTATATGTGTCTCACATACAGTGAGGCAGAGAAGAAGATAAAGGAGATTGCAGCATATCTTCTTTCTGAGGGAGTGGAGAAGGGCGAGAAGATTGCTGTTTCAGGAAAGAACAGTCCAGAGTGGGCTCTTGCTTATCTCGGAATTGTCTATGCAGGATGCACTGTTGTTCCTCTTGATTACCTCTTGAAGGACAATGAGATGGAGAAGCTCATTTCATTTGGAGATGTCACAAGGCTCTTCATTGACAAGGAGAGAATCAACAACATTGACAAGGACAACACAATGCTCAAGGAAAAGATCTCTCTTGAAAAGGGTGATGAGAAGCATAAATATGTTCTTGACCTTGACGGGGATCTGAGCATTGAAGCTCCACGCCTTGAAAGCCAGGATGTGCAGGCAATCCTCTTTACAAGCGGAACGACAGGAACTCCGAAGGGAGTAATGCTTACAAACGAGAACCTCATCAGCGACTGTTATCTCGCACAGGGAAACATGAGACTCTACGACACGGATGTCTTTTATGCAATTCTTCCGATACATCATGCATACACAATGCTTGCTGTTTTCTTTGAGTCTTTCTCATGCGGAGCATGCACAGTCTTTGGAAAGAAGCTTGTCATAAAGCAGCTTCTTAAGGAGCTTAAGGAAGGAAAGGTCACGATGTTCCTCGCAGTTCCTATGCTCTTCAACAAGATGATTGCCGCACTGATGGCAGGAGTCAGGAAAAAAGGCCCTGTTGTTTATGGCCTTGTAAGATTCCTCATGGGATTTTCAGGATTCGTCAAAAAGGTATTCCATGTCAACATCGGAAAGAAGATATTCAAGAACATGATTCTTTCCCAGCTCTCACTTGAGAACAACAGAATATGCATCTGCGGAGGCGGTCCTCTTCCTGCAAGCACATTCAAGATGTTCAATGAGCTTGGAATCGATTTTGTCCAGGGCTACGGACTTACTGAGACAAGCCCGATCACACACCTCAATCCGACTGATGCATATATTGAAAGCAGTGTAGGAAAGGTAATTCCGGAACTTGAGGTTAAGATTGTCGATCCTGATTCTGACGGCAATGGTGTGATTTACATCAAGGGCCCTGTTGTAATGAAAGGGTACTACAAGAACGAAGAGGCTACAAAAGAGGTGCTCTCATCGGACGGATGGCTCAACACAGGAGATGTCGGACATGAGGATGCAAACCACTATCTGTATCTTACAGGAAGGGCAAAGAGCATCATCGTGACAGACGGCGGCAAGAATGTATTCCCTGAAGAGATTGAGGATCATTTCCAGCTTTATAATGAGATTGACCAGATCTGCATAATCGGATACATCACGAACGAGCAGACAAAGGCTGAGGGAATAAGGGCAATTATCCACCCAAGTGCTGATGCAAAGAAGAAATATGCTACAAAAGAAGAGCTTTCTGCCCGTATGGATGAGATTATTAGACAGGTGAACATCGAGCTTCAGAGCTACAAGAAGATCACGAAGGTCACGATTTCTGATGACGAGCTTCCGATGACAAGCACAAAGAAAATAAAGAGGAATGAGGTGATCAGGCTTTTCAATTAATTTGACAAAGCGCACTAATTCCAGTATTTTTAGATGGCTATGGAATTGAAGAGTTATCAGAGGGCGTTTCTGCGCTCCCAGGCACAGCTTTTGGATCCGGTTGTATATGTTGGAAAAGAAGGACTTACAGAGGGTGTCGTGAACGCCCTTGATGAAGCTCTTTTTCATCATGAGCTTGTCAAGGTCAGGTTTCACTCCCATAAGGATGATACTGCAGCTCTTTCCAGAGAGCTTGAGAAGAAGACAGCAAGCACGCTTGTCACTACAGTCGGCTTTACTGCTGTGTTTTTCCGCCAGGATCCAAAGGACCCTGAAAGAATCTATAAAATATAATATTATCTCCCGTACATGCGGGAGATTTTCAAAATTATTGAAGAAAAAATCCGCAAATCCCGAAGGAGATGCGGATTATTTTCATACACTTGAGATTCTCAGTTCTGTTCAAGCTCAAGCGTTCTTGTTGTAATGTCACAGACTGAAGATGGCCCGTAGTACTGGATTGCTCCTGGATAGAGATACATTGTGTTCTCGCTCCATTCATCCCTGTGCTGGGCAAAATACCTGAACGGCTTTCCATCAAGCTCTACAAGAGCCTTCCTGATAACTGGTTTCTTCTTTCCGTGGCGCTGCTCAAGATTCATCATCTTTGTAATAGGGATGCCGCCGGCAACCCAGTTAGCACTGCTCTTTGAGAGGTTCTTTATCGTTGAAAGATATCCAGTGTATCCGTTCAATATGAGCATGAATGCATTGTAGCCGAGGCTGTAGCAGTAGTCTGCATCGAAGTTGGAAGGGAATGCACATCGTCCTTCATAGCCGAAGAAGTGATTGAGGGCACTGAATTTTCCGCTGTACTTTCCATCCTTTTTAAGTCTCTTCAGCTTGCTGTCCACAAGTGAGATTATGAGTTTTTCTGTCTCAATGCGGCTTACCTGCACGTTTCCATGCGGATCTCTGTCCATAAGAAGCTGTGCCTGGATGTCAAGAGGAAGGAATGAGTATGTCTCATAGCTCTCGCTTGTCAGATTTGCATTAAGGAATGCTTTCTTCTCATCAAAAGTACTGAGTGCAGTAAATTCCTTTTCCTTGATTGCCATGAGGTCATTGAGCTCAGATATGAGGCTCTTTACTTCAGGTACAAACTCAATAAGGCCTTCCGGAATAATGACGACTCCGAAATTATCTCCCTTCTCGCTTCTCTTGACAACGCTTGATGCAACCTGGTCAGCAATGTCTGAAAGGCTCATCTGCTTTGCCTCGACTTCCTCGCTTATAAGGCAGACATTAGGCTGTGTCTCAAGAGCACACTCAAGAGCGATGTGGCTTGCAGATCTTCCCATAACCTTGACAAAATGCCAGTATTTTTTAGCAGAATTGGCATCTCTTTCGATGTTTCCAATAAGCTCTGAATAGGTCTTTGTTGCAGTATCGAAACCAAAAGAAGTCTCAATCACATCGTTTTTAAGGTCTCCATCGATTGTCTTCGGACATCCGATGACCTGTATGCCACACTTGTGAGCTGCAAAATACTCAGCAAGAACTGCCGCATTTGTATTTGAGTCATCTCCGCCGATGATTACAACAGCATTGATAGAATGCTTCTGGCAAACCTTTTCAGCAATTGCAAACTGCTCTTCAGTTTCGAGCTTTGTTCTTCCGCTTCCGATGATGTCAAATCCACCTGTGTTTCTGTAGCTGTCGATATACTCATCTGTGAATACAATATAGTCATCATCCAAAAGTCCACTCGGACCGTTTTTAAAGCCGAAGAGCTCATTGTCCTTGTTTGTTTTCTTCAGAGCATCGTAAAGCCCTGTAATGACATTGTGTCCTCCAGGAGCCTGACCGCCTGAAAGGATTACTCCGACACGGAGAGTGCTGTCCTTTGCACTGCTTTTTCCTTTCTTGAAAGTCACTTCCTTCATACCGTAAGTATTAGGAAAAAGAGCCTTGATTTCTTCCTGATCGCTTACGCTCTCTGTAGCCTTTCCCTCAACTGCCTCAATCTCTAGAATCTGGTGTTTGAGCATCTCAGGAAGTTTGGGAGCATAAGTATAACGTTCTTTCTGTAATGGTGATAATTCCATGAAAATCTCCTTAAGTGAAATTCTATATTAAACAGGCATTCTGTTCAACATAAGCAAAATATTCTAGAATCTGGATATGGCAAAGATACTTGTAGATGCGGATTCACTTCCTTTAAGGCAGAGAGAAATTCTTATAAGGAGAATAACAAAGGACAATATCTGTGCTGTCTTTGCAGCTGACAGGCGGATCAAGGATATAGACATTGCAATAGAAAAGCATACGCACGCACTCAGAAGTGAGGCAAGCAAGAATATTTGTGATGAAAGCCAGATAAGGAAGATTAGGAGCACGATGAGATTTATACAGGTAGCTGTCAAAGAAGGAAGTGCTGATGACGTGCTTGTAAGCCTTGCTGAGAGTCAAGACATTGCCATTACGCATGACATTCCTCTTGCATCGAGACTTATAGAAAAGGGTGTTCTGGTACTTGATGACAGGGGAGGAGTCTACGACAAGAACAACATAAAAGAGCGCCTTTCGCTAAGGAATGCAATGTGCCAGATGAGAGAATGGGGCATCCAGGCTGAGAAGACCAAGGGCTTTGACAGCAAAACTGTGGAAAACTTTGCAAACGCACTTGACAAGGCTCTCCTTTGTTTCAGCAAATGAAAAAGGCTGCCCGAAAGCAGCCTTAAAAATCAGAACTCAGCGCTCTTCACATAGCGCGGGAACGGGATGACGTCACGGATGTTCTGGACTCCTGTTACATACTGGACTGCGCGCTCAAAGCCAAGTCCGAATCCTGCATGAGGAACTGAGCCGTACTTCCTGAGCTCAAGATACCACCAGTAATCCTCTTCTTTGAGTCCCAGCTCCTTCATTCTTGCCTTAAGGACATCCAGGCGGTACTCTCTCTCGCTTCCTCCTATGATTTCTCCAAGGCGCGGAGCAAGCACATCCATTGCCCTTACAGTCTTTCCGTCATCATTGAGCTTCATATAGAAGGCTTTGATCTCCTTCGGATAATCAGTAAGGATTACAGGACGTTTTGCAACAACCTCAGTAAGGTACCTCTCATGCTCGCTCTGTATGTCAGAACCCCAGCTGACAGGGAATTCGAATTTATCATTGTTCTTCTCAAGAATCCTGATTGCATCGGTATATGTCATATGCTCAAAAGGCGATGTGATCACATGCTCAAGAGTTTCCTTAACTCCCTTCAAAACAAATGAGTCAAAGAAGTCCATGTCCTCCTGCCTTTTGTCAAGAACAGCCTTGAAGATGTATTTCAGGAAGTTCTCTGCAACCTCCATGTCAAGATTCAGATCGCAGAAAGCCATCTCCGGCTCAACCATCCAGAACTCGGCAAGATGCCTTGTAGTGTTGCTGTTCTCTGCACGGAAAGTGGGCCCGAACGTGTAGATGTTCTTCAGTGCCATCGCATAGGTCTCTCCGTTCAGCTGTCCTGAAACAGTGAGTTTTGCGCTCTTGCCGAAGAAATCCTTTGAATAATCCACCTTTCCATCCTCTGTTTTCGGGATGTTGTCAAGGTCAAGAGTCGTCACCTGGAACTGTTCGCCAGCCCCCTCACAGTCTGAGGCGGTGATTAGTGGAGTGTTGACATATACAAATCCGTTCTCCTGAAAGAATGAATGGATAGCGTAGGCCATTGTGTTTCTGACCCTTGCAACAGCTCCAAAGAGGTTGGTTCTTGCTCTCAGATGTGCTTTTTCTCTCAAGAACTCGACAGTGTGCCTCTTTTTCTGAAGAGGGTAGTCTGCAGGACATTCTCCTATGATTGAAAGCGAGCTTACAAGGAGCTCCACACTCTGGGCTCCTCCCTGGCTTTTAACGATCTTTCCCTCTGCTTCAACTGAGCATCCTGTAGAGATTTCATCAAGGAGATTATTATTGGAGAAGGTCTCTTTATCGATAACAAGCTGAAGCCCCTTAAGGCATGAGCCGTCGTTGATTTCGAGAAAACAGACACTCTTGCTGTCCCTCTTTGTTCTTACCCATCCCTCTGCTTTGATGCATTCATCAGATGGTGTAAGGTTAAGTAAATCCTTGATTCTCTTTTCCATAATTAATCTCCTTTCTGCGATTATGTACAAAAGATGATTTTTAATCAATTGAGAAAGCCTAAAATGGGAATCTAGTATATTCTAACTACTTCAGGAAAGAGCAAATTGACGAAAAAGAGAGATTTATCTATTATCGCTTTCCGTTTTTAATTATTATAATCAGAGCATGATTCAGCTGATAATAAAGAAAGGGGACAGAGAAAGCGAGAAGGCTGTAAGATACTTCAAGGAAAGAAGGATTGCCTTCCAGGTGCTGAATGTCTCTGAAAAGAAGCTTTCACCGAAGGAAATAGACAGCATCATTTCATCTTCCAGATGTGATGATGAGATAATAGATACGCGCTCTGCGTTTTACAAGAAAAACGGATACCAGTGGAGAGAGTTTTCTCCAAAAGAGGAGCTTCTTGAACATCCTGAACTCCTGAAGACACCAATCTTGAGATGTAAAGGCAAATGTGTTTTCTCTCTTGATGAAGCTTTCATAAAGGAGAATTCTGATGCTTAAATATCTGATACTGTCCTCAGGAAGCTGCGGAAATTCATATGCTTTTTATGACGGCAGGAGCACAATCCTTGTTGATATGGGGCTCACAAGAAGCGGTTACATAAAGAGGATGGAGGCGCATGAGATACCCACAGAAAGCGTGAAGGCGCTCTTTATTACACACCTTCATCCTGACCATGCAAAGGGAATAAAGCCGTTTTTAAGAGCAGAGACTGCACCACTTTACATTTCTGATATCTCAAAAGAGTGCAACAGCGAGCTTATAAAGAAAATGGGCATTGATAGCTGCAGCATCAATACATTTAAAATGAATGAGAGCATCCAAATCGATGATTTCACAATAACTGCATTCAGGACCTATCATGACAGTGCAGGCAGCGCAGGATTCTATATCAAAAACGGATCTGCAGGTGTTTTTCTAATGACTGATACCGGACAGATTCCATTTGCCGCGCATGAGTTTGCATCTGCCTCCGATCTCCTCTTTATAGAGACCAATTATGATCCGAATATGCTCAAATGCGGTCCATACAGCAAAAAGCTTCAGGCCAGGATCACAGGGGGATTCGGACATCTTTCGAACGAAGAAGGAGTTCTTTTTGCGAAAAAGAATGCAAAAAGGAAGGCGCATGTGTATTTTATTCATGTTTCAGAAAACAATAATGATGTTAAAATAATACAAAGTCTGGCCCGGGAGGAAATAGAAAGCGGCATATTCGTTACAGTATGCGAGCGCGGCCAGTCATATTGCGGAGAAATCGAGCGATGAAAGAGAAAAAAGAAAAAGAAAAGAAGATTGATTATAAGGCATTTGGGAAAATAAGGAGGGATGACGGTCTTGTCATGAAATTCCTTCCATCATATACATTCCGTTCATATGTCGACACTGTCTCATCACGTTTCAAATCAAGGACGATGTATTCTGTCTTCCGTGCCCCGGAGGGAAGCGAGATATCATATATGGCATTCAGGAAAGCCGTAAGGGCCGCATCCTCTTTCTTCATCCTCAACGGATACAAGAAAGGAGACAAGATTGCAATAATGGCTGAAAGCAGCCCTTCCTGGATGATTTTCTACTGCGCTCTTACTTACATAGGGCTTGTTGCAGTTCCTCTTCTTCCGGATTTCTCACCCCTTGAGGCTGAAGCCATTTTGAAACATAGCGAGGCTGTTGCCGTAGCAGTCTCAGAAAAGTGCTACCAGAAGGTTTATAAGAGCCTTGTTGAGAGAAAGATAGATCTATTCCGTCTTGAGGACCTTTCCTATCTTCCAAAAGAGCTTGGATACCCTGAGAGCAGGAACTATCATCTTCAGCCCGGAGTGAGCCTGAAGGATTTCAAGATAAATGACAAGGATTTGGCAAAGATAGATGTTGAAGAAAAGGATACAGCATCAATAATCTATACAAGCGGAACAACAGGGAGTAGCAAGGCTGTAGTGCTCACGCACCTCAATCTTCTCCGCTGTGCGGATCTGAGCACCGATGTATACATCAAAGTAAAGCCAGGGGTGCGTGTGCTTTCAATTCTTCCAATGAGCCATGTGTATGAGTTTACAATCGGACAGCTGCTGACTACCTTGCAAGGGGCGCATATAACATTCCTTGGAAAAGCCCCGGCTGTCTCCATTCTTCTTCCCGCCCTCAGCGAGATCAGACCGGAAGTCATGCTTTCAGTGCCTCTTCTGATTGAGAAGGTATACCGGGCAGCAGTTCTTCCGACAATCAGGGACAACAAAAAGATAGCAAAGCTCATAAAGAATCCGATCACAAGCGCATTCATATACAGCGTTATAAGAAAGAAGCTTTTGTCAACATTCGGACACCGCCTGAAATTCTTCGGAATAGGAGGAGCCCCTCTGGACCCGGAGGTCGAGGCATTTCTTTACAAGGCAAAATTCCCTTATGCTATCGGATACGGGCTTACTGAAACAAGTCCGCTCATTGCAGGATGCGGCCCGAAAAAAAGCATGCATAAGCCAGGCTTTGTCGGAAAAGTGGTCGAGGATGATGAGGTTGTTCTGGACAACAAGAACGAGGAAGGAATCGGAGAGATTCTTGTCAAAGGCGTCAATGTCATGAGCGGCTACTACAAGAGGGATGATCTTAATGAAGAGGCATTCACCTCTGACGGATATTTCCGCACAGGAGATCTCGGGTACATTGACAGGCACGGTTTCCTTTCAATCCGCGGCAGAGTCAAGACAATGATACTCGGACCTGCAGGAGAGAACATCTATCCTGAGCTGATTGAGAACCTCATAAACAGTCAGGAATTTGTTGAGGAAAGCCTTGTTGTCTCTGAAAACGGCGGACTCCTGGCTCTGATAAAGATAGATGTCGAGCTTATGAGCAAGAAACTCTCAATAAGCATAGATGAGGCTAAGAGTGAGGCTCAGAAATATGTGAAGAAGCTCAGAAAGACTGTGAACGAGCAGCTTAACAGCTATTCAAGAATAAGTGAGGCTGAACTTCAGGAGGAGCCTTTTGACAGAACTCCGACACAGAAGATAAAGAGATTCCTTTATCCGAAGAAAAAGAAGAACAGTGAAGATAAAACTGAAAAAAAGGGGTAAGCGCCATGTTCAATGACTATGACATAAGAATTGACAACACTTTTGCTCTGATAACGCCTTCTGAGATTTCTAAGCTGTATCCGCTTACAGAAGAGATGCAGGAAAGAATTCGTAGCTACAGGAAAACTGTCTCAGATATTCTTTCAGGCAAGGACAACAGATTAATTGCTGTAGTAGGGCCATGCAGCATTCATGACCAGGAAGCCGCGTTTGAATATGCTCAAATGCTGAAGAAGCTTTCAGATGAGATATCAGATACATTCTTTGTCATAATGCGCACTTACTTTGAAAAGCCGAGGACGAATATCGGCTGGAAGGGCCTGATCATGGATCCTGACATGAACGAGAGCTACAATATCCAGAAAGGCCTTATAACAGCACGATCGCTCCTTTTGAGAATAACGGATCTCGGTCTTCCGGTCGGCTGTGAGGTACTTGATCCGATCATCCCGCAGTACATAGACGAGATAATGAGCTGGTCAAGTATCGGAGCACGCACAACAGAAAGCCAGACTCACAGAAACCTTGCAAGCGGACTATCGGTAGCTGTAGGTTTCAAGAACAGCACCTCAGGGGATGTCTCTTCTGCAATCAATGCAATTAAGAGCGCCAACAGTCCATCATCCTTTATCGGAATAAGCAAGGATGGAAAATCCAGCGTGTTCCGCACGAAAGGAAACAAAGAGGCTCACCTGATTTTAAGAGGAGGTACAAGCGGTCCCAATTATTATGAGGATGAGGTGGAGGAGGCAGCAAAGCAGCTCAAGCAGAGCAATCTTCTGGATGCAATAATAATCGACTGTTCGCACGGCAACAGCAAGAAGGATTACAGGAAGCAGAAAAGAGTCCTGCGCCAGGTTGTTGAAGAAGTAATCTATGGGCACTCATCAATCAAGGGCTTCATGCTCGAGTCTAATATATTTGAAGGCCGTCAGGACATAACGGAGAACATCAGCAACCTCAAATACGGTGTTTCTGTAACTGATGCCTGCATATCATTTGAGGAAACTGACAGGATATTGAAGAGCAGCAGGATGATGCTCAAAAACAGGGAGAAGTTCATTTTCTAGAGGAGGTTTAAATGAAGGCACTTATATTTCTTGCAACAGGATTTGAGGAGGCGGAATTCACAATTCCATATGACATCTTCAAGAGGGCAGGCATTGAGACAGATGTGGTTTCAATTGACGAGAACAGGAACATAAGATCTTCTCATCAGCTTACAGTTGTTGCAGATAAGACTGCCTGTGAGATTTCAGATGACTATGACATAGTTTTCCTTCCTGGAGGGATGCCGGGTGCAATCAATCTCCAGCAGAGCTGGGTTGTTTGTCAGCGCCTTATAAAAATGTGCAATGAGAATAAAATCATAAGTGCAATATGTGCATCCCCTTCTGCTGTTCTTGCCCCTCTTGGTCTTCTGGATGGAAAGAAGGCCACATGCTATCCGGGCTGTGAGAGCTTGAGCGAAAAAAAGGATTTCCTTTCTGATGGAGTGGTCGTGGACGGAAACATCATCACAGCAAAGAGTGCTGGCTGGGCATTTGAGTTTGCTTTGAAAATAGTTGAACTTGCCCTTGGAAAAGAAAAGGCAGAAGAAACAAGAAAAGCCGTCTATTACCTGATTTAGGCTAGAGCGGCTTTAAGTCCCTTTTCAAGATTTGTGTCTCTCTTAACGACAGAGAAAGACTTGTTCATGAAGGCGCTGTAGAAATCATCAGTGCCTTCTTTTCTTATTTCTGCACATACAGGAAGGAAAACACATTCGATGAATTCATCAAGAGCCTTTGAGAAACTCAGATTCCTAGAGTATTCATTTCTCTGAAACCTGCGATATGCATCGACAAGTGCATGGACTGAAGGAAGTTCTTCTTTCCTGAAAAGACCCTCAGTCTTTCTGTCTATCTGATAAAGCCTGAATCTGTTCATAAACACCTCAAACCAAATACAGAATTTCCTTTTGTCAGCCTGAATATATTCAAAAAGTGAAAATGTGTCAATAAAATTGAGAAAACATTTTATTAAATTTTAAGAAACATTTTGTAACTTTTTTAAATAAAAGCAATTAGTTAAAATAAAAATGAAGATTTACAAAATTTGAAGCATAAAAAATCCACCTCTTGCAAGGTGGATCTGAAAAAGTGAGGACAGTGCTCAGTTCTTCTTGAGAAGATCCCTGATTTCCTCAAGCAGGATTTCCTGATTGCTCTTGACAGGAGCTGCTGGAGCTGGTGCAGGCTCTTCCTTCTTTGCTCTTATTTTGTTGAGAACCTTGACAACGAGGAAGAGGAAGAGAGCGATGATGAGGAAGTTGAAGATAGCATTGATAAGCATACCGTAATTGAGAACGATAGCTTCGCTTGTCTCTGTTGCCTCACGAAGAACAACCTTGAGTCCTGAATAGTCGCTTCCTCCGAAGAGTGCGGAAATACACGGCATGAGGATGTCATTTACAAGGCTGTTTGTGATTGCTGAGAAAGCAGAGCCCATAATGACACCGATAGCAAGATCGATAGCATTTCCTTTTGCGATGAATGTCTTGAATTCATTTAAAAATTTGCTTTTCATTATTGTTTATTCCTTTACACGTTATGAATAATTTGCTATATGTTCATAACATATTAAAAAAAAAGGTAAATATATGCAAATAAAAAACGGATATAAATCTATTCTTTCTCCGCATGATACAGAAAAGGCGATAAAGTCTGCAAAAGACATATTCGAAAAGGAGCTTTCAGGGTCTTTGAAGCTCTCCCGTCTTACAAGCCCTCTCTTTGTTGAGGAGAACAGCGGAATAAACGATGATCTTTCCGGGGTTGAAAAGCCAGTAAGCTTTTCTGTCTCCGCTCTCGGCGGAAAGAGAATGGAGATAGTCCAGAGCCTTGCAAAGTGGAAGAGGATGGCTCTCGCTGACTACAGCTTTCCTCTCGGGCGCGGCATTTATACTGATATGAATGCTCTTCGCCCTGATGACAAGGTTGATGAAATCCATTCTGTCTATGTCGACCAGTGGGACTGGGAGAAGGCGATAAGAAAGGAGGAGAGAAATCTTGATTATCTGAAAAAGACAGTGCGCGAGATATTCTTTGCAATCAAGAGAACAGCCTTTCTGCTTGAGGAATTCTATCCTCAGATCAAGGACACTCTTGCTGAGGATATAACATTCATACACTCTGAGGATCTTCTTGAGATGTATCCCAATCTTCTGCCGGAGGAGAGGGAGAAGAGGGCTGCAAAGGAATACGGTGCGGTTTTCATTATAGGAATAGGCAGCACACTGAAAGACGGCAGACCTCATTCCCTCAGAGCTCCGGATTATGATGACTGGAGCACGGAAACAGACGGCATGCATAAAGGCCTTAATGGGGATATAATCGTATGGGATACAGTCAGGGAGGATTCTCTTGAGCTTTCAAGCATGGGTATCCGTGTGGACAGGACTGCGCTTTTAAGGCAGTTAAAGCTCAGCGGCAATGAAGAGAGGGCATCACTTTACTGGCATAAGAGGCTGCTTTCTGGGGATTATCCTGAGACAATAGGGGGAGGAATAGGGCAGTCAAGACTGTGCATGTTCCTTTTGAAGAAATGCCATATAGGAGAGGTTCAGGCATCTGTCTGGCCTGAAGAGGTGAGAAGGGAAGCAGAGGAAAAATCTGTATATTTAATTTAAAATGTACTTGACGCTTTTTTTTGAATAAGTTAGTATAGCCAAGGTTGAAAGCAAACCGGTTATGCGGTCGTGGTGGAATTGGTAGACACGCTAGCTTGAGGTGCTAGTGGGCGAAAGCTCTTGGAGATTCGAGTTCTCTCGGCCGCAATAAAAGAAGCATACAAAAGTGCTTCTTGTTTTTTTTAAACTGGCAAGATAGCTCAGTTGGTAGAGCAACCGGCTCATATCCGGTCGGTCGGGGGTCCGAGTCCCTCTCTTGCTAAATGGCCTTACTAAGAAAGTAAGGCATTTTTTGTACCTATAGGATATGTGAATATGAATAACAGACTTTATCCGCTGACAGTAAGAGGCCTTATCACAGGAATTCTTGGTCTTATTGTTATTACAACAAGCAGCATGTATACAGCACTCAAGATGGGGGCCCTCCCATGGCCGACTGTATTTGTAACTGTTGTTTCGATGGCAGTTTTGTCTAAAGCAAAGGGTTCCACTCTTCAGGAAATCAACTGCACGCATACACTCATGAGTGCCGGAGCCATGGTTGCCGGAGGACTTGCATTCACTCTTCCTGGCCTCTGGATGATAAACCCCTCATCAGAGCTTTCTCTTTTCTCCGTAATCGTTGTATCCGTTACAGGAGCTATACTCGGCACATTATTTACAAGCCTCAACAGAAAGCATCTTATAGAGGAAGAAAAGCTTCCTTATCCTATGGGAAATGCCGCATACAACACTCTTGCATGCACAAAGGACAGAACAGGAGCTCTGACTCTCTTTTCTTCAATGGGAGGCTCTGTTCTCTTTACCCTCATAAGGGATGCCTGGGGAAAAATCCCATCTGTCCTCACAGTTTTTTCAGGCAATGCATATTTTCCTGCCCTTCAGGTATGGGTTTCTCCGATGGCGCTTGGAATCGGGGCGGTAATCGGGCCTGTTCTTGCCGGAATGTGGTTCCTGGGCATGGTTCTGGGTTATTATGTCATAACCCCGATTGGAACATATTTCTTCGGATCTGAGCTTACAAATGCATTCCGCAACGATCTTGGAATAGGTCTTATGATCGGAACTGGAATAGGCATCTTCATCAAGGCAGTATATTCCATTGCCAAGAAGATGGCAAAGAAGGAAAACAGGAAAGCATTTGACAGAAACAAGGCATTCATATTCCTTATCATCTGCCTGCTGAGCATCACAGTTCTTGCTCTTTTGACAGAGATAACGCTTGCAGAGGCGATACTGCTTATTCCGGGCGTATACCTTGCAACATATCTTTCTGCAATGCTTACAGGACAGACCGGAGTCAATCCGATGGAGGTGTTCGCAATCCTCGTGCTCCTTTTTGTTGCCACTGTTTTAAGCTCAACCCTGACTTCTCTCTTCTTGATTGCAGCAACAGTTGCTGTCGCATCAGGTCTAACTGGCGATGTCATGAATGACCTTAAAAGCGGCTATATGCTCAAAACACCGGTTTCTAGCCAGCTTGTCGGAGAGGGAATAGGTGGAGTAATCGGTGCTGTAGTTGCATCTTTAGTTCTTTTCGCGCTCAAGGAAGCATACGGATCATTCGGTGCAGGGACTCTGCTTCCAGCACCTCAGGCAAGTGCTGTCTCCCTCATGGTCTCCGGACTCAGTAGCATCCCGGGCTTTGTCACAGGTCTTGCTGTCGGAGCTCTTCTTTATCTGCTTAAGGCTCCATCAGCAACTCTCGGACTTGGTGTGTATCTTGCAACCAACATCTCATCGATAATGGGTCTTGGCGCACTATGTGCATTCATTCTCAGAAAGACGATAAAAGACAGGGAGAAATGCGGCAACAGCATATCCCTTGTCTCCTCAGGCTTTCTCGGAGGAGAAGGAATTACAGGTGTGCTTATAGCAATAGCAAGCATGTTCTGAGCTTTTTCAGTTATAGCTGACAAGCTCTCCCAGTTTTTCGATCCTGCAGATGATCACATCCCCTTCCTTCATTGCGCTGACTCCCTTAGGCGTTCCTGTGAGAATAACATCATAGCGCTCAAGAGTCATGCACTTTGAAAGGTATGATACAAGATATCTGACGGGGAAGATGAGATGGCTTGTCCTGTCATCCTGCATCACTTTCCCGTTCAGTATGCTCTGGATCCTGAGGTCATCAGGATCAACCTCATCTGAAATATATGGCCCGATTGGAAGGAAGGTGTCAAAACCCTTGCATATTGTCCATTGCCCTGTCTTTTCCTGCAGGTCACGGGCTGTAACATCATTGGCAATCGTGTAGCCGAGGATATATTTGTCCGCATCGTCTAAGCTAATGTTCCTGCATCTGTCTTTTATCACAACGCAGAGCTCGGCTTCATACTCAACACGCTCGGACAAAGACGGGTGCTCAATCCTGCCGAAGGGATCCAAAAGCGCCGTGGAAGGCTTGAGAAATACAACAGGCTTTTCTGGCCGGATGAAATCAAGCTCCTTTATATGCTCGCTGTAATTGAGTCCTATGCATAGAGCTTTCTTGAAAACAACAGGAGAAAGAAGAGTTGAGTCTTCAAGATTAACTGTTTCATCTGTAAGAGGGGAAAAGTAGTCATCTGAAAAAAGCTGGGCTTTTTTATCCCCGATGATCCTGGCATATCTTATGCTTTCATCTCTGAGCTTTATTCTTATCAGTTTCATCCTTCTTTTCTCCTTGCCTTCACAAACTCTCCAAGATTTTCAAATCCCGCCTTCATATATACATTGTCCTGAAT
The DNA here is from genome assembly GCA_949283305.1 of uncultured Spirochaetales bacterium. Taxonomy (GTDB): domain Bacteria; phylum Spirochaetota; class Spirochaetia; order Sphaerochaetales; family Sphaerochaetaceae; genus Ornithospirochaeta. The sequence goes on along the minus strand of CASDRU010000006.1, from coordinate 190,559 downwards.
ATTATAGTCCGAAAAGAGAAAAAGGGGTGAGCTGTTTTTCTGAAAATACATGAAAGATGTTTTCTTTAAAAGAGCAGTGCATAATCCCTTTCCTCTGTACTCAGGCATTGTCATTGCCGAGAATATGAGTGAGCCGTGTATTGTGATGCTGGAAATTATCTCATCCATATCTTTTACAGCATAGATCTTATAGTCTTTCCGCTTAAGCAGATCCATTTTGCGCTTTTTATAATTATTTTCATCCTCATCTGCTTCAAAGCAGATTTTTTCAAGAGAATAAAGGCTTTTAATTTCCTTGTCTGTCGAAAGCTCTGAAATGGATATATCATTTTCATCTTCTCTGGATTTTTTTGTGAATCTCAATAAATTGGAGACATTTATTTCATAAGAGGAGAGGGAATGGAGGAAAGGCTTTATGTCAGAAAGAGGGGAGTATATGATTTTCGGTTTTGCTTTTTTTATAAGGAAATCTATTTTCTCCTCTTTCCTTCCATCAGGATTGAAAATGAGAAATGAGAAATCCGCAACAGAAAGAAGAGCTGCACAGCCATAGTCATATAGCTTCACATTCTCCCTTTCAAGATATGAAAGGAAGAAGTGATAGCGTCCGTTTATGCTGTATGAGTCAAAGCGTCTCATCGGAGAAAAGGAAATATTTGAAATAAGGGGATGAGGTTGTTATCGTCATATCCTTGTCAATAAGTGTTTTCTTGTATGACTCCAGGCTTGTCCAGAGGCGGAAGAATTCCTCGTTCTTCGAGTATGCCTCAGAATATATTCTTGATGCTTCCTTATCTGCCTCTCCCTTGATCTTCTCGCTCTGGCTGTAAGCCTCTGAGAGGATTGTCATCTTGTCATTCTCGCTCTTGCCCTGCCAGGTCGCAAGCTGACCGCGTCCGAATGCACGGTATGCTTCTGCTATCTGGTTTCTTTCCTTGATCATTCTTGTATAGACGCTTTCAGTCAGATCATCAGAATACCTTATCTGACGGATGATTATATCCTCAAGCTCTATGCCGTAGACTTCTGTAAGAGGCTTTGCCTCCTCAAGCATGATGTTCGAAAGTCCTTCTCGGCCTATCTTTATCTCCTGCTGCACGGTATTTGTCTTTGTCAGATCTCTCAGCTGGTCCTGACTCTCGATATCCACACTCTGAAGAGTATCCTCCTCAACTGTAATCGTATTTATTATGTTGCTGTTTCTTACTGCCTCATTAAGATAATTCTCGCTTATCACAGTCCTTATTGTAGAATCAAGGATGTCATTCAGCCTTGCAATTGCACCGTTTGTCGTATTGACGCTCATGTAGAACTTCTCTGCATCGCTTATTCTCCAGCGTGCAGTGGCATCCACCCATATGAACTGGTTTTCCTTTGTGGGAATGCGCTGGGCATCTCCGTCCCAGGAAAGAAGCTTGTCAGGGTATCTGACTACATTGTCAATGAAAGGCATCTTCAATCCCAGTCCTGGATTTCTGTCGACAGCGACAATCTTGCCGAATCTTGTGATGACTGCCATTTCACCTTCATTGAGAATATAAAAAGGTCCTGAGATGATTATTATTGCAGCAAGGACTACAGCAACTACAAGTATTGTCACTAACTTTTTCATACATTGCCTCCAAGATTCTTGAATGGAATGAAGGATGAGAGATCCTCATCGATTATAGTTATGTCCTTGTTGCTCTCAAGCACTTCTTCTACAGTCTCTATGTAAAGCCTTGCTGCTGTTGTCTCTCTGCTGTTTTCATATTCAGACAGGACGCTGAGGAACCTTGCGGTGTCTCCATTTGCCTGATTGACCCGCTCTGAGGCATAGCCATGAGCCTGCTGTATTATTTTCTCCGCCTCTCCCTGTGCCTCAGGAATCTGCTGGTTATAATACTCCTTGCCTTCGTTTATCAGCCTGTTCATGTCCTGAATTGCCTTGTTGACATCCTCAAAGGCATCCTGAACATCTCCCTCAGGCGGTACTATGTTCTGAAGCTTTACAGTCACGATTCTTATTCCGAAATCATATTTGTCAAATATCTCCTGCATCTTCTGCTGAGCATCGACTTCAATCTGGGTCCTGAGGTTTGTCATTACTGAAAGGATTGGAAGATCTCCGACAATCTGGTTCATTACAGACTGGGATATGTCCCTTATGGTCTTTTCTTTTTCATTGACATTGAAAAGCCATGCATACGGGTCATCTATGATGTACTGGATTATCCACTCGACAGAAACGATGTTCAGATCTCCTGTGAGCATGAGAGACTCTTCTGTGTTCTCATGGCTTTTGCTTAAACTTGTCCCGCTTGTGTCTGTTGCAGTATAGCCGAACGTCATGGTCTGCACGACATTTGTCTTTACATTATAGTTTTTCTCTATTCCGAACGGGAGTTTGAAATTGAGGCCTGCTCCCACAGTCCTAGAATACTTTCCAAGTCTGAGCACTATCGCATTTTCTGTCTGGTCCACAGAAAAGAAGCTTGTCGCAAGTGCAATAAGAAGAGCTATCACAGCAATTGCAAGCACAACAAAGCGTGGTGTGACAAGGAAAGAGAAATTCCTTTTTTTATTTTCGTCCATAACTGTAAATATAGCTGAAAACAATTGTTAAAAAAAGAGTATCGGGCTATAATGCCCTTGTTTAGGAGAACTGAGATTGAAAAAGAGACTTATTACCTCCGCACTTCCTTATGTAAATAACGTTCCACATCTTGGAAACCTCACACAGGTTCTCAGCGCTGATGTTTTCGCACGCTTCTGCCGACTCCGCGGCTATGAGACTCTGTATATCTGCGGCACAGATGAATACGGCACGGCAAGTGAGACAAGAGCCCTGCAGGAAGGGGTTTCTCCGCGGGAGCTCTGTGACAAGTACCATGAGATCCATAAGGAAATCTATAAGTGGTTCAACATAGACTTTGATTACTTTGGACGCACAAGCACTGAAAAACAGACTGAAATCGTCCAGCATATATTCAATGAAGTAGACAAGAACGGCTACATCACTGAAAAAGAGATGAGCCAGCTTTACTGCCCGCATTGCAAGCGTTTTCTTGCAGACCGCTTTGTCACAGGAGAGTGCCCGCACTGCCACAGTGAGGGAGCAAAGGGAGACCAGTGCGACAAGTGTGGCAAGCTTTTGAATCCTACAGAGCTTATAAACCCGAAATGCTCTGTCTGCTCGACAGAGCCTGAGCTGAGAAAGACAAAGAACCTCTTTTTGAATCTTCCTAAGGCCCTTCCTCTTTTAAATGCATGGATTGAAAAAGCATCAAAGGAAGGATTCTGGGCGAAGAACGCTGTTCAGATTACATCTTCATGGATCCGCGACGGGCTGCAGGAGAGATGCATAACAAGAGATCTCAAATGGGGTATACCGGTTCCGAAGCCGGGCTTTGAGGACAAGGTCTTCTATGTATGGTTTGATGCACCAATAGGCTATATATCAATTACAGCAAACTATACAGATGACTGGAAGAGATGGTGGCAGAGCCCGGAAGATACAGAGCTTTTCCAGTTCATCGGAAAGGACAACATCCCATTCCATACTGTAATCTTCCCGTCCTCCCTTCTTGCAACAGGGGAAAAGTGGACGATGCTTTATCATATGTCCAGCACTGAGTATCTGAACTATGAGGGAGGAAAGTTCAGCAAGAGCCAGGGAATCGGAATATTCGGCAACGATGTCGAGTCAACCGGAATAAAGGCGGATGTATGGAGATTCTACATGTTCTACAACCGTCCGGAAAGCAGCGATTTCACATTCAGCTGGAAGGATTTCATGGACAGGGTGAACAAGGATCTTATCGGAAACCTTTCAAACCTCGTGAACAGGACACTCTCTTTCATAAGCCGCTTCTATGAGGGAAAGATCGAGAATCCTGTTTATGATGAGGATCTTGTTGCTGTCATCAAAAAGAAGGAAGAGGAGATAACAGACCTTCTTGAGCATGCTGAGGAGCGTGATGCTATAAGGGCAATATTCGCACTCTCTGATCTTGGCAACAAGACATTCCAGGAAAGCGAGCCGTGGAAGAAGAGAACAGAAAATCCTGAGGAGGCGGTCAGGGTGCTTTCCACTCTCTATCAGCTGATATCAGACATTGCTGTAATGATTTCTCCATATCTTCCTGAGACGGGGGAGAAGATTCTTTCATTCCTCGGTCATGAAGGCAAGAAATGGGATGAGATTGGAAAGTTTGAGAGACCTGTTGAAGTGAAGAATCTTGAGCTTCTTTTCTCAAAACTTGATGAGAAGTTCATAGACAGTCTCAAAGAAAGGTTCTCTGGATCCCAGAAAGAAAGAGAAGAGAAGAAAGAAAAAACCAAGGAGAATAATGATAAAATGGATGAGAATCTCAGCATCACAGAACAGTTTAAGAAAAAGGTAATACTTAAGGTCGCACATATAAACAGCGTCGAGAAGCATCCTGGGGGAGACAAGCTCTATATCCTCAAGCTTGATGCAGGGGAGGAGGAAGAGCGCCAGATTGTTTCTTCCATTGTTCCTTTCTACAAGAAAGAGGAGCTTGAGGGAAGAAATATTGTAATAGTCTCAAATCTCAAGCCTGCAAATTTCCGTGGTGTGAAGAGCTATGGAATGCTCATTGCGGCAAGCGACAAGAATGACGAGAGCCATGAGACATGCGAAGTCATCTTTGCAGATGATCTTCCTGTCGGCGCTGTGCTGGAGTTTGACAATCAGGAAGAAGTGGAGAAAATCACCACATATTTGAAGCCTGATCATTTCTTTGCTCTTCCTATGAAGACAATCAACGGAGAGATCTGTGTTGAGGGAAAACCTCTTGGCTACAATGGCGTGCACATCAGGGCTTATAAATACACAGATGGAAATGTAGGCTGATAAACAAATCAAAAAGCATGAAGAAAAGACGGGATCTGTATCTGATTACCGTCTTTTTTATTTTTCAAGTATTATGTTTTTCACAGCTTTCTTGAACTCTTCTCCGCGCTCATATTCATTCTTGAACATCTCATAGCTTGATGCTCCGGGCGAAAGAAGGATTATCTGGGTGTTCTGATAATTAATATCAAGGGATCTTCTTGCTTCGCTGTATGCAGCTCTGACTGCATCTGTCATGTTTGAAAAAGGACCGTTATATTCGATTTTCATACTGTCCAGAAGATCCTTCAGCTTGGATGAAAATGATCCAGAGAGAAGTGTGATGCTTGTGCATTTCTTAAGGCATGCGAGCATCAAAGACGGGTCAAGCATGTTTACCTCACTTCCACCTGTGATTATATGGACATACTGGGCAGAAAGCTTTTTGAATGTGATGTTCACGGCAACAGGTATGTTTGAAGAGCTGTCGTTTATGTAGAGTATGTTGTCAAAGAATGCAACCTGCTCATTCTGATTCTCAATGCCCCTGTAGCTTGAAACGCCTTTTTTAATCTCTTCTTTTTTGTACCCAAGCTGACGCATGGCCTCGTAAACAGGAAGACTCTCGCTGTTGTCCTTGTATATGTTCTTGAAGTGCGGTATGAACCTGATCTTTTTTTTGAAGGCAGAAAGAGCTGATGAAAAATATGAATAGATATGCCGTTCTGTGAAAATCTGTAAACTCGATGATGCGATGTTTTTAAGCACATCTGTATTCTTGATCTTTACGCCAGCGATGATGACAAGATCAAAGGAAGGCCAGGAAGAGCAGAGTGCGTAATCTGTTTCATCAAGCAGCTGCCCTGAGAGATTGATTATCACAAAATCAGGATTCTTTTCATCTTTCTCAATGCATGAGAGGGTATAGTATCCATTTCCTGCATTGTTTCCTGCAAGAATCACTTTCTTTCCAAGTGATGTAAGTGCCTGAGAAAGCACTGATGCGCTTATGCTCTGATCTCTTGAGCCGAGAAAAAGAATCTTTTTTGTCTTTTCGACTCTCTCATTTCCCAACAGGCTTGCAATGTCATTGGTAATGTCCTTCGCATTATGCCTTATCTGGTAGTTCAAGGGAACAAGCGCGCTTTTTACGAGGATGTCGGCTTTCTTGATCTCACTTATTGTTGCCTCACGGAAAAATACATGAACCCCCTCGCTTTCAAGATTCTCTGCAATCTTTGAAAACGATGAGCTCGGTCTCGTCTCATAGAGAGAGACATCATTGTTCTTCCTTTTGTAATAAAGAGCAGCATCCCCACCGGATGCATGGGCCCCAAAGCCCATGACCAACACCTTCATGTTTTTATCTTAACGCTTATATCAACAAAAAGATAGGCTAAAGAGAAATCAGGAGAAACAGAATACAAACGAAAATGGCAATGCATATTTTCTTTTCTGTTGCCTTATTAATCAATTTGTGCTAGAAAACAAGAAATAAATCATTTCCACTTGACCAAAAACAGGTAAAATCAACATAATGGTCTGGTAATTACATTTAAGGAGCATAACTGTGCCGTGCGGAAAGAAAAGAAAGAAGCATAAGATTGCAACTCATAAGAGAAAGAAAAGACTAAGAATGAACAGACACAAGAAAAAGTAAGTGTTTGTAGCAATCTGAGGGGCTGTGTATATCGCAGCCCTGATTTGTTTTAGAGTGGAAGGAGAGTTGAGCTTGAAAGGCTTCCCTCTTTTTCTGAGAAGACCACAAGATCGATTCTTCCGATTTTCCCGCTCAGACATATTTCATGATATCTGCCTTCATGCATAAAGCTTCCGTTCTCATACCATAGACATTCATATTCTTCTTCACCCGGCACACTGGCTTCAAGAATAAGAGTCAGATCTTCTTCAAGATTTTTTATCTTTATGGAGCAATCAAGCGGAGCAGAGTAGTTGTTTTCTATCCTTATTCCTTCTTCCTCTGCATCCTGATCGAGGATGATGTAAAAAGAATTGAGATGTCCAAAGCTGATGCTTATGTTTTTTTCTACGCTCTTGAGCAGAAAACCATGCCTGTCATAGGAAGAGACTTTGATGCAGTATTCACCCTCGCTCAAAAGAGGCATGTCAAGTCTTATTATCTCTCCGCTGTTTTCAATTCTTCCTTCTTTCATGCATCCGTCGTCTGAGAGCACCTGGTATGAAATCTCTTTGGCATCATCTCCTGCTATTATGGAAATGTAAGTCTCCTGTTTAAGAGGGAAAAGAGGAAGGTTTACTGCTGAGGAGTTGCCTGTGACAGCAAATGAGGAAATGCCGTACATCAGCCTTTGTCCGCCATCAGTGAGCATGGCTCTGATTTCATATACTCCTTTTTTTATCGGAGAAACCGTGAAAAAGCTTTCTTCTATATTCCTGTCAAATATAATCCCGTCTTTTCCTCTTATTGTCACCTGAACCATATCTTCCATCCCCTTTGGAATGTTTTCTATTCTTGCAGCCAGAGAAGAAGCGCTTTCCTGGCAGGATGTAAAAATAAGCAATGAGATGATGAAAATAATGCATGTTTTCATGTATTCCTCCATAAAAAAAAGAAAAGCAGAGCATGTTTTTGGCAAATTTTTCAGAAAAGCTTTCTGTTTTCATGTGTTTTAATCTTTATTTTCTTTCTTTTATCTCATTATAATTTTAGCAATTATTCTTCAAAGGAGGACACTACAATGAAAAAGTTACTTCTCATATTGATTACACTTATGCTTTCAGCATTACTTTTTGCTGCAGATGCAAGAGTCAGCATCATCTCAAACTTAATCAACGCTTCAGTTGCAATGGAAAAGGATGGGGGAGATAGAGCAAGCACAGAAGAAGTCCTTGAAGAAATTGAAGGACTTACGCGAGCAGAGAAGAAAAGGCAGATTAAGACATATTCCCAGATGGCTGACTGGAAAATAGACAGGACAATCAGAAATCTTGTCGCTTATATGTCAGATGATGTTCCGACAAGCACAGTAATAAATCTCAACACACTTATAGACACCGTTACAAAAGGGGACTCCTCAGTTGCACTCGGTGCATATGAGATTCTTAAAGGAGAAGCAACAGCAGATCCGGGCAATATAAGCATTTCTGAAGACAATTATGAGCTTTTCAGGGCAATTGCAAAGAGAATATTGATGTGAATTATAAAGAAGAGAGACTATCTCTCTGATAAAGCATGCAGAGCGCGGCATGGGAAATGCGGCTTGCGAATATATTCGTGATGCTTGCAAGGCTTCCAAGTGCTGTGCTCTTCTTTTTTTCATCATCCTTTCCGATTCTGTTGCTCTCATAATCAAAGTCAACGTGCTCTGTTGAATACACACATGGAACATCAAGAGAGCATCCTCTGTTTCTGAGCTCCTTCCTCAGTGCTCTTGCAAGAGGGCATCCTGCTGTGTCTTTAATGTATCCTGTGCGGATCAGATCAGCATCCTTTCTCAGCGCAGCTCCCATTGATGATATGACCTTTATTCCGTTTTCCTCGGCAAATGCAATGATGTCTGCCTTGCTTTTCACGCTGTCTATGCAGTCGATGATCAGGTCTGCAGAAGAAAAGACACTGACATTTTCACCCGTGATGAATGCGTCTATGGCCTTTATTTTCACATCCGGATTTATATCCAGAGCCCTGGACAGGGCAACTTCTGTCTTTTTCTTCCCGATTGTAGAATTGAGAGCAAGAATCTGACGGTTGAGATTTGATTTTTCAAAAGAATCAAAATCCGCAATTATGAAGCTCCCGACTCCGGCTCTCACAAGGGTTTCAAAGCAGAGTCCTCCTACAGCTCCGAGCCCTGCTAGTGCAACAGTCTTTGTCCTTATTGTGTTTACAAAATCTTCTCCTAAAAGCGCTTTTGTCCTGTTAATCATCAAACAATTCCTTTTTCCTTTCTTCCATCAGCGAATATACATCAATGCCTGATTCTGCTTCAATCTTTGAATAGAGAGAACATATTCTCTCTTCCTGTTCTTTTCCTGTTTTCATATCCGTCTCCAGCAGGAAGGGCAGACTTAGATACTCCTTCCAGTTCTTCTTTGACAGAAAGCTTTCCTTTATTGAAAAGTAACAGCCAGCATCTGCAATTTTGGAAGCAAGAGCAAGACTTGATGAGAATGAGTGGAATATTGCCTTTTCAATATCCCTTCTTCTGATCTCATTGAGTATTTTCTCATCATTTCTAACTGAGTGTATTACAATGATTTTTCTGCTGCCTTCGAGTGCTTCGAGAATGGTGTAGAATGCACTCTGATCTCTATCCTTGAATCTTGAATCAAGTCCGATTTCTCCAGCCATGAGATTGTCATCAGAAAAAAGTATGTCTATGTATGTTCTTACATCATATGTATCAATCCAAGGAAGATACATCAGGCTCATGTATCTGTTCCTTTTTCCTTCCTGGTATTCATCAGCTGAGTATGAGACGAATGCATTGCAATCTCTTTTTCCGCCATGTGCATGAAAATCGAACATGAATTGATTATAACAGAGAAACAGATTGTTGATACATCCATCTTTTTCCGGCTATCATTGGCTGTTATGAGTACTGCTGAACTGATTCTGATTGCCATCAGCCTTTCAATGGATGCATTTGCTGTAAGCATATGCAAGGGTCTTGCCATAAAGGATCTCAAGTTCTCCCATTCCTTTATAGTAGCCACCTATTTCGGTCTCTTTCAGGCTCTCATGCCCCTTATAGGCTATCTAATCGGCGTCAACTTCATCACTTTAATTGAAAGCTTCGATCACTGGATAGCTTTTTTCCTCCTTGCATCAATTGGGGTTATGATGATTAAGGAAGCCTTTGATGAGGATGATGATGCATCTTCATCACTGTCATTCAAGACAATGATAGTCCTTGCAGTTGCAACAAGCATCGATGCGCTTGCTGTTGGAGTCTCTTTTGCCCTTCTTGATGTGAATATAATCTATGCAGTGCTCTTGATCGGGATAACAACATTCACGCTAAGTGCAGTAGGAGTGCGCTTCGGATCAGCTCTCGGCTCACGCTTCAGAAAGAAAGCTGAAATAGCAGGAGGAGTAGTGCTTATCATGATTGGATTTAAGATACTCCTTGAGCATCTGGGATTTCTTTCCTGATTATTTCATTGAATTTCATAATCACATATCAATAATTAATTTCTATTGACTTCAGACTGGGGGGGGGGTATTCTGGGAAAACCAGGAGGTATCCCTTGAGTATGAAAAAGAGTATATTCACTTTGATTATTGTTATGGTTTTTCTGATCATGTTCACATCATGTCCTGGAGATACAGGTCTGCAGAAACTGAGCACGCCTGTTATAAGTTCAGATAGTGAAAATGAAGAAATAGGTACTTCTTCCCTTATTTCCATCACAAGCAAAGAAAATGCGATAATTTATTATACATCAGATGGAACAGACCCAAAGGTGTCAGAGACAAGAAAAGAATATAAAAATCCTTTTACACCGACATTAAGTCAAAAAATCACAATCAAGGCCTATGCAACTCTTCCTGGCTACATGGACTCTGATGTCGCAATAAAGGAATTTACAGGAAAGGGCAAGCTCGATTCTCCTGTTTTTGAATTTGCAAGTGGTTCTTCAATTCCTTTTACGGAAGTAAAAATAAATAATGCAAATGGAGCAACTGTATATTACACATTAGATGGTACAACTCCAAGTAAAGATAGTTCATCTGCTACTGAAGGTGCTATCAATATTTATTCCGTGGATGGAGAAAGCGTTACTATCAAGGCCTTTCTGTCTCTGGAAGGATTTGAAGACTCTGATGTAACAGAAATAACTTATAGCAAGAAGAAAATGAATAAGCCTGTAATAGAACCGGAAAGCCAGAAGTTTGAAAGTCCTATTACTGTGACTATCTCTGCAGAAGAAGGTGCAAGTGTCTACTATACAACAGATGGAAGCACTCCTGATGTACAGAAGGAAAAATATACCGGTCCGTTTGTACTTAATGATGCAGCAACTGTCAAGGCAATAGCGACAATGGAAGGATGCATTGACTCAGAAATAGCTGTTGCAAATTACACAGCAAAGACAAGTGCGCCTGTTTTTTCTACAGCAGATGGAATCATACCTTTTGTAAAAGATAACTTTACAATCACAGCAGATGGAGCAACAATTTACTACACGACAGATGGAAGTGAACCAAGTACTTCTTCTTCATATGGAACAAGCCCACTTACAATCACTATTGATAAGGAATGCACAGTAAGGGCTATAGCATTAAAAGAAGGATATGAGATATCAGAGATTAAGGAAATAGAAATAAAGCAGGCACAGCTTCCTGCTCCTGTAATCAATATTCCTGATCCTCTAATCTTAAATGAATCTGAAATTACAATGGAATGTGATGTCGATGGTGCTCAGATTATTTATGGTTTTTATGAATTTGAATTAGAGAATTCTTATTCCGGTCCGACTAAGATAACTGAAATAGGTTCACCTAATTATTACGCAATATTTGCACAGGCCAAAAAAGAAGGGTATAAAGATTCTGAAAAATCTTCGGAAAATTTAGGATCAATCTATGAGAGAGTGGAGGATGTGCCTGTTTTCTCATTGCCTGATGGCACACCTAATTCTGATAACCTTACTCTTAATATCCTTTCCCCCGGCACGGTATATTACACAACTGACGGTTCAGAGCCCAATATGGATAGTTCTAAAGGTGATAGCATTACTCTTTCTTCAGATATGAGAGAAATCAAGGCAATGTATGTTGATTATCGAGATAAAATAAGCAGAACAGCAACACTTAATCTGACTGAGGCAAAAGATTCTTCTCATCTCGATGGCGAATGGATTGATCTTAAATACGATTATTCTATTGAAAGTGGAGAAATAACATTCCCTGACTATAGCAGAGGAAAACTTGGTCTGAGTGACAGCAATCTTGTCATATCTTCAGGTGCTTCTTTATATAAATCTACTTCCTTCACTTACTCTCTTTCCGGAGAAAATCTTACTCTTGTAGATAGTGATGTATCCTATAATCTTACGAAATCCTCAGATGGTTCATTTAAAGGAAATGATAATGGCGGGGATCCCATATCCCTTTTCTTAAACGAATCTTCATTCTCCCTTGAAATAAATGGTTTTTATATCTGTGGAAGCAATGATGGTTCATCTCTTACAAGTGAATATGTTGCAATGAAAAGCGATGTGACTGGACTTGATCTTGAAAATGATCCTGTTGAATTTGTTTATGGAAAAATATACCGTAAGCCGGAGTTCAGAATTTCACCAGAAGGTGAAGAGGGTATTGCTGTTAATGAGGAAGTTGAGATCAAGCTGAATTATACTTTGCCAAGTGGTGTAAGTATCAGAGGGATAGAATACAGTCTCAACGATGGAGTGGCTCAAAACTATGATAGTTCTATCTTATATACACCGCAGGAAACTGGAAGTTTGAAGGTTGAATTCACGGTAAACCTTAATCTTGACGGCGAAATAAGAAAGATGAAAGCAGGTGAATATTATTCTGTAATGGATAGATATGGTACTCCTTATCTTGGTCCATATACTGTTTTGACTGATTATTTTCTTTCAGGAGATGGAATAAAGATCCGTCTTAAGGATTATGATGAATCATCTGGCCAACTAGATTATGAAAAAACAGAGTTTGAGGAAATACACTGGGATCCTAATACAACGGTACAAACAAATTCCTCAGATACAATTAAAACTTATAGAGAAGGGAAATATCGAATCGGTGCCAAAAAATTTGGCGGTAATAACCTCGACTCTATAGCCAATATAAAGACGTTCTATGAAGCTGATGCGACTGTGGGAGATCTTTCTGGCACATCATGGACAACTTCAGTCAGCTTAGGTGGTTATAGCTTGGATGCGACACTCGCCATAAATGAAGACTGCACATATAAAGTTCAGGCTGAAAATAACGTTTTATATGAGGGAAAGGCCCGCTATAACAAGGAAAAGAACCTGATTCTAATTGATTTCAAGAATGATAATAAAACTGGTCAGTTCCAGAGTATTTCTCTTCAATATTCCTATGATTCCTCAACTGACACAATGACTGTTGGTAATACTGAGTACTACCGTGCATCTGGAAATAAAGGAAATTCAAATGGATATTGGATTGAAAAGAACCAGGAAGATGAGATCAAGAGGAAAGAATTTATCCTGGATGGTGACTGGATTTCCTATAGAGGAACGCTTATAAACGATGAAAAAGCAATCTACATTTATGAAGGAAATGCTGATATATCGGAGTATGATATAACATTCCCAACAGAGTCACCGGCTATAGATAACTACTATATTCTGACAACAGATTGTTTAAGTGGAAATACGCTTTCTGTTGCCGGACTTAATTTTACAAAATCAAATTGAAAAAGTTCCTGTCTTCCATTCCGCCCTGCGCTTACTCAGGGCGGATTCAATTTATGCTTCAAAGCAGAATAAGGCTTTCTTTCCGCTTGACTTTCAAGAGCTTAAAATGCTAGTCTTTATTAGCCTCTTTATCCGTCTTGTGACGGATCAGGATTTAAAGAAAATTCAGACCACAAGGAGGAACCATGATCAAGCATTATGAGTTCACCGTTATCTTATCAAGCGATGAAGATAAGATGAAAGAAGGACTCGCATTTGTAAACGGCGAGTTAGAGAAAGCATCCGCAGAAATCACAAAGCAGGATGATTTGGGCATCAAGACTCTTGCATACACAATCAGCAAGCAGGACAAGGGTCACTATTTCTATTATGAAATCAATGTTGACAGCCAGGCAATCAAGAACATGAGCAGAGCATTTGAGCTCAGCACACTCGTTCTCAAGTTCCTATTTGTCAACCCGGAGAAAATCTAAGGAGAAAACATGGCAGATCTCAATATGGTAGCACTCGTAGGTCGCCTGGTGCGCGATTGCGAATTGAAGTATTCAAAAAGTAATGGAGCGATTGTAAGGTTCTCTGTTGCTGTCAACAGACGCAGGATGGATGAGAATTCAAAATGGGTTGATGAGGCAAATTACTTTGACTGTGTATACTTCGGAAAGGCAGCAGAGAGTGTCAGCCAGTATCTTCTCAAGGGAAGGCAGGTCGCTATTGGCGGAGAGCTGAGACAGAACAGATGGGAAAGTGAAGGCCAGACAAGAAGCAAGGTTGAGATTTTCGTCAACACGCTCACTCTCATTGGCTCTCAGAACCAGGCTGGAGGAGCACTTCAGGGCTCATATCAGAATCATAACTCTGAGATGGCTCAGTCAAGATATGCTTCTCAGGTTCAGACTTCTGTTCCTTCCGAGCCGGTCAGCGGTCCCGAAGACTTTGAAGAAGATGAGATTCCATTCTAATATTCAGGAGTAGAAAAATGAAAGAAGATAAAGATTTTAACGAAATGGACAAGAATGCCCTCAAGGACAGAAAGGCTGGAGCAAGAAAGGCAAGCTTCAAGAAGAAGGTCTGTAAGTTCTGCCAGGGTGCAGCACCAGCTGATTACAAGAATCCGGATGCTCTCAAGAGATTCATCACAGAGCGCGGAAAGATCCTTCCTGCAAGAATTACAGGAACATGCGCAAAGCATCAGAGAGCTCTCAACAGAGAAATCAAGAGAGCAAGAGTGCTTGCTTATCTTCCGTTTGAGAAGAAATGATTAGAGCTATGGGGGAAGAGGGGAAGAAGGCTCTGTTGCTTTTCTTCCTCGGCTTTATCCTCTCCTTCTTTTCGCTTGGAGAGGTGCTGTTCATAATTCCCCTTCTTCTGATCAGGAAATATATTGGAAGAGCTTACTCTGCGCTTTCCATTGCTGTTGTTCTATTATCTCTCTGCATAAGGAGATTCATAGGATCAGCGGACAGCAGTCTCAGTATTGCTCTTACAATATTCAATCTGTATATTCCCTGCACGCTGTCAGCGTCTGGAATAATATGGTTATATACAGAAGGCTGGAGGGGTGGAAGAAGACTTCTTCTGTCTGTTCTTCCGGCGGCGGTTTTTTTGACATCCTTTTCGCTGTACATGGCCTCGGATACGGCGCTTCTTGAATCCTTTTTAGGAGTATACAAGATTGCGTTTGAAGGAATGCTTTCTCTGGTCCTGGATACAGGAGCACTTACAGAGGAGTTCTGGACATTCTTTATGGAAGTCCTTGTTCTCTTCGTGCTCGGTTTCTTTGTGCCTCTGATTCTTTTCTTCGTCTGTGTGGATGTATTTTTATATGAATACATTTCACATTCAAAAGAAGATGGCTTTGAAAAAAGAGTGGCAAGCGCTGAGTTGGACAGCGCTATGATCTGGGTTTTCATCATAAGCCTTGCTCTGTTGCTGCTTGGCCGTCTTATATCCATGAGCTGGGTAATGACAATTGTGCTGTTCAACTGTACGGTGATTCTGGCAATGCTGTATTCCGTTATCGGGTTTTCAGTGTTGTTCTACCAGATACGGAAGAGATCAATTCGCATGAGAAGCATCAGCTTCTTTCTTCTGATTGCCCTTTTGACCATTGTTGTTCCTGGGATAAACATAATCATGATCTCAGTCCTTCCGTTAACCGGTATGATTGAGAACTTCTTTGAATTAAGAAGGTAAGGAGTTTAAAATGAAGATCATTCTCACACAGGATGTTGTCAACCTCGGAGAAGAGGGAGATGTAAGAGTAGTAAAGAACGGTTATGCAAGAAACTACCTCCTCCCTACAGGTGCTGCTGTTATCTACAACAAGACAAACGCAGCAATCTTTGCAAGCCGCGCTGCAGCAATCGAGAAGAGAAAGGAAGCCAAGCGTG
This sequence comes from uncultured Spirochaetales bacterium, assembly GCA_949283305.1. GTDB lineage: Bacteria > Spirochaetota > Spirochaetia > Sphaerochaetales > Sphaerochaetaceae > Ornithospirochaeta. The sequence goes on along the minus strand of CASDRU010000006.1, from coordinate 174,932 downwards.
CTGAGGCTGCAAGCCTTAAGGAAAAGCTTGATGCACTCACACTCACTTTGAAGGTCACAGCTGGAGAATCAGGAAAGCTTTTCGGATCTGTAACATCACAGATGGTTCAGGACGAGCTTAAGAAGGCTGGCTTCGAGATTGAAAGAAAGAAGATTGAGGTTGCTACACATTCAATCAAGATGACTGGAACATATTCAGTCCTCATCCACCTTTATGAGAACGAGAGCAGCCATGTCAAGCTGATTGTTGCATCTGAGGCAGAGCTCAAGGCAAAGGAGAAGGCAGAGGCTGAAGCAAAGGCAAAAGCTGAAGCTGAGGCAAAAGCAACAGCAGAGGCAGCAGAGGCGGAAGCGGCAGCAGAGACTGAGACTGAAGCAGAAGTTGAAGTAGTTGAAGAAGAGACAACAGCAGAGGAGAACTAAAGATCATGAGCACAGGGAAGAAGCTGGTACCGCCACATAATGATGATGCGGAAAAGTCCGTTCTCAGTGCTCTTTTGATGTATCAGGATGCCTTTGACAAGGTGTCCCTGATTATTTCTCCATCTGATTTCTATCATCCACAGCACCGTGTAATATATTCTGCAATTCAGGATATGAAGATACAGAATACCGAGGCTGTGGATGTTATTACTTTACATAGCTATCTTGTAAAGAAAGGACTGCTTGAGCAGGCTGGAGGAGCTGCATACATTGCTGAGCTCTCAAGCATATCAAGCCTCCTTGCAAATGTTGAGGTTTATGCCAGATACATAAAGGATGATGCTGTACGAAGGGCTATAATTGAAACTGGAAGTGATATCGTGCAGCGCTCATACAGTGAAGCTGAAGAGCCATACAACCTTCTTGATCAGGCTGAGCGAAGACTGAGTGAGATATCCATTTCAACAAACAAGAACAGTGCAGAAAACTACAGGATAAACTCAAGCATCAATGACTTTATAAATGTTCTGCTTCAGAAGACTGAGGGAACATATGTCTCAGACACACTGGATACAGGCTTTGATGTGCTTAATAAATACCTCAACGGTGGATTCCATAAAAGCGACTATATAATCATCGGCGCACGTCCGAGTGTCGGTAAGACAGCACTTGCAATCTCTCTTATCAGAAACATGATAAGAAAAGGAAGCAGGGTCGCATTTTTTTCCCTTGAAATGCCTTCAAGCCAGATAATCCAACGTCTTATCAGTGCAACAAGCAGAGTCGAGCAGGGAAAGCTCTATACAGGAAATGTCACTGACGATGAGATAAACCGTGTAACTGATGCCGCAGAGAGCCTGTATCAGGCTGAGCTCTATATTGTTGATGAGCCCAATATGGCACTTGGAGAATTGAGAAGTAGAGCAAGAATGCTTCATAGGGAAAAGCATGTTGATGCAATATTCATAGACTATATCGGTCTTATTGAATCAGGGCTGGACCATAATGTTCCCCGAGCCCAGGAAGTCGGTTACATCTCAAAAGCACTCAAGCAGCTTGCCCGTGAGCTCAAATGCCCTGTGATCACGCTTTGTCAGGTATCAAGAGAAGCAGCAGACCAGGAGCCTCAGCTCAATAACCTGCGTGAAAGCGGCTCAATTGAACAGGATGCAGATGTTGTAATGCTGATTCATAGAAAGACAAACCTCACGGAACTTTCAGAAGAGGATGTTGCAAAGCTTGAAAAAGACAAGACAAGCAACGCAAACATCCAGCATACGAAGCTCCTTGTTGCAAAGAACAGGAACGGAAAGACCGGAACTGTGTTCCTTGGCTATCTTTCAGAGCTCACATCATTTGAATCGACCACACAGGATAAATCCCGCTTCATTGATCCGAGCAAGTATTCTACTCAGAAAAAGGGCTAAGAAAGAAAATAGTAGTGGATGTCCACAAAATATAGAGCGGCCATCAGGGAGAAGGCTATTATCATACCTAAAATCTGCAAGACCACATAGGTTCTCGGCCTGAGTCCCTCTTTCTTGAATATCTCAATGAAATTTATCAGGATTCCTCCACCGTCAAATGTCGGGAATGGGACAATGTTCGCAACACAAAGACTGATGGATACTATTGAAAGAAGATATAAAACAGCCCTCACGCCGCTCGAGACTCCCTCACTGAATGCCAGAGTTGATATATTTCCGATGCTCTGAGCCGCTTTTGTAGGTCCTGTTATCACAAGGCGTGCATCTTGTATATTCAGCGTTATTATTGCACCAAGAGCCTTCATTGTATTTATAAAATATTCAGAAGCTTTCCTTATCCCGAGATTCAGAGCAGAAATGCCCACAGCATCACTGGATTTCCTTAAATCTGATTTGAATGAGAAGGGAAGAGGATTAGCTTCTGCATGATAAGTATATGTGCTGCCGCTTTCATTTAAAAGCACAAGATCCAGGGGGTAGGAGAGGGAGAACAAGTCAAGCGTGTTATGTATCTCTTTGCCGTTTGCGCTTACTATCCTGTCACCGCTTTTTATCATCTCAACTTCGCTTCTGCCTATTACAGCCTCCTGATAAAGTGAAAGGCCGTAGTAATAATCATCGCCGTTTTTCTCAGGATTCAATATGATTTCAAGAGTCTCTCCATCCCTTTTTACAATAAGGCTGTGGCTTTTCCCATCAAGGCGCGATGTGAAGTCTTCGTAATCAAGCACATCTTTTCCATCCATCTTCAAAATAAGATCACCTGTTACAAGCTCTGGATTTTCAACCCTGTATGAAAACAGTGCTGGATAATCATTTATCACGCAAACGCGGCAGGGGTTGCTTATTCTCTCAACAGGAAGAGAAGATGCAAGGGCAAGCAGGAGGATTGCAAGGATGAAGTTCCCTAGCGGACCTGATGCGTAGATTATCATTCTTTTTATGGGAGAGGATGCAAAATAGGAGCCGCTTTCCTTCTTGTCCATTTTCTTCTTGTCATCAGAAAGTGCTTTTGAAAGGTCAATTGAACCTTTCATGCGGCAGTATCCTCCAAATGGAATTACTGAGATTCGGAACTCTGTTTTCTTTCCGTAAAATGAGAATAAACGTGGTCCCATTCCAAATGAGATCACATCCACATCTACTTTCATTAATCTTGCGGCAGCAAAATGTGAAAGCTCATGGAAGAATACGACAAGACCGATTAACAGAAATCCAAGAAAGAATTTTAGGATGAAATCAAGCATCAAGAATCTTCCTTGCATCCTCTTTTACAAGAGAAGAAAGATAATCTGTCTCTTCAAGTGAAGCATTCTTCACATCATAATCCTTTTCAAGGACCTTGAGCACTGTGCGGCTGATGTCGTTGAAGGAAATACGCCCTGATATGAATGCTTCAACTGCAACTTCATCTGCAATATTGAATACACATGGATAAGAGCCTTTATTTTCAAGACAGCTGTATGCCGCAGCAAGAAGAGGAAACTCGCTCTTGCTCCAGGATGAGAATGTAAGAGTAAGGTCTTCAAAAGAAAGAGGGGAGACAATGTTTTCCAGCTTTATTTTTCCATCCGAAAGAGCTGATGCAATTGGCAGGCTCATGTCGGGAGGGGTAAGCTGAGCATATACTGCGCCGTTTTTCAGCTCAATTAGGCTGTGCACGATGCTCTGGCGGTGAATTGTCACTTTTATATCATCTGCATCAAAAGAGAAAAGATATCCTGCCTCTATTACTTCAAGGCCCTTGTTTGCCAGCGTTGCGCTGTCAATAGTTATCTTCTTTCCCATCTTCCATGTGGGATGATTCAAGGCATCGTCCAGACTCACATTTTCAGTGCTCTTCTTGTAAAAAGGACCGCCTGATGCTGTTATAATAAGCTTTCTTGTGTTTTCACGGGAAAAAGCAGAGATAAGGCTGTATATGCAGCTGTGCTCACTGTCAACAGGAATTATTCTCACATTGTTCTTTTCAGCAAGAGAAAATATATAGTTTCCTCCAAGCACAATGCTTTCCTTGTTTGCAAGAGCGATATCAATATGTGCTTCAATCAGGCAAACAGTTGCAAAAAGCCCATCTGAACCTGCAATTGCATTTAGAACAATATCTGCATCAAGATTTGAAATATATTCTTTTATCTCTTCTCTAGTTTTTCCCTCTGTCAGGAAATACGAGCATGAGAATTCCTTTGCAAGATCAATTACTTTTCTGCTTCTGTTGCTTGTCAATCCTGTTATAAAAAATCCTGGATTGTTTTCTCTAATTGTCTTTATTGCTGTGCTTCCGATACTTCCGGTAGCACCAAGTATTGCAATCTTTCTCATAGTATGAAAAGGTTCACAAGGATTATAAAAGGAACAGTCGCAACAAGTATGCTGTCGATGCTGTCAAGGATTCCTCCGCGGCCTGGGATTATGAATCCGCTGTCCTTTACTCCTGCACTCCTTTTTATCGCAGACTCAATAAGGTCTCCGATTTCTGCAAAAATTGCAGTTGCAAGCCCGATAAAGAGTCCCTGAAGTTTAGAAAACAGGAACACGGATGGAAATAAAACAGGAGCAAGAATTCCAAAGAGGGCAGGAAAGAGCAGTCCTCCTAAAAATCCTGCAATGCTCTTTTTAGGGCTTACTTTGACAAATCCTGAATTGTTCTTTCCAAACGCCATTCCGATAAGGTAAGCAAATGTGTCGCTTCCGAATACAAGTACAAGGAAGAAAAGAATATATGCTGTCGCATTTTCAAGAAAGAGAATGTCGACAAAGAATATTGAAAGAAGACCTGGATAGAACAGCCCAAGAAGGGTATATGCCCCCTGGTTTAGGGCAGAATCAAAATTATCCTTTGCTCCTCTGAATACTTCCACTGCCAGAACGAGCATGGAAATGAATATGAATACATAGAATGAGAATTCTGTGTTCTCAACACCTGAAAAGAACTGGATGATCGGAAATACAGGTGCAAGGAACATCAAAGGGGAGGGTGATGATTTCTTTTTAAGCATCGTGTACATTTCGTATGTACCGCCTGCTATCATCAGGATTATGAAGACAAAGAGTGCCAGATGGTTATACTGAGGCAGAAAGAATACAAGGGTAAAAATGAGTGGTAATCCTATTACCGTTGTGAGAACTCTCTTTACAGTACTTGTCAAGCAAGGCCTCCGAATTTTCTGATGCGCTTATAGTAATCCTCTTTGATCTGATGAATCATCTGCTCATCCCAATCTGGAAAAAGTTTATCATAAAAACCAAGCTCTGCATAGGCAGAATCAAAGAGAAGGAAATTAGAAAGCCTCATTTCGCCGGCGGATCTGACTATGAAATCGACAGGAGGAATATCCGGATTATCAAAACGGCTTCTGATCAAAGCTGCATCAATTTCCTTATATCCATCCTTTATAAGAGAGTTGACAGCCCTTTCAATTTCATCATAGCCGCCATAGTTGATTGCAAGCTGAAGCGTTATTTTGTCATTGTTTTTTGTCTCTTCCTCAGCTTTCTTCAAATTCTTCACAGCATCAGGAGGAAGGTTTGATGTGTTGCCAAGCAGGCGAACACTGACACCAAGTGAATTTAATGTCTTTATTTCCCCGTAGATCTTATTGGTGAAGAGGGCCATGAGGTACTTTACCTCATCTGGCGGCCTCTTCCAGTTTTCTGTGGAAAAACAGTAGACAGTCAGATATCTGATGCCCTCAGAAATAGATCCGCTGATACATCTTTTGAGGGCCTTGAGCCCCTCAAGATGCCCCGCAGTGCGCGGAAGGAAGCGGGCCTTTGCCCATCTTCCGTTTCCGTCCATTATGATAGCCAGGTGCACCAGATCTGCCATATTATATTTCCATTATCTCTTTTTCTTTTGCTTCAGCGAGCTTTGAAACCTCAGCAATTGCAGCATCTGTGAGCTTCTGGACCTTGTTTTCGCCTTCCTTCTGCTCATCCTCGCTTATCTCGCTGTTCTTCTGGCTCTTCTTTAAATCTTCCATCGCATCTCTTCTTACGTTTCTGATTGCGACTTTGCTCTGCTCGGCCATCTGCTTTGACATCTTGACAAGTTCCTTTCTTCTCTCTTCTGTGAGGGCAGGGAAGTTAACTCTGATGAGCTTTCCGTCATTGTTCGGATTAAGTCCGAGTTCAGACTTCTGGATTGCCTTCTCAATCAAAGGAAGGAGGCTCTTGTCCCATGGCTGGATGACAACAAGCCTTGCCTCAGGTACAGACAGGGATGCCACCTGATTAAGCGGAGTCTCCGCACCATAGTAGTCAACCTTGATCTTGTCAAACAGGGCAGTGTTTGCCCTGCCTGTCCTGAGATTCTGGTATTCACCTGAAAGGCTTGATACGCATTTCTTCATTCTTTCATCACATGTGTCAAGAATCTTCTGCATTTTATTATTCCTTAAGCGTTTACGCCTGCCTGATAGACAACATAGCTTGAAATTGTGATATCACAGCCATATTTCTTGCTGAGCTCAGAAAGAACCTGCTTTACGCTCTTTGAGTCATCCTTTACAAATGCCTGCTCGTTGAAACAGATTTCCTTATAGAGCTTTGAAAGCTTGCCCTTGATGATGTTGGCCTTTACCTGTTCCGGCTTGTTTGCCATCTTTGGATCCTGGTCGACCTGAGCTGTGAAGATTGAAAGCTGCTCCTCTTCATATGCCTTGTCAACATTCTTCTCATCAAGATACTGAGGCTTGTATGCAGCTGCGTGCAGTGCAAGGTCGTGTGCGACCTCCTGTACATCAGCATTGTTAAATACATCCTTGTTGTCTGCGTGCATGTTGATTAAAACTGCAACAGCACCGTTGCCGTGGATGTATGTAGCTGCATATGTGTCAACACTCTCTGTGTGCATCTTTGTGATGTTCATGTTTTCCTTGATTGTTGCAATAAGTGCATCAACCATGCCCTTGAGCTCTTCATTAGGCTCACTGTAGCCCTTCTCGAGGATTGTTCTGCACATGTTCTCTCCAAGAGCCTTGAACTCCTCGTTGCTTGCAACGAAGTCAGTCTCGCATGAGAGAGAAAGAAGAACAGCGTTCTTGTCATCTGTCATGACAAATACTCTTCCGTTCTCTGTTGCTCTGTCCTGGCGCTTTGCAACTGCAGCCAGTCCCATTTCCTTGAGGATCTTCTCTGCCTGAGCAAAATCCCCGTCTGCCTGAGTGAGAGCCTTCTTGCAGTCCATCATTCCTGCACCTGTAAGGTCTCTGAGTTTCTTTACATCTGAAGCGCTGATTGCTGCCATATATTACTCCTCGTCCTGGTTGTCCTCAACAACCTCTTCTTTCTCTTCTGGAACATAGTTCTCGAAATCCTCGATCTCAACAGCCTTCTCCTCAACAGGAGCGCTTTCTGCATAGTCCTCATCATCAAGGGACTCGATGATCTGGATGCCTGAATCGCTGTCTGCATCAATTACTGCATTAGAGATGATCTCAACAAAAAGGCTTATTGCCCTGATAGCATCATCATTGCCCGGAATAGGGTAGTCGATACCTGTGGGATCACAGTTTGTATCTACAACTGCAATTACAGGAATTCCAAGGCGGTTAGCCTCAGCAACTGCTGTTGCCTCTTTCTTTGTGTCGATGATGAAAAGTGCACCAGGAAGCTCCTTCATGTCCTTAAGTCCGCCGAGGTTCTTGTTGAGCTTTTCCTTCTGCTTTGTCAAAAGTGCAACTTCCTTCTTTGTAAGGCTGTCAAAAGTTCCGTCAGCCTCCATTCTCTCAATTTTCTTGAGTTTAGCGATGCTGTTCTTGATTGTTGCGAAGTTTGTGAGCATACCGCCAAGCCATCTGTTTGAAACATAAGGCATGCCGCAGCGCTTTGCAGCATCTTCGATTGCCTGCTGTGCCTGCTTCTTTGTTCCAACGAAAAGAATCTGCTTGCCGTTCTTTACCTGTGTTCTTACTGCTTCATAAGCCTCTATGATGCATGCAGAAGTCTTCTGAAGGTCGATGATGTGAATACCGTTTCTCTCTGTGAAGATGAAACGAGCCATTTTCGGATTCCATCTCTTTGTCTGATGTCCGAAGTGTACGCCTGACTCGAGCAGGCTTTTCATGGTTACTACTGCCATAGTAATCCTCCTTAACGCGTGGACAAAATGTCCTTCCAACACTATATCTCACTCATACGAGCGGAAATTATTGCCTGAGGCAACGTGTCTACTATAGTGAAATTAGGCATTCTTTTCAAGAAAAAGATGAAAAAAACTCTGAAAATGATTATAATAGCCCCAAAAGAGGTGTTTATATGAAAATGATTATCTCCATTTTGTCCCAGTCTGATGAGGAGAACACAGTTCATGCTCTCAATGAAAAGGGCTATTATGTGACAAAGCTTGCCACAATGGGAGGATTTCTAAGAAAGACAAATACCACCATCCTTATCGGATGTGATGATGAGAAGGTGGAGGAGGCTGTATCCATAATAAAGAAATATTCTGCAAGAAGGACAGAGAATGTTCCTTACATGCCTCCTACAGGAACAGCAGTTTCAAGCGGTGTGAGCGTGCCTTTTGTCTCTGTTCCGCAGACTGTCGGAGGATCAACGGTCTTTGTTGTGGACGTGACACATTTTGAGAAATTCTGACTTGAAAAAAAGCAAGCCCAGCACATCAGGCTGAGCTTTTCTTTGCACATCTGACCTCTCAGATGCGGCTGGCGGCGGTCCCTCTAGTAGGCAACCAGGTTTCCCTATTAAGCCGCTTAATTTATTATAGTCTGCTATTTATACAGATGTAAATAACAAAGTTATGTGTTTTTCATGTGTTTTTATATAAATTTTGATTACTTTTGATTAAGAAAAGGATAGTTTTGATTCATGAAAGGTTTTTTTATAAAGAAAGCATTCTTTGACGGATGGGACAACCTGCTTGTCATGGTTGCCCAGAACCTCATTTACATGGCAATAATAATTTCGGCCATATACACGACAGGACTTTTGGGAGAATTCACTTTTCTTGGCATTTCCATTCTCATCCTGCTTCTCTTTGCAGAGTCTGTCATTGCAGGCGGGACCAATCATGTGGTCTATAACTGGGCTCATTACAAGAAAGAAGGTTTTTCCGCATTCAAAAGCGGAATAAAGAGGAACTTCAGACACGCTCTCCTCTTCTTTTTCCTGCAGCTCCTTCTGATACTCTATGTTACGATAATAATTCCTTTCTATTCAATGGTTGAGGGAAACGCTGTCACATTCGTCATAACGATTGCTCTGCTATGGATACTTTTCATATTCTCACTTGCCTTTCCTTTTTATTTTGCACTCAGTGAGCATCTTCCTGCAGACAGGCCTTTAAAGACTCTGAAAAAGTGCTTCATCATCATGATAGACAACATAGGTTTTGCTGTATTCTATCTCTTCTATTCAATAATCTGCCTTTTAATAAGCATATTCACTCTCGGCCTTGTTCCAGGCTTTGTCGGAAAGCAGCTTGCCTCTCAGGATGCTGTCAAGCTTCTGATGTACAAGTATGACTTTCTTGAAGAGCATCCTGATGAGAGGAAGAACATCAACTGGGACGATCTTCTCTTTGAGGAGAAGAAGAACCTCGGACCGAGATCTCTGAAGAACACCATATTCCCATGGAAGGACTGATATGAAGGAAATAGAGATCAAGCTTTCTCTTTCCTCCTTTACTGAGGCAGAAGAGAGAATAAATAAGCTTACGGGAAAAAAGGGAAGTGAAGTGAAAAAGGATGATATTTACTTCCGCACTCCCTCATCCCGTCATCAGGCACTCAGAATCCGGAACAACAATGGAAGACTGGAAGCGACTTGCAAGAAGATGAGCTACACAGAAACAGAGGAGAATGAGGAATTCGAGTTTGCCCTGAAGGAAGGGGAGGAGGAGAATGCAGTCTCATTCTTCCTTGCCCTTGGCTATGAGATTTTCTTTGAAAAGAGAAAGAGAGGGCTTGAGTGGATGCATGAGAGTGTGCATATCGAGCTTTTTGATGTAAATGACATAGGCACATTCTGTGAGCTAGAGGCTTTGATTCCCTTTGACAGCAATGACAGCGATATAAGCAGGACTCAGGACAAGATAATGAGAATCGTATCTGAGCTTGGCTATGAGTCAAATATTGAAAGAAGGAGCTACAGAGAGCTTATTTTGGGTCCTGAATACCGCTAGAAAAAGGAATCTGCCTTTCTTCTTTTTCCAGCAGGGGCGAAAGAGCGGCATAGTAGAAAGGACAGCCTTCATTCAGATACTCATCAAGGGTCATTTCATCTACAAAAATTGAAAACCCGTCATACCTCTTTGCAAGCACTTTCAGTGCATCCTGATTGTCTTTTTCAAAGTAAAGGATTGAAAGTGCAATTGACAGTTCATTATCCGGATCACCTTCTTTTTCATAAAGCTTCATCAGCCTTGAAAGGATGCTTATGTCTGATGGGACAAGTCTTGAAAGTCTTATCAGGGCATCTTTTTCCATGCTCTCATCATCAAGGCTTTCTGCAATATAGAGATAAAGCGTCATGAAACGGTAGCTGTCTGTGTTTTCAAGGACAATGACAAGCGCATCATCATAGCGGCAGAAATATGTATACAAAAGAGCTGCATTGTAGAAAATGCGCTCATCAGCCTTTCCTTTCTCAATGACTTCCTCATATATTTCAAGCTTTTCCTGCTCAGAAAGCTCTGCTGCTCTGTCAAGGGCTCTTTCAGAGTAATTGATGCAGGAAGAGAAAATGAGGATCAGGGCAAGGCTAAGAAAGAACAGTCTTTTCAATTTCCCTCACCTGGTTTCTGTAAAGATTCACAACAGAGGAGCCATAGTCAGCGACAAGCTGGATGATGTTTCTCTCCTTTCCCTCCTCATCCCTGCCGTTGAGCCTGTCTCCTGCATCTCCCAGGCCAGGAAGAATATATGCCTTCTCATTGAGAACAGGATCCATCCAGAGAGTATATATTTCAGCATCCTCAACAGCTCTTGTAATCCTGAGTGCTCCTTTGAGCGCGGAAATCACATTCAGGACCTTGATGGATTTTGGCTTTATCCCCATATTCTTTATGTATTTTATGATTGTCACGAGGCTGCCGCCTGTTGCATTCATCGGGTCAGCGAAAATAAGATTCTTTCCTTCCAGGTCCTCAGCACGGAAATATGATCTGTCAAGAGAAAGAACATAGTTCATGTCATCTTCATTTCTGCTTTCATCCCTTTTGATCTTGAAGAGGGCAAACGGAGTTATGTACCCGCTTTCTGAATAGCTTTCAATTTCCTTGCTTATTATCATGCTTGGAAGGAGCGCACCGCGAAGCATCACGCACATCACGGAGTCCTTGATCATATCCTCGCAGTCAGGAATGAAATGAACAGCATAGTTCTGCGCAGGATCCGTTACCGGAGTTGCTATAACAAGCTTTCTTTTCTTCTTTCTTGCAGAAGCAAGATACGAGTGGGTAAAAAGCATCTCATATGCTCTCTGGATATAGTAGACAAACTCTTCATGATCAGTTTCCGGGTCTCTGAGCCTTGCAATGATTCTTGAGCATTCTGCATGCATTTCATCGGGAGTGTCAAAAGAGTATACATGAATCCTCTCATGCTCGCTCACAATGCGCTCAGTCTCATGCCCGATTTCTCGTTGAATCAGGGCAAGAGAATCAAGATCCTTCTTCTCAATTTCATCTTTTCTTGAAATCTCAAGGCAGGAAGAATACATTTCCTCCACTTTTTTTATATCTTCTTTGTCTTTTTCTCTCAGATATCCATCCAGATCCTCAGCTGTCATTACAATCCTGTCTTTCATGGCATAAATTATAAAGCAGATACCTGCAATTATTGAAGAGCAAAATCTCTTGTGCTATTCTTTCTTCAGATTCACTTATAGGAGAATTTTATGAATTTAGTATTTCTTGGCCCTCCGGGAGCAGGTAAGGGAACAATTGCAAAGCTCTTGAAGGAGGAGTTGAAAATCGCACATATCTCAACAGGTGATCTCTTCCGCGACAATATAAAGAGGGAGACAGAGCTTGGAAAGCGTGTCAAGGAGATTCTTGCAAGCGGTGCACTTGTGCCAGATGAGGTCACAATTGCCATGGTGGATTCAAGGCTCAAGGAAGATGATACAAAGAGCGGCTACATCCTTGACGGATTTCCGCGCACTGTAGCTCAGGCTGATGCACTTGAAAACATGAGCAGTGTTGATGCTGTCATCAATTTCTGCCTTTCTGATGAGGAGATCTTGAAGCGTCTTTCTGGCCGCCGTGTCTGCAAGAGCACAGGGAGGACATACCATATTATCTACAATCCTCCGAAAGTTGAAGGAATCGATGATGAGACAGGCGAGGCTCTTATCCAGAGAGATGATGACAAGGAGGAGGCAATCAAGCACCGCCTTGAGGTTTACCAGACATCAACAGCTCCTTTGATTGACTACTATACTAAAAAGGGCCTTATCATAGACCTTGACTGCTCTGGAAAGCCAGAGGACATAACAAGGACTTTAGTAGAAAAGCTTAAAAAATGATCAGAATACTTCACGACATATCAGAAATATTTGTTTCAAACATTTATCCTGAAAGGGGAGAGCGCGTCACGCTCTCTCTTTTTTCATCGGAAAAAGATATCTCAGTTTTCCTTAAGCACAGGAATTTCCAGGGTCTAGAGAGCACAGAGGAGATGGCTTTGAAAGGGTCATCAAAATATCCATATGTCTTTGACATATCTGTTTCTTTGAATCCGGCAGATGAGATTTTTGATTATTATTTTGTGATTAAAAAAGACGAGAGTGTATTTTATTATTCAAGAAAAGGGCTTGAAAAATATATTCCGTCATTCTCTTTCCGCTTTCAGATAAAAAGCGGAGTAAATCATCCTGAGTGGGTGAGCTCGAGATGCTGCTATCAGATTTTTCCTGACCGCTTTTTCAACAGCGGAAAGAGCAAGGCAAGAAAGGAAGGAGAATATTATTACAATGGAGCATATGTGAGCACATACTCCTTTTCTGATGTTCCTCCTGAGTACAGCAAGGCAAGAAGTCTTGATTTTTTCAACGGGGATCTTTATGGAGTTGCTGAAAAGCTGAGCTACATAAAGGAAGCAGGTTTTGACATGCTCTACATAAACCCTGTTTTCTCATCTCCTACAAGCCACCGTTATGACAGCTCATCCTTTTTCTCTGTCGATGAGGCACTTGGAGGGGATGATGCCCTGATATTCCTTATCGAAAAAGCTCACAGCATGGATATTGCCGTCATCCTTGATATCTCCATAAACCACACATCGAAAATCAACAGTTGGTTTAAAAAGGCAAATGAAGATCCTTCATCTGCTGAATCCGGCTTCTATTACAGCTCAGGAGGGAAATATAAGTTCTGGGCAGGAATAGATACCATGCCTGAGCTGAACTATGAGTCTGAAGAGCTGAAGAATCTTATATACAGAAATCCGGACAGTGTCCTAAAGCGCTACATCAAAAAGCCTTTTTCTGCTGACGGATGGCGTTTTGATGTTGCTGCAGAGCTTGGCCGTGGAAGCAGAGATCAGATTACTCTTCCTCTTTGGAAGGAGATACATGATGAGCTCAGAAAAGAAAAGAGCAATCTCTATACAGTGTCTGAAATCTGGGATGATGCATCTTCATACATCAACAGCGGCATCTTTGACGGCACGATGAATTATTTTTATGCAGGACGTGCTGTCAGGGCGTTCATGGGAGAAGAGGACAGAGATCTTCAGAAGGACTGGGGACATAATCCGAAGAAGGTTGACAAGCTTGATGCATATGGCTTTGCCTCCCTGGTAAACGATTCTCTTTTCTCATTGAGAAGCCAGAACTGGTATTTCCAGATGAACATTATAGACAGTCATGACACCCCCAGGCTCACAAGCAATGAAAAAGTGATGGATGATGATCTGTATTTATCCCTTGTTGCTTTCATATATTTTCTTCCAGGTTTTCCAAGCATCTACTACGGAGATGAAATCAAGCTTGATGGAAAGATGGGGAGCCCGGAAATGGCACGCTATCCCATGCAGTGGGATGAAAGGAAATGGAATAAGAAATACAGAGACTTTCATATTGCTCTCAAAAAGATCAGAGAAAGAAAGGGCTTTGCTTTCTCCTCTTTTTCAATTAAAGCTTTAAATGATCACGCATTCATTGTAAGAAGGATTCTTCCTGATGAGATTATTTTCCTGATTCTATGCCGTGACAAAGATGAGAGCATCATTCTGGATGACTGGCTTATTGAAGGAAAGAATGCCCAGATACTTTTTGGAGAAGCAGAAGTTAAAGAAAGCACAATAAAGGTTATGAAGAACAGGGTAGCAGTCATCTCATATCCTCTTTATTCAGATAAGAAATGCTGATTAAATAAAAAAGCTCCTTACTATTGTAAGAAGCCTAAAGTGGAGGATACAAGGATTGAACTTGTGACATCCTGCTTGTAAGGCAGGCGCTCTCCCGCTGAGCTAATCCTCCGATAAATTTCCGTCAACAGGGGAATTTATAAACCATTACAGCTTTTTTGTAAAGTAGTTTGTAAAAGTTTTTTCCAAAACAGGGAGAATTCAGGCATCTAGGCATAAAAAATAAGGAATTGTTTACTATTTGACAATTAGGGCTTAAAATTGAATTGATGAAGACAGATATAGATATTCTGATAATTGGATTTTTCATTTATTCGGTTCTTGGATACATTTGTGAGGTAATATATTGCTCAGTCGGGCAGAGAAAACTTGTAAACAGAGGATTCCTTTACGGGCCATACTGTCCTATCTACGGCTTTGGGGCGCTGGTCGTCATAATCTTCCTTGAGCCTTTAAAGGAATACTGGTATCTGGTATTCATTCTTGGTCTTATCCTGACAAGCATCATTGAATATGTGACAAGCTATCTGCTTGAAAAGATATTCTCTCTCAAGCTCTGGGACTATTCAAAGAGAAAGGTGAACATAAACGGCAGGGTATGCCTGAGAAACTCACTTCTCTTTGGAATAATGGGAATGGCAGGAGTGTATCTTCTTGATCCTGTTTTCCTTCCGTTTTTGCGCTCGCTTGATGATAACCTCCAGCATGTTCTTGCCTCCGTTATCGAGCTTGTAATGGTAATCGATGCAACAGCCAGCGTGATTCATCTCAAGAGCTTCCAGAAATCCATTGTCATATTGAAGAAAAAAGCTGATGAAGTTGCCCGTGAGACAAGGGATGAAATCAAAGAGACTCTTTCAGGCGAGTTTGACAGGATGAAGGAGTTTTACAGCCGCAATGCATCTCACTTCCTTTTTGCAAACCCGGGCCTGACAAGCAGAAGCAAGGAATATAAGGAAGCAATTGAGGCCTATAAGGCATATATAGAGAAGAGAAAGCAGATAAAAATTGACTATAAGAGGAAGATGAAGGAAAACCGCGAGGATTTTCTCAGCAAGGTTTGATATAATCAGCTTGATGAATTACAGAAGTTTAAGAGAAGAAATAGATGAAAATGTCTATATCCTTCCTGTGAGCAAGACAAAACCATATTCATCAATCCTTGATGTGTATGAAGAAGGTGCAAGGGCATTTGGTGAAAACAGGGTCCAGGAGATAGAAAGGAAATTCCCTCTTCCTGGCAAGAGGCCTGAGGGAATGAAGGTATACCTTATCGGACAGCTTCAGAAGAACAAGGTAAGAAAGGCAGTATTTCTTTCTGACAGGATAGAGTCTGTGGATTCAAAGGATCTTTTGCTTCTCATTGACAGGGAATGCAGCAGGATCGGAAAGAAAATAGAGGTGCTCCTTGAATTTAACTCTTCAAAGGAAGAGAACAAGAGCGGCTTTGAAAAAAGAGAGGATCTTCTGGATGCGCTAAGGCTTTCTCTTTCCTTGAAAAATCTTGATGTCATTGGAATCATGACAGTAGGGCCGCTGACAGATGATGAAGAAAAAATAAGAAGCGCATTCAGAGAAACATATGAGCTTTTTAAGGATGCCTGCAAACTCAAGAGCCTTTCAACTCTTTCAATGGGCATGAGTGCTGATTACAAAATCGCTGTTGAAGAAAAAAGTACTGAAGTAAGGCTTGGCAGCATCATATTCGGAGAAAGAAAATGAGAAGACTGATTGCCTTTATTCTTCTCATCGCACTCTCTTTTTCCCTCTTTGCTGACCCCATTGTCTACGAATACGAGCCATATGAGGAAGAGGAGTTTCCCATCTGGAGCCATGAACTGAGAAGGGCAGAGAGCATATTCTTCGGCTCTTTTGTAATAACCCTTCCTGTTTCGATGCTTATATACAACATCGCAGCATACTGCGGAATGCCGACATTCGATGAAGAGTATAAGAATTTCCTCGTTCAGGCTGGAGTTGCCGCTTCTCTTTCTCTTACAATAAGCCTTACTGACTGGATAATAGGAAAGAGCAGTGATTAGGCATGAAAAAGAAAGCTTTGTCTCGAGTCTTTCAGGCCGTGTGGACAAGGTTGCAAACACAGAACGAAATATCGCACGCAGTGTCTTTTCGAGAAAGGATACTGTGATAAAAGTCAATGGAAATGATGTGAAGAAGTCATATATTGTAAGTCCTGGAGATGAGGTGTCCGTTGAGTACTCCACAGAATTCTTTTCAGGTCTTCTTGCAGAGGACATCCCGCTTTCTGTCATCTATGAGGACAGCGATATTCTTGTAATAGATAAAGAGGAGAAGATGGTTGTTCATCCTGCTCACGGAAACTGGGATGGAACACTTGTAAACGCGCTCATCTCGCGCTACGGAGAAGATTTCTCATCATCCGATGAGCTCCGTCCGGGCATAGTCCACCGCCTTGACAAAGATACAAGCGGCACACTGGTGATTGCAAAGAATGCTGAGAGCCTGAAGGATCTTTCTGCCCAGTTCAAGGAACACAGCAACAAGAAGTATTATCTGGCAATAGTTGACGGTGTCATTGAATCAGAGAGAGGCGTGATAGATAAGAACATAAGGCGCAACAACAGGGCAAGGAAGACTTTTGAAACCTGTTCAAAAGATGAGGGAAGAGATGCAAAGACAAGCTATGCTGTTTTAGAGAGAAATAGTGACATGACTCTTGTCCTTGTGCGTATCTATACAGGAAGGACGCATCAGATCAGAGTCCACATGAAGAGCATTTCTCACCCGGTTAAAGGAGATGTGCTTTATAACAGGAAAGCAAAAGAAGGAGATCAGATGATGCTTCATTCATATTTTCTTGAAATAAAGCATCCTAAAAGCGGGGAGAAGATGAGCTTTAAGTCATCCTTTCCTCTTCGCTTCAAAAGCTTGTTCCCATCCTGGGAGAGAGCAGAGGAAAAGGCTCTGAAAATCATAGAGAAGGATATTATCTGATGGGGAAAAGGTTTTCAGTTTGAGAAAATCTTTGCGCTCACTTCAAGAATGTCCTGATTGAACATCTTTTCAATTCTTACCTTGCTCAGAGCTCCATGACCTGGAAAGATCAGGGTATTGTCATCCAGGGAGAAAACCTTTTCTCTTATCGAGCGCACAAGGATTTCCTTTTCTGTTATCGTGTTAGTCACAGCAAGCATTCCGCATTCAAGACTGTCGCCTGTAAAGAGGGCATAGCCGTCAATAAGATATGCCATGCTGTCGATGCTGTGTCCTGGAAGATGGATGCATTTTATATCGCTTTTACCTATATGCAATACATCAGAGTCCTTTACCCTTATAGTCCATCTACTGTCAATTGAAGGAAAATATGAATAGACAGCCGCATCATAGATCTTGAGTATTTTCTCAAGTGCCTTTGTATGTGCGCTGTGATGGTGGGTAATGAGTATGCTTGAGACATTAAGCTTGTTTTTCTCTATATCATGAAGCATGTCCTCATTGAGTGTTGATGCATCAATCAGGATTGCATTTTTATCCTCAGTTGCAACAAGATACTGATTCACGAGATTCTGGGTGTCAAGATATGTGAAGATCTTCAAAACATATCCTCCCTGAAAAACGAATCCTCCTTGTTTGAATAGCGGAACGAAATCCCGCGGATCACTGAGGAGGCGAAATTCGCACGCTTTAAATTACAGTCCTCAAATTCTGATGAGATTATCTTTGAAAGACTGAAATTCGAGAAGTAAAGATCATCTGAAACAAAGGAGGATGCGATCATGTCTATTGCCATGAATGATGAGAGAATTAAAGAAGAGTCAGTTATCCTGGTCTTGTAAAGCATTGAGCCTGAAAAGACAGAGCTCTTTATGTCCATACAGGTGAATGTGCATGAGTTGAATATCGCATAGTCGAAAAATGAGTTGACAATCCTTGATGAGGAGAAAGTGCAGCCAGTGAAAGTCGAAAAGGAGAAATTCGATCCTATGATGTCAATTGATGAGAAATCAACAGAGTCAAAGCTAACATTTGCAAGGTTCTCATCCTCGATGATCCTGTTTTCTTTAGCATCTGAAAGCAGAAGATCAAGCATATTTTTTTTATTCTGGCTGTGATGAAAGCATTTTTCACCGCCTTTTAAAGCAAAGCTCGGACAATTCTTTTCACTGCATCGGAAAAATGAGAACATGGTTTCTATTATATTGGAAAATAAGGAAAGCAAGAAGTATTTGACTTGACTGTTTCTTTTTCGGACATGAGAATAAAGAAAAACGGGGAGGCTACATGGTTACTTTTTCAGGCATAATTGTATTGCTTGTATCAATACTGAGTTTTCTTTTTTCTCTAAT
The DNA here is from genome assembly GCA_949283305.1 of uncultured Spirochaetales bacterium. Lineage (GTDB taxonomy): Bacteria > Spirochaetota > Spirochaetia > Sphaerochaetales > Sphaerochaetaceae > Ornithospirochaeta. The sequence goes on along the minus strand of CASDRU010000006.1, from coordinate 156,363 downwards.
TTCCTTTGATGGCTCGAGCATCCTTCTTGCTTTGATGCTCTTTATCTCATCAATTGCATCTCTTTCCCGCCAGGGCAGGGTTAGTATCGGAATCTTCATTTTATTTTTCTCGATATTCTCACTCTTTCTCAATTTCGGAATCATCAACACTCTTTTGATGTTTATTGTCCTCATCTTCTCAATTCTCATGATAATAGGTGAGGCGAGAAACAAGAAAAAGGAGATGCTTATATGAACGCTCTTGCAATAATAATCATCATACTTTCCTCTCTTTTTCCCATTTCTGATTATTTTCTTTTTTATTCAATCAGTCTGATGGACAATATATTTCCTCTTCTGATCATATTGTTCTCCATATTGACAATTGCACTTAAGAGCAAGACTGTCTATTCTGTATTTGCATCTGTCTTTGCTCTTATTTTCTTTATGAATAATGCAGGATGGAACATCTTCTTTACCTTTACAGCATTCCTTATCATGCTCCTTTCTTTCTTCATGGCTGTATCTGCTGAGACGAATATGGTCATAAAAAGAAAATCAGAGATATGGAAGATAAGGAAGGAAAGCGAGCTGGCCAGAGAGAAAAAAGCTGAAAATTCACAGAGTGAAAATATTGAAGTAGCTGAAAAAGTGCAAAGTGTAAGCGTTGAGGAAAAGAAAGATACTCCTTCAGCTACTCCTTCTTTTCAGACTGCAAGTAAGAAGAGAAAGGAGATTATCCGCTGGCCAAGGGTTCTTTTCATAATCAGTGCTCTTGCTGTTGCCTGCGTCTATCTCTACCTGATCATAGATGGTTTCACAATAACTGGCCTTATTGACTGGTTTGATTTTGCCATCAATACAGGAAATATCTATGCAAGTGCATTTATTTCTGCCTTCCTTCCGGTTTTCCTTATCGCGCTATGCTTTATTAGAAAGAGATCAGTGTGCGTAATTTCATCAGTTCTTGTATTCTTTCTTTCTGCCTGGGCCATACTTCAGTTCTATATTTATTCATTTAGGTTTAATTTCGATGCTCTTTTTTTTACTGTATTTGATGTATTCAGCTTTGCTTTTTACTATACCAATAGCATCATTTTAAGTTTCAATGATTATCCGATGTATTATGTCACTCTGTTTTCTCCTCTTCTTCTTGTCATCACTTCCATCATCTATGCAAAGTCAAAGAAAGTGTATGTGGCTGAGAAGATTGAACAGCCTGTTGTAGCAGAAAAATCTGATGTGCAATCAGATCTGAATACCGTTTCTTCTGTTTCAGATAATATTGATGAAGGTGAAAAAAAGCAGGATAAAGGAGAAAGCTCAGAAGATGAGATTCTCGATGTGGAACAGCAGCAAAGAGACTGAATGAGAATTAATAATAATATCCGCCTGTCCTGGGATTCAGCTCAGCCTGCTGAATCCCTCTCTTTTTTTTAGATAATCTTTTTTTCTTGTATTAAGAGTCCTTTGCTGATATCCTTTTTCCCGTGAAAGGCAGAATAATAAAAAGCGCTAACAATATTTACACTCTTTCTTCCCTTTTAGACTCATCTTTATGCCAGGCGAGGATAAAAGGGAAGGTGCTTGATTCTGTTAAGGGTGAATATAATCCTCTTGTTGTAGGGGACATCGTTTCATATATTCCAAACACTCAGGGAGACAGCATGATCACTGAGAGGGAGGAGAGATTATCAAGCTTCACGCGCTGGAATGTGAAGAAACTTATAAACCAGACAATATGCGCGAACATGGATCAGGTTGTCATTGTCTCAACAGTATCAAATCCTCCGTTCCGCCCGCGTTTTATTGACAGGGCGATATGCTGTGCAAGAAATGCTGAGATCGTAATTGCAATCAATAAGGATGATCTTGAAGTTTCTCCTCTTGTCTCATCATGGTGCGAGCTCTACAACGCTCTTGGATTTAAATGCATAACAATCAGCGCAAAGGAAAAAAGGCTGGATGCACTGATTGAGCTTCTTAAAGGAAAGACAAGTGCTTTTGTAGGCCAGAGCGGATGCGGCAAGAGCAGCATAGTGAACGCGCTCTTATCACTGAATGAGAAGACAGGGGAAATAGTAAGCAAATATGACAGAGGTCGTCATACAACAACTTCTTCCACTTTCTTCTACGGAGAGGAGTTCAACATAATAGACACACCGGGAGTAAGGGAGATTCTTGTTCCTCTTGAGGATGAAAGCCTTGTAAAGGAAAGCTTTCCAGAACTTAAAGCTGCAGACTGCCTTTACTCTTCCTGCCTGCACTACGGGGAGGATGGATGTGCTGTACCAGACCTTATTGATAAGAATATTGTTTCACAAGAGCGTTATGAGAGCTATTTAAGGATTCTTGAATCCCTCTTTGAAGGAAGACCTGGCTATATGAGAAAGAAGGCAAGTCAACGACCTGCAGCACGAGGCTGCAGGCATGAGGAGGAGACTCCGGATGCCTGACGTTGACTAGCCCCAGTGATGAGGCTTCGGCCTCTGAACTACGTTGGTCGGGAATACATAGGCACCAGTGGATGTGGCTCTAGTCCACTGCTTCTGCGGTGCATGGTCAAAAGTCCTGTCAGGTAGGGACGGCGCCATGCACGACAAACCCCCTCCAACATGGGCGAAGGGCTACGGAGAGAGAGACTCCGTGACGGCAGCGGAAAGCCGGCCGAGAAGGCGACATTTCCGCATCCTCCTCCAGACGCGCATCAGGGGCGTCTGGAGCGGAGGATTGGAACATCCCCCCTGAGACCCGCCGGCAAGGAGGCATGACGACATGGTATACGTACTCAACAGCGACGGCTCTCCCCTCATGCCATGCACCGAGGCCAAGGCAAGGCATCTGATTGAGAGCGGGAAGGCGAAGGTGGTGAGGAGGACTCCATTCATCATACGTCTCACCTTCCTCGTTGAGGGAGAGGTCAACACCGAGTCCGTCACGCTTGGAGTCGATGCAGGCTCCTCCGTGATTGGAGTCAGCGTTACTACGGAAGACAGGGTGCTCCTCGAGGCCGAGGTCGAGGTCAGGAACGACGTTCCTCAGAACATGGAGGAGAGGCGGTCCAAGCGGAGTGGCAGACGGAACCGCAAGACCCGTTACAGGGAACAGCGGAGTAACAACAGAAAGCGTTCCAAGGGCTGGCTCACCCCTACGATGGAGACGAAGGTCAGAACCCATGAGAACGTCATCGACAAGGTGTGCTCCATCCTGCCCGTCTCGAGGATAGTCATCGAGAGCGCATCCTTTGACATCCAGAAGATCAGGGATCCTGAAGTCGAAGGGAAACAGTACCAGCAGGGGGAGCAGCTGGGCTACGAGAACATCAAGGCCTATGTGAGGGCCAGAGACGGCTTCAGATGCAGGAGCTGCGGCTCGAGGGACCATCTTGAGGTGCACCACATCAGGCAGAGGAAGGATGGTGGCTCCGACAGGCCGGACAACCTCGTCACCTTGTGCTACGAGTGCCACAGGGCCTGGCATGAGGGGAAGAAGGACATGGTCACATTGTCGGAGGATCCAGGCTTCAAGGCGGCGACGGAGATGTCAACTATGAGATGGATCCTTCTGGACAGGGTGAGGAAGGCCCATCCAGACATTCCGGTGGAGGAGACCTACGGCTACGTCACGAATCACGAGAGAAACAGCCTTGGCCTCGAGAAGCGGCACTCCATCGATGCGAGGGTCATAAGCGGGAACGCCACAGCCCAGAGCGACGGAGTCCTCTGGCATGTCGTCGCACGGAGGAGCCACAACAGGAAGATCCACAAGGACACGATACTGAAGAAGGGCGTGAGGAAGGCGAACCAGGCGGCGAGGAAGGTCGCAGGGTTCGGCCTGAACGACAAGGTCAGGTACGCCGGGCAGCTGTGTTACATACATGGAAGGAGGAGATCTGGCTACTTCGACATCCGGCGCCTGGACGGGACAAGGATCCATGCGGGAATACACTACAGGCATCTGACGCTCGTCGAGCGTGCGAATACCAATCTGATCTACAAGGAGGTTGTGGAGGTTCCTCCATCAGGACAAGCCTGATGGTTTCCCCCTCCATGTCATTTATGAAAGGCAGAAGTGATAAAAAAGGACTTATTCTTATTGAAATTGACAAGGTCCTTGACGATGTAAAGAAGAACATGCTTTTTCCTGAAAGCGAAAGCTATATAAACACAGATCTCGTTACAGCAGACAAAGAGGAGCTGGAGAAAAGAAGATCCTCCTTTGAGTTCTTCCTTTCACGCCTTGAAGGGGGAGAAGCCGATCTGGATCCTTTTCCCTCAGTTTCTCCGATACTGAGGAACATCAGGATAAGCCATCAGGATATTGATGCCCCGGATATCTACAGCGCTGCACTCTTCCTATCATCCTATTTCAAAAGCAGGAGGTTCCTTTCTGATGAATTTACGCCTGATGAGAATGATGAGCTTTTTGTGCGCGATGTATTTTCATACCTTGACAGCCAGGGAGGAGTCAATCTTTCTCATCCGAGGATTTATCCTCTTATTAAGGAAATAGAGAAGAAGAAGGATGAAAGAAGCCGCTATACTCTTTCCTTCATGAAAGAGAATGCAGAGCTTGTCATGAGCGAGAATCCATCATTCCGTGACCAGAGGCTCCTGATTCCAATCAGAGCTGAAAAGAAAGCCCAGATAAAAAGCTATATCCATAGCTCTTCATCATCTGGGCAGACTCTTTATGCTGAGCCCTTTGCTCTGGTTGATCTCAATAACAGCGTCTTTCTTGCTGAGGACAGGCTCAGAGCTGAGATAATGAAAATAAAGCATGAGCTTTCTGAGCGTCTGAGATATATTTCACCATACATTGAGAAGAAGGTTGATGAAGTAAAGTCCTTTGACTTCTTCTATACATTCAGTCTCTGGATAAAGAAGAACAGGGCAGAGCATGTCGAGATTTCAAACACGCTTTCTCTAATCGAGGCCCGTCATCCTCTTTTATATGAAAAGGCTGTTCCAATATCGATAACACTTGAGGAGAAAACAAAGGCCATTGTCTTTTCAGGTGCCAATGCAGGAGGAAAGACAGTAAGCATGAAGACAATAGCCCTTCTTGCTGCGATAAATCAGATTTCAACATATATTCCTGCAAGCGGGAAATCGAAGCTTCCTCTTTTCTCATTCTTTCTTGCAGACATCGGAGATAATCAGGACATACTTTCTGATGCATCCACATTCTCAGCACATCTGAAGAACATAAGGTACATAACAGAGAAGGCTGACAAGAATTGTCTTGTGCTCCTTGATGAGCTGGGAAGCGGCACGGACCCGAAAGAGGGCTCTGCATTCAGCATTGCAACGCTCGAATATCTGAAAAGAAAAGCCCGTCTTACTCTTATTTCCAGCCATTACTCAGATGTAAAGAACTATGCATATGTCTCAGAGGATATAATAAACGCATCCCTTGCATTTGACGATAAAAGCGGAGTTAGCCTTTATAAGATCATTGCAGGCCTTCCTGGAGACAGCCATGCTCTTTCAGCAGCCCGCAGGGCAGGAATAAATAATGAGATAATCAAAAAAGCAGAGGAGCTGCTTAAAGACAACAGTGCAGAAAGCGTGTCGCTGATCAATTCGCTTATTTCAAAATCAAGGAGTCTTGATAAGAAGATAAGCCAGGCAGAGAATGAAAGAAGAACGCTGAAATTCAAGAAAGAGGCTCTGGAAAAGAAGATAAAGGAAAATGATGATATTTCCTATTCCCTTGAAAAGGAGGGATTGAAGGAGCTGAACAGGCTTACTGATGAAATCAAGAGAAAGCTTGAGCGCCTTGTTATGGAAATAAGGACAGGAGAGCTTGATAAAGAAAAGATAAAAAGCGTCAAAGATTTCATCTCATCACTTGATGAGGAGAAGGAAAAGGTTTCATCAAGCGTTGAGAAAAAGAGAAAAGAGAGGGAGGAGGCGGAAGAAGAGATAATATTCTCCCCAGGCGAGCCTGTATTCTGCGGAGAGAGCAGAAGCAAGGGAAAGATAATAAAGAAAGTGAGGAAGAACCAGTATCAGATTGCACTTGAAAACGGACTCAAGCTCACGCTCTCCTCATCTCTCTTGACAAGAAGAAACCAGGAAAAGAGCACAAGCGTCAGCTTTGCTGTAGAAAAGAAGAATGCTTCCTATGTCGTTGATTACAGGGGACTCAGCCTTGCAGAGGCAAAGGAAAGGCTTGATGAGCAGATAGAAGCTGCCCTCTATTCAAATGTATCGACATTCTCGATAATACACGGCTTTGGGGACGGAATACTCATGAGAGGTCTTCATGAAGAGCTGAAGAAGAATCCCCATGTCTCTTCATATTACTTTGCGCGTCCGGAGGACGGAGGAATGGGAAAGACCTACGTTGCTCTTGATCTTGATATATAATCAATATATTCAGAATAGAATCTGTACCAAAAGTACAGATGTTAACTGTTTTTATATAAATTATTAACGGGTATAATAAATTAAATCTTTATAATATAACAAGATAAATATAGCAAAGGGTGGGTACTTCCGGCTAAAATCATTACTTTTAGTGTATTTTACGTTGACAATGGTTAATACTGCTTTTAGAATTACTTCAGGGAAATTGAGAAAGAAGAGTTGGGATGCTTCTTTTTCTTATGGAGTTATTTTTTATGAAACGACTAGCGATTTTACTTTGTCTCGTTGTTTTCTGTCTGTCTGCTGCCTATTCATATCAGCTGTCTCCGCTTAATGCAACTTATGATTCAAGCGGACCGGATAGCCAGAAAATATACACAATAGTAAATGACTCGGATTCACCGATTGCCATTGAGATTTCTGCCGTAAAGAGGAATATCGACATAAACGGTGAAGAGTATAATGAAGATGCTTCTGCATATTTTTCTATCCAGCCCAGCAAGATGATAATCCGTCCGCAGAGCACTCAGCTTGTGCGTGTGCAGTACCGCGGTCCGAGTACTCTTACTGAAGAGCAGAGCTTCAGGATCATTTCTGAGCAGATTCCTTATTCTGTAGGCGCTCAGGTTCCTGACTCAGGTCAGATGATTTCTTTCCTCTTTGTATACTCAACAAGCGCATATGTGCGCCCTTCGCGCGTAATTGAATCTGTTACAAGCACTGCAGAGATTGATGAAGATGGAAAGCTTAGTGTTACAATAGAGAATACAGGAAGCGTGCATCAGCTTTTAAACTCACTTGAAGTTGCTGTCACATCTGAAAACGGTGCAAGCTATACATTCACAGAGGAAGAGCTTGAGGCAATATCAGGAATTTCCCTTTTAACAAACTCCAAAGTCATTGTAAGGACAGAAAATGCACCTTCTGAACTTCTGAGTGCAGATAATCTAGAGGCATCTGTCTCTTACGACTATTCATATTCCAGATAAGGAGATATAGGGGGAGAAAGTGAAAAAGGGGAGGAGATATACTCTTTTAGTAATATCACTTATTCTTCTGGTCCTATCCATGGCGTTCTTTGTCATGGACTTTGTGTCATTGCTGAGAGCCCCTGATTTCTCCTCCTTCATATCCCCGCTTCTTTTAGATTTACTGTTTATAATCCTCTTTGCAGAGGCAGTTCATGCTCTGGTTAATGAAAAAGGGGGAGAAAAGGAAGAAAGAAGGAGAGAGTTCTTTGTAACATATCTTCTCACCTCTCTCGTCCTCTTTGCTCTTCTTGCCCTCTTTTCTGCCCATCGCGACATTCTTTTATCTCTCTCTGCAGCTTTGGTTATCTCCAGAGCAGTCTTCTTTGCCTTTGACAGATCTGGAGGAAAAACAGCAGGGGAGACTGATATCATCATACTTGTAGTTCTTCTTGTGATTCTTTTATTCCTCATTCTCATTTTCATCTTCAATCCCGGTGTGAAAGAGAAGGAAAAGGAGAAAACCGAGACAGCAATTTTGGAAGCAGAAGATGTAGAAGAGATGCTTCCTCCTGAGATTGAGGAAGAAACAATCATTGAAAAAGAAACAAAGGAGGAGGATGCTGTCCTTGATACTGTATATGTAAGCATAAGAGAGATTCCTTCTTCTCCAGATGTAAACGTTGAAGATTCCTCCCTTGCTGAAATTTCTGTTCCATCTGCTCCTTCATTTGAGCACTCTGAAAGCAATTTAAGCCTTGTGAAGGTTCCAGAAAAGGCAAGCCTTTCAGTCAAGGAGAAAGAGATTGAGGAAATAGCAGTTCCTTCTCCTGCAGACATTTTTGTTGAAAGCCAGATTCTCACAGATGAGGTCTCTTATGAATTAAGCGGCTACTTTGCAGACTTCTATATTGCTGGTGTCGACTCGCTTGAGCTTCTGGACGGCACATATTACATGGATCTCTATGTGAATGACACATATACAGGAAACATAGAGGTAGTAAGCCTTTCTGGAGATATCAGTCTTTCTAAGAACATGCTTGAAGCATATCTTGCCGATCTTCTTACAGATGAATCTTATAAGAGAGTCCTCTCATATGAGGGAGGATACATACCTCTTGAATTCTTCTCATCCATAGGAGTTGACAATTCCTTTGATGTAGATGAATACAGGGTTGACCTCTATTTCTCACCTGAGGACATGCCTGTTCAGATAATAAGCGTCAGAGGAAGCTCATCGCGCTATCAAAGACGAACTATCAATGACGGTATAACGCTTGCTCCAGCAGCATTCACTCTCTCCAGTCGTTACAGCCTCAGGGCAAGCAACAGCGATATTACAGACATCGACAACCTCTTAAAGGGAACAAGGCTCTCGCTCGGTGTCACAAACTCATGGAGACTTTATGATGTCTACGGCACATTCTCATACAGCATGGGTTATCAGGATAAGGATTTCGATTTCGCATTCGGATCCTATTCATCCTATTACGATATCCCTGAAAAGATGATGAGAATAAGCTGGGGAAATGTTTCAACTGATTTTCTGAGTGCAAAAGGAACTGCTCTTGGAATCCGTGTTGAGACAAGCCCCTCCTATGCCGGAAGGAACGGCTACAGCAGAAACTACTATGAGCAGGTCATTGTTGTCGATAAGACCAGCGATGTTGCAATCTACAACAACGCAGGAGGACTTGAGAACAATGAAATCTTCAGAAGAACGCTCTCTCCTGGAATATACCGGTTAAGGGATTTCGTGCTCTACAGCGGAGCAAATGACATACTTATAAGGATTTCTCCTCTTGATGGCTCAGAGCCTGTGGAGATCACAATGGATGTGCTTTATTCATCATCACTTCTTGCAAAGGGTGAGACTTATTTCTCAGCCGCCCTCTCAACAGGAAGGATTAAAAGCTCTGTCGGCTCAGAAAAGGATGATATAGTCCTTTCAATCCCGATGTGGAACTCTGTGCGCTATGACTATGATATAAGAAACCTCTCTGCATCGCTTCATTTCAGAAGCGGAATAACTGAAAGGGCAACACTTGATATGACATTTGCCCTTTCAAATACTCCTGAAAAGAATAATCCACTCAATCTCAAGGGTGCACTTTCTGCAGAGCTTCTTCATGCCAACAGGGCAGGAACTGCGCGCTACAACATGTCGCTCCGCCTGAGTGAGAAAGATGATGAGCTTGCCCCGCCAAGCCTCACACTGCGCTTCGGGCAGGGATTTTCTACAGGGCTGAAGGCTCTTTCGTCAGTAAATCTTTCTGTAAACTACTATTACTCTCCGACTATATGGTCAGTAAAAGAGGGACACAGTGCAAGTCTTTCTCTTGGAATAGGTGGAGGCTATGGAATAATGAGCTGGTCTCTCTCTTCATTCATCCAGAGCGGTATTCCTGACTTTGAGACCTTCACGCTCAGCGAGAGTTTCTCTTCCTCATTCAGGCTCACAAGCAATTTCTATCTCTCGCTTTCCCTTTCAATGGGTGTGAACAAGAGTGGAATATCCAGTGCAAATGGAAGGATTACTGCATCGCTACGCTTTGGAAGAAACAGCATCAATGCATCAACTGACGCAAAGAGCGCAAGTGCCAACTACTCATACTACAGCGGAAGGCATAATGTGAGCGCATCAGTAAGCAACTGGGGAGACTTTGACAAGCTTGCATCATACTCACTTGGAGCAAACTACTCATATAGCGGAAAGTATGTCTCACTCTCATCCTCACTTAATACAGACATGAGCTTTGATCGAGTTGCGCTTTCGCTGTCTCTCTCAAGTGCATCCGTATTTGCTGACGGTCTCTTTGCCTTCACAGGAAGCATTCCTTCCAACTATATTCTTGTAAAGCAGAAGGGAGCACTTCAGGGCAATGACCTTTTTGTCGGACAGATGGGCAACAGCAGCCTTTCTGAGCTTCCGACTCTTTTCAATACAGGAATATACACAGACCTCTCCAGCTATGGAGACTCACTTATGGTCTACAGCTCATCTGAGGATGGATATTACTCATCAAAGAGCGTGGCTGTAAACATTCCTGAAAGCTCAAGACGCGGCTATGTATTAAGACTGGATGCAGATTTGACATTCACTCTCTCTGGCGTTGTTGAAAAGCCGTCAGGAGAGCTCTGGATAAACGCATCAAGCCCGCTGTATTCAGTTGTAAAAGATGAGGAGGGAAATACAGAGCTTATCAGCAGCGACAATTATCTCTTCACAGACTCTTCAGGACGCTTTACAGTAAGTGAGCTCAGCAGTGGAACATATGCATTTGATGTCGATGATAATGATGAGTGGTATCTCTATACATTCACAGTCAGCGGTGATGATTACTACTACGGCTATATAAACATGCTTGAGGATGCAGAGATATCTGAAGAATCAGTTTTCTCAGACATATACTCAGCAGTATACAGCTACGAAGACGGAGAGAGGTTCACAAGCGATGAGTTCTTCTCATTCCTCTATCCTGACTTTAATAAGGAGGCAGTATGAAGAAAGTGCTCTTGACCATACTTTCAGCCGCACTGTCTGTATTCACTCTTGCTGCTGCCAGCACAGCCAGTTTTGATATCGAAGCTTATAAACTGAAAAAAGAGAATGAATTTAAAGTTGTTATTGAATCGATAGTAGATCTCAAGCCTGTAGAAAATAATTCTGAAATGGATGTTTCCTCAATCTTAAACAATCTTCTTGGACAGACAACAACAGTCATTGCTGATTTTGCAGAACATACTGTGTTCTCATACCGAATATGGGGTAATGAAGATCCAGGTACAACTAATACCTATAAAATAAGCATCAGTATATCTCCTTTCTATCTTTATACAAATGATGTGAAAGATGAAAATAATGTAATACGTGCATATTACAATATCGGCAACACAAGCTATGTTTTCCCTGATCTTAATAACAACGTATCAGAGGATGGAGCAAAAATAGAGCAAAGTGGTAGTTTAATCAATCCAAAACCTTCAGAAAATCCTACTAACGATATGTCTGCATCATGGACTGTTAGGCAGGGAAGTTCTTCACATAGATGGATAGCATATGGCGCTGTTGCTGTGAATATATCAACACCGGATTATAAAAATGCTCCCAATGGGACTTATAAGGCTCAGTGTACTGTAAAACTGGAGAGTAATATATGAAAAAAATACTTTTATTGATTTTATTATTCTTCATTTCCACATCACTTTTTTCAGAAACTAAGTCTCTGCAGACAAAAGGCTTTGACATCCAGGCAGGAGTTGATGATGCTCTTGATGTATCTGTTACACCGATTGCATCTCAGACAGAATTCTTCCTTATCGGTATGCCTTTCAATATCGAGGAGGATTATGTTAGATATTCATCTACTCAGGATGGAAGAATAATCGCACACTGGAGTGTTCTTGCAAACACAGCTTTCAGCCTGAGCATAGAAGCTGAAAGGCTTCATCATGTTGATACAGCATATATCAATGCATATCTGGATTATATTCTTACATTCACATATGACATGAGCTTTATAGATTCATCTGATATAAGCAGAACAGAAAGCGGCGAGTTCACGTATACAACGAATCTTTCAGGCGGAACTCTTGCAGGTGGAAAAGTAGAGAATAACAAGTTCATATTTGACAGCCCTTTGCAGAGCAATTCATTTATTGGAAATCTCAATGGCGATATTTACTTCATGTTCACTCAGGATTCAACTGATACAATTACCTCTTACAAAGAAGTAAATAATGAAAGAGTACCTGAAGGAAATTATGAGGCAAGGGTGACTATAACAATTACAGCAGAAGGGGAGGCTAACTGATGAAGAAGATTTTGATGTTAATTATTGTTTCAGTTTTATCTCTTTCTCTTTTTGCTGCAGATTATTTGAGAATAAGTCCATACGGAGGATATGCTAATATCAACATGGCTGCAGCTGATTATCGTGACTATAAAGGTGATAATCAGACAGATGCACCTGTTTTTGGTCAAGATAAAGATTATTCAGTAAAGCAGATGATAGCCATCGGTTCTGTTGAGCATATGAGCGAAAAAAATGGAGATATAAAAAGAGGCTATCATAGTTTACGAGAAAGAACTGAAATTCTAAATCCACTTAACATCACAATAACAGCCCCTTATGGCTATAACTTCATTTCTCAGAGCAATCCTGAGTACAATAGGCCTTTCAAGCTTATATTAGTTGGCAGTGTTACAAAAGATAGTGAACCTGGAGCTGCAGATTTTAAATTCTATCATGTATTTGACCAGAACACACAGAGTTTCAAGCTTGATAATGAACTGTTTCAAAGTTTAATTGATGAGTTAGATTCTACTAAACCATTTTATAATATGTATCACAAAGATATCACAATCTGGTTTGATCTGATTCTTGTGCTTCCGGGTACAGTCACCAACACAGGAACTCTTGAGCTTGATAACGGAGAAATATATTCGCTCAAGCAAGCAGATGATTATGTTGCAGTAATATCCATTTCCATGGAGCAGGGAGATAAGAAGAATGATATCTCAATTCCTATTTCCGGCTATTATTCTTCCTCCTCCACACCAGCAGAGAATTTTGTATCCCTTTCTGTCTCAACGACAAGCAATGCATCTAATCTGAACATGAACAGGGATGCAGGAAAAGAAGTCAAGGTTGCAACAATAGATTTTATCATGGATTCAACAATAACTGATGGCAGTGGTAATGCGACACAAGGTAATGAACAGGAGTCAATAGAAGCTCTGGAGGCAGCTTTGAGGAGTGCACGTAAACCTACAAACATCAAGATTTTCTTTTCGGCAAGCAACGCACCGCTCAGAAGCGAGGAGGATGGATTCAATCTTGTTCATACTTCTGTAATTCCTGGTTCTGTACTGACAAACTACAACAGTGCATCTTTTGAAGTCATTACATATGCGAAGGAGGGGAGAAACTTATATAACCGAGAAACCGTGGATATTGTTGTTGGAACAGATTCAAATCCTGTTCAGCAGATTTTCAGTGGCGATGAATATGTTTCTGACCGATACAGCTCAAAGATAACCCATCACGACGGCACGGATGCAGACCAGGTTCAGCCTGATATCTATAAGGCATATGGAACAATTAATGATATTATTGGAAATAAACCTAGAGTATATTATGCCTGGAGCGGAGAAGTATATGTGAAGATTGATCAGAATATTGAGACAAGAATGATGATGGATGGCCGTTATACAGGAAGAATATATGTTCATGTTGTCGGAGACTTTTAGGAGGATTGGATGAAAAGATTTATATTTGTTCTATTTGTATTTTTATCAGTTTTCAATCTTTCTGCAGCAACAGACGATAAAGCACTTAATATCAATGTTACAGTTCCGGAAGACTGGGGCGTGAATATGCCTGATGATGCTGTCAATCTTGACCATCTTGTTCTTGAACTTAATCTTGAGACAGAAAGTGCGTCTTTAATTGAAAATGGTGATTTATATCTTGGATCTCTTGAAGATTTGTCAAAGGAGACAACAATTAACTTCCTTTATTATGGCAATCTCTCAAGTGATTATAACGTGAGAATAAAGAAAGAGAGTGTTAAGAAATTCTCTTCAGAAAATTCTCCTTATGAAATGGATTTCACAACATCATTTGAGAGTGCGGATCTATACGATGATAATGTCGAAGTCTCTATTTTGAATAGTGATGAGGTAATACTCAGAATCATGCCGTCCGGTCCTGTGAACGGGAAGCAGGTTCTGAAAATGGTTTTGGATATTGAGGATGCGCCATTTTTGTATCCTGGAGAATACAGTGCGACAATCTTACTTGAAATGGAGGACTTGAAATGAAGAAGATTGCTTTTGTTTTATTTATCATGATTCTTGTATCAGGAATATGTTTTTCTGTTGAGCAAAAGGAACTTGAAGTTAATCTTAAGATTGGAGGAGAAGATGGAGATGTAGAAAGCATTGAGATAGGCTTTTCGTCAAATGAGGTTTCTTCCATGACAGGTGTGGCAGAAGCAATTACTACTCCTTATACTCTTAGTCTTAGAGAAAATAAGTATTATGCATACAATGCAAAAGATATTTATGCATATTACAAGATTTTAAGCGGTAAAGCATATGATCTTGATATCTATCTAGATACTGCTCTGAAATTTGGCGACTCAAATACAATAGACTGGTATGTTGCAGAGAATGCTGAATCAAGCAGCTCTACACCAAAATATGGAGAAAGTAATGTCTCTATTGACAAGGACTCTGTTCATGATGCAACAACGACATCCACAGCAGGAAGCATCAAGCTTGCTATCTGGACAGGAGATTTGACAGATAAAATACCAGGAACATATAGTGCTAACGTTGTTTTGAAACTTACAGCTAAGGGGAACTGATATGAAAAAATTACTGATTTTATCTATTTTATTACTTACATCTTTTATCATTTTTGCAGATGCAATTTCTATAGCAATAGGAACAGATGCAACTACTGATGCAATTCTGGATTTTTCCGAAAATTCTGATGAAAACAGCAAGTATGTCAATTTTGGTTTCACTGGTTCTGATGTCACAGCTATCACACCAAAAATTGAAAATGGAAAATCTGAAGTTAAACTTTCTTTAGATACATCTGTGAAGGGCAAAGTCACAGCATCAAATGCTGTAGCAGGAGAAACTGAAGATGCTCTATATGTTTTCTGTCAGGCTGTTACAGGAACACCTTTTACATTGACTTTGAAGATAAATGAGCCAATGACAGCTGAATCAGCTGGTACGGGTACTCCTACTCTGAATTGGTCTGTAACTGTTGATAAAGATGATCCAGTCTCCGATGTTACTATTTCTTCTGATACATCAGATGGAAATACTGGTTCAACATTACTTGTCGATCATAAAGCTACAGACCCAATTCAGGTGCTCTTCAGTCATAAGCTTACAATCAAAACAGAGGATGTAAGTGCCCTGACTCAGGGTAAATATAAAGGTACATTAGTACTTACAACTAAATCAGGTAGTTAATTAAGGATGGACATATGAAAAAGAAATTCTTGTTCATTGCTTTGATTCTTTTATTCTCAGGTCTTATTTTTGCAGCAGCTCCTAATGGTATTTCCAATGCAAAAGATATTGATGCAACAACAAGTGTTGTTTTAAATCTGTCTGGCAGTGGTGATGGTAATGATGAATATTTTAATTTCGGTTTTGCATCTTCAATTCCAGATGGAGAATTTAATGTAACATCAAAGCCAGGAAATGCTGTACAATCTGTAGATCTTAAGATAAATAAAACAGATACTGCTGTTACAGCAAAAAATACTGATAGCACATTGTATTTTTTCTATCAGATAATTTCTGGAAACAAGTATAAAATTACTCTTTCAGCATCTCCGATGAAGAATGGTGATAATCCCGCTCTTGAATATACAGTTACAGGAACTGATATCACAGTGGAAGGAAAGACTAATGGAAAAACAAAAGTGTTTTCTCATGACCCGACTGCAAATGGCGCAACAGTAAGCTCAGCTAAAGCAATTGAGCTGACTGTAGAAACAAGTGATATTACTTCTCTTGTTCCAGGAACATATACAGGAACAATTAAAGTTAATATTTTAGCTGATCAGACTTGAGGATGATATGACTAAGAGACTTACAATACTTGCTTGCATTTTCATAATAGCAGTTTTTCCAGCTTTTTCTGCAGATTTAACTCTGCAGCTGGATTTGTCTGGCCTTGAGAGTGCAAGTTTTGGTTTTGTAAGCTCAAAAGTTGAGAATTATGATGATGCAATTGGAGAAAATGAAGCTATAAAACCTGTATCATCTTTCCGCCTTGATGAGATTCCTGACAATCAAGATGGCACTTTCAGAATAGAGAGCAGTACTCAATATGTTTTCTGGAAGATAATCAATAATAAAAATTGTACAGGAACTCTTTCATGGTCTGATTTTATAAACAGATCAGATAAAAATAAATCCATTCCTCTGATTCTCTCAATTGGCGAATCATATGGAAACGGTTCTGCTCTTGCTCCAGTAAATGCTGTTGAAGGTAATTCAGCAACTGTATTCAATACAAAAAACAAAGGTCTGCTTACCGTAGGAAGTTTGGGCTTTGCTGTATCAGCAGAAATTGATAATACTGTCACTTCAGGACTATATGAAGCGACATTCACTCTAAAGGTGACTGCAGGAGATTGATATGAAAAAGATTATTCTCATATTTCTTTTATCTTTTATCACTGCATTTCTCTTTGCAGATAATTTTTCTGGAAAGCTTGGGGAGGCAAGCGCAAGTGCTACAGTGTCCTGGAATCTTGAAGATATGAATATTGCGAATGTCGCTTTCTCAACAACCCCTTCTGTTCTTACTAATCCAGGCTCTACATATTCCATAAAAGATTCTAAGATTGAGAATGGCAATATAAAATATTCAAATGATGCTTTGTTATATGTAAGATGGTTTATTGTTTCGGATCAGAATCAAAAAGTATCTATGTCTTTTAATAGTAGTATTATTAACGGAGGAGTTACTGTTAAAGCAGGTGATAAGACACTTTCTCAGTCTTCTGTAATTCACAGATATAATGCTGGTAGCGGCAATGATTCTGGCTTTGAAACAATTGGAATAGATATTGATATACCGGTATCATCAATTTCTTTAGCAAATCAGTCTTTGCATCTTGGAACCTTGACTGTAACAATTAAAAATGAAGGAGGTAATCAGTGAGAAGACTGTTAATTATTCTGCTTATTGTCTTATCTTCTTCACATGTTTTTGCTGCAACAAGTTTTTATGGAACCACTTTGGATAGCAACAGTACTGCAAGTGTCAGCCTTACATGGGATTTGTCTAATTATGGAAATGCAAAATTCTGGTTTACTGATGTAAACAGCTCGTCGGATTATAGTAATTCAAATTATGTATTGAATCTTTCTTCTGATGGAGGACTTTCTGAAAAATCTTCTGGAACAGGAAGCGTTGATTTTCATTATTATATCGAGGCTTTCAGCGCACCTGAAATACAGTTCAGCATAAATGGAGATCTTCATAAAGCAGAAAATGATGCTATTGGATGGAAAGTTGCTATCGGCAGTGATACAACATCATCCGGCGGGTATGATGCAACAGTTTCAAAAGATCCTATCATAATAAAAATAAGTAAAGTAGAAGGATCAGGTATTAAGAGATATAGCGGCAAATATACTCTTTATGTAGAGACTGAAAAGCTTTCTGATGCCTTACTTTCCGGTTCTGGAAAATATACAGCTCAGATTATTGTAACGATTGTGCAGGAGTGAAGAGGTTTGATATGAGAAAATTTATAATATTGTTGTTAGTTTTACTTTTTCCTGCATTTATCATTTCCTCAGCTACTTTAGAAACGCCAGTGCTCTACTTCAGCCTCAGCTCAGATATTTCATATTATGCCTTTGGCTTCTCAAATGGCCTGTTATCTAGTGAGACGGCAACTGCTCCAGAAATCAGTACTGAAAACACTGTTTTCTCATCAGATTTCTCAATAGATGAAAATTCTAACATCACAGGCGATAGACAACCAAAGACTATTTATTTCTGGTGGAAGATTATAAGCAATGAAAGTGTTGAACTTACTCTTACTGTCTCTCCTTTTAGCTCAGTTAATGGAAAACTTCCAATAGTTCTTTCATTCAGTAAGAACCACAGTGGAAACAGTCTTACTGAAGAACAGCTTTCAGCCTTTCCAAATGGCAGCAGTGTCCCTGTTGACAGCGATGAGAAGACATATACAATTTATACTTATCATGAAAATAGTGGATTAAAATGGGGTTCTCTTGGTATAACAGCATCTCTTCCAGATAGTGTGGCTAATGCAAGTGCAGAAAAATATATAAGTACTTTTAGATTGAAGTTGGAGAATAAACAATGAGAAAGATATTCTGTTTTATTTTGATGCTTTTCATTCTTATTCCTATTTTTTCTGAACAGCTGGACTATTACTATATTCCTGTTGAGCTTGAAGTAACGCCGAAATCTGTAAGATATGGTTTTTCATCTTCAAAAGTAAACAGTATTTTTGCTCCAGAAGACAGCATTGAAAATTCGGGCACTAATCCACTGGTTTTCAAATATGACCTTTCTACAAACCAGTACTATACTGATATATTCTTCTTTTATGTACAGGCTTTTACTACAAGTCCGATAACAGTAACAATCTCAGGAGCACCCCCATTTAATGATGGATCTGATCATACTGTTGATTACTACACAAGAAACATGGATTTCCCAAGTAAAAAAAGCTTTACTGGCTCTGAGAATTTTCCTAACGAAGGAGTTGTGGTGATCGATGAAAGCAATCTATATACTGGAAGTGATATCTATAAATATCCGCGTGTATATTCATTTTCAGGTAGTTTCTATGTAGAAGGTAATGATGTTCAAGCAGGAAAGACGTATAAAACAAGCATACAAATCACAATCGAGGATTCTCAATGAAGAAAAGAATATTCATAATAGCAATCATATCAATTTCCATTATGTTCTGTTTGTCTGCAGTAGAAAAGGATTCAAAGTCATTTAACATAAAGTTCTTCAAGCATGGATCATCAAATATTGAATTGAAACCGAGCAATATACAGCCGGGAAGCAATATTGTCACTTTCTCTGCATCTAGCGGCGAGGGGGAGAATGAAACGAAAAAAGCTGAGTTCGATCTTTCATGGGAGCTATATAAAGAAACATTGGATGATGTATCATGCTCAATTAAAGTCTATTTTGTTACATCTGAAGATGAGTATGATAATGGTTATATGCTGTATGGACCAGAGGGACTGAATTACAGCGTAAAAGCAACGTCTGAATCAAAAGATATAGATAAAGAAATAAGCGTTGTACAAAACAAATCTAATGAAAGCATTGAGCTTGTTTCAAGAACAATGAGCCTTGTAGAAAATAAATCTTTAGATGTTTATAAACCATTTAGTGAAACCGTGCACTTTGATATGACTCTTACAATCCCATATGGGGATATTATAGTTGATGTAGAAATAACCGGGCAGGATTATAGATTCCTTACAGGATCTTATACTGGGTACATTTTTGTTGAAGTCAAAACAAGCTGATGTTAGACTGATACCCTGGAGGACAGATTATGTCAGATTATATGAATGGAAGCGGGGTGCAGTATCATCTGCATATCAAGAAAGGGGATGTCGGGCGCTATGTCATTCTTCCCGGAGATCCTAAGAGAGTGCCTCTTATTGCAAAGTATCTTGATGATGCATCTCTTGTCGCAGACAGTCGTGAATACGTTACATATACAGGAACACTTCTTGGAGAAAAAGTAAGTGTAGTAAGTACTGGAATAGGAGGTCCCAGCGCTTCAATCGCTGTTGAGGAGCTATACAAGTGCGGCAGCGATACATTCATCCGCATGGGAACATCAGGGGGAATTTCTCTTGATGTAAAAGGCGGGGATGTTGTGATTGCTACAGGTGCGGTGCGCGCTGAGGGCACAAGCCGTGAATATGCTCCGATTGAGTATCCTGCAGTCGCTACTTTTGAAGTTGTATTAGCGCTGAAAAAAGCAGCAGATGACCTAAAAATGAGAAGCCACACGGGAGTCGTGCAGTGCAAGGATAGCTTCTATGGTCAGCATGAGCCCGAGAAGATGCCGGTTTCTGCAATGCTTCTTGAAAAATGGGAAGCATGGAAACGCCTTGGGGTTCTTGCATCTGAAATGGAGAGTGCTGCAATCTTCACATGCTGTGCTCATCTTGGTGCAAGATGCGGCGCAACATTCTTTGTAGTAGGAAACCAGGAGAGGGAAGCACTTGGAATGGAGAATATAAAGATGCATGACACAGACAATGCAATACGTGTTGCTGTGGAAGCTGTGAAGAACCTCATAAAGATGGATAAGGAAATCTAGTAGAGCTCCTTGCTGTTTTCTCTGTAATAGGCCTTTCTTTTCTCAAGAAGAAGAGAAAGGTCTTCATTTTTAGTGGCAATCACATCCTTTTCGATATTGAAAAGCTCAAGACCTGTTTTGTCATAATCATCCTGGAGATCCTTGTTTGAAAATGTCCCCATATCAAGTGAAAAGCGAAGAGAGGAATATGATTTTACTATATCCTCTGAGCTCATGAGATAAACTTTCCCGCTCATCATGTTCTCAATTTTTACTATTCCTCTTAGCTTTTCTTCTGTAAGAAACTCGCTGTTCATGGCTCTGATTATAGAAGTCTGTTCTTTTTTTGTATGCACTTTACTTGCAGTGTCGGGAGAAAAAACAAAAAATTGTTTATTTCTCACTGATATGGACTTATACTGTTTTTAGTTGCATAAGAGGATGTGTTATGGAAATAGAAATCAAGGATCTTCTGGAGAAAATCAAGAGCGAAGGATTTGCTGAAGCAGAGAAAAAGAAGAACGAGATCATCAATGATGCCTTGAAAGAGGCAGAGAGAATCGTAAAGGATGCTGAGAAGAAAAAGGAAAAACTTCTTGAAGAAGGCAAAAAAGAAGTTGCTCTTTTAAAAGAAGGTGCCATCAGCGATATCCGTCAGGCTGAGCGCGATATGATAATCTCCTTCAAGAGCTCAATTGAGAATATCATGAAAAAGCTTTTAAATGAGAGCGTGAGAGATGCTCTTGATGAGAAAGGATTGCTTGAGCTTATAAAAAAGGTAATCTCTCTTGGCTATGCTGAAGAGAAAGACAGGATTCTTGTTTCACCAGAGGATGAGGCTCTTCTTTTATCCACAGTTCTGAAAAAGACAGGTGCTGAGCTTGAAAAGGGAATAGTGCTCTCATCATCGAGCGCAATTAACGGCGGAATAAGGGTTGTCAAGAAGGATAACTCATCATACATCGACATGTCTGATGAGGAGATTGCTAGATCTCTTTCTGCTTTGCTTTCAGACAGGATCAGGGAGATTCTCTCTTAATGGCATATTACTATTTCATCTCGCAGCTCCCCATCATCAGCATTAATGCAAAAAGGGGCATGACATCAGCTGAATTTCTTTCAAAGAGCAGAGAATACCTTTCTGATAAGGACTATAGAGCTCTTTCTGCTCTCTCTCTTTCTCAGGTCAGCGAAAGCGAGGGTGCTCAGCTTGCTGAGTATTCAGCATTTATAAAGAAAGTCAGAAAGATCACAAACGAGATGAGAAAGGAAAAACTCGGCTGGGGCAAGGCTGAGGTGGATGAGAATGATTTAAATCTTGTCGAGAGGATAAGGAAAGCAGTCTTTTCTTTGAATCCTCTTGAGGGAGAAAAGGAAATCCTTTCCATATATTTTGAATATTTTGAGAAGATGAGGAATCTTGATCCTTTCTCTTTTTCAAATCTTCTTCTTTATTACATGCTCCTTCAGATTGCTGAAAAGAGGGATGCATTTGATGAAGAGGAGGGGAGAAAGGAGTTTGAGTCCTTGTTTTCTGTACTTGAAGATACACTTTTGAAGGATAGTGATGATGAACAGTAAAAGCGGAATTGTTACAGGCGTTAACGGAAACCTTGTTAACGTTCATTTTAATGAAAGCGTAATGAAGAACGAGGTCGGCTATGTCATTACCGGCCAAGTAAAGCTTAAGGGTGAGGTGATAAGAGTCACCGGCTCTGTCGCATCACTGCAGATCTATGAGATGACAGAGGGAATAAAGGTCGGAGATGCTGTAGAGTTCACATCCTCCCTCCTTTCTGTCTCTCTAGGCCCCGGGCTTTTGAAGAGCGTCTTTGACGGACTTCAGAACCCTTTGAACAACCTGGCTGAAAAATGCGGATTCTTCCTTGAGCGCGGAGTATATATCAATGCAATTGAAAATGATGAGTGGGATTTCACACCATCTGTAAAAGAAGGAGATATCCTTGGCGGAGGAAGCATTATCGGAAGTGTTCCCGAGGGGCTTTTCACTCATAAGATCTTTACTCCCTTCACGCTGAATGAAAAATGGAAGGTCATTTTTATCAAGGAAAAGGGAAGATACCGCGCATATGATGAAATCTGCGTGATTGAAAATGAGAAGAAAGAAAAGAAGAGCCTGTCGATGGTGATCGAGCAGCCTGTGAAGATTCCGATCAGAGGTTACACAGAGCGCCTGATGCCACGCGATACAATGGTCACAAAGATAAGGCTTATCGATACCTTCCTTCCTGTTGCAAAGGGCGGAACATACTGTATCCCCGGCCCGTTCGGAGCAGGAAAGACAGTCCTGCAGCATTTAACGAGCAAGAATGCTGATGTTGATATCGTGATAATCGCAGCCTGCGGCGAAAGAGCTGGAGAGGTTGTCGAGGTTCTTAAGGAATTTCCTGAACTTACAGACCCGAAGACAGGGCGCTCTTTAATGGAAAGAACGATAATAATATGCAACACATCAAGCATGCCTGTTGCCGCGCGAGAGGCATCTGTTTATACAGCAGTAACAATGGCTGAGTATTACCGCAACATGGGTCTTGATGTCCTTCTTCTTGCAGACAGCACATCACGCTGGGCTCAGGCAATGAGAGAGATGAGCGGAAGGCTTGAAGAGATTCCTGGTGATGAGGCCTTCCCGGCATATCTTGAAAGCAGGATTGCCGAGTTCTATGAAAGGGCGGGTCTTGTCAGGCTTAGCGACGGAAGCCTTGGAAGCGTGACAATCGGAGGAACTGTAAGCCCTGCAGGAGGAAACTTCGACGAGCCTGTAACGCAGGCAACACTGAAGGTCGTAGGGGCTTTCCACGGGCTTTCCAGAGAGCGAAGCGATGCAAGAAAATATCCTGCAATCGATCCTCTAGATTCATGGAGCAAGTATGACGGCATCATTGATAAAAAGGATGTTGAGGATGTATATTTCTATGTCACAAAGAGTGCCGAGGTTGCTCAGATGATGAAGGTTGTAGGAGAAGAGGGCACGAGCCTTGATGACTACATAGTCTATCAGAAGGGAGAGCTTGTTGATTCAGTCTATCTTCAGCAGAACTCATTCGATCCTGTTGATGCGGCTGTCTCAGTTGAACGTCAGAGACGTACATTCTACATCCTGAAGGAAATAGTGGATTCTTCTTATAACCTTAAGGACAAAGATGATGCTAGAGCTTTCTTCAATGAAGTCCGCCAGCGTTTTCTTGACTATAACGGAAGCGAGGAAAACAGCAGCGACTTTGCTCAAAGAGAAGCTGATTTAAAGAGCTTTTTTGGATCCAGACTGAGGTAAGGTATGCAGAAAGTATATACAAAGATTGAATCAATTGTTGGAAATGTAATTACAGTCAGGGCAAAGGGAGTAAGCTCTGGGGAGCTTGCCCTTGTCGAGAGAAAGGACGGAGGAATCAGCTATGCGAATGTAATCAAGCTGGATAATGACCTTGTCTCCCTCCAGGTGTTCTCCGGCGCACAGGGAATCAGCACCTCAGACTCAGTGAGGTTTCTCTCCCATGGAATGCAGGTGAGCTTTTCAGAAAACCTGCTCGGGCGAATATTCAATGGAGTAGGAGAGCCTCGCGACAACGGCCCGGCTCTCAAGGACAACATGATTGATATCACAACTCCTTCAGTCAATCCTGCCCGCCGTCTTCAGCCTAAGACCATGATCAGGACAAATATCCCGATGATAGACATGTTCAACACGCTTGTAGTTTCCCAGAAGCTTCCCATTTTCAGCGTCTCCGGTGAGCCTTATAACCAGCTTCTTGCCCGTATTGCCATACAGGCGGAAGTCGATATAATCATCCTCGGCGGAATGGGGCTGAAGTATGATGACTATCTTTATTTTAAGAACACTCTTGAAAAGGAAGGCGCACTCGGCCATACAATCATGTTCATACATACAGCAAGCGATCCGACAGTCGAGTGCACGCTTGTTCCGGATTTATCCCTTTCTGTTGCTGAGCGCTTTGCTCTGGAGGGAAAGAAAGTGCTTGTTCTTCTTACGGACATGACGAACTTCGCAGACAGCCTGAAAGAGCTTGCAATTACTATGGACATGGTCCCTTCCAACAGAGGATACCCGGGAGACTTATATTCATCCCTTGCATCAAGGTATGAAAAGGCTGTTGATTTTTTAGGAGCTGGAAGCGTCACAATCCTTGCTGTCACTACAATGCCTGGAGATGATGTCACACATCCTGTTCCGGATAATACCGGCTATATCACAGAGGGGCAGTACTACCTTAAAAACGGACACATAGAGCCCTTTGGAAGCCTTTCAAGACTAAAGCAGAACGTCAATAAGGATACCCGCGATGACCATAGAGCCCTCATGGACGGAATGATAAAGCTCTACTCAGCCTATAAGGACAGCCTTGAGAAGAAGAGCATGGGCTTCATGATGAGCTCATGGGATGAAAAGCTCTTGAAATACGGTGCTCTCTTTGAGCAGAGGATGATGGACCTTTCTGTGAACATCCCGCTTGAGAAGGCTCTTGATGAGGGCTGGAAGATACTTTCAGAGTGCTTTGAGAAGAATGAGACACTTCTTAAAAGTGATCTGATTGAGAAATACTGGCCAGAGGAGTAGCAATGCGCATCAAGCTTACAAAGAACGAGCTCAAGAAACAGAAAGACAGCTTGAAGCAGTTTGAGCGTTATCTGCCAACCCTTAGCATGAAGAAGCAGCAGCTCCAGATTGTTATTTTTGATGCATACAAGGAGATTGAGGAGATAAGAAAAGCTCAAAAAAAAGCAAAGGATGCCCTCTCATCCTGGGTTGCCGTATATGCTTCAAACAGGCTTTTGAAGGATGATGAATCAATAATCAACCTTATAAAGATAAAGGAGATAAAGAAAACGCACTCAAATGTTGCGGGAGTAGTTGTTCCAATCTTTTCATCCCTTGAGTTTGAAAGCATGCGCTATGACCTGGATATCTATCCTCTATGGGTTGACACTGCTCTTGATGCACTCAAGAACATTGCAAAATATACTGCAATGGTCAAGACTCTTGAAGAGGAGATAGCTCTTCTTGAAAGAGAGCTCAGGATCACAAGCCAGAGAGTCAATCTCTTTGAGAAAGTGAAGATTCCAGAGGCTAAGGAGAACATAAAGAAGATCAATATATATCTTCAGGACCAGAGCACGCAGGCTGTTGTGCGTGGAAAGATTGCCAAGAAGAAGAAAGGAGAAAAGAGCTATGATAGCGAAGATGCTCAAGTGTATGATAATCACTGATGAAAAGCGCAAAAATGCCTGTATCTCTGACCTTTGCACTCTTGGCTGTGTGCATATTGAGAACATCAGGAGAAAAAGCCAACGCTCTGAGGACTTTGAAAAAATAAAGAGCACTTATTCAAATGCCCTTAAGGTCCTGCTCGACCTCGGTGTGAAGAAAGAAGCAAAAGAAGAAAGCGGGGATGTTGAGAAAGCCGTCACGATTATAAATTCCCTGGACAAAGAAAAGAAGGAGACAGCTGAAAGAATCAGACTCAACAGCCTTGAGGCTGAGAGAATCAGGGAATATGGCTCATTTGATCCTGAAGATTTTGCCCTTCTTGAGAAAAAAGGAATAAAGATCAGGATATATAAGGCAGGAAAGAAAGAGACAGAGGAGCTAAAAAAAGATGAGACTTTTTCCTTCATACTCCTTAAAGAAGGAAAGCTGAACACAATTGCTTCTCTTTCTGATCTTCCTGAAAATATTCATCTTAGTGAATTTGCTCTTCCATCCCTTTCCCTTTCCTCCCTTGATGAGGAGATTGAGAGAGACAAAAACAGGATTGCTCTCATAAACGAGGATATAAAGAAATATCTTGTGCTGAAAAAAGCTATCGAAAGAGAGATAAGAAAGCTTGATAATGAGATATTGTACTCAGACTGTCTTTCAACGCTCAAGGATGAAGGCGAGGTCGCTTATATTTCCGGCTACATTCCTTCAAAGTGCAAGGATGAGTTTGCATCCTTTTTAAAGGAAAGAGGATATGCATATGCTATCAGGGAAGTTTGTTTGGATGATGATGTTCCTACCCTTGTCGAGTACAACAGGGTCACAAGGATCGTGAAGCCTGTCTTTGACATCCTTGGAACAGTTCCAGGCTACAGGGAAATGGATATCTCTTCCTATTTCCTTGTCTTCTTCTCTCTTTTCTTTGCGATGATTGTAGGAGATGCAGGATACGGACTTGTATTCTTGATTGCCGCAGTGATAATGAATGCAAAGAGCAGGAAACCAAGTGATATCAACATACTCTTATATGTTCTTTCCATAACTACGATAATATGGGGTGCATTGACAGGAACGTATTTTGGAAGCGAGAAGATACTCTCTTCATCAGCTTTTCTTCAATCTCTTGTTATTCCTCAAATCACTAATTTCCCTGAAGTGATGGGTGTTGATTCCACATGGGCGCAGAACATGGTCATGAAGTTCTGCTTCATCCTCGGTACAATCCAGCTCTCGCTTGCATGCATCATCAATGTTGTAAGAAAGATAAAATCAAAGGACCTTTCCTTTGTTGCAGACCTGGGATGGCTTTTGGACATACTGGTTCTCTATGGTCTTGTCCTTTATCTTGTCATCGGTACTGAGTGTAATTTCAAGGCTGTCGCGATTTCTGTGGCAACAGGATATGTCCTCGTGCTTTTATTCGGCTCTCAGGCACCGGGAGTACCATTTGTAAAGGGAATGCTTTCAGGCCTTGCGGGATTCTTTACGACATTCCTCAATACGGTCTCTGCATTTTCCAACATAATGAGCTATATCCGTCTTTTTGCCGTTGGTATGGCAAGCCTTGCAATTGCAGAGAGCTTTAATAACATGGCAGGCGGAATGATGAGCGGAGCAGGCATTCCTCTTGCGCTGATTGTCATTCTTCTAGGTCATGTTCTGAATCTTGTAATGGGAGTGCTTTCCGTGATAGTTCACGGAGTGAGACTCAATCTTTTGGAATTCTCCGGACAGCTTGGAATGGAGTGGTCCGGTCATCAATATGAGCCTTTTTCAAAGAAGGCTGAGTAAAAGGAGAAAGGAGTTTTGTTATGAGTAACATAGCTTATATCGGTATGGCATGTGCACTTGCAATTTCTGCAATGGGCTCAGGTATGGGAGCTCTGGTTGCCTCTCAGGCTGCAATCGGAGCATGGAAGAAGTGTTTTTCACAGGGTAAGCCCGCACCTTTTATTATGGTTGCGTTTGCAGGTGCTCCTCTGACGCAGACAATTTACGGCTTTTTGCTTATGACTTTCATTCAAAGCGCGATTGAAAGCGGAACCAATGCTCTGCTTTGCTTCGGAATCGGAGTCTTCGGAGGAATTGCAATAGGACTTTCTGCATTCTTCCAGGGAAAGGTTTCAGCCTGCGCCTGTGACAGCCTTGGCGAGACAGGAAAGGGAACTGCGAACTACTTCATTGTAATCGGTATTGTTGAGACAGTAGCGCTTTTCACTCTTGTTCTCTCACTTCTTGTCCTATAAGAGAAAAAAGAAAACACTGTTTGAAATAACTGGCTGAATCTTTTTTTCAGTCAGTTTTTTCTTTTCCTTTCATCTGATATAATCCTTTTTATGGTCACAGCAAGCGCAAAAGAGATTTTAAAATACACTTCAATTGAGGAAGAGCTGAAGAATATAAAAAAGTATGAGAGTTCTGATTTCCCTTTCTCTTCTTTTTTTGTCGACAGATCATTTTCCCATTTTTTCATGGTGCTTTCAGGCTCTCTTCTGCTTTATACGAGCTACAGGGAAAACAGCGAGAGCAGCGAGGTGCTTTCTGTGACAAAACTTGAAAAGGGAAGGTGCGCCCTTCTTCTTCCTGGAGAGAAATTCATGGTCAGGGAAGAAGGGGATTCAAGCATCTCTCACTTTGTCTTGAATGGAGAATACGATGTTCAGCACTAAGAAAGCAAAAGTAAGGAATCTTTATATCGGGGGATCCTATCCTGTAAGGGTTCAGACAATGTACAACTCTGCTTTAAAAGCTGATGAGACAGATTCGGTTGTAGAGCTAATTGGAAAACTTGCTCAGATGGGCTGCGATCTCATAAGGTTCAGCTATACCTCTGAAGAGGACGGCTCTGCATTTAAGGAAATTGCCTCACGCTCAGTGATTCCAGTTGTTGCAGACATACATTTTGACTATCTTCTTGCCATCGATGCCATAAAGAACAAGGCCGACAAGATCAGGATAAATCCGGGAAACATCGGAGCAAAGTGGAAAAGGGATGAAGTTGTTCGCGCCGCACTGGATAGCGGTGTTGCAATAAGAATCGGACTGAACAGCGGCTCTCTTCCAGCTAATAACAAAGGACTAAAAAGGACTGATCTGATGGTTGAGACAGCACTCAGCTACATCAATGATTTTGAGTCTCTTGGATTTACCAACACAGTCGTATCTTTGAAGTCAAGCAGCACGGAAGAAACACTTGAGGCAAACAGGAAGCTCAAGGCTTTATGTGATTATCCTATACATCTTGGTGTTACGGAGGCGGGAAGCTCGGTAATATCATCTGTCAGGTCCACATGGGCTCTTGGAAATCTTCTTAATGAGAAAATCGGGGACACTATCAGAGTTTCTATTACAGGAAGTGTTTCTGATGAGGTGATTTCAGCCTGTGAGATCCTGCGCACGCTTGGCCTCAAGAAGACCGGAGTTCGCCTTATTTCCTGTCCGCGCTGCGGAAGGCATACATTTGACACAGAGCGCATGGTGAAAAGCCTTGAGGAAAAGCTTCTGATGCTGGACAAGGATATTACTGTTGCTATAATGGGATGCCAAGTCAACGGCCCGGGAGAGGCTAAAGAGGCTGATTTCGCGCTTACAGGAATAGGAAGAAAAGCATTTCTCTATAAAAAGGGAGAGCTTTATAAAGAGGTCGATTATTCCAATGCAGAAAAGGAGCTTCTAGATGCAATCCAAGAGTGATTATCTGGTAATCAAAGGAGCCCGTGAGCATAATCTGAAGAACATAAACCTCACTCTTCCAAAGAATTCCCTGATTGTTCTTTCAGGGCTTTCAGGAAGCGGAAAGAGCTCTCTTGCCTTTGATACAATCTTTGCAGAAGGGCAGAGAAGATATATGGAGAGCCTTTCAAGCTATGCCCGTCAGTTTCTGGGGAGAATGGAAAAGCCCGATGTGGATTTCATTGAAGGCCTTTCTCCTGCAATCTCCATTGAGCAGAAGAGCACCAACAGAAACCCGCGCTCTACAGTGGGCACAGTGACAGAGATTTATGACTACTACCGCCTTCTATGGGCAAGAATCGGGCATAAATTCTGCCCGAAGTGCGGAAAAGAGATTTCTGAAATGTCGATTGACCAGATCATCGACATAATATTCTCTCATCCAGAGGGCGGAAAGCTCATGATTGCTTCCCCTGTTGCAAGAGGAAAGAAAGGGGAGTTCAAAAAAACACTTGAGGATGCAGTGAAGCTAGGATACACAAGAGCACTCATTGACTCTCATGTGTTCAACATCGATGAGCAGATTCCATCCCTTGAGAAGAATGTGAAGCACAATATTTCCATTCTTGTCGACAGGATAAAGAATTCAAGTGAGCACAGGATGAGACTTTCAGATGCCATAGAAAAGGCAACTGAGATGTCGCGGGGGCTTGTTGAGGTCGTGTATGTCGATGAAGATAAAAGCGAGATATACTCTGAGCGCAACAGCTGTCCTGACTGCGGAATAACGCTTGCAGAGGTTGAGCCTAGGCTTTTCAGCTTCAACAACCCTTTTGGGGCATGTCCTGACTGCAACGGCCTTGGTGCGAACAAGGTCTTTGACATAAACAAGATCATCCCCGATAAAAGCCTTTCATATAACCAGAGAGCGATAAGGACGGCAAGCCAGAATGGAAATTACGACAAGGCACGCTTTGAAGCCTTCTTTCGCTACTATGGCTATAATCTCGATACACCGATTGAGCTTCTTTCTCCAGCTGTCTTTGACAAGCTCTGCTACGGCACAACGGACAAGATCCCATACCGCTATAACCACAGCTCGAAAAGCGGTCATGTCGATTATGATGAGACTTTTCCAGGAATAATTCCTGATCTGGAGAGAAGACTGAAAGAGACATACAGCCTCAATATAAGGATATGGCTTGAGTCTTTCATGAGCTTCTCAACATGTCCTACCTGCAAGGGTCTGCGCCTCCGCCCTGATGCGCTTTCAGTGAAGGTCGGCGGATATAATATCATGGAGGCAACGAAGCTGAGCGTCATAAAGAGCCTGGATTTCTTTTCTTCCTTGACTCTTTCAAAGACAGAGGAGGAAATTGCGCGCCAGATTTTAAAAGAGATATCCAGCCGCCTGAATTTTTTAAAGAATGTGGGACTTGGATACCTCACGCTTGACCGCGCGGCTGCAACGCTCTCTGGAGGTGAAGCGCAGAGGATAAGGCTTGCCACCCAGATAGGATCTGCCCTTACCGGTGTCATGTATGTTCTCGATGAGCCGTCAATAGGTCTTCATCAGAGAGACAATGAAAAGCTTATAAAGACTCTTGAGAATCTGCGCGATATAGGAAATACGGTCATTGTAGTTGAGCATGATGAGGATACGCTGCGTGCGGCTGATTACCTTGTAGATATTGGACCCGGGGCAGGAGAGCTTGGCGGAGAAGTTGTCGCTGAGGGAACTCCGGATGATGTTGCCAGGTGTGAAAAATCTGTTACAGGGCTCTTTCTTTCAGGTAAGCTTACCATCCCTGTTCCTGTAATCAGAAGGAACGGAAATGGAAAGCTGCTTACAATTAAAGGATGCAGGAAGAACAATTTGAAAGGAATTGATGTCTCGATTCCTCTTGGGACAATGAGCGTGATCACAGGAGTTTCAGGAAGTGGCAAGAGCACTCTCTTAAATGAGGTTCTTCTTCCTGCAATCCAGGATCATCTTGCAAAGAAGAAGGAGCGTTTTGACGGCTATGAGAGCCTGGAAGGGCTTGAGAACATAGACAAGGTCATCAACATAGATCAGAGCCCGATAGGGCGCACCCCCAGAAGCAATCCTGCAACATATGTTGATGTCTTTACGGCAATAAGAAATCTCTTTGCATCCCTTCCTGAGAGCAAGGCTCGTGGCTTTAGTGCATCCCGCTACTCATTCAATGTTGAGGGAGGCAGATGCGAGAACTGCCATGGAGATGGGCAGCTGAAGATAGAGATGCACTTCCTTCCAGATGTCTTTGTACGCTGTGATGTCTGTGACGGAAAGCGCTACAATAAGGAAACGCTGACTGTCCAGTACAAGGGAAAGAACATTTCAGATGTGCTTGAAATGACTGTAAGGGAGGCTTATGAGCTCTTTAATGCGATTCCTTCAATCAGGAGAAAGCTTGAGACATTAATGGATGTGGGCCTTGACTATATTAGGCTCGGCCAGAGCGCGCTCACTCTTTCAGGGGGTGAAGCGCAGAGGGTGAAGCTTGCTCTTGAGCTTTCAAAGATAGGAACCGGAAAGACGCTCTATATTCTCGATGAGCCCACAACAGGACTTCATTTTGCCGATGTGAAGAAGCTTCTTGAGACACTTGAGCGCCTGGTTAATCAGGGAAACACAGTCATTCTGATTGAGCATAATCTTGATGTGATCAAAACCTGCGACTATGTCATTGATCTCGGTCCTGAGGGCGGAGATGACGGGGGAAGAGTGGTCGCATCCGGCACTCCTGAAGAGATTGCACAGTGCAAGGAAAGCTATACAGGCCAGTTTTTAAAGAGGTTGCTTTGAAGAAAGTCCTTCTTTTCCTGCTCATCTCTTTTTCTCTCTTTTCTCTCTCTGCGCTTGAAAGCCATGATATCTATTATGCTGATACTGCGCTTTTGGACAGTCTTCTGAATAACAGGGGGATAGCAGGAGAAGGACTAACTGACCAGGAAAAGAGAAGTCTTCTTTATGAAGCGGAGAATATAGAGGAATACAGGGCAGATGAAGGCGAGAGCGGCACTGTTTCTGTTGAGATAATGAAATGTGACACTCTCTCATCATCATCTTTTCTTGTAGAGATGAGCGGAAATGTCCAGCTTGCTGTAAAAAGCGCAGACAAGAGTTATACCCTGAATGCAGATCATATCTCGCTTTCCCTTGAAGATGGCATTCTTTCCGCTCTCGGCTCTGTAAATCTTGAAGGCTTTGAGGATGCATCAGT
The DNA here is from genome assembly GCA_949283305.1 of uncultured Spirochaetales bacterium. GTDB lineage: Bacteria > Spirochaetota > Spirochaetia > Sphaerochaetales > Sphaerochaetaceae > Ornithospirochaeta. Next base: position 124,016 of record CASDRU010000006.1, on the reverse strand, counting down.
TTCAGCAGATGTGCTTACTCTCTATTATGACAAGGACAGCATAAACATCCTAAATGCCTCAACGCACACAGAAAAGAAGAACAGCGATAATAAGATTATTGAAATCTATTCAGTAGGCCGTAGCCTTGAAAGCACAGCAGAGGGGGGAGCAATATACACAGACGGCTTTATAGCATCGCGTGAGAAAGATCCGCTCTCATCAATCTCAGCTTCTTCGATATCGATGCTTCCTGGCTCTGATCTGATGATAGAGAACGCAGTGCTCAAAATAGGAAGGGTTCCGATTTTCTATTTCCCTTTCTTCTTCTATCCGGGAAGCCGCATGATTGGAAACCCGTCATTCGGATTCTCATCTGAGCGCGGTGCGTTTTTGAACACCACTTTTGAGCTCTTCGGGCACAGCAATAGGATAGAGAGCAAGGAAGAATCATCGTTTCTCTCTCTTTTCTCATCCGGTGAGGATACTTCTTCATATTCTCCATATGGTGCATATTATTCAAATACATCTGAAAAAAGTGCTCTTGAAAGCTGGGCAGAGCAAAGTGAGAGCTATTTGGTCCTGATGTTTGATGCCTATAAGAGCGCTGGCCTTCATGCGGGAGTCGATCTTTCTCTGAATTTCTTCGAAAAAACCCTGAATATATCTTCACTCTCCGGCGTTGCCCTCTCATTTGAGAAAGTAGGCGGCTCAAATTTCAGATATTATTCTCAGAACAGCATAAGATATAGCGCATATGGACTTGATCTTCTGCTCAGTCTTCCGTTTTATTCAGACTCCCTGGTGCTCAACAGCTATATGAACAGAAACACTGCTTTCTCACTTGAGCCTCTCTTTATGCAGCGCTCAAGCTTTCCAACCACTTTCAGCACCACAGCGCTGAGAAGCATAGAAAGATCTTTTGAGCTTTCTTATTCTCTGCCCTCATCTTACAGAAGCAAATATCTTTCATCTTTTGTTCTTGATGATTTTGTCATCTCAGAAAGCTATGACTATGATGGGACAAAAGACTCTTATGTGATCTCCTCTGCAACGCTTCCATCCTTTTCCCTTAAGATGGCAGGTGCATTCTTTGATACGGAAAAAAGAGTTGAGATGAGCGAGGAGGAAGAAGAGAAAACAGAGTTTGACGCGTTTGTCGCAAAAAGCTCTCTTCTTCATCCTCTTTATGAAAATGAGAAAGAAAAGGGAAGGAACACAGACACATATTCATTTTCTCTTGGCTACAGTCTCTTTGAAAGTCTTGAGAGGAAAAAGGAATATAAAAGCGGCGAAATCTATTCAGAAAACCTTGATAATGTCTTTTCAACCTACATTGATCTTTCTCTTGATCTTTCTTCCTATTTCTCCGTCTACAACAAGATATCTAGTGATGTAAGATTCAGAGAAAATGAGAAGGCAAACGATAAGAGCAGCAAGCTTGATGCAGATTTAGTGAACGCCCTTACCGTTTCCTTTCCCTTTATCGGAATCAGATACCGCCTCAGCACCAGGCTGATTGATTATGAAAAGGAAAACGGAGGGGAGAAAATTGCGTACGCATCCTTTGACAAAGAAAGCATTCTTCTTCATGACATAAGGCTTTCCAAGAGCTTTGAGCTTTCTTCCTGGGGCACACTCACTCCGGCAGTGACTTATACCCTTTATCCGCTCACATCCAGCCTCCGTCCTGAGATCTCTTACCGCTATGAGGGCCTCAGTCTGTCCTTTTCATACCTTTTCAAGGACAGGGATGGAAGGCTTGAGAGCAATGATATAAATGCGGCATTCTCTCTTGAGACAACATATTTCAAAACCGCACTAGATGTTCTTTATGAAAGTCAGGACATATCAGCAAAAGGAAAGCTTGCGCCTCTTTCATTTGATTATATAATCACATTCTCAACTGAGGACGGCAAATACAGCATTTCTGAAGAAATCGATTTTGATTTTGATGGCCTGAATTTTGAAAGGATAAGAACGAGTGTGAAGATCCCGTATCTTTCTTTCTCTTTCGATTTCTCAGGGCGCTATGACTCAGTATCCCTTTCTTCTCTTGCTGTAAAAGCTGAAAGCGGCAAGCAGGCTTTCCAGTTCTGGAAGGGAAGGATATATCTTTCGTTCAATATAAACATGAGCCTTTCTGTGGATGCATTGACACCTGCAGCTTCCTCTTTTGCATTCGAGCCTGAGCTTGTTTTCTCAATTGCAGAATTTGCAGACCTCACTTTCTCTTTCAAGAGCGAGAACAACCAGTTCTATAAGTATTTTGATGACAACAAGAATTTCTCATTTTCTGCTTTATGGGATGATCTTCTTTCATCCTTTGATTTCTTCGGGGAGGGAAGAAAGCATACAGGATTCAATCTCACTGAGTTTGAGATTTCATTTACTCACTACATGCAGGACTGGGCGCTAAGTCTTGAGTATAAATCCTCAATTGAGCTTTATAACAACAAATATCAGTTCATACCCGAGTTCTCTGTTTATCTCTCATGGAACACGTTCCCGGATCTCAATGTTGATGAGAAGTGGAGAAATAATGGTGGAATATGGCAGAGGAGATAGCATTTTATTCACTTTTTCTCTCTTTTGTATTATGATTTTTCCTGATAATGCTTGATTCATTCGTATTTTCAAAAGCCGAGTACGCTGAATCCGTTCTCGGTGCAAATGACAAGAACATTCCATACATAGAGATGCTCCTTTCTTCTGAGCTTACTCTCAAAGGCCTTGTTGTCAGCTGCAGGGACAACAAATATTTTACCCATCTCTTTGCAGCCCTTGAAAACATCGCAAAGGAAAGGGGAGAGATAAATGAGAGTGAGATATTCATGGTTTATCAGAAGATAATTGATGGAAAGGATGTGTCTTCATTTTCTGAAGAAAAAATCTCTTTCACTATTTCTTCAAAGACAATCTGGCCAAAGAGCGAGAGCCAGAGAAAATACATGGAAAGCCTGAAAAAGGACAAGGTCATCATTTCCTACGGTCCTGCAGGAACTGGAAAGACCTTCCTTGCTGTATGCTATGCGCTTGAGGAAGTGCTCAGGGGAAGGAAGAACAGGATAATACTTGCACGCCCAGTTGTTGAAGCCGGAGAAACTCTCGGCTTTCTTCCAGGCGATCTTACGCAGAAGCTTTCTCCCTACTTGAGGCCCCTTTATGATGCGATGGAATATGTTCTTCCTCCTCTTCAGATTAAGCGTCTTGAAGAGAACGGGGTTCTTGAGCTTTCTCCTCTCGCATACATGAGAGGAAGAAGCTTTGCCAACGCTGTTGTGATTCTCGATGAGGCACAGAATGCAACATCAGCCCAGATGAAGATGTTCCTTACAAGACTTGCAGAAAACAGCAAGGCCATAATTACTGGGGACCCTGAGCAGAGCGACCTAAAAAGGGGAGAAAAGTCAGGGCTTGTGGATGCAGTTAAAAGGCTGAAAGGCATAGAAGGGCTCTCAATTGTCAGATTCAGTGCAAATGACACTGTAAGAAGCAGCATTGTACGCGATATAATAAAAGCATACGAGGATGAGGATGAAGATTAAGGACCGCTTATATCTTGATGTTGTAAAATACTTTTCTAAAGCGCAGAAGATAGCCTTTATCTTCCTTGCAATCCTTTCTGTCCTGCTTGGAGTACTTCTTCCGTTCTTTTATTCAAAGCTGGACAGCGGAAATATAAAACTGTCAAGAGAATATGTAGCAGGCGAGCTTTCTGATGAGACTGTAGTAAGTCCCATTTCTTTTTCCTTTGTCGATGAAGTGGAGACCAAAATGGCAAAGGAGAATGCACAAAAGGCCGTTTTCCCTTATTATTCCCTCTCTCTTTCAAAAACTCTTGAGATGAGGAATATCCTTACAGATTATCTTAAGGCCGTGATTACTGGAAACGAGTCAGTTGCCCGCTATTATCTTTCAGATGCAGGATATAATGACACACTTGATGTCACCTCCCGCCTTCTTTCTCTTTCTGCTGAAAATCTTCTGGTCATTTCCCGTCTGATTGAAGAAAACCAGAGCCAGATACTTCTTTCCGGAGTATTTTCTGCTCAGGAACTCAATACATCAAATGCAGAGGGATACTACACAATCCTTTTTGACAATGCAAGCGGAGCATCGGCAAAAAGAATATCGACAAACGGCCTCATTACAGAAGCAACGCTGTTTAAAAGCATTCTGGACCAGGCTTACTCCTCATATTCAAACCTCACATATGAGGATATAAAGCTGATAAGCGACGCAGTTGATCTCTTTACTTACACAAATGTCTTTTATGATGAATACAAGACAAACAATATGCGTCAGGAGGCCTCGCTCAATACTCCTTCTTCAATCATATACATCGGGAAAGGGGATGAGATAATTCGCCGTGATGAAGTGATAACAGAAAGGATGCTGAGGATAGTGGATATCATCAACAACCAGGCGCCGTCTGCTGACATGGTGAACATGCTTGTCCAGGCTGTGTTCCTGATCACTGTCCTTGCTTTTGGAATATATTTCTTCGTATATTTCATGCCTTATCATTTCCGCACACCGCTTTATTCGCTTCTTTTTCTTTCAGGCCTTGTTCTGACAGAGATTCTCACATTCCTCTGGCTTGTGCTTTCTATTGACAACTACCAGTCGTACAGCCCGTCATCCATAATGCCTTATCTGTATCTTCCTGTGATGTTCACATGCATCACAAACAGGAGGAGAATAGGATTCATAACCGGGTTTGTCCTCTCCGGCTTTGCCGTGATCTACCAGTCGAGCGACAAGTACACATTCTTCAATCTAATTGTAATTATCGAGGCCTCTGTGATGTTCATCCGCTTTGGAACAAACAGGATAGACATAATCTATGAGGCTTTCTATTCGTCTATTGTAGCTGCGCTTACTACAGGACTCTTTTCCCTTTTTGCAGGCTACAGCTACCAGATGCTTGTGAACAACATGATACTTGTTGTTCTGAATGTGGTAGTCACGTATATTGCTGTTTCAATAACGCTTCCTCTCCTTGAAAAGATATTCAATCTTCCCACTATATTCCGTCTTCATGAGCTTTCATATACAGACACTCCGACATTAAACCGTCTTGCACATGTTGCACAGGGCACATTCAATCATGTAAGGAATGTCTCTGACATGTCCTATCAGGCAGCAAAGGCGATAGGGGCCAATGCCGAGCTTACAAGAGTCGGTGCTCTTTATCATGACATAGGAAAGAGCGAGCACCCAGAGTATTTTATCGAGAACCAGAGCGGAAAGAATGCTCATGACCAGATAACTACAAGCCTTTCTGCGGCTATAATCAAGAGCCATGTCCGTCTTGGAGTGGAGAAGGCCAAGGAGATCGGGCTCCCCCAGGAGGTCATAAACATAATCAGCGAGCATCATGGGAACGATATAATCACATATTTTTATAACGAGGCCAAAAAGGAAGCTTCAGCAAACATGAGCGTAAGCGAGGAGGATTACCGCTATAACGGAGAGCCTCCTCAGAGCCCAGAGAGCGCAATCGTAATGCTTGCTGACTGTACTGAGGCAGCAAGCCGCACTCTCAAGAACCCGAATACAAACAAATATGACCGTCTTATAAGCAATATCATTATCAGCAAGATCAATCACAATCAGCTTTCTCAGAGCTCGCTGACTCTCACTGATCTTGATATCATCAAGGACACGTTCATCCTGTCCCTTGTAGGACGAGACCATCAGAGGATAGAGTATGACAACAAGGAAAACTGAAATCTATTTTGAAAGTGATGAGATGAGAAATGAAATAGATGAGAAGGCTGTGCTTTCATTCATAGAAAAGGCCTCCAGCGCACTTGGCTTAGAAGGAAATTTCTCGCTTTCATTCATCTCTGATGACGAGATGAGAAAGCTTAATAGTGAATACAGGAACATGGACTCTTCAACAGATGTCCTTACATTTGCCTTGGATGATGATGCATCATTTCCTTCATTTGACTTTGAAGAAAAAGAGCTTGGAGATATATTCATCTCTCCATCTTTCATAATGAAGAATTCAAAAGAGTTTTCAGTTCCTTATTCACAGGAGCTTATGCGTCTTGTTCTTCATGGGATGATGCATCTTATGGGCTATGACCATGAAAGCAATGACTTTGAAAAAGAGGAAATGCTCATAAAGCAGGAAGAGATTCTGCGCGCTATTTTGCTGGATAAATCTTTAAGTCAGGAAAAATAGCTCAAAGAAAGCCCTGTCTTATGATTTCTCTTTACTTATCGGTAAAAAAGTGGTATTTTTTATCTGTTAGTTAATTAGTAAATTATTATCGATTTAAGATAATGTAGAAGGAGAAAATTCGATGAAAGTTGGAATTAATGGATTCGGAAGAATCGGACGCTTTGTCTTCCGCGCTGCAATGACAAGAAAGGATGTCGAGATTGTAGGTATCAACGACCTCTGCCCGGTAGATTACCTTGCTTACATGCTCAAGTATGACACAATGCATGGTCAGTACAACGGCACAATCGAGGCTGATGTTGAGAAGTCTCTTCTCATTGTAGACGGAAAGAAAATCAGAGTAACAGCATGCAAGGATCCTAACGAGCTCAAGTGGGACGAAGTAGGTGCAGAGTATGTTGTTGAATCAACAGGTCTCTTCCTCACAAAGGAAAAGGCACAGGCACACATCAACGCTGGTGCAAAGTATGTTGTTATGTCAGCTCCTTCTAAGGACGACACACCGATGTTCGTTGTTGGTGTAAACGAGAAGACATATGTAAAGGGAACACAGTTTGTTTCTAACGCAAGCTGCACAACCAACTGTCTTGCTCCTATTGCAAAGGTTCTCAACGACAAGTTCGGAATCGTTGATGGTCTTATGACAACTGTTCACTCAACAACAGCTACACAGAAGACTGTTGACGGACCAAGCATGAAGGACTGGAGAGGTGGTAGAGCTGCAAGCGGAAACATCATCCCATCTTCAACAGGTGCTGCAAAGGCAGTTGGAAAGGTTATTCCTGAGCTCAACGGAAAGCTCACAGGTATGTCAATGAGAGTTCCTACTCTTGATGTTTCTGTTGTTGACCTTACTGTAAATCTTGCTAAGCCTGCAAAGTATGACGAGATCTGCGCTGCAATGAAGGAAGCATCTGAGGGCGAGCTCAAGGGCATCCTTGGCTACACAGATGAGGCAGTTGTTTCTTCTGACTTCCTCGGAGATACAAGAACATCTATCTTCGATGCTAAGGCAGGTATTGCTCTTACAGACACATTTGTTAAGGTTGTTTCATGGTACGACAATGAGATCGGATACTCAAACAAGGTTCTCGATCTGATTGCACACATGAAGAAAGTCAACGGCTGATTTCAGCCTGTATTTTATGGGCCTGCCTGATGCAGGCCTTTTTCACTATAGGAGTAATTTATGGTATTAAATACAGTTAAAGATGCATCTCTTAAGGGAAAGAAGGTTCTTATCCGTGTTGATTTCAACTGCCCTGTAAAGGAAGGAAAGGTCACAGACCCGACAAGAATCCTTGCAGCACTTCCTACTATCAAGTACATCCTTGATGAGGGTGCAAGCCTTATCATCATGACACACTTCGGCCGTCCAAAGGGACAGAAGAACATGGATTATTCTCTTCTTCCTGTCAAGGAGAAGTTTGAGGAGCTTCTTGGAAAGAAAGTAACTCTTGCTCCGGATGTAATCGGAGATGAGGTCGCATCTCTTGTAAGTGCTATCAAGCCAGGTGATGTTCTCATGCTTGAGAATGTGAGATTCTATCCTGGAGAGGAAAAAAATGATCCTGAGTTTGCAAAGACACTTGCAAGCTATGGCGATGTATATGTAAACGATGCATTCGGAACAGCTCACAGAGCACATGCATCAACAGAGGGCGTAAGCCACTATCTTCCTTCCTATGCAGGATTTCTTATTGAAAAGGAAGTTAAGTATATGGCTCCGCTTCTTGAGAACCCTGAAAAGCCTTTTGTCGCAATCATCGGCGGAAGCAAGGTATCAAGCAAGATCACTGTTCTTGAGTCCCTTGTAAAGACATGCAACACAATTGTCATCGGTGGTGGAATGGCTTACACATTCCTTTCAGTTCTCGGACACAAGATCGGCAAGAGCCTTGTAGAGCCTGATTATTTTGACACAGCAAAGAACTTTTTGAAGGCTGCTGAGGAAAAGGGAGTCAAGGTCATTCTTCCTGTTGATCATGTCTGTGCTTCAGAATTCAGCGAGAGTGCAGAAGCTGTTGCTGTTGACTCAGTAGATATTTCTGATGATCTCATGGGAATGGATATCGGAGCAAAGACAGTGGAGCTCATCAAGGCTGAGCTCAAGAGCGCAAAGAGCGTTGTATGGAATGGTCCTATGGGCGTATTCGAGTTTGCTCAGTTTGCCAAGGGAACAGAAGAGGTCGCCAAGGCTCTTGCAGAAAGCGATGCAACAAGCGTAGTAGGTGGCGGTGACAGTGTCGCAGCTATCAACAAGTTCGGTCTCGCATCAAAGATCAGCCATGTATCAACAGGCGGCGGTGCTTCTCTTGAATTCCTCGAGGGAAAGACTCTTCCTGGCATCAAGGCACTGGAGAAATAAGATGAGAAAGGCATATATTGCAGGAAACTGGAAAATGAACATGACAGCAACAGAGGGAAGGGAGTATGCAAAGGCCCTTCTTGCTGCTGTCAAAGAAAAGGGCGCGGATGTGAAGATGATGGTTGCTCCTCCATTTGTAACAATCCCTGCTGTTCTTGAGATTCTCAAAGACTCTCCGATCATTGTTGCAGCTCAGAACATGGCTGACCACAAGAGCGGAGCATATACAGGAGAAGTATCTCCTCTGATGCTCAAGGATCTGGGAGTAAATACTGTAATTCTCGGCCACAGCGAGAGAAGACAGTACTACGGAGAGACAAACGAGATCATTAACGGCAAGATTCTTCTTGCTCTTGAGTGCGGCATGGATGTCGTATACTGTGTTGGTGAGACACTTGAGGAAAGAGAGGCTGGCAAGCTTGAAGAAGTTCTTTCTTCTCAGATTGAGGTTGGCTTGAAGGATGTCGATGCATCTGCTATGTCACATATAACAATCGCTTATGAGCCAGTCTGGGCAATCGGAACAGGAAAGACTGCAAGTGCAGAGGATGCTGACAGCGCTCATCTCTTTATCAGGGAAACTGTTGAGAGATTGTACTCAAAGGATATTGCAGAAAACCTGATTATACAGTATGGTGGTTCTGTTAAGGCTGGAAATGTTAAGGCCTTGATGGCTAAGGAAAACATCGACGGAGCACTTGTAGGTGGTGCAAGCCTCTCAGTCGAGCAGTTCCTGCCTATTTTAACATTCAATAAATAAGCTGGAGTGATAGAATGACAGTTTTAGGAATCATCCTATTGGTACTTTTTGTTTTGGTAGCACTTCTTCTGGTTTTCCTAGTTGCAATCCAGAGTGAGCAGAGCACAGGTCTTGGCGGAGTATTCGGCGGAGACAGCAGCACTGCTTTCGGAGGAAGGAGCAATGCTTTCCTCACCAAGGCTACCACTATCCTTGCAATTCTCTTTCTTGTGCTTGCTCTTCTTGTAGCACTGACACACAGAACAGGAAGCGAGGATCTTACTGCTGCAGTTGAGCAGACACAGAGAGCTGAAGCTGGAACAACATGGCTTACAAACGAAAGCCAGAGTGAGGTTCCTGCTTCTGAAAGCGCAAACTGATTTGCAGTACATTTTTGCCGGCCTCAAACCATGGGCCGGTTTTTTTCTTTTAAGCGGAGGTTTCGATGAAAGTCGCACTTGTATATGCTGGACGAGACAGGGAGGACCAGAAAGTAAAGCAGATTGCATCTTCTCTCTCATCAGCACTTTCAAAAAAATATGAGGTGACACTTTTAAATGCTTATGTCGATGAAGAGAGACTCACTTTCTATGATTTTATTGTTCTTGTCTCCACTCAGAGCAGCTTCATAAGCGCAAGAATCCCTGATATAGTTCCAAAATACTTGAAAACTACACCTGGAGCAGAAGGCAAACGCTCTCTGGCTGTGGTATTATCTGGAATCAGGAGTTCTAAGACAACCATCAACCTGATGAAGGCGATGGAAGAGCAGGGTATGCTCGTCAATGCAAGCTTTACTGTCAAAAATGCCAGTGAGGCAGGCTCCCTTGGCAAAAATATCCAACTGGAAAGGAGTTAATCAAAATGAAAAAGAGATTCTTATCTGTTCTGCTTGTGCTTTTTCTTGCTCTGTCTGTAATAGGTGCTGCAAGCCTCGTGTCAAGCCCTGCAGCAACAGTTAATCTTATCAGAAATAAAGCAATCACAAATGATGAAGTGGATGCTATGCTTAAACAGTATCAGAATGCGGGAGTTTCTGCAGACCGAAGCCAGATTCTGAATATCCTCATCAACGATGAGGTGTTCCTGCAGGGTGCTGAGCGTGATGGTGCGCTTGCAACTGATCAGGAAGTAGAAAGCTATGTCTCTCAGCTCAAAAGCCAGCTAGAGAGCCAGGTAGGTGCAAAGATTTCAGATGCAGACTTTGAAAGCTATATTGCATCAAACACAGGAATGACTTTAGCCGAATATAAAGAAGGCATAAAGGAATCATTGACTGTTCAGAAATATGTCCTTCAGGAAAAGAGTGCAGAGCTTCAGAACATCAACACAATGCCTACAGATTCACAGGTAGAGGACTTTTACAGAAAGAACATGCAGGGCTTCTTCCAGGCAGAGAATGTCAAGCTTGCCCATGTTGTAAAGCTCAAGACTGATGATGAGAAGAAAAATGAAGAGAATGCTGTTTTGATGACTGAGGTTGCAGAAAAGATCAAGAACGGAAGTCTAACATTCGAGCAGGCGGTTTCTGACTACACAGATGATGCTGAGAGCAAAGCCCTTGGCGGAGATATTGGATGGCTGAGCATTGACAACCAGAGTGCAATTGCTGGATTCGGTCAGGACTTTGTCGATGCAGTTATGAATTTGAAGACAGGAGAGATCTCCGGAATGCTTGAGTCTAATGTCGGATACCATATTGTCAAAGTCAGCGTTCATAACAGCGGCAGGATTTTAGGAATCGATGATAAAATCAATCCAGAGAGTTCAGAGACAGTAAGGGATTACATTGTTTATCTTCTTGCCAATCAGAACGCACAAAATGCTCTTGCCAATGCTACAAACGAACTGATTGCTGAGCTCAGAAGCCAGGCAAGAATAAGGATTTATTAAGTGAAGGAAATTTTCAAACAGGACAGGGTGACAGCCAGGAGCATCGCGCTCCAGGCTCTTTATTCTCTTGATTTCAATAATAAGCTGGATGATGATCTTGATCTGACTGTCTTTCCAGGAATGACAGAAGAGGAGATGGATGCTCTTGATGAAGAGGCAAAAACATTTGCACGTCTCTTGATTTTAGGAACTGTTGAGAGCAGGTCTCAGATTGACCAGATCATTAGAAAATATTCAATAAACAGACCGCTTGAGAAAATAAACATCGTGGACAGGAATGTTTTGAGGCTCTCGCTTTATCAGCTTCTATATCTAAAGGATACGCATCCTACAATCATAATAGACCAGGCTGTAAAGCTTTCCCAGTCATTCAGCAATGATGTATCCTATAAATTCATAAACGGTCTGCTTGACACATATGTCAAGGAGAACATTCATGATTGAGCTGAAAAGTAAAGAGGATATTGAAGGAATAAGAAAAAGCGGTGCTCTTCTATCATCACTCTTTAAGATGCTTGATAAAAACATCAAGGAAGGCATGAGCACTTATGATGTAGATAAGCTCTGCTATGAGTTCATCAAGGACAATCATGCGATTGCCTCCTGCCTCGGATACTGCGGGTATCCAAATGCTACATGCATTTCTGTAAACGACACTGTTATTCACGGAATTCCGTCAAGGAAGAATATCTTGAAGGATGGAGATCTTGTTTCTGTAGATATCACACTGGATCTGGACGGCTATGTATCTGACAGCACCCACACCTATGAAATCGGGAATGTAAGCAAGGAAGTCCATCTTTTGAATGAAGTGACAAGAAAATCGCTTTATAACGCAATTGATGCAGCATCACTAAAGGGTGCACGGCTATATGACATTGCCCGAGCAGTGGAGTCCACAGTCCGTCCTTATCACTATGGGATAGTTGAGGACTACTGCGGTCATGGAGTAGGATTCTCAATTCACGAAGATCCTCTTGTATTCAACTATGTGAACACAAGATATTCAAACAAGAAACTCCGTGAAGGCCTTGTAATTGCAATAGAGCCCATGATCAACATGGGGGACAAGAGAATAAAGGTCCTTGATGACGGATGGACAGTCAAGACAGTTGACGGGTCTGTCGCATGTCACTGGGAGCACACTGTTGCCATCACTGAAGATGGCCTTGAGATTATGACCTGAGGTGATTTATGTCCAAGGAATTCATTACATGCGATATGATCCGCGATGCAGCTTTAAAGCTTGTGCATAAGATGTATACAGTCGATCATTTCATGCCGGATATCATATATGATTCGCTCCGCGGCGGTGCATATATGGCAAATGTCATGAGCGAGTACTATAAGCTCATTGCAATGAAAGAAAAGAGGGAGCCGGTATTCTATGCCGCTGTAGTGGCAAGGAGCTATGGAAAGCTTTCTGAGCACAGTGAGCATGTTGATATCGATGGATGGACTGTGAGCCCAAAATTGCTTGATAAGAACATGAAGGTCCTCATTGTCGATGACATCTTTGATACAGGCATGACTGTTAATGCACTAGTAAATACTGTAATGGAGCAGAGCGGGATTTTAAGAGAGAACATAAAGGTCGCTGTCTATGACTACAAGGTTCCTCTTTATAAAAAGGAAAGCCTTCCTATCCAGCCTGACTACTGGTGCAGAAAGCATGTTCTCTCAACTCCTGAAGAGTCCAGATGGATACACTATACATGCCATGAATTCATAGGTCTGACTGATGAAGAGATAGATCAGGTATTTGCTGACGAGGAAGTGAAGAAGATCCTTCATGAAGTTTTATAAGATATGCAGGCACTGCCTGCATTTTTGTTTTCATAATGGCAATAAACAAGCGGCAGAATTCCTGCCGCTTATTATATTGTCAATCTCTATAATCAATTCTGAGTGGTACTGTCAGAAAGTTCAACAGTTGCGCGATAAACTCCATTTGAAGCTGTCACACGATAAACATTAATTGAATTATTATTAGTGTCTTCAACTGCAATATACTGCTTTGCACTGCCGCTTAAAGAAGAAAAGAGTGTTTTTACTTCATTCTTGCTTCCGTCTGTTATCAGAGCAGAATCAGAAATAAGGAATGTCTTTCCTCCGGCTTTTGTATAGAAAGGAGTTCCGCTGAGCTTGATAGTTTTTCCATCACTATCTGTTAATGCTTTTCCAGTTGAATCATATACAGTGTAGTCTGAACTTACTGCATATTCAGAAGAGAGAAAACAGAAATCACTTACGTTATCTATAGTTTCTTCGTCACTACCGATATAATATTTTCCTTTACATTTATATGCATTAGGTCCAATTATTTCTGCAACTATATTATTATTATCATCTTTACAATTTTCAATTTTAGTCGCTGATACAGACAATGTATAATTTGTATCATCATATGTTAAAGTACCCGTATCATTGATTAGATAACAATCACCATTTTTTGTCTCAACTATAGCTGTAAGAACATTTTCTCCATCAACATAGTAGACTTTTAAATCAATGATTTCTTTAATGTCATTGTTATCAACTTTGAAATTTACTCTTTTTGAAGTATGATCAGCTATGTTTTCAACTTCGTAATGATAATCTGAAGAATCATTTATGAATTTGAGCGCATACTTATTTCCATCAGATTCGAAAACAAACTTGTAGAAAGCATACTGTTCTTTTATATTTGGTGTATGCAAGGTTGTGTTCTGCGCTGAAGCGTTCATGTCATAATAGGAAAGTCCGTTTTCTGAATTGACATATATTATATTGTTTAGGACACCGATGAACTCTTGAACTTTTTCATTAGTTACAGGCTCGCTTGAAAGGATATCATTGAAAATACCCTGACCATCAAGATTGCATGATGAGAGAAGGATGAGAGAAGAAAGAAGAATAAATAAAACTTTTTTCATATCATTCTCCTTAATGCCTGTATACTGCTGAGAGTGTCAGAGGTGAAAAGAGTGATACCCCGTTATAGTCTGCTCTGTCACTCTTTAAATAGAATTCCGGAACAAATGTTACTCCACCGTTTATTCCCATTCCCCATTCATCTGTGAAGAAGAATCTGAATCCGACTTCAGCTCCAACTGATAGTGTGAGCTTGCCGTTTCCTGCAAGGCTTATGTAATTGATGCCTGCTGTAAGTGAAAGAGGTATTTCAATATTTCCCTGCAGAGGAACATAGGTGAACTTGAAGAGCATCGGCACATTTGTGAAAACACTGTTTGACTGGTCAAAATGGAACTGATATCCGATTTCTCCGCCAAGTGCGATATAAGGAGATGTGAAGACCTGGTATGTTATGCTTCCATATCCTCCGACTGTAAGGTGAGTGCCATCTGCACCCATTCCAGAACCGGCAATGTCCTTTTTCGGCACTGCCATATAATCAGGGAAAGCAACGCCTGCAGATATTGTGAATATCTGGCTGCCTGTATCATAAAATGGCTGGGCAGCAAAGAGGCTGACTGAGCTCAGGAAAATCATTAATGCTGTCAGAATTTTTTTCTTCATGCATCCATTATATAAAAAAGATTCATATTTTTAAATGGATTGAGAAAACAAGGAAAAAAATGTATTAATAATAGCAGATGAAGCTACTTGACGGAAAAATCATCAGGGATGAAATCCTTGAAAAGCTTAAAGAAAAAACACAATCCTTTATAAGAGAAGGAAATAGAGCCCCAAGCCTTGCAGTCATTCTTGTTGGAGATGATCCTGCAAGCCTCTCTTATGTCAATAGCAAGCATAAGATGTGCGAGGCTCTCTCTTTTGTGCATTTTGATTATAAATTGTGTGAAGATACAGCTGAAGAGGAGCTTATTTCACTAATTGACAGGCTGAACTACGATGAAAATGTCGATGCAATCCTTGTACAGCTTCCTCTTCCTTCTCATATAAATGAGAGCAAGGTAATAAACAGAATAAGAAAAAGCAAGGATGTTGACGGCTTTACTGAAAACAATCTTGGACGTCTTGTTCAGGGACTTGACTGCTTTATCCCATGTACTGCAAAAGGGATTCTTGACATGCTCGACTATTATGAGATTCCAACAAGGGGAAAAAGCATTACAGTAATCGGCAGAAGCAATATTGTCGGCAAGCCGCTTGCTATCCTTCTGATGAATAAAGGCCGTGATGCGACAGTGACAGTATGCAACAGCCATACAAAGAATCTGGAACGCTTTACAAAGGATGCGGACATTATTATTGTTGCTGCAGGAAAGGCTGATCTCCTCAGCTCATCCATGACGCGGGATGATGCTGTCATCATCGATGTCGGAATAAACAGGATAAAGGATGAGAGCAGGAAAAAGGGTTACAGAATCCAGGGGGATGTTGATGAAAAGAGCTTTGAAAACACAGCATGCCTTGTTTCACCTGTTCCGGGAGGAGTAGGGCTTATGACTGTAATCTCCCTTATGGAGAACACATTCAAGGCAGCAGTGATCAGGAGCAAGAGTGAGATACATAATTGAAACATACGGCTGCCAGATGAATGTGGCAGAGTCAAATGCAATTGAGCTTCTTTTATTGGCAAGGGGAGCAGAGAAGGCAGAAAGCACAATTGATGCTGATGTGGTTATTTTAAACACATGTTCAGTCAGAAAGACTGCTGAAAACAGAATCTGGGGCCGTCTTGGCTTTTATTCAACAGTAAAGAAAAGAAACAAAAACTTCAGGATTATTTTAACCGGCTGTATGGCAGAGCGCCTTAAGGATGAAATTAAGAAGGATGCACCATATGTTGATGCGGTGATCGGAACCAACGAGAAGAATGAGATTGCATCATTTGTCATGGACAATGAGCTTGAAAAAGAAGAGAAATACAGCTTTCTTCCTTCCTATTACAAGGAAGGAGACATATCTTCATATATCCCTATAATGAATGGCTGCAATAATTTCTGTTCATATTGCATTGTTCCTTATGTCAGGGGAAGGGAAGTGAGCAGAAGTGTTGATGAAATACTTTCAGAAATAGATTTTCTTGAGAAAAAGGGTGTGAAGGAAGTAACCCTTCTTGGTCAGAATGTAAATTCCTACAAGAGCACATATAATGGAAAGACTGTTGATTTCCCATCTCTTCTGGAACTCATAATACCGCATTTGGAGAACATATTGTTCATCCGCTTTGAGTCTCCTCATCCGAAAGATTTCTCAGATCATCTAATTTCTGTTATTGCTGAAAACAAAAAGATAGCAAAGCATATACATCTTCCGATGCAGAGCGGATCGACTAGGATACTCTCTCTTATGAACAGAAAGACTACAAGGGAAGCTTTCATTGCTCTTGTTGAGAAAATGTATGAGAAGATACCAACACTAACTCTCTCAACTGATGTCATGACAGGATTTCCTTCAGAGACAGAAGAAGAGTTTGAAGAGACTCTGTCGATGATGGATGTGATGAAGTGCACGGAAGCCTTCATGTATTACTACAATCCGAGAGAGGGGACCAAGGCATATTCAATGCCCGGCCAGATTGATGAGAAAGAAAAGATCAGAAGGCTTGAAATACTCATCAAAGAGCAGCTTGAAAGAGCAAAGAATATAAAAAGCGCACGACTTCCTTTCAAGAGTGATGCTATCGTGCTCTCTGTCACAAGGGATGAAAAGGAAAGGCTTCTTGCAAAGACTGAGCATAACGATATGATTTCATTCCTGCCTGGAAAGGAGCATAAAAGCGGAGATGTTGTCACTCTTTATGTGACAGAGCTCAATGGAAACACATTCAGAGGTGAAGAGATTGTCTGATTTTGATTCTTTCTTGTCCATTCTTGAAAGCTCAAGGCGTGTTGTCGTACTCTCAGGTGCTGGTGTGTCCACACTTTCAGGCATTCCTGATTTCAGATCATCTGGAGGTCTTTACAGCAAGAAATACGGACAGCTTTCAGTTGAAGAGATCGTATCAATAGATTTCTTTTTCTCCCATCCTGACATCTTCTATTCATGGGCAGGCGAATACTGGTTCAACATTGAGAAATTTGAGCCGAACATAATCCACAAATGCCTAAAAAAGATGGAGGATATGGGAAAGCTGAGTGAGGGAATCTTCACGCAGAACATCGATGCGCTCCATGAGAGGGCAGGAAGCAGGAATGTCTATAATCTTCATGGCTCTCTTTCTCGTGCTTTCTGCACTTCATGCAATGCATTCTTTAAGTATGAAGACATTGCAGAAACTGTCAGGAAAGGAGAGGTGCCTAAGTGTTCAAGATGCGGCTCTCTGATAAAACCTGACATAGTCTTTTACGGGGAGGCCCTTGATATGAGCACGCTTTTAAGGGCAGAAAGCGCATTTGAGAATGCAGACCTTGCGCTTGTTCTCGGCTCATCCTTAATTGTCAATCCTGCAGCAAGTCTTCCTTATATTTCTGCAAGGAAGGGAAAAAAGATTGTGATTGTTAACCGAGATGACACTTATCTTGACTGCTATGCATGTCTGCGTTTCAGAGATCTTGAGTCCTTCTTTGTCCTGCTTTATGAATATCTGAGAAAACATTAACAGTCAGATATTGACCATTCTGTCTGTTTACTATTATATTATTTTTGCCAGAACGGGGGTGTTTTGGTTTCGACTAGCTTTGCTAGGTCATGGACTGCAGACCAAGAGCTGACTTGTAAAACCGGCACAAAAAATTAAATGCAAAGAAAGAAGACGACAACGTCGAAACTCTTGCTTTTGCTGCTTAATTAATCGCAGCATGGGGAAGGCGGATATGCTTCCGCTCCGCATTCCCTAACAGAAAATGGAAGCTTTTTTGCTCATATGGGCCGTATGAGTCGAAGAAAAACAGGTCCTATCTTTTCTTGCCGTTTGTTGCTTTACCAATAGAGGAGAGAAGAATCAGAAACAGCAACTAAGCCTGTAGACGTTCATGGATAGACTGTTAGGACGGGAGTTCGATTCTCCCCACCTCCATAAGACAGAGGATGAATATGGACAAGAGAATTAGGCTCACAAAGAGCAAGCTCAAAAAGACACTTTTAGATCTGCTTTGCAGGATGAACATGGAAGATGTCACTATTTCAACACTTTGCCGTGAGGCCGGAGTGAACAGAAATACATTCTACAGCCATTATTCCTCTGTTGACGAGATATTCAAAGAAGTTCTTTCTGAGTTCACGCAAAGCATCAGCGAGAGCCTTACAGAATCCCTGGAGAAGGGAATCATCACAGGGCTTGAGGATCTTCTGCTGAACATTCTCTCGCTCATTGAGAAGAACAGGTCAATGTGCATACTCATTTTCTCTGATACCTCAAAGAGCTTTCTCAAAAATGTTCTCTCAGCCCTTCTTCCTTATACAAAGTCAGTATGGCAGGAGCAACTTCCGCTCAATTCTGAATATGTCCAGATTGTATACACATATATATCCGGCGGTGCAATAAGCGTTATTGAAGAGTGGGTGAAGAGCAATTTCGCCATCAAGAAAGAAGAAGTTGCATTAGTTCTTGAAAAGATTATTCTTAACGGACAGAAAGCATTTATAAATGCCTAGTAGTTCATTTCCCTCAGCTGCCTTCTTGCATCGATTTTAAGGTCTTTTTCCTTTATAGCTTCCTTTTTGTCCCTGACATTCTTTCCGCGTGCAAGGGCAATGTTCATCTTTACAAGATTTCCTTTCATGTAAATTGAAAGAGGAACTATTGTAAGGCCTTTTTCGTTGACTTTCCTTGTAAACTTCTTTATCTCATCCTTATGTGCAAGAAGCATTCTCTTCCTGTCACTTTCATGATTGAATATGTTGCCATGGCTGTACGGCTGGATAATGAAGCCGGTTAAGATAAGCTTGCCGTCCTTTGGGACTATATAGCTGTCAGAAAAGGAGACGCGGCCTTCACGGACTGATTTCACCTCGGTTCCGACCAGTGAAATACCGCATTCAAGCTCCTCAAGAATCTCGTAATTGAAATATGCTTTCTTGTTCTTCTGTATTAGTTTTATATCCTTGCTCATAAAATCTCGCAGACTCTGAATCCCATGTATTCGCTGCACATGTCTTTCCCGCTTGTGCCAACAGTGTCTATAGTAATCTCAGATGGATCGTTTATCCAGCTGCCGCCCTTGATGATTATATCAAGATTAGGATTGTCGAAGCTGGATATAAGTGAATAATCTAGGCTTCTCATGTTCTTCAAATACGCAGTATCCGTCATCTCCCAGAGTCCACCAAGTGCTGATGAGAGCTTGTCTCTCTCATTTCTGTAATTGAGGGAAAGAGCATATTCATCGCTGTTTGATGCGGCAACCATATAAATTATCTCGCTTGGAAGAGAATAATCTGAGCCGTTTTTTTCGTTGATATAATCAATATAGGCATTTGCGGCATAGTAGCTTATGTTCCTTATGCCGCTTGTGTTGTTTATCCTGCTGTTTACAGTGATTCCCTCAAGATAATATTCATCAACAAGACCTTTTTCGATAAGAGCTGTTCTGTTTGAAATGCTCCACTCAGGATTCTCTTCGACAAACAGAGAATATTCCTTTACAGTAACAGGCTTCTTGCTGATTCTGAAAGAAGGATATGATACAGTGTTTTCTCCAATGATGATTTCTCCTTCTTCAAAATAGAGAAAATCACCGTCATCAAGATATGGCTTGATTGAAGAGATGGATATTTTCACATCTTTTTCATAAATTTCAGGATCAATTGAGAATGAAATGCTAATACCGTTTTCTTCAAGATATGAAACAGCAAGATAAAGATCGTTCATAAGCTCTTCTGATGCTATCTGAGAATATGCAAAATAGAGCGCGCTGTTTATCTCCTCCTCTGTAAGAGAAAGAGAAATGGCATCATATGCAAAATCGCTGATAAGAGGGCGCATTCTGAATACATCTGAATAGCCTGTTATCTTTGCCTCTTCTGAAATATCAGAACAGAAGGTGTCAATAACAGTCTTTTTTAGCTCATTTGTGTTTTGTGCAGCAATTTCAATTTCCTTAACACGTTTATGAAATAGAGTGAAGAACACAGGATGGGAGACATCAATGCTCTGGGAATACAGATGCACTCCTTCCTTATAGTAAGAAAGCTCATGCTCTCCGGAGGGGACAAAATAAAGGCTTCCTTCGCTTGAGCCAAGGTATTTTCCGTCAAGCACCACGCCGGTATTGCTCAAAGCAGATGAGAAACGCAGATACTCTCCTCCTTTGATTATGCCTGGAAGCATGAAAAGAAGGAAAAAGAGAAAAAGGAATATCACAATTGTCGAAAGCAGTATATATAGGCCCGGTCTCATCCCGAAATGGGGCTTGAGTTTTACAGGCTCAACTTCCGGAAGTTTCTTTTTATTCATAAATGAAAGGGTAATAATCATTTTTTTTCTTGTCAACTTTCCTTTAGTAGTGTACTTTTTCATTTATGGACAGATTTCTTACAGCAATAGAGAGGAAAGCAGAAGGCTATCTGACAAGAAGAAAGCAGAAAAAGCTTTATTACAAGGAAAAGAGAAAGGGTATTTTCTGGGAAATCTATTCATGGCTTGATGCTCTTGTCTTTGCTGTATTCTGGGTGATAATTATCAACCAGTATCTCTTCCAGTTCTTCTTGATCCCTTCTCCGAGCATGGTCAGCACACTCAATGTCGGAGACCGTGTTGCTGTTATCAAGAATGCATATGGCTATGAGCTTTATCCTGCAGGCAAGAAGGTACTTACAGAAAACAGGAGAGTCGAGCGTGATGATATCATCACATTCTATAATCCTGAATATGACTCAAAAGGACCGGCCTTCGATCTCTTAAGCCAGATAATCTTCATGGGAACTCTTTCGCTTGTGAACATAGACAAGAATCCTGATGGGACTGTTGCTGAGCGTCTTTATGTAAAGCGTGCTGTAGGCTTTCCATATGACGAGATAAAGTTCATCGACGGCGATGTGTATATCAAGCCAGCGGGCTTTTCCTCCTTTATTTCAGAAGAGGAGTTCAGAAGCAACAATGATCTTGAGGACGGAATTAGAAGGAGTGTGGACAAGAATCTCTATCCAGCACTTGATGCATATTCATCTCTTCTTGCATATGATGAGCTTGGCCTCTTGAGCTATGCGCCTCAATACCTTATTACAAGGTATTCAGAACTTGAGAGCATAGGCTATGTGTTTGACCAGTATCAGGGGGAAAGCAGCAAGGCAAGAATGGCCTATCTTCTTTCCCCTCATGACAGCGGAAAAAGGAGCGCATATGCCTCCTATGAAAGGGGAATCTTTGTCCCCGATGATCATGTGCTGCCGCTAGGCGACAACAGAGACAACTCAAGGGACGGAAGGTACTTTGGACCAGTCAGTGAAAGCTCAATAAACGGAAAGGTGGTATTCCGTTTCTGGCCTCTTTCATCAATAAGCAGAATCAGATGATAGATTTCACCCGACCTCTTTCACTTTATATTCACTTTCCTTTCTGCAGAAGAAAATGCGGATACTGTGCATTTTATTCTCTTCCCAGCTCCTCCTATGATGATGGGACAGTGGAAAAATATGTAAATAAGATCCTGTATGATCTAGACAATCTCAATGAAATCTGGAACAGGGGATACAGTACAATATATCTTGGGGGCGGCAATCCTGTTCTTACCGGCATTGAAAATATAAACAGGATTCTTGAAAAGGCTTGTAAAAATGGTCATCCAAAAGAGATTACAATCGAGATTAATCCAGAGGACATAAGCAGACAATTGATTAAAAATCTTGCTTATGTGACAAGAATAAGCACAGGTATCCAGAGCTTTGATGAAAGAGCCCTTGCTGTGCTTGAAAGAGCTTCAAGCCGGGATGAGAATATCAGGGCACTTGAAGTTCTGAAAGAAGAAGGAATCAACTTCAACGCAGACATCATCACTTCAGTTCCATCACTTGATCCTTCAGTAACTGTCAGAGACATAGATACGCTTTCTCTTTTCTCTCCTCCTCATATTTCCTTTTATTCCCTGCAGTATGAAGAGGGAACAAGGATGTATGAATTGATAGGAAAAAGGGATGAGGAATATGAGGAAATGTGCATGAAAAATGGATGGAGCAGGCTTTCAGATCTTGGCTATGAGCACTATGAGATCTCTAATTTCGCAATTGGAGGAAAATACAGCCTTCACAACCTCAATTACTGGAATCTCGGACAATATGCAGGACTCGGGCCTTCAAGCGAGAGCTCTTTTGGATATAAAGAGATCACATCAGTGAGAAACAACCAGAGTCTTTATGAATATATAAAGGAAAGTGTTTACGAAAAGGAAAGTCTTTCTACCTCCCAGTCTGTCTGTGAATATCTTCTTGCTTCACTCAGAACCAGATGGGGACTGGATAAGGATGAATTTAAGACTCGCTTTGATCTTTCTTTTGATGAAGTGTTCAAAGATGCATTAACAAGAATTGATGATCAGATGTATATCGACAGCAGAAAGTCATTTTGCTTGAATGAGAAAGGCTTCCTTTTTTCCGATGCTTTAATCTCATCCCTTGCCATGGCTGTTTTGTAGAATACTGTTGACTGAATTTTTTCCTTTATGATAGATTAACAGGGTACAAACTTAGTTTATCTCAGAGGTATTATTTTTATGTCAGGCCACAGCAAATGGGCAACTATCAAACATAAGAAAGGCGCACTTGATGCAAAGCGCGGTCAGAAATTCACAAAACTCATCAAGGAGATCAGCGTCGCAGCAAAGATGGGCGGCGGAGATCCGGATTCAAATGCAAGACTCAGAACTGCCATTTTGAAGGCCAGAGCTGAGAACATGCCTAAAGACAATATCGACAGGGCAATAAAGAAGGGAAGCGGCGAGCTTGGTGCTACAAGCTTCTATGAACTCACTTATGAAGGATATGCTCCAGGCGGAGTTGCAATTATCATCGACACTCTTACTGACAACAAGAACAGGACTGCAGCTGATGTCAGAAGCACACTGACAAAGCTTGGCGGATCGCTGGGAGCAACAGGATGTGTCAGCTACATGTTCCAGACAAAGGGCGTGATCACATATGATGCATCAAAGTACTCAGAAGAAGAGATTCTTGAGGCTGCTCTTGAAAACGGAGCAGAGGATGTTGTCAACGAGGATGGGGTTATTGAAGTGACTACAACTCCATCAGATTTTGCAACAGTCCTTGAGGCCATGCAGAAAGCAGGTTTTGAGCAGGATAGTGCGGATATCGATAAGGTTGCAGATCAGATGGTCACACTTGACAATGAGAAGGCAAACAAGGTTCTCAAGATTGTCGAGCGCCTTGAAGACCTTGATGATGTCCAGAAGGTTTCTACAAACCTTGAGCTTCCGGATGATTTTGAAGAGGAGTAAGATTTGATTATCCTTGGGCTTGATCCGGGACTTGCTACTACAGGCTGGGGAATAGTGGAATTTGATGGCCATGTCACCCGGCCTGTTTCTTTTGGAGTGCTCAGGACAAAAGCACACACAGAACTCAGCGAAAGGATATTCGAGTTGGGAAAAGACCTCAGGACGCTTGTGGAAAAATTCTCAGTCGATGTGTGTTCCATTGAAGATATCTATTTTGCCAGGAACATAACAAGCGCGGTTCCAGTTGCAAAAGTGATCGGAGCATTCTCATATGTTCTCAAGGACATCGGCATTCCCTCATATTTTTATTCTCCGCTTCAGATAAAGATGGCAGTGACGGGAACAGGGACTGCAGATAAAAGACAGATCCAGGAACTTGTAAAGCTTCATCTTCATTTAAAGGAAATCCCAAAGCCCGATCATGCTGCTGATGCGCTTGCAGACTGTCTGTGCTATATTAACTATGACTACAATAAGAGGTTGAATCTTGATTAACGCTATAAACGGACAACTGGTATCAACAGGTGAGAACAATATTATCATCTCCACATCATCTGGCTTGGAGTATTATCTTGAATGCAGCGGCAATACTGTCTTGGATATCCTTTCTTTAAGCGATGAGAGGAAAAAGAATTTAAGAATCCTTACTTACTTCATTCACCGAGAGGATGCGATGCTTCTTTACGGCTTTTCATCAGAGGATGAGAGAAAATGCTTCAAGGAGCTTCTGAGCGTAAACGGCATCGGTGCAAAAGGAGCACTCAAGATTCTCTCAAGTATAAGAGTGAAAGATTTCATCTCTCTTTTGGACAAGCAGGATGTTAAGACACTTTCCAAGATTCCTGGAATCGGAGGAAAGACAGCACAGAAACTCATTCTTCAGCTTAAGAATGTTCTTGTCATGGATGATGAAATTGAAAGCTCTGAAAAGAAAACAAAATCTTTTGAGTTTTCCGACCTTGTTGACTCATGTGTTGAGATGGGTCATGAGAGAAAGAGAGTGAGGGACAGAATTGAAAGTCTCATGAAAGAAAATGAGGTGAAGATGAGAGAAATGTCTCACGAAGAAAAAGAGCGCTTCTTATTTGCACTCATAATCAAGGAGAAATGATGGCCATAGACTTTGAGAAGAATTTTGATGAGCTTGAGGTTGCTGATGAAAAGCTCATGAAGAAGGAATTTGATGAGGAGATGGACAGGCAGGAGAACATCCTGCGCCCGCAGCATATTGAGGATTTTCAGGGGCAGGAAAGCCTGAAAGAGAACCTCAAGGTCTTCATTTCTGCAGCAAGGGCAAGAGGAGAGGCACTGGACCATACATTCATCGTAGGACCTCCAGGACTTGGAAAGACGACGCTTGCAAGCATTATTGCAAATGAGATGCACTCGGAAATCAGGATGACCAGCGCTCCTGCACTCGATAAGCCTAAAGACCTTGCTGGAATACTTACGAACCTCAGCGAGAATTCAATATTCTTTATTGATGAAATACACCGTCTGAAGCCTGTGATTGAGGAAATGCTCTATATCGCGATGGAGGATTTTGAGATCGACTGGGTAATAGGACAGGGTGTTGCCGCGCGTACAATGCGTGTACCTCTTCCTCATTTTACCTTAATCGGTGCAACTACAAAGGCAGGAAGTGTCTCATCCCCTCTTGCAAGCCGCTTTGGAATAAACTTCCATATCGATTTCTATTCTCCTGAGGAGCTTAAGGACATAATAAAGAGGAGCGCTAAGATTCTTGGAGCCAAGATTACGGATGATGCGACAGTCCTGCTTGCATCCTCAAGCCGAGGAACTCCGAGAATAGCAAACAGGCTTTTGAGAAGACTGCGCGATTATGCATATGTGCTTTCTGACGGAGTAATCACAAAAGAGACCGTTTTTGAGGGGCTTGAAAGACTTGGAATCGATGAGAACGGGCTTGAGAAGATGGACCGCCAGATTCTCAGAACGATAATTGAATTCTATGATGGAGGACCAGTGGGTGCTGAGACCCTCAGCATCTCTGTCGGAGAAGCTGTTGAGTCCCTTGAGGATTATTATGAACCTTATCTGATACAGCAGGGCTATTTAAAGCGCACCATGCGCGGCCGCTGTGTAACTGAAAAGGCTTACAGACTTTTGAACATCAAAGGAAAAGGAAATGCTGACCAGGGATTTTTATTTTGATCTTCCAGAAAACCTTATCGCACAGTATCCGGCAGAAAAGAGAGGAGAGGACCGTCTTCTTTTTCTTGATAAGAAAACAGGTGAGTATAAGGATTACATGATGAGTGACTTTCCATCCCTGATTGACGAGGATACCGTGATTGTCGTCAACAACAGCAAGGTAAGGAAAGCAAGGGTTTTTGCTCAAAAGGAAAGCGGGGCCAGGGTTGAGTTCCTCTTTCTGAAGAAAAACGAAGATGAAAGCTGGAAAGCGATGGTAAGCAAGAGCAAGAGGCAGAAGGAAGGAGATCTTTATACATTTTCAAATAAAAATGAGTCTCTTGCTGCCCATATCTCCTCCTCAAATGAGGACGGGACAAAGAATGTTGTCTTTGAAAAAAATATTGACGAATCCTTTTTTGAGAAATTCGGCCATGTGCCTCTTCCTCCTTACATAAAGAGAGAAGACTCTTTTTCTGATGAGTCCAGATACCAGACAGTTTATGCAAAGAAAGAGGGAAGTGTTGCATGTCCGACAGCGGGACTGCATTTTACAGATGCACTAATAAACGAGGTGAGAAAGAAAGGCATCAGGATATATGAGGTCACTCTGCATGTAGGAGCTGGAACATTCCTTCCTGTAAGAAGCCAGAACATCGAGGATCATCATATGCATACAGAGCATTTTGAGATAGAGCCTTCTGTCTTTAATGCTTTAAACAGGGCAAAGGAAGAGAAAAAGAAGATCCTTGCCATCGGGACAACAAGCACAAGGACTCTTGAAAGCGCATCATCTGATGAAGGAAGACTGGTAAGGAAATACGGAGAGACAGATATCTTCATAAAGCCAGGGTATGAATTCCGCTTTGTCGATGAGCTTCTTACAAATTTCCATACGCCTGAATCAACTCTTCTGATGCTTGTATCAGCCCTTGCAGGAAAGGACAATATCTTCTCTGCATACCGCCATGCAATTGATGAGGGCTATCATTTTTACAGCTATGGCGATGCGATGCTTATAAAGTGAGGAAATCCTTAATCCTCTCAAATGTCTCCTCAATTGTCAAAATGCCTTCGATATGAAGGTATTTTACATCTTCAGGAAGGCTTGAGAAAATTTCTAGATAGTTTTCTCTCACTTTTTTAAGCGTTGCTTCCTTCTCAAAAAGCTCCTTTTCCTCCCCACGTGCGTTGATCCTCCTCATGCATTCAGATACCGGAGGATCGATGAAAATTACATACTGGCTGTGAGGATAGTCGTTTATCTTCTTCACAAAATCCTTATCGACTGAAAGACACTGATATGCAAAAGAGGAGTAGAAATACCTGTCAGATACAACAAGTCTTTCCTTTGAATTTTCAATTATTCCGTTTTCTCCGTATATGTGGTTATGCCTGTCTGCTGCATATAAAAGGGCAAGGGATGAAGATGTGGTCTTGAATTCCTTCTTCAGCACTCTTCTTATAAGCTTTCCGATTTCCCCGTCTGTCGGTTCAAAAGTCCTCATGGCATCAAAATGCTTTGCAATCAAATCCAGCTGAGTTGTTGTTCCCGCTCCGTCAAGACCTTCAATTGTGACAAAATTCTTGATTATCATTGTAATATCTGTTTATTCAATTTTTAGATTTTTTTTAGTATAATCGAAAAAGGAGATGAGATGAAATATCATACAAGTGCAAAAACAGTTCTAATTGCATTATTAATACTTTTCATTTTCTCTTTTTTCTCTCTCTCCTTCGTTTTCTATTTCAAGGCCTTAAGTCCTGCAGAGGCTGCCCTTGATAATCTTCTCTCATCATTTTCAGATCCAGATGGGGATATATATATCTCATACTCATCCCTTGAGAAGAATCTATTTTCCTCAATAAGCGTCAATGATGTTGAAATAAGATATGCAGATTTAGCTGTGATTCAGGGAAAGAGAGTGAGTGTGGACATCTCTTTATTCTCAGCTTTTTTCAGGGCCATGACAAAAAGCGGAGAGATTCCCATCACGCTTGAGGATTTTGATGTGCATTTATTCACATCCGGATACAAGGAGGCTGATGAAAAAGATGAGAATAAAAGCGGAGAAAGCTCATTTTCTTTAGATGAATATAAAGACCTTGTGCTGATTTTGAGCGCATCTTCACTGGATGTGTTCCTTGATGATGAGATTCTTTTTGAAAATCTCAACTTGAAGTCAAATCTTGATCTTTCAACAGGTCTCTTTGATACAAGCCTTTCAATAGAAAGGCTCAGCTACGGGGGAATAAGAGCAGAGAATATAAGGGGAGAGGCTGATTACAACCAGATGTATTATATCTCTCTCACAGCAGAGAAAACTGCTGTGGAAAGTGCTGAGTATCATGTTTCTGCAGACAATGTCTTTTCATCCCTTGTGTTTTCAGATCTTGAAAGCTTAAAGAATCTTGATTTCTCTCTTTCTTTGAATGCAGACAGGAGCAATATAACAAGCAATGATCTGGAATTTGATCTGAAGACACTCAGACTCAGGTTTGAAGACAGGATCATACAATCTCTTTTTGACGATGCTTATCTTTTATATGGTGAATACAGCGCATTCTTAAAAAGGACCCAGGCATTGCTCAGCATAGAAAAGGAGAGCGCTTCTATTTCTTTCTATGATATAGAGCTTAACAGGCAGAATGACCGGATATTAGACATTGATGACATATCTCTAAATCTTTCAAAGAATGAAAATGAAGCAGAGCTGAGAATAAGCACTCTTGATTCTTCCTATCTTTCCGTTCTTACAAAAGAAAAAGCAGGCGATGCTTCACTCAAAAATCTTGTCCTTGATGTAAGAAGAAATGAAAGCGGATATGATATTTCAGCAAATTTCGACACATTCCTTTCCCTTAATGCTGGAGAAAAGGAAAGTCTCTCATCCTCCTTTGAAATACTTGCGCATTACAGTGATGAGAATAAGGAAATAGGTTATATAAAAGTTCAGTCAGAGGACTTCAAGGCATCATTCTTATCTGATGAGATGAATCTTGCTCTTGAGTATGAGGATAAAAGAGCATTGCTTTCTTTGTCATATTCAGACTCTCTTATCATAAATGCTGATATTGGCAAAGACATAACTCTGGATCTTGATATAGACAATCTTCCTTTAAAAGAATTTTCTCCTTTTATCAGGATATTCACAACAGAGTTTGATGCTTATATAAAAGATGAGACAAGAGTTACTTCTTCATTTACCGCTATGCTGGAGAAAGATGAGTATTCTCAAATAGGCTACAGCGGAGAGATTTCTGGAAATCTTGAGATTGCTGGCCTTAATTTCTCCGGCCTTGATTTTTCTCTCTCATCATCTCTTCTTGCCTCTCTTGAAGAGAATGAAATGAAGATAAATGAGCTTAGCCTTGATCTTGGATTCCTCAGTGCAGACTTCAAGGGAGCACTCGATTATTCTCTGATGCTTCCATACGGCTCTTTGAGCCTCAAAACACAAAAAAGAGAAATACTTGCTCTTTCTCTGATGCTTTCAGAGAGAAAAGAATATTCCTTCTCCCTTGAAAGCTCATTCTTTCCTTCCTCACGCCTTTTCGGATTCTATAATTTTGAGGACAACACTCATTTGTATTCTGATGCTGTCTTCACTACTGAGAACAGGGATTATAATTTTGCTTTAGACATAGATTTCATACACCGCTTTATACAGGTCACAAATGAAAGAGCAAGCTTATATGTCTCATTTGACGAGTCATTTGATGCATCGCTAATTCTTTCTTCCTTTGAGATTATAAATGAAGATCTTTCTTCAACCATCCTTGACGGAAGGTTCTCATTCAGCTTTGATTTCTCTTTGCAGCGCTACAGCCTTTCCTCATCAAGAATAAATATTGTAAACATGTATCTGCTTGCAGGAAATCCGAGTCTCAGCTTCTATCTGAATGCAGATAATGATGAGGTGAATATTAGCAATCTCTCAGTCTCTTCATCCGTATTTGAGACTCTCTCAGGATCCTTTGTACTTGAATTTGAAGACAAGAGTCTTGCATTCATGCTTGAGAACTCAAGCGAGGAGTTCCTTTTAAGCCTCTCTTCCTTTGAGGATTATTATTCAGGACTTATGTCTGCAACTGCCTTCAATCTCGAGCGCTTTGGTCTTGATGGGAAAATAGACATGAGTCTGATCGGAAGGGGAGCAAGCCTTGACGATATTGCCTTTACCGGCAACTTCGACATTGAAAACGGAAGCTCACTGATTAATGGAAGCATGAGCATCTCCGAGCGCGATGTTTCTTTTTCAACTCTCAGGTATTCAAACGGAAACTTCCTTCTAGATTTTTCCGGTCTTGAAATCTCCTCAACAAGCGGAATCATGAGACTTCCTCTCTCACTTTCATATGACTTCAAGAACACCGACAGGGACTATCCTTTCCGTCTTTCTCTTGAAATAGATGTAAAGAGCGATGTGGAAGAAAACCTTTATTCCTATTTCAGGAAAATATTTGAATATAATTTTGAGAATCTGGAAGGAAGGATAATGCTTAACAACCTTCAGATGGATGACAGGGCAGCTCAGGATTCTCAATCGCAAATAAGCTACAAAAACAGAGTGCTCACTTTCACGGGCTCATTCATCGAAGGCACTTTCTCCCTTGATGATTTTCATGCAGACATTTCATTTCACGCACTTCCTGTCATCGACTTTGATCTCTCAGGCTCATTCAAGGATTCATTTAATCTAAATGTGAGGATCAACTCATTCAATCTGAAGACCATAAACTTTGCATTCCTTTCTCCAATTGTAGTTTTTGATGAGGAGTATGCAAGTGCGGACCTTCTTGTGCTCGGAAAGCCAGGGGACCTTCATCTTTACGGCTCAGTCTATGCCGAGCGGGTAGGGCTTGATGTTTTCTGGGTCCCTGATGACCACCTTATTGCCCATAATCCTGTTTTCACTGTATGGGACAACAATATAAAGACACATCTTTTTGATGCAACATGTGTTGATAAGAATACAGGGGAAAGAAAGAGGGGAAAGGTAATTGTAGAGTTCAATCTTCTTCCTTCCATGCTTCTTGATTACTACAGGGTAGATGCATATATCGAGGACGGCAATTCAATTTCATTCAGAATCCCGATGCCGAATGAGCAGATAGACATTTCCGGATCAGTCTTCGGTCATTATTATATCGAGCAGCACATCCTTGATAAGAAATCGTATATGGGAGGAGAGCTGACAAGCGATAACCTCACAATGTCCATAGGTCTTGCACCTCTTCCTCAGTGGTATTCAACTGAGCCGGGCACCTTTACAATGATATTCGATTTCAATATGGATTTGAGGAGCAATACGACATTTGTCTATCCTTTAATAGATAATCCAATCATAAGCGCGATGCTTGTTGAGAACCAGAAGGCAAGATTCCATAACACAAGAGGCAGCTTTGAGGTTGAAGGAAATCTCAATATAAGGACCGGTGAGCTTTTCTATTTCCAGCGTTACTTCTTCATCAGAAGCGGAAACATAGATTTCAGAAGCAATTCGATAAGAACTGTCGACCCTGTGATAAACTTGAGGGCAGAGCTTAAGACTTACGATACAAACGGGGACACTGTCGACATATACCTTGATCTTGTTGAGAACACGCTTGACAACATAAATCCTATCTTCAGCTCGACTCCTTCAAAGGATTTGAATGAGATAATGACAATCCTTGGTCAGAATATTCTTCCTTCAGGCAGCGACACAATTTCATCAGTTGTCGGAATCCTTTCAACAGGTGTTGACGTGCTTTCAAGAATAGGACTTCTTCCCACAGGAAGCTCAAGCCTGTCTAAAAACATAAGAAATACACTTAATCTTGATACATTCAGTCTTCATAGTAATGTAATAGAGAACTTAGTCTTCGATGCAGTGAGTGCTGGGGAGAGGAATGTAAATCTTTCTCCTCTTGCAAGATATCTTGATGGAACAAGCATATATGCAGGAAAGTACATATCTTCCGAGCTCTATCTTGAACTCATGCTTCATCTTGTTGCTGATGAGAAGAATCTTGAGAATGTCTCGTTCATTGCAGGTGACCTCTCTCTTGACTTCGAGCTTTCACTTGAGTGGGATAACCCGATATGTCTTGTGACATTCTTCACGACCCCGAAGACGTTCAACGCGCTTGACGTGATTGAGAATTTTGGATTCAGTCTGACCAAGAGGTTTATTTTTTAGGTCAAATTGACTAAAATCCATTGAGGAGAAAAAATGAGCAGAATTCGTAAAATACTCTTTTCACTTCTTTTACTGGCTTTAATTCAGTTTTCGCTTTTCGCATCTGACAGCACATCCTGGTGGGTCGGCATGCCTATAAGCGACTTTGAATATACAGGACTTGAGAACGTCGAGCAGAAAGATCTGGACCGCCTGCTTTCAAAGTATGAGGGCGAAAGATTTTCTGATGAGCTCTTTACAGAAATCTACAACACAATCTATGCACAGGATTACATTGAATACATATCTGCTGAGAGCGTGCTTGGAGGAGAGGACGGAGAGAGCCTTATAATAAGATTCAACATCTCTGAAAACCCAATGGTCTCCTCTGTGTCCGTAAGAGGAAATGAACGCTATGCTGAACGCACTCTCATTAACGAGCAGAACTACAAGAAAGGTTCCTTCATCTCACGCAATGACCTTGAAATCAATGCAGGCCTTATCAGGGAGTACTATCTTGAGCATGGCTATAAGGATGCAAGTGTCACATATGAGACAACAAGTGACGGTGAGAGCAACACAGAAAGCATCACATATATTGTAGATGAAGGATTCCAGTACAAGATAAGGGCAATAAATTTCACAGGAATTTCTGCATTCTCAGACAAGGATCTCAGGAAGATCCTCTCATCAAAGCAGAAATCTCTTTTCAACAGCGGCAATTACATTGAGGCAAACATCGAGACTGACAAGGCACTCATAGTACAGCATTATCAGTCAAACGGATATATCAACGCAGCTGTTAACGATGTTTCCCTGCTTGATGTCACTGAAGATGACGGCAGGACAAAATATCTTGAAGTCGTATTTGACATAACTGAGGGAGAGCAGTATTTCTTCGGCTCAATAACATTTGACGGCAATGAAGTTTATGATGACGAGACAATCAGAAACATGATAAGCCTTGAGCCTGGAACTGTTCATGACTCTCTTACTCTTCAGAGCATATTTGAGAATCTCTCATCCCTTTATTACAACAACGGCTACATTCAGGCCCAGATAATCCCGAATACCACACTCAATGAGGATGACAACACGATTGACTACTATATCCAGATTTCTGAAGGCATACAGTCGACAATCGAGGAAATAAGGATTGAAGGACTGACAAAGACAAAGAGCTATGTCTTTGAAAGAGAGCTTACCATACATGTTGGAGAGATTTTCAGCCGTGACAAGCTCATAAGAAGCCAGCAGAACATATACAACACGGGCCTTGTAACAAACATAACAGTTGACCTTTATCAGGGAAGCGAAGAAGGAAAGGTCATTGTTGTAATAACAGTTGAAGAGGGAAACCAGATGGAGCTTCAGTTTGGGGCAACATTCGGAGGTACTGTCAACGGCTTCCCGATTTCAGGCTTCCTGCAGTGGACAGACAGGAACCTTGCAGGAACTGCAAGGAACCTAAGCATCGGGACAAACCTTTCTCCTACAACTCAGAGTCTCTCGCTTTCTTTTTCTGACAGCTGGGTAGGCTCAAAGAGATGGTCTAACGGTATTTCCATCTCTGCATCAAGAAATGTCTATACAAATGAGCTTCAAAAAGGAGAGGGCTCGCCTTATTTTGACGGAAGGGATCCGAATCATGAGTCATATCCTTTAGGAACTGGTACCAATGATCCATCCAGCTGGTGGGAGAGTTCCCAGAGCTACCCAGGCTCTGAGTATCTCATGGATTATGACATTTACAGGATTTCCCTTTCATACAGCACAGGATATACTTTTGCATTCGATAAAGGAAACCTGACTGTATCAGGTGGTCTTTCATTTGGTATAAACAGGGCAGTATACGACAACAAGTATGATCCGTACGAGCTTATAATCAAGAAATACAAGGATAACTGGCAGTGGTCCAACAGCCTCTCACTCGGCCTTACATGGGACGGAAGAGACCTTATAAAGAACACAACAAAGGGCTATGTTCTTTCGCTTAGTTACACATATGCTGGAGGTATCCTTGGAGGACTTTCAAACTATAACAGGCTCTCTCTTTCAGCCCAGGGCTTTGTTTCCCTTTACTCGCACCTTCAGGAAGACGGAAGACAGCGCAATCTTGTGCTTGCACTCACTTCCAGTGTCTCTGCTATGTTTGATCAGTTCTGGTACAGATCAGAGGCAGGCTACTGGGGCTTCCATGGCTATGAGTACGGAACAAGAATCGCGGAGCGTCTTTATATTGACGGCATGAACATGGCAAGAGGATTCTCTCCGGTTACGGACCTTGCCTTTGTCTGGAACAACCAGGTGGAGCTGAGCTACCCGATAGCAATCGATGTGCTGAACGCAGAGGCGTTCATAAGCGCAACTGCGGCTGTAGGCGAGCTTGATGAACTTAACAGGTTTACAAATCTTGACTGGTATTTTGCAGCCGGAATAGGTATCAAGCTTGATATTCCAGGCTTCCCGCTTGGACTTTATCTTGTAAAAGATGCAAGCTGGACAAATGAAAGAGGCTGGACATGGGAGAAGGGATTCATCCCAGGGGACATGAGCATCGTTCTTGCAATAACCCAGTCCATTTACTGATATGGCAAAAGAAAAAGATAATCTTACGCCGATGATGCGGCAGTATATGAAAATCAAGGAGGAGCACCAGGACAAGGTGCTCTTCTTCCGCCTTGGTGATTTTTATGAGATGTTCGATCAGGACGCGATTGAAGTCTCGCGGCTTTTGAATCTCACTCTTACAAAAAGAGCCGGCAATCCGATGTGCGGAGTTCCATATCATGCTGCAAAGAATTATATAAAGAGACTTCTGGACCTGGGAAAGAAGATTGCAATATGTGAGCAGATTGACCTTAATGAGGACTCAAAAGATATTGCAGAGCGCCGTGTCGTCCAGATTTATACGCCAGCAACTGTTGTCGAAGATGAATTCTTAAACTCCACAGATTCAAGCTTCATAATGAGCATATATCAGGACAGGAGAGGTCTTGCTGTCTCATATGCCGATGTTACTACCGGTGATTTCTTCATAAGGGATTTTCCCCTTGAAAGATCATACAGGGAGCTTGAGAATGCAATATACCAGATAGAGCCGAAGGAAATCCTTGTTCTTGATGATCTTTACTTTTCAGACAAGAGCCTCCGGACTCTTCTTGATTCGCTTCCTGTCATGCTCACAAAGCTTCCTTCATTCTATTTCTCAAAGAAAAGTGCAAAAAAGGAGCTTGAGGAACAGTTTTCAAAGAATCTATATTCTCTTTTCTCAATCGATGAAAATGAGACATGCATCTTTTCATCCGGTGCATTGTTGAAATACATCAAGGAGATGTCAAAGACAGATCTTGACCAGTTCAAGGGCATAAGCCGCGTCAGCGCTGAGCGTTACATGTTCCTGAGCTCATCAACGATAAAATCCCTTGAGCTTGTTTCAAACCAGAGCAGCGGGAAAAGCGAGATGAGTCTTTTTTCATCAATTAACAGGACTGTGACATCATCGGGTGCAAGAATGCTCAAATCATTTGTCCTCAATCCTCTGTATGACAGGAAAAAGATTGACCAGAGGCTTTCATGGGTCGACTATTTTTTCTCAAGGAATGAAGAAGAGAAGAAAGTAAGAGATGCTCTCTCGCTCTCATCTGACCTTGAAAGGATAGCAAGCAAGATCAGCATGAATAAAATCGTGCCCCGTGATCTCATTGCGATCTCTGACAGTGTATCAACATTATCATCATTGATTGATGAAAACAGAAAATATCTTGAGCTTGTTGAGAATACAGCAATTGATTTTCCCTCTCTCCTTTCTCTTTCTTCAGATATAGACAAGGCCATCAACCGCGAGTGCACGAACATCAACGGCAAAGAGAAGATAATCAATGACGGATATTCAGCTGAGCTTGATGAAGTAAGAAATGTCATCTCATCCTCAAATGAAATACTTTCTTCCTATCTGAATGAAATAAAGAATGAGACAGGAATAAACAATATCAGATGCGGAGAAAACAGGATCATCGGATATTACCTTGAAGTCTCAAAGGGAAACCTCAATAAGGTGCCTTCTTATTTCATCAGACGGCAGAGCCTTGTTGGCGGCGAGAGATTCAAGACAGAAAAGCTTGATGAGATAGAAAGCCGCATAAATTCCAGCAGGGAAAATGAAGGGAAAATAGAAAACAGGATCTATAAGAGCTTCATATCCCGCGCTGAAGAGGTTAATTCATCAATTGAGATGCTTGGAAAGATAATCTCATATCTTGATGTTTATTCCTCTCTTTCATATCTTGCACATGAAGAAGACTATACAAGACCTCTCATAGAAGACGAGGGGACGGACCTGATTTTAGAAGATGCACGTCATCCTGTTGTAGAGCAGTATCTGAAAAAGGGAGAGTATGTAAGAAACTCATTTTCATCACAAGGCGGCAGATTCTCCTTGATCACAGGCCCGAACATGGCAGGAAAAAGCACATATTTAAGACAGACAGCACTGATTGTGCTTCTCTCTCACATCGGAAGCTATGTGCCTGCATCAAAAGCTGTTGTTCCTCTTACTGACAAGCTCTTCTGCCGTGTAGGTGCTCAGGACAATCTGGCAAAAGGAGAGTCAACTTTCCTTGTCGAGATGACAGAATGCGCACAGATTCTCCGCTATGCAACAAGAAACAGTCTTGTGATAATGGATGAGATAGGACGCGGTACAAGCACCCAGGATGGTATGAGCATCGCATATGCTGTCATAAAATACATGAAAAACCTCGGAGCTGTCACATTGTTTTCCACACATTATCATGAGCTGACGGGACTGGACAGCTATGGCTCCCAGCTTCTGACTATGAAGGTGGAGGAGACAAAGGGATCTGTAATTTTTCTAAGAAAGGCAGTTAAAGGAATTGCAGCCTCTAGCTATGGAATACATGTTGCAAAGCTTGCAGGCATTCCCCGCCAGGTAATAAAGGATGCCCAGGATTTTCTTAAAAAGCACTTTGCAGACTATTCTTCACTTGAGGATGAAAGCCTTTTCAAAGCTGAGGATGAAGAGAAAAATGATTATGATGACATAATCAGCTCAATAAGAGATTTCGACATAGAGAACTCAAGTGCGATGAATGCGCTCCTTTTTCTTCTTGAGATAAAGAAAAAACTCA
Organism: uncultured Spirochaetales bacterium; assembly: GCA_949283305.1. Classification (GTDB taxonomy): domain Bacteria; phylum Spirochaetota; class Spirochaetia; order Sphaerochaetales; family Sphaerochaetaceae; genus Ornithospirochaeta. The sequence goes on along the minus strand of CASDRU010000006.1, from coordinate 87,073 downwards.
CATGATATTGACAGCATTTTTATTCTGAGCTATAAAATATTCAGTTTCATTAAAGTGATTTAAGGAACCCATAAAGCGGTTCCTTTTTTCATGATTGGAGAAATATGCTTTTAGATAATTTGAGAGAAAACGAGCTGTTTAAGGAACTTGAGGATCTTGTTTCTCCCCTCGGCTATCATATAGTCGACTCATACAAAAATGAGAAGAAAGGGGAAACTGAGCTTACTGTTCTTGTTGTAAAGAAGGGTAAAGACATTACTCTTGATGATCTTGAGATTCTCTATAACCTTATCTATCCGCGCTATCAGGCAAAGTGGGACAGAAGTCTGACACTGGAAGTCTCCAGTGCGGGAATGAACAGGAACATCAAGGATGTATATGAGTTCCAGCTTTTTAAAGGCAAGGATGTAAAGGTCTATTCAAATCTTTATTCTGCTTATGTTTATGGAAAGATTGATCAGGCTGATGATGAGAAGATTATTCTTTCTTCAGTATCGATTCCTGATAAGAAAAGTACTATGGATAAGATAGAAATGAATTTATCAGATATACAGAAAGCCAGGCTTGAAAGCCTTGAGGAGAGTGGGAAATGAGTCTTGATTTGACTAATGAAATTAATGAGATGATCTCAAGCGCGAACATGAGGGAAGAGCAGGTTCTCGACCTCATCAGAGATATGATCAGAAGCGCATACAAGAGAAAATACGGGACAGATGAGAATGTCCAGATTGAATTTGATGATACAAACCGCCTCATGGACGTCTATCAGATTAAAAAGGTCGTGCGTGAGGAGGAGTGGTATAACGAACACACTGAGATCTCAATTGATGATGCAAAAGATCTTGTTGAAGATGTTGAAATCGGCGATGTAATCAGCATCCCTCTTGATCCAAAGACATTTGAAAGCTCTTCTGTCCAGTCTGCAAAGCAGAGAGGACAGCAGATTGTAAGAGAATTCACTAACGACCGCGTGTATGCAAACGCAAAGAGCCTTGAGAACAAGCTAATATTTGGCAAGCTCACAAAGAGAAAGGAAAGCGGTGAATACACAGTAGACATCAAGCTTGATAAGGCAGATGTCGTTTTCCCTCTCCGCGGTCAGAGCCCTCGTGAGACCTATCAGGACGGAGAGCAAATGAAGTTCCTCGTTGAAAGGGTAGAGAAGGCTGATGCACAGGAGACAAACAGGAAAAAGAGAAAGGGCCCGAGTCAGGTACGTGTTGTGCTTTCAAGAAGCAGCAGGGATTTTATCAAGGCACTTCTTGACAATGAGGTTCCTGAAATCAGCAACGGAGATGTTGAAATTGTTGCAATTGCTCGTCAGGCAGGTGTGAGAACAAAGATTGCAGTCGATACAAAGAAGATAGATGTTGATCCTGTCGGTGCAGTCGTAGGCCAGAAAGGAAGCAGGATCCAGACTATCATGAACGAGTGTGAGGGCGAGAAGATTGATGTTATCCGCTATTCATCAGATCCTCTTGCTTTTGTCGCAAATGCTCTTATTCCTGCACAGGTTGAGCGTGTTGTTACTATCGATCCTCAGAGCCGTCACGTTGTTGCCATCGTCGATGACAATCAGCTTGGTTTTGCAATCGGACAGGGCGGTGTGAATGTCAAGCTTGCCAAGATGCTTACTGACTGGAACATTGAGGTGAAGACTCAGGCTCAGTTTGCAGAAATGGAGATCAACCAGAAGATAATCGAGGATGCAAACGCACTGTTCAAGAGTGATGATGAGGAAGATGTAAGGCTTTCAAACGAAGATCTTGGAATTGCACCTGATGATACGCCGCTAGACGATATAGGCCTTGATGAGAATCTTGTTGCAAAGCTTCATAATCTTGATATCTGGTCTGTTGAGGAGTTCTTTGAGCTTACTGAAGAAGAGCTCAAGGAAAGCGGGCTTACAGAGGATGAGATAAACACAGTCAGGAACTCAGTTGTATTTGAAGAAGATGATGACTATACATTCACATGTCCTAGCTGTGGTGCAGAGGTGCCAAGCGGAACAGCTGTATGTCCGAACTGCGGTGCTGAATTTGAATTTGAGTGATAAAGGGAAATATGGAAGAAAACAAAGAGATAAAGAAAGTACATGTTATCAAGAGGGCCAGTGACTACATAAAGGATGAACAGGCTAAAAATGCACAGAATGCAGATTCTTCTGAGAAGAAAAAAATCGTCATCAAGAAGAAGCCGGTAGTCAAGATAAAAGTCAAGGAAGAGACTTTATCTGAGCAGAAGAAGGATGAAGAGAAACATGATAATTCTTTGAAGGCCAGCAGTGAAAATGCTGATGTGAAGAAGAATTATGGCAAGGTCATAGGAGAAAATCCTTTCAAGACCAAACCAACTGCTTCAGCAAGCCCGAGCAACAGGCTCAATAGCGCTGTGCATAACGGACCTGTAATCATCAAGAGCAGCAATCTTCCTCCTGTTCCAGGACAGAAGGGGGAAGTAAGCGAGAGCACAAGGCCGCGAGTTGCCGGAATAGTCGGAGGACGTCCTGCAGGTCAGCGCTCATTCCGTCCTCATGACAGGAAAGGAATGCAGAAGGATGGCCAGACAAGGGATAACTCCTCATTCCGCCTCAGGGCAGGGCAGAGCTATACTCCGAGCAAGGACGGTGCGAACAGGGGCTTTAACAGAAGCAATGACAGAAAGCCGGGTTTCTCACCACGTCCTCAGGCGGCTCCTCAGATAGATCTCAATCAGAAGGGCTCAGGAAAGAGAAACAATCTCAACAACAGGAAGAAGGATTATGAAAAGGGATCCCATATCCAGGAAGAGATTGATTTCCAGCTTCAGAAAAAGAAGAAAGAGGAAAGCAGGCTTGCAAGTGTTCCATCACGCATCGATATCATGGAGAACATCACAGTAAGCGATCTTGCAAAGAAGATGAATCTCAAGGCAAGTGATATTATCTCAAAGCTCTTCAAGATGGGCATGATGGTAACGATCAACCAGATGATCGATCATGATACAGCAGAGATCATTGCATCCGAGTACGGATGCGAGGTGCACCTTGTTTCCCTTTATGATGAGACAATCATTGAAAGAGAAGAGGACAAGGAAGAAGATCTTAAGCCCAGAGCTCCGATTGTTACGATCATGGGACATGTTGACCATGGTAAGACGAAGCTTCTTGATGCAATCAGAAGCTCCAATGTCGCAGGAGGAGAATTTGGAGGAATCACACAGCATATCGGTGCCTACAAGGTCTCTGTTCCTGGCAAGGGTGATGTAGTCTTCCTCGATACTCCCGGTCACAGCGCATTCAGCATGATGAGAGCTCGTGGCGCGCAGGTAACTGACATTGTTGTCCTTGTAGTTGCAGCAAATGACGGAGTCATGCCGCAGACAAGAGAAGCAATCGACCATGCAAGGGCTGCAAATGTTCCAATCATTGTTGCAATCAACAAATGCGATCTTCCAGAGGCGAACCCTGAGCGTGTAATGCAGCAGCTTTCAGATTTGGGCCTCATGCCAGAAGAATGGGGAGGCCAGACTCTATACTGCAAGATTTCCGCGCTGAAGAAAGAAGGAATCGAGGATCTCCTTGATACTATTCTCCTCCAGGCAGAGATGCTTGAGCTTAAAGCGAATGCAAACTGCCGTGCAGAAGGAAAGATCCTTGAATCAAGGATTGATCAGGGAAGGGGTACTGTTGCAACCGTCATCATCCAGAGAGGAACTTTAAATCAGGGAGACTACTATGTTGCCGGAATATATCCAGGCCGCGTCAGGGCAATGTTTGATGACAAGGGAAAAAGAATCCAGACTGCTGGTCCTTCAACACCGGTGGAGATAATCGGACTTTCAAACATTCCTTCTGCCGGCGATCCGTTCCAGGTTACTGAGGATGAGAAGCAGGCAAGGATGGTAGGAGCAAAGCGCCAGGAACTTGAACGCCTTGGAGACGGTGCATCGAGAAACAAGCTGACTCTTGACATGATCAATGCAAAGATCAAGGAAGGAGAGATCACTGACTTCAATGTCATCATCAAAGGTGATGTTCAGGGAAGCGTTGAAGCTCTTCAGGGTGCACTGGAAAAGCTTTCTACTGACGAGATCCGCCTCCATGTAATCCGTGCAAGTGCAGGTGCCATCATTGAAAGCGACATTACACTTGCATCTGCAAGCAATGCAATTGTCATCGGCTTCAATGTCCGTCCGACACCGAAGGCACAGGCTCTTGCAGAAAAAGAGAAAGTTGAGGTCAAAAAGTACAACATCATCTATGATGTCGTTGATGATATCAAGGCAGCAATGGAAGGAATGCTCTCGCCTGAAATCCGTGAAGTCGATATCGGCAAGGTTGAGGTCAGAGACCTGTTCAAAGTGCCTAAGGTCGGAACGATTGCCGGCTGTTATGTAACAGAGGGCAAGGTCAAGAGGAACAGTCTTGTACGCGTGATCCGCGACAGCATACAGCTTAATCAGAACCTTATTCGTCTTGCTTCCCTTAAAAGATTCAAGGATGATGCAAAAGAGGTCAACGAAGGCTATGAATGCGGTATCGGGCTTGAGAACTGGCAGGATCTGCAGGTAGGTGATATTCTCGAGATTGTCGAGACAGAGGAAATCAGAAGGAAACTGGAGACAAATGAGTCAATATAGCAATCAGCGCCTCAGTGTGAGAATCAAGGAGATCATATCTTCCCTGATTCTCACAGGGGCCATAAAGAATCCTAATCTGTCAACGCTTGTCAGCATTACTGATGTCATTCTTGCAAAGGACAATGCAAACTGCACAGTATATGTATCAAGTGTGCTTGAAAACGACAAGAGCCTTGAAAAATCAGTGAAGGCGCTCAACAGCGCTTCTCCTTTCATCCAGAGCAGGATCAACAGTGTCCTCAGACTCAGGAACACTCCAATCCTTCTTTTTAAAGAGGATAAATCATTTAAGGAAGGCGAGAGAATTTCTGAGATCATAGACAAGGCGATAAAGGAAATTAAAAGTAATGAATGATTTTCTCGTCATTCTATCTGAAAAAGAGAAGGGCAAGACGAGCTTTGCCCATCTCTTTAATTACAAAAAGCTCTATAAAGGCAAAAAAGTAGGACATGCAGGAACACTTGATAAATTTGCAACAGGTCTTATGATTGTTCTAATTGGCAAGGCAACAAGACTTAATCAGGTGTTTTCAAATCTGGATAAATCATACAGGGCAAAAATAAAATTCGGGGAAGAAACAGATACACTCGACCCTGATGGAAAAGTCATAAAAAAAGCAGAGCTTCCCTCAAAAGAGACTATACTTTCAGTTCTTCCTTCCTTCAAGGGAAAGATAATGCAGGCTCCTCCAGAGTATTCTGCTGTTCACATTGATGGAGAGCGTGCGTACAAAAGAGTTCAGAAAAATGAAGAAGTGAAGATGCCAGAGCGTGAAGTTGAGGTCTTAGATTACCGTGTCTTGAAAATTGATGACTGCTATCTTGACATTATCTTCCATGTGTCAAAAGGAACATATATAAGAAGTCTTGCGCGTGATATAGGAAGAGCATGTAAAAGCTGTGCTCACCTAAAGGAGTTAAAGCGCCTGACAATCGGGCCGTATTCACTGAATGAAAAGAATCTCAGTACAATGGAGATTCTCGAAAAGACTGAGCTCTTTTCAAAGGTGCAGCTGAAAACAGAATACAGGAAAGAAATAGACAACGGATACATAATCTCATCATATATTCTTTCAGACAGTGCTCCGGAAAAGAAATATAAATTCCTGTATTTTGATTCTGAGCTTTATGCAGTTGCTGAAAACACTTCGGGGAGGCTGAAGATAATCTTCAGGCTTGACTATGGAAGTCTTTGATTTTGACTATATTCTTTCTCATCCTCTAAAAGGCAGATGGGCTCTTTCTGTAGGAGTCTTTGACGGTGTTCATTACGGACATAAGAAAATTCTTGAAAGCCTTGATAAAGTCAAAAAAGAGAAGAAAATCAAAAGTGCTGTAATAAGCTTCAAAAGCAATCCAAAGATGAAAAATGCAAAGTTTATCGATACTTTGCGCCTCAGAGAGGAGTATATTTCTTCATTTGATGTTAATTCCTTTCTGCTTATTGACTTTTCTGACAAATTCAGTAAAATTTCAGGCTGTGAGTTCTGCTCGATGCTTTCATCAGTCATGGACATAGAAGCACTTGTTGTAGGCTCTGATTTCTTTCTCGGATCTCCTTCAAGCCAGCTTGATGGATATGGAGTGAGAAAGGAATTTGAAAAAATGGCAAAACCTATTGATCTGATTGTCGTGGATTTTGTCAAAAACAGGGAAGGTGAGAAAATCTCATCAACTCTTTTAAGAAAATATATTTCATCCGGGGACTTATTTAGTTATAATGAATCTTCGGGACAATATTACACTCTGGACTCAATGTCATTACCTTCAGAGAAATCCGGTAGTGTTATATATGTCGACATCTCATCATGTTCACAGCTCCTTCCGCCACAGGGATGCTATGAAGTGAAGGTCGCATCTGATACTTGCCTTGCATTTTTAGGTGCATCCAGGCTTGAAATCAGAAAAGGCTCGGATGATGATGTCATGGATAGAATACAGTTTATCAGGAGTATTAAATGATTAGTAAGGAAACAAAGCAGGAAATCATTGCTAAGTTCGGCGGCAGCGAGACAAACACAGGAGACAGCAAGGTTCAGATTGCTCTTCTGACAGCAAGAATCAACGATCTTCAGAAGCACTTTAAAGATAATCCGAAAGATCATGCATCAAGAAGAGGACTGCTGAAGCTTGTAGGTCAGAGAAGAAGGCTCTTGAAGTATGTCAAGAACAGAGACATCAACGAGTACAGAAGCCTGATTGCCGAGCTTGGAATCAGAAAGTAATGAAATAAACAAAGCGGGAAGAAATCTTCTCGCTTTTTGTGATTATAAAGAACAATAAAAGAACGAATAAGGAAGTATTATGGAAATTACAAGAGTAGCTGTCCCGATGGACGGCGGAGAGCTGGTATTTGAGTCCGGCAAAATCGCAAAACAGGCAAATGGTGCGGTATACGCATATTTCAAAGGTTCTGCAGTTGTAGCAACAGTATGCTGCGGAGAAGAGCCAAGCGAGCCTATTGATTATGTGCCTGTATCAGTTGAATACAACGAGAAATATTATGCTGCAGGAAAGATTCCTGGAGGATTCTTGAAGAGAGAAGGAAAGCCAAAGGATAAGGAAATCCTTGTCAGCCGTCTTATTGACCGCCCAATGCGTCCTCTCTTTGACAAGGCATTCGGAAGAGAAATCCAGATTGTCCCGACTGTTGTCTCATCAGACATGACAAACACTCCGGACATTATTGCAATAAATGCTGCAAGCTGTGCTGTAACAATCTCAGACATTCCTTTTTATGGACCTATTGCAGCAGTCAGAGTTGCCCTCATTGATGGAAAGTATGTCATCAACCCGACTTTCCAGCAGATTCCTGAGGCATCCCTTGATATCGTAGTAGCCGGTACAAAGGACGGAATTACAATGGTTGAAGGCGGAGCCAAGGAAGTCCAGGAAGATGATATGCTTGGTGCAATTGCCGCAGCTCAGCCGGTTATCACAAAAATATGTCTTGCTCAGCTTGAGATGCAGAAGCTCTGCGGAAAAAAGAAGCTTCCGCTTATGGAAATCAAGGAAGCAGACCTTTCATGGGCAGAGGAACTGAAAGAGTACGCTTATCCTCTTATCAAGGAAGCAAGCTTTGTAAAGGGCAAGCAGAACAGAGGTAATGCAATATCAAAGGTTATTTGTGATGTGAAGGCAAAATATGCAGACCTCATTGCTGAAGATGAGAAGAGAGAAGGCGAGGTTGAAAAGATTTTTGAGGACATGGAATACAATATCCTCAGATCATCCATTTTAAATGACGGAGTCAGAACTGACGGAAGAAAGGTTACAGATATCCGCCCGATAACATGTGAAGTCGGACTTCTCCCGTCAACTCACGGTTCTGCACTCTTTACACGTGGTGAGACACAGAGCCTTGCAGTCACTACACTTGGAACAGTGCAGGATGAACAGCTTTTTGACAATATCGATGGAGAAAAGAGCTATTCCAACTTCATGCTTCACTATAACTTCCCGCCGTACAGCGTAGGTGAATGCGGAAGACTTACAACAGGAAGAAGAGAAATCGGACACGGTCATCTTGCTCAGCGTGCCCTTGAGGCTGTTGTGCCTAAAAAGGACAAGTTCCCGTACACAGTCAGAGTCGTATCAGAGATCATGGAATCAAACGGCTCTTCAAGCATGGCAAGCGTATGCGGAGGCTGTCTTTCACTCATGGATGCAGGTGTTCCTATCTCAAAGCCGGTTGCAGGTATTGCAATGGGACTCATAACAGAAGGAGAGGACTATTCAAAGTACGTTGTCCTCTCAGATATCCTTGGTGAAGAGGACCATCTTGGAGACATGGACTTCAAGGTTGCAGGAACAAGGGATGGAATCACAGCATTCCAGATGGATATCAAGATTGCCGGAGTCACACCTGAGATCATGAGCAAGGCTCTTAACCAGGCTAAGGAAGGAAGAATGCATATCCTTTCAATCATGGAGAAGACACTCGCTCAGCCGAGAAGCGAAATCAGTGAGCTTGCTCCTAAGATTCTCTCATTCAGGGTTCCAGAGGACAAGATCGGTGCGATTATCGGTACAGGCGGAAAGACAATCAAGTCAATCATTGCCCAGAGCACAGCAGAGGTCAACATTGACGAGACAGGTACTGTAATGATCTATGGAAAGAACAATGCCGTTGCACAGAATGCAAAGAAACTCATTCTTTCAATAATCGAGGAGCCTGAGGTCGGCAAGATCTATCAGGGAACTGTAAAGAGAATTGTAGACTTTGGCGCATTCATCGAGATTCTTCCAGGAAAAGAAGGACTTTGCCATATTTCCAAGCTCTCAAAGAAGAGAGTGAAGAATGTTGAGGATGTTCTTCATGTTGGAGATGTCGTCAGCGTCAAGCTTATTGACATTGACAGAATGGACCGCCTGAATCTCTCTTATATTGATGCTCAGGAGAGCACAGATAAGGAGAATAAGGAAGAAGAGTCAAAGTGAGAATACTTTTAAAGAAGGAAGAGGGAGCAAGGACTCCCTCTTACCAGAGCGAGGGAAGTGCCGGATTTGATATTTCGGCACACCTTGATAAAAGCATCGTCATAAAAAGCTTTTCTCGATGCATTATTCCTACTGGACTTTATTTTGAAATCCCTGAAGGTTATGAGATGCAGATCCGCCCAAGAAGCGGACTTGCTCTCAAACATGGCATAACAGTTTTGAATACCCCTGGAACAATTGATTCTGATTACAGGGGAGAAATAAAGATTATTTTAGTTAATCTCTCAGATGAGGACTATGTCGTCAACGACGGGGACAGGATTGCACAGGCAGTTGTTGCTCCGTATACAAGATGCGACTTTGAGATAACTGATGCTCTTTCTGATACAATCAGAGCAGATGGGGGATTCGGCTCCAGCGGAGTATAAATGAGAGTGTGTTCAAAACACAGGATAATCTATACTTTTGTCACAAAGGAATTCTTGATTAATTTCATTGCTTCCTTTGTGTTTTTCTTTCTCATTTTCTTCGTCAATTCAATACTGCTGCTTGTTGAGAGGGTTGCACTAAAAAATGTTGCACTTTCAGATATTTTATATATGGTCATTCTCTCGATGCCGCAGTTTCTTATTTATACTTTCCCGTTCTCAACACTTTCAGCCAGCAGCATGATGCTTGCCCAGATGGGAAGCAGCAATGAGATTCTTGCACTCTGTTCATGCGGCATCAAAATGAGATATGTGTATTATCCTGTCATTATCCTCTCACTGATAATCAGCCTGCTCAATTTCTATGTCTCAGATTTTCTGATGCCGTATTCAAACTCAAAGTATAATGCAAGACTGTCTGAGCTGATGGTCGAGATGCCGACATTCGAGCTGGAAAAATCCAGTGTGAGCACGGTGGGAAACCTGATTCTTACAAACAAGGATTTAAGTGAAAACGAGATATATTCTCTTACACTTTTCAATACGGATCTTGGAAGCGAGAACAAGACAATTGTTTCACAAAAGGGAAGCATAAACATAATCAATCCTGATTCATTTGTATATTCTCTTTCTCTTGATGATCCTCAGATCATGATAACTGACTCATCTGATTCCTCATTCTTAGTGATTTCAGATGCAAAGGAAGCCGAGGTCTTCCTGAATTTCTCCGATCAGCTTCCCTCCCTGACTTCAACCAGTCCCATGAATCTTACATCAAAAGAACTTCTTGAGCAGATTGAAAACAGAAATGTGATCGAAGAAGATATGAAGAATACCTTTAATGAAAGCAGGAAAAGAAGTTTATATTACATTTCTGATTCTATGAAACAGGGCAATTTTGATTTTAAAGATCAGGTCTATTCTATTGAGAATTCTTCTGAGCCGTTTGATTTCTATGCCCAGTACTACAAGGCAGAGCTGACAAAGAAATTCGCTCTTTCTCTTGCATGCTTCATTCTTACATTCATCTCATTTCCTCTTGCAAAGACAAGGATGAGATATGGAAGGCTTACAGGCTTTGCTCTTTCTCTTCTTGTTGCGGTCTTATACTGGTATCTGCTGTTTTTTGTCCAGCTCAAGATATTTGAAATTAACATCACATCATATCTCCTTATGATGATTCCCAATATTGTGATTGCTTTTCTTGCACTTCTTCTGAACATTCTCAGGAGGAACCGCACATGAGAATCATCTGGAAATACAGCATATTCTCGATATTGAAAGTAGCTGCCATCACTCTTCTGATTTTCTCTCTTCTTGTAATGGCTGTTGAGACATTCATGAGAATGGACAGCATAATAAACGGGGGATATTCTTTTCTGACTCTTTTCTATTCCTCTTTCTTTTCTCTTTCTGATTATTTCATAATGCTTTTAAGTCTTGCGCTCTTGTTCAGCACCACATATTTTTATTCGAATTTAAGTGCAAGCAATGAACGCCTTGCGCTTTACTCATCCGGTTACAGCAAGACATCCCTGACTCTTCCTGTAATAATACTTGCCGTTTTAATCTCTCTTTTATTCACGTTTTTGAATGAGAATGTAATTCTGAACTGGAAGAGTGAAGCAAGAAAGATCAATGAGACATTATTCGGTCTTGAAGGCACAAGCTCAGCAAATACAATAACTCTCTTTGATGAGGAAACAGGCTATATTGTCTATTCTCCACGCTACAGCGAGAGCTCAAAGCATCTTTATTCACCGATAGTGATAAGAACAGATGATAACAGCATTTGTGAGAGAGTTGAAGCAGATTACGCACTCTATGAAAACGGAACATGGATATTCATTGACGGAAGCATAGCAAGAAACGGACAGATATCTGGATTTGATGAAATCATACTTCCTGATTTCTCCTTTTCAGAAGACCTTTTCCTTGAAGGAAGGATAGATGCTTCTCTGATGAGCTTTTCATCCTCTCTTGATTATTTGAAAAGAGTAAAGAGTGTGAATGAAAGCCAGTACAGCCGTTTTCTTTATGATTTCCTTCACCGCATCGCAGAGCCTTTTACTATTTTCATCCTGATGATGATAGCCATACTGATGAATTACAGCTATAAAAAGAATGTTCTTCTTTTCTCGCTTTTTGAATCAATTGTCATAGCACTTGTTTATTTTGTTTCCGACATGGTATTTTCAATTCTTGCATCAGAAGAGATAGTAAGTGCGGCACTTGCAATAGTTTTTCCATCTCTTGCAACTATAATTATTGCTCTGCTAATATCAGAGGCGGGTAGAAGATTATGAGCATTCTCAATGTTATTAAGACTGACAGCACATCAAAAGCAAGGCTTGGAATACTGAGCCTCAATCACGGCATTGTTGAAACTCCCGCATTCATGCCGGTCGGAACAAATGCGACAGTGAAGGGAATTTACCATGACAAGATAAGGGAAATAGGGTACAGGATTATTCTAGCAAACACATATCATCTTTATCTTCGTCCGGGTCTTGAGGTGCTCAAGGATTTCAAGGGCGTTCACAACTTCTCCTCATGGGACAGGAACATACTCACCGACAGCGGGGGATTCCAGGTTTTTTCTCTTTCACAGCTCAGAAAGATCAGCAAGGACGGAGTGAAATTCCAGAGCCATATAGATGGATCAAAGCATGTATTCACTCCTGAAAAGGTTGTGGATATCCAGAGCATCATCGGAAGCGATATAGCAATGTGCCTTGATGTATGCACACCTCCGAACATTGATTATAAAGCCGCACGTGATGCATGGCTTATAACAAAAGACTGGGCAAAGCGAAGCCTGGAGGAGAAAAAGAGGCTGGGAGAGAGCTTTCCTGGAAATCTTTTTGGAATAATTCAGGGAAACTTCTATGAGGATCTGAGAAAGGAAAGTGCTTTGACGCTATCGGAAATGGATTTTCCGGGTCTTGCAATCGGAGGACTTTCAGTTGGAGAGGAGAAAGAAGAATTCATACATTTTCTTTCCTTTACAGCTGAATACACTGATCCTTCAAAGCCACGCTATGTCATGGGAATCGGAAGCCCGGACTATATTCTTGAGGCTGTTGACAACGGAATTGATCTTTTTGACTGCGTGCTTGCAACAAGGATGGCAAGAAACGGAACAGTGTTCACAGATGACGGTCCTGTTGTGCTGAAAAAAGCCATTCACAAATTCGATCATAGACCGCTTGAAGAAGAATGCAGCTGCACATGCTGCAGAGAATACACAAGAGCATACATGCATCATCTGATCAAATGCAATGAAATGCTTGGAGGCATGCTTGCAACAGAGCATAATCTTGCATATCTTTTCCGCCTCATGCAAAGAGTCAGAGAGGCAATAAGAGAAGACAGATTCAAAGAATTCAAAAAGGAATATCTTGAACGCTACTATGCAAAAGCAAAATAAAGCACTCTCTTTCATATTCATAATTCTTTCCCGTATATCTGGGATGCTGAGATCAGCCGTTCTGTCATTCTTTTTTGGCTCCGGAACAATAAATGAGATTATAAACACTTCATACGCGCCGTTTAATCAGGCGAGAAAAACTCTTGAGGATGGGAACAGCAATGCATCCCTGCTTGCAGATGAAGATGATGAAACAGACAGCGCTATCAGCCTTGATATTATTCTTTATCTTCTTCTTATTCCTCTTTCTGCTCTTTTTTCTCTCTTTCTCTCAAGCTTTTTCAAATATTCTTTTCTCTCTTTGTTCCTGATGCTTTTCCTGTATTCCACTTTTCTTTTTCTCTATCTTGCTCAGAATGCCATTTCAACAGCTCTTATAAAAGAGAACAGGGGAGTTCTTCATAATTTGCTTTCTCTGCTTTTTTCTCTTTTATCGCTTCTATTTCTTTTTTTATTCAAAAATCTTGGAATATATTCCCTTTCTCTTTCACTTTCAGTTTCCTCCCTGATAACTCTTCTTCTTACAGCAATCATAACAAAAAAGAAAAGCTTTCATTTTATTAAGAAAATTGATTCAAAATACTCATCATCGCTCGTTTACACTGCACTTTCTGCTTTATTCATACTCGTGCTTTTTTATGTGAGTGCGAGAGAAAAGAGAGCAACATATTTTGCAAACAGCTACATAATAGCACTTCTTCCATCCTCCGTTGCAATTTCATTCTTCATCTCCACTGACTATGAGATGAAAGAGTTTAAAAAAGCATACAGATACTATATTTCATTCATAAGTCTGAGCACATTGCTTTTAATTGCTTTTTCAAATGAAATAGTCGATGTCCTCTACGGGGGAGGAAATTTTGATTTTGACGATGTGAAGGAAAACTCAGCCATGCTTTTTCATGTTCTTGTATCTTCTTTCTTCATGTCTGCATGCATTTTCTTTGAGCGCATTCTCTATCTTGAAAATGAGAAGAAAGTAATAATCAGCATAATGAGGAGGATTATTTCTGCATTAATTCTGATGATATTCAATATCAGGGCTGAAAACATTATGCTCATCTCTTTTGCAGTAAGTCTGGTCTTTTTGATATCTGATCAGAATTTTATCGGGAAAAAAGAAACTGTTAAAGAAACACTCCTTTCACTCTGTTGCTGTTTTCCGATAATCATATATATCATTTTTCCTTTTGCCAGGATTGGTGAAATTGCTGATGACAGATTATCTGAGCTGTTCTTTTCCCTTCTTCTTGGTCTTCTGCTTTTTCTCCTTTCTCTTTATCCGATTGTGCTGAACATCAGAAGAAAGATATAAAAAATCAGGCTACCTTCCTCCATTGATTTTCAGAGAGAAGATAGCCTAAGCTTATTTCAGGTCCGGCTTTGAGGATTAACCTCAAAGACAGCCTGAGTGAACAATATAATTGTTCTTAAAGCACAGAGGAAACAGAAAGAATGACATAGTCATAGCTCTTGTCATTGATTGTAAAGCTCACCTCATCCTTTTCCTTATGATCTCTGAGTGCTTTTCCAAGCGGTGCATTGATATCAATAATGCCTTCTTCCGGGTTGCTTTCCCACCTGCCAAGGAATGTGTAAGTGACATTTTTATTCTCATTCTTGTCAAGAAGCTCAACCTTTGTTCCAAATCCGATAAGGAACGGGATGACGTCCTGGCTCTTCATAATCCTCACTGTATTCAGATCATGATTGAGCTCTCCAAGTCTTCTCTCAAGCTCTCTCTTATGCTCCTTTGCATACTGGTACTCAGCATTCTCCCTTAAATCTCCAAGCTCTCGGGCCGTGTTGATTTCCTTAAGGATCTGAGGCATATCGACTGTATTGATCTTCTTAAGCTCTTCCTGCTTCTGATTGTAGCTTTCCTCAAGACACAAGAATCCTCTAACTGTTCTTACAGTCTTTTCTCCGTCCTTTTTGTTCTCATCTGCAAAAAGCTCTGGACAGCGCTCAGAAAGCATTACCTTATACTCATTTTTCTCAACAGTATCGAGCTCGCTGTTGAGCATTATGAGGCTCTTGAGCTCAGCAAAATCCTCATAGTCGCCTGCACTTTCAATAAGTTTTTCAATATGCCTGTCCTTCAAAAGCTCTTTCTTGATCGCATCTCTCTGCTTCTTTGTCTCTCCGACAATGTCAAGGTTCTTGAACGACTGAAGTGCCCTCAGCTCCTGCTTTGTAAGCTGTGCCCTGTCATAGTCTGCTTTTTTAAGATCATCATCTGTGACCTTTGAAATGAAGTATACAAACTCAGCAATCTTTCCTCGGAAAGCAGAGAACACGCTGCCTATATATTCATAATAGTCCTTGCTACTCATTTTCTTCAGACATTCTGAGATATAAGGAATATATGAGCTCATCATCTCAATTAATGTCTCAGGATATCCGTCAACCTCGATTACCTTGTCAACATATTCCTTTTTGAGCTTGGCTCCGCCCTCAACGCGTGAAAATGCCTGAATCCTCTCTTCCTGAGAAAGACTCTTGTAAATATCCTCAAAGCTTCTCCTTACCTGAACTTTGACCTCATCATTTCTTGAGACGATTTCAAGAATAAGGGCAGAGCAGAGAAGCACATCGCTCTTCTCATCTCCCTCAAGCTTCATAGAAAAGTAATCAGCCATGTCCATCAGAGAATCTGAGCTCTTGTCGATTTCCTTGTTGCTCATAGCCTCAAGCATGATCTGGGCCCTGAGATAGAAATTGTTTCCTGCCTTCTCAAAGGATGTGAAGATTTTCTCCTCCTCAGTCTTCGGATATGACTCAAGACGGTATAAATCTGTCGAGCCCGGAATGAAGGTGACATACTCGTTCTTTCTCAGTTCTGTTTTAAGGTCTTCTGAAATCTTCTTCCACTCATCATCACTCATGATTGAAGGAACTACTTCTGCCTTCATGTCCCTGATGCTTGCCTCGTTGTTGTCAGCGGAATAAAGAAGAGTCCATGCAAGCCAGGATATGCCTCCTGGTGCATTGATCTTTGCTTTTATCTTAGCCTGGGGAACACCTTTCTTGATTGCCTTTATATTCTGATTCGTAAGCGGGACAAGGGAAAGGAAAGCAGCTTCAAGAGTAATCTTCTGCTCAGGCTCGCTTCCTGAATACTTTACAGTCAGGTGAGTATTGTCTATTCCCGTGATCAGTCCGACTCTTCTTGTTGCCTTCTGATAGCAGAATGCTCCCTTGCTGTAGGCAATTTCCTTTTCAAACTCATTGATTTCAGAAAGCACATTGGCGCTCTTGACTATATTGTACTTCTTGAGACATTCAGCAAGTCTCGAAGAATTTCTGTATTCTTCCTTAAGTGTCTCTACAACTGCCTTTCTTATCTCATCCTCACTCTTTATCTCAAGCATGAGCTTATAGACTTTAACAGTGTTCTCAAGGTTCTTCCTTCTTTCACTCTTTTCTGCCTCATCAAGCTCAGCTTTTTCCTTTTTAAGCTCTGAAATAAGAAGAGAGTAGAGGCTGAATGCAAAATCGCTATCAAGCTTTGCTACTGTGCTGTCGACATAGTTTATGAAGAACTGGCAGTCAAGGCGCTTAAGATCTAGAAGGTTTTTAAATGCATTCTCGATCTTCGAGTTGTCCTGAGGAACATCCATTCTCAGCAGTGCCCTCTGATAATAAGCATTTGCCTTCTTCTTGTCATCAAGGCTCTTGAAGTGCTTTGCGACTTCCATGATTATGTCCTTGTCCTTGTTGTCAGTCTTTATGTAGCGCTCATAATACTGCCACATCAGATCATCATCTTTTTCCTCGCTTGCAACATCACCAAGGATTCTGAGAGCAAGTGAGTTCTCACTCTTGGAGATAATCAGAAGACCTAGATATTTTACAACAGCCCAGTTCCTTGCATCATAGAACTGCACAAGTATGTTATTGAGATCCACATTGAACTCATGAGGACGCATTTCTAGCTTGATTCGTCCTGCGACATAATGCAGGGCTATGACATCTCCGGCATTCTCCTCCTGATAGAGCTTTATAGCCTCGTTCCTGGTCTTGTTTAGACTCTCGTTCTTGACTCTTTTTGTAAATATCCTGCTGTCAATGTCCTCAAGGTTCTCGACCTTGTAATTCATCGCAGGATTCTTTCCCATATTCTTTTCGTCAGTAATAAGCTGTTTAAGATCCATAGTTCTCTCCGGATTTTCATTATCGTGAAGTAAAAAAATAATGCCGAACAGGCTCAAACTGCTCGGGCAAATTTCTTTATTTCTAAAAACAAATATAACACAAGAATTAATTGAATGCAAATCGAAAATATTTCTGCTATACTCTTACTCATGAAAGAAAGTCTGATCATAAGCCCGAGCATTCTGTCTGCAGATTTCTCGGATATAAAAAATGAAATAGAAGAGATTTCTTCGGCAGGACTTGATTATGTGCATCTTGATGTCATGGATGGAATGTTTGTACCGAACATCACATTCGGTCCTAAATTCATAAGTGATTTGAGAAGTAAGACAGACCTTGTCTTTGATGCTCATCTGATGATTGAGTCTCCTGAACGATACATTCATGATTTTGCCTCTGCAGGATGCGATATCATAACAGTGCATGCTGAGGCTACCAGGCACCTTGACAGGGCTGTAAACATGATCAGGGAAGAGGGAAAGAGTGCTGGTGTATCGATCAATCCCGCAACAAGCCTTTCAGAGATTGAAGAGATTCTTCCCTCTGTAGACTATGTCCTTATAATGAGTGTCAATCCAGGATTTGGAGGTCAGAGATTCATTTCATATATTCCTGATAAGATAAGAAGGCTTTCAGAAATGAGAGCTGACAGCGGATATTCCTTCTTAATCAATGTTGATGGTGGAGTGAATCTTTCGACAATCGAGCTTTTAAAAGGAACAGGCCTGGACATGGTTGTCACGGGATCTGCATTCTTCAATGCTCCTGACAAGGAAATATTTGTTCATACACTCATGGAGAAGTTTTTCAACTGATGAAAGCTGTCATACAGAGAGTCAGAAATGCAAATTGCACTGTGGATGGTAAAGTCACAGGAAAAATTGATAAGGGAATGCTTGTCTATTTTTCTGTTTCAAAAGAAGATAAAATGAGCATGCTTCATCCTTTTCTTGAAAAGATGGTACGACTCCGCTTTTTCGAAGATGATGAGGGAAAGATGAACAGAAGCCTGAAAGATATAGATGGCAGCATTCTTTTCATCAGCCAGTTCACTCTTTATGCAGATCTTTCACGAGGAAACAGGCCGGATTTTGCCAAAGCTATGAATGCAATTGAAGCTGAGAAATTCTATTTGTCAGCAATTGAGATACTGAGGCAACTCGGATATAATGTCTCATCAGGAATATTCGGTGCGCACATGCATATAAACTATGAAAACGACGGGCCTGTGACACTGATTCTCGACAGCTCTGATATAAGTTCAATAAAAAAGCTGTCATTAACCGAGAACTGAGTTTCTAAATACATAAAGGACGATATATGGCAAAAGAAGAAAAAATTGAAAACAAGAACAAGATTGAAGCACTGGAAGCCGCAAGACTCCAGATAGATAAGCAGTTTGGAAAGGGATCTCTTATGAAGCTCGGGGACAACAGGGAAGTGCTCGACATTGATGTGATTCCCTCTGGAAGCATACTTCTTGATGAGGCCCTTGGAGTCGGAGGCTATCCTAAAGGAAGGATCATTGAAATCTACGGTCCTGAATCTTCAGGAAAGACAACTCTTGCCCTTCATGCAATTGCTGAGGCACAGAAGAAAGGCGGCATTGCTGCATTCATCGATGCAGAGCATGCACTCGATCCGCAGTATGCAAAAAACCTTGGAGTAAACATAGACGATCTTTGGATAAGCCAGCCAGATAACGGAGAGCAGGCGCTTGAGATCACTGAAAGCCTTGTCAGAAGCGGTGCTGTTGACATAATCGTCGTGGACTCTGTTGCCGCCCTTACTCCTCAGGCTGAAATTGAAGGGGACATGGGAGACAGCCATGTCGGTCTGCAGGCGCGTCTTATGAGCCAGGCACTGAGAAAGCTTACAGGTATTCTTGCAAAGAGCAACACGACCATAATCTTCTTGAACCAGATAAGAATGAAAATCGGTGTTCTTTTCGGCAATCCTGAGACTACAACTGGAGGAAATGCTCTCAAGTTCTATTCCTCTGTGAGAATTGAAATAAGAAAGAGTGAATCCCTTGGAAAGAGCCAGGATGATATTTACGGAAACCGCGTGAAGATAAAGATAGTCAAGAACAAGGTCGCACCTCCATTCAGAAAGTGTGAGCTTGATCTTATGTTCGGCTCTGGAATCAGCTATTCAGGAAGCATTCTTGACGGAGCTCTCAAATATGACCTTATTGAGAAAGCAGGAGCATGGTACAGCTACAAGGGCGAGAAGATAGGCCAGGGAAGGGACAAGACTGTAGAGTATCTTGACCAGAATCCTCTCATGCGTGATGAAGTTGAAAAAGAGCTTCGCTCCTTGATGTTCAAAAAGGAAGATAAGTGATATAATCTCCCCCATGCAGAGTGTTGTGGAAGAAAAGAAGAAGTGCCAGTTCTCTCTTGAGAAATTCTCAGGACCAATGGACCTTCTTCTTTTTCTTATTCAGGAAAACAAGGTAGATATCTACGACATACCTATTTCAGAAATCACAGAACAGTTTCTCTCATACATTGAATCCTTTAAGGCAGATATTGAGGAAATGGCTGATTTCTATAAGCTAGCGGCAGACCTGCTTTATATCAAGTCCAGGATGCTTCTTCCTGTTGATGTTGCTCTTGATGAGGAGTATGAGGATCCGCGTCAGGAACTTGTTGAGCGCCTGATTGAATATCAGAAATTCAAGAAATATGCTGACCTGCTTTCCGGTAGCAGCGAAAGCGGAAGATTTTTCATCCCAAGGCGTGAAAACCTCTTCCTGATTCCTTATGAAGATCAGGATCTTATTGAGGGAGTGAGCCTTTTAGACCTGTTTGCAACATTCAAAAACATACTTGAGACCCGTACTGTTCCTGACAAGATCTTCAATGTATATGAAGAGGTGTCAGTAAACGAGAAGGAAGCTCTCATGCTTGAGCTTTTTGAAAAGAATGACATGATAACTCTTTCAGATCTGATTGTTGATTTCTCAAATCCTCTTCATATAATCTGTGCTTTCATGGCAATTCTTGAAACCACAAAATGGAAGACAACGTATATCAGGCAGTATGAAAACTATGGAGAAATCTATATAACAAAAAGAGAAGGATCTGAAATCAGTGCTTCTGAGGCTGATGAAATAGACTACAAAGCAGAAATTCTTCCAGATTCATCTGGTTTTGTTGATGATACACTTGAAGAAGAGGATGAGAATGAAGAAATGTTCATCGGGGATGAGGAGGAGATAATCCTTGATGATGAGGAGGAGTGATGGCTAAAAGCAGGATAATGAGCGAGAACGCACGCCTACTTGAAGCTGTGCTGTATATCGAAAACGAAAGTCTTACAGTTGAGCGCCTTGTAGAGCTTACTCAGATGAATTCAATTGAAGTCAAGGCTGCGCTGAAGGAAATAGATGAAATGTCCAAGGATCTCAACCGGGGGCTCACACTCATAAACGAGGATGATTCATATTCTCTTGCTCCGAGTGCTGACCTTTATGAACGGCTGAAGAAAAGCTATGGACGGAAGGTGGACAGAAGACTAAAAAGAGCAAGTCTTGAAACGCTTTCCATAATCGCATACTCCCAGCCCATAACAAGGAAGGAGATAGACAAGATCAGGGGAGTGTCAAGTGATTCGATTGTAAGGCTCTTAAGGGAAAAAGAATATATCAAAGTTGTCGGCAGGGCAGATATCCCCGGACATCCATGCCTTTATGGCACAAGCAGGAAATTCCTTGTAGAATTCAATTTGCAGAGCATTGCTGACCTTCCGAAACTGAGCCAGATAGACGAGTTCAGATTCAAAAAGGAAGAAGAGGAAGAAGATGATGAAAGAGACGAATGATTTATATCCGCTCAGACTGCAGGCATATCTGGCAAAATGCGGAGTTGCCTCCCGTCGCGCAAGCGAGGAGCTCATAAAGCAGGGCCGCGTGATGGTCAACAACAGGACCGTGACTGAAATGGGAGTCAAGGTGGAAAAGGATGACATTGTTCAGGTTGACGGAGAGACAGTGGAGCTTGCAGAGCAGCTGTATTATATAGCGCTCAATAAGCCTCGCGGGTATGTATGCACAAACTATGATCCCAATGAGGAACTGTATGCCAAAAGCCTGATTACCATAAGGGACAACAATCTTCTTTACAATGTCGGCAGACTTGATAAAGAATCAAGCGGACTCTTGCTCTTCACCAATGATGGAAAATTTGCAAATGCACTGATGCATCCTAAATATGAGATTGAAAAAGAATACCTTGTCAAGATTGACCGTCCTGTAGAGATTGAGGATCTGAACAAAGCCCTTGACGGACTGTATATCGACATGAGCAAGCCTTACAGAATAAAGCGGTATGATTTTATCCCAAGGACCAAACAGTACATAAAGATAACGCTCACAGAAGGAAAGAACCGTGAGATAAGGAAGATCTTTGCTTTCCTCGGTTATGATGTGAAAAGCCTGGTGAGAATCAGAATAGGCTGTGTCGAGCTTAAGAACCTTGATTCAGGGGAATGGAGGAATTTGAAGAAGAGCGAGATTGAAGGTCTTTTACAGGGCAAGAACTCGCTTTCAGACAGAAAGAGAACACAGAAGAGGAGGATTAAAGATGGTAATCGCAATTGACGGGCCAGCAGGGAGCGGGAAAAGTACTATCGCAAGAATTCTTGCCAAAGAGCTTGGGTTCTATTTCCTAAACACAGGCTCTTTTTACAGAGCTTACACATATGCACAGATAAAAAGCGGAAAAGATCCCCTTGATAAAGACAGCGTTCTTGAGACTGCAAAAAACACAAAGCTTTCTGTTCTTGACGGAAATATCGCAATTGACGGAGTAAATTCTGAGATGCATCTTCATACTCCTCTTGTTGACAAGTACTGTTCTCCAGTCTCTGCAG
The DNA here is from genome assembly GCA_949283305.1 of uncultured Spirochaetales bacterium. Classification (GTDB taxonomy): domain Bacteria; phylum Spirochaetota; class Spirochaetia; order Sphaerochaetales; family Sphaerochaetaceae; genus Ornithospirochaeta. Next base: position 65,119 of record CASDRU010000006.1, on the reverse strand, counting down.
ATCCAAGGCTCAGAGAGCATGTTAATGAACAGGTCAGAGAGATTGCAAAAGGCATGAATATTGTCACAGAAGGAAGGGATACCACTACTGTGATTTTCCCCGATGCCGAATATAAATTCTACTTTGATGCTTCTGCTGAAATAAGGGCAAGAAGGAGAAAGGAACAGCAGCCTGATGGTCCAAGTTATGAAGAGATTTTGAAAAGTATCATCCAAAGGGATGAAAATGATAGGAATAAGGCTGTCGGAGCACTTAAAATAGCCGATAATGCCATATATATAGATACAACTGACTTGACCATAAAACAAGTTTGTGACAAAGTAAAAAAAGTTATTGGAAGGTAATAAATAAACCTTAAAACTAGTACTAGGAGCAAGTAATGGAAAATGAAACTCAGATGACACAGTATCTCAAGTCATTTGCTGGAATTGAAGACGGTCAGATCGTAACCGGAACTGTTGTACAGTTAAATAACGACTATGTTCTTGTTGATGTCGGCTATAAGAGCGAAGGAAGAATTCCTGTAAGCGAATTCATTGAGCTTCCTCAGCTTGGTGACAAGGTCAATGTCACAATTATCAAGAAGGAAGGAAGCGGCGGACAGGTAATCGTTTCAAAGAAGAAGGCAGAAGCAAAGGAAAAGACAGAACAGCTTAAAAAGGCTGCAGAGGAAAAGACTCCTGTCTTAGGTAAATTCAGTAAGGTTATCAAGGGAGGCTATGAGGTTGACCTTGGTGCAGATTATAAAGGTTTCTGCCCGCTCAGCAAGGCAGATGTGAACAGAGTTACAGAGCCTGAATCACTTGTCGGAAAGACAGATTATTTCATCATCGACAAGTTCCACACAGGCAGCAAGCCAAAGAGTGTTGTATCAAGAAGAGAGTATCTTGAGAGAAAGATTCAGGAGAACAAGAAGAAGTTCTTCGACACAGTCCAGATCGGGGATGTAGTAGAGGGAGAGGTAAAGAGCTTCACAAGTTTCGGTGCATTCATCGATCTTGGCGGATTTGATGGACTTCTTCATATCAACGATATGAGTTGGGGTCATGTCACAAGACCAAAAGATTTTGTCAAGAAGGGCCAGGTTGTACAGCTTCGCCTTATCAACATTGATCCTGAGACTCAGAAGATTAATCTCTCACTCAAGCACATGGAAGCAGATCCATGGACAACATTCGAGCAGCGCTACCAGGTAGGTGATGTGATTACACGTCCTGTTACAAAAATCACAACATTCGGTGTATTCATTGAAATCGAACCTGGAATTGAAGGTCTTGCTCATGTTTCAGAGCTTTCCTGGACAAAGAAGATAACAAACCCGAAAGACATTCTCAACATCGGAGATGTAGTCAATGCAAAGATTCTCGGCTATGATCTCGATAAGAAGAGAGTTTCTCTTGGACTCAAGCAGCTTATGGACAATCCATGGGATACAATCAATGAGCGCTATCCAGAGGGAAAGGTCTTGAAGGCAAAGGTTGTCAAGATTACAAATTCTGGAGCATTCCTTGAACTTGAGGATGGAATTGACGGATTCCTCCACATTGACGATGTTTCCTGGACAAAGAAGATCAAGAACATGGATCAGTTCTGTAAAGTTGATGATGTGATTGAAGTCGTTGTCTCACGTGTTGAGCCAGAGAACAGAAGAATCAGGCTTTCAGTGAAGGCTCTCAATGGAAATCCATGGCAGACACTTAAAAAGGACTATCCTAAGGGAAGCACCATCACAGGAGAGATTTCTGATGTATCTGACTTCGGAGTGTTCGTAAAGGTCATCGGTGACATTGAAGGACTAATCAGCAAGTACAATCTTGTAGGTCCGGATGAAGAGTACACAGATGATGTTCTTGAGTCATACAAGGAGAAAGTCGGACAGCCAATCAGTGCAGTTGTGGTTGACATCAATCCTCAGACTCAGAAACTCAACCTCTCTGTCAAGGAGCTTATCAAAAAGAACCAGGAATCAGAGATGGCAAAGTATATGGCAGACGAGAAGGTCGAGGAAGACACATACAATCCGTTTGCTGATATGCTCAAGAAAGACTGAAAATCTAATGGAATATAAAAGACAGGGAAGGATTTTATCTTTCCCTGCTTTTTGAAGGTGAAAATGAGCAAAAAAGACAAAGTATCAAAAACTGAAATACTTGCAGGACATACAGAGGGATTTTTAAGGACTCACAGCCGCCTGTTTGCAATTATTGCTGCAGTTGTTATTGTTGCAGTAGTTGCAATCGGAATCATCTATTTTGCATCATCAAGCAGCACAGAAGAGCGATATGAGACTCTTTATACTCTTGAGTCAGAATACAACTCTCTGCTTTTGATTGATGAGACATCTGATGAATACAGCAGTGATGTTTCATCTCTTAAAAGCAGCCTTGATTCTTTCATTTCTGACAACAAGATCACAAGCTATGAAGGTGCAAAGGCAAACATGATTCTTGCAGACATGCTCTTTTTGGAAGAGAACTGGGAAGAAGCATATGCAATCTATCTTGCTGTTGCAGAGGCAAACGAGGACAACTACCTTGGTCAGCTCAATTATATGAATGCTGCTGCAGCTGTTGAGAATGCAGGAGATACAGCTGAGGCTCTCAGACTTTACAATCTTGTATTCGACACATACGGAATCAATGCTCCTATGGCTCCTAAAGCACTCTTCAATCAGGCAAGGATAGAGGAGAGCCAGGGTAATCTTGATCTTGCAACAACAATTTATAATCAGCTGATTGACCAGTATCAGTCATCATATTATTCAGCACTTGCAGAAAGCAAACTTCTTGTACTCTCTGCCAACTGATTAATTTAAGGGAAAACATATGAAGAAGGTATTATTCCATCTTGTTATATTGTTTTCCCTTTTTCTTTTCTCTTCATGCGGCATACCTACATTCATGAATATAAGTTCAAATGTTAGCAATGATTCTTTCAGCATCAATAAAAATTCATCAGATGAAGCGGCTCTTAAAAACTTAGAAGCAAGAATCATGCTTCTATATGCAATATCAGAAGATGATGATTCACCTACAACCAAATACTCATCTCTAAATACAGCATTCAGAAATCAGTATAATCCAAATGAATACAGCGCAATAGGATGTGGAAACAGGGGAGGGCAGGGCGTGCTTTCATCTTCTGTTGATGGTCAGAATCTCTATCAGTTTAAAGTCGTTGATAACAGTGCTACAAACTATGCACCTGATTATTTATATAAATTCGAAGATCCATCTGCATCATACAGTTTTTCTTATGAAATATTTAAAGCTGAAAATATAGATGGGGTTTATATCAGCTTCACTATAAAAAATGAAAATAATGAGGAAGAAAAATCATTTATTCTTTCTCGGTATGATGGTCAGCCCTTTGATACCACAATTAATCACATATATGTGACACCAGTAATCTATTTTGAGAATGAAAATTTTTCAAACAGTGTTCTCAATCTTCCATCAAATATGGTACTTGTTAATTAAATGAGTGATTTCAGCAATTTAAGTCCTTTAGAGAAAAACGTACAGATTATATTTGTAATACAGAGCTTCATTAATGATTATAATATTCCGCTTGAGTTCTACTGGACAAAAAACAGTCCAGAAGGAAGCAATGCTGCTGAAGTCCTGGAATATATTGTAAAATACGCAATAGGGGAATTGAATGAAGATAATATTCAAAAAGGATGGTTTACTTTTTACTGCCCCCAATTTTTCAATGAAAACAATGAACCTTTGATTTTTTTCCATAAACCCTGAGAATATATCCAGAATCAGACTATACAGAAAAACAAATATGAATAAAGCTATACGCATTTATTTGAATGCAAAAAACGCTTTTGAAAGATTCTTATCGAGAGAGATCAATTTCTTTATACTCAAAGACAGAGCTTTCTACAGAAAAGGATTAAAGGTCTTGGATTCATACGAAAAGAGCTGGAACATAAGAAAATATTGATACTGTTAAAAGATACAGAAACAAATTAATTAATTTATATTTTTAAAATAGGCTAGCTCAGGGTGAAAATTTCCAGGACAAAATTACATATTATAGTAATTACAATAGAAAACTAATTTAGATCTATCTTTTAATATTATATATAGTATCAAAATTAAATGACTGACCTATACGCATTATAAATTAATGTGTATTATATTTTTATTTGCATATATTTTTAATATAATTTAATTTTATAATCGTATTATATTTTAAATTGTTTTAATCTTTAATTCAGAATTTATTACAATACAGTATGAAATATATTGTGTATTTGAAATTTATAAAAATGTATATAATATATATTCTGTCAACTAGAATTTCATTATTATCCATCTGATTATCGTCAGTATTATAAAAATAAGAATGTTTTGGGATAATTCTGTTTTATAGATTATTTCTACTTATATTATATCACAAATCAGCAAAGCTATTCTCTCTAAAGAATATTTCATATGATTTTTTATTTGTATTATTCTCTATTAAGCAAATGATGAATTATTTTTATTGATCTCAAATGTATCTGTACTTATTAATAGAAACAGAATTATCTGAGATTTTCAAACATCTTTTTTAAACCTTTTTTAATATCAGAATATGTCTGATCAAAATTTCCTGTGTACCATGGATCAGCAATGTCCTTGTTTTCAAGGAGAGGCTTTACGTTATCTGGCAAAAAACCAAAGAGTCTTATTATGTTTCTCTTATTGTTTTCATCCATATAAAATATGTAGTCAAAATCTTTTATATCCTTCTCTGTTATCTGCCGTGCTTTATGATCATAAACTTCAATATTCATGTCTATAAGCTTTTTTCTCGCAGGAGGATATATTTTATTTCCAATCTCCTCTCTGCTTGTTGCTGCGCTGTCAAAATAAAATGAAGATGAAATATTATTCTTTGCTGCATAGTCTTTGGCCATGCACTCAGCCATTTGTGATCTGCATATGTTCCCATGGCATACAAAAAGCACGCTAATCATCTGTTAATCCCACTTTAGATAAAAAGTATCAGATTTTCTCATTCTACGATACTATCAATTTAAATGAAAAATGACTAAATTAAAATCATGATTGACTACAAACTTGAAAAAGCAGACAACATTGCAGATGCATGCAAGAATCTTTATGAGATAATTACAGCACTCAGATCTCCTGAAGGCTGTCCCTGGGATAGAAAACAAAGCGAGAAAAGTGCCGCAATAAGCCTTATTGATGAGACATATGAATATATTGAAGGCTGTGATAAAAAAGATATAAGCATGATGAGAGAGGAAATCGGGGATATAATGATAAACCTCTTTCTTGCCTTATATATTTCTGATGAAAAAGGTGATTTTTCTCCCTCTGATGCTATAAATGAGGTCTGCGAGAAGTTGATCAGAAGACATCCTCATGTATTCGGTAACGAGAAAGCTGAAAACGAGAAGCAGGTTCTGTCTCTCTGGAACAGTGTGAAAGAAAAAATTGAGGGAAAGAAGTTTGATGGCGATAAGATATTTTCCCATATCCCCTCTTCCCTGCCCCCACTCGAGCGATGCTATGAAATTCAGAAGAAAATGCATAAAGTCGGTTTTGACTGGCCTGATGCAAACGGGGCTCTTTTAAAAGTCAAAGAGGAACTGAAAGAAGTTGAGGATGCAGTCAGTGAAAACAATAAAGACCATATTGAAGAGGAAATCGGGGATCTTTTATGTTCTGTTGTAAACCTTTCAAGATTCCTTGATGTGAGAGCAACTGCAGCACTCGAAAGATGCAACAGAAAGGTAGAGAAAAGATTTCTTTCAGTTATCAAGAAAGCTGAAGAAAAAGGAATAGATATAATGAATGCTGATTTAGATACCCTGGATAAGATCTGGGATGAAGTGAAGTCTGAGGAAAGAGCTCAGTAATCGCGCATTCTGAGTCCGGCCTGAAGCGGATAATCTGCTTCTGCTAGGCTCCAGAAATAAAAGGCCTTGTCCCTTTCTTTTGCTGCATAGAAGAAATCACCAAGAGCAAGCAGGAGCTCAGGCGTATCGATTTTCAAGCTGAGATTTGAAATAAACGCATAAGCGATGCTTATATCAGAACGCTTGATGAAAACAGGAATCAGAGTTTCAAGAGATGAAATCATATAATCATCAAGCCCATATTCTGCATAATAGCTTTCAAGAGCTGTTATGATCTTGGTACTGTCAGGCATGCATGAAAGCATAAGATAAAGCATTTCCTTCTCATTTAAAAGACCAAGGAGTGTTGTATATACTCTATCTGCCTCTTCATCCATTCCGTTTTTGATCAGAATCTGATAATACCTAACCCTGTTGTTCTTTGTAATCTTATCATCCTCAATAAGTTTTCTGGCAGCTTTTATCGCATATTCATCATCGCGTGTGTTCAAGATGATCCGCAGTGCATGATGGTAGTATTCAGAGTCTTCGTCAAATACAAGTGAAAACAAAAGAGCTGAGGTTGAAGCCTCTTCATTTTCATTTAGATAATAATGGCTTCTTGCTTTGTAATAAAGAGCTTTCTCATCAAGTGCATTTTCAAGCGTTTCATCAGCTTTACTGATTACATCTTGATATTTTTTCTCAGAAAAAAGATCTTCATAATCAGAATCATCATTGCATGATATGAATAAAAAAAGAGGCAGTAAAAGAAAAATCAAAAGTTTTCTCATTACAGCCTCCTATAATATAAAATCAGGCATCTGATAAGCCGAGTTCTGTTTATGTAATCATCTATCTCGGACTATGATTACTCATAGCCTCAAGCAGCCTACCCGTGACTTTCGGGCGGACAAACCCAGTCACTTCTTGGCCTTGCACCAGACGAGGTTTACCATGCCGCAGGTATCACTACCTGCGCGGTGGGCTCTTACTCCACCATTTCACCCTTACCTTGCGGCGGTATACTTTCTGTTGCACTATCTGTAGCATTACTGCTCCTGGACGTTATCCAGCGTCTCTGTCCTGTGGTGCCCGGACTTTCCTCTGCATGCAGCGATTACTTCAGATACCTGAAATATGCTTAGAAATCGAAACTGTCGTCCATCTCCATTGACTCATCGAATGTGTCATTATCATCCTTAGAGCCAAGGTCCTCAGCATGAGTATTCCTGCCTTCAATCTTATTCTCAAGCTTCTCGAATGTATAGTTCTTCTCTGTCTCTTCATCAAGATGCTCTTTATATATGATTCTTGAGCAGTACGGACAATAGTCAATCTCATCCCTCTGGTTCTTCAGTTCAAGGTCAATAACAAACTGAACAGGAAGAATCAAATCACAGCCTGTACATACCTGACCATAGACTGGAACTATGCCATAGCCGTCCTTCTTTCTCACAATATTGGAGAACTTGTCAAAAAGCTCATCAGAAATGATGTTTCCCCTTATTGAAGCGCACTCAGCGTCAAGAGCTGAAATCTCAGCGTTCTTTGACTCAAGAAGTGCATCAACATCCTTCTTCTCATCATCATGCTCTGTCTGAAGAGCATCTACAACAGCAGACTGCGTCTCAATCTCTGCATTGAGCTTTCCCAGCTCTGTATTCTTTGCTTCCTTGAGCTTTAAAAGAGAATTTTCTGTGACATTGGCTTCATCCAGCTGCTTTGAAAGAGCCTCATACTCTCTCTGAGTTGAGATGAATTCCATCTGCTTCTCATACTCTACTCTCTTATTGAATGCATCATCGTATCTGATAGAAAGACTTTTAAGCTCAGCTTCAACAGCGTCCCTAGCCTGAGTGAGATTATCAAGCTTAGTCTTTGCCACATCAAGTTCTTCGCTTTTCTTTATAAGATTACATGGAATGTTATGAACCTCATCTTCCAGAACAAATTTCTTCTGTAAGACTACCTGCAGTTTCTTCAAACACTCTAGTTTCTCGTTTGCCATAATTTAGCATTTCTCCTTAAGACTATATGATATTAACGACTTTCAAGTTTTTTTTCTACTCATTCCAGTCTTTTAGTTTCTTACTTCGTGAAGGGAAGCGAAGACGTCTCAATGCCTTTGCCTCAATCTGCCTTATTCTCTCTCTTGTTACATCAAAATAAAGTCCAACTTCCTCAAGGGTAAGAGAATAGCCGTCATCAAGACCAAAGCGCATCCTCAGCACTTCCTGCTCACGCTCCGGAAGCTCTGAAAGCAGTTCCCTAATCTTGTCCTGAAGAAGAACATAAGTTGTCCTGTTTGCAGGATTTTCAGCATCCTTGTCTTCAATGAAGTCAGAAAGCACGCTGTCCTCTTCCTCTCCTACCGGAGTTTCAAGACTTATAGGCTCACGTGCTACACTCTTGACGTTCTTGACCTTGGACTCAGGCCAATCAAGGCGCTCAGCAATCTCCTTGTCAGTCGGCTCTCTTCCATAAAGCTGCATGAGGATTCTGGATTCCCTTACAACCTTGTTTATCTGCTCGATCATATGAACTGGGACTCTTATTGTCCTTGCCTGATCAGAAATGCTTCTTGTTATTGCCTGACGAATCCACCAAGTTGCATATGTTGAGAATTTATATCCCTTCTTGTACTCAAATTTCTCAACTGCCTTTATCAGTCCGATATTTCCTTCCTGAACAAGATCAAAGAACATGAGCCCTCTGTTGTTGTACTTCTTTGCGATGGAGACAACAAGACGAAGGTTTGCTTTAATAAGCCTGTCTTTCGCAGCCTTGAGAATCTTCTGACCATATTCAATATTCTTTACATTCTCAAGAATATCGTCAGTTGAGCACTCAAAATCATATTCTATGTTTCTCAGCTCTTTCTCTGTAAGCTGAAGATCCTTGATCTCCTCCTTGATCTGATCGCTTGTCATATTCAGAGATTCCTCAATCTCTTTAGCCTTGCTTCTTGTTGCCAGATCACGGCCAAGCTGCCTGAGCTCTCTGATGCTTGTGATTCTTAGCTTTCTGGATGAACGGTCCTTCTTTTCCTGACACTCTTTGATTTTCTTCTTTGCATTGATGAAAATCTGAGTAAGATCATCTATTTCCTCCTGCTGCATCTCCAGTGGAGTGACCCAGTCGGAAACAGGAATATAGCGGCCAGAAGATAGGGCTTCAAGTTCCTTTGTCCAGTCAGTATATTTCTTGGAAAGCTGAAGCATTCTTGCTTTGTGCTCCGCAAGAAGCTTGTCCTCGATCTTCTTCTTCTCCTTCTCGATATCCATCTCACTCTTTGAAGGATTGTTTGCCTTATATTCATCAAGAAGAGCATAAAGCTGGCTCTGGATTTCGCTGTTGGCCTTTTTCTCTTCAGCCTTGGCATTTGCAATATTGTCCTTAAGCTCTTTTATATACTTTGCTCTTGTTTTCTCCCGAGCATATTCAATCCAGGCTTCACGAGTTGCAAAATCCTTTCTTTTCTTGCCCTTGAACACTTTAGAAGACTCATCAGGATAACCTCCCAGACGGTTGAGGATATTCTCTCTCAAAGCAAGAATCTCCTCATTCTTTGTTATATCCTCGCCTGCAAGACTCATGCGGCTCTTCATCTCGTTATATGTCTTGAAGTTCTGAGCCATTTCCCTGTTGAGCGCATCCTTGTAGTTTGCATTGTATCTCTTCTGCACAGAAAGGAATTCCTTGAGCTCTTCTGTTGAAAGCGTCTCCTCAGTGTCATCATCGATTTTAGTCTGCATTTTCTCAAGGACCTTGGAAAAGAAAGAAATGAGTATTCCGGATTCACGGATCACAGATTTGACAATATCTGCTCCTCTTTCCATCTGCATTGCAAGCTCAACTTCCTGCTCGCCTGTAAGAAGACTTTCGTTACCTATCTCCTTAAGATACAGCCTGATAGGATCATCGACTCCTGCATCGATTTTGGTGCTTGCCTTGGTATGTTCCATGCTGCTGTCTGAGAAATTTGAGATATCAATAAACCTCTCAGTGGATGCAAAAGACTCATCATCCGGACCTTTGAAATCAGAAAGAGCATCATTCTCATCCTCATTCTCGGCAGAAAGATCGTCTATATCATCATCCTCATCATCAGATTCTTCTTTCTGGCTGTCTTCATCCTGAGAAAGAGCCTCATCTATATCCATAGGCTCATCATCATCTTCACTGTGCTCTTCTTCCTCTTCAGAAGAAAGGAATTCATCTTCAGAAAGCTCGTCTTCGCTTGGGGGAAGCTCATCATCATCGAAATCCTCTGAAAGATCTGACTCAGTTGGTGAGAAATTTTCCTCTTCAGAATCATCCTCAACATGAATTCCGTCATTTTTAAGCATCTGTGATATATCAGCAATCTCAGGTAGAGATAGCTTTAGTGACTTTGTTGCCTGTACAATATCATCAAGTGTAACAAGACCGTTTTCTTTTCCTGTTCTGACAAGTTCTTCATAAAATGACTGATTTTTAAAATCTTCCTGTCCCATTCCTTTGAATATACCTCATTAGTATATGCGGCTCTTTATCGCGTTAATCTCATCATCCATATCTTTCTTCTTCTCCATCAGATGGGAAATATCATCTGCATCCAGAGAAGATGAAAGAAGCCGGATTTGTTTGTTAACGACTTCCCGCTTCTCTTCAAGGCTTCTCAGCCTTATTTTATCCACAGCTTCATCCAGCACATTCTCTGCTGAGCGAGAAAACTCATCCAGCATGAAACTGGTTGATACATAATTTCTGAGTCTGTCATCGTTAATCAGGCTCAGAAAAACCTCATTCGAAGAGACTCCGTCTCTGAGTGCATCCTCAAGAGCAAGATAAAGGGATTGTGCATCTTTGTCCTTCAAATCGCCAAAACTGATTTCTCTTCTGTAAATATTAAATAGTTGCCTGTGATTTACAAGTATCAGCATGGCATATAAATCAAGAGAGCAATTTGCGGGATTGAATTCCTTTAACGGCACTTCCTCTATATTGCCTTTTTCCTTTTCCCTCCCATTGCCTTTTCTCAGGTCCTTCTCAACAGTCGAAAGAGAAACATTGATTCTGAGAGCCAGATCGTTCATATAGCTTTCTTTCTCGACATTGCTGTTAAGAGAGTCCATAAAAGGAGAAAATGAGGACAAAAAGTCACTCTTTCCCCTTGGTGTTTGAATATTATAACGTTTAATGTTCTTTTGAACAAGATATTCAAAGGCTGAGAGGCTTGATTCAAACTCATTTTCAACGCCTTTCTTCCCTTCTTTCTCAAGAGCTTCAGATGCATCCTTATAATGCTCAAGATGATGTATCCTGATATCAAAATCAAAGCCGTTAAGAATGATTATCGCCTTGTCGGTGCTGTTCTGCCCCGCATCGTCGCTGTCAAAAAGAAGATCGACCTTGTTTGTATAGCGGCTTATAAGCTTTGCCTGCTCCTGAGTAAAGGAGGTCCCAAGACTTGCCATGGCAGTCGTATATCCTGCCTGGTGCATGCTTATTACGTCAAAGTTTCCTTCACATAAGATTGCACTTGAATCCTTTTCCTTAAGAGATGGAATTGACTCATAAAGGCCATAAAGATTGTTTCTTTTTGAGTAGATTGCAGTTTCCGGGCTGTTTATATATTTAGGAGATCCTTCCCGGCCAGAAAGATCTCTTGCCGAGAATGCAACGACCTGGCCACGGAAATTACGGATTGGAAACATCAGGCGGTTTACAAATAGAGGATATGGAAACTTGTTCTGGCTGAAAAGTCCGCTCATTTTCAGAATTTCGTCAGAATATCCTTTCTTCTTAAGAAAATCATAAAGAAAATCAGGGGAAGAAGGAGCAAAGCCCAAAGAGAATTTATCAGCAATCTCCTCACTTATTCCCCTCCTTTCAAGATACTCTCTTGCATGAGCTGCATTCTTCTGCTTCAGAAGGAATGTGAATGTGTTGTTTATCCTCTCATAAAGATCAAGAAGAGCCGCGCTTTCATTTTTTCTTCTGCTTTCTCCAGGGTTTTCATTAGACGTGTATTCAATTTCCACCCCAGCCTTCTTTGCGAGGCTTTCCACTGCCTCATAGAAAGTCATATGCTCGATTTTCTCAAGGAATGTGAACATATCCCCAGACTCATGGCAGCCGAAGCAGTAATAAAGGCCTTTATCATCATCGATTTTGAAGCTTGGTGTCCTCTCGTTTCCATTTGAATGGAACGGACATTTTGCCCACAGCGTTGATCCTTTCCTTACAAGGCGGCTGTATTCTGAAACAACATCAGAAAGTCTGAGTCTAGTGGAGATTTCATTAATTGTCTTTTCTGAAAAGCGGGCCATTAGTAATAATATAATACTTATTTCTTGTTTTTCCAAAGTATGTATGCACAATTAGCCTTATTTTTTTCAAGAAGAGCATCAATTTCTTCTTTTTTCCATACTTTTCCCTTTCCGATACCGGGACAGGAATCTCCTTCCTTCAAGAATGAGGATGAAGAATCACAGATTCCCTCCCAGAAAGGATATGTAGAACACTGCACTGGCCTTGCTTCATAGACGGAACAGCCTTCCTTAGTCAGGAATATGCAGTCGTAATTGTCCCTTTCCTTCAAAGAGAACATGTAATAAAGGCCATAGTCAACTTTCCGTGCATATATCTGAAGAAACTCATCCTCACTAAGACCAAGGAATGAGGAAAGGCACTCAATATCCCTCTTGCTTAAAAAAACATATCCAGGCTCACCAGAGCAGCAGTGCAGACAACGCTGGCATGTAAACTTGAAATCCATCATAGAAAACTAAAAAAGCCTTCCATTGGAAGGCTGTATTGGAGAGAGAAGGATTCGAACCTTCGAAGGCATAGCCGGCAGATTTACAGTCTGCTCCCTTTGGCCGCTCGGGAACCTCTCCGTTCACTAGAGCATTCTTGCATAAATGAGATGATTTATGCAAGCGCTTTGTCAAATTTTTTTGTATTTTTCTACCAGTTTCTTCAAAACCTCTTCCGGCACCATCTTGGAAATATCCGCACCGAACTGAATCATTTCTTTAATCTGGCTGCTCCTGAGTATGATATAGCTCTGATCTGTGGGGATAAAAAGAGTCTCAAGAGCGCTATAGAGCATCTTGTTGGTCATTGCAAGCTCAAACTCATATGCAAAATCCTGCTCGCTCCTGACTCCCCTTATCATCACACTCACATTGTGTTTCTTCGCAAAATCAACAGATAGGCCAGTATCAGAGAAAACAGAGACATTATCAAGGTCTTTTAAAGTCTCCTTGAGCATATCCACTCTTTCCTGTGGAGTAAAAAGACATTTCTTGTTCACATTATGGGCAACGACAACATAAAGTCTGTCAAAAAGAGCTGCACTTCGCCTTATTATGTTTATGTGGCCCAGTGTCGGAGGATCGAATGTCCCGGGAAGCATAGCTGTTTTATTCATTCTTTAAGCCCCTGGATATAATCCTTGAATTCCTGATTTGACTTCTGGCTCTCGACACTTATTGTCTTGACTATATGATACTTTCCCTCTTCATCAAGTTCGAATACAGAGAAATTTCCGCGTCCTGAATAGCTTAGCTTCTGATTATCAGAAAGCTTTTCCTCCCTCTTGAGCTTATCAAGAACGCATTCAAAATGAGCAAAGCCGTCATCAAGAGAAAAAGCATCGGTTATCTGCGTTATTTTTTCATTGCAATAGATGCATTCTACAAGCGGTTCTTTGACACTTTTTACCCTGTCAGCCGGAATCTGCGAATGAAAATCATGGCTTTTAGGAACTCCGGTAACCTGATTGAGCGTCGTGAAGCCCTGAAGATTCTTGTCCTTGTTCTGTTTGTTCTTGCTATTCTTTTCCTTCTTCTTGAAGTATTTCCTGTCTTTGATGTTTTTCATTATCCTGATTCTAGCTTTTTTTCAAAAGCAATGCAAACAAAAAAGACCGCATGAAAGCGGCCTTAAGTAGATAGAAAAGAAGCTTAGTTCTTCTTCTGGATAAGCTCTTTGACCTTTGCGCTCTTTCCAACACGGTCTCTGAGGTAATAAAGCTTTGCTCTTCTGACCTTACCGCGGCGTACAACCTCGATATTGTCGATTCTCGGGCTGTGTAGAGGGAAGATTCTCTCGACACCGACACCGTAGCTGATCTTTCTTACGACAAATGTCTTTCTTACACCGTAGTTGTTGATTGCAATGACAATGCCTTCATATACCTGAACTCTTTCTGTAGCACCTTCAACGATTCTGAAGTAAACCTTAACTGTGTCTCCAACGCTGAAGTTCTGTGCGTTTTCCTTAATCTGCTTAGCTTCAATAGCTTTGATAATATCCATTTTACAAATCCTCTAAAAATTCTTTATCAGTAATATTAATCAATTTTCTTCGCATCTTAATGCTGAGAGAGGCATCAGATAGCATGTCAGGCCGAAACTGCATCGTTTTTTTCAGCCTCATTTCATCACGCCAGTTGGTTATGCCGGCATGGTTACCAGACAATAATACATCAGGAACGGAATTTGAGCAATACCTCAAGCTCCTTGTATATTGCGGATATTCAAGAAGTTTGTCATCAAAACTCTCGCAAGAGAGACTCTCCTTGTTTATAACCCCATCGATAAGGCGGAAAACAGCATCGATTATGACAATGCTAGCTGTCTCGCCGCTTGTAAGCACATAGTCCCCTATTGAGAATTCATCTGTTACATATTCATCGATCACTCTCTGGTCAATACCCTCATAATGCCCGCAGATGAAAACAAGCTCATCTTCTTCTTTTAGCTTCTGGGCATCCTGCTGTGAAAAGAGTCGTCCAGAAGGTGTCGGGAAAATGACTCTCTTGCCTTTTGCTCCAATGCTTTCAAGAGCAAGGGAGAGAGCATCGGGCATGATGACCATGCCAGCTCCTCCTCCGTAGGGAAGATCATCGACCTTGTTATATGCATTGCTGGCAAAATCACGGAAATTGATTATCTCATATTCGACAATGCCCTTCTTCACAGCTCTCTTCATTATCGAAGAGGAGAAGAAAGGCTCAATCATCTCAGGAAAGAGGGTAAGGACTCTGATTTTCAAGACAGCAGCTCCTTGTTCAAAAGCTCTATTTCCTTCTTTTCAAAATCAGGTCGTCTGACAAATACCTCAAGATTTGGAACAAGATGGATTTTTCCATCCTCTGTCCTGACATTCAGCAAAAGTGCCTGAGAGCCTTCAGATACGCTTTCTACCTTTCCTACAATCCGTCCCTCAAATACCACATCAAGACCAAAAAGATCAGCAATATAGTATTCGCCCTCTTCAAGAGGAGCGGCTTTGCTTCTATCGACATAAAGGACAGACTGAGAAAGAAGCCTGGCTTTTTCAGGTGTGTCCACTCCCTTAAACTTTATAAGAACAGAGTCAGCATGATATGCAATATCCTCTATTTCAAGCTTAATTCTTTTGTTTTCCTTGGTCTGAATTACACACTCATCTAGTTTTTCAAAATGCTCATATAGACCAGAAAAGGAGTCAAGGCGCATATAGCCCCTGACTCCATGTGTTCTTCCAAGCCTTGCACTGGCTATGAGATTATCAGACATCAGCCGAGAATCTCCAGTGTAGCTTTCTTGCCACCCTTTGTTGCTGTAGCAGAAAGGACAGTTCGCAAAGCCTTGGCAATCCTGCCCTGCTTTCCGATTATCTTTCCTGTATCTTCAGGCGCAACTGAAAGTTCGAGAACTATTGTCTTCTCTCCTTCAACCTGATTTACAGTAACACATTCAGGATGATCTACAAGGCTTCTGGCTAAGAATTCAACTAATTCTTTTTCCATAGGCCCCCGCTATTACTTTCGCTCGAGAGAAATTCCCTGAGAGTTGATAAGATTCTTTACTGTAGGTGAAACCTGTACACCCTTACTGATCCACATCTTGACTTTTTCTGCATCAAGCTTTACCTGCTGATCCTTCTCAGCAATCGGATGATAATATCCGACCTCATCGATTGTGACACTGCTTGTTGCCTTTCTGTTGTCCTGAATCACTACTCTGTAATATGGTCTCTTCTTTGAACCAAATCTCTTGAGTCTCATTGTTGTCATTTCTGGTTATCTCCTTATAACTGCATGGCAGGCTCACATGCCAAGCTGTTTGAGCATGCTTGCCTGAAATTTCTTGTTTGTAGCAAGCTTTCTCATCATAAGCTTGCTTTTCTCGAATTTCTTGAGAAGGCGGTTGACATCAGCAACGCTGGTACCGCTTCCTCTTGCAATTCTCTTTCTTCTAGACGGTCCGATGATTCTGTAATTGCTCTTCTCGAACTTCGTCATGCTCTTGATGATGGCTTTCTCAACCTCAAGTTCCTTGAAATCAAGATCCTCTTCCTTTATGTTTCCCTTTGCTCCGGGAATCATATCGATGAGTTTCTCTGCCCCTCCCATCTTGTTCATCTTCTCAAGCTGGTCAAGATAATCCTGAAGATCGAATGTATCCTTCTGGATTTTCTTCTGGAGCTTCTCAGCCTCATCTTTCTCGTACTGCTCCTGTGCCTTCTCTACAAGTGAAACAACATCTCCCATGCCAAGGATACGGCTTGCGATTCTCTCGGGGTGGAAAACCTCAAGATCCTCAGCTTTTTCTCCCGTTCCTATGAACTTTATGGGTTTGCCGACAACACTCTTAAGGCTAAGTGCAGCACCACCTCTGGTATCGGAATCGAACTTTGTCAGAATAACACCGCTTATTCCGACCTTCTCTTCAAATTCCTTTGCAATCTCGACTGCGCTCTGTCCTGTCATCGCATCGGCAACGAAGAGGGTTTCGTCAGGGTTTACAGCCTTAGCGATGCTGGTTATCTCAGCCATAAGGGCCTCGTCCAGATGCATTCTACCGGATGTGTCTATGATGAGAGTGTCAATTAAATCATGCTTTGCCCTGCTGAGAGCGGCCTGAGCCACCTTTACAGGATCCTTTTCTCCCGGAATAGTGAAAACAGGAACCCCTACTTTCTCTCCAAGGATTTCAAGCTGTGTTATAGCTGCCGGACGGACAAGGTCACATGCTGCAAGCATTACCTTTCTTCCTTCCTTCTTGAGCTTATATGCAAGCTTGTGGCTGGCTGTTGTCTTTCCGCTTCCCTGAAGACCCATCATGAGTATCACGCTCGTGGTGTCTTTTCCCTTCAGAGCAAGCTTGTTGTCATCATCTCCAAGAAGTGCGACCATCTTGTCATAGACGATTTTAGTAAACATCTGTCCAGGATTGACAGCCTTGAGAACCTTCTCTCCCTGTGCTTCCTCGATTGTCGAATTGACAAAACGTCTTACAACACGGAGATTGACATCAGCATCAAGAAGGGCTTCCTTGATTGACTCAACAGCCTCCTGGATGTTTTTCTCGCTGATTTTTCCCTTTCCGGATATATTTCTGAAAATGTCGGAAAACTTACTGCTTATACTGTCAAACATCTAAAACAAATTCCTTCAGACAACAATATTAATTTATAAGATAAACAAAGCCTCTTAGTCAATGTTAGTCAGTCTTTTATTTCAACCTCTTTTTCATTTTCATCAAGAATAACAGGCTCACCCTTGATGCTCTTCAGGCGGTAGCTTGCTGTTATGGAAACTCCTGCCTCGTTCTGGGTGACTCCCAGTAAAGATTCTCCGGCTGTAACCGTATGCTTGTTGTGTGTGATGATTATGAACTGGCTCGTCTTTCCAAAATCCTCAAGCACAGAAATGAAATACCCGATATTCTTGTCATCAAGGGCTGCGTCAATCTCATCAAGGATACAGAACGGGCTCGGTTTTACCTTATATGTAGCAAAGAGAAGAGCAACAGCTGTCATGCTCCTCTCCCCTCCTGAAAGCAAGGACATATTGGTAAGCTTCTTTCCAGGCGGCTGAGCAAATATATCTATGCCGCTGGTGAGAACTTCCTCTGGATCCTGAAGGCTGACTTCAGCCTTTCCTCCTCCAAAAAGCCTTGTGAACATTTCTTGGAAATTACGGTTTATCTCGTTATAGGTCCTCAAGAACATCTCCCTGCTCTTTGTCTCGATCTCATCAAGGACCCTTACAAGATCCGACTTTGCTTTTTCCAGATCAGAGAGCTGCTTTGTATAGAATTCAAGATTGTTCTTGGCATCATTGAACTCTTCCTCTGCAAGATAGTTGATATTTCCGGCCCTCTCGATTTCCATCATCACGCTCTTGTATTCATTCTCGACAAGAACCTGTTCCATCTCTTCTTCAAAAAGACTCTGGTACTCGTTCAGGCTGTGCCCTGTCTTGTTGTAGTAATCCTCGAATATTGATGCTATGAGTCTCTGGTTTTCTGCAATCATCATGTTCTCGCTCTCGATGCTGCTTCTCAGTCCCGTGAGCTTGATGTCCATGCTCTGCTTCTCGTTCCTCTTTGACGAAAGGTTTTCTCCCATCTGGCGAACCTCAGCAGAAAGTGTCTCAATAAGTGAGTTCACATTGCTCAGTGCCCGTGATGCCTCAGATCTCTCATCCTCTCTGTCTTTTATCTCGCTTTCATAGCGTGAAAGATTCCTCTCTGCGGTTTCCTTCTGGTTCTCAAGGTCCTCTATATTGTATCTGACTTCCTCAAGGCGGAGTCTCAGCTGCTGGATGAGCTTTAAATTGCTCTCAATATTTGTCTCGCACCTTACTCTGGCAATAGAAAGGTCGCTGAGAGTGTTCTTTATCTCCTCCCTGTCTGATATAAGCTTTTCAAGACTATCTCTTTTGATCTGGATTATTCTCTTGTTGCTCTCGCTCTTTTCCCGGATTATCCTTTCCCTTTCTTCAATTTCACGTTTTCTGCTTATAAGACCTTCAGGAGAAAGGATTATGTCGATTACAGGAGGAATGGCATTCTTGAAATCCTCAAATGAAGAGATTATCTCATCAAGGCTCTGATAAAAATTGGAGTAATCAGAGGCCACTCTGCTCTTTTCAACCTCATCAGCCTTTATGAGAGAAAGTGTGTCTATCTTGCTCTGTACAAGAGCCTTGAGGTCAAAGAGTTTCTTCCTCACATTCTCATCTGCGCGCTCATAGCGCTCCTTTGAATAATTTGTTGAAGTATTCTCATCAAATTCCTCAATAAGGCTTTCAATTACAAGCTTCAGATCCTCAGAAAGCTTTAAAAGCTCATCATCTATCTTATTGTTCTCTTCCTGCCTTTTTCTGATCTCTTCTTCTGCTGAGGAAATATTGTTATCTGTTTGCTTCAGCTGTTCTCTCAGATAAACAAGCTGGGACTCGATTTCTTCCTTCCTGTCAGTCTCATCAGCATTCTTTGATTCAGCCTCATCAAGAGTCTCTGTAATCTGATCAAGCGAATTCTTGTAGCTTGCCATCCTGTCTTCAGCATTCCTGATGTTGCTTCTCGCCTCATCCATTCTCTGGGAAAGCAGGGAAAGAATCTGGGCAATGCTGTTTATACGCTCAGTGTATGTGTTTGTGCTTGCCCTCATGCTGTTCAGATAATCGCTCTTGTTCCTGTATGTCTCAGTAAGCTCCTTCAGATCATCATCATATGTTGAGAGGCTTTCTGTAATCTTTTCAATCTGGCTCTGCATATCATCTATGCGTTTGTGTCTCTCAATCTGGACGTTCTCGAATGTGCGGATCTTGAGGATATTCTGTCTGACTTCAAGCTCAACCGCCTTGGCCCTGAGCTCTTTGTATTTTGCCGCCTTCTCCGCCTGATCCTTCGTACGGTTATATGTTCGCCTTACCTGGCTTACAGTTATCTCGACATTGGCAATGTTCTCTTCAGTTCTCTGGATCTTGTTTGCGGCCTCAGTGCACTGCTGCTTGAATTTCGATATCCCGGCAGCCTCTTCGAAAATGTATCTTCTTTCTTCAGGACGCATTGAGATTATCTGGTCAATCCTGCCCTGTTCGAGAACACTGTATGCACTCTTTCCTACTCCTGTATCGATTAAAAGATCCTTAATGTCCTTGAGCTTGCATCTTTCCTTGTTCAGATAGTATTCCGTCTCTGCATTCTCCGCACGGAATATTCTTCTCTTTATCTCTATTTCCTCTGCAGGATGATTGAGCATTCCTGATGAATTGTCGATAGTAAGGGCAACCTCAGCAAAGGGCATGGGCTTTCTCCTGTCATTTCCATTGAAAATGACATCCTCCATCTTGCTTGCCCTCAGTGTTTTTGTGCCCTGTTCTCCAAGTACCCATTTTATTGCATCTACAATATTGCTTTTTCCACATCCATTTGGACCAAGCAGTGTCGTTATTCCAGGGGAAAATTCAATATGTGTCTTATCTGCAAAGGACTTGAAGCCATAGAGATCAAGAGATTTTAAAAACAAAAGTGCGTCTCCTTGAAAAATAAACGGCTAAATTATAGATTATTTCATAGAAAGATGGAAGAACTGCTTTTTTCAATGCCGGAAGAGAAGAAAACGATATGCGGTGCAGATGAAGCCGGCCGCGGTCCCCTTGCAGGTCCTGTTGTTGCCGCAGCAGTAATACTGCCCCCAGATTTTCCCGTTGAAATCCTTGCAGACAGCAAGAAATTAAGTGAAAGAAAACGGCTTGAGGCAGAAAGAATCATAAAGGAAAAAGCTCTTTTCTATTCTGTAACAAGGTTTTCTCATAAGGTGATTGACGAGATAAACATCTTGAATGCCTCCCTTCTGGCAATGAAGCGTTGTCTTGAGAAAATCCAGGAGAAAACAGATGTGGATCTCTTTCTGGTTGACGGAAACAGGAAACCGGATGTGAGCATTCCCTGCACAGCAGTAATCAAGGGGGATGCAAAGATTCCTGAAATAATGGCTGCAAGCATTCTGGCAAAGACAGAGCGGGACAGGATAATGGAGCTCTGCGATGAGAAATGGCCGGAGTATGAATATAAAAAACATAAGGGCTATCCGACAAAGGAGCATATTGAGAAAATTGCTCTCTACGGGGACAGCCCTATAAGGAGAAAAAGCTTTCATTTAAAGGAATATGAAAGTGAAGAACTCAGCCTCTTCTAGGTCCTTTCTTCTTCGCATTTATCTTTATGTAATCCAGGCACTTCTGCAGCTCTTTTACAAAAGGCGCAAGATCTTCCTGATAAACAAGAACAGACTGTCTTATATATCTTCCTTCTGTGTCAGTCGGCCTGCTCTCGACGATGTTGAGATACAAATCTCCGTAGACATTCTCCTTGACATTGAAGAAATAAGTCCTGTCATCACGTGTTACTCTTGATGAAAATACTTCTCCGCGCTCTCCCATAATGGCCCTCCGCTTCAATTGCCTTGATTTATTAAAGAAAAAACTCCTTATTTCTAAGGAGTAAGCGACCGACGGGAATCGAACCCGCATCTTCAGCTTGGAAGGCTGAGGTAATAGCCATTATACCACAGTCGCGCAACGAAATGTATGCTAGCTTAAAAAAAAGAGTTGGTCAACTACCATTTTGAAAAAATTGCAAAGAAAAATAGGGGCTGGATGAAATCTACATCCAGCCCAAAGGACTTGGGAGGTATTCAATCAGAAAATTGAAAGTATTCACTTTCTTAGACACTTATATACTACACTACATATTCAGGATGTCAAGAAAATTTTATTTTTTGTTCACGCAATGAATATATTCATATATTTCCTTTTACAGCAAAAAGATGTTTTTTGCGTAAATTTCTGATGATTTTCAAAATTAATTATTTTCTTGTTTCAGGAAAACAAGCAGAGCACACTGCTTTATGGACAAAAGAGCAAAGCAAATGTATTTTAGAGTCATGAACGCATTTTATGAGCTCTATGCAACTGTCATACTTTATTCGTCACTTGGTATCACAAAGGATGATGTTCTTGCCATAAATACAAGCGAGAGGAATCTTGACTTTGCAAGGATTCTTGCAAGAAAGGCAAAAGAAGCAACAGATAACGGCAGCTATCTCATGATAATAACCGATGAGAGGAAAGCAAGTGAGGTAACTGAGATCTACTCAGATCACATTATCGAGAAAAGCCCAACTCTCTTTGTCTATCTCATGGACTATGAGGAGTATGAGGAGCTTGAGGATTTTTCTTCTTCTCTCAGTGCAAGAAAGATAATGGAATACAGGCATTTATCGAATCCTGTGAATCTCAGCCTTCCTCTTCTGCCTTTTGCAACCGTTCCTCTTCCATCAAAGAAATGGTCAGTTCTTCTTGGAGAGGATGAGAATCTCTCTTCAGTCATCATTTCTGACCTTCTTTCCCTTGGAGAAGAGAATCCTGTTAAGGCAAACAATGAGATAAAAGAGCTTTTACGCTATGATCTTGAAATGCTTAATAGGAACAAAAACAGAAGATGCCACATGTATTCAGATGACGGTCTGACAGATTTTTATTTCTCATTTGATGAGAACACATCTTTTTCTTCTCAGATGCTTTCTACAAGAGACGGAAGGACTTTCATACCATCCCTTGCTGCTCAGAGCTATTTCCGCGCAATCGAGAAAAACAGCGCAAACGGAAGAATACACAGCACAGGATCCTTCATGCTTTTCGGAAAGGAATTTGAAAATATTGATTTGTATTTTGAAAACGGAAAGCTTGTTTCATTTTCCTCTTCAGAGAATCTTGAAAGATATTTTTCTTTCTATATCTCTCAGGATGAAGATGCCTCGCTTCCCTCGGAGCTGATAATCGCAGAAGAGAACAACAGATTCTCTTCAATTCCCTATTTTGCTTATCCTGAATGGGATAAAAACAGATCTGTCCATATCACGCTGGGAAGTGCAAGATGCGAATCCTACAATTTGGCTGAAGATGATGAGGATAAAATCAAAAGCCCCTCATCTATAATTACCCTTTCACTGCCCATATCCTCATCAGATCTGTTTATAGAAGTATTTGATGATGATAATGAAAGCCATCTCATATTCTCTGACGGCATGATTGAAAACAATTAGCAGTTAAGATCTGCAATAAGCTTCAATCCCCTGAGAGTATGTTCAGGATCAAGGCTGTCTATACGGCTTATTGATCCTTTCATCGTCTTTGAAAGCCCGCCTGTGGCAATTACAAACAATGGCTGGGAAATTTCCTTTTCAGTCTCGCTTATTATCTTCTCAACCAGGCCTGAATAGCCTATCATGATTCCGCTTCTGATTGAGCACTGGCTGTCGCGGCCAAGTACAGATGATGGTATCTTGAGCTCTACCTGTGGAAGCTGCGCAGTTGCGCCAAAAAGAGAATTGACTGCTGTAATCAGTCCTGGCGCGATTGAGACTCCAAGCACTTTTCCTTCTTTGTCTACAGTGCTGAATGTGAGTGCCGTGCCGAAGTCAACAACCATGACATTCTCTTCAGGGTGTGTATGATGAGCATATGCGAGATTGCATAAAAGGTCATACCCGAGTTCTGAGGGAATTGTTGATCTTACAAGACCTGTCCTGACATCATGGCTCACCATCAGAGGCTCAATGGAGAAAAGTGAATACACTACTTTCTGAAAACTCAGTGTCAGATTGGGCACGACGGATGAGATGACTGCATTCTTTATTTCTGAAAAATCCCTTATCTTCTCTTTTATAAGAGACTTGAGAATAACAGAATACTCATCACTGGTTTTCTTATCATCAGTAAAGAGGCGGAATTTGGTTATAAACTCATTTTTTTCCGCAACCGCAACAACAATATTCGTGTTTCCAATATCAACAAGCAGTACCATTAAAGAAGAACAACTCCTTTCTTTCCTTCATATGCCTTATCTCTGATTGCCTTCACGCTCTCATCGTTAATATAGCTTTCAAATGTAGTCATCCTGTCAATAACACCGCCGGGAATGAACTCTATAATCCTGTTGGCAATGGAGTCAACGAACTGATGGTCATGGCTGTTGAACATGATCATGCCCTTAAAATCTATAAGGCCGTTGTTCAGAGCCTGGATGGCTTCAAGATCAAGATGGCTTGTTGGCTCATCGAAAATAAGGCAGTTTGAACTTTCAAGCATCATCTTTGCAAGGACAACCCTGACTCTCTCTCCTCCAGATAGCACTTTGCAGTTCTTTAATGCCTCATCTCCTGAAAAAAGCATCCTGCCCAAGAAAGAGCGGACATATGTGTCATCATCTTCTGTTGAGAACTGCTGCAGATACTCTGCTATGCTCTCATCATCCTTGAAAAGATAAGTATTGTCCTTTGGAAAATATGAGAGGCTTGTTGTGACTCCCCATGTAAATTCTCCGCTATCTGCTTCCATCTCTCCTGAAAGAATCTGGAAAAGAACAGTCTTTGCATAGTGGTTAGGTCCGACAAATGCAACCTTGTCTGCTGGGTTTATAGTCAGAGAAAGATTATCGATAACTTTCTCGCCGTCAATTGTCTTAGTAAGATTCTTAATCTCAAGACAGTTCTTGCCAATTTCCCTCAAAGGCTTGAAAGCAACATAGGGAAATCTTCTGCTTGAAGGTTTGATGTCATCGATTGTCAGCTTGTCAATAAGCTTTTTTCTGCTTGTTGCCTGCTTTGCCTTTGCAACATTTGAACTGAAGCGCTGGATAAACTCCTTGAGCTCAGCAATCTTTTCATCCCTTCTCTTCTTCTCATCCTTCATCTGCTTGAGAGCCAGCTGGCTTGACATGAACCAGAAGTCATAGTTACCGACATAGAGCTGGATCTTTCCATAGTCGATATCACAGATATGAGTACATACAGTATTTAAAAAATGTCTGTCATGAGAGACAACGATGACTGTATTATTGAAATCTTCAAGATAATCCTCGAGCCAGTGAATCGACTCAAGATCAAGATGGTTTGTTGGCTCATCGAGAAGGAGGATATCAGGATTTCCGAAAAGGGCCTGTGCAAGAAGGACACGGACCTTGAGATTATCTTCAATTTCCTCCATCTTCTTCTCATGAAGGGCAACAGGGATTCCAAGGCCGTCAAGCATCTGAGCGGCATTTGCCTCAGCCTCCCAGCCTCCGAGTTCTGCAAACTCACCTTCAAGTTCAGCAGCCTTTATTCCATCCTCTTCTGTGAAATCCGCCTTTGAGTAGATTTCATCCCTTTCCTTCATGACATCATAAAGTCTCTTGTAACCCATTATCACAACATCAAGGACACGGTATGGATTGAATGCAAAGTGATCCTGACGCAGTGTTGTCATTCTCTCTCCGGGAGTGATTATGATCTCCCCTGTATCTGGCTCGATCTCACCTGAAAGAATCTTCAAGAAAGTACTCTTTCCTGCCCCGTTTGCTCCTATTATTCCATAGCAGTTTCCTGGAGTGAACTTGATGTTGACATCCTTGAAGAGAACCTGTGTGCCGTAAGATAATGAAATATTGCTCGCTGTAATCATAAAATCCGTCCGTATAATAGTTTATCAGCAGAAAGACTAATAAACAAGGAAATATTAAACTTAAAAAAAAACCTAACTTCTGCTGAAGTTAGGTCTATTTTTAGTTCCTAGGGGAATCGAACCCCTATTTAGAGACTGAGAATCTCCCGTCCTAACCGTTAGACGAAGGAACCGCGATCAAAGCTGGGATGGAGGGATTCGAACCCCCAAAGGCAGAACCAGAATCTGCAGTGTTACCATTACACTACATCCCATCACGTACCTGATGTATGCTAAAGGAAAGAAAAAAAACTGTCAATAGTTTTTTCAAAATTTTTTGAACGCGGAAACACGTGCGCTGGCACTTGTTCTCTCGTCGCTTCTCTCCCCGTCAAGGAGATACGGATAAGCAAGAGCTGCTACCATCGCACCGTTGTCTGTGCAGAGCTTTAAAGAAGGGAATGTAACCTCATAGCCTGCTTTCTCAAACTCCTTCAGCTCAGAACGCAACAGTGAATTTGCAGCAACTCCTCCTCCTGCAGAAAGCCTTTTAAGCCCCGTATCCTCAAGAGCCTTTCTGACTCTTTTGATCAGTATTCCTACAGCCTGACGCTGGAAGGATGCTGCGATGTTCTGAGCATTGTCGGCTTTTCCTGGAAGAAGGAATTTCTCTCTCTGGTTGATGACTGCTGTCTTGAGACCGGAGTAACTCATGTCATAAGGATATTTTTCTCTGTCCATTGTAGGACCCGGGAAAGCAAAGGCATTAGCATCTCCTTCCTTGCTCATCCTGTCTATGACGACTCCTCCTGGGTATCCGAAGTCATAGAACTTGGCAACCTTGTCAAAAGCCTCACCGATGGCATCATCGATTGTTGTTCCCAGCACTGTGACGTTTTTATAGCTCTCCACACGGCAGATGACAGTATGACCTCCGCTGACAAGGATTCCAAGATAAGGATACTCAAGCGGATGCTCTACCTGGGAGGCATATAAATGCGCCCTGATATGGTCTATCCCTATATAGGGAATCTCAAGTGTCTCAGCAAGTGCCTTGCTGTAATTTACTCCTACAAGAAGCGAGCCGAGAAGTCCCGGCCTGTTTGTGAAGGCAACTGCATCAAGATCCTTCATTGTAATCCCGGCTTTTTTTACTGCATTCTCCACAACCTGCTCAATCCACTCTGTATGAAGACGGGAAGCAAGCTCAGGAACGACTCCCATATATGGCTTATGCAGCTCGATCTGAGTTGCAATGACATTGCTCAAGATATTTCGTCCATCCTCTACTACAGCCGCAGAGCATTCATCGCAGCTAGTTTCAATTCCGAGTATGATCATCAGTAATTATTAAGCTCCTCAATCATTTTCTCTACTTCAAAATCTGAGAATTCTCTCTGGAATATATAGTCGTAGACAACAGGAGCCCACGTCTCTCCGACAAGTGCGGCTTTGTCTTTCTTCTTTTTATCCTTACTTACAAGTGAATCTGCAAGAAGTGGACTTGCAAAATTCACCTGCGTGTCAAAAAATATAACTTTCTCCATAGTCCAATATAATTATCATGAATAATGCGAGTTTAGACAAGCACATCATGAAATATGCTTTTTTTGAATCTAATCACGAAAATAAAACAAGTCAATAAAAAAAAACACCTGGATTCCAGGTGCTAAGCCAAAGGTGGGAATCGGACCCACGACCTGCTCATTACGAGGGAGCTGCTCTACCACTGAGCCACTTTGGCGTCAGCTATACTTATAGCAGGAATTCATCTTAATTTGAAGTACTCTCCTCAATTTCCCTCTTTTCCTCTGCAAGAGAAAGGAAATAAACAAGGAGGAAGCCGGATACAAAGAGAAGAAGTGCAAGGATTATCATATAGGATGAAGGAAGGCCAGGATAAATTTCCTTTATCGATCCAAGAAGAAAACCGAGTATAAGGGTGTATGTGACTTTTGGTGCCTTCTTCATAGCCTCGTCAAGAGCCTTTGAAAGACCGAGGATACCTCCAACAAGTCCTATCATGATTGGAAGAAGGGACAAAAACTCATGATTGTTTATCGCACTGAGTATGCTCTCATAAAGCCCGAAAACAAGAAGAAGATAACTAGTTGAGATTCCGGGAAGTATAAGCCCTACTGATATTATGATTCCTCCGAGAATCTGCAGTAGAATTGAAAAAATGCCGTTATCGAGTGTCGGGTTGAATATTCCAGGTGGAATGAACCTTATTGAAAGAACCAGAAGTATTCCTATTGCTATATAGATTAACGAGATGAAATCCAGCTTTTCAGTCTTTGCTTTCTTAAGCATCATCGGAACAGTGCCTGCAACAGCTCCGATAAAAAGATACATGATCACTGTTGAATATCTATCAAGAAGCATTTCAAGAGGAGATGCAACCAGAACTATTCCAAGAAGAGCAAAGACAAGGAATACAAGCAGATAGATGAAATTAGTAAAAAAAGTCTTTTTTGAAAACAGGTTTGCAACTGCAGAGATAAGATGATCGTACTCACCGAGAATCATCGCCATCGAACCCCCGGAAACACCGGGAATCATCATGGATGATCCAATAACAAAGCTTTTAATTATCGTTTTAAGCATAACAGGAATAATATAGCAGAAAGAAGAGGAAGAAAAAACCGGAGAGCTGAAATACTCTCCGGCTGATGTCTTTATTATTTTTTCTGCTTTAGAGCAGCCTGTGCGGCGGCAAGGCGGGCAACAGGAACTCTGAACGGGGAACAGGAAACATAGTTAAGACCTACTTCCTGGAAGAACTCGATGCTCTTCGGATCTCCTCCATGTTCACCGCAGATTCCTAGCTTGATGTTCTCTCTCACAGAACGACCGAGCTTGCTTGCCATCTTCACAAGCTTTCCGACTCCGTCCCTGTCAATTGTGGCAAACGGATCATAGTCGTAGAACTGCTTGTCAGTGTCATTGACATAGTGACCAAGAAATGAGGCTGCATCATCACGAGAGAATCCGCATGTCATCTGCGTAAGGTCATTTGTTCCGAAGCTGAAGAACTCTGCATACTCAGCAATCTCATCTGCTGTTACTGCAGCACGCGGGACCTCAATCATTGTACCAATCTTGTAGTCCACTCTCATGCTCTGCTCCTCAAAGACCTTCTCGATTACATCAACTGCCTTCTCTTTGCAGAACTTGAGCTCTTTATAGATGCCTACAAGAGGAATCATGATTTCAGGATGAACTTCAATTCCGCTTCTCTTGACATCGATTGCAGCCTCGATTATAGCTCTAACCTGCATCTCAAGGATTTCAGGATATACAATTGCAAGGCGGCAACCACGGAAACCAAGCATCGGATTGAACTCATGAAGCTGATTGATCTTCTGGCTTATCTCCTCAAGAGAGATTCCCATCTGAAGAGCCATCTCATGCCTTGACGTATGGTCATTTGGAAGGAACTCATGCAGAGGCGGATCAAGAAGGCGTACTGTGACAGGAAGACCATTGAGTTCTTTGAAAATTCCAACAAAGTCCTCTCTCTGCATCGGAAGAAGCTCAGCAAGCGCTTTCTGACGGTCCTTAGTGTTTGTTGCAAGAATCATCTTTCTCATGCTCATGATTCTGCTTCCGCCGAAGAACATGTGCTCTGTACGGCATAGTCCAACGCCTTCAGCTCCAAGAACTACTGCATGGTGAGCATCCTTAGGTGTATCAGCATTTGTCCTGACTCCCATTGTCTTGATTTCGTTCACATAGCTCATGAACTTCTTGTAGTTCTGGAAAAGAAGGGATTCGCTTTCCCTCATGCTTCCTTCAAGAACCTGCATGATTTCACTTGGCTTTACTGGAATCTTCTGGGCATAGACTGCACCTGTGAAGCCGTCAATTGCCATGTAGTCACCCTCAGAAAGATGTACACCATTGACTTCAAGGGTCTTCTTGATCTCATCAACATGGATTTCTCCACATCCTGATACACAAGGACAACCCATTCCGCGGGCTACAACTGCAGCATGGCTTGTCATACCTCCTCTGCATGTTACGATACCGCGGCTTACAGCCATTCCTCCAATATCCTCAGGACTTGTCTCGACTCTGACAAGAAGGACATCCTTACCCTGGCTGGCAGCCTCTTCTGCCTCAGCGGCAGTGAAATAAATCTGACCGCAGGCTCCTCCCGGTGATGCATTAAGACCATGTGTCACTTCTTTTACAGAAAGATCCCTGATTACCTTCGTATCGAGAATCGGAGCAAATAGCTTGTTGAATTCACTTGCAGGAATCCTGCTGACAGCTGTCTCTTTGTCAATAAGGCCTTCATCGACCATCTCGACCTGGCTTCTGAGCCAGCTGAAGATTGTTCTCTTTCCGCTTCTTGTCTGAAGCATGTAGAGCTTGCCTTCCTGGATTGTGAATTCAAGATCCTGCATGTCGCGATAGTGCTTTTCGAGAATGTTCCTTATTTCCACAAGCTGCTTGTATGCATCCGGATTGACTTCATTCAGGGTATCTATCTTCTGAGGTGTCCTTATTCCTGCAACAACATCTTCTCCCTGTGCGTTCATCAGATACTCGCCGTAGAACTTGTTTTCTCCAGTTGAAGGATCTCGAGTGAATGCAACACCGGTTCCGCTTGTCGGCCCCATGTTTCCAAAGACCATTGACTGAACGTTAACAGCTGTTCCCAGAAGTCCTCTGATGTCATTCATCTGGCGGTATTTGATTGCTCTTTCATTGTTCCAAGAATTGAAAACCGCATCTATTGCCTTGAAGAGCTGGTACTCAGGATCTGTCGGGAAGTCCTCTCCTGTTGCTTTCTTGTAGATTATCTTATAGCGCTTGATTACTTCCTTGAGATTATCGACATCAAGCTCAGTGTCAAAATGCTTTCCGTTCTCATCCTTGACTGACTGAAGGGCATATTCAAACTTTGAATGAGGAACACCCATTACAACATCACCGAACATCTGGATGAACCTTCTGTAGCTGTCCCATGCAAAACGCTCGTTTCCGGTCTTATCAATCAAAGCCTGAAGACTGTCCGGATTAAGTCCGAGATTGAGAACTGTATCCATCATTCCTGGCATGCTCTGGGCGGCACCGCTTCTTACAGAAACAAGGAGAGGATTCTTCTTGTCTCCAAGCTTTGCTCCCATCAGTGTCTCAAGTTTCTTTAAATTAGCAAGGACCTCGTCCCTCATACCCTCTGGATATGCTTTATCATGCTGATCAAAATATGCACATGCTTCTGTTGTGATTGTAAATCCAGGAGGAACTGGAAGACCGATGCTTGTCATGTCTGCAAGGTTTGCACCCTTTCCTCCAAGAAGAGCCTTCATGTCCGCTCTTCCCTCTGCCTTACCGTTACCGAAGAAGTATACATATTTCTTCTTTTCTTCTTTTGCCATTTGAAAACCTCTTTTGTTCAGTTATTCTTTTTAAACAGAAAGATTTTACCATGAGAGCAACATGACGGCAAGGAAAAATGAGGTTAAAATGGCCAACAGGGGCAATAATTTGTATTTTCTCTTGAAATAAATAATAAAAGCGGTACTGATTAGGTACCGCTAAAATGGAGGGATGATTACTTTATTTTATGCTACCGTGTAGCATGAAAGTTCTTTCTTTTCAGAAAGCATTCTGAGCTTCTCAAGACTTCTCTTCTCAATCTGCCTGATTCTTTCTTTTGTAAGTCCATAGAGTTCTCCGATCTCCTTGAGGCTCATCGGCTTCTTTCCATTCAGCCCGTAGCGCATCTCAAGGATCTGTCTTTCACGGGGAGAAAGGGATGAGAGCATGTCCATTATCTCAAGCCTGAGGCTTTCATCAACTGTCTCCTCCTCTGGACCCTTATCCTGGGATGAGATGAAATCAGAAAAAGTTGCACTGCTTTCATCCTTGCTCTTTACGGATGCATCAAGATTTACAAGATCCTGCGAGATCGAAATCAGATCCTTTACGAGAGTTTCATCCAGTCCTGTTTTCTGGCTTATCAGAGAAGCATCCACCTCATCGGAGTCCGTCTCATGAACAAGCTCAGCCCTGGCCTTCTGGATCTGCACAAGCTCATTTGCCCTGTTGAGCGGAAGACGCACTGCCCTTCCCTTCTCGCTTATGGCTTTCATGATTGACTGTCTGATCCACCATACTGCATAGGAAATGAAGTGATAGCCTTTTTCCGGCTCAAATTTCTCAAGTGCAGTGATAAGTCCTATGTTTCCTTCGTTTATAAGGTCTTCAAGAGCAAGCCCCTGTCCACGGAATTTCTTTGCAACTGATACAACAAAACGGAGATTGGCATTGATGATTCTGTCAAAAGCCTTCTTATCGCCCATTTTTGCTTTTCTGGCAAGAATGCTCTCCTCTTCATTTGTAAGCATCGGAATCCTGTTGATTTCCTCAAGATAAAGTGAGAGAACATGGCTTTCGTTTTCATTTATTAAGCTGTTGTTTGTCATTTAAATCTCCTACAGAAACTACTTTGCAAGGAGCGTGCCAAGACTTTAACAAACAATATAATTCTTTTTATAAAAACAAATTATATGAATTTTATGAATATGTAGACAGTATGAAGAAAATGTCAATTTGACACAAAATATTTTTCAGACAGTCAAAAGCAGTCAAAATGACACACTCTTATCCTCTTCCTCATCATATGTGTCACTCTGGCCCAAAGGAAAGATGATCCTTGTATGGCTGAGTATTCTTTTCTTACCGCTCTGGCTTTTGATAAAAGGAGATGAGACGATGTCTGAATAGACTGAAAAGATAAGATCAGTAATCATGTCCCCTTCAACAAGACTCATGTAATTGTTCTTCTTGTTAGTGAAATACTTTCTTATCTGACATTCATAGAATTTTAGAAAATCATCATCAATTGCTGAGGAAAGTCTTGTAAGAAAGAAACTGATGTAGCTTCTCAGCATTCTTTCCCTGATCATCTCAGCGCTTTCAATCATGATGATTTTCTGCATTTTCAACTCCTTCAGTATGAAAATAATAAAAAATACAGAAAAGTTAACAGGAAAAACAAAAAAATAATTTTTTTCTGTTCATCTTGTCACTATTCTCTTCTATTACTATATTAACTAATGAAATTTAAAAGAGGTGATGAAATGAAAATCGTACCACTTGGTGAAAGAGTTCTTCTGAAGGTTGAGAAGCAGGAAGAGAGAACTGCAGCAGGAATCTATATCCCGCAGGCAGCTCAGGAGAAGACTCAGATTGCAACTGTTGAGGCAGTCGGTTCTTCAAAGGACATTCCGGTAAAGGCCGGCCAGCGTGTTCTTCATGACAAATATGCAGGAACAAGCGTGAAGGACGGCGGGGATGAATACCTGCTCATCAGCTACAAGGACATCCTTGCAGTAATCGAATAAAGAGATCCCGGGCAACCGGGATTTTTTCATGAAAAGAGGAAATCCTCAATCCTCCTTTCAAGATTCTCCAGCCTTGCATCCTCATCAAAATTGTATTCCCTGAAATTTTCATCAATGCCGCTGTATTTTTTGAATCTGCTGTCGAGAATGAGAACAACCCCTCGGTCTGTCTCGCTTCTGATCAGCCTTCCTATTCCCTGCTTGAGCTTCTGAATCGCATCATAGATCACGATCTTCTTCCAGCCCTGGCCGCGCTCCAGGCTTTCAAGATAATCAAAACGGGCTTTTTTGACAGGCTCATCAGGATTGGTAAACGGAAGCTTTGTAATGATCAGGAGGCGCAGAGTATCTCCAACAGCATCAATTCCCTCCCAGAAAGAGGATGTTGCAAAAAGAACTGAGTTCACATCCTTCTTGAATTTCCTGAGTATTGCATTCCTGTCTGTTTTCCTCTCCTGCATAAAAGACTTTATATTGTTTTGCTCAAGGAAGGGATGAACGCTTTTATACACGCTTTCCATGCTTTCAATGCTTGTAAAAAGAACAAGTGCACCCCCGGATGATGAAAGGATGGCCTTTGTCACGTACTCAGACAGGTATCTGTTGTATTCAGCTTTTTCCTTGAAATTGAAACAGATGCCGTCTGAGGGACAGATAAGGCGCAGATTGCTCTTATAGTCAAAAGGACTCTTTGCGATAAAGTCGATCGTCTCTTTTCCAACTCCAAGTTTTTCCTTAAGCTCTGAAAAGCTGTTTTTGTATGAAAGCGTTGCAGAGATGAATACCGTGCTCCCGATTTTTGAGAACAGCATGGAATTCAGCAGATCTGAAACGCTTAGAGGAGAAACTGAAAGAAATACAGAGTCCTTTGTCTTCTCTGTATAGAGTATGAGAGAATCATCTTTTTCCCCGCTGAAGAAGAGAGAAAGGGTATCAGAAGAAAGCTTTATCTTCAAACAGGCTTTCAAGACTACATCTGCATAGCTTGATGCATCATTCAGATCCAGCTTGTCAGGATCATATAAGATGGATGCATCGGCATAAATGTCATTTGAAAGCTTTATTATCTCCTCCGCTTCTTTTTTTATATTGTCATCTTTTATCACATCTAAATTGAAAATTGCCTGTCCATTTGCTGTAACAGTCTGAAGTGTTCTGTCAAATGAAGCACAGTTTTTTTCTAAATCCTCAAGATTCTTTACGAGCTTTGCAGTTGCCCCTTTTTCCTTCTCACACTTTTGCAGGAACATGAGTATGTTCTTTTTCCCCATGTCCTCATTCTTATAATAAAGATTCAGTATTATTCTCTTTACATCGGCATATGAATAAGAGGAAGAGAATGCAGTGGTTGCCTCTTCCTCAATATGATGGGCCTCATCAAGAACAAGATAGTCATAATGCGGAAGAATCGAGTCAGCTGAGAAATCTGCATTTGTCTCGCTTCTGTGTTTTGCATCAATTAAAACCATCTTGTGGCTTGTCACTACAATCTCTGAGCGCATTGCCTCCTCGCGGGCCTTCTTGTAAAAGCATTCAGTGTAATACGGGCAGGAGCGCATTGGGCATGTATCATCAGCTGTATACATGAAAAGCTCTTTCTTTGTTTTCAAATCGCCTGTAAAGTCATCAACGATTCCGCTTTCCGTCTCTTCAAGCCATGAATATATGCTCTCAATCTGACTCTCGTTCTTAAACAGACTGTTCTCTGCATCCCTGAACTTGCGTGCACAAAGGTAATTTGAGCGTCCAAGGAGGAGAGAATATCTTAAATCTGCACAGAGGGCATCAATAAGGCATGGAAGATCTGAAAGGAATATCTGCTTTTCAAGAACAATTGTGCTGGATGCTATCACAGCCTTCTTTTTCCTGTCCCTTACAAGAGCAAGGATTATAGGAACAAGATATGCATATGTCTTGCCTATTCCGGTGCCAGCCTCAATGAAAGCCATTGACGAGGTTGAAAGAGCCTCCTCTATTTTCTCGCTGGCTGTTATCTGGTCATCTCTTACCTTGTAGTCCTCGAGACAAGATGAAAGTATCCCGTTTTTTGAAAAGACATCAAAAAGATCAGGCATTGTCTTTTTCAAACTCCTCGAGTTTTCTGTAAAGGGTCTTCCTGCCTATTTTGAGCTCATCAGCTGCTTTAGACTTATTGCCTTCAAAATAGTCGATTGTGGAATATATGACTTTCTTCTCCACTTCCTCCATTGTAACTGGAAGCGTTATCACAAGATCTTCTTTCTTTCCCTCATCAAGAATTGAGGAAGGTAGATCATCTGTGTCTATCATATTGCCCTTTGCAAGAACAACAGCAGATTCTATTGTGTTCTTAAGCTCCCTGACATTTCCGGGCCATGAATAAGAGAATAAAGCCTTTCTCGCGGCTTTTGTAAAACCTTCTATCTTCTTTCCGTCCTCTTCATTGAATTCCTTTAAAAAAGAAAGAGCAAGCATGTCTATATCCTCTTTCCTCTCCCTCAAGGGAGGGACAGAAATATGAACGACATTCAAGCGGTAATAAAGGTCCTCACGGAAATTTCCCTTTTTGACTTCATCTTCAAGATTCCTGTTTGTCGCGCATATCACACGAACATCGACCTTTATTGTCTTTTCCCCGCCCACTCTCTCAAATTCTTTTTCCTGGAGCACACGAAGAAGCTTTATCTGTGTCTGCGCGTTTATCTCGCCAATCTCATCTAAAAAAATCGTTCCCCCGTCAGCAAGCTCAAAGCGGCCCTTCTTCTCTTTTGCAGCCCCTGTGAAAGCACCCTTTTCGTGCCCAAAAAGCTCTGATTCGAGCAGGCTTTCAGAAAGAGCTGCACAGTGAACCTTGACAAAAGGCTTGCCGACTCTGGATGAAAGAGAATATATTGCATCGCTGACAAGCTCCTTACCAGTCCCGCTTTCTCCTGTGATCAGCACGCTTGCCTTGGTCGGGGCAACCTGATTTATGATTTCCATGAGCTGGCTGACCTTGCTGCTCTTTCCTATTATTGAAGAATACTGCTGCCTTTTTTTCAGCTTGTCTATCTCTTCAGTCAGCTTTCTGTTCTGCTCTTTGAGCTCACTGTTCAATATCGTCTTTTTCACGACAAGGAGAAGCTTGTCAAGGTCAACAGGCTTTGTGAAGAAATCAACAGCTCCGTCCCTCATCGTCTCAACGGCTGTCTCGATTGTGCCGTGCCCTGTCAGGACAATCACAGGAAGGCGCGGATAGCTTGAAGATATCTTCTTCAAAAGCTCATAACCGTCCATCTTGGGCATCTTCAGGTCCGTTATCACAAGATCGACATCATTCTTGTTTATCTTTTCCCATGCATCAAGCCCGTCCGAGGCGCAAAGCACATTCCAGCCTTCCTCTGTAAATGCGATCTCAAGACCTGAAAGGATATTAACTTCATCATCTGCAATAAGTATCGTTGCCATCAGTTCTCCTTTTTGGAAAGAGCCTTCCTCTCACTTACGGGAACAGGAAAGCGCAAAGTGAATGTCGTTCCGCATCCTTCTCTTGATGAAAGGCTTATGTCTCCCTCATGGGAATTCATTATCTTGAGCACAGCAGTAAGGCCAAGTCCGGTTCCTATCTTTGCCTTTGTAGTGAAATACGGCTCAAAGATCCTCTGCTGGGTCTCATCGCTCATACCGCTTCCCGTATCGCGTACAGAAAGAAGCACGAAATCCCCGTCCAGCCGTGTTCTTATCTCAAGGACCTTTTCCATGCTTTCCTCCATTGCATAAAAGCTGTTGTTGACAAGATTCAGCACGGCACTTCTGATCAGCTTCCTGTCAAGCATCAATGAAGGGATGAAGCGGTCCTGATGAAAGACAATATTTATATTCTTCTCATCCGCCTCCGGCTTTATGAATGTGATTATATCAGAAATTATCTGATTGAGATCATCAAGCATCAAAGAAAGGTCCAGGGGCTTTACAGCAAAGAGGAAATCCACGGCTATGCCATTCAGGCGCTCAGTCTCCTCTTCTATCACATCAATAAATGATGATGCTTTCTTCTTCAGATCTTCATCCTCAGTTTTTGCCAGACTCTTTCTGAGCAGGCTCGTATAGATCTTCATTGCAGCAAGAGGATTCTTGATCTCATGAGCAACCCCTGCTGCCATTGTTGTCATGCTTGCAAGGCTTTCAATATTTCTCATTCTGGCTTCCGCCTTGAGCTGACTTGTCATGTCCCGGATTATTATGTCCAGATAGACTTTATCCTTGAATGAGAATTCCCTCTTCATGAATCTTATGATTCTCACACTCCCATCCCCGAAGGAAAAATCCCTCGAGTCAGAGACATCTCCGTCGATGAGGGAAATAAGGTATTTCTTCACATCCCTGTCAAGCATGAGAGAATCATCTTCAATCTTCACCTTCCCGTCAATTTTCTTAAGCATTATGAGCTTTGTCACAGCACGGTTGATGAAAATAATCGATTTGTTGGATTTCTGAATCAGGATATGCCCGTCATCCTGAGCATCAAGCATGGAAATGAGAATGTCATAATCATCTATGGCGTTTTCAATTATCCCCTTGACTCTGTCATAGGAGACAGCCTTGTCATCCGATATTATCTTCTTCAGCAGCTTTACAGACATCTTATTTTCCTGAGTGCTCCTTCAAGCGAGGCCTTCCTGCTCTGAGAGTATACAGAACTGTTCTGGTCTGAGACTGTCAGGATATTCAGCACAGTCTTTGCTTTCAAAGCAGAAATCCTTTTATGAGAATAATCATTTTCAAGCTTCTTGACTATAAGAGAGTAAAAGAGAGAGAAGCCCCTGACCTTCTCAAGCAGAGTGAAAATCTCGTTTATTCTGCTGTTGTCAATTCTCTTCCTGCCGTCAAAAAGAGAATAGAAATAAGATGCATGCTCCTCGATTTTCTTTCTCTCCTCCTCATCAACGCTCTTTGAGTAGAAGAAATCAGAAAGACTAGAATAGCTTCCGCTTTCCAAAAACTCGGATAAGAGGAAAGGCCCGAGATCCTCTTTTCTCATCTGAGGAAAGTCTATCTTCCTCACACGCGATAAAATCGTGCTCATTATCCTTGAGGGGCTGCTGCTTATCAGGATGAAATACACTCCGCGCGGAGGCTCCTCAAGAATCTTCAGCATTGCGTTCTTGCTCTGCTCGCTTGCATTCTCGATATTCTCGATGATTATGTATTTGTTTGCTCCTCCGCTTTCAGCATATTCATTGAATGCCCTGACCTCATCTGCGCTTAAAATGCTTTTCTTCTTCATGCATTTTATAAATTCATCCCTGCGGGCAAGGGTATATATATCAGAAGCAAGTGCAGTGATGGCCTCTTTGTCATCGCTGCTTGTCTCTATGAAGGAATAAAGCATCTGGTCTATGTCGGCAGCATCTGAGAAAAGCTTCTCTTTCTTTTTATCTCCGCTTTTTAAAAACGCCCTGTGATACTGCAGAAGAATGCTCATCACTCTCTTTACAAAATAATCCTTTGTCCTTGTGCATGTTCTCTCAAGAAGAAGATTGTATGCACAATCAAGTTCAAGAGAAAGATCTCTCTCAGGGATGAATGCAATATCGCTTGATCTCCAGTAACGCTCAGTTTCTTCATTTTTCTCAAGCCTGGAAATGAGGGAAAATGCAGCAGAGAGCCTTCCCGAGTACCGCTCTCCTGAAAAAAGAAGACTCTGCGGGAGGCTTTCAGCGCTATCAAGAAGGCTTTTGACTAATGCTGGATTTATCATAGGCTGGAATTGATTATCTCCACTGTTTGGCTGAAAACAGGATTTATTATGTTCTTTATTATGAACGATCCGTTCATGTATTGAGCGACACTGCTGGCAACACTTACAGTGCATATTACTGTGTATATCATACCGAGGACCATTATCGATAATAGAAGTGAGAATATTCCTCCAAGCACTTTGTCTATTGCTCCCAGCCCTATGCTCTCAAGAGCTGAGGAGAAGAACACGAATATGAGGCGCACGATGAAATATGTGACACAGACTAAGGATACGACTGATATTGCAGAAGCTATCATCGGTGAAAGAACACTGTATTCTAAGATTATTCCTGTCAGAGCCTTATTGAACAGCACAGCGGCAAGAAGACCTAGAGCAATTCCGGGAAGCCAGGAAACACTCTTGAGTATTCCCCTCACCAGGCCTCCGATCAGAGAGAGAAGCAGTATTATAAGAAGCGCAATGTCAAGATAATTGAATGTCATACTTCTATGATAAAAAAATTTGACGAATATTCCTACCTTTTTTCATTTCTTTTTATTATTATCAAGATATGGCGAATTTTATCACAGCACTCTTCGGAGGAAGCAAGCACGAAAGGGATATGAAGAAACTGTATCCCGTTGTCAAGGAAATAAACAGCTATGAAAGCTGGGCTGAGGGATTAAGCGAATCTGATATGAAAGCCCAGACAGCTAGATGGAAAAAAGAAATACAGGACGGGTCAACATCGCTTGACCAGATTCTCGCAAAAGCATATGCGATGACAAGAGAGGCGGCAAAGCGCACCCTCAACCAGAGGCATTATGATGTGCAGATGATGGGAGCTGTTGTTCTCCATCAGGGCAAGATAATGGAGCTGAAGACAGGAGAAGGAAAAACCCTTGCCTGTACTCCTGCGGCCTATTTAAATGCATTAAGCGGCAAAGGTGTCCATATTGTCACAGTCAATGAATATCTTGCAGAAAGGGATAAGAACTGGATGGAGCCGGTCTACTCATATCTCGGACTGACTGTCGGATGCATCAAAAGCGGCATGGATAACGAAGCCAAGAAAAAGAACTATGAGGCTGACATAACATACGGAACAAATAATGAATTCGGCTTTGATTACCTCAGGGACAATATGAAAGGACGTCTTGAGGACAAGGTGCAGAAGAACCATGCGTTCTGCATCGTTGACGAGATAGACAGCATTCTTATCGATGAGGCGCGAACTCCTTTGATCATCTCCGGTCCCGGCGATGATGATACAGAAAAAGTCAGAAAAGCAGACAGCATCACTTTCTTTTTAAAGGAATGCGAGAAGAATCCTGAAACCGGGGACTACTATGAACTGACCCAGATGGAGAAGCTTGACAGGACAATCGCATTGAACTTCGATGAAAGAGGAGATTACCGCAAGGACGAGAAGAGCAAGAAGATCACATTCACAAAGCAGGGAATGACACATATGGAAGAGCTCCTCAAAAAAGCCGGAGCACTCCTTCCTTCCCAGGATGAGAAAGGAGAGACTGTATACTCTCTTTATGATGGTGAGAACTTCGAGATGGTCCATTATGTCACACAGGCACTTACTGCGCATGTGATGTACCAGAAAGATGTGGACTACATTGTAAAGGATGGAGAGGTGCAGATTGTAGATGAGTTCACAGGACGTGTGCTTCCGGGAAGAAGATACTCAGACGGACTTCATCAGGCAATAGAGGCAAAGGAGCATGTGAAGGTCCTTGGACAGAGCAAGACATATGCGACAATCACGTTCCAGAATTTCTTCAGGATGTATGAAAAGCTTTCTGGAATGACAGGAACGGCAGATACTGAGGCAGCAGAGTTCAACGAGATCTATGGCCTTGATGTTGTCGTGATTCCGACAAACAGACCTGTTATAAGAAAGGATTACAAAGACAAGATCTACTACGATGAGCAGGCGAAGTTCAATGCGATTGTGAACGATGTCAAGGAGATTCACAAAACTGGACAGCCGATTCTGATCGGAACTGTCTCAATTGAGAAATCCGAAACTCTTTCAAAAATGCTTACAAGAGCTGGCATCCGTCATGAGGTCCTCAATGCAAAGAACCATGCAAGAGAAGCATATATAATCGGAGAAGCTGGAGCAAAAGGAGCTGTCACAATTGCAACGAACATGGCCGGACGAGGAACTGACATAAAGCTCGGAGGATCTCCGGAGCATCTCGCATACAAAAAGGTCGGAACTGAATGCACCCTTGAGGAGTTCAACCAGGCCATGAAGGATGTTGAACATGAATACAAAGAGCGCTATGAGGAAGTGAAAGCGCTTGGAGGATTGTATATAATCGGCTCAGAGCGCCATGAATCAAGAAGAATCGACAACCAGCTCCGCGGAAGGTCCGGCAGACAGGGAGACCCGGGAAGCAGCAGGTTCTATGTCTCTCTTTCCGATCCACTGATGCGCCTCTTTGCACGTGATGGACTGAGGGAGATGATCGGACGCCTTGGTCTTAAGGACGGAGAGGCAATCGAGCACAGGATGCTTGACAGCGCAATCGAGAAAGCTCAGGAGAAAGTCGAGGCAAGAAACTTCGATATAAGAAAGCATCTTCTTGAATACGATAATGTTCTCAATGAGCAGAGAAACTACATCTATGCCGAGCGTGACAAGATTCTCAGTGACGAAAATCTCTCAGAAAGAATACTGTCAAATATAAAGGACATCATCACCTACTACAGCGACGAATGCGGAAAGGACAGGGAAAAATTCGTATCATCTGTCACAACTTTCTTCAATATCCAGGATGTGCTTAAAGAAGAAGAGCTTTACCCATACCTTGAAAAGAACATCAGGGACAAGGAAGCAAAGGCAGGAAAGGAGCAGTTCAATGCATTCATCCGCTATGTATATCTAAGAAATATCGACAAGCGCTGGATTGATCATCTTGACAACCTTGAGGAGCTTAAGGAAAGTGCAGGGCTTATGAGCTATGCGCAGAAGAATCCTCTTGTGGAATACAAGAATACCGCAAGCGATGCCTTTGATGAGATGATAACCCTTATTTCAGACAGTGTTGTGAAGACTGTCGTATCCGTGAAGATCATGAGCGAAAGAGAAAGAAGGG
Organism: uncultured Spirochaetales bacterium; assembly: GCA_949283305.1. Lineage (GTDB taxonomy): Bacteria > Spirochaetota > Spirochaetia > Sphaerochaetales > Sphaerochaetaceae > Ornithospirochaeta. The sequence continues at coordinate 23,814 of CASDRU010000006.1, read as the reverse complement.
AAAGGACTCTTAATGCCCAGCATAAGAGTTTCCGCTCAGCTGACACACAGGCAACAAGAAGAGCCGAAAGCGAGAATACGACAATAAGGAGAACAAGTCCTAAAATCGGCAGAAACGATCCGTGCCCGTGCGGAAGCGGAAAGAAATACAAGAACTGCTGCGGAAAAAATGCATGAAATAAGCGGGGGATTATATATATAGCTCAGGATCGAGTGTGAGCGCTCCCTGCTTTATAGAGAAGAACAGCACAGGCGACCCGTTGACTGAGGAGCTTGTGCCGATCGTGCCGATCACATCTCCCTTTGATACTTCATCATCTTTTCTGACATTGATTATCTCAAGGTTCTCGTATCTTGTCACATAGCCCAAGCTGTGTGCAATCTCAACATAGCGCCCTGATGTGCTGTCATATGCAGCCTGGGTCACCACTCCATCCTGACTTGCAAGAACAGCACTTCCTGCTTCTGCCGCAATTCCGAGAGAAGATATTGTCTTTCCATTTACACTCTCACGGTATGAATATTTCATCTGGCCGTCCTCAACCGGTCTTGAGAAAGTGAATGAAGAATCAATTGGGAGAGGAATGAATACATCATCTCCCTTTTTGAGAGCATCATCTATCTGGTTTATCTCTATAAATCTTTCCAGGCTCACAGAACTTGAAAAACGTGAATAAACTTCCTCTACACTCTCATCCTCTGACAGGGTGTATCTTACTCCATCAAGCTCTGGAATCAGGAGAATCTGGCCGGGACGAAGATCGCTGTTGCTCTTAATGGCATTAAGACTGGCAATTGTCTCTGCAGAAAGAGAAAACTCATCTGAAATTGAAATAACGCTGTCGCCGTTTCTGACTGTATATTCACGAAAGAATCCTGATTCCTGTTTTTCTTCAGAGGACTCTGGAACAGCCTGAGATATTGCTGGTTCCTCTTCATTCGCGCTTTCTTGATTCTCAGATGGACCGAATAATATGACGAGAATCACGGCAATAAGAACAAGAAGCGTGAGAAAGACGGATACAAAAAGGGTCTTTCTTCCCTTTTTCTCATCCCGCGCCCGGCTATAGTTCATGTCATCATAGTCATCTCTAGGCATAAGTTGAAAATCCCGTTTTTTAATTATAATATAGTCTTTGATGAAAAAAAAGAAAATAAAGGAAAGCGGATTCTTTATATTGCTCGTCTCTTTTCTTCTGTTTGTTCTGATCATCCTGAGACTGATATACCTCTTCTACTCTTCAGGAATGCTCAACACGAATTACAAGGACATTGATATAGCAACGGCATATTACCGGGGTACAATCTATGACAGGAACAATCAGATTCTTGCACTGGATACATCAAGCTATGAAATGACAATAGATAAAAGAAGCATAAACGGAATAAGCAGCTTTTCTTCTCTCATCTCCCCTTTTCTGAATATGGATGCACTGGAAGTTGAGAATATGATCAGAAAAGCAGAAAGCGATGAGATAGTCATAAGCACATCAATTACAGAAAACAATGTTGAGGATGCACAGAGGATGATTGATGAAAACAGGCTTTCCTCTGTTGTGTCCCTGGAAAAACAGATAAAGAGGAACTATCCTTCAAAGACACATCTGATGGCTGTGATCGGCAGAATTGATGAAAAGAGAAACGGACTGTACGGAGTCGAGAAAATATTTGATGAAAGACTATCTGCCCCTTTAATTCTCTCTGATGAGGCAGTGCACGGAGAGGATATCACACTTTCAGTCGACCTAAATGTTTCATACCTTACTGATCTGATTGTCGAGAGCTACTCAAGCATCAGCAGCAGCTACATCATGCTTGCAGTCCTTTCCTCTTCTGACAATGACATGCTGAGTCTCTCCCTCTCTCCTTCTACAAGCACAAGCTATGATGAAGAGATAATAGAAAATGCAATCAGCCCTTCATTTGAGCTTGATTATGAGAAAGGCAGAAACAGATATGAGATCCAGAACAACACCTCCCGTATTCTGAACCTTGAAAACGGAGATGCATGCTACCTGTATGACAAGGATTACACTATAGTAGCATATTCTCAGGACAGGAGCATCGTAAGCGCTCTTGCCTCAGACACAAAAGCCATCCTCAGTCAGATTTAATATCCAAGCTGTCTGCTTCTCTTTATATCGAGATTAAGATCCTTTATGTGAGAGAGAATCACAGTGCTCGTTGCTTTCTCGATATCCTCAGGAATTCTCTGCCCGTTTGTGACAAAAGAAAGCGGAATCTTATATTTGAAGCAGAAGGAAATAACGCTTCCGATGCTTTCTGTCTCATCCACCTTAGTGGCAATGACGCTCTCGATATTGTAGTTTGAATATCTTTTATACTGGTTTATTATATCCTCTTCCTTCGTGGATGCTGAGACAACAAGAGAAAACTCGATGTTCTCCCTTTCAAGCCTCTTGAGCATTCCGCGGAGCTTGAGATTCAGATTCTTGTCATTCGGACTTATGCCCATTGTATCGATTAAAATCAGCTCATGATAATGAAACTCTTCAATGGCAGCTAAAAACTCATCCTCTTCCTTCACTATCCTGACAGGAATTGAAAACAGATCGGAAAAAGCCTTTGCCTGCTCATAAGCTCCTGCCTTATATGAGTCAAGTGTGATGATTGCAACCTTCTTGCCCTGTTTCTTGTAAATCGATGCAATCTTGAAAGTAGTCGTGCTCTTTCCATTTCCTGTAGGGCCAATAAGAGCAAGGAAATGTTTGGGATGGAGAATACGCTCCGTGTCTATATTGACACTCTTTATTATGTTGTCCGCAAAGGAAAGCATAATATCCTGCTCTGAGAGGTTTTCAAGAAGAGCGCTCCTTAAAGGCTCAGTGATATAGTTTTTGTCCATTATCTGGTTCACGCTTGAAAATGAATGAGAAAAGGCGCCGCGATGGATTTCAGTATCAAGACGCTCAGTCCTGCTCAGCTTTGCAGGATCCGGGGTCTGAGCTTCTTTTTCAAACTCTTTAAGGCTCTCCTCATCGCTTTTCCCGTCATCCCTCTTTTCTGCCTTCTCAGACAGGTAGAAGGTTATCTCGCATTTATCCTTCTTCTTGGTGAAAATGCCACCTCCTGTCGTAAAGTCACGACGGGAGATGATCCTTACTGATTCACCATACTGCTCTTTAGCTTTTTTAAGCGCATCCTCGAATGTTGAGGAAGTGATGGAATAGTACTGCATGACTATAGTATATACCTTGTGAGATCCTGGTTCTCTATAATGTTTCCAAGCTTCTCATCAACATACTCACTTGTAATCTCAACCTTCTCTCCCTTATGCTTGTCCGCATCAAAAGAGAGGTCCTCAAGAAGCTTTTCCATGACAGTGTGAAGCCTTCTTGCTCCGATGTTGTCCGTACTGTTGTTTGCCTTTTCCGCAATGATGCTGATTTTCCTGAGCGCATCCTCTGTGAAATCAAGCTCGACATCCTCTGTCTTCATAAGTGCCTTGTACTGTTTTACAATCGCGTTGTCTGGCTCTGTGAGGATACGGAAGAAATCATCGCTTGTCAGGTCTTTAAGCTCGACTCTGAGCGGGAATCTTCCCTGAAGCTCTGGAATAAGGTCACTTGGCTTGCTCATGCTGAATGCGCCTGCTGCGATGAAAAGGATATTTGTCGTATCGATCACTCCCCATTTCGTAGCAACCTTGGTTCCCTCAACAATCGGAAGGATATCGCGCTGGACGCCCTCTCGTGATACATCCTGGGAATTCGTGTTTCCCTTGGCACAAATCTTGTCAATCTCATCTATAAAGATGATGCCCATGTCCTGGGCTCTCATACGTGCCTCCTCGACGACCTTGTCATTATCTACGATCTTATCAAGCTCCTCCTGCTTCAGAATCTCACGTGCACGGCGGACTGTTATCTTTTTGGTCTTCGGCCTGTTGTTTGCAAACATGTTGTTGAAATCACCGAGAAGTGATTCAAGTTCCTCCTGCTGGTTTGCAGGAGTGAGAACGCTTACTCCTGAAAGCTTGAATGTCGGCTTGCTCTGGTATTCAACAAAACGGTCCTCAAAGAAGCCCTTTGCAAGAAGCTCCTTAAGCTGAGCTCTTGTTGCATCTGTTTCAAGGCTTGCATTCTCTTCTTTCTCAAGAGTCGGAAGGAGCAGATCGAGGATTCTCTCATTGACACGCTCTTCAACTTCCTTCTCCCGTTTTGCAAACTGCTCTTCACGCACAAGATTGAGACTTGCAGCCATAAGATCCTTTACCATTGACTCGACATCACGGCCGACATATCCGACCTCTGTGTACTTTGTCGCCTCAACCTTTATAAAAGGAGCGTTTGCAAGCTTTGCAATCCTTCTTGCAATCTCTGTCTTTCCCACTCCTGTCGGTCCGATCATTATGATGTTTTTGGGAGTGACCTCATCCCTCATCTCTGCCGCCAGGCTCTTTCTTCTTACACGGTTCCTGATTGCAACAGCAATAAGGCGCTTTGCATCTGACTGTGAGATGATGTATTTATCAAGAGCCTCGACTATCTCGCGCGGCATCATTTCATCTAATTTCTTATCCATTGTTGATTACCTCAGTAATGATATTATGATTTGTATATATGCATATGTCAGCTGCTATCTGAACGCTCTTTTTTGCAATCTCCTCTGCGTTTAGATCTGCCTTTGAATCCAGATATGCACGCGCAGCAGAGAGTGCATAGTTTCCTCCGCTTCCGATTGCAATCGCATCCCCCTCCGGTTCAAGGACATCACCTACACCGGAAATCAGGAACATCTTATCTCCATCGCTTGCAATCATCATTGCCTCAAGATTTCTAAGCTGCTTGTCCATTCTCCACTGCTTGGCCAGTTCTACAGCCGATCTTGTCAGATCGCCGTTATACTGCTTGAGCTTGGATTCAAAAAGCTCAAAGAGCGTGAATGCGTCAGCAGTGCTTCCTGCAAAGCCTATAATGACCTTGTCATCATATAGCCTTCTAACCTTTCTTGCATTTCCTTTAACAACAGCATCACCCTGTGTGACCTGACCGTCTCCGGCAATTGCGACCATCTTGTCCTTGCGGACACATACTATTGTAGTACCTCTCATTTCTTTTCCTTCTTTGCATGGGGATGAGAGCTGTCATACACTTTCTTCAGACGTGCACGGCTAACGTGAGTATATATCTGGGTCGTGCTAATGCTCTCATGCCCGAGTAATTCCTGTACAAGGCGGATATCTGCACCGCTGTCCATCAGCATGGTTGCAAATGTATGCCTCAAAGTATGGGGAGTGAACTCCTTTTTCAGATTGAGACTTTTCCTTGCTTTGTTAAAAATACTATGAGAAGAGCTGAATGGCAACCTTTTACCGCTTTTTCCGATGAAAAGTGCATCTGTATTCTCTCCATTAATTGAATTTATATATTCATTTCTTCTTTCTATATAGCCTTTTATCTCTTCTGCGGCTTTCTTGTTCAAAAACAGAAAGCGCTCCTTGCTTCCCTTTCCTCTGATTAAAATCCTCCGCTGGGAAAAATCTATGTCGGAGACATTCACACTCAGTGCCTCGCTGATTCTTGCTCCTGTTGTGTAAAGAAAGAGGAAGAGTATGTGGTCACGAAGAGAAAGAAAATCTGTCACGGGAAGATGAAGGAGAGCAGAAACCTCTTCTTTTGAAAGAACAACAGGCAGTCTCGTCTCATTTCTCTTCAGCGACACATAGTTGAACGGATTGTCTTCAGCAATGTCTCTTTTTATCAGGTAATTATAGAAAGAGCGGAGAGCAGAGAGCTTTCTCAGCACGCTTGCCTCCATGTCCTTTTTCATCAGGTATCTTGTATATTCCCTCGCATCATGCATCTCAAAATCCCCTAAATCGATATCTCTTTTTCTGATGTAGGAGGAAAATTCTTCAAGATCGTTTTCATAGCTGATTATTGTATTGTCGCTTTCTTTCTTCAAAGTCCTTATATACTCAAGAAAGGATGAAATGAGAGACTCAACCATTAAAAGCAGTATACCTTAAAGTCCCTTCCGTTTTCCAGTGCGACAGCATAGCAGGAAGGAAGGGAGAGAAAGGATGAGAAGCTTTCAACCACTGGACATCCTTGATAAACGAGGCTTCTTGCAGAAGCTTTGACCAGACTTTCCCTCATTACAGCAACGGGTCTTCCCTCATCAAGTGCATCACTTGCAAGTGCGTAGTCTGCATAGTTCAGAAACAGGATTGCAGAAGAAATGAAAGATGAGAAAAAGGAACACATCCTCTTTCTTTTTCCATAATCATTTTCTGCAATCTGAGGAAATATGTATGCTCCGCCAGATAATATCACATTCCTGTATCTTCCATGGATAGAGAAAAGACTTCTTTTCTCTGGAAGCACAGCATAAACAGACAGCCTGCATTTAAAAACAAGCTCAAGAGCGTCATAAAATATTTTCGAGAATCCTGACAAAACCACTGAATATCCATTTTCTGCAGCCTCAATCAAAGAAAGTCTGGCCTTCTTCCTCACATCCTCTGAAACCGGGCCGGAGAAACAGAAATACACACTTTTGTCCAGATATGAAAGATTGCCCGCATATTCTGCCTTTATTCCATTTATGAAAAAGCTGTTCATCTCCATGAAAATATAGAAAGCCCGCTCTCAGCTTCAGTCATCATTTTCAAGAAGATTTTCTGAAAACACATCATAGCTTTCCTTCAGTCCTGCTGTATCCAGGTGAGTGTATATCTGTGTTGTCTTTATATCTGAATGCCCGAGCATTTCCTGAACTGAGCGTATGTCTGCTCCGTTATTGATCATGTGGGAAGCAAAGCTGTGTCTGAGCGTATGCACCGTGGCATCTAAGCAAAGATTCCTTGTGCATTCATGAAAGCGTTTATGAACTGCCTGCCTGGTAAGACGCTCACCGCGCCTTCCGATAAAAAGCGCCTCTTCTCTTCTTGCAGAAAGAAGATGGGGCCTGATGTTGTCTATATAGAAGGAAACAGCATCTCTTGCTCTCTCTCCGATGAAGACAATCCTTTCCTTGTTTCTCTTTCCAATCACCCTTATCGAGCTTTCCTTTCTGTCAAATGAAGAAAGATCCAGACTTACAAGTTCGCTTATTCTCATTCCAGATGAATATATAAGCTCAAACATCGCATAATCACGGATCATCAGATCATCTGACTCGTCACGGAAATAGAGAAGAATCTCATTCACCTCCTCCTCGCTCAATGTGCGAGGAAGTGAGACTTCGCTTCTGGGGTGATCCATCAGCACTACAGGATTGTCTGATCTGATTTTCTCCTTTACAAGAAACTTGAAGAGAAGACGTAGAGCTGAAAGTATTTTCGAAACAGTACGCTCATCTAGGCTGTAGTTCTTTCTCCTGAGGACGATAAAATCCTCGATATCGGAAAAAGACGCATCCTCGACCTTTATTCTCCTGGTTTCAAGATATGAGAAAAAAAGGGATGCCTCATGAACATAGGCATCCTTTGTCTTTGATGAAAGACGCTCTTCGAATGTGATGTAGTCCGAAAAGAGGGTCAGCAGAAGATTATCGCTCATCGTCCTCACGGGAATATCTGAGCACGGCAGGAATCGAATAGTCATTTCCTCCCCCGCTTCTCTTTCCAAGCTGCTGCTGCAGATCCTGCCATCTGTTTACAGTAATGCTTGCAGGATCAGAGTTCTGGCCCTGAGAAGAAGTGAAGGAATCTTTTCTCTGCTCCTCTTTCTTTTCTTCCTTCTTCTCATCCTGGAAGGAGGCAAAGCGCTCTTCTCTGCTGAGAAGATTCTTCTTGAACACATCAGCCTCAGAATCCCCTGTGGAAACATCAGGCTTCTTTTCAAATCCAGTTGCAACCACAGTGACCTTTATTCTGTCTCCAAGAGAAGGATTATAGCTCTGACCGGCAATTACTAGAACATCTTCTGCACAGCTCTGAGTGATGATTTCGACAACATCCTGGTATTCCTGGATAGTAAGGCTGTCTCCTCCTGCAAGATTGACAAGAACGCTCTTTGCTCCATCAATGGAAGCATTCTCAAGAAGAGGATTGCTTATTGCAAGCTTTGCAGCCTCAACTGCCCTGTTAGCCCCTTCTCCAAACCCAAGTCCGATAAGAGCATCTCCTTTTCCTTTCATAACAGTCTTGACATCAGCAAAGTCGATGTTTATCTCTCCAGGTTCTGTAATAAGATCGCTTATTCCCTGTACTGACTGCAGGAGCGCGCTGTCCGCGATTATGAAAGCCTGCTTTATTGGAGTATTGTTGTCAACAATATTCAGAAGGTGCTGATTAGGAATAAGGATGAGAGTGTCAACCTGTTTCTTGAGCTTCTCTATTCCTGCCTGAGCAAGCATGAGCTTTTTCTTGCCTTCAAAGGCAAAGGGAGTTGTGACTACAGCAACGGTGAGAGCTCCGATTGACTTTGCGATTTCTGCAACAACAGAAACAGCTCCTGTTCCGGTTCCACCGCCCATTCCTGCAGTGATGAAAACCATGTCAGCATTATCTAAAGCCTCTCTGATCTCTTCTTTCGACTCGATTGCGGCCTTTTCTCCGATTTCCGGCTGTCCTCCGGCTCCAAGCCCTCCGGTAAGCTCCTTTCCTATTGCAATCCTTGTCTGGGCATTCGAACGCTGAAGAGCCTGCACGTCTGTGTTGAGAGCAATAAAAGAGACCTTCTTGAGACCTGCTGCAATCATGCGGTTTACAGCATTTCCTCCGCCTCCTCCGACTCCGACAACCTTGATTATTGTAGGAGCGGCCTGCTCTCCAGTTGTAGTATCCTCGATGTCGAATATATCAAAATTCATAGCTTTCTCCCTTTAAAACAGTTTTGAAAAGAATCCTTTCATCTTTCTTGACAGTCTCTCTTTTTCTGCCCTTGTGGATATATGAGAACTTATTTCCCTGTATTTCTTGGCCTCCATCTTCACAAGACCGAGAACTGTTGTGTATGCAGGATCAATGTACTGCCTGTCAAGACCTCCGATGGCAACAGGAAAGCCTACCTTCGCAGGCAGGTGGAAAATCTCGGCAGCAAGCTCTGATGCTCCTGATAGCATCGCTCCCCCTCCGACTAAGATTATTCCTGATCCGAATGAGCCCTGGATGTTCTCCTTATCCAGCTTGCCTTGCAGAAGAGAGAAAATCTCAGCCATTCTCGGCTCAATTATCTTTCCAAGCTCCTTTCTCGGCATTCTGAAAGAAGGCTTTCCTCCCACTGCCGGGGTGATCACCATCTCATCAGATGAAATGCTTGGGGTATGGCATGAACCATACTGGATCTTTATGGACTCTGCGGCAACACGCGGAAGCTGGAGTATATATGCAATATCTGCAGTCACATTGTCTCCACCAAATGCAACTCCGCCTACAAAGACAGGAGAGCCCTGGCTGTAACAGATCATATTTGTAGTGCCGCTTCCGATGTTTATTATAATCGCACCCATTTCCTTTTCTTCCTGGGAAAGGGCAACCTCGCTGTCTGCAAGGGTGTTCAATATCATTCTCTGGACCTGCAGTCCTGCTTTCTGGACGCATTTTCTCTCATTCTGGATTATGCTCGATGATCCTGTTACAAGCAGAACTCTTGTATCCAGACGGTGTCCGAGCATGTCAATCGGGTCCTTTATCCCATAACGGCTGTCAACCTGGAAATCCTGGACAAGGGTATGGATTATCTCTGTATCCTGCGGCAGATCATGGGCACGGGCAATCTCAATCGATTTCCTTATGTCCTCGCTTGTGATTTCCTGATTCTTGTTCGTTATTCCAACAGCTCCGTTGCTCTTGATTCCATATATATGCTCTCCACCGACAGAGAGGATCACGGACTGGACCTCGTTACCGCTCTGAAGCTCTGCATCATTTATAACGCTGTTGATAGCCTTCAATGTCTGTTCAATATTGACAATGGCACCATTTTTCACGCCTTCGCTCTGACGCTCGGCAACCGCTTCTATCATCAGCTGCCCGTCACGGGAGACGCTACCGATCACGGCTCTAATTGAGGATGTGCCTATATCCAGTCCTAATAATGTTTTATCTGTAGCCACAATCTAACCTGCCCTTGTCAGTCTCTTGTCCCTGAGAATATATATCTCATCCTCTGCTATATTCAAGCCAAGAGATTGAATATAGTCAAGCGATGAGGATAAATCGCCTTCATCAAGCGGTAAATATGCATAGAGGACGTAACCATAGTCTTCCATGTTTATAACCAGGGTTTCATAACCTGATATGAACGATAATTCAACAGAGGTTATCAAATCATGATTATATACTGTTTCCAGCAATAAATCCAACAGATAAGCAGCATGCTCATCAGCTTGAAAAGAAGAAATGAGAGCGAAAACAGAAGAAGGGACAAAGACAGATACATAATATCTCCTTAATCTTCCATAATCCCCTTTCTCAAGCATAGAAACATCTTCTCCGTCATAAAAGGCAAGGCTTATATCATCTGCAATGAGAATGCCATTTCTATAGGATGGCTGGATGATGAGGATATCACCAGAGCGAGAAAAATCAACATTGCTGACATAAGGAAGGCTCTCAAGCTTTCCCTCCGTTTTGAAGAAGCTTCTATTCCTTTCTGCTTCCAGAACAAGACGCTCTTCACTGAGTGTGAAGATCATGGAGGAAGCATCCACGCTGTCAATGTAAAAAAACCTGTATAAAGATACTGACACAAGCACTATAAGAGCACATAAAGCGCAAAGGGTCAGCACTATCCTGCTTCTCAAAGCCTTCCCCTTCCCGAAAGGTGAATAAATTTATACAGGAAAGCACACTCTATTATGAGTATGAATTCCTCAATCCCGTCTGTTGATAAAAACGGGAAAGAAAGCCCGTCCAGGGGGATAACATTTGTACATATCAGGGCAGAAAGAGCTGCCTTGAGGAAAATTAGGAAAGAAAATGAGTAGATTATCACAGAAGCAAACTCATCTGAAATCATATCAGCACGGCGCGAGCTCCTGATTCCAAGATAAAGGAAAAGAAGGAGGATAATAAAAAATATACTGACTCCTACAAGCCCCATCTCCTCTACAAAGGATGAGAAGATATAGTCCGTGTGGACATTCTCAATTATTCCAAGCTTGTAATATCCTTTTCCGATTCCCTTTCCGAAAATGCCTCCTTCTGTTATTGCAGAGATGCAGTTGCTTGCCCTCTCTGTTATCTCATTGAGAGAACTGTATGGCATCAGGCGGAAAAACACATTGTCAAGGCTTGGGAGAATGAAGATGAAGAAAACAAAGAATGAAAGGGAAAAGAGTGCGAATGTCACTGTATATCTTTTCTCTATTCCGGATTTGAATATTGAGGCGATGCTGATCAGAACAAACAGCAGCGCATATGAGGACTGCCCAAGATATATCAAAGAAAACTCAAGAGCAATGCTCAGAGTGAAATACAAGATGTAGATCCATCCCCTTCTGTCCCTGTTCTTTATTTTAGGAAATACCGATGCCACGAAAAGCACAGATGAGAATATGATCACATCTCCGCTTCTAACATCAGAAAAGAACACGATATTCTTTCCAGTAAATGACACAAAGTAATTGAAGAAAAGAAACAGAAATGCAAGAAGACTTGTGAAAATATATATTTTCTCACATCTCTTTTCTGGAACAAAGAAAAGAAAGATTCCTGCAAGGATTGCAAAGGCCTCGAAAAGAATAACTTCGACAAAATAATAGTAATGGCTGAGACCGCTTTTAAGCGCAGTGTCATAGCTTGCGCTGTAGGCATTGATCAGGCCAATCATCATAAGAAGGATGACAAGGCAGAGGAATGTAAAAGGAGAAAGGGAACCGCTTAATTCCTTTTCATTGTAATCCCTCAATGTGAAATCGTCATAATCCTGTTCTGCTCTCATACACCCTCAGTCAAAAAATGCCCAATTTCTTGGGCATAATTATATTAGAAAAAGAAAGATTGTCATAGTGATGATAACAATAAAGTATCATAGTCAATATCGCTTTCAAGGAGGTAGGCTAGACTTTCATTGGAAAGTGTGGCGATATTGGCCTTTATGACTCTTTCTTCCTCCTCAAGAGCCAGCATTTTCTTTCTCTGGCTCTCGATTTCCATATCAAGGCTGCGGTTTCTTCCAATCTGCCAGAGCGGCAGGAAAAGCATCAAGAAAATAAAGACAAAGGCAAGAATGACCAGAGCCTTCTGATTCAGTGTCAAATTAATCTGTTTTTCCTTAACTAGCATTTTTCTATAACCCTCAGTTTGCTGCTTCTGCTTGCAGCATTCTCATCATCTTCTTCCTTTGTCGGTACAACAGGCTTCTTGGTGAGTATCCTGATGTCTCCAACTTCCTTTTCCCGGTTCTTGAAGAACCATTTCACTATCCTGTCCTCAAGACTGTGGAAAGTGATTACTGCAATTCTTCCTCCGCTTTTGAGAACCCTGATGCCCTCTTCAAGTGAAGGTGAAATCCTGTCAAGCTCCTTGTTTGTCTCTATCCTCAGTGCCTGGAATGTGCGCGTTGCAGGATTTATCTTTCCGTAGCGGTATTCCTTCGGTACCGAGCGAGCAATCAAGGATGCGAGTTCTGCACAGCTTTCTATCTTTCCTCTTTTTCTTTCAAGGCAGATAGCACTGCTTATCCTTCTTGAATACCGCTCTTCTCCATAGCGGTAAATCACGTCAGCAAGGTCTTCCTCACTGTAATAATTCACGATGTCATATGCACTCAGCTTCTGATTTAGATCAAGGCGCATATCCAGCTTTTCATCTCGGGAGAAGCTGAAGCCGCGCTGGCTTTCGACATAATGGAACATCGAGATTCCCAAATCAAAAAGGATTGCATCTGCAAAGCTGCTTTCTGCATTCCTTAAAAACTCATCAAACCATGTATTTACAGGTCTGAATCTATTTCCATAGCACTCAAAGCGCTTTATGGCTTTTTTCTGTATCTCGCTGTCACGGTCAAGACCGTAAACAGTAAGAGATGGATACTTTTCCAGAAAGAGCGCACTGTGACCGCCTTCTCCGGTAGTCGCATCAATCAAGACAGGACCACTCAGGCTGCTCAAATCAAGATATTCAAGAACCTCTTTATGAAGAACAGGATAATGTACTATTTCCATCAGTCCTCCTTAAGCTTTTCAGCAAGGTCTGAAAGACTTGTAGTATCCTCTTCTTCTGCCCTATCGAAAATCTCCTTGTTCCAGACTTCAATGGAAAAGCCTGTTCCAACAAGAGCGACATCTGTTTTATTCAAAATAGAATATTTCTCCCTTAATGAAAGAGGAATATTCACACGTCCTGATGCATCCAGCTCAATGTATACAGCCGGTGCAATGAGCTTTCTAATGAGGCTGCGCTTTCCTTTATCAAACATTGCCGTGTCAGAGGAAAGCACAGCCTGAGAAAACCGATCTTCGAAGTAGGAAGGAGTCATAAGCATCAGATGGTTCTCATCAAGACCCGGAAGGGCAACAAGCTCCTGGGACATAAGAGCAGAGCGCATTCTTGAAGGAAGAAGTATCCTTCCTTTCTCGTCCACACTCGTGTTGTATATTCCGGTTATCATCTTCATAAGCGCCACTTTATGGGAAATTCACCCACTTCTTACCACAAGAGTACACCATAACGGGAATGTATGCAACATATTTTGAAATTTATTTTGGCCATTCGCTATTTATAGTGGGTAGATAGAAGTGAAACAATATAGCCTGCTATACTCAAGGATATGAATACAAGCATCAATCCATTCGAGATAGCGTTGGGGATCCAGAAGCCCTGGAAGATAACAGATACACAGCTCATACCATCGGAGAAGAATCCAGGAAGGCTTGAGATGCATATATATGTGGACTTTGACGAAGGCACGAGAATTCCCTGCCCTGTATGCGGAGAGGAATGCATGGTTCATGATACGAGGGAAAGGGTCTGGAGGCATCTGAACTTCTTCCAGTACCGGTGCTACATCCACGCCAGGGTACCAAGGACAAAATGCGAGGGGCATGGCGTGAGGACAGTGGATGTGCCATGGGGATGCGAAGGATCGGGTTTCACGCTCATGATGGAAGGAGTGATCCTTACGCTGCTGAAGCATCTTTCTGTAGCGGCGGCAGCGAGGGAGATTGGGGAGCATGACACGAAGCTGTGGAGGATGCTCTCCTTCTATGTGGAGGATGCGAAGAAAGGGAGGAGCTTCTCTGACGTGGAGGCCATAGGGGTGGATGAGTATAGCCATAAAGGGCATGAATACATAACGGTATTCCTCTCGCATCCCACGGAGAAGAATCCCAAGGCACGGGTTCTCGATATAGAGGACGGGAAAGGCAATGATACCGTAAGTGCTTTCGCAGAATCATTTACCGCATTCCATGGCAGGAAGGATAATGTGGAGCGATATGTGTCATGGATACCGCAGCGCTATGCAGGATGAATTCCCTGAGGCAATGCTCACGATTGACCGCTTCCATGTGATGAGGCTCATGGGCGATGCGGTTGACAATGTCCGCAAGAGGGAAAGGAGATGCCGCGATAAGCGTAAACGGGATCTCCTGGATGGGACAAGATACATCTGGCTGAAGAACAGGGAGAACCTTACCGCTAGGCAGGCAGCAACGCTTGATGAGCTTTTTTCATCATCTGAGGATCTTGATACGATAATTGCATACAGGTACAGGCTGAGACTTCAGGCAATGTATGAGGAATGCATGGATTATGGGAGTGCCTGCGCCTTTCTTGAAGATCTTACCTTGGACATGGCAAACAGCACAGTCCGTGAGATGTGGGCTGTTGCCAAGAGCCTTACCAGGAATGCCGTGGAAATCCTCAACTATTTCGTGTCCAGGAAGACGAATGCCATCTTAGAGGGATTCAACTCGAAGATAAGCATCATCAAGAACAGGGCTAGAGGATTCAGGAATATGGAGAACTTCAAGAATATGATCTATTTCTGCATGGGAGGTTTTGAGTTCCCGTTCCTTCCGATTATGTAGCTTTACCCACTACAAACAACGAATAACCTTTATTTTTATCAAATTTATAGGGAAGAAAATATATTGCTGTGGATTACAATATCATTTTGATATAAATGCTTGATTGAAAGGAATTGATGAGAAAAAAAGACCGCATCAGAATGCGGCCTAGAAAAATTCAGTTCTTCTTGAAGACCCGGTAATCTATTTCCGGGAAAATGAGATTTCTTTTTTCTGCTTTTATCAGCCACTCGGTGTTGACTGAGTTCTTGCACATGGAAGAATAGACGACATTAAACGATCCCAGATGATTTCTCAGCCTCTTTTCAGCATATGTGACGCTTGTGTTGTCATGCATTATGTATGCCCAGTCCGAGCTCATGGCAAGCAGCACTTCACGTGATGCCTGGTTTAAAAATCTCTTTTTCAGTGTTCCCTGATCAGGGAATCTCCTTGTAAGCTCCTCCATCCTTTCAATTGCCTCATGAATATGGCGGTAAATCCATCTGTTTGATCCGTCCAGCCAGACATCAGAATATCCGCCAAGCCCCCATGAGCAGTCGTTTATGAAGAGGCTTTCCTTCCTGATTGTGTTATCAGAAAGAACTGATGAAGGAAGCGTGAGGTCAGCCTGCTCTTCCTGTGAAATCCGGCGAAGGAACTCTTCTAGGAAATCAAGGCCCTCATACCATCTGTGCCCGAAGAGCTCAGCATCATAGCAGAGATTGAAAACGGGCTCATCAATTCCAAGAGCATTTATGGCAAGAGCCTTTCTCTTTATGTGATAAATATAATTGTTCACATGAAGGATGACTTTGCTTCTTGCCTTATCAAGATCATATACCCTCTTCTCGGAACTCTTTCCTGTAATTGCGTAGTACTTGAAGCCAGTGAAGACTCTGACCTCAGGTTCATGGATATAAGGAGCAATGTATGAGAGAGGAAGGTCATATCCGATATCGCGGTAGAACTCCCTGTAGTCCTCATCTGCAGGATAACCGGATTTGTCAGACCAGATGAGACTCGATATCTGCCAGTCCCGGACAAAGCCGTTAAGGCCCGATGGCATTGTGACAGGCATGTAGCCCGCACCGATGCTCTTGTCACGGCTGCTGATAACGCTGTGACTTGGAAGCTGGCAGTATTTAATGCCATACTGGCTCAATATGCTGTCAAGACCAGGATAGTAGCCGCATTCAGGAAGCCAGAAACCATCAGCATCAAAGCCGAAGATGCGGCGGAAAGTAGAAATGCCGAGCTCAATCTGCGCCCTCACTGCTGTCTCATACTCCCTGTAAAGCGGAAGATATGCGTGAGTTGCAGCTGTTGTCATGAGCTCAATATGCCCATTCTCCCGCATCCTTTTAATAAGAGGAATCAGAGAAAGGTTGTTAGCTGCATAAAAAGCCCAGTTCTCCTCAAGATCCTTCAGATATTTTCTTGAAAGAACAAGCTTCTCTTCATCTGCTGAGAGCCTTTCAACTTCCTTTCGGCCAAGATCTATATGAAGGTCCATGTAGTTCTTGAACCTTTCTTTAAGTTTCTCATCCTCAAGCATTGTTAGCAGTGTCGGAGAAAAGCATATTGTAAGATGGAAATCGACATTCTCTTTCTCCAGCCTGTCCAGTCTTCTGAAAAGAGGAATGTAAGATTCATTCAAAGACTCATAGAGCCAGTCTTCTTCAAGGAACCTCGGATAATCTATATGTCTTACATAAGGCAGGTGTGCATGCAGAATGAAATTGACATGATATCTGCTCATTTAGCATCCTCCTGTCTGTATTTTTCTACAATTTCCTTTAACACAGGTCCTTCAGCCAGGTCCCCGTCCTTGGAAATATCCATTGAAAGATATAAGCGGAAAAGAGAGTCGTTATATTTAATCTCATCCTCATGCTCAAGCCAGTAAGAATCAATCAAATCGATGCTGTTGCTCCTGCAGATTTCTTTTTCCTTGCCGTTTTCTATGCACATGAGCTTGCATATAGCCTTTCCTCCATGTGCAGGCAGTCCTACATTCCATTCATAATCGTTAAGGTTTACAGCAAACTCGAAAACCTCATCATCTGCTTTCTCATGGCTGACAATCAGGGAAAGCTTGTACTCGCTTACTTTGTTTATCTCAAGTCTCTCCATATCTGAGGGGCTTACAGACCAGTAGACATATCCCCAGAAGGGATTCTTGTACATAAGATGGATTCCCGTGACCGGATAAATCTGAGGCAGCGCCTCCACCCCAGGAAGCATGGATAAAGCCTTGTCAATATCACGGTAGTCTGTGATTCCAAAAAGAAATCTTCTGTTTACAGAAGGATCTTCCTGAGTATCCTCATCAACTTCGTAGATTTCCTTGAGTTCGTTTATCAGATCCTCCCTCTCCATCTTCTCCGCATTCATTATGCCTTCATCAAGAGCTATGTTGATAAGCTCCTGAGTAGAGAGGGAATCAATTTTAATCAATATCATAACTTCCCTTTGCCAATTTCAGAGTAAACAGATTTATCTCTTTTAGTCAAGCAAGACAAAAATATGGGGAAAGAAGCAACAAAGATGAAAAATAGATTTTTTTCTGTTATCATGACTTTATGGACAGAAACAATGACAAACTGGATCTAGTTATTCACGCTCATTTCTATCAGCCGCCGCGTCAGGATCCGGTTAACGGCATAATAGCATTCGAGAAATCTGCCGCTCCGTACTCAAACTGGAACGAGAAGATATATCACTGCTGCTATGCATCTAACAGCGAGAGCAGATTTTTGAACCAGTACGGAAGAATCCAGAAGATAATAAACAACTACAATAACATTTCTTTTGACTTTGGCCCCACTCTGCTTTCCTGGCTTGAGGACAATCATAAGAACACATTCAACAAGATCATAGATGCTGACAAAGAAGCCCTTGAGCGTCTGGGGCACGGGAATGCAATTGCACATGCGTTCAACCATACGATACTTCCCCTTGACAGCAAGCCGGATTCACGTGTCCAGATTGCATGGGGAATTGAGGCATTTGAGCATTTCTTTGGAAGAAAGCCTGAAGGGATGTGGCTTGCAGAATGCGCCATCAATGAATCTGTAATCGAGGATCTTGCAGATGAAGGAATAAAATTCGTCATTCTTTCTGCTGCTCAGATTGAAAAGATAATGACACTGTCCGGAGAGAGTGCAAATCTTCCATTCATCTATGACAGGCCGTTTGTTCTTGAAGGCATGGGAGGAAAGAAGATCACAGCATTCCTCTCATCAGATGAGATGGCTCATCAGATAAGCTTCAATCACATCCTGAGGAATGCTGATGCTGTTTACAGCAAGCTTCTTGAGATAAAAGGAAGAGATAACCCGATGTACATCAGTACAGCAACCGACGGGGAGATCTACGGTTATCATGAAAGCTTTGCTGACATGGCCCTCTCCGCCCTCAGCGAGAAAATAAAGCAGAGAAATGATTTTGCTCTTACAAACTACGGAGTGCTTTACGAAAAATACAAGCCCTCCTATAAGGCAAAGCTGAAAATCACAGAGAATGAAGGAGATATCTCCTGGTCAAGCATATCAAACAATACAGAACGCTGGAGGAAGGAAAACCAGAGTGAGGATAAAGACGAGATTATCCTTACATGGAGACACTATTTAAGAGACAGTCTCAACAGGCTGAACAAGCAGATTGACGACATATTCAAGAAAGAAGTTTCAAGGATACTCAACAAGGATGTTGATACAGAATCGCTGATGCGTCTTGCAGGAACTGCTTTCATGGGCTTTACAAACATGGAGGATTTTCTCCATTCCCTGCACCAGCGCTATGATTTTGACAGGAAGAATGACTCTGAAATGGCACAGCTATTCAATGCAAAGAGAAACATAATGTACAGCTTCACAAGCTGCACATTCAACTATTCTGATGTCTCTTCAATCGAATCACGGCACGCCATCAGATTTGCCCTCTATGCGATGAGGCTTTCCCAGAAGTTCTATATCGGGGATATAATGCTTCCATTCCTTTCCGACCTCAGGAGGGCAATTGGGCAGGATGGAAAATCTGCAATGGAGATTGCGCAGGAAGAGCTTATCGGATTAAGCGGGGAAAGCGAGGCAAGCCTTGCCTTTTACCTGAACATTCTTCTTTCCGCAGAAAGCGACAGGATAGACAGGTACGGGAAATATCATCTGATGAAAAACTGGAAGGAAGGTGAGGTTTTCTACCTTGATATAAAAGATGAGACAAACCTCAGGCTCTATCACTTTTCAATATATTCCTCCAGCAACATCGAGAGAGGCCTCAATCTCTTCATCGGAAAAAAATCAGATGATGAGAATGTGATGAGAAAACTGCATATCGAGAACAGGGACATACCGCAGCGTCTGGCAGAACAGTGCTTTGCATGGATAGACAACATGATGAATACAAGCTATTACAGCCAGATTGAGACAATGAGCCAGAGCATGTATCACTACAGCCTATTGTTCCGTGAAGGGCTTGAGAAAAGCCCGCAGACGATTGAGAACCTTGGCCTTGCAATCAAGATTGTCAAGTCCATGCTCAACCCTGAGCGAGATGACATTCTTGATGAAAGAACATGTGCAAGAATCAATCTTGTCCTTGCCTTTGTATTCAGAAGCGGAAGGGAATATGAAAGGGACTGTATCAAGAGGCTCTTCAACATCTTCATTGACAGCATTGCAAAGAAAATAGAAGCAAACCTCAGAGAGGACTATGCGCTGAAAATCCTCTCATGCTTGAGGCTCTCCCGCTCTCACAGCTTTGAGCCTGAGCTTTTCAATATACAGAATGTGCTTTATCCGTATTACACAGGGGAGAAAAAAGCGGGGATAGACTCACACCTTCTGGACAGACTGCTGAAGTATTTAAATTTTGAGTAAGCTTTTAGCATGTGCAAGCGAGATGTCATTCACCTTTCCTGAAAGAAGGCGTGCCGTCTCCTCCACCCTCTCAGAATTGTCAAGCATGCGGATATGGGAAACTGTTCTTCCATCCTCTGCTTTTTTGCTTACAAGGAAATGGGATGCGGCTTTGACAGCAATCTGCGCAAGATGCGTTATCGCAATAATCTGATGACTTGATGAAAGGCTTGAAAGCTCAGATGCGACATTGTATGCTGTCTCTCCGCCAAGGCCTGTATCGATTTCATCAAATATGAGAGTCTCGACATCTTCACTAGAGGAAAAACTGCTCTTGATTGCAAGCATGATCCTGCTGAGCTCTCCTCCGCTTGCAGAATTCTCAAGCTCCGAAATCTTTTCACCCTTGTTGACCTTTATCAAAAACGATACGCGATCAGAACCGAGTGCTGAAAGTTCTTTTTCCTCAAGCTTTATATAAAATTCAGCATTCTTCATATCAAGACGGACAAGTGCATCCGTTATCTTCTTTTCAAGTCTTTCTTTTTCCTTGATTCTTATGCTTCGGATTAAAAGAGCCTGTGATTCGCATAGCTTCTTCATTTCATCGCATCTTCTTTCAAGTGCATCAATTATCTCATCCTGCTTTTCTGCTTTCTCGATTTTCTCTTCAAGCTCTTGCTGCCTTTTTAATGCATCTGATATTGTTGGACCGTATTTCTTCTTTATCCTTGAAAGAATCTGGTTTCTGTCATTAAGCTGGGAAAGAAGATATTCGTCAAATGAATATGAGCTGCACTTTTCCCTGACAGTGAGGATCATTTCATCAAGATCTATCGAGAGATTTTCAAGATTCTGTCTTATTTCCCCTACGCTCTCATCCTTTTTGAGCGCTTTATCAAGAGCTTTGAGTGCAGCAGAAATTTCCTCTGATGACTTTTGAAGTCTTTCCTTTGCACTTTCCATATTCTCAAGGATGACCTCAGAATTCTCAATCACAGAAAGAGTGTTCTTCACCTCTTCATCTTCTCCCTCAGTAAGACATGCGCTCTTCAGCTCTTCAAGAGAGAACTCATTATATTCCCTTTCCCTCTCTGCCTCAGAAATCTCCTTTGCAGTCCTCTCAAGCTCTGCCCTGCTTAATGTATATGATGAAAAGAGATCGCTCATTTTCTTCAGCTCATCGGCTAACCCTGCACTCTGGTCCAAAAGCGCCATCTGGTTTTCCTTTGAAAGCAGGCTCTGGTTTGAGAACTGGCTTGTAATATCGATTAAAAGAGAAGAAAGAGTGGAAAGATCTGCAAGTGTGACAAGCGCGCCGTTGATGCTTGCTGATGATCTTCCGTTTTCTCTGATGACTCTTCTTATTATTATCTTTCCATCATCAGAAAAGATATCCCGGCTGTCTAAGAATGAAAGGATCTTTTCCTGTTTTGAGGAAAAAACTCCGCTTATTTCCGCATAGGATTCACCCTTCCTTATAGCCTCCTTGTCAGCCTTTGCTCCAAGGAGCAGAGAAAGAGCGGAAAGGATTATTGTCTTACCGCTTCCCGTTTCTCCTGTCAGAACAGAAAAACCTTCGGGGAAGGAAATATCAAGCTCAGGAATAAGCACGTAGTTCTTTATACAGAGCCTTTCAAGCATGGAATTCTCCTGACCAATGAAGTTTCTCTCTGATGACATCAATGAAATTACGCTTTGCAGATGTTATCAGAAGAGCTCTGCTTATGGATTTCTCAACAATGATCTCATCATCCTCATCCAGGGCAAATGATTCCTGACCATCTGCAGAAAGAATCAGATCCGTCCTCTGATTCTCATTGATTTTCACCTTGCATTTTGTATCACTTGAGACAACAAGCGGTCTGTTTGAGAGAGTAAACGGACAAATGGGGGTGATTACAAATGCGGCAAGCGATGAGGAGAGTATAGGTCCACCTGCTGCAAGAGAATAGCCGGTGCTTCCGGTTGGAGATGCAATTATAAGTCCGTCAGACTTGAAGGAACCGGCAAGAGTGTTATTAAGGAACAGCTGCAGCTTCACTACCTTGCTGATCCCGCTGGCAGAGATGGTCACTTCATTTAGGGCATAGAACTGACGCACTTTCTCTGAATTTCTCATCACGCTGACTTTAAGCATGAGACGTCGGGAAAGGTTGTCCCCTTTTTCAAGGTAATGATGGAGAGCATCCTTCCATTCATCCTTCGATACTTCAGTAATATAGCCGAATGTTCCTAAATTGACAGGAAGAATGGGCAGTCCTCTCTCATGCACCATTCGTGCAGCATAAAGCACTGTTCCGTCCCCTCCAAGCGAGCAGACTAATGAAATGTCATCATCAATTCTTATCTCTTCATCATTAGAAAGAGTGAAAACAGTCGATACTGCGATGTTCCTTTCTTCAAAAAAAGAAGAGATTTCTTTGGAAACAGCTCTGCTTTCCTCTTTCAGACCATTTGCAATGATAAGAACTTTCTTTATTTCACTCATCCCAGATGCCTCAATATCTTCTCTATTATATCAATATCCGTACCCTTTAAAAGTGGATAAAGTGGAAATGACAAAGAGCTGTTTATTATCTTAATGGAAACGGGATAACGCTCAAACTTATCCATGTTTTTCATACCAGCACATCCGGAAAAGCTCTTTTTAGTCTCTATGTCATGCTTTGATGAAAAATCCATCATCTCTTTTATATCCGATTTAATCAGTACAGGAAAACAGAATCCATTTGGCTTGTAGTCAAGCTTGTTGGCAATGAAAAGCTCTGCATCCCCTTTTAAAGCTGACTGCTTGAATGCTTCATATATCTCACTGCGGCGGGAAAGTGTTGCCTCTATCTTTGAAAGCTGGACAATTCCAAGAGATGCATTCATATCTGAGAGCTCAATGTATCTCCTTCCCTTTTCAAGCTCACTCTTTAGGTTCTCTATTATCTCTTCACTGTCAGAAAGAACAGCAGCGCCTCCTGCTGTAGAAATTATCCCATCCTCTTCAAAAGAAGAAATCACGATATCTCCGAGCATTCCTGTCTTTATGTCCCTGTACTGGCTTCCTATGCTCTCAGATATATCCTCAATGATCTTTATCCCGCTCTCACGGTATTTTTCAGTCTCTTCATAAACGGAGCCTAACGGAAGATAGAATATGCATGCCTTCACATCTTCTTTCAAAGCCTCGTCAAACTCTTCACTTTTTATGACTTTATATGTCTCATCTACATCTGCAAAATATGGAACAAGATCAAGAGCCTTCAATGCAGAAAGGTAAATTTTAGGAGAAAGCATGCTTATCATGACCTTGCTTTTCTTCTCAAGAGAAAGAGACTTTAGGGAAAAAATCAAAGCATCATAGAAAGAGCGCAGGATAAGGCCATCTTTTTTTGACACATACTGAGCAAAGAGTTTCAAAAACTCTCTCTTTCTCTCTCCCGGTCCGATCTTCTCATCCACAAGAGTCTGCAAAACAGCATCCATATCCTTTCTAGTGAGTGTCGGTTTATTGAATCTTACATTCGCCATGCTCTGATGATACCACAAAAAGAGGAAAAAGTACCTTCAATTGTCAGAATACAAAGCAAGAATATATTGTATATTTTACATATAATAATTATAGGATTTAAGCTTCATTTTAATATAAAATATATTAATTATTATATATAAATAATAAAATTTAAAATGATTTTTTTAAAAGCATTAGATATAAAAAATCTGGCAGCTACCTACTCTCCCTGAGGCAAGCTCAAGTACCATCGGCGTTAGAGCGTTTTACTTACGTGTTCGGGATGGGAACGTGTATTTCCACTCTGCTATGGCCACCAGAATATTCATGATTTTGCCTGAGTATCAGACAAAACATCAATATGTTACATAAAGTAACAAAAAATACAATAAAAAAACCTGGCAACTACCTACTCTCCCTGAGGCAAGCTCAAGTACCATCGGCGTTAGAGCGTTTTACTTACGTGTTCGGGATGGGAACGTGTATTTCCACTCTGCTATGGTCACCAGGATATTCATGAATTCAC
>CASDRU010000005.1 GCA_949283305.1 uncultured Spirochaetales bacterium | reverse complement strand
TTAAGCTTCAGCTCGTAGCTGACTTCTTTGACACCCCTGTGTTTGGGAGCCTTTGACACAGTTTCTTCTTTTTCCCTTTTCACTTTTTAAATCCTCCTGTGAAAAGGCCTTTGCTGTGTCTACCTTTTGGGGGTTAGTTCATTCAGGGGGGGGGGGTATCATTAGTACATGAAGATAATATGTTTGTATGGTAAAGCGAATATAGGGAAGACAACCACCCTCACTATGCTCGCGAATGAAATAATTAAGCAGAATTTAGGTTCGATGGAAGAGCATGAATCTGATAAGTTCAAAATGGTACTAAATGATGGTCGCAGTGTTTGTATAACGACATCTGGAGATACAGGAGAAGTCGCATCAGATAATATCGAATTCGTTGGAAAACATAATCCTGACATCTGGTTCACTGCAATGAGGACTAGTGGAGAATCCACAAATCTTGGCCCTTATTTCCAAGCGGAAGAGGTGTGTTATTATAAAAAGAACTCAATAACGTTGCTTGGCAATGTTACCTATTCTCTCATTAATATGTTGCAATATGAAAACAACTTATGTGATATGAAAGCATTGCTTTATCAGACAATTTAAGTCGTTTGGATAGGAATGAAGATTACTGGGAGGTAGTGGTATGAAATTGAAAATTACAGTCATCAGTCTTTCTCTGTTACTGCTGGCTTGTTCTTGTTCAATCTTTTATCGCATTACGGGCTTTAAGCCTGAGTCAATAAGGGGAATGAATTATTTACAAGAAGCGCAAACAACAGAACAGATGATTGATTTCATTGTATATTGTTATTACGTGGGGGAGGATTACCGATATGTGGATTATTCTTTCAGTTCCAATTTGAAGCGGACATTAAAGAATGATTTCGCAAATTGAGGGTCTGTAAAAGAGATTGAAGATGTCTATGCTCAATTAAATTCCTATGCAGAAAAAAACTTATGTAAAGTTGAAATAAAGGGTGTTGACAATCCAGTAGCGCTATACAAAAGTGTTTCTTTGGATATTGCAAGCCAGGTAATCCGAAATCTTTTACAAAGCTCGATTGCCACTAATTTTCAAGCCTTCAAGGATGATTCCTCTATTGCCGTAGAAAAGTATGGACTCGATTGGTCTGATTTTGATTATCAGCCACTATTTGATGATGTGAATGATATAAATGCATTTGAAGATATTTTATCGCAGCTTAATGATTTGACTGGCGGTGATTTCTTACTGGATTCAGTTGACTTTGATTGTCACCAATTATTTGACAAGGTGAATGATATAGATGAGCTTGTCGATGTCTTGTCCAGGTTTGAAAAGCTGACAGGTCAAGTCATTTCATTAGATGATATAAATTTCACTAAGTTGCTTGTCTCTATTGATTCAATGGATTTGCTGATACAGTCAATGACAGAGCTGTCAGAGAAAATGGATAAGACGATAAGTTGGAAAAACAAATCACTTGAAAAGAAAGTTAAATCATTATCTTCTATTTATTCCCTAGAAGACTGTGAATTATCTGTGTTAGCTGTCATTAAGTTTGAAGGCTATTGCACATTAGTAGACAATTTTACCACTTCTGCAATTTTCCTAACCAGTAGTCTGGATGAAATGAATCAGATTCTCAATTTCCTTCAGTCAATTGCTATTTCATCTTCATGCAATTCAATTACATTGGTTGAAGATGAAATACTTGGGCAGCTGCTTGTCAATGTGGATTCTGCGCAGACTATTGAACAGCTTGAGTCAATTGAAGCGACATATGGGTTGTACCAGAAAAAAACAAATGAACATACAACGCATTTTGTTGAAAGCGCAAAAGAGGCAATAGAAAAACGTGCAAATGAAATTCTTTTCCAAGAAGATATCGCTAAAGTGAATTCATTGATGGCACAAATTATGTCAGAGTGGTCTCTGGAAAGAATAAAACCCAAGCCTGAAATGATCGAAATCGATAAAATTGTCAATGATCTTTCTAGTGCTTTGAAGGAAGCAGAGGACAATTTGCCAGAAGAATGCTCCGAAGAAGATAAGGCTACTATATCTCAAGGAAAGAAATTGGTGGATGAAATGAATGAGTGGAGCACTTGGCTGAAATCCAGCAAATTAAAACAGCTAAAAGAAGCCTATGGTTTGGATAATCTTGATAAAGAAATTTATATTGGTCATAAAGGATATTCATATCTGGAAACAGGTTTTACAATGAGGGAAATCCTCAATCAGCATAATCTGAGCAACTTCGATATAGTAATAACACCGAGTGGGTACTATGAGGATGATAGAAGGCTTGATCGCTATGTAGGGAAGGATCACGAACTATCTATGGAGGTCGTTTTCGCAGAAGGAAAAGCTATCATTACATCTGCCTCGAGCACTATTTCCTTCGACTTCTATTCAGCCGATTACAAAGATATACAAAGCATATTTGATGACTTTTTCAATACTGAAGATGGATCCTTGCTTTTTCAGAACTGGTTTGCCACATATTACTTCTAAATTTGGGATAAGCGCCTCTCAATATCCGTTACTATGCGGCAGAAATGAAGCCGGATGTCATGATCAGACTCTTTGAGAGCGGTTCTCGCTCTCCATGCAATCCTTGCCTGTGAATATGGCGCTTATCAGGTCAATGATGTCTAAGCATAGTGGTAGTAGAAGGTCTGGCGGTTGATGGCTATATGTCCAGTGCTGTCTATGTTTGTAACCTTTGCGAAGGGGCTGTCGCAAAAAATGGTGTGCACCCCGTCAATAGGACAGGCAAATAATTAAAGAGAACCGTTGTTCATCGCAAAGTGGCAACGGTTCTTCCATCTATGCTACAGATATGTATTTATCGTGGTATTCCATCGGTGACATTCTATGCAGTTTCCTCTGAATTCTCTTCTTGTTGTAGTACTCAACGTAATATTTGATGGAGCTTACGAGGCTCTTCTTTTCAATCTCTATTCCTCATCCCTCAATTTTCCGTGAAGAACCAAAGATTTTCCTAAAGATATGATTTGCCGAAAATTATGGTGACTGTTCTAAAAAGGTATGATGATAAATCATGCATCCATAGGAAGAATGTACAAATTCAAATCCTTCAAAGATGATAAATAAACCATTGATATTTATTTGACAGTATATACTTTTTAACATATATTAAAAGGAGAAGACATGACAATTGTCTGTGAAGATGGAAGATTTGAATGGGATAGTGCCAAGGATAAGGAAAACAGACGAAAGCATCTTCTATCGTTTGAGGAAATCCTTGACGTATTCGATGATCCAGCTTTTCTGGAGATTGATGATATGAAGCACTCCAGCTTCGAAGAAAGGTTTAGGGGCATAGGCTCGATAAGAGGAATTGTCATCATTACAACCTGCTTCGTGGAAAGGGGTGAAAGAATCAGAATCATCAATGCAAGAAGAGCTACAGCTTATGAGGAGGGAATCTACAATGAGAACTTCAAAAAGTATTTCTGATGAGAGGCTGAATGAGATAGCTGCCATCGTCCCTACAGTGGATGACGAAGCCCCGGAAATCACTTCAGAACAGGCATCAAGAGCCAGGCTTGCGCATGAATCTCACCCTGAATGGTATCGTGTCACTCCAGTAAAGCAGCAGATTTGCATCAAAATCGACAAGGACGTTCTTGATGCCCTGAAAGCAGAAGGCAAAGGCTATCAAACAAGAATCAACAAGATACTCCGAGAAGCTGTTCTGGGAGCCTGACTGATGAGCAATCAAGTAAAAAGGAACTTTTTCATCCGTCGGATTAATGAATCTGGCATACACCCACAGAAACCTGTCATTCTCGTCAAGATGAAAATCCATATGCCAGAAAAGTCCTTTCATCCTTTCATATTCATAAGCTCTCAGGAATTCTTCTTCATCTTTGCCTTTGACTTTTGATACAAAGAGCGGAGAGCATGTGGTGACAGAGTGCCCGTACTGACCGAAATTCCATTCAATGCCCCCGCTGAACCAAGCTTTTCTGATTGCAAGGTTTCTGATTTGAAGTACAGGATTGGCATAAAGCAGTTCTCGCTCATCATCCTTCTGAATCAGGGAATAAAGTCTCATTCCGTAATCAGGTCAGAACTCGGCTTTAACATGAGCGTTTTCCATTATGATTGTACGTACATTCATCTTTTGCCTGTTATGCGGGAACAGATCCTGCCATTTGTAAGGCAGATAACGGTTTCCAGTTTCATATCCGTAACCTTCTTTCTCATTCTCACGAAGGAATCTGTCATCCATGGCAATGCTGTGATTTCTGCTTCTGAATTTTGCAAGGGCATTCTCGCCGATAAAAGCGTTTCCCTCAATTGTTCTGAATCCTGTTGTTATCATAAAAAGAAATACTCCATTCAGAGCTCATGATACTGAAGAAAAATGAAAAAGCAATATTGAATAATTATTTAGCATTATATTCCTACCAGCATGAGACAGATAGGCAGAAAGCACTGATAAAAGAGCAGAGAACGAGGCAATCAATCAGATGCCTCTATTATCTTCCCAACTGTATTAATGCAAATCAGATTCAGCTGTCACACTGATACCAGAGTTCAGCTTTCCCTTTTCTGGCAACATCGCCTTTTCTGAACCCTCTTTCTTCATATTCTCCCATCAATCTGCCATCCAGGAGTCCTGATGTGATAAAAAGATAATCGTCTATGATGTCCTTTTCAAGCAGCGGGTAGCCATGCCCTATTACAAGGTAGTCAAACTCATTTTCATGCTCTTTTATTTTCAGCAGTGTTTCATGAAATATTCTTATGAGTCTGGCATCATTATCAGGCTGACGCATCAGTATTATGCTGTTGTTTACGGTATCTCCGCTGAACAGCAGCCTGTTCCTCTCATCCAGAAAGCACATGCTGCCATCTGTGTGTCCCGGGGTATGTATGCACTTGAATTTCCTTTTTCCAAGGGACAGGAGAGCCCCGTCATCGATTTTCTCATATCTAAAAGAGGTGCAGTCAGGATTGCTTTCTGGAATGAGACGGTACAACTCGCTTATATCTCCTTTAAATGAGTTTGCTCCCCTTGTTTCTGCATACATCTTCCTGAATGCATTATCTGTTCTCATTCCCCAGAGCTTGAGACCTTCGTCTAAACTGTTCATATAAACGGGACAATCCTTAAACTGATAGATTCCTCCGGCATGATCTGGATGAGAGTGTGTGAGAAAAACAGAAAGAGGCTTATCTGAAATGCTCATAGCCGCTTCTTTTATATTCCCGATGCCGCATCCTGTATCAATCAGCGCATTCCTTTCTTCTCCGATGCATAGGAATGCATTGACCATGCCAAATTCATCAATGCGCCAGGTGCTTTTACTGATCTTTGTCGTTTCATGATTTGCCATACCTAATAAGCATACATCTGATTGCTCTGCTTGTTCCATTAATTTCTTTACATCACACACTCACAGATGGTATATTATCACTGACTAGAAGGGACGAAGCTTTCTTTCTTTTTGCTTTGCCCCATATTATTTAGGAGAGGATTGATATGATTTATTCAACCGAAGTGAAGAATATGTGTCCCGTAGCAAAGGGTGCATATCATGGTCCAGCCCCGATTCCAGAGGAAGGAAAGTGGGTCCAGGCAAAGGAAATCAAAGACATTTCTGGCCTTACACACGGTGTCGGCTGGTGTGCTCCTGAGCAGGGTGCATGTAAGCTCACACTCAATATCAAGGACGGTATTATCGAGGAAGCTCTTGTCGAGACACTCGGATGTTCAGGAATGACACATTCTGCTGCAATGGCAAGTGAGATTCTTCCTGGCAAGACACTTCTTGAGGCTCTCAATACAGACCTCGTATGCGATGCTATCAACGTTGCAATGAGAGAGCTCTTTTTACAGATTGTCTACGGAAGAAGCCAGACAGCTTTCTCAGAAGGCGGACTTCCAATCGGAGCCAGCCTTGAGGACCTTGGAAAGGGCATGAGAAGTCAGGTTGGAACAATGTTCGGAACAAAGCTCAAGGGACCAAGATATCTTGAGATGGCAGAAGGCTATGTCACAAGACTCGCACTCAATGAGAATGATGAGATCATCGGTTATGAGTTCCTTAACCTTGGAAAGCTCACAGATGCCCTCAAGAAGGGAGTTGATGCAGCTGAGGCTGTAAAGAAGGCAATGGGCACATACGGTCAGTTCGCTGATGCTGTTAAGTACATTGATCCTAGAAAGGAATGAGGGAGGATTGAAGAAAATGGCATTATTTGAAAGTTACGAGCGCAGAATTGACCACATCAATGAGGTTTTGAAAGAATATGGCATTTCTTCTGTTGAAGAGACAAGAGAAATTTGTAAGGCACATGGCTTTGATCCCTATACAATGGTAAGGGAAATCCAGCCCATTGCTTTTGAAAACGCATGCTGGGCATACACAGTCGGTGCAGCAATTGCAATCAAGAAAGGTTGCAAGGTCGCATCTGATGCAGCTGAGGCTATCGGAATCGGTCTTCAGGCTTTCTGCATCGCAGGATCTGTAGCAGATGACAGAAAGGTCGGTATCGGACATGGAAACCTTGCTGCCATGCTTCTCCGTGATGAGACAGAATGTTTTGCATTCCTTGCAGGCCATGAGTCATTTGCGGCTGCAGAGGGTGCAATCGGTATTGTAAAGAACGCCAACAAGTCAAGAAAGAAGCCGCTGCGTGTTATTCTCAACGGTCTTGGAAAGGATGCTGCACAGATCATTTCAAGAATCAATGGCTTTACATATGTTCAGACACAGTTTGACTATGCTACAGGAAAGGTCAATGTAGTACGCGAGATACCGTATTCAAAGACAGAGAGAGCACAGGTAAGGTGCTATGGTGCTGATGATGTACGTGAAGGCGTTGCAATCATGCATCTTGAGAAAGTCGATGTTTCTATTACTGGAAACTCAACTAACCCGACACGCTTCCAGCATCCTGTTGCAGGAACATACAAGAAAGAGTGTGTTGAGCAGGGCAAGAAGTACTTCTCAGTCGCATCCGGCGGCGGTACAGGAAGAACACTTCATCCGGACAATATGGCAGCAGGTCCAGCATCCTACGGTATGACAGATACAATGGGAAGAATGCACTCTGATGCACAGTTCGCAGGATCAAGCTCAGTACCGGCTCATGTTGAGATGATGGGATTCCTCGGAATGGGAAACAACCCGATGGTAGGTGCAACAGTTGCTGTTGCAGTTGCTGTTTCTCAGGCACTTAACGGCTGAAGTAAATTTTAGCTCTATTCAAGGCGTATCCTCCGGGGTACGCTTTTTTCGTGTGCGCGCTTGTAATATCTATTACACGCGCGCGATGATATACATAACTACTAGAAAGAACATATAGAGCCTACGGCTCAATAACTTATTTATAGGACTAAGAATAATATATCTAGGATAAACAATGTTCTACAGTTCTTTAAATCTTTATTCAGGAGCCGTAAGATGCAAAAGAAAAAACAGATTGAAAAAGAAGAGATTGCAAATCTTGCAAAGAAATTGGCAAGCAGGTTCGGTTTAAGACTGAGTGATGCAAAAATCATAGTGCTTTTATTCATAATGGAGAAAAATGATGAGGTTCTTATAAGAAGCACTATAGAAGCAAGAGCCGCAGAAATTCTCAATATTGATGACAGGAAAAAAGTTTCTGATCTTGTTTCAAGAATACTGGATGTGATACCTCTTTCATCTTCGCTGCATCTTCCTCCTTGGTTTTCTCTTCTGTTTGAGGGGCCAAGATTGCAGAATCTCAGAAAAGAAGAAAAACCAGATGAGACAATCTCCTCTTCATTCTCATTCTTTCAGACAAGCTACAATGCTTTGAAGATCATGCAGATTGCAATTGAGGAGAGAAAAGCTCTTTATCTGAAAGCGGAGAATGTGATAGCTCAATACGGAGAGCAGCTGATCAAATATGTATTTGAAGAGAATGGAATAGGGTGCGTGATAGTAAAAAGCAATTCTCTTGACGATGAATACTACATAAGCGAGGTGCTAAAGGCATCATGGAATGGGAAAATTGTTTTATTCACCAATACACTTTGCGAAAACAGGGAAAGGTTTCTGAAAGCGGCCAGATTCTTCAACTTTATCTTTTCTGCTGTTTTTCTTCCTCATGAGGACGAAGAAAGTGAGGAAGAAAAGAAGATAAAGCTGATAGAAGTCAGCAAATTCCCGACACTTGTGCTGAAGATTGTGTTTAAGGATGACGAGGATATAAAAACTGTACTCAAGAAAA
Organism: uncultured Spirochaetales bacterium; assembly: GCA_949283305.1. GTDB lineage: Bacteria > Spirochaetota > Spirochaetia > Sphaerochaetales > Sphaerochaetaceae > Ornithospirochaeta. The sequence goes on along the minus strand of CASDRU010000005.1, from coordinate 4,995 downwards.
ACTTTTCAGCTGAAGAGAAGACAGTAAACATATTTATTGAGAATAATGTGAATCCAGCGCTTGCAAGCAGTTATGTGGATCTTATCAACACAATTGTCAGAAAGAAAAATGATAATCTGATACCAGATCTTTTAGGCAATGTTGAGAGGAAAAGAAAAATAAATGATAAGAGAAAAGCGGAGGAGGTATTGAGCAAAACATACAGCACGTCATTTATCTCAAGCAGGCCTGAAAGCTCAATGATAGAGAATATGCTTTGCTGTGCACAAAGGGAAAAAAGAGCACTGAAGCTTCTGTTTTCAGGAGAAAGCGGAACAGGCAAGACTTCCTTTGCATATGCTCTTGCGCAAATTGCTGGAATGAAAGTGATTTCAAAATGCCCTGAGGACATTATGTTCCGATACTGGGGAGAAAGCGAGAAGGCGGTAAGAGATGCCTTTGCTGAAGCTGAGGGGGAAAATGCACTCCTGCTTTTTGATGAAGTAGAATCCTTTGTTTCAAGAAAGGAAAATCCGAATGACAGCGCAGCAAAGTCACAGAATGAATTGACATCATGCTTTATGGTTGCTCTTGAGCGCTATAGCGGAATATGCATTGCAACGACAAATCATGAAAAGATGATTGAGCCTGCAGTACTGAGAAGATTTAATGAGATTGTACTTTTCTTCTGCCCCGACAAGGAAAAAGTAGAAGGACTGATGAGAGCATCATTTCCGACTGTTGATTTTTCATCTGCAGAAATAGCATTACTCTCATCCAAGGGAATTACGCAATCAGATATATCTGCCTTAAGAGAGACATCCAGTCTTCTCCCAGCTCAGATTGCTTGCAAGGATTATATTATGAGAAAACTGGTTGAAAGAGTTGAATATAGAAAATGAGATTCCGAAATCAGAACAAAACATTGCTGATATGAAAAGTATCAGCAATTATTTCTTTACAGATGAGAAAGCATGTTAAAATGCATAAGGATTGCTTATGGGAAGAAATCTTATTGTTGGAGATATACACGGACATTATTCAGAGCTGATGAAACTCCTTGAAAAAGCTGGATTTGCTGACTCTGATACTCTTTATGCAGTTGGGGACTATACTGACAGGGGAAAAGAGAATATCAAGGTTCTCCGGTTTTTAATGGAGATGAAGAATTTTAGAGGTGTTGCTGGAAACCATGACCTTTTTCTTCAGACCTGGCTTTTGACGGGAACTGATGACTGGCTCTGGGCTCTTCGTAACGGCGGGCAGAGTACAATTGATGATTTTATAAACAGCAAGGTCAGCATGATGGAATGCATGGAGATAGCATACTGGCTTAAAGATCTTCCTGCTCTCAGGATTGAAAATAAATACATCATCGTGCATGGAGGAGTTGGAAAGTTCTCGATGGCAGAGCTGTTTGAAGCAGAGAAAGCAGAGAGGAATATTGATGGCGGGGGAGAGTATGATGATTATCTTCTATGGGACAGGTCCTATATGCTTTCTGCACTCGAAAAGAAGGAAAAGATGTCTGTGCTGAGAAAGGAAAGCATAATCAGGCCTCTTGATACATGCGGGCGCATGATTTTCTCAGGGCACACTCCCACATATAATGCATTGCCATTTATAAGCAGTGAATATCATCTTGCTGCCATTGATACAGGGGCAGGGCACAATATGAAGCTGACGCTGATGGACATGGACAGCCTCGAGTACTGGCAATGCGATGCATGAAATCAGAGCACATCTTCTTTTCTGCATCTGCGGATGTAGACGCCGTATGTTCCTCTGAAAAACACAGAAGGAATGACCTCATAATATCTTTCATCAAGAATTATGAAGCGGGAAGAGAGCGCCTTCATGCTCAGATGGTTGTCCTCTGCATATTTTTCTGCAACTTTTAAAGCTTCATCCTGACTTGGCATTCTCCAGTATTCTTTCCAGTAATTGTCAAGAGGAATTATCTTTCTTAAAAGTTTAAGCATATTATGCTCCCGTTATTGAAAAGTATAGCGCGAGAAAGTATGATTCTCATCTGAATTATATGTTAGGTTTTGTAAAAAAAGAAGCTGTATTTGTAATTGCATTGCTTTTTGCTCTTTTAACAGCATTTTTCAATCCTCCTTCAGGAGAGTACATTGAGGCAATAGATTTCAGGACGCTTGGGCTCCTTTTTTCCCTTATGGGAATATCTGAAGGACTAAAGGAAAGCGGATTCTTCTCATCATGCTCATCTTTGCTTTTGAGAAAGAGCAGGAATATGAAGATGCTGTCGATGCTGCTTGTCCTGATGGTATTCGTCCTATCGATGCTTTTCACAAACGATGTGTCGCTTATTATGTTTGTCCCCTTCAGCATAATGCTGCTTGAGAAAGAAGGAGCTGATGAGCGCTATATTGCGCGCCTTGTGACACTTGAGACAATAAGTGCGAATCTTGGAAGCATGACAACACCGGTCGGAAATCCTCAGAACATATACCTCTGTTCAGTTTATCAGATAGAAGCCGGGGACTTCTTTGCTGCAATTCTTCCTTATTCAGCGCTTTCTCTCATACTTGTCCTTGCATCCTCATATTTCTTTCTGAAAAGCGAAGAGAAGCTTATGAGCACGGATGAGGGCAGATGTAAAGCAGGAGCAAAGAGCTATGTATACATATTCCTTCTCTTCCTTGCGCTCCTCACGGTTTTTAACCTCATAAGCTGGATAATTCTTGTCGTGACAGAACTTGTCATCATGCTGGTTATGGACAGGAAGATAATCAAGAGAATAGACTATATCCTTCTCCTGACATTCATCTGTTTCTTCATATTCAGCGCAAACATAAGGGAAATAGATGGAGTTGCTTCTCTAATTAGCGTTCCCATGGAGAGGAACGGAATGCTTACAGGCGCTCTGACAAGCCAGGTTATAAGCAATGTTCCTTCTGCCATATTCCTTTCTGCTTTCACAGATAATTATAGAGACTTACTAATTGGCACTAATCTTGGAGGGCTTGGTACACCGATAGCTTCTCTCGCCTCTTTGATATCCTTAAAGCTATATTTCAAGCGCAAAACAGTCAGAAAAGGATATTATATGACATTCTTCCTGATTCTGAACTTCCTGCTTCTGGCATTACTCCTTTCTATTGCTGTCTTTTTGAATAGATAAGCACATCGCCTTTTCTTATAACAGTCTCCCCGTTTGGAATGATCTTGTCATTTCCTCTTATTATAAGGAGAACAAGCATGCCACTTTCTCCTGTTTCAGAGAGCTTTCTGTCCTTCCACTTATGGGCTGAGTCGATATGTTCTTCCTTCAGTCCAGTATCGAAATCGATTTTGTTCTTTGTAATTCCGAGAACCACGGTATCCCCGTATCTGAGCACAGTATTACCATCTGGAACAAGGACATCATTCTCGCGTTTAATTGCTCCTACAATTGATCCCGGAAGGAATTCGATATCCTTTATCGCCTTATCCTCATATCTGGAATTCTTTTCGACAGAAAAAGAGAGGAAATCAACCGAGTCATCTTCTTCAAAGTCTGTGAATGTTCTCATGACATCCTCACTCTCATCAATCATATTAAGCTTCCTTGATACTAGGGGCAGAAGGCTTCCTTCAAAGAGTATTGAGAATATGACTACAAAGAATGTTATGCTGAAGATGGCATCGCTTGCGCCGCCCTCGACTGCGACAATTGAGAATACGATGCTGGATGCTCCCCTGAGGCCGGCAAAGGTGATGACTGCCTGCTGTGGAAATCCTGCCTTGAAAGGAGTGGTGAGAAGGAATACTACAACAGGCCTTACAACAAATGAGATCATGACTGCTATTAATAGTCCTGTCTTCCAGAATGAGATTATCTGACGCGGGAATGCAAGAAGTCCAAGCACGAAGAATATAAGGATCTGCATCATTGCATTGAATGAATCAAAGAATGTCACAAGGCTCTTCTTGTTCTTTATGTCAATGTTTCCAAGTATTATTCCGCACATATATGCTGAAAGATATCCATTTCCGTTTGCAAGGGACGGAAGGACATATGAAAGAAGGGCAACAGCGAGGAAAAAGAGGGAGTCAAACCCTTCTGGAATTGATTTTCTTTTCAGATACCATGAAACAGCGAGTGCAATCAGGATTCCGCATCCTGCGCCGAAGACTATCTGGGTAAATACAAGCAGAGTGATATCAAGGATGTTTATACCAGATGAGGAATTCAACAGTGAAAGGGAAATAAGGACCATTGTGTACGCAGCCGGATCGTTGCTTCCGCTTTCAACCTCAAGAAGCGGTGCTGTAGAGTACTTAAGTGAAAGTCTCTTTGCCCTAAGAATTGAGAAAACGCTTGCTGCATCCGTACTTGAGAGCACGCTGGAAATCAAAAGAGCATATGCAAAGTCGAATGAAAAAGCAAAGTGGAGTATGAGTGCAAGAAATAAGGCAGTGAGCACTACACCGAAAAAGCTGAGGATGCCTGCTTCTGTCGCTATTCCTCTTGCAGTTTTCCAGCTTGTTCCGAATCCGCCATAGAACATAATGAACACAAGGGCTGCAGAGCAGATATTGTTTGTCAGGGAAAAATCAGAGAAGCTGATGCCGATCAGGCCATCGGTGCCGAAGAACATTCCTATTCCGATGAAGAAAATCAGAACAGGAATTCCGGATTTTTTTGAAATCCGGACAAAGAAGATACTGAGTATTACAACAATAGCTGAAAGAAGCAGTAGTAGATTCATTCTTTGATAATAAAGAAATTATCAAGACAATTCTATAAGGCGTAAAGAAATTCTTTTATGATTTTCCCTTGATTTTCAAAGCTGCAGCGTGAAAACCCCAAACGTAAGCATGAATTTTATCTCCATAAGAGCAACTTTGCAATTGACTAAATGACACATGGACTGACCCCTAGAAAGTAGACACGACTAAGCCCTTTTTCAATACTAGATTACCTGCTCTTCTGCTTCAAGTTCCTTTAGTTTCATGTTCCTGAATTCAACAGGAGTAAGGTATCCTAACTTCTTTTGAATTCTCTTG
>CASDRU010000004.1 GCA_949283305.1 uncultured Spirochaetales bacterium | reverse complement strand
GAAAGCTTTGAATGCAGAGCTTAAATCTGCTGATACACATTGCAGAGTCTGTGCAGGTGCATCAGAAAGCCATGGGTATGCTTTCTTGAGAGTATGGCATATGAAGTTATTCAAATCGAAGGATGTATGACTTTCTCCTCTTCTCTTATAAGACTTTGAGCAGTATTCCAGAAGGCGGTTATAAGTAAAGCGGCAGCAGCCAATGATGCGGGTCATCATCTGAGTTTGTTCTGCTGTTGGATAGAGCCTGTAACGGTACGCCTTCTGCATGTATTAATTGTAGCATATGAGCTGAGATTCATACAGCTTTGCCGTATGAAAAGTTTGAAAATAAGGTAAGATGAATTGCACATTCAGCTCCTGCGTAAACACAGGGGTTATCTGTGCAGATTTCTATATCTTTCTTGCAAATGAAGAGGAGCCTTCAGTTTTAAGTGCAATTGAGCAAAAGGATGCAAAGAGATATGCGTTTGCCTCGCTTTTGCCCTTGCTCTTTCTTGAGCTGAGGGCTTCAATGGTAATCTCATTTTTATTACCAAGGACAAGTGAGATTCTTGTCATCTCTTTTCTTCCTCGTCTGAAATAGGATACCTTCACGTATTTTATTTCATCTGTCGAGATCCTCTTTTTTGTCACAAAAGGCCAGAAGCCGAAGATGTATTCAATCTCTTCTTTCTCTCTGCATGCCTTCCAGTAATCCCGGTAGAGTGAGAAGAAAAGAAAGAGGATGGCAAGAGATAGTGTGAGCACAGATGATGATATGCCGTTTCTTATCACAGATGGCAGGGAACCGATGAAGAAGATTGATGCAATTGAGAGGCATAATGCTCTATAAAGATAAGTCGGGCCGTATGTTGCATGGCTCTCGTCTTTTTTTGCAAAATGGAAACGGAACATAAGGTCATTATAGAGGTTTTTGGTGAAAATTGAAATTTATTCAGCGACAGCGCTTGAGAAGAAAAAAGAGCTTTTATCTCTTGGAAGAAGGAAACTGGGAGAGAAAGCAAGCATTCCTCCTATTATGTTTGCCCCGCTGGAAGGGAAAAAACTCGGCTATTATGATCTGCTTTCAAACCAGATTGTGATTTCTGAGGACCTTCTTTCTTCAGCTTGCCTTGCTTCAGTTTTCCTCCATGAGCTTGCCCATTATGTTCAGTACAGGGATTTCGGCTATTCATCCCATGACAGCACCTTCAGAAGAATAGCATCCTCTCTCGGGCTTGATGAGGGCTTTGACAAGGCAAAGGTTGCCATCTCTGAAAGCGAGAGAAGCAGGATGAGAACTAAGGCTGATAAACTGATGAGACTCTCCTCATCCCCATTCAGTGCAGAAAGCAAGGAGGCTTATAAGAAGGCACAGGAGATCATGGCAAAATATTCTCTTTCTGAAAAAGAGGAGGAGCGGATATACCGTGTTGTCCTTACAGATAAAAAGAGAATGCTTGCGGCAGAAAAGATGATCGGCACTGCTGTTGCGCTTCTTACCGGAGCATTCATAATCCGGGATATGAGGGACAGTGTGCGCGTGCTTTCTGCATACGGTTCTCTTTTCCAGGTGGAGAGCGCGCTCTATTTCTACTCATATTTTATTTCTGAGCTGAAGGCAGAAGAAAAGAGGGCAAGAGAATGTGTGAGGGATTTTGATTCATCCTCATTTGCAGCAGGTCTTGCGGAAAACCTTTTAAAGAGAATAAGGGGGAATGCAGATTCTTCTTCCTGTGCCCTTGAAATAGCCAGAAGCAGGAATGAGAAGAAATACAGACAGATATCCGGCTTCTCGATAAGGCGCAGCAGAAGCAGATATTCTGTTTCGAGCAGGGAAAGCTACAGTGCAGGCTCCAGTGCATCAGAAAGACTCACACTCACAAGAAGTGCTGTCAAAAGAATAGAATGTTGATAAAAAAGGTGAGATAAAATATCCTAGTTTTCTATGAGCAGATACATTTATTTTGAGTCCCTGGGATGCGCAAAGAACCAGGTCGACAGTGAGATTCTGATAACATATGCAACAGAAGCCGGATACACACTCACAGATGATCCAGAAAAGGCCAGTGTGATAGTAGTCAACACATGCGGCTTCATTGAGAGTGCGAAAAAGGAAAGTCTTGATGTCTTCTTCGCACTCAGAAAGCTGAATGTGAAAGCAAAGATCATAATGGCAGGATGCCTTTCTGAGCGCTATCATGAGACGATGGAGCTTGATGAGGCTGATGCGATTTTCGGCAATCATGATTTATCTCTCTTTCCGTCAGTCCTCTCAGCTGTTGAGAACGGGGAACGTGTGAATCTTGCACCCCCTTATCCTTCTGCTGAATGTGAGCGGGATGACAGATGCCATCTTCTTTCAAGAAAGGGCTCTGCGTATCTGAAGATATCAGAAGGATGCAATCACTGCTGCTCATACTGTGCAATCCCCTTAATCAGGGGAAGCCTCAGAAGCCGTCCTGAAGAGAAGATAATAAAAGAGGCTGAGAGACTGATCAGAAATGGAATATATGAGATAAATGTGGTTGCTCAGGATCTCGGAGCATACGGTGTGGACCTTTATGGAGAAAGCCGCTTTGTCTCTCTGATGGACAGGCTTTCCTCCCTTGAAGGGGATTTTGTCCTCAGGATGCTTTACATCCACCCCGATACATTCCCGCACTCTCTTATAAGCCTTGTGAAAGAAAGAGAGAAGATACTTCCTTATTTTGACATTCCGATGCAGCATGCGGATGAACATGTGCTTGCCCTGATGAACAGATGCGGAAACCGCGAAAAATATCTTGCACTCATAAGCTCTATCAGGAAAGAGCTTCCTTCTGCTGTAATCAGGACCACTATGATGCTCGGCTTTCCATCTGAGGACGAGAAGGCATATCTTGAGATGAAGAGATTCATTCTGGAGGCACGCCTTGAGTGGATGGGCTCGTTCCTTTATTCAAGGGAAGAGGATACTCCTGCATATAAGATGAGAAATGCGCGCGATCATAAGAAGGCGGCAAAGCAGGGTGCAATCTGGAAGGATGAGATAGACGCAATCCAGAGCAGGATATCCCAGGAGAGAATGAAGAACTTTGTCGGAAACACATACCGTGCGATCATTGAGGAGCCGATTGAAGGAGAGGCCATGGCCTTCGGGAGAATCTATGCCCAGGCTCCTGATGTGGACGGGACTACTGTAATTCTCGGGGAGAATCTCAAAGAGGGCGATGTCGTTAATGTCATGGTCACAAAGACGCTCGGCTTTGATCTGGAGGCTGTGAGAATTTGAAAACCGACGAGCTTCTCTATTTGCTCAATGACGAACAGCGCTCAGCGGTGCTTGACACAGAGCACAACCTTCTGATTCTTGCATGCGCAGGAAGCGGAAAGACCAGAACGATTACTGCAAAGATTGCATATTACATAGCATCCTCCATCCTTGCCCCGCGTGAGATTCTTGCCGTCACGTTCACAAACAAGGCGGCCTATGAGATGAGGGAGCGCGTGAAGGCCCTCCTTCCTGATTATGACCTTGACGGGCTTGAGATGAGGACCTTCCATTCATTTGGAGCATTTCTTCTCAGGATGCATGCAAAAGAAGCTGGCCTTGAAAGCAATTTCTCAATCTACGATGACCAGGACTCCTTGCAGATTCTCTCCTCTGTCTGCCCGGGACTTGAAAAGAAAGAGCTTCGTGAGATCTATAAGAGCATTTCAAAGGCAAAGGACATGGGAATTGATGCCTCATCCAATATTTTCACAACAATAGATGACAGCTCTTTTGTTCAAGAGGCCTACGAAAAATATGAGGATGCGCTGAGAAAGACAGGCAATGTCGATTTTTCTGATCTCATCCTGCTTTCATATAAGCTGCTTGAGAACAATGCCCGCCTCCGTGAGCGCTACCAGAACCGTTTCCGTCTGGTGCTTGTTGATGAGTACCAGGATTCAAACAGGATGCAGTTCAGGCTTCTGAGGCTTTTATGTTCAGATAAGAGCACTCAGGTATGTGTTGTCGGAGATGATGACCAGTCCATATACTCTTTCCGCGGTGCGGAGATAGAGAACATACTCACATTCTCTTCCTCATTTTCAAATGTCCGTCAGATAAAGCTTGAGAAGAACTACCGTTCGACAACAGAGATCCTTTCAGCCGCATCTGCACTTATAAAGACAAACACGATGAGGCACGATAAGGCAATAATCAGTGTAAATGATGAACATGGAAGCATCCCTGTCCTTTATTCATTTCCTGATGCAAAAAGTGAGGCAGAAAGCATTGCTGATGATATAAAGAAAAGCGGGAGATTCGAGAATACTGCAATCCTTTACAGAACAAATGCACAGAGCTCTCTCTTTGAGCGTGCATTCATGGATAAGAAAATCCCATATACTGTGATAGGCGCGCTCCGCTTTTATGAGCGTGAAGAGATAAAAGATGCTCTGGCAATCCTTTTTTTGCTTGCAAACCGCAGGGACTACATCAACTTCAAGAGAATAATAAACAAGCCGAAGAGAGGAATAGGGGAAAAGAAGATTGAAGAGATAGCAGAGCTCTCTTCAGACCTGATTGATGCGGCAGGCTTATATAAGGAGAAGACCTCAGCTGCGGCCTCAAAAGGACTTGAGAATTTTCTCTCCTCCTATAATGATGCATCTGAGGAAATCAGGGCAGGAGAGATGCTTTCTTCTGTCCTTGAAAGGGCGCTCTACAGATTCGGCCTCATCTCTTATTACGAGAGCGAGGCTGATGAGAGCGTGTATAAAGCGAGGATGGAGAACATAACGGCACTTCTTTCTTCCCTGAAGGATGAAGGATCCGGAATCGAAGCGTTATATTCATATCTTGAGAAGATCACGCTTGACAGGACCACAAGAAACGGGGATGGAAAGGAAGAAAAGAGCGGGGTAGTGCTGATTACCATGCACAACACCAAAGGCCTGGAATACGATAATGTGTATGTCACAGGGCTGGAAGAGGAATTGATCCCGGGCCGCAACGGAGACAACAAGAGACTGTATGAGGAAGAAAAGAGAATTCTCTATGTTGCCCTCACCCGTGCAAGGAAAAAGCTCACGCTATCCTATGCGCGAAGCCGCGCACTCTACGGCTCTTATTCCCAGGCCCGCCATGAATCTTCGTTTCTGTCCCTCATTCCTTCTTCCCTTTACAGAAAAGAAATCATCAAGTCATATAACATCAGTGACTATTCAGGATATAGAATAAGGCCATCGTTCAGCAGCCAGAAAGGAGCCCCTTCCTGGGCAAAGAGCATCAGAATGGAGGATATAGCATCAGCACGCTTTGACAGTGAGAAGGGCTCAGGTGAGCATCTTTATGAAGGAGACAGGGTGATTTCTCCAAGCTATGGTACAGGCCTTGTGCTGTCTGTTGAGGAAAACGGTGCATCAAGAATGCTTCTCGTGCGTTTCCCGGATGGAGATATGAGGCTCAATGAGAAATACAGCAAGCTGAAGAAAGTGGAGGAGAAGAACACTCTCAGCATCTCTTTCTCTTCGGGGGACCGGGTAAGGAGCCTCAGCTACGGGGAAGGATGCGTGGATGAGACACTCATAAACGCCTCCGGGGACAAAATACTCTCAGTCATCTTTGACAGCGGCAAGAAGATAAAAATACTTGAAAGCAAGGCAAAGCTTGAAAAGATATGACTTTCCATCTTTACACGATGCTCTGAAAATCAATATAATGCATTCTTGTCAGCTTTGCTGATTGCATAAAGATTTTTTTCATGCCTCCATCTCCCACAAAATGGAGTTCATTGATTGTAAAATCTTTAATCTGGAGCCCAGAAGGAAAAAGAGAATATCCTCGTTCCCCCTTTCCCCGGAATGAATGAGAGAAAACTCCGGCTTCTTCAGCACGGGCATGGTGAGCCAGGTTGCGTGCAGAAAACTAAAACTAGGATTTGAACTATGAAGACTATTTTTGTAAATCCTGCAAGTATCGAGAAGAAATGGTATTTGATCGATGCTGAAGGACAGAACCTCGGAAAGGTTGCTGTAAAGGCAGCAAGAATTCTCAGAGGAAAGGACAAGGCAGAGTATGTTCCTCACCAGGACATGGGTGATTATGTAATCATCATCAACGCTGCAAAGGCAGCTGTTACAGGCAACAAGATGGAAGACAAGAAGTACTACCGTCATTCCATGTTCCCAGGCGGACTTAGAGAAGAGTCTTATGGAGAACTGCTTGTAAGAAAGCCGACTTACCCGATGGAGCACGCTGTAAAGGGAATGCTTCCTCATGGAAAGCTTGGAAGAAAGCTCTTTACAAACGTCAAGATCTATGCAGATGCAAATCATCCGCATATGGCACAGAACCCGGTTAAGGTTGAGCTCTAAGGAGATAGGATATGGCAAAGAAAGCAGCTGTAAAAGAAAACAAGGTAGTTAACCTTTCAAATGCAGTAGGACGCAGAAAGACCGCTGTAGCCAGAGTTTATCTGAGAAGCGGAAACGGCAAGATTGTCGTAAACGGCAGAGAGCTCGACAAGTACTTTGTTGACGCACTCAATGTCACAACAGTGACACAGCCTCTTACACTTCTTGAGGTCGCTGATAAGTATGATGTTGTAATCAATGTATACGGTGGCGGAATCAAGGGACAGGCAGAGGCATGCAGACACGGAGTTGCAAGAGCACTCGTTGCCGAGGATGCATCTTACAAGGATGCTCTTCACAAGGCCGGCCTCATGACAAGAGACCCGAGAATGGTTGAAAGAAAGAAGTACGGTCAGAAGAAGGCAAGAAAGAGATTCCAGTTCTCAAAGAGATAAGGAAGATGGAGCAGCAGTTCAATCTGCTGCTTTTTTATTTTATAATCAAGAGTATGAACGCGTATGACAAAGCTCTCACTTATCTTAAAGTCAGAGAGCATTCAAGAAGTGAGCTTGAGAGAAAGCTTGGGGAAAAGGGATTTGCAGAATCTGAGATAGAAAATGCTCTTGATGAACTAGAAGAAAAGAACTTTCTTTCTGACTCGCGTTTTGCAGAAAGCTTCCTACATTCAAGAACAAGGAAGAAAGCTGAGGGAAGATACATCCTGTCAATGCGCCTCTTGCAGAAGGGTCTTAAGAGCTCCCTGATTTCCTCTTCCCTTGATGAGTTTCTCTCTTCTGATGAATACAAGGATGCAGTAAGGCGGGACTATGAACGCCTTATGGAGAAAAAAGGTGAGCAGAAAGCCCGCCTTGAAATGCTCCGGCGCGGCATTTCTGAAAGCCTCTTCCAGAGTTTTTCCTTGTCAGATTAAAGCAAAAGCATTACCTTAAATATATATAAACACAAGGAGAAAAATAATGAGCATTATTGAATCAATTGAGGCAAGAGAGATCCTTGACTCAAGGGGAAACCCGACAGTAGAAGTAGATGTTATTCTCGAAGACGGTTCAATGGGCAGGGCAGCAGTCCCATCAGGAGCATCAACAGGTGTGCATGAGGCTGTAGAGCTGCGCGACGGGGACAAGGGCCGCTTTCTTGGAAAGGGTGTTCTCAAGGCAGTTGACAATGTAAATACAATCATAGCACCAGCTCTTGAGGGAATGGATGCACTTGACCAAGTGGCAGTCGACAGGGCGATGATTGCACTGGATGGAACTCCGAACAAGGCAAGACTTGGAGCAAATGCAATCCTTGGAGTGTCTATGGCTGTTGCACGCGCTGCTGCAGACTTCCTCGGTCTTCCTCTTTACAAGTACCTTGGATCTTATCATTCAAGCGTACTTCCTGTTCCGATGGCAAACATCCTCAACGGAGGAGCACACTCAGACAACAAGGTTGACTTCCAGGAATTCATGGTAATGCCGATCGGAGCTGGATCAATCAGGGAAGCAGTCAGGATGACAGCAGAAGTCTTCCATGCTCTGAAGAGCGTTCTCAAAAAGAGAGGCTACAACACATCAGTTGGAGATGAGGGAGGCTTTGCTCCGGACCTTCAGAGCAATGAAGAGGCTCTTGAGGTAATCATGGAGGCAATCGTGAATGCCGGCTATACTGCAGGACGCGATGGAGACTTCATGATCGCACTCGACCCTGCATCAAGCGAGCTCTATGATGAGAAGACAGGCAAGTACACTCTCAAGTGGTCAACAGGAGAAGAGAAGTCTTCTGCTGAGATGGTTGAGCTCTGGGAGAGCTGGGTCAACAAGTATCCTATCATCTCAATTGAGGATGGAATGGCTGAGGATGACTGGGAAGGCTGGAAGCTCCTCACAGAGAGAATCGGCGACAGAGTGCAGCTTGTCGGTGATGACCTCTTTGTAACAAACACAGAGCGTCTTAAGATGGGTCTTGATAAGAAGGTTGCAAACTCTATCCTCATCAAGGTCAACCAGATTGGTACTCTCACCGAGACATTTGAGGCAATCGATATGGCACAGCGCCATGGCTATACTGCAATTGTATCTCACCGCTCAGGAGAAACTGAGGACAGCTTCATAGCAGACCTCGTTGTAGCCCTTGAGACAGGACAGATCAAGACAGGAAGCATGTCCAGAAGTGACCGTCTTGCAAAGTACAACCAGCTGATGAGAATCGAGGATTATCTCGGAGACACAGCAAAGTATGCAGGACGCAATGCTTTCAAGGTTCTCTGATAAAACACGCCGTCTGAGCAATCAGGCGGCATTTTTATCCCTCATTTTCATGAAAATGACAAAATTTTTTACAAAAAATTAAAAAATGTCAAAAAAATTTTTTATCGAACAAGATTTTGTTCAATCTGTTCGATTTATCTAAAATATACACTCTTTTAGTACAGAAATAATAACTTAAAGCGATTCTTATATAAGAATTATTTAGTTTTTAAGTAGAAAAACCGCCTCTTTTGAGCCTAAAACTTCATTTTTCCAATCTATAATTAACTTGACAGATGAAGAAACAGAGGCTTAAACTAAATGCAAGAAACACAAAAAAAACAAAAAAAGGGGAGAATTTTGCTCCTTGTGGAGTAAACCCCTCGGATATTTGGAGGAAGTATGAAAAAGATTCTTTCAGTACTTTTAGTATTG
>CASDRU010000003.1 GCA_949283305.1 uncultured Spirochaetales bacterium | reverse complement strand
TTAAGCTTCAGCTCGTAGCTGACTTCTTTGACACCCCTGTGTTTGGGAGCCTTTGACACAGTTTCTTCTTTTTCCCTTTTCACTTTTTAAATCCTCCTGTGAAAAGGCCTTTGCTGTGTCTACCTTTTGGGGGTTAGTTCAAACGGGGGGGGGGTGTCAATGAAATGCAAGTTATAAAAGGAAAAGTAAATAGAAAATCCTGCATTTTCTTTTCAGAAGCGAGATTGGATCTGGGCAAAATCCAATCTCTGCAGTGGTTTTTGCAAAATCAAAAGATAAGGACTCATGTGCTATTTTTGATGAACAGCCTCAGTTTTTGGCTTATCTTTTTGTAATCTGGAAGAGGCTATATCAAAAATTTGATTTTCATTATCAAAAATGCAGAAAACCATATCAAAACTTGAAAAAGCTTATCAAAAATAGAAAAATCATTATCAAAACTGCCAAAAATCTATCAAGTTTTTGATTTTTGATATCAAAATTATTGATTTTTGATAAATGCATCATGATAATATAAATATGAAAGAAGAAGAACTTGTTGCGCTTGTTAATCGTATAAGGCTATTCAAATCAGAACAGCAGACGATTGAGATAAAGGAAGCTTTGAAAGGTTGTCCTAATAAGCTTTTTGACACGCTATCATCATTTTCGAATCAGGATGATGGAGGTGTCATTGTCTTTGGCATTTCTGAATCATCCGGTTATGAGATAACAGGAGTATATAATGCTGAAGCTCTTGAGAAAGATGTAACAGAACAGTGCAGTCAGATAGAGCCTCCTGTCAGACCGCTATTCACGGTAGCTCTTATAGACGGCAAAACAGTTGTCTCTGCAGAAATTCCTGGAATTCCTTTTTCAAAACGACCGGCTTATTACAAAGGCAAGGGTCTTTTAAAGGGCTCTTATATAAGAGTCGGAGAGGCAGATATCCAGATGAGCCCATATGAGGTCTACAGTTATGATGCATTCCATCGAGGCTTGCATGATGACAGGCGTCCTGTCAGAGACGCAGCTCTGTCTCTCCTGGATAAAAATCTGCTTGATTCCTACGTATCAAGAATAAGAAATACCAGAAACAATCTGGCTAATCTTGCATATGATGAGGTTTTAAAGCTTCTTGGGATTGTAAAGGACGGATATCCATCTCTTGCAGCTGTCATGGCCTTCTCTCATTATCCCCAATCTTATTTCCCTCAGTTTTCTGTCACAGCTGTTGTGATTTCCGGAGATAAAAAAGGAAATGAAAATGAAATAGGAATGCCGAGGTTCCAGGATTCAAGACGCTTTACAGGGAATATTAAGGACATGCTTGATGCTGCAGTTGGCTATGTGCTTGACAATATAAGGAATGCAATCTCATTTGACGAGAATGGAAACCGAGTCAATAAGCCGGAGTATCCTCCTGTTGCGATAAGAGAAGCTGTTTTGAATGCTCTGCAGCATCGCGATTACAGCGCCTACAGCGAAGGCAAGGCGATAAGGATTGAAATATATTCAGACAGGCTTGAGATAACTAACAGCGGAGGATTATATGGACCGCTGTCCATCGATAAAATCGGAACAATTCCGCCAGAGACGAGAAATCCAACCCTTTCAGATATACTTGAAGTCCTTGGAGTTTCTGAAAACAGAGGTTCAGGAATACCTGCTATCAGGAATTCCTTCAGGGCTATGGGTCTTGAAGAGCCGGTGTTTAAAAGTGAAAGGGGAGAATTCAAGGTCATTTTCTTCAATGCACTGAGAAAAGAAAAAGAAGCTGACAACATCCTTGATTTTCTCAAGACACCAAGATCAAGAGAAGAGCTTGAAGCTTTTACAGGCCTGAACAGGACATCTCTCTATTACAGAATAATCAAGCCAATGATAGCTGACGGATTAATCCGTATGACAATGCCAGAAAAGCCTAAAAGCAAAAGGCAGTGTTTTGTACTAGTCTGATTATTCTTCCTCTTTTTTCTGCGATCGAGGAGCTTCATTGATTCTCTTCAGTTCTTTTTCTGTGACGAACTTAATGTTCTCAAGCTTTCTTCCGGAGACGAACTGGCGAATTGCGCATTCGCTTTCAAGTCTTCCTTTTGCATTCTTATAGCACATGAAGCCATGGTAGGAAGAAGGAGCAGTGAAAACCTTCACACTTGTTCCTGCTTTCTCCAGCTCTGCGGCATATAGCACTCCATCGTCATGAAGAGGATCAAATTCTGCATTGATTATCAGAGCAGGAGCCAGACGGCTCTTGTCCTGAGAAAGAAGGGGAGAGAACATCGGCAGGAACAGATCCTTGCTTTCACGTGCATAGTTGTCAACATAGAAATCGAGAATCCTGCTTGTAAGCATCGGGGTATCCTTATGCTCTTCAATGGACAGCGTCCTCAGCCTTCCGTCGGTTATCGGATAAAGAAGTATCTGTCCTGCGATCTCCGGACCTTTTCTGTCGCGTACAAGCTGTGCGACTACAGCCGCAAGATTTCCTCCCGCACAGTCTCCTGCGATGAAGATCCTGTCCGGGTCGACCTTCCAGTATTTTGCTCCTCCGCATGCCCAGAGAAGGGCATCATAGCAATCCTCCACTGCTGTCGGGAATTTGTTGTCAGGAGAAAGATGATAATCGATTGATAAAATCATTGCTCCTGTCACTGAAGAAAGATGCTCCAGGTATATGTTGTAGAATTCCATGTTGCCGAATGTCCATCCGCCTCCATGGAAATACACAATAAGGGCATCCTGTCCCATGCTCTGTGTTCTCGGGTTAGCGAACATATAGCATGTGATTGCACCGCTGGTAACAGGAATTATGAAGGAGCTTGTTACAATTTCCTTTGCGCGAGGAAGCAGAATGCGCCTCATCGCCTTCGATATTTCCTGGTTGTTTATTTTATTTATATCATCCTCGCTGAGAGCATCGCTGTGCCTTTGCCAGAAGGCATCGGCAAGGCGTACGATTTTCTGCTCCTTGCGTGTGAGTGGATACTCTGCCATATATAGAAATTCTATGTCCCATTTCATTCCTTGACAAGCAATAAGCCTCAATGAGTGAAAAAGTGATAACAAAATTAGACCTTTTTTCAATAAAACGGGTATTTTTGCTGTTTTTCATATAATAAAATGTAAATGCTTTTCAAAAAATGATAAAAGAGCGATGATTTAGCAGAGGAAATTATGAAAGAGGGAAGAAAACTTAAACTTGATGCATTTTCAAGCATCACACCTTACATCATGGTTACCAGAGCCGAAAGCTGTAACAGCATATCTCTTGAGTTTCCATGCCGCCCTGCTGAGGAATTTGTCCGCCAGCTCAGAAGCGAGGGTTATGATTCAATCGGCATGATGCATGTCCTTCTTGCTTCTTATGTGAGAACAATCAGCCAGAGGCCAAGATGCAACCGCTTCATAAGAGGGCAGAAGGTATATGCCAGAAACGGCATTGTTGTGAACATGGTCGTTAAAAGAAAGATGAACATAGAGACTGAGGACACAATCATCAAGATGAGATTCAATCCGGAGGATACAATCTTTGATGTTTATGAGACAGTCAACAAAGCCCTTGCTGAAGTCATGGAAAATGACAACACCGACTTTGACAGGACTGCGGCCCTTCTCAATTATATTCCAGGTCTTGTCAAGAAATTCGCATTCTGGCTTTTAAAGACAATGGACTATTTCGGTCTTATTCCGAAAAAACTCATAAATGTCTCACCATTTCACGGTTCTCTTTTTGTGACTAATCTTGCATCGCTGAATGTGCCTTCCATAATTCACCATCTGTACAACTTCGGCAACATCCCGATGTTTATCGCATTTGGTGCAAAGAAAGGAATTCTGGTGCTTGAAGAGGATGGAACTGTAGAAAAGGAAAGGGTCATGGATGTTGTAATCAACATGGATGAGAGAATTACCGACGGCTTCTATTTTGCTTCTGCACTCAAGATTCTCAAAAAAGTGTTCACTCACCCTGAGGAATTGAGACTTCCTCCAGAGAAAGTGGTTGTAGATAACGGAAACAGGTCCTGAAACAAGGATAATCAAAAAATAAGACTCAGCCTTCAGCGGCCGGGTCTTTTTTCGGAGGCTTAATGGAAAAAATAATAAGAGAGGATGGAGTTTATTCATACACAGAGAATATGAGGTATCTTGAATGCTCATCTTTTGCAGCACTAAGTTCATCAAATCCGAGGATGAAGAAGGAAATAAGTGAAATTGATGTACGAAGAAGACTCTGCCTCCTCTATGAAATGGCTTCCGCCTGCCTTCTGGATAAGCCTGAAGATGTGTTTGATGTGCTCAAGAGCGAAGGGCTGGAACCGATATTTTTTGAAAAGGACATGAAAAAGGATACGGTTTTATTCATCAGATCGGTGGAAGTAGCCGAGGATGGATATCTAATGACAAAAGATGTCGACTCGTTCAATACTCTGCATGAGATGGCCAGAAAAACCGGAGCATTCCTCCTTCTTGACATATCTACAGTTTCATGGAGGCGCTATATCCCTCCATGTCTTTCTGCTTCCTTTGATTTTCTCATGATGGACGGGGCGGTCCTTGCTGCAGACCGTTTCTTTGACAGCAGAGAGGCAAAGAGTGAGACTGTCCGCTACGTTGGAGCTGCATGCAGCATGCTTGAAGATGATGGGGAATATGGGGAAATAAGGGAAGCAAAGAAGCTGAGTGTTGCGAACATGCTTGAAGCTGTCAAGAAGAACGAGAAGATAGAATCAGTTTCCCAGGCTGGACTGCTCTGGACAATAACGTTCAAGGAAAAGGTCAGCAGTCGTATTTTCTCCCCTTATGAGGGTATTGCACTGAATGTTGATATCGCCAAAAACGGCAGGACTCTTGTCTTTGCTCCCGCTCTTGATATCGACTTTGAAGACATTGACAGGATATTTGACAGAGTGAGCATTGCTTTAGGATGAATATGAAAAACCCTCCTTGGTGAGATTTTGTCACGCGAGGAGGGCATTTTTGTGTATTTATCAGATGAAGAAATCCACTATTCCCTGGATCAGAACGTAAATTATGATCAGAGGAAGAATGTATGCACAGTATATTCTCAGCTTGTTCGGGAATTTCGCACCCTCTCCGATATTGGCTGTTGAAATGAAGTTTTTCCATCCCCAGCCATAGCGTGATGTGCAGAAAAGCACCATTATCAGCGATCCTACCGGCAGAAGAAGATTCGATACAATGAAATCTTCAAGATCCATTATTCCAGTTCCCTCTCCAAGAGGATGGAAACCTGACCAGATGTTGAAGCCGAAAATGCATGGAAGTGAAAAGATGGCAAGGATTAAAAAGTTAAGTCCGGTTGCCTTCTTCCTTGAAAATCCTCTCATGTCCATCCAGTAAGAGAGTATGTTCTCAAAGACAGCAATAAGTGTTGTAAGAGCTGCAAATCCCATTGCAAGGAAGAAAAGAGCACCCCATAGAGATCCTGCTGTCATCTTTGAAAAGACATTGGGAAGAGTTATGAAAATAAGAGCCGGTCCGCTTCCTGCCTCGATGTTGAAGGATGCACATGCAGGGAATATGATGAGACCTGAAAGAAGTGCAATGGATGTATCTAGGACGATGATTCTTCCGGACTCTCCAAGAAGTGTTCTCTTTTCTGTGAAGTATGATCCGAAGATGCTCATTGCTCCGATACCGAGAGAGAGGGTGAAGAATGACTGACCCATTGCTGCGAATATGGTCTCTCCGATACCGTACTCAACCATGTTCGAGAAATCAGGCTTCAAGAAGAAAGCAAGACCCTTTGATGCATTTTCCAGTGTGAATGAATGGATTGCAAGAATGATCATCAGAACAAAGAGGAGAGCCATCATTATGCGAGAGGATTTCTCCACACCCTTGTTCAGGCCGAATATGACAATGCCTGCTGTTATTGAAAGAGCAACAAGAGCAAATGCAATCTGAAGAGCTCCATTTGCCTGGAGAGAGGCAAAATATTCGCTGACATATGCAGTGTCAGCTCCGCTGAATGTTCCGCTTACGAATGAGACAAAGTAATAGAGCAGCCATCCAGTTATCGGAAGATAGTAAAAAAGGAGCATGTAGTTTCCGAAAATCGCAAGAGGCCCTGCAAAGTGCCATTTGCTTCCTTCTTTCTCAAGTGCCCTGTATGCTCCGACTATGTTTTTCTTTCCTCCTCTTCCGATAGAGAACTCCATAACCATTACAGGAATTCCCAGAATGATGAGGAAAAGAATGTAGATAAGTACAAAACCGGCTCCGCCATATCGTCCTGTGATATAAGGGAATCGCCATACGTTTCCCAGTCCGATTGCACAGCCGGCTGATAGCAGGATAAAGCTAAGCCTGCTTGTCAGTTTTTCTCTTTCTGCCATGAAATAACCCGCCTTCAGGATTTCCGTTTTATGCTCGGAAGCCCTAGACAAGTTTAGATTCTCTTTCTCCTTTTGTCCATGAAAGAGAAGCTCTCAACAGAAATTAAACTCTTTTTTCCACTTCTTTGAGCTTTTCCTTTATTTTCATGTTGTCGATTTTTCTGGCGTTCACGACAACTGATTTCAAAAGAAGAGATCCGCATTCGCTTGTAAAATGATTGTCAGAGGCATATAGTGCGGCATAGGAAGAGAAAGCACTTTTGTGACTGCTCAGGCTTGCTATGGTGTATTCAATCTCTTCTTTAACATCCTCTGGAAGAAATGAGAGTATGTTTGAAAGAGCTCTGCCGCATTTCTCGGCAAGAATCATATTGTTCGTATCCTCATTTTCCTTCATCAGATTCATGACATTGATAAAAGAATTTACAGCTTCTTCAGCAGTAAATGATTTCCTTGATGCAAATTCATCCATCACAAGATTTGCCGCTCCCGGATACTGGAAAGGATCAAGATAGTCTATTTCTCTTCCGCTTTCACCATTCTCATCATCCCCGATGCATTCATCTATTTCCTCCTCAAGTGCGTCAACAGAGAGTTCTGCATCGGAAATAAGGTTGAGTATGATAGTCCTGAGTTCTTCCTCTGACAGATAATCGAGAGTCTCCTTAATCTCATCATAAGAGCCGAAAAAAGGATCGAATGTGTACTCTATGTATGAGGCAAGCGCCTTTGCTGTAAGACTTTTGGATTTTGGACTGTCGCTGTGGATCATGCCGGTTATTTCATCATTCTCATCCACGGAGAATATTACAGAACCCAGATTTCTGCCTTTGCTGTCAAGAATTGAAAATCCCATCTGACCGGGTTTGCTTTCATCCACAGTGTAGGAAAATTTACCGTCATTGAGTGCAATCATTTCAGCAACCAGCTTTTCCTCGCTGACGAATCTTGTGTACTTGTCTGACATATGTCCTCCTCTAAGGAAAAAGGGGAGGGATAATCAGAAGATTATCCTTCCCGGATACTGCGGATCACTTGTGTAGTTGATGCCCAGCTTTCTCATGCCGTCTATATCGCCGGGTGAAGGTATGTGCGTGAAATGCACCTCCGTGTTCTTCAGTTCGAGAAGAGCCTTGCAGGCTTTTGCGCTCACGCTGTTGTATATGCTTGAGATTGCAAGTGCAATAAGGATCTCATCAACATTCAGAGATACTCCTTTCCCCATCAGCACATCCCTTTTGACCATCGTGATTGACTCGATGACATTGTTGTGTATGAGATCAACTTCCTTGTCTATGTTGAGCACAGTCTTTATTGCATTGAGGATCAGGGCCGCACCTGCATGCAGGAGGTTCGAGTTATGTGCTGTCACAATCCTTCCGTCCCTTAATTCAAGGGATGCGGCGCATACTGTCCCGTCATCCTTTCCTTTATGCTCTTCAATGGCCTTCTTGAGAGCATCGCGGGCCGGAATCACGACAGGGCGATCAGTCTCATTGAGTCCTGCCTTCTCAAGGATCTTGATAGCTCTCAGATACACTTCCTTGCTCGCTGTCCCCATCAGATAGTCGCATTTTGTATTGAAGACTCTTCTGATTATCTCCTGGTTTGCGGCATAGCGGCACACTTCATCATCAGTTATGCCGAAACCGCAGCGGTTTACACCCATGTCTGTCGGACTTTTATATACGCATTCGCCTGTGATCTTTTCCAGTATTCTCTTCAAGAGAGGATATGCTTCAAGATCACGGGAGTAGTTTACTGTAATGACACCGTATGCATCATGATGAAAGTGGTCGATGAGGTTCACATCTCCGATGTCGACAGTTGCAGCCTCGTATGCGATGTTCACAGGATGGTTCAACGGAAGATTCCAGATAGGGAAGGTCTCAAGCTTTGCATAGCTTGGCTTTCCGCCTCTCTTTGCCTCGTGATACATCTGATTGAGGCATGTGGCGAGCTTTCCTGATCCAGGGCCCGGGGCTGTGACAACTACAACAGGAGCCTCAACGGGAATATACTCATTTTTCCCATATCCCTCATCAGATACAACCATGTCTATGTCTGCAGGGTATCCTGGAGTGCTCTGATGGGTGTAGACATTTATTCCGCTGAGCTCAAGCTTTCTTTTGAACTGTATCGCGCTTGCCTGGTTTTCGAATCTTGTTATGACAACCTTGTTGCATACAAGCCCGTATTCTGCGAAATCACGTATTGTCTTCACGACATCTGCATCATAGCTGATTCCGTAGTCGCCTCTCATCTTCCTCTGCTCGATATCTCCTGCATATATGCATATTATGATATCCAGATGTTCCTTGAGAGCCTTGAAGACCTTCATCTTGTTGTTTTCGTCAAAACCGGGAAGCACGCGGGATGCATGCTTGTCATGAAGAAGCTTGCCCCCGCATTCGATATAAAGCCTTCCGTTTGTGTTCTTTACACGGTCAAGGATGTACTCTGTCTGCTCCCTGATGTATTTTTCGCTGTCAAAACCAATCTTGTTTATCATACATAACCCTGAGCAATCATTGCTCTGCTTACCTTGAGGAATGATGCTATGTTTGCTCCGTCAATGAAGTTGTCTTTTTCAGAATATGTAAGAGCAGCCTCGCTTATGTTCTTGTAGATGTTCTTCATGATGTTCTTTAGCTCCTGGTCAACACGCTCCCTTGACCACTGGATGCGCATTGAGTTCTGTGCCATCTCAAGCCCGGACACAGCGACTCCTCCTGCGTTTGCGGCCTTTGCAGGAGCAAGCAGGATGCCGTTTGATGTAAGGATATGCTCGCTTTCAATAGAGCATGGCATGTTCGCACCTTCTCCTACAAGCTTTATGCCGTTTCTTACAAGGTTCTCCGCATCTTCCTTGAGAATCTCATTCTGTGTTGCGCAAGGGAATGCATAATCTGCCTTGATGTTCCAGATTGGGTTGCTCTCATCGTTGTTTCTTGCAATATATGTGCAGCCGTACTTATCGGCATACTCCTTGATCCTTCCTCTCTTCACGTTCTTCAGGACCTTCACATACTGTAGCTTCTCGCTGTCAATTCCCTTCTCATCGTAAATCATTCCAGAGGAGTCAGAGAGGGTCACGACCTTTGCCCCAAGCTGGATGAGTTTTTCTGTTGTGAACTGGGCAACGTTTCCGCTGCCGGAGACTATGCATGTCTTTCCTTCAAAATCCATCTTCCTGTCAGCAAGGATTGCCTGTGACAGGTAGACAAGGCCGTATCCTGTTGCCTCCGGGCGGATGTTTGATCCTCCGAAATCAAGACCTTTTCCTGTAAGGACCCCTGTAAACTCATTCTTGAGTCTCTTGTACTGTCCGAACATGTATCCGATTTCTCTTCCTCCGACTCCGATATCTCCTGCAGGAACATCAGTGTCTGCACCGATGTGTCTTGAAAGCTCTGTCATGAAGCTCTGACAGAATCTCATCACCTCAGCCTCGCTCTTTCCCTTGGGATTGAAATCGCTGCCTCCTTTTCCTCCTCCCATCGGGAGCCCTGTCAGGCAGTTCTTGAACACCTGCTCAAATGCAAGGAATTTCATGATCGAGAGGTTTACAGAAGGATGGAAGCGGCATCCGCCCTTATATGGTCCGAGTGTTGATGACATCTGGACTCTGAATCCGCGGTTGACCTGGCATACACCTTCATCATCAATCCATGGGACACGGAACATCACGACTCTTTCTGGCTCAACCATGCGCTCAAGTACTCTGTGGTATGAGACTTCCGGAAGCTTGTCGATGATCTTGTCAACGCTTAACAGAAAAGTATATACAGCCTGCTGGAACTCCTTTTCATTAGGATCCCTTGAGCATACTTGCTGATAAACTCTTTCAATTTCTGATTTCATAAATTATCCTCCCGATTCCTAAAATTGGTGTAATTGTATTTCAACTGCCTCCATTATTAAAGAGCATCCAGGCATGAAATATGCAAAATTCCCAAAGAATTTTTCATGATTTTTCTCAAACCTTCCTATAAGGAAGAATAATAAGGCAAAGCAGATGTCCGTGCTGTGTTTGCTGTAATCCTGATTGGGGAAATTTCTAAGCTGATAAATTTAGGAGAGGTGTCTGCTTAATAAAAATGCCGAGGCTATGTGCCCCGGCAACCCGCTAATATTTGTTTTATCAGATGAGGAGGTCTGAATAGGCTTTGAGAACCTCATCGCCTTCACAGCCTTTCAAGACTTTCTTTGCAAGCACTTTTCCCAGCTGGACTCCTTCCTGGTCAAATGAGTTGAGATTCCATACAAAGCCCTGGAACATCACCTTGTTCTCATAGTGGGAAAGGAGTGCACCAAGGTTTTTGGCATTCAGCTTGCTTCCGTATATGAGGGAAGAAGGTCTGTTGCCGTCAAACTCCTTGTTGGGATTCTCATCGTTCTTTCCAAGTGCAAATGCTACAATCTGGGCAGCAAGGTTTGCATTCAGCTTTGTCTGGCTGAATGAGCCGTCTGTTATGATGTCCATTCCGTACTGCGGATTGCTGAAGCCGATGAACTGCAGGGGAACAATGTCAGTTCCCTGATGCAGAAGCTGATAGAAAGAGTGCTGTCCGTTTGTTCCCGGCTCTCCGAAAATCACGGGACCTGTGACATAATCAACTTTTTCTCCGAATCTGTTCACATGCTTTCCGTTTGATTCCATGTCAAGCTGCTGAAGATGAGCAGGGAATCTAGAGAGCGCCTGAGAATAGGGGAGGATTGCTGTTGCAGGGTACTTTAACACATTCCTCATATAGACACCAAGGAGGGCATCAAAGAGAGCTCCATTCTTCTTTATATCCTTATTAAGGGACAAAACATCCTCTTCATGGGCTCCTTCAAGAATCTCAGAGAATGTATCATAGCCATAAGCAAGAGAGAGAACTACTCCACCAACTGCGCTTGTCGATGAATAGCGTCCTCCGATGAAATCATCGATGAAGAAAGAAGCTAAAAGGCTCTTGTCACTTGCAAGCGGGCTTGTCTTGCTTGTAACTGCAACCATGTGCTTGTTAGGAACAAAGCCTTCAATTGGTGTCTCCTTGAGCTTTGCAAGCACAAGATCCCTGTTTGTGAGTGTCTCCTGTGTTGTGCCGCTCTTTGATACGAGAATAAACAGCGTGCGCTCGAGATCAAGGGACTTTATCACCTCAGCCGCATCATCTGGATCGACATTGGATATGAAATGGGCATCCATCTTCCTCTCATAACCCTTGAGGGCAAGGTAGAGTGCTCTCGGGCCCAGATCAGATCCTCCGATTCCAATCTGGCACACTGTGCTGAATGTCTTTCCTGTTGACCCCTTGATTTCTCCGCTGTGAACCTTTTCTGAGAAATCCTTTATCTTTGCCTTCTCTTTGCAGTAGAAAGCTTCCTTATCCTCTTCTCCATACATCACTTTCTCGCCAAGCACATTTCCTCTTGTGAGGTGATGGAGCACAAGGCGCTTTTCCCCGGGATTCATCATCTTTCCCCTGAGGATTTCCTCGTATTTTTCGACAAGCTCTGCCTCATCAGCAAGATCCTGCAGAATCCTGATTATCTCATCGTCTGCCGGAATTGAGGCCCAGTTGTATTTCAGATCGCCTCCAAGCTTCACAGATGATGAGCTGACTCTTTCTTTTGAAAGAAGCTTCTTCAAATCTTTTTTCTCTGTGCCCAGAAGCTTTTTATAGCTTTCCAGCTGGTCAAGATTGGTGTAATTCAATTAATTTACCTCCGGTATTCGTGTCTGGAAGCTCTCAAGCAGATCCTCTTTGGTCATTCCCTCTCTGAGGATGATGAAGATTGTATCATCTCCTGCAATTGAGCCGAGAATTTCCGGGAGTGCAAGCACATCAAGGGCAAAGCAGACACTGTTGGCGTGCCCCGGTCTTGTCTTGATGACTCCGATGTTTGCCGAGAACTCGATAGAGATGATACCACGTCTTACATCCTGAATATAGCTCTTTTCGCTCTCAGATATGAAATCACTTTCAGGAAGGGAGTAATAGTAGCCTGACCAGCCGTCGCTTATCTTGCCCACCTTGAGCATCTTGAGATCTCTTGAAAGGGTTGCCTGCGTAACTTCAAAACCCTCTTCTTTCAAAAGCTCAAGAAGTGTGTCCTGACTGTCTATTCTGTTGTTCTTGATCAGGTCCTTTATTGTGCTGAGTCTGTTATGTCTCTCTTTCACGTCTCCTCCTGGTATTGCATAAATATTGCATAATTATGCATTGTAGTAGATAAAACAGAAATGCTCAAGCTGTGCCTTTTCTTTTCAGTTGGGCAATGCCAGCTTTTATGATAGAATCCTGAGTTATGAGTATTGCCGCACAGATCATCTCTTTGCTTTTCTTCGCTCTTGCATCTGTTTCATACATCCTGTATCTGGTACAAGGTGCAAAGGCCCAGAAAAATGAAGTTGTAAGAGAGAACAGGAACATAGATGCTGATGTGCTTTTAAAGAGCTATGTCTATAACGGATCTCTTAAAGCATCAAGGGATATCCCTCTCATGCTTGAGAGCCTTGAAAAGGGAGGATTCATCAGGATTGAGAAAAGAGGGGAGGAGACCCTTTTTGTCAAGGCAGGGGAGGCAGACAGGAGCTGGCCTGATTACCTCATACTCTTTTATTCATACCTTTTTGCCTACGGGGACAGTGTTGCTGAAAAAAGCTTTTCAAGCGGTGTGTTCATAAAAGCCTTTTACAAGAAAGTATATCCAGCTCTCAAGAGATACTGTGCATTCAAAAAGCCTCTTTTAGATACAAAAAGCATAAAAAGAGCGGCAAATGCCAAGATTTTCATGCTTCCTCTTCTCATAATTTCTGTCCTGATGCTTTTCCTCACGTTCGGGACTGTGGATACAGGAGTGCTGGTTGCTCTTCTGTCTTTTGCTCTGGGGTGTTTTCTCTCATTCAGATTCCTCAAGAAGAAGAAAGCGCTCTTTGCTTTGTTTCTGGCTCTGACAGCAGCTGTATCTCTTGCCCTCTTCATCTATTCATTTATCCTCATGAAGGCGAATTTCATATATGCTTCAATATACATGGCATTCTTTTTCCTTGATATCTTCCTGTATTTTGTCTATGGAGAAAAATGTATAAGGAGAAGTGCTTATGGAGATGCGGTTCTTTCTCAGGTGCTTTACGAAAAGGATGAGGGAGAATGTTTTGACGGAAACAGGAAATATGGTGAGGACTATGACAGAGTGGTCCGCATCATAAGCGAATATGACAGGCTGTACGGCATGCTCAACCAGGGCAAAGAGGAGAGAATCTGGTGAACAATTTTGTTGCTACGCTGATATCATTTGCATACATCATTCTTGTAATTGGTATTTCATTTGTCCTTTATAAGAAGAAAGTCCTTTCTTCAGAATCAGTAAGGAAGATGATACATATCCTTGTGTCATTCTGGGTATTCATACTCGTGTACTGCTACTCCAGTCTTTACTGGGCGCTGCTTGGGCCTGTTTCATTTATTTTCCTCAATGCCGCGGCAGTATATTCAGGTGTAGGAAAAGAGCTTGGGATGAACGACAGGAAAAGGGACAATGGTCTTATATACTATCCTTTTTCAGTAGCGGTCATGACCATTTTCATGTACAAGGATGTTCTTTCTCCCTCTTCTGTTGTCGCATCCACGCTGATCATGGGACTGGGGGATGCTCTTGCGGCCCTTGTGGGCAAGAAAATCGGGAAGCACAAGATAAGATTTTTCTCATCCGTCAAGAGCATTGAAGGATCTGCGGTGATGGCAACTGTCACATTCATCCTGCTTCTGCTCATCACAGAGCTCTCACTTCCTGCTATGATTTTAATATCGCTTGTCCTTGCAGCTGTTGAGGCTATCACTCCCCTTGGGCTCGACAATATAAGCGTGCCTCTTCTTTCAGCCCTTTTGATTGAGGTGTTCTCATGAGATATCTGGACAATCTCTTTCTTTCCCTTCCTCTTTATCTAAGGCTTGTCATAATTGCCCTTCTCATGGCATCAGTTGCTTTTTTTGCCATCCGCAAGAGACAGCTTACAGGAGGAGGAACATTTGCTGCCGTGGTTGTCGGAACTCTTATTTTCTACATGGGATGTGTCTCAGCTCTTGTCCAGATGCTGTTCTTCTTTTTCTCTGCCACAATCATCTCGAAAATAATAAAGGAGAACAAAGCGGCAAGAGGTATACAGAAGAAGGGTTCAAGAAGGGATGTGGTGCAGGTCCTTGCAAACTCTCTTCCTTCCCTTATCGGCCTTGCGGTCTTCTATTTCTCTCCGCTTAAAAGCGAGGGTCTTGTGATGTTCTCAGCAGCCATTGCAGAGGCAGCCAGCGACACATGGAGTGGGGAGATAGGGGTGCTTTCAAAAGACGATCCTGTTTCGATAATAACAGGCACAAGGGTTCCCAAAGGCCTTTCTGGAGGAGTATCCGCACTTGGATGCTTTGCGGCCCTCGTCGCATCCTTCATCGTGGGCCTCTTGAATATAGCAAGCTACAGAGCAAGCCTTTTTTCCCTTTCTGTGATAACAGTATCGGGAACACTCGGGTCCCTTCTGGATTCCCTCCTCGGGGCGACTGTCCAGGTGCACTACAGGAAAAAGGACGGATCTCTGACTGAAAAGGAATATACGGACGGGGAGAGAAACGAAAGGGCACGAGGCATTCCTTTTGTCACAAATGACACTGTGAATCTTCTTTCCGGGCTTTTCTCTGTCTTCTTTGCTTTCACGCTCTGCCTGCTGTTCTGATTTTCTCGTTCATTACATATTGCCAATTTGTATTTTTATGTATATTTTTTCTTTTAGAATTATCTGGAGGCGAATTAAATGGCAAAACAGCTTGAATTCAATGAAGAGGCAAGGAAATCCCTTGTAAACGGAGTGGAGAAGATTTCCAGAGCCGTAATGACTACACTTGGTCCAAAGGGAAGACTTGTTCTTCTTGACAAGAAATACGGGGCACCTACTGTTACAAAGGACGGAGTTTCCGTTGCACGCGAAATTGAGCTAGAGGATCCGTTTGAGAATATGGGCGCACAGCTTCTTAAGGAAGTTGCCACAAAGACAAATGATGTTGCCGGAGACGGAACAACAACAGCAACAGTTCTTGCATGGTCCATTACAAAGGAAGGAATGAAGAGTGTTGCAGCCGGTGTCAATCCGATGGGTATCAAGAGAGGAATTGACAGCGCAGTGAAGGATGCAGTCGAGTGCATCAAGAAAGAGGCAAAGATGGTGCAGAACAAGGAAGAGATTGCATCAGTTGCATCTATTTCTGCAAACAATGATAGAACAATCGGAGATGAGATTGCAAACGCAATGGACAAGGTCGGAAAGGACGGAGTCATCACTGTCGAAGAGAGCAAGACAATCGAGACAACTGTGGACTTTGTTGAAGGAATGCAGTTTGACCGCGGATATCTTTCTCCGTATTTCTGCAACAACAAGGATACAATGGTGTCTGTTCTCGACAATCCTTACATCCTCATTTACGACAAGAAGATATCGAATATGAAGGATCTCCTTCCTATTCTTGAGAAGGTGGTTCAGACAAACAAGCCGCTTCTCATCATCGCAGAGGATGTTGACGGAGAGGCTCTTCCGACCCTCGTTGTAAACGCAGTGCGCGGTGCACTCAATGTCGTTGCAGTAAAGGCTCCTGGATTCGGAGACAGAAGAAAGGCAATGCTTGAGGATATTGCAGTTCTTACAGGCGGTCAGGTCATCACAGAAGAGCTTGGCTACAAGCTTGAGAATGCTGACCTTCCTATGCTTGGAAGAGCAGCAAGCGTCAAGGTTGAGAAAGAGAACACAACAATCATCAACGGTGCAGGAAGCGCTGATGCAATCCGCGAGCGCATTGCACAGATCAAGGCTCAGATTGAAAGCTGCACAAGCGACTACGACAGGGAAAAGCTTCAGGAAAGACTTGCAAAGCTTGCCGGGGGAGTTGCTGTTGTCAATGTAGGAGCTGCAACAGAAGTAGAGCTCAAGGAGAAGAAGCACAGAGTTGAGGATGCTCTTTCTGCTACAAGAGCAGCAATTGAAGAAGGTGTTATCCCGGGCGGCGGTGTTGCCCTCGTTCAGGCAGTAAAGGAGCTTGAGAAGAAGGATCTCTCTGCTTTCTCAGAAGAAGAGAAGGTAGGTTACAGGATTGTAAAGCGTGCTCTTGAGGAGCCTATCCGCCAGATTGCTGAGAACGCTGGAATCGATGGATCGATTGTTGCTGAAAAGTGCAAGAACGAGAAAGTCGGTGTAGGCTTTGATGCAAACAAAATGGAATGGGTCAACATGGTTGATGCAGGAATCATCGATCCGGTGAAGGTTACAAGATCTGCACTTCAGAATGCAGCAAGCATCGCTTCCCTCATTCTTACAACAGAATGTGCGGTCACTGACATTCCTTCAAAGGAACCTGCTGCACCTGCAGCCGGCGGCATGAACGGCATGATGTGATAACAAAGTGCATCAGCAAGAGGGCCTCTTTTCAAAGTGGCCCTTTTCTTATGCCGCTTTTCCTTGACCGGCATTAATTCTTTATGTTACTTTTGTTTCAGAACACTTTAAGAGGTAAAAAATGAATCAGATTATGTTGATGGCATCTGATCCCAATGCAAGCGGATCTCTCATGACAACAATTTTGACTTTTGTAATTATCATTCTCATTTTCTATTTCCTTATCATCAGACCGCAGAAGAAAAAGGACAAGGAAGCAAAGATGATGATCGAGGCCATGAAGAAGGGTGACAGGGTTGTCACAATCGGCGGTATTCATGGAACAGTTGTCACAGTCAAGGAACAGACTGTAGTAATCAAGGTTGATGACTCTGCAAGAATCGAGTTCAGCAAGTCTGCCATTTCTTCAGTAACAAGCAAGGATAAGGGAAGCGTCAAGAAGGATGCTCCAAAGCCGGAACTCAAGATGGAGAATGCTGAAGAGAAGAAAGAAGAGGCAAAGGCTGAAGAGAAAAAAGAGGATGAGAGCCAGGAAAAGAAGGAAGAGAACAAGTAATTGTTTTCCAGTCTTTTTTGCCAAGGAGAGCGTAGGCTCTCCTTTTTTGTTTGCCCTTCAGTGCAGCGGTAGTTGACACTCAGTGAAGATAGCTTAATGGATTGGAGAGCAGAAATTCCTCCAAAGGGATTGTCATTGAGCCTGTATCGGCTTTTGCAGATACTGTAAACACCTTGCCCTCAGGGTATCTTTTCATGAAGGCATCCAGGCCTCTTCCATGAGTCTTGCTGCCGCTTTTCACCTCAAATGCGGCTGCAGAATATTCATTGTACAAGACGAAATCTACCTCATCCTGCTTCTCCCTCCAGTAGCCGAGGCTGACGTCTTCTCCTGCCACCGAGTTAATCAGATGCGTTCCCACCGCAGATTCCACAAGGCGGCCCCAGAACGTGTCATCTTCTTTCGCCCTGGTGAAATCCACAGGATGCCTTGACGACATGAGCGCATTGTTGAAGACCTGAATCTTCGGGCTGGATGCGCGCTTTCGGACCTCGCTTCCTGAATATTTCTGCAGTCCTGCAAGAAGGCCGCTCTGCCTGAGCAGGTCAAGATAGTATGCCAACGTTGTCGTGTTCCCCGCATCTGACAGCTGTCCGAGCATGTGTTCAAATGGCATGATTTGCCCAGAATAATATGAACCGAGCTCCATGAGCTGCCTTAGTAGCGCCGGTTTCTGTATGGGTGTGAGCATGAGGATATCCTTTGTCAGGCTGGGTTCCATGATTGAATCGCGTATGTATGCCTTCCAGCGCTTTTCATCTTCTATCAGGCCAGCAGGCCCTGGATATGATCCGAAGTATACGAATTCATCAAGTGAAAAGCCGAACACTTTCTTCATCTCGCCATAGGACCAATGTGTGACGGGAATCAGTTCAAATCTTCCCTGGAGGGATTCAGAGAGCCCCTTCATCAAGAGGAGCCGTGATGAGCCGGACAGAATGGCCTTGACATTTGCTCCCGTCTTCCTATCTTCGTCCCACAGCTTCTTTACTGCCTCGCTCCAGTTGGAGATCTTCTGTATCTCATCAACCGCGACCAGTGCTTCTCCATGCTGCTTTGCAAGAAATCTGGCCCTGTCCCATATGCCTTTCAGCCAAGCATCGCTCGAGACTGTGATTTCATCAGCGCTTTCAGAGACATATGGAATTTCCAATGTCGAAAGGACATCGGCGATAATTGTGCTTTTTCCGACCTGCCTCGGGCCTGCCAGAACCTGTATGAAGCGTCTCTTCTCTCTGATCCGGCTTCTGAGCATCTCTGTGTATCTGATTCTTTCCATGCAGTCTCCTTTTCATTTATCTCAGCGTGTTGAGATAATTATCTCAATCTATTGAGTAAATTATGACATAGTCCGCTGGATCCTTCAAGAATGCAACATGCTTTTAGCTGCTGTCCTGCCGTAAAGAGAAAAAAAGAGGATGAGAGCCAGGAAAAGAAGGAGAGGACAAGTAATTGTTTTCCAGTCTTTTTTGCCAAGGAGAGCACAGGCTCTCCTTTTTTTGTCTCTCTTGGGATATAATCTGTCTGCTATGGAAATAATCAAGGCGGATGTTCTCGGCTTCTGCAAGGGCATTGAGAATGCAATCAGCATCGTGATCTACACCTGCGAAGAATACCGGGGAAGAAGTATAAAGATATACGGTGAGCTTGCTCACAACAAAAAAGTCATCGGGTATATCGAGAGACTGGGAGCAATGACAATACATTCTCTTGATGAGATAAATTCTTCTGATGTCGTGATAATCAGAGCGCATGGGATTTCAGATGCAGAGAGAAAGTATATTGAGAAAACCGCATCGGTTGTAATCGATGCAACATGCCCCCTGGTGCTCCGCAATCAGGAGAAGATGAGAGCCTCAGCTCTTCCGACTCTTATTTTCGGAATAAAGGGTCACAGCGAGACAAAGGCTGTAGAGGGTGTATCCTCTTCATGGTACAAAGTCGTGACAGTGCCTGAGGACCTGGATGGCCTTGATGTGACTGAAAAATACAATGTGATAATGCAGACTACATTTGAAAGCTCTCTTTCCTCAGCTCTCTTTGCACGCCTTGACAGCATGGGAATATCATATAATGTCAGCAGCTCTGTATGCTATGCCTCAAAAAAGAGAAGGGAGGCACTTAAAAAGCTTGCATCCATATGTGACATGATAGTTGTAATCGGCGACAGGATGAGCGCCAACACAAATGCACTCAGAAATGAAGCTGAAGGATACGGGGTAAAGGCTGTTTTGATAGAGCGGGAGGATGAGATAGAAGAAAGCATGTTCTCGTCAGTCAGGAGACTCGGCATCAGCGCAGGTTCTTCAGCCCCTCCTTTCCAGATTGATGCAATCATAAAGCGCATAAGATCTGTTTGCGATGGAAAAGAGAATGCTAATGATGTAGAATAGCCATATGATCATACCGATTCCTACAGTAAAAAGATTTCCTTCATACCTTAGAATCCTCAACCAGGCAAAGGAGAATGGGAAAGAGTATATAAGTGCTACGATGCTTGCAAAAGAGCTCAATCTCAACCCAATCCAGGTGAGGAAGGATATCTCTTCGACAGGAATTGAAGGCAAACCCAAGATTGGATTCGATGTGGATACCCTCATTGCCCGTATAACCCATGTTCTTGGATGGGACAACAATACGGATGCTCTGATTGTCGGGGCTGGAAATCTCGGTTCGGCCATCGCCAATTATGGAGGATTCTCGAACTATGGACTCAGGATAGTAGCAGTCTTTGACAAGGATGAGAAGAAAATAGGCACAAAAATAGGAGAATTCTCCGTTCTTCCAATAGACAGGATAAATCAGTATGTCCAGGAAAACGGTGTCAGGATTGCAGTAATAACTGTCCCTGCTGCCCAGGCTCAGGCTGTTGCAGATCTTCTTGTCAAATGCGGGATAAGGGGAATCTGGAACTTTGCGCCAAAGGATATAAAGGTCCCTTCCTCTGTCGTTGTGCAGAGAACTGACCTTGCTACAAGCTTCGCAGTTCTTTCTGTCAAGCTCCGAAAGAAGACAGAGGATGATGTCGATGTGTATATAGGCGAGGGGGAAGTCTGAGAATTAACTTTCTTCCTATGCTATTTTAGCCTGTAAATCGTAATTTCATGTTCTTGTTTTCACATTAAAACACACTTTTCGGGATTTTTATCGCTTCAAATCAGATTTTTGTTATATTTCTTGATAGCATAGTAATTTATTGACATAAACTCACGTGTGTTCTAATATAATATAAAAAGGGAGAACTATTGTGTCTGATAAGGTCAAAATAGATTTATGCATGGGCTCAAGCTGCTTTGCCCGGGGCAACAGCCAGGTGCTTAGTGCGATAGAAGGCTATATTAGTGAGAACAACCTGGAGGACAGGGTTGAATTCGAGGGGCATCTTTGTCTTGGACGCTGCAACAGCGGACCGCATGTCTCCATAAACGGCAAGGAATATTCTGCTCTTGATGCAGATTGCATAATAGACCTTCTGAAAGCAGAGCTGGAGTGAACATGCAATACCCGATTTATACAGAAATCACAAGCTGCAGGGACTGCTATAAATGCGTGAGGATATGTCCTGTAAAGGCAATCCAGATCAAGGACGGACATGCGATGATAATAAAAGAACGCTGTACGTTCTGCGGAAAATGCGTTCATGTATGTCCTAACAAGGCAAAGAAGATTCGTGATGATGTCTCCCGTGTGAGAATGGCCATGAGAAGCGGCAGGATGAAAATCTGTTCTCTTGCCCCGTCCTTCTCTTCTGAATTCCGCGGAGAGGAGAAAAAGCTCCTTGCTGTGCTGAAAAAGCTTGGATTCGATGCTGTTTCCGAAACAGCAATCGGAGCCCAGATCGTGTCTGACGCGATAGACATGCATATGAAGGAGAACGGAGGAAAGTGCAACTGGATCGGAACAGCTTGTCCATCAGTTGTCGAGCTTGTGAAGAAGTATTATCCGGACAGCGTTGAGCGCCTTGCTCCGGTTCCAAGCCCTCTTCAGGTCCATTCTGCATATTTGAGAAAGCTGTATGGCGATGATATCCTCATAGTCTTCATCGGACCATGTGTTGCCAAAAAGCATGAGGCGGACGAGAATCCGGGCTATCCTGATTTTGCAATAACTTTCAATGAGCTCAAGGAATGGCTCAAGGCTGAGAATATCGATATAGATGACGCAGATCCTTCAGCCTCTCTCTCATTCATCCCCTCAAGGGCAGGCATATCAAGCTTGTATCCGGTTGAGGGCGGTCAGATAGCAACAAGCAGGATCTGGTCAAAGGATCTTGTGCATCCATCTGCAATTGCCCTCTCGGGATCTGATCAGGTCATCTCCGCTCTTGCCGACAAGCATGAGCCCACAGCATTTTTGGAGCTTTTGTCCTGTGACGGAGGATGTGTCAACGGACCTGGAACGGAAAGGGATTATTCGATTGCCTTCAGAAAGAAGGCCTCGGGGGATTTCACTACTGAGCGCCTATGTGAGAGCAATCTCTTTTCAGGGGATGAAGAATTCACGAAATATGTGCTTGAAAACGGGTACAAGATAATAAAGGCAGAGCAGCCGGGAGTTGAGAACTCATTTAAGAAAGAGCATACAGAGGATGATATAAAAAGAGCTCTTGTGGAGCTTGGAAAGCTCAGTGCCCAGGATGAGCTCAATTGTGGAGGCTGCGGTTATCCTACATGCCGCGATATGGCCATTGCCTACCTTGACGGCATGGCTGAGATAGAAATGTGCGTTACAAAGATGAGAAAGGAGGCACAGAGCAAGGTCGATGTGCTTTTGCGCACTGTTCCGATGGGAGTCGTGATAGTAGACAGCGATCTGAAGATTGCAGACTGCAACATGCAGTTTTTAAAGCTCTTTGGAGACATGGAGGAATCTGTGCTTGATGAGACGATGCTCTCATTTGTCAGAGGCCTTCCTCTTGAGCGTTTTGTACCTTTCAGCGAGAAGTTCAAGGATCAGTTCTACCTGACTCATCCAGGACAGTACAGGATGCACTTCAAGGACAAGTTCATCAGGGTCACATTCTTCCTCGTAGAGTCAAAGAGGCTCCTTGGAGCTCTGTTTGACGATATTACAAACCCGACGATAAAAAGAGAGACTGTGGTCAAGAAGGCTGAGGATGTTATCCAGAAGTCCCTTGAGACTGTCCAGCAGATAGCATCGCTTCTTGGAGAGAATGCGGCTGAGACTGAGATAATGCTCAATTCTCTGATTGATGCTTTCAGCGTTCATTCTGCTGAGGGCTCTGATGAGAATTTCACACTTGAGGATGACAGAGACAAGCTATGAATAACGTGTTTATAGATGTAGATTATGCACAGATTTATAAACATGGCCAGAAGATAGGTGGCGATGTGTTCCTGCTTTCAAGAAACCCGGACAACAATCAGATTGTCGCAACACTGTCTGACGGGCTTGGAAGCGGGGTCAAGGCCAATGTCCTTGCATCCCTTACAGCTCACATGGCTCATAAGCTTTCTTTTTCCCCAATTGCTTTAAAGCATTCGGCTCAGATCATAATGGACACGCTTCCCGTATGTAAGGAAAGAAAGATCAGCTATTCCACATTCACCATAGCGGATATACGCTACAAGGAGGATATGGAGAACATAAACATAAACCTGGTGGAGTATGACAATCCCCAGTCCCTCCGCTTCAGCGGAAGCGAGGAGATAAAATGGGATCGCTCTGTGAATCAGCTTCAGAGAGCAAATGCCTTCAAAAAAGAGAATGTCATGTACTCTTCCTTTGAAATGAACATCGGAGAGCGCCTTATAATGTTCTCTGACGGAGTCACCCAGTCTGGACTTGGAAAGAGCCTTCCCCTCGGATGGCGTCTTGACGGGGTCAGGAAATTCGTCTCAGAGGAAATAAAGGCAAACCCCGATATCTCGAGCAGGGAGCTTTCGCGGGCCATAGTCCAGAAGGCTAATTTCCTTGACGGAATGTCCAGCAAGGACGATATCACATGCGTCGTGGTATACATCCGCCGCCCGAGAAGGACACTCATAGTGACAGGCCCTCCGTTTACCAAAGAGGCTGATGAGATACTTGGACAGAAGATAAGGGATTTTGACGGAAAGAAGATAGTGAGCGGCGGAACCACAGCCCAGATTGTATCCCGCCTTTTCAACAAGAAAATCACAGTCGATCTTTCATGCTGGTCCCAGGACGTGCCTCCTGCATCAAAGATGGAGGGCATTGACCTTGTCACGGAAGGTATGCTTACACTGTCAAAAGTAGTAACGATTCTGGAAAAGAAGGAGAATGTGAGCGAACTGCCGAACAATCCGGCAAAGAAGTTTGTTGAGATCCTCCTGGATTCGGATCAGATCCACATAATAGTGGGTACGAAGATAAATGAAGCTCATCAGGATCCTAACATTCCTGTTGAAATAGGCATTCGAAGGACGATCGTAGCACGTCTGAGAAAGGCTTTAGAAGAAAATTATATAAAAGAAACTTCTCTTGAATATCTGTAGGAGGATAAAAAATGAAGAAGTCAAAGGTTAAAGTAAGAATCTGTCTCGGTACAGCATGCTTTGTTCAGGGAGGAGCTGATCTTTTGCTCTATAATGATTTCCTAGATCCGGAAATCCTCGCTGACTGTGAAATTGAAGGATGCTCATGCCTTGAGCAGTGCAAGGTAGGCGGCGGACAGGCTCCGTTTGTAGAAATTGACGGGAAAATCTATTCAGGCGTGACTCAGGATGAGTTCTGCAAGCTTCTTGCGGAGGCAGTCAAGGGATGATAGACCTCAATAATCAGTATGTAAATATGAAGAGAAAGATTGACACAGAGGTTGTCAAGGCTTTCTTCAATGATACACTGGTTGAAAAGGCAGACCGCCTTCCAATTGAGATAATCCCGAAGGACAGAATCCCATCAAGATGCTGTATCTATAAAGAAAGGGCTCTTGTCAGATACAGAATCCTATCCCTTATGGGAGTGGATCTTGAGAAGGATGATGATGAGTTCAAGTCCATCGGCGAGTATGTGAAGGACGTGCTAGCAAAGGATGAGCCGAATCTTCCGCTTCTCACTACAATAAAAAGCGGTTGTTACGGCTGTCCTAAAGACCAGTACAGAATCTCAGATGCATGTCGCGGCTGCTTTGCCCGCCCATGTATGGCAAACTGCCCGAAGGATGCGATTGTATTCCTCAACGGTCAGGCTCATATCCAGGAAGACAGATGCATAAGGTGCGGAAAGTGTATGGAAGTATGTCCTTTCCATGCTGTTGTCCATATTCCTGTCCCATGTGAGGAAGCATGCCCGGTTGGAGCAATTAAGAAGAACGAGCAGGGTTTTGTTGAAGTCGAGCACGAGAAGTGCATCGGATGCGGCAAGTGCGTGCGCTCCTGTCCTTTCGGTGCCATTGCTGAGCGCAGCGAGCTCTTCAAGGTTCTCAAGATGCTCAAGAGAGGAGACAAGGTGACTGCCATGATCGCACCTGCAATCGATGGCCAGTTCCCGGGAACACTTTCCCAGATAAAGGCAGCACTGCTCAAGGTCGGCTTTACTGATGTCTTTGAGGTTGCAAAAGGTGCAGAGGTCACAAGCATCAAGGAAGGAGAGGAGCTTTGTGAGAAGATCAAGGAGAACAAAGGCTATATGACAACAAGCTGCTGTTCGTCCTACATGGAGCTTATTGAAAAGCACCTTCAGTTCCTCAAGGAAAGGTATTCAGACAGCCATTCTCCTATGGCATATTCAGCTGAGCTGTGCAAGAAAGCTGATCCGGAGGCAAAGACTGTGTTCATCGGACCATGTCTTGCAAAGAGAGTTGAGGCTGCAAAGAAATACAGCTCTATAATTGACGGAGTCATCACATTTGCAGAGCTTGCCGCTATCTTCATGGCAAAGGATGTGGATGTTAAGGAGATGCCGGATGAGAATCTTGGAGATACTTCATCATTTGAGGACTGCAGGGAATATGCAGTATCCGGCGGTGTCGCATCCTGTGTGCTTTCACGTCTTGACAACACAGAGAACATCAGGATTCTCCCAATCAATGGAATTGACAAAAAGACAGTGCGCCTTATGAGCACATGGCCCAAGAAGGCTCCGGATGCGGACCTTGTTGAAGTCATGGTCTGTGAGGGAGGATGTCTTGCCGGACCTGGAACGATTGTAAAGCCTCAGGTTGCTATGCGCCTGAGAGCCCAGAACAAGGCAAAACTCAAGAAATGACAATCTGGCTGCAGTAAAAACTGCGGCCATTTTTCATCTCTTTGATCAACCTCTTTCTGCACTTGCTTATTGACTAAGCGCTTTCTCTAAATTATCCTTTTTCTAAAGGCTGAGACGAAGACGAGTAATATCATCACGCTGCCCCTGAGAGGATATCCTAGGAAGGAAGATATCTGGAGCGCTGATATGAAAACCACTTCCGAGCCGCTTCCTGGAAAAGAAATGAGTATAGGAAGCCGTACAACTACGTCAGTGTTCAGAGTGTCTCGCTATGAGGAAGCAAGGTGGGACCGCGGAAATGAAAATGGCCTTTTCAGTTTCGTCCTTGCAGTTTTGAGGATGAAAGTGGAAAGGCTTTTTTCTTTTTGGAGGAAAAGATATGGAAAACAATGAGAAACTGATGAAAATCAGGCATTCGATGGCTCATGTGATGGCTGAGGCTGTACTTGAGATGTTCCCGACTGCTCAGATTGCGATCGGACCGGCAATCGAGAACGGATTTTATTATGATTTCGAGCTCCCGAGATCCCTTACAGAAGAGGATCTTGAAGAGATAACAAGAAGAATGAAAAACATCATTCTTGCAAAGAAAGAGTTCAAACGCTCAGTTGTCTCTAAAGAAGAGGCAAGAAAAATGTTCAAGGACCAGAAGTATAAGCTTGAGCTTCTTGAGGCGATCCCGGAGACAGAAGAGGTTTCTGTATATAATCAGGGAGCTTTCACTGACTTATGCCGCGGCCCTCATGTGGAAAGTACGAAAGAACTCAATGCAGAGGCTTTCAAGCTCCTTTCTGTAGCAGGTGCATACTGGAGAGGAAATGAGAAGAACCAGATGCTCCAGAGAATCTACGGAACTGCATGGACAAACGGCAAAGAGCTGAGGGAATACCTTGAGCATCTGAAGGATATCGAGAAAAGGGATCACAGAAAGCTCGGCAAGGAGCTTGACCTCTTTTCCCTTCATGAAGAGGCAGGACCCGGTCTTGTGTACTGGCATCCGAGAGGAGCAAGAATCCGTCAGGAAATCGAGGATTTCTGGAGGAAGGAGCATTACAAGAACGGCTATGAGATGGTCTATACTCCGCATGTAGGAAAGAGCTGGCTCTGGGAGACAAGCGGACACCTTGGATTTTATAAGGAAAGCATGTATCCGAAAATGGAGATGGACAGTGCAGACTATTATGTGAAGCCGATGAACTGTCCTTTCCACATCATGATCTACAAGAACAGCAAGAAGAGCTACAGGGACCTTCCTTGCCGCTGGGCTGAGCTTGGAACAGTTTACCGCTATGAGAAGGCAGGAGCCCTTCACGGACTGATGAGAGTAAGAGGATTCACACAGGATGATGCACACCTGATTGTCACCCCGGATCAGATGGATGATGAGATCATGGAAGTCCTGCGTTTTTCCCTTTACATGCTCAAGTCATTCGGCTTCAATGAAATCCATGCATATATTTCCACCAAGCCGGAAAAGAGCGTTGGAGATGTCGAGAAATGGAATGCCGCAACCGAGGCCCTCAAGAGAGCGGTTGAGAAAGAAGGTCTTGAATATGATATAGATGAGGGAGGCGGAGCTTTCTACGGCCCGAAGATCGATCTCAAGATAAAGGACGCAATCGGACGCGAGTGGCAGCTTTCGACTGTTCAGTTCGATTTCAACCTTCCTGAGCGTTTCAATCTCACATTCGTCGACAAGGACGGCACAGAAAAGCAGCCTTACATGATTCACCGTGCACTCCTTGGCTCAATCGAGAGGTTCTTTGGAGTTCTCATTGAACACTATGCGGGAGCATTCCCTCCATGGCTTTCTCCTGAGCAGGTTGCCATCATCCCGGTTGCGGAGGTTGCAAACGAGTATGCATCTGAGATCGAGAAGAAGCTGAGGGGAGAGGGAATTAGAGTCAAGAGCGACCTCTCAAATGACAGAATGAATGCAAAGATTAGAAAGGCTCAGCAGATGAAGATTCCTTACATGCTTGTTCTTGGAGAGAAGGAGATGGCAAACAAAACAGTCTCAGTACGCTACAGGAACGGTAAGCAGAAATTCGGACTTTCATACGATGAGTTTATCTCTGAGATCAAGGAAGTGATTGAAAGAAAGGAGCAGATCTGATGAGAAGAATTGAGAAGCTGAAGGAACTTGATGGAAAGCTTGTGACTCTCTATAACGCAATGAGTGTCATTAGCTGGGACAATGAGACCGAGACCCCGGAAAAGGGAGCTGAGGAGAGAAGCAGGGAGTTTTCTCTGCTTTCTGTCTTTGCTCACAGGATGAGCAATGATG
The DNA here is from genome assembly GCA_949283305.1 of uncultured Spirochaetales bacterium. Lineage (GTDB taxonomy): Bacteria > Spirochaetota > Spirochaetia > Sphaerochaetales > Sphaerochaetaceae > Ornithospirochaeta. The sequence goes on along the minus strand of CASDRU010000003.1, from coordinate 3,101 downwards.
AAGAATATACTGACCTTGCTCTGTCAATAAAGGATGATGAGCTTGAAAGCGATGCCGAAAGGGCGCTTTTAAGGGAGATAAGAAAGGTTGTTGAGGAAAACAGCAGGCTTCCTGAGAGCCTTGTTGAGAAAGAGGCTCTGGTTGAAGGACAGGCACACTCTGCATGGCTTGATGCCAGGGCAGAAAACAACTGGGCCGTCTTTGCTCCAAAACTTTCTGAGCTTCTGGAAATCAAGAAAGAGAAGGCGGCTGTCCTGAATCCGGAGATGGACTCTTATGACTTCTATCTCGACAAGTTCGAGCCTGGAATGCTTAAAAAGGATATAGATCCGCTCTTTGCAGATCTTGAGAAAGTCTGTCACAGCGTCATGGACAAGGTCGTATCCAGATGTGAGAGCATTAATTCATCTTTCCTTTTTGAGGATTATGATAGAGAAAAGATGAAGGAGTTCTCTGCCTTCATGATGAAGAAGATGGGCTTTGATTTCTCCCGCGGGAAGCTCGGCTTGTCTGTTCATCCGTTTACCACAAGCATGGGTCCAGATGATGTGAGAATCACAAACAGATATAACGACAGCAGCATCTTCGATCCGGTTTCATCAGTTACGCATGAAACAGGGCATGCTCTTTATGAGCAGATGAGTGCGCTGAATCCTGAAATAAGGGGAACAAGAATCTCCGGCGGCGTGACTATGGGTCTTCATGAGAGCCAGTCAAGGTTCTGGGAAAACCTTATGGGCAGAAGCAGGGCTTTCTGGGTATATATGTATCCTCATTTCAGAAGATTCTTCCCACGCTTTGAGTCCGTAAGTCTTGATGACTTTCTTAAGGCAATCAATAAAAGCGAGAGCAGCGCGATAAGAGTGAATGCTGATGAGCTTACATATTCTCTTCATATAATTGTCCGCTATGAGATAGAGAAGGCGCTCTTCAGCGGAGAACTGAAGGTTGAGGATGTTCCTGAGATGTGGAACAAGCTTTACAAGGAGAAAGTAAGATACACGGTCAAGAATGACCTTGAGGGAGCGCTCCAGGATTCTCACTGGTCAAACGGCCAGTTCGGATATTTCCCGTCCTATGCGATCGGAAACATCTATGCGGCGATGTTCCTTGATTCTCTTTCTTCCGCTCTTGGTGGAGCTGATAAGCTTGAGAAATGCCTTGAAGAAGGGACGTGGGACCTGGTTACATCCTGGCAGAGAAAGTACATCTGGGAAAAAGGTGGAATTTATCTTCCAAAGGATTTAATATATCAAGTATGTGGACGTGCTGTCACTTTGGAGCCTTTCAAGAAGTATCTGGAGGAGAAATACAGCAGCCTGTATTTATAGGAGAAGAAAGTGAACATACCAAACAGACTCACAGTATTGCGTCTTGTGCTTGTGCCGGTTTTCTTTATCGCATTCTCCCTGCCTTCCTGGTTTGGAAGCGGCGTGGAGATTCTCAGTGCGGTTCTTGTTCTGATCTGCTATGCCACAGCAGAGCTTTCTGACCTGATTGATGGGAAAATTGCAAGAAAGTACAACCTTGTGACAGACCTTGGAAAGGTTATGGACCCGTTTGCAGACACACTCAGCCATCTGACTTTCTTCGTCTGTTTCCTCTCCAGGGGAATAATGCCTGCATGGACATTCGTTATAATAATGTGGAGAGAGTTCGCGATTCTCTTTATGAGGATGCTGCTCATAAAGCAGGGCGGAAAGGCAATGCCTGCCAATATATGGGGTAAGAGCAAGACATGTCTTTATGCATTCACAAGCATAATCTCGATACTCTATATCGTTGTATCTGCATTTGCAGACATTTCTGCAGCAGATCAGGTGTTGAGAACTATTCTTTATGTATTCTTCTCCCTCTCTGCTCTTGCGGCTCTTCTGAGCTTCGTCACATACTTAAGTGGCGTCATTAAAAGCAAGGCTCTGAGCGGAATGACAAGATAAGGAGAAAGGGCAGGGCAGCCTGCTCTTTTTTTTATGAAAGAACTGACGGGATTTTCAAAAGAGGAAAAGGAAAGTGTTAGCTTCGTCATAAGTGACTTTGACGATACTGTCACAACTGACGGCCTTATTTATCCAGATGCTCTGGAGAGCCTTTATAAATTAAGAGATAGCGGGAAGAGGACGATAATAGTCACAGGAGGATCTGCCGGCTGGGCTGATTCTTATATGCGCCTTTTTCCTGTTGATGCCGTGGTTGCAGAAAGCGGCGCGCTTTTACTTGTCAGGGAAAATGGAGAAATCAAATACCATGTCAGTCCCTTGATCAAGGACAGAGCTGAGTATGAGAAGAAGAAAAACAACCTGATAAAAGAGACTGAGAAAGAATATGCTTTCTCATCAGACCAGTACTGCCGCATCTTTGATGTCGCATACGAGAGAAAGAGCATGGATGGAGATGCTGAGGAGCGCCTTGTAAAAAGGCTTGAAAAGATGGATGCAAGAATACTCATAAGCTCAATACATGTAAATGTTCTTTTTTCTCCGGTGAACAAAGCAAAGGGACTTGAGTCTTTCTTTCCACTCCTGAAAAAAAACCTTTCAGTAAATATGGACTTCTCTCACTTTGCATCATCGTCAATCGCGCTTGGAGACAGCAGGAATGATGAAGAGCTGTTTTCTTTAATTCCTCTTTCAGTCGGAAACATGAGAGTCAAGGAAAAAGAAAAGACATTTTCCTTTCTTCCCAGATACTATGTCAGGGAATACGGAAGCAGGGCATTTGCAAGAACAATCTCGATGCTTCTTGATTAATTCATTGCAGTGCAAGCAAATAATCCATATTTGAATTTTTCTCGCAAATTTTTCATTATTTTTCTTGACAATTATTCTGATTTTGATGTACATTGTTAGGGCACGCAGAGAAAGCGATGCGTGATTTATAAAGATTTTTGACAGATATATTAGAGAAGGGAAAGAGAAGGAATTAAAGGAGAAATCCTTTAAGCAGAAGCGTGGTGCTTCTGTCAATTCACGAACAGATTGGAAAATAAGCCAAGAGTTTGAAAGAGAGTGACAGGGTAAACTTAAAGTTGTAACTAGCCTCAGTCTTCGGATTGGGGTACACAATAACGGAGAGTTTGATCCTGGCTCAGAACGAACGCT
>CASDRU010000002.1 GCA_949283305.1 uncultured Spirochaetales bacterium | reverse complement strand
CTGGTATGGAAAGACGCTGATAGTAGCAGACAGGTTCTTCGCTTCTTCGAAGACATGTCATAACTGCGGCTGGCATAATGACGGGCTCACACTTGGTGACAGACAGTGGGAGTGTCCGGTATGTCATACCCGGCATGATAGGGACCGCAATGCGGCTCTCAATCTGAAATCCTTTGGCCTGAAGGCTCTAGCCAGGGACACTGGCGAAGTCAAGCCTCTGGAGAAGCCCTCTGTGGACGAATGTACAGCAATGTGCATAAGAAGCATGGTTTCTGTGAACGAGGAAAAAGACCTGAGATACTCTCAGGAAGCCCCTAAGCTTGCTTAGCGGGTATTGTCACGACGGATATAATTGGAACACCCGGATAACCGGGCATTCCGGTTTTACTGCTTTCTTCCAATACATAAGTACCGCCGCTCTGGAATTTGTCCAAACTTTCTCCTAAAATTCTCAGATATGAAGGAAATATTCATTCCCGGCTCAAAGAGCCAGAGCATAAGAGCACTGCTTGTCAACGCTTTTTCGCGCGGTGTTGCGAAGATAAACAACATCCTGTTTTCATCTGATACACTCTCATGCATCAAGGCGCTTGAGAAGCTCAATGTCGTCTTCAAAGAAGAAGACGGGGCTCTTATTATAGACAGCAGGAACATATTTGAAAATGTGCCTGATGATACAGTTCTGGATCTTGAGAACAGCGGCACAAGCCTGTATCTCCTGATGGGCCTGGTGGCATCAAGCGGAAAGAGAATAATACTGACTGGGGATGAAAGCCTTAAAAAGAGGCCAGTAAAGGAGATTGCAGATGCCCTTTCAGCTCTGGGAGCAGAAATTGAGATGGCTGATGATCATCTGCCCCTTGCAATAAAGGGACCGCTCAAGGGAGGGTATGTGGAAATTTCATGCCCCTCAAGCCAGTACCTTTCATCATTGCTTCTTGCTTCCGTATTTTCATTAAACGACACAGAGATAAAAGCAACCCTGCTGTATGAAAAGCCCTATGTCACCCTGACCCTCTCTTGGCTTGACAAAGAGCATATAGACTACACGATTTCCAGCAATTACATGAGGGCAAAGATAAAAGGACGCCAGCATTTCTTCCCGCTTGACTCATATATAAGCGGAGACTATTCATCCGCATGCTTTTTCTTCGCCTATGCCATGGTAAAGAAAGAGAGCCTTTATGTCAGAGGCCTTGACCCATATGATGAGCAAGGGGACAAAAGAGTTCTCAGCATCCTCGAAGAAATGGGTGCAAGCGTAAAGGAAATGAACGACGGGTTTATCATAAAGGGGCCCGATAGGATAAAAGGTGGCACTTTTGATTTGAATGACATTCCTGACTCCCTTCCCGTCCTTGCAGTGCTTTCAGCCCTTTCAAGCGAGGAAGTAAGGCTTATAAACTGTGCAAATGCCAGAATAAAGGAAACTGACAGGATAAAAGCAATGCATGATGAGCTTGAGAAGATCGGAGTATCTGCTACAGAGCTTGCTGACGGGCTTGTAATACACCCATCCAGGATTAAAGGAGGACTTGTCAGAGGATATGATGACCACAGGATAATAATGGCATTCTCTATACTCAAGACAGTTGTCCCGTCAATTGAAATCGACAGCACAGAGAAGGTCAGTGTGACACTTCCGCGCTTCTTTGACATGCTTGCTTTTTTGGAGGAAAGTGATGAATAAGGTCATAATCTGTTTTTCAGCAACAGGCAACAGCCTCTATGTTGCAAAGAAATTTGAAGGCTACCAGATAATAAGGCTCAGAGAGAAAAAGGAAATCGTGCTTCCGGAAGCAATTGAGACCCTCGGCTTTATCTTTCCAGCCCATACTTTCAATATCCCGTATCTTTTGCGCAAGTTTATAAAAGAGAACCTGGCCTCTTATGACCTAAGAAGCATAAAATACACTTTTGCGGTAATAACTTGTGCTTTGACAGGAAAGGCAAGTGCTTCATATCTTTCAAAGGCGCTTCAGGATGTGGGGCTGGCTTTGAGCTACGTTGAGACAGTGAAAATGCCTGATGCCTACCTGGATTTAAAGAAGAAGACATACAGCAGTGAGGAAAGGAATAAGATATTTTCTTCTGCAGATGAGAAATGCGGGAAGATCATAAAGGAAATAGAGAATGAGGAAATACGCCTTGCGCCCCATGGCTTTGTTTTTTCTCTTTTCTCAAGATCAGAGGGCGCAAAGCCAGAAAAAAACAGAAAGCTTACTGTAAACAGCTCTCTATGCACGCTTTGCCGTGCATGCGAAAGGATATGTCCTATGAGCAACATAACATATGACGGCGGGAAAATGGTGATGGGTGACAACTGCATCTCATGCTATTGCTGCTATCATAACTGCCCCTGCTCTGCTTTTGTCTATAAAGGAGCAGAAGGACAGTACAAGAGTCCTGCCAATCTGGAGGAAGGCTATGTTTGATGAGACAGTGAAGCGGAAAGGAACAAGAAGCGAGAAATGGAGCAAGGAAAATATAAAAAATCTTACAGGAGTCAGCTATGCAGAGCCTTTCTGGGTTGCTGATATGGACTTCTATCCGCCGCTTTGTGTGACTGATGAAATAGAAAAGATGCTCTCATCTCCTTCTTTTGGCTATTCAGCATTTCCCCGCCTTGAAAAGGCGATATCCTCATGGCTTGAGAAGAAACATTCCTGGCGCGTGGATGAAAGGGACATCACTGTGACCTCTGGCGTACTTTTTTCTCTCTCGCTCTCAATTCTCCTCTTTACTGAAAAAGGCGACAAGGGCATGGTCTTCTTTCCATGCTATCATCCATTTATTCCGGTGATTGAAAATGCTGGAAGATCTGTTCTTCCATTTGCTCTTGGCTATGAGGATGGTCAGTTTTATCTTGAGAAAGAGAAATTTATGAGAGAGATAAAGAGTGCGGACTTTCTTGTGCTGTGCTCACCTCATAACCCGTCAGGCATCGTCTTTTCACCATCTGAGCTTGAATTCATTTTAGCAGAGTGCAGGAAGAATGGCGTGAAAGTGTTCTCTGATGAGATACACGCAGACCTTGCACACCCGGGAGCCCATCATTACCCTGCAAACCTGATAAATGAAAAAATCGGGGCAGAGTGTGTCACCATAATGGCCCCGAGCAAGACTTTCAACATCGCAGGAGAGCATTTTTCATTCATCATATTCTCAAATCCTGAGATGAAGGAGAAATACAGGAGAGCACAGGAAGTGCTGCATCTTTCTGCTCCCTCATTTTTCTCAGCATCTCTTTCTGAGCGCTTATACACAGAGGCTCTTGAGTACAACGAGAGCTTATGCAGATATCTGAAGGAAAACTATGACGCACTCTGCTCTTTTGTTGATGAGAACATGAAGGGCATCAGGGTAGTAAAGTCATCATCAAGCTTCATCATCCTCATTGACTTCAGCTCAGTCTATGAGAGGATAAGAAAGGAAGTGGAAGACAATCCTTCATCATTTCCTCCAGCTCCGGGCGGAGGAATCCTCTCCCGGTTTTTCGGCGTGAGGGCAGCTGTTGCCATGAACGACGGCACCTGGTTCGGCTCAGAGTATAAGACTTTTGTAAGAATCAACTACGCAACAAGCAGAGAAAAGCTGATTGCAGCCCTCAAGCGGATGAAAGATGCTCTAAAATCACTTTATGAAGACTGATTCCTCAGGGTTCCTTAAATAGATTACCGCAGTGCTTATGTCTTTATCTGGCATAAGAGAGGAAAGAGCCTCTTTATAAGACAGGAGCTGCTTCCTGTGGTATTCAGGATCCTTGATCCTGTCGCTCTTGTAGTCATATATGACAGCATCCTTTCCCTTTATTGCAATAAGGTCTGCAGATCCTTCCTTGACAATGCCGTCGCTGAAGAAATAGAAACGCTTTTCAGTCTCAAGATCCGCACCCTCGATGTTCTCCTTATAAAAAGAGGATGAGAAGAAAGCCTTGCATACCTCTTCTGCCGCCAAAGTGAGAAGGGCGCACTCTTCATCTGAAAGAAGCGGAGAGTAAAAGCTCTTTTTCTTCCCTCCGGAAATCTCAGTCTCAAGCACAGAATGCAGATAGGTTCCATAATCAGGATAAAGAGAATATTTCCTCAGAATGTCATCTGCCCCGCGGGGGAAAGGAGGAAGAGAAGGAAATGAGGAAGAGTCTCTGTATATCTCATCCTCATGGGCGCTTTCCTTTACTCCCATTCTGGTCTTTATAAAGTATGATGAGTCTATTCTAGGAAGCTCTTGCTGCTCATAGAAGGAGGAGTTGATGCTCTTTTTCAAATCCAGGCGGGAATCTATATCTTCTTCCTTTATGCTCCAGACTGCCTCTGCTTCGTATGACGAGAGCATCTCTTCTGTAAAGAAGGAGGCTATGCCGGCCCTTGATGAATTATCCACCTTCGCATTCCTTCCTCCAGGCTTTCTTATAGAAAGCAGGACATAAAGATAATGTTCTGCCCTGGTCATGGCAACATATAAAAGCCTTCTCTTTTCCGCCTTCTCGCGACGCTTGGCATACCGGCTTACATAAGCGCTCACAGCTGATGATGAGGATTTGTCCAGTGCGATTATCCCCTTCTGGGGGATGTTGATAAAGGACGGAGTCTGATGATTTGAGATGCTGCTTATTCCTGAGACAAAGACAATCGGGAACTCAAGCCCTTTTGACTTGTGGATGCTCATCAGGCGTACCCCGCTGCTTGAAAAACGAAGAATCTCTTTCTCGAATTTACCTTTCTGGCCAAGGCGGGAAGAAAGATATGAGATGAAAAGAAGCGGCTCAGGATAATCCCTTGCCATCTCCCTCAGATATTCAAAATGCTCATCATACTGGCTTGTTATGCTGTTTGCCATCAAAGCGGTACGGTATCCTGATTCATAATAAATCCAGGTAAGGGTGAATGAGAGGCTCTTTCTGTTGATCATATCCCTGACAGATGAGGCAAGGTCCTTCAAAGCATGGATTTTAGCCTTGCCCTCCTCTGAAAGCGTTGAGTAATCAAGATCATAAAAAGGAGATGGTAGAAGAAGGTCTGCAAAACAGTTTCTCAAAAGGAGCAGATCGCTGTCTGCTATATGAGTAAACGGAGAGCGGAGAACTTCAAAAAAGGCCTCTTTCTCATCCGGAAAAAGAACAAGCTTTATCAAAGAGAAGAAATCGTATGAGAGCGCTTCCAGAGTCACATTTGTGGAAACACTTGCAACATAATGTATGTTGTGTCTCTTGAAAGCCTTTTCAAGATGCTCCTGAGCCGAATAGCGTTCATAAAGGACAGCTATATCACTCTCAGTTGCTCTTCTTGTCTTGTCCACTCCTCCTTCCTTGTACGGTATGAGGAAGGAGGGAGAAGAAAGGATTCTCTTTATCTCTTTTGCTATGTACTCAGCCTCCTGGACCCCCATGGCCTCTCCATACTCATCCCCTTCTTTTACCATGCATGTTCTCACATAATGGACAAATGGTTTTATGAGGCCGCTCTCTGTTTTGTAGCAGACAGAAGAGTATGAGCTTTCATATTCTGCGCTCTCATTTCCATACACACTCTCCAGCATGAAGCTCTCATTCTCTTCATCCTCCTCATCCATCTCATCCCCTTTCATTATCAAGGGGAAAAGATTGTTGAAGTGCTTTATCAAAAGAGGCTCGCTGCGGTAATTGGCAGAGAGAGGAAAGACAGCATGCTCTTTTTCTGCTTTTCTCTTTATGTAATTGAATAGCGACACGTCAGCTCCACGGAAAAGATAGACCGACTGCTTGTCATCTCCGACAAAGAAAAGCTTTTTCAGATCAAGGCGATCAAAAGGAACAGAGCCAGAGCTTTCCTCATCCTCTTTTTCTGCAAGGAGGAACAGAATCTCCATCTCCTTAGGGCTGTTGTCCTGGCTCTCATCAACCATGATGAAGCGGAATTTCCTCTTATAGTATCTTCTTACATCAAGATTGTTCTTGAGTATATCAAGCGCAAGAGCCTCGACATCTGAAAACGATAGCTTGTTCTCCTTTCTCTTCTCTCTGTTTATCTCAGAGAGGAATGAAGAGAAAATGCGCAGATATGAAAGTGAGGACTCAAGGTTCTCCCGGATTGCAAGCAGCATATCAACTACACCTTTTGATGCATCCGAAGCTCCTTTCTTCCTTGCGCTGAGCTTTTTCAGTATCTCCTTTATGCCCTTGTTAGAGCTCTTTCCAAGCCCGTCCTTATTAAGGGCAATGGATGGAAACTCCTCATAGCGCTCACTCTCGATGATCCTTCTCATGTTTGCAATGCTTCTTTCATCCCTGTCATCAAAAAGGAAGAGATCACAGTTTTCCTCACACTTTTCCCGCTCAAGGGCTGAAAGCAGGGAAAAAGCCTTTTTCTGCATCCTGAAGTAAAGAAGGTTAAGAAAATCCCTGTAGTTCTCCTCCAGCGCATCCTGGTCAAACTGGCTTAAAACAGTTGTGGAAGAAAGGAGTGCAGAAAGGATTTTATCAAGGCTTTCAATCCTTTCTTCTGCTCCTGAGGAGAAGGGGCAGTAATAGCGTGAAAGCTCTATGTAGGATTCATCACCCTGATCCATCACTCGCTCAGAGACACGCCTTATCATCTTTGCAGTATCTGTATCTGTAAGAAGCGTAAAATCCTTTCCAAAGCCATATCTTATGCAGTCAGTCCTTGCTATCTCAGACAGAAAAGCGTCATGCGTCGATATATAGGAGGACTCGAAATTCTCCATCTGAGCAGCAAGATCCTCATCTTCTTCTGATGCAGAGGACAGAATCGAATATATTCTGCTCTGCATCTCGCTTGCAGCCTTTCTCGTGAAAGTGAGGGTGAGAATCTGGTCAACCTTTGCCTTCTTCTCAAGAACAAGGCGCAGAAATCGGTAAGAGAGAACTGTCGTCTTTCCGCTTCCTGCACTTGCAGGGACAACTGTGAAGGACTCTGATGAAACAACAGCACTCTGCTCAGCAGAGAGCTTTCTTGAATTTGCAGTACTGGAAAGAAACTCATCGTATGTCATCTGATAATAAACCTCCTCCTGCAAAGACTTCTCAGCCTGCAGCCGGTGCACATGTCCTTATCCTCCGTGGTATTAAACTTCCCGCTTCTGATAGCAAAGGAGGCAGAGGACACAATCTCCTCCACCTCAGCTCTCTCAAGGGGACTTTTCTTCTCTTCCTTTCCGTCTGAGAATATGAGATAGCTCATGCTGTCGACAGAAGCAGAAAGAAGATACGCATAAACATCCATCTGAACTGATGTGGCAAGATCCTTTCTCTCTGAGCTCTTGAAATCAAAGATTGACACACTCTCATCCTTATAAGATACAAGATCAGGATAAGCAACGATTTTCTCTCTGCTTATCTCGCCTTCCATTCTCTTTTCAAAAACAAGGCTTCCCCCCTCCCTTTCAATCCTGTCTTTTATCGCAACAAGGCCTTTTTCGTAACGCATCAGGAAGAACGCCTTCATGTCTTCTTCTATTGACGGAACACTCTTTTCAAGTGCAACAATCCTGCCGCTTCTGTCATAGGTCTTCCTTTCTATCCATAAATCAAGCTCTGAAGAGAATATTGAAATGAGGGCCTCAGTTGTATGAAGAGTGTTCTCAGGCGAGAAATAACGCTCGATTGTACGATGTAGGCGCACTCCCAGCTCCAGAGCAGGATAGCATATATCAGAATAAGAGAATGAAGAATTGAAATTGAAGACATAGGAGAGAAAATACTGGTAAGGACATTTTCTGTATGTATCAATCTGGGATGCAGAAAGATGCCTAAAAGCAAAGGGAAAAGCCAGAGAGCCGCTTACCATCTCACTTCTTTTCTTCTCATCAAGACTTGTGAAAACAGCGCGCGAATATGCTTTCTTCTGCACACTGTACACACTGCCCCCTTCTCCTTCTGTGTTTATCTCCGCCTCCGTTTTATAGCTGTCGCTCAAAAGCTCAGAGCTTTTTTTCTCTTTCAAAATTGAGAGAGCTCTCTCTGCGCCGGAAAAAGATGTTTCTGATGATGAAAAATATACAGCAGACGATGATAAATACTGGTCAAGAAGAAGTGCGGTGCTGTCCTTTTCCTCCCTGAGCGGGCCAACTTCATAGTCAGAGAGGAAACGAGCATCCTTTTCTCTTATTCTTGCTTCTCTCTCATTTACTCCGATAATGAAATTGAATGCTGCTTTTGTTCCCCTGTTCTGACCATAGGGATATACCCTGATTCCATCCTTCTTTTCCTTTTCCATGTACGTGATGCTCTCGGCATATTTCATGAAAAGATGAAAAAGCGGCCGGCAGATTGGAGAGGGAAGAATAAGATTCCTGACCAGAGATGCAAAGTCATTGAGACTCCTGATCAAGAAAGAAAAGTAATTTCTTGTCTCCTCGCCTTCAAACTGGCTTTCACTGAGCATTGCCTCTGTAAAGCTCTTTGTGTAGTAGATCAGCTTTGCCGAATCAGCTGTGGTGTTTATCGCATCAACATGGTTTATTATTCTTGAGTATATTCCGTCCCTTGATTTCTGGCATGCAAAATATCTGTCCTTCTTCTTGTCCCTCTTTTTAATTGAACGAGATGAGATCTCATAAACAAAATCCCTTATCTCCTTCTCATCTTTGAACGGGATTGAGGCATTTAGAAGAAAGGTCTTCATCTCAAGTGCATCATAATCTGTCTCATAAAGAGTCTTTGCAGCCTTTATGAAAGCGCCGGAGGGAGTTTCAAGCACATTCTCGCCCCTCATGAAAACGAGGGGTAGCGAAACAAGATATGCCTCCTCTTCAAGGCGGTCCCTTATCCTGTCATAGCCGGCTGCTGTTATACAGATTTCCTCTGCATTCACCTTATCTTCAGTAATGAGCTTCCGTATTCTCAAAAGCACATCCCTGATTTCTATCTTCTCATTCTCATATACATGCACCACCTCATTCCTGATTAAGGATTCAGGATAGATTATGGTTATATCCATCTTATCCTTCATCAGAGAAAAGAATTCTTCCATGAAAGTATCAGCAAAAGCAAAGACAAAGCGACCCGAAACCGGCTTGAGCGAGGAAATATAAGACTTCTCATAAAGAGAGTTTGCGCATAAAAACTCATCGTACTCTTTTTTCAGAAGCAATATGTCCTCTCTGTTGTTCCTGCCAAGATACTTCTCTGCCCTCTCCAGATCGGGGATGAGGGAGGAAATATATGCGGCACTTGAAGCTATCTCAGATCCATATTCTGCTGAAATGAGGTATGTGAGTCTGTCCTGATGCTTTTCAAGAAATGAGAGGCTGAATATGTAGCGCTCTATAAAAGATGCTTCTTTTTCGCCACTTTCGTGAAAAAGAGAGAGATATGTGTCAAAGGAAAGTGCACGCATGCTTTCCACGCTCTTCTTTCTTTCAAGCACATAGCCGGAAAGGATGCTTCTTGCACTTTCCTCTGAAGGAAGGACCAATGTAAAATCATCTGCGAGCGCATCATAGATTTTCTCAAAATAGGACGCCATAGAAAAGATATAGCATAAAATATGCAAAAATGCTAATTTTCCTCCATGGAAATAAGACGAAACATAGTCTACATCATCCTCTTGTCTGCTCTTTCCTTCATCATAATGCCGTTTTTTTCTGCATTTATCTTTTTCCAGAGCAATATCGATGAGGGGATAAAGAGCCTCCTTCTTTCTCTTTTTCCTTTTTTCCTCTCATTTGTAGTATTCAGCGCAATATACTGGAAAGCAGAGAAGGAAAGCATATTTGATCTGCTGAAAAACGGGAAAAAGATGGACGGAAGGATAATCCTTCTTGTAGCTGCCATCCTTATTCTCTTTTTCTCACTACAGTTTTTCACACAAAAGGAAAACATAAGGGCAAATGATGCAATGGTAAGCCTGATTGCACTCTCATTTATTCTTTCTGCATTCCTGCTTTTCTTTCAGATTGCAGTTGAGGAGATGATTTTCAGGATTTTCTTCTACAGAATCATCAGAAACAAAGCATTTTATGTGATCTTCACTTCTCTCTTCTTTGCCCTTTTGCACTCAGCAAACCCGGAAGTCGGATATTCTCCCTTTCTTATAATGCTCTATTATTTCCTCTCTGCACTGCTGTTGTCCATCATGATAGTGATTACTGACAGCTTTGAAGCAAGCCTTGTTTACCATTATCTCAACAACTTCTTCATTGCTGTCATTCTTAAAAGCTCAAGCGGAAAAACAAGCCTGAACAGCTATGCCCTGTTCATAAATGACAGTAACTTCAGCCCTGCTGAGGCTGTTTTATCAATTGCAATACTGCTGCTGCTTCTGCCAGGAGCACTGCTGTTTTTAAAAAGGAGAGATTATGCCAAAAAAGAAAAAGAAGAATAAAGTGCTGAGAAAGATAATACTGACTCTTTTGATTCTGCTCATCCTTTTCATAGTACTTCTTTTCATCTCAGGAGGAGAGGAGGAAAATGAGGGTCTCAAGGCAGAGGGAAGCATACAGAATCTTGAACTTCCAAGCCCTGTTGAAGATGAACAGATAATAAGGCACACAGGATACACTCTCTCATACAACGAGGATGCTGAATGCGCATCCTGGGTCGCATACGAGCTGACACGCTCTGAAGTGCTCTCCCAGGCGGCAGAAAGAGATGATGACTTCAGGGAAGATGATGCTGTGCTGACAGGCAGTGCAAGCCTTGAAGACTACAGAAAGAGCGGCTATGACAGGGGGCACCTTGCACCGGCTGCTGATTTCAAATGGTCAGAAGAAGCGATGAGCGACACTTTCTACATGTCAAACATGACAGCTCAGGATCCGTCTTTCAACCGCGGAATATGGGCGGATCTGGAAGCAGTAGTCAGAACGAATGCCTACTACAGCGGCTCACTTTATGTAGTGACCGGTCCTGTTCTGACAGACGGGCCGTATGAGAGAATAGGAGAAAACGGCGTTGCAGTTCCAAAGAGATTCTACAAGGTGCTGCTTTCATACTCTGAGGATGAAGTCAAGGCAATTGCCTTCATTCTTGAAAATGAGAACAGCGACAGGAGACTTGAAAGCTTTGCCACATCTGTCGATGAGGCTGAAGAAATTACAGGACTTGACTTCTACCCCGCTCTTCCTGATGAGATTGAAAATGCCGTTGAAAGCAGTTATGACACATCTCTCTGGTCCTTCGAGATATATCTCCCAGATGATGCAGAATATTCTTCTGATGACATAAGCTATGTCGCCCCTCAGAGCAGCATAGACAGGATCTGGCAGGAGATAATGAGCCTTGTCTATGATCTGAAGAAGGACATCTTTGAGCTGACCGGGACAGAGGACATAGCAAGAGCTGTCGGACTGCTTTGAAAAAAAAGCTGCCGTTTTTCTTCTGGCAGCTTTCAATTCTTTTTTACCCAGGACAAGACTTGAACTTGCACGGATCTCTCCACTAATACCTGAAACTAGCGCGTCTACCATTCCGCCACCTGGGCATGTATGACAAAAATAGCACATTTCTCCTTTTTGTTTAAGAGGAAATATGATATTTTTTTCAATATGATAAACATACTCTTCACAGGAGAAATAACAGGAAGGCCTGGCATACAGTGCACGAAGGTCCTCCTTGATAAAATAAAGAAGGAAAACGATGTCGATTACACTGTCTCAAACTGCGAAGGCATGACAAACGGATTCGGCATCGGAAAGGCCCATGCATCCCAGCTTGCGAAAATGGGAGTCAATCTTTCATGCGGAGCTGAAAAGCTCTTTTACAAGATAGACATGGTTGAAGGGATAACAAAAAACCCTTTCATCCTGAGACCGTACAACATGAATCCGGCAACGCCTGGAAAGAGCTTCCGCATTGTAGAGATAAAGGGAAAGAAGTTCATAATTGCAAACCTCATCGGAAACAGCCAGATGAACAGGATAGCAGCAAACAACGCATTCCTTTCTGCAGAGCGTCTTCTTGAGAAAGCAGAAAGCGAGAATGCAAAACTGATCATCTTCTTTCATGCAGCGACAACTGCAGAGAAGAACACTATGCTGTATTTTCTGAAAGGAAAGGCCGCTGCAGTGATCGGTACCCACACGAAAGTGCTCACAGCAGATGCAAAAGTCCTTTCTGGCACAGCATACATAAGCGATACAGGAAGAGTCGGAGCCTTTTATTCTGTATCTGGATTTGAAAGCCAGACTGAGATCAGGAAATACATGAGAGCAATTCCCGAACGCAGTCATGAATGCTGGTCAGAAGGGCGCTTTGATGGCGTGGTTGTATCCATTGATGAGGAAAGCGGAATGGCAGTGGAAGTAAAGACAATTGCAGAAAGATGTGACCTGGAGAGGCCGGAAAATGGATAAGAAAGTCACGGTTTTGGAAGTAGAGGGAAGTAAAATAAAAGCAGGATGCTCTCCTGACTCATGCGCCGGATGCAAGGCAGGACTTTTCTGCAACAGGAAAAACACTTCCTTTTCACTCGACATACCCGAAGCATCCGGCATAAAGAAGGGAGATGATGTGATAATAAATCTTCCAACAGGAAAGACCATACTTGTCATTCTTCTCACATTCGGTCTTCCTCTTGTTCTCTTTGTCCCAGGATATTTTCTGTTTCATCACTTCTTTTCTTCTGAGCTCATGGGCTTCTCCGGAGGAATCCTTTTCCTTCTTCTTGGCTTTCTGATTGCCGGGATTGTCTTCAGGATAAAGAAAAAAAGCTTTGCACCTGTATTTCTGGAGAAATGCGAGAAATGAGGAAAATCCTTTTGCTCCTGTCTGTTTTTCTCACACTCGTTTCATGTTCTGTTGAAAGAGATGAGAATGCAAAAGAGAGCATAGTCCTGCCAGATCTGAGACTGAGTGATGCAGATTTCTCGATAAAAAGAGGAGATAGCGATATAAAGATGCATGCATCTTTTCTGGAGTATTATTCATATGACAAGAAAGCTGAGATGGAGGATATAACATTCACGTCCGCAGATGCATCAGGAAGCGCAGAAAGCGCAAGCCTTGATACAGAGGATATGGTTCTCACCCTGAGGGGAAACGTGATGCTCTCTGACGGCAGCATGAAGGCATTGATTGACGGAGTGGTCATACTTGATACAGAGACTTCTGATATAGAAGGATCAGGAAATGCATCAATTGAGACAGAAGAAGGAAGTTTCTCAACATCATCCTTTTATGGTAATCTCAATAAGAAAGAATATAATTTCCAAAGCGAAGCAACAGGAGTGCTCAGATATTGAAAAGGATAATAATACTCTGTTTTCTCATATTTTCACTTCTCCCGCTCTCTGCAGATGAGATCTCATTCTCATCCTCTTCCTCTGAGATATCTTTAAAAGAAGGAAGAAGGCAGATAACGCTCTCAGAAAATGCTGTTGTGGATGCTGGAGATGTGAAGATTCAGGCAGACGAGATAACCCTTTCAGGAAATGAATGGGAAAGAGTTGAAGCTAAGGGGAATATAATAATTGATAATGAGGATGAGGGTATAAACATAAAGACAAGCGTCCTTTATTATGACAGGGTGAATGAGAGGATACTCATATCATCATTTTTAGAGATAAATGACAGCAGGAATGAAGTCTCTGCCTATGCAGGACATCTGGATTATCTTATGGATGACGGCATTCTCACTCTCTCGCTTTCAGTGAACATGAACATAATAAACGATGATGATGTGGTGAGAATCAGGGCAGAGCGTGTCGTGTACAACAGAAATGAGAATACTGTGCTTGTAAGCGGAAATGCAGATGTAGTCTGGCGCGGGGATGAATACAGGGCTCAGGTGATCACAATGGATCTTGATGAGGAGAGAATCGAGATGAGAAGCAATATAGAGGCATTAATCCATGACTGATACCCTCCGTGTTGAAAACCTTGAGAAATATTATGGCAAGAAGCATGTTGTACGCTCCCTTTCCTTTACGATGCAGAGCGGGGAGTGCGTCGGACTGCTTGGTCCGAACGGTGCAGGAAAGACCACGACATTCTACATGATATGCGGATTCATAAAGGCTGACGGAGGCTCTGTCTTCATAAACGATGACGATGTGACTCATAAAAGCATGCATATCCGCTCACGCCTTGGACTTGCATACCTTGCGCAGGAAGCAAGCATATTCAGACGACTTACTGTTGAAGAGAACATAATGGCAATCCTTGAGAACCAGAGAATCGAGAAAAGCCAGAGGATAGCAGAGATGAACCGCCTCATAAGCCGCTTCGGGCTTGAGGAGGTGCGTCACCAGCGCGGCTACACTTTATCTGGAGGGGAAAGAAGAAGGACTGAAATTGCCAGAAGCCTTGCCCAGCATCCGCGTTTTCTGCTTCTTGATGAGCCATTTGCAGGAATAGATCCTAAGGCAGTGTATGAGATAAAGAGAATAATTAGGGAGATGCAGAATGACGGCATAGGAGTGCTGCTGACAGACCACAATGTCCGCGATGCGCTTGAAATCACGACAACAAGCCACATAATAAGCGAAGGAAGGATAATAAAAAGCGGAAAGCGTGATGAGCTTGTAAATGACAGCGAAGCACGGAGAATATATTTTGGAGAGGAGTTCCGCCTGCTGTGAATGACATGATTCTCAAAACCGAGCTGAAACAGCAGCTGAAACTGTCGCAAGGCACGATACAGAAACTTGAGCTTCTGTCTCTTCCCCTTCTCGATATGGAAGCGGAGATAAAAAAAGAGGAAGAGTCAAATCCGTTCATTACTGTCTCATCTTCAAAATCCGCAGCCGAGTTCTACATGCCGAAGATGAAAAGCATCCCTGATGATGACGGGGATGAGAAATCGTGGTGGATGGAAAGAATCATTGCAGAAGGCGAGAACCTCTATGAGCATCTGGAGAAGCAGATTGCTGCACTCGATATTGATGAGGATACGAAAAGGGTGCTTCTTACCCTGGCCTCTGCCCTTGATGACAATGGTTTCTTTCCTTCCAGCGCATCAGATTATGTGAAGGCTGAGGACAGAAAATATCTATGCCATGCACTTGAGATCCTGCACTCTCTCGATCCTGTTGGAATCGGGGCATACAGCGTCCCTGACTCCCTTTCAATCCAGATAAAGGCTCTTGGAATGAACAAGGAGGATGAAGATAATCTGATCTTCATTGCAAACAACCTTGAGATGATAAAGAACTCAAGGACTGACAGGATAATGAAAGCCCTTGATATAAACGAGGATGATGCGAAGAGCCTCATTGACATTATAAAATCGCTCACCCCGTATCCCGGAGAAAAATTCAATCAGAAATGGGACAATATAGTGATTCCGGAAATACGTATAAGGAAAAACAGAGAGACAAAAGAAATTGAAATAACAGATTACAATGACTCTCTTCCAGAGGTATCTCTTAATCCTGAATACCAGAAGATGCTTGCTGATCTTGAGAAAGACAAGAAAGACAAGGAGACACTGCGCTTCCTTGAGGAGAACAAGAAGAAGGCAGAAGACCTCATTGATGCACTGAACATAAGGAAGACAAACTCAAAGAGAATCGCATTCTACCTCTTGGACAAGCAGAAGGATTTTTTCCAAAACGGCCCGTCCCGTCTCGTCCCTGATACGATGACAGCATGCGCTGAAGCTCTTTCTCTCAGCCTCTCAACCGTCTCAAGAATAGCAAACGGGAAGGCAATAGAAACAGACTGGGGGCTCTTCCCCATCTCATATTTCTTTTCCTCCTCTTCCGGCTTTTCAAAGGATGATGATGCGGCAATAAGCAAGAACGCCATAAAGGAGGAGATTAAGAAAATACTTGAGGAGAATAAGAATTCGAGACTCTCGGATCAGAAGATTGCTGATGCCCTTAATGAGAAGGGGATAAAGATTGCACGCCGTACTGTTGCCAAATACCGCAATGAGCTTAATATAGAGACATCATATGAGCGTTAAAGAAAAGCTTAAGGAATATCTTGACTTCTTCACCTACTGCATATTTGGAGCGATGGCAACATGTGTCAACATGCTCAGCTATTTTGTTCTTTATGACATACTTGGATTCTGGAATGTTCCAGCAACCATGTTCTCGTGGTTTCTTGCCGTCACTTTTGCCTTCTTTACGAACAAGTTCTTTGTATTCAAGAAGAAGGGAAGCGGAAAGAAAGGAATAATAAAGGAAATCTCAGGCTTCTATTCATGCCGCATCTCAACAGGGATAATAGATACAATCATAATGTTTATCTCAGTGGACATACTGCAGCTCAATCCCACGCTCTGGAAATTCATCTCAAATCTGGTTCAGGGGATTATAAACTACCTTGCAGGCAAATTCCTCATTTTCAGGAACAAAAGAAAAAAAGATAAATGAGTCCTTCCTTTCATTTTCATCGTTTTTATTATTAAAATTCTTTATTTTCAGTTTTTTCATGGTACAATTTAAGTAAGAAAAGGAGGCCTTTATGAATTTGACTATAAGAGGCGTAAACTATGTTCCAAGTGATGAGACAAAGACCTTCATCGACAAAAAACTGAAGAAGCTTGCATTTGCAGATGACTATCTTCAGGATCTTGAACTTGCCATCAAGAGAGAAAGCAAGGGAATCGGGTATCATATTGATGCAATAATGCACTTCAGCTGGAAGAAAGAAAAGGTAGTAAGCCAGGACTGCTATGAGCTTTATGAAGGAATCGAGCTTATTGCAGATAAAATCCAGAGTGCGGCAAAAAAGGAAAAAGAAAAGACAATGGGTATCTGAACTGCCTTTAAATATCCTGATACGCCCAGAATGCCTGGGCGTATTTCATTCACTTTATTTCTTCGAAAATCCCCTTTTCCTTATTCTTCCTGACATTATCATAATGAACTACCCCCGCTTAAGAAGCGGCGGTTTCTGATAATCTTCGCTTCATCAGGCGATCTTGTCCCCTGCGGTAGTCCCTCAGAACTCCGCCAAGGATAGAGGAATCACCCTCCACGCAGGGCTCGTCCAGCCACTGGGCTCTTATAGCTGAGCCAAGCTTTTTTATCGTTCCCGCAGCATGGACATCCCTGTCGCCTTCCTCGTTTCCACAGTAGGCGCAATGGAATTCCTTCTGGAACCGTCCGATGCTGTTCATTTCACCGCATGTGCAGCATTATCCAAACCTTTTGGTAATCCAAAATTCAATAAAGAATATACAATAACTCCAAGAATTCAGATGCAAAAGGTTTGGATTAAATTCACGGCTTAAGACCACAAAGCGTTGCAAGATCTGTGTTCTTTTTCCACTTTGGGGCTATGCTCTTATCATTCTCATCCTCAAGTTTGCTCAGGGCGGTCGCAACCTGTTCAGATGTAATATCGAGGTAAACCATCGTAGTATTGATGCTGCTATGCCCAAGAAGGCGGGAGAGCTGTACGATGTTGACACCTTCCTCAAGCCAATGGGTTGCTCTAGCATGACGGAACTGGTGTGCATGAAGAGTCAAGGGAACTTCATCACAGGCCTTATTTGCCTGTTCTGCCAATAAGCGCAGGCGTTTTGCGACAGCTGGCTGAGAAAGCTTCCCGTAACCGTCGGAATTACGGGAGAAGAAAAGGATTCGTTGGCTGGCAGGATCCTTTCCATGGAATTCTTCTATAAACCTTTTCAGATGCGCGACAGCTTTCTTGGGAATATAAACCGTCCTGATCTTTCCTCCTTTCCCGGTTATGGCCGCATAAGGTATCCTATCGTCAATATGCAGATTGCCAATCGTAAGAGACAGGGCCTCATCAATCCTTAGGGCTAAAGAGTATAGAACAACAAGGAGGTAAAGATCCCTTCTCCCGATTGGCGTAGTCGTATCAATGACAGCCAATATTGTCTTTATCGCATGCTTTGAAAGCCCTTCTATCTTTTTCTTACGTGGTTTGCGTATATCTACCGAGCAACTATCCTCATAGAGGTAGGCGAACGTCTTCTCTTCCTTAGCTAGGAAGCGGAGAAACATCCTTACTGCCGCAAGCCGTACGATGCAGGAGCCGTCGGAGCAGTTTCTGGTATCATGGAGCCATGCAACCCACAGCTCAATTATTGCTACGGAAAAGCAGTCGGGAGAAAGCGTCTTAGCTGTTATCCCTTTCTCTGTCTCCAGGAATTGAAGGTAAAGCTCAAGGGATGTCTTGTAGGATCTGAGCGTATTCTCGCTCTCTGTTCTGAGAGATGGCATATAGTCATGTATAAAGCGTCCGATGTTCCTTGCTATCAGTAGAGATGCATTCTTATTCATAATCCACCTCCGGTATGATGTCTTCCAATGCTTCTTCGCACTTGGACTCAAGGATGCCTGCAAGAGCAGGGACAACCGAATAGTAGTATGCTGTGCTTTCAAGCTTCGAATGCCCCATGTACTTGCTGAGGTAAACCAGTCTGTCATGGAATCCATCCCCAAGTCCGATCCAGCTGTTTATGTTTGCAGTTGCGAAATTATGTCTGAAATCATATGCTGTAGCGTTTTCTGCATTACAGCTATGCCAGATGCTCTTGAAGTTTTCTATGATGAAGCTTCTCTTTAGTGTTCCACCGTCCCAATTCGGAAAGAAAAGATTACGCAATGGGCATATTTTCGCCATTGCTGCATCATATCTGGCCATCAGTTCCGTCATGGATGGATGCAGTGCGATGAGCCTTCCATCCCCGTTTTTCGAATTACGGATGAGCAAAACGCCTTCAGAGAGATCCACGTCATCAGTAGTCAGATGCCTGGCTTCGCACGGACGCATGCCGGTGCTGTATAGCATACGGAATAGCACGGGAATTATCAGGCGGCGATACATGTGGTAGCGAGTTGAACTGCGGTATCCTCGCAAGTTGTCGCATGCCTTGAAGAACCTTGAAATCGACTCGAATGAAAGCGTGTTAGGAGGCCTTCTGGCAGAAGCGGAATAGCAAACATCTGACGTATCCGGCACTGAGAGGCCTGAAATGTATCCCCTGTTTTCCAAGAATCGTAGCAGAACTCTCATCTGTGCTACTCTCCCTGCCCACGTTATTGCATTCTCAGATTCCTTCTTGCTGCACCATTCATCCACCATGCGCTGTGTGAGGGCCTGCCCTTCCGGGTATGCCGTCCGCAAAAAGTAATCGATGCGTTGCAATATGGCTCCACTGTGCTCATGCCATGAATCGCATGCAGTTCTGTATTCAATGTATTCCAAGAGGTATGTCCTCATGAATGATTTGTATTCATACATAGTTCTGCACCTCCCCTGAGAGAGGGAATGCCTCAATGCTCAGCGCACAGCTCCGAAGATTGTCAATATCCGCATTAAGATATCTGTTGGTTGAGCCTGGATGCACATGCCCGAGAACCTTGCTGATTATTGGCACGGGCACTCTAATCCCTAGAAGTTCCGTTGCAATCCTGTGCCGGAACAGATGGGAACCGACTTCTTCTCCCTTTTTCCTTATGCCGAAGCGGAGCAGGAGCTTCCCAGGTATGCTTGCAACATGCGCTGGAGTAATTTTCGTGTGTGGGACCTGTTCTGTAATGAATACATTGTCGTCTTTACTTTCATGCCTGTCCGTTGTTACGTAATCGTAGATTGCATTGCCGACAATCGCGGGTATGCAGAGCTCTATCGGTTCCCCGGTCTTCTGCTGTATGAACCTTATCGAGCCGTTGTCCAAGTCAATATTGCCGAGCCTCAGATTGGACATATCGCCAGCTCTCATCCCTGTGTAAAGGAATAGCAGAGAAATCGCCTTATCCCTAAGGCTTGCTTCACAATCTGGTTCCATCAGTTTTTTCTTTAATTCGGAAACCTCTGCTTCTGTAAGGTATTGGCGCGGTTTATCATGCCTCTGAATTGCTGGAAGCCATGATTCAAGCTTGATGAATAATGCCTCATCCAGTTCCCCGCATTTTCTGAAAAACATCCTTAGATTGCTAATGCACGAAGAATTTCTGGTATGGTTCCTTTCCTTATCAAGGACAAAAGATTCGATGTCCTGCCTTGTTACAGCAGATAGACTTGTCGTTCCTCGCTCTTGGATATGCATGAATAGCCTGATGGCAACATTGCAGCATGAATATGCGGTTCCTTCCGAATATTGCGTTGCGAAATCATTCTTGAATTTGTCAATAATATCCCTGAATTCTTGCGCAAGTTTGTAATAATTGCTTTTGCTCCTCAGGGTTCTGCTGTTTGTGCCTTCCGGCAATAAACCGTAACTGTCATAATTCTCTATTTGCCGGAGAAGGATTGAACGGTATCTTTTAGTACCTTCGGTTTTTGATGTCTCGTCAATCCACTTCCATACATCCTCAAAGGATTTCCACTTCGCTTCAAGCTGCATCCTTTCAATCTTGTCGATTAAATACCCAATACCTTGAATCTTCTTTGGGTTGTATCCCTTTTCCTTGAAGTGGACCTCCAATGCAGTCCTTGTTTGTTTCAAATTTCTGAAATCCATATGCTTTCTCCTTATGGATTAAGCATACATCTCGAAATTTAATCCAAACCTTTTACATCTGAATTCTTGGAGTTATTGTATATTCCTTATTGAAGTTTGGATTACCAAAAGGTTTGGATAATGCAACCTTATCCAAAGGTTGTGATAAAGAACAGAGCTTCGTTGTTGGGAACCCGCGCTGTATGCAGAATGCGCGTCTTCCGTCCGTTCCGCTGAATATTCCCATCAGAAGCGCCTTCACTGCCCCGACGAATGAATGCTGCACGCGGCTTGAATAGGAATGGGATGCGTGCCACGATGCTATCATCTCGTCCTGGAAATATACGGTATCGTATCTCTCCATCAGATCGGCGATGACCTTCTTCGCCGCATCCATCTTCCTGTTGTATGCCTTCTCCCGTTCCACCCTGATCTGCATAAGGCATCGCTTATAGCGGGTAGAGCCTTTCTTCTTCCTCGAGAGCTTCCGCTCTAGGAATCTGAGACGCTCGGTTTCTTCCTCGTAATAAGCGAACACCTCGCCATCTGACGTGGTTATCTTCGAAGGCCCGAAATCGAGCCCGATGGTCTTGCCCGTCTTCGCTCTCTTCGGCATATCATCCTTGTCTATACAGACGGTAATCGCCACATAATAGCCAGAGGGCTTCCTTATGAGCTTGCCATCTGCGATTTCGTATGAATCCCCGTACTGCTTCAGCTGCCCGAGGCCGTATACCCTGAGCTTCGGGAAGCCCGGTATGGATATCATCTCCGGTCCCTTGATCTTTATGAACCCGGTCTTGATGTCTATGGAATCGACGCTCTTCACGAAATGCAGCTTCCCGACATCGATGCCCTTGGCCTTTGCCTTTGCGAGGTTCGATATATCACGGAAGACCGCATCTGCAACCCCTCTGTGATAGACGGACGGCATAGTGACGTCGTCGGTCATGGGGTTCTTGTCCTTGTCGTAATGGACGACCTTCTTATGCTCATCGTATTTATATGAATGAGCATCCTCAAGCGCGACAATGCTGTTCCGTATCCACTTCGCTTCGGCGAATATTCTGCCGAAACGGTCGGAATCGGAGGATGAGAGCGTGGACTTGTTCACCTTCAGAAGCACGACGCGCTTCTCCTGATGCAGCCGCTTCTCGCGGGTGGCTTTCAGGCTGTCGCGTATCCTGTTTCTTGTAGCTTCCGAACGCTTCGATTCCATGTAGTAATTATATCAGATACTGGAAGATAATGGAACAGAAACCGCTAACTCCCGCTTATGAAGACGGGAGCTTGCACGGTTAGGTTATAATGTCGTTGCGAAAAACCCATTGGCTTGCCGATGGGATGAAAGCAACAGCATCAGAATGAAAAGGTGGAAGACTCACCGTCAATCCATAGTTTAGCTTTCTTTGTGACGAACCTGATCAGGCAGTAGTTTTCATCATCAACACCATCGGGATAGTAGTGGATGAAAAAATCCTTCCAGTGTCGCCTGAGTATATCCTTTTCTACAATAACTTCGGCTATCCCTATGAGGCTCACGCAGTCCGCTTCCCTGACGAAAGATATTCCGGCTTTGGAATTTGAGGAAATATGCCTTGCCTTTGCTTAGCTACAGTATGTCGTCATCCATATCTCCCTTATCCCATCATGCTGGATGACATCGACGGCGACTGGACGAGGGAAACCTTGTTCATCGATAGTCGAGAGCGTGACATAGACACATCTGTCGAGGATCCATGAAGCCTTGT
>CASDRU010000001.1 GCA_949283305.1 uncultured Spirochaetales bacterium | reverse complement strand
ATGATAGAGACCGCAATGCGGCTCTCAATCTGAAATCCTTTGGCCTGATGGCTCTAGCCAGGGACACTGGCGAAGTCAAGCCTCTGGAGAAGCCCTCTGTGGACGAGTGTACAGCAATGTGCATAAGAAGCATGGTTTCTGTGAACGAGGAAAAAGACCTGAGATACTCTCAGGAAGCCCCTAAGCTTGCTTAGCGGGTACTGTCACAGATTGTCTTAGTGACATATCCGAGGAAGAATACTTTCTGCTCATCATCCATTCCTTCTGCATAGATAGAAAGGAGCCCGCCATAATTGAAATATTCATCCCATGCCGCATCTTCTGATTCCCGTGATTGTCTTTGCGCGGTCATTACCAATTCCTTTAATCAGGCGCTGAAGATAAATGTCTCTTTTTATCTCAATCATCTTGTACTCCGAAAAAAGTGTAAATTGTCACAATATCCGTAATGCATTCGCTGTTAAGTCAGCATTAATTTGGGAAAACAGAGAAAATACCCTGAGATTCGGGGTAAGAAATATACGAAGGATGAAAATAGTCAGGCAGGATGGCATCGTAAGCTAAGGCCTCTGCCAAAATATGTCTCTTTAAAATATATTCTTCGCGGAAAGTTGAGGGATGGAAAATAGAAATTGGAAAAAAGAGCATGTGCCGGTCCTTCTGTTTTGTGTGGTTAACAAAACTTTGGACTCACATGCTCTTTGATCCCTATGAATACATCCTCACAGAATGTGAAGACCGCATAGATGAAATCCAGGTCAATCCACTTGCCTGCCGGGAATTTTATTCTTTCCTTTTTTCTGCTATATTCATTTTCGTGAGAAAGTTGATATTTCTTTTGTTGATTCCTCTTTTCCTTTTCACTTCCTGTGAAAGAAAAGAGGTGATTGATGAAGATAGAATTGTAATTACCGCACTTGATTTCCCATCCTATGACATTGCGCGATCTGTTGTGAAGGATAAAGCTGATCTGGTCATGATTCTTCCCCCTGGCTCAAGTGTCCACTCCTATGAGCTTACAAGCTCTGATGTGATAAAAATCCTCTCATCCGATGTTTTCATATTCACGGGAGGCGAAAGCCAGAGCTATATTTCAGAGCTTTTAAAAAACAATGATTTTGATGCATGTGTATTCTCTCTCCTTGATAATGCTCCAGTAAAGCTCAAAGAGGAGAGTGAGGGCATAATAAACGTACATGAAGAAGAAGCATCATATGATGAGCATGTGTGGACAAGCCTTGAAAATGAAAAAGCCCTTGTATCATCATTTTCTTCTCTCCTTGCATCCATTGATGAGGACAATGCCTCTTTTTACGCAGAAAACGCAAGGGAATATGTTAGCGAGATAGAAAAGCTTGAAGAAGAAATAAGAGATCTTGTCTCTTCTTCTCTGCGCAAGGAGATTGTTGTCGCAGACCGTTTCCCGCTTCTTTATTTCTTCACCGAGTTTGGCCTTTCCTGGTACGCAGCCTATCCTGGCTGTGCAGAGGAGACTGAAGTCAATGCAAAGACAGTCTCCCTTTTGATAGACATCATCAGAGAAAGGAATATCCCTTTTGTTGTGCACATGGAGCTTTCTTCGCAGCTTTTAAGTGACGCAATAAGCGAGGAAACAGGATGCTCTGTGCTCACGTTCAACTCAGTGCACACAATCAGCAAAGAGGATTTTGAGGCGGGGGAGACATACATTTCCCTTATGAGAAGGAATATAGAAACGCTAAAGGAGGCGCTGAATTGAGCACTCTGATCTCAGCTGAGAAAATAAGTCTTGGCTATGAAGGAGAGAGAATTCTTGAAAATCTCTCATTTTCTGTCCAGGATGGGGATTATCTATGCATAGTTGGAGAAAACGGAGCAGGAAAGAGCACGCTAGTCAAAGCTCTTTTGTCCATAATCTCTCCAATGGAAGGAAAAATTGAATTTGCTCCCAAAATTGAAAAGACAATAGGATATCTTCCTCAGAAAAGCTATATATCGCGCTCTTTCCCTACAAGCTGCGCTGAAGTAGTGCTCTCAGGACGTGTTGCAAGCCTTACAAAGCGTTTCTTTTATTCAAAAGAGGATAAGAAAATTGCATATGAGAACATGGAAAGGCTGGGAATTCTGGATCTGAAGAATAAAAGCTTCTCAACTCTCTCAGGCGGACAGGCTCAGAGAGTGCTGATTGCCCGCGCGCTCTCAGCATCAAAGAAGATTCTTCTGCTTGATGAGCCCACAAGCTCGCTTGACCCTGTTGCATCAGGAAATCTTTATTCTCTTTTTGAAGATCTAAACGCATCAGGAATGACAATGATAATGGTCACCCATGACATACATGTTGCACTCAAGAGCGCAAAGCATATTCTCTATCTTGGGCATATGGGTTCAGTTTATTCAGAAAAAGATGAATTCTTCTCATCTTCTGTGGGAAAAAGGTATTTAGAGGAGAGCGGGCATGTTTGATATGTTTTCATATTCGTTTATGGTGAGGGCTTTCATAGTAGGCCTCTTTGTCTCTGTCTCTTCATCCCTCCTCGGTGTGTCTCTAGTTCTCAGAAAGAACTCGATGATCGGAGACGGGCTTTCTCATGTCGGCTTTGGCGCTCTTGCTGTTGCTACAGCTCTTTCCTTCTCGCCCCTTGCCTTCACGATACCTGTTGTGGTCATAGCCGCCATACTGATATTGAGAATAAAGGACCAGAGCGCCATATCTTCAGAGAGCATGATAGCCGTAATCTCCTCTTCCTCCCTTGCCATCGGTGTCCTGATAATAAGCTTTGTGCGAGGGACAAATACTGATATAAACAACTTTCTCTTCGGCTCCCTGCTTTCTGTATCAAATACAGATGCCATCTTGTCGGTAGTCCTTTCTGCTTTAGTGATTGCAATATATATCCTTCTTTATCCAAGGCTTTATGCAGTCACATTCGACTCTGTTTTCGCAAAGAGTGCAGGGATAAAGGCAGAGTCTTATAACACGCTTCTTGCAGTCCTTTCAGCTCTTGTAATAGTAACAGGAATGAGGATGATGGGCTCTCTTTTAATCAGTGCTCTCATAATATTCCCATCCCTTTCTGCTATGAGGATTAAAAAGACTTACAAAAGCGTCAGCATAGCAAGCGTCCTGATTTCCATCATTGTATTCTTTTTCGGAATCACGCTTTCATACATGGCCGGAACCCCGATTGGAGCAAGCATGGTGGCCCTTCACCTCTTTGTTTTCATCTCTTTCTCTTTGGCCTTTAAGACAGCAAAGAAAAGCTGAATATGAAGAAATATGTAGTTTGTTTCTCCAGATTGACAAAAATGAAAGTGTCACTTATATTTTGTTAACGGCTTAACAAAGGGACAATTATGAAAAATCATATAGGCTGGAAGATAAAGGTGCTTGATCAGGCATTTCTCCGCGTAGCAGAAACGCACGTGGGTCTTCCTGCTACCCAGCTGCGTCTTCTTGGATATCTTCTATCAAGGGAAAATGAATACACGTATCAGAAGGATATAGAGAGTGCTTTCTCTGTATCCCGTGCTGCTGTCTCCATAACGCTGGACAAGATGGAGAAGTCAGGATTCCTGCGCCGTGTGAACTCTGAGAAAGACAAGAGACAGAAATACCTTGTTCTCCTTGATAAGGGTAGGGATGCGGCTAAAGAGAGCTTTGAGCGTCTTGTTGAGCTTGAAGAGGATATTGAGAGCATTTTCTCTGAGGATGAGAAAAAGCTCTTTGATGATTTTGTCACAAGGCTTTTATTACGTATGGAGGAGCTCAATGACAGTTAAAATACTGAAAAAGAGTATAAGGGAATACAGGAAGGAGACAATCATAACACCGCTGCTGATGGTCGGTGAGGTTGCCATGGAGGTCCTGATCCCGATGCTCATGGCACTTGTTATCGACAATGGAGTATCAAAAGGGGATATCGGATATACGCTGAAGATGAGCCTTCTCTTGATTCTTGCTGCCGGTCTCTCGCTTACATTCGGACTTGCAGGGGCAAAGACTGCGGCAAAGGCCAGCGCGGGTTTTGCAAAGAACCTGCGTCATGATCTTTATTACAAGATCCAGGATTTCTCATTCTCGAACATCGATAAATTCTCTGTCTCCTCATTGATAACAAGATGCACAACGGACATACAGAATGTGCAGATGGCATTCCAGATGATAATCAGGATGTTCGTGCGCTCTCCTATAATGTTCATCTTCGCAATCTTGATGGTGTTCAAGAACGGACCGGGAGTTGTCGGGATATATGCATTTGCAATCCCTCTTCTTGCCATCTGCATCTCATTCATGATGTTCAATGCCCATCCTTATTTTGAGAAGGCTTTCAAGAGCTATGACGGACTGAATAATGTAGTTCAGGAAAACCTGAATGGAATAAGGACAGTAAAGGCATACGTGAGGGAAGAGCAGCAGGAAGAAGTCTTTGATAAAGCTGCGAAGAAGATCTACAAGAACTTTGTGAAGGCACAGAAGATAATGAGCTTTGTCCAGCCGATGATGATGAGCCTTATGTTCGGCTGCACCATTGCTGTCTCATTCATCGGAGCAAAGCTTATAAATGTCGGAGAGATGACTACAGGCCAGCTTCTTTCTGTATACACATACAACAGCATGATTCTCTCATCGCTTATAATAATCGGAATGTTCATTGTCATGGTGACAATTGCAAGGGCCTCAGCAGAGCGTATTTCTGAAGTTCTCACAACAGTCCCTGATATGGACATAAACGAGAGCGGAAGAAAGGAAGTTTCAAATGGTGATGTGCGCTTTGAGAATGTAAACTTTGCATATAAGGAAGGCGTGAATGTCCTTGAGAACATAAACCTTGATATAAAAGCAGGACAGATGGTAGGAATCCTCGGGCCAACAGGAAGCGGAAAGAGCACGCTGGTAAGCCTCATTGCAAGGCTTTATGATGCAACAGAAGGCTCAGTTGAAGTAGGCAATTTGAATGTAAAGGAATATAATCTCAAAGCACTTCGCGACAACGTGGCTGTAGTGCTGCAGAAGAACCAACTCTTTTCAGGAACAGTGAGTGAGAATCTCAGATGGGGAAATAAGGATGCCACTTTGGATGACATAAAGAAAGCATGCCATATTGCCAACGCCGATTCATTTGTAGAGAGCATGAAGGACGGCTATGAGAGCCATGTGGAGCAGGGAGGAACAAACTTCTCCGGCGGACAGCGCCAGAGACTCTGTATCGCGCGAGCTCTTTTAAAGAATCCGAAAGTGCTCATCATGGATGACAGCACGAGTGCTGTCGACACACAGACAGATAAGTCAATCAGGACCGCCCTCCGTGACGGGGTCAAGGGACTGACGAAGATAATAATAAGCCAGAGGATTTCATCTGTTGAGGATGCCGATCAGATCATCATGATGAACAACGGCAGGATAGAGGATATCGGTACGCATGATGAGCTATTGAAGCGCAACAGCAATTACCAGGGCCTCTATTATACCCAGACAAAGGGAAGTGACGAGGAGAAGGACTATGAGTAAGAAATATGCTATCAGGGCAAAGAATCCCTCAAAGACAATTAAGCGTCTCTTTGCTGAGGTCTTTTCTGAGCACAAGGCCAAGCTTGCTCTTGTCTTTGTCTGCATTGTTCTTTCTGCCTACGGCACAAGCTATGCCGCATCATTCATGCAGACACTGATTGATGACTGCATCTCTCCGATGATAGGAGTTTCAAATCCGTCATTCGAGCCTCTTATAAGTGCGCTTGCTAAATTCGCAATCCTTATTGTGCTTACTCTTGTCATCCCGACATTCATCGTACAGAGAGTCATGATAAAGATTGCCCAGGGTGCAATCTTCTCAATAAGATGCAAGATGTTCAAGAAGATGGAGAGTCTTCCTATAAGCTATTTTGACACTCATACCCACGGTGAGACGATGAGCCGCTTTTCCAATGATACGGACACTCTCAACCAGATGGTCGGTCAGGCTCTTACCCAGGTTGCAACTGCAACCCTCACACTCATTTTCCTCTTTGTCTCTATGATAATGAACAGCTGGATTCTGACTGTCCTTGTTGTCCTCTTTTCAATCATCACAGTAAAGACAATGGCACACATAGCAAGCCGCAGCGGGCGCTATTTTGGTCAGCAGCAGGCAGATCTTGGAGTTGTAAATGGCTTTATAGAAGAGATGATGAATGGCCAGAGAGTAATCAAGGTGTTCACTCATGAAGAGGAAAGCAAGAAGGATTTTGACAGGATAAACGAGAAGCTCTTTTCTTCAATGAGCAAGGCAAACGGATACTCAAACAGCATAGGACCTGTGGGAATGAACCTCGGAAACATCCAGTATGTCCTTCTTGTCCTTGCAGGAAGCATCCTCATCATCCTGATGCCTGGCTACACAGTCGGAGCACTTGCCGCGTTCCTCCTCCTTTCAAGGAACATGAGCAACAACGTGAACCAGATAAGCCAGCAGGCAAACAGCGTGCTTCTTGCCCTCGCAGGTGCTGAGCGTATATTCGAACTCCTTGATGAAGAGGAGGAGAAGGATGATGGGTATGTCACGCTTGTGAATGCAAAGGTGAATGAGGACGGAAGCATATCAGAAAGTGCTGAGCGCACAGGCTTCTGGGCTTGGAAGCATATCCATCAGGACAAGAGTCCTACAACATATGTTCCTCTTAGGGGAGATATAGTGATGAAGGATGTGGACTTCGGCTATGTTCCTGAAAAGACTGTTCTCCATGATATATCGCTGTATGCAAAGCCTGGACAGAAGATCGCATTTGTCGGTGCAACAGGTGCGGGAAAGACGACAATCACAAATCTTCTGAACCGTTTTTATGATATCCAGGACGGAAAGATCCGCTTTGACGGGATAAATATCAACAAGATCAAGAAGGATGATCTGCGTCACTCGCTTGGAATGATATTGCAGGATACAAACCTGTTTACGGGAAGCATCAAGGACAATATCCGCTTCGGGCGTCTTGATGCAAGTGATGATGATGTGATCCGCGCGGCAAAGCTTGCAAACGCACATGATTTCATCATGCACCTTCCAGATGGATATGATACGATGATCACAAATAACGGAGAAGGGCTTTCACAGGGCCAGCGCCAGCTTCTGTCAATTGCGCGTGCTGCAGTTGCAGATCCTCCTGTAATGGTCATGGATGAGGCAACCAGCAGCATCGACACACATACAGAGGCTCTTGTTCAGGCAGGCATGGACAGGATTATGCAGAACAGGACGGTATTTGTAATCGCACACCGCCTCAGTACTGTAAGAAACAGCGATGCGATAATGGTGCTCGATCACGGAAGGATAATTGAAAGGGGAACTCATGAGCAGCTTCTTGAGCAGAAGGGTGTTTACTATCAGCTATACACAGGTGCATTTGAGCTTTCCTGACCTTGATTTATCAATATTTATCTGCCAATATAATTGCGAGGAAGTTTTTTCTTCCCCGCTTTTTTTATGTTCAGACTGTTTTCGTATGCCCTGAGGCGCAAGAGGCTCTATCTGTTTTCATATATAGGACTTATCTGTGCTGTTATTGCTGCATCCATTGTACCGCAGATAACACAGCGCATTGTGGATAATGTAATCACAGGAGCAAAAACAGATCTCTTTCTTCCCTACATCCTCATTCTTGCGTTTTTATACATAGTTGAAGCTGCAGGATATTATACAGAAGAGTATGCTGCCGACAAGCTTTCTGCATTTTCTCAAAAGGAGATGAGAAGGGATCTCTTCAGCCATATACAGAAGATGGACATGAACTTCTTTTCCAAGAACAATGCCGCAGAGCTTATGAGCCGTACAAAGCAGGATATTGAGAATGTGGGCTTCACTTTCGGCTTCATCATAGTCTTCTCATCAGAGCTTATTTTCCAGATAATCCTCTATATTTTCTTCATAATAAAGATTACTCCGCTCGGGCTCATCGTTCCCCTTTGCATAATGCCGTTTATCCTTCTCTTTGCATTCCTTGCAGAGCGCGGGGGAGACAAGCTGTATGACAAGATCTCGGATGAGACCGCAGAGATGAACGAGACAGCTGGTGAGGCAATAAACGGAATAAGGATTGTAAAGGCTTTCGGAAAGAGCGGGAAAGAGATGAACCGCTTTGACAAGAAGAACATGAAATTCAGACGCCTAAATGAGAAAGTTGATTTCCTCATTGCGGATACCACAAGTCCCATGAGCGCTCTTGCAAGGCTGATGAGCGTTCTGAATATCCTTGTGTCGGGAATACTTGTGATAAACGGAAAAATGACGCTTGGTCAGGCTGTTGCGCTCAATACATATGTAATCGGGCTCTCATTTCCGATGATGGATATGGGTTGGATACTTCAGGCAGTAAGCAACGCTGTTGCATCTGCAAGGAAGATAAACCGGATCCTTGACACGGAAAGTTCTGTTCAGGATGGGGAAGAAGAAGTGGAAGGGGAATCTGTATCCATTGTCTTTGACCATGTTTCATTTTCAGCTGAGAACAAGAAGATTCTAGATGATGTCTCTTTTGAGATCATGCCTTCAAAGAGCCTTGCAATAATGGGCGCAACGGGAAGCGGCAAAAGCACAATATGCTCACTTCTTCTGCGCTTTATGGATGCAAGTGATGGGAAAATACTTGTCAACGGACAGGATATAAGAAGATACAGGCTGAAGAGCCTGAGAGAAAGGATTGCTCTGGTAAGCCAGGATACATTCCTCTTTTCTGACAGCATTGACAGCAATATAAGCATCGGCAAGAAGGGCATTATAAAGAGTTCAGACATATCTCTTGCCTTGAAGCTTTCTGATGCTGATGAGTTTGTCTCGCGGCTTTCAGAAAAAGAAAAGACAGTAATAGGTGAGCGTGGAGTGGGTCTTTCTGGAGGACAGAAGCAGAGACTCTCAATTGCGCGCGCACTTGCACACAGTGCGAACATGCTGATTCTTGATGATGCAACCAGCGCACTTGACATGGAGACAGAGAAGATAATCCAGCGTTCGGTGAGAAACACATATGCTCTTTCCAAGATAATAATCGCGCACAGGATCTCAAGCGTCAGGGATGCAGATGAGATCATTTTCCTCAGCGATGGAAAGATAGCTGAAAGGGGAAATCATGATGATCTGATGAACAAGAAAGGCCTGTATTACAGGACATATCTTGCACAGTACGGGGAGGAGATGGTATGAGCATGGAAACCTTCCGCACTGATGAAAAGACAGTCCGTCTTGATAAGAAAAGCATCATAAAGAGGACTATAGGATATCTTTCCCCGTTTAAAAGGAGAATAGCTCTTGCTGTCTCTTTCATGTTCATTGCCGCAGTCATTGTGATAATCCTGCCGAAGATCACAGAATATGCAATCGATGTGGCTGTATATAACAAGGACATGAGAGGACTTGTCATTTCAGTCTCTTCAGGTGCAGCTCTATGCGTGCTCTGGTACCTCCTTACCATGATAAGGGCCAAGATAATGGCAGGAGTTACGAACAGGGTGGTGTACAGCATCAGAAAGGATGCCTATTCTCATCTTCAGACTCTTGGGCTCTTCTATTTTGACTCTCGTCCAACCGGAAAGATTCTCTCGCGCCTTATAAATGACATATCGAATATGAAGGACATGCTTACACAGCTTGTTGCGAATATAATTCCGAACCTGTTCATAATATTTGCTGTAATGCTAGCAATGTTCATTTCAAATGCGACCCTTGCGCTTTCTGCTCTCCTTGTTGTTCCGTTCTTTGCTGCACTTGTATACATTGTCGCAATAAAGGGATTCGTGAACTGGGAAAACTACAGGAAGAAACAGTCAAATCTCAATGCCTTTTCCCACGAGAACTATTCAGGAATAAGGATCATACAGGCCTATGCTGCCGAAAAGGAGAGAGAAGAAGAGTTCGAGAAGATAATAAACGATGTCGAGAGCAGCTGGAACAAGGCTGTAAAGAGAGCAGATTTGATGAATGTTGTTTACTGTATATCAAACGGACTCGGGATAATATCTCTTTATACCATTGCTTTTGTCTTCCTTGATTATGACTCTTCCTCTGTAGGTGAACTCATTGCCTTTACAAGCTATCTCACTCTTTTCTGGAATCCCATCAGGCAGCTTGCAATGACATACAACCAGCTGACCAATAACATAACAGCTGCAGGGCGCGTGTTTGAGATGATGGATACTGAGAGCACAGTAACTGAGGCATATGATGCATCTGAGTATGAGATAAAGGACGGAACTGTCGATTTTTCAAACGTGAGCTTTGCCTATCCTGATGAGGTGGACAAAATCATTTTGAGCAATGTGTCTTTCCACATAAAAAAGGGTGAGCGCATTGCGCTTGTAGGTCCGACAGGAGCAGGAAAGACAACAATCATAAATCTTGTTGCAAGGTTCTATGATCCGCTTGAGGGCAAAGTGCTCATTGACGGTTTTGATATCAGGAAGATGAAATTCTCCTCGCTCAGGAAATCTGTTGCTGTCATGACCCAGGACCCATTTATTTTCAAGGCAAGCATAATGGAGAACCTGAAGTATGGAAAAGAAGATGCAACGGATGAGGAGGTCATGTCCGCATGCCATCTGATAGGAGCTGATGATTTCATATTGAAGGAAAAGGATGGCTATAACACCCTGATAAGCTCTGCCAGTTTATCTCAAGGTCAGCGCCAGCTTATTGCTCTTGTCAGAACTCTTTTGATGAACCCCTCTGTAATAATACTTGACGAGGCAACAAGCAGTATAGATACAAATACAGAGATGCTTGTCCAGAAGGGAATAGACACACTTTTAAAAGGAAGGACCAGCTTTACAGTCGCACACCGCTTGAGCACAATAAGAAATGCCGACAGGAT
Organism: uncultured Spirochaetales bacterium; assembly: GCA_949283305.1. Classification (GTDB taxonomy): domain Bacteria; phylum Spirochaetota; class Spirochaetia; order Sphaerochaetales; family Sphaerochaetaceae; genus Ornithospirochaeta. The sequence goes on along the minus strand of CASDRU010000001.1, from coordinate 3,168 downwards.
ATTTGTTATCCAGGACAGGGGCGTTGCAGAAGAGGGCACACATGAACAGCTTCTTGAAAAGGAGAATGGCTTATATAGAGCTCTTTATCTTGCACAGTTTGAAGAAGTCTGAGTCAACTACTTGCAACTGCCTGGCAAGTACACTGCGCATCAGGCCTCCTGCCTTTGATTCCCTCAGTTTCCTCATCAGAATTTTATAGTCATGCTATCAAAGTTCTTTCATTCCATAGATGCATGTTTGCCTTACTTTAAGTACAGCACTACCGCTTTCTTCCTGTCTTCTATTGCGTACATCTATACCTCTTCCTTAATCTAATTCGCACCTCCAATACCGCAAAACTGTTTGACAAAATGCCACAAATCTGTTTGACAAAATACCACAAAAGGGGATGCGGATGATTTCTTGGACTTAAGCTATGAACCTATTTTGATTGTTCTTCATCCTGAATTCAAGAGGACTAAGTCCACCTAATGACATCTTTATCCTCTTCTCATTGTACCAATGGATGTAATCATCAATCTTAGCAATGAAATCATCAATTGAGACTTTCCTCCAGTCCTTCTTGTAGAACATCTCATTCTTCAATCTGCCAAAGAATCCCTCACAAGCAGAGTTGTCTGGGGAACATGCTTTCTTGGACATCGATCTGATGAATCCAGCACTCTCCATGATCTCTATCCATTCAGGACATCTGTAATGGCATCCCCGGTCAGAATGGACAATCGGCTTTTTCCCGTCACCAAGAGCAGTAATGCCATTCTTGAGCATGCTGTTCGCAAGCTCTGCGTTGGGAGATGTGCCAATGCTCCAGGAGATGACCATTCCGTCATAGCAATCCACGAGAGGAGAAAGGTAGACCTTTCCAGCGGGGATGCTGAATTCAGTTATGTCGGTCAAAAGCTTCTCACCAGGTGCATCCGCATTGAAATCGCGATTTAGAAGGTTCGGCACTTCGGGTGAAATCTCCCCCTTGTATGAGCTATAGCGTTTCTTCTTCACGAAGACCACGATAAGCCCTTCTTCCTTCATCAGACGGCGTACAACCTTCTCTGAAACGGTTAGTCCTTCCCTTTGCAGAAGACAATGAATCCTCCTGTATCCGTATCTGCCATCATTCTCCTCGAACAGCTGGCATATCTTCTTTCTAAGATTTGCATACTTGTCCTTGTTGATGGCATTGCTGCAATAGCAGTAACTGCTTTTGCTTATTGAAAGAATAGGGAGAAGCTCCTTCAGGTGAAAACGTTCTCTAAGGGCATCAATCACAAGCGTCTTCTCCCTGTTTGTCAGTCTTTCCAGACTGATGCCCTGGTCTTTTTTTATCAGTTCTGCAGCCTTCTCTAGACATGCAAGCTCTATTTCTACATGTCGCCTGCGCTCCTCAAGCTCTATGTTCTTTTCTGTAAGCTCGACTATGCTCTTCTCATATCTGGCGATAATCTCCTTCGCCTCATCAATGCTATTGATTATGATGGGAGCTCCCGCTTCCTTTGACTTTTCTTTGCTCATGGGGATATTGATATCATTTATGAGCTCTCTTTTCCATGTATAAAGTGAGGAACGGGAAACACCTGCCTCTCTTGCTACTTCCTCTGCGCTCCCAGAACGCTCTGCAAACTTCATGATGCATTCTGTCTTCTTTTCCATCGAGGAATGCTTATCTCGCTTCATGCAGCCTTCATGCATGATTCTTTTCCCTGGAGCAAGCTCATCTATCCACTCAATCAGTTTCTCTCTGCATGGATACCCCAGAGCCCTGACCGTGTAACTTATCTGGCGACCATGCTCAAGATAGAAATCAACAGCTTTCTGTTTTTCTTCATTCGTGTAGCTTCTTGTATAGTTGCCTTTTTCATGAAGTGTACCTGTCTCTTCGTATTCCTTTACCCATGCAATGAGACTTTTATAGTCAGGATACCCAAGTTCTCTCATCACTAGAGTTGCATGTCTTCCATACTTCAGATAAAGCTCTACTGCTTTCTTTCTCTCTTCTAGTGCGTACATCTATACCTCTTCCCTTATTTCAGGTCCAAGTTTTTGTCCGCACCTCCAAACTGTTTGACAAAATGCCACAAATCTGTTTGACAAAATACCACAAAACTGTTTGGCAAAACATCATTAAGTAATATATTAATTTATTACAGGGTCATGGATAATATCTTGAGAAAGCCTGCAGGTTTCAGAGGGAGTTCAGAAATTCTTCAAGATAATCTGTAGAAATTCTTCAAGATGATCTGTAGAAATTCTTCAAGATAATCTGTAGAAATTCTTCAAGATGATCTGTAGATTTTTTTCATAAGGATGCTGTAATCTTTTTTCTTAAAACTAAATTTTTATTTGTTATGTTCAGTTTTATGAATTTTGTAAAATCTCTTTGTTTAATGTTGAAAAGAACTCAGCGAGGTAATCATTATATTCTTTTTCTTCTCCTCTATAGAATGGCTTCAGCGTTTGCGAATTAAAAAATAGAGGTGAATTTGTATTAAATATGGTGCTGCTTGATGGAAATTGGCAGTCAAATTGGTTAAAAGCAAGAACAAAGCAAATAACTCGTTCGGCTCCTGCTTTGTAGAGTTCTTTGATACACTCTTTTAAGGTCGATCCTGTTGTCATTATGTCATCTATCAGAGCAATATTTTTTCCTGATAAACTTTTTTCGTATGTAAAAGCATTTTTTATATTATCCTGTCTTTCTGTAAAGGATGCTTTGTTTTTTTGGTTATAATGTTGTTGCGAAAAACCCATTGGCTTGCCGATGGGATGAAAGCAACAGCATCAGAATGAAAAGGTGGAAGACTCACCATCAATCCATAGTTTAGCTTTCTTTGTGACGAACCTGATCAGGCAGTAGTTTTCATCATCAACACCATCGGGATAGTAGTGGATGAAAAAATCCTTCCACTGTCGCCTGAGTATATCCTTTTCTACAATAACTTCGGCTATCCCTATGAGGCTCACGCAGTCCGCTTCCCTGACAAAAGAGATTCCGGCTTTGGAATTTGAGGAAATATGCCTTGCCTTTGCTGAGCTACAGTATGTCGTCATCCATATCTCCCTTATCCCATCATGCTGGATGACATCGACGGCGACTGGACGAGGGAAACCTTGTTCATCGATAGTCGAGAGCGTGACATAGACACATCTGTCGAGGATCCATGAAGCCTTGT